>JADKDT010000028.1 GCA_016714465.1 Candidatus Brachythrix odensensis | reverse complement strand
CGATCACGGGCAACAAGGTGGACCTTGGCGGCACCCCCAACGGCGCGATCTTTGGGATGGGCGTCTCGGGCGTTTCGGTATCCAACAACAAGGTGACGGGAAGAGGCGGCTATGGGATTGCTGCAGGCCTGTGGGACGACCCGGTGCGCAACTGGGTGCTGGTCGGCAACAACCTTCAAAACGCGCGCACCGAATGGCCGCCAATCGTGCTTGGCCCGTCGACCTCGAATTTCGTCGTGGTCGGGGGCAAGAACTCGGTGAACGTGCTGGATCTGGGGACCAATAACACGGTCACGGGCATCAAGCCATTGCGCGATGCGAAACTCGGGCCGCTGGTGCGGGAAGGCATGCAGAATCGGCGCGATCTCTGGCATTTGCCGAAATAGCGCGGATCTTGCGGGCCAGACCTTGGCACGAAACTGGGTCGCTGATTGGGCAGAGGCAAGCCCTGCAACTTCGGCGAGGATCGCATCCCTGAGCGAAACGCGGGGAAGTGATTCTCGCCGGTTGTCTTGTATTGAGATGACGCCCGGCAAGCGGTGACTATGCGTGATCGTAATCCCGCGTTACGGTATCCTCGGGCCATGGCACGCGCTTCTGCAAAGTCGGGCGAGGCGGAACTGCTCGCGCGGGGAAATCCGACCCTGCCCAGGGCGCTGCGCAACGCTCACGATCTAAAACCCGGCACACGCTTCACCATCATCGATCTGGGCGGGGGCAGCCGGATGCTGGTGCCGCGCCGCCTGCGGGTGGATGCCCTGGCTGAACCGCTGCCTGTTTCGTCCTTTCGGGGATCATTCGCCCTTGTCATCCTGAGTTACGGACGGCCGTCGGGGGAAAGGGCGGGCAGAAACGGCGTGTGCGCGGAAGCGCACACAAAAAGCGCAGGCATACTTCGGCTTCGCTCAGGATGCTTCCGCAAACAAATCGCGGCCCGGTTTCTGAGCAGCGCGGCACACCGAGCTGACGCATCGAGATGCATAACGGCCGCGCGAAGGACCCCTGTGACGTTGCGCGAAAGCAAAGGAAATCGGTGACAACACGCGTTCGCCGATTCACGTGGCCACTGCGCGACGCTACTGGGGTCCTTCGCTCGCCCATTTTCTTTCGCGTGTGCCGAAGCCCTGAGGGGCTCGCTAAGCCGCGGGGGGGCGCCGCCCCGGGCCCCCCCCCCCCCGGGCCCAGGATGACAAGAATGGAGGATCGTTCTTGCGGCGTCTTGCGCATGCGCACCTGAACTTAACGCCATTGCGCTTTCGCGGGGATGACGACGTGAAGTTCGTGAAAACCTGAGGTAATCAGGGCTTCGCCCAGGGCGTCCCAAAGCTTCGCCCTGGGCTATCACATCTGGCCCTTTCGGAGCCGGGTACGAACGTCATTTCGTCGTATGCTAGCCAGTGACCACTTTCCGCTGACTTGGACATGCGCCGCGCGAACAAGGAAAAGGAATCGGCGGAAATCTGCGAAATCTGCGGATGGATCGCGCATTTCATGAACGCAGACGATCGTTGGTTTCATCCAGGCGCGCTCAATCCAACCCCGCTTCTTTCAAAACATCGGTCTCGAACAACTTCATCAACGCCGCGTCGCCGCCGAAGATCGCCGAGCGCGCGGCCTTCCAACTCTTGACTCTGTCCTCGCCGTACATGTACTTGAGTTTGTCCGGATTAACCCCCGAATTCTTGGACCAGTGCATCGTGTAGCGGATGCCGGCCTGCCGAAACGCGGTGTCCAGGCGGCGCTCGTACTCAGCGAAGCGCTCGTCGTGGATCATCCCGAGCTCGAAGACTGCCGTGATCGGCTCGTGCTGGGTGAAGGCGAGCGTCCCCGTCGAGGCCCGGCACAGCCGGACCTGGTAGATCGAGGGCATGCCCATCTCCTGGGACACCTGCGAGGCGATGTCGATCGTCGCCGCCGCGTCTTTGACCGACACCCCGAACGCGCTCTCGATGTAGCCCCCGAGGTAGTAGATCGACGAGGTGTAGAGCTGGCCCGGACTGCCGCGCACTTTGTTCAACAGGGCATTCTTGCGGTACTGCTTGAACTCTATTTCGGTCAGCAAACGCGCCGGCAATAGGTTGCGGAACGGGCCGAGCACCCGCAAGATGGTGATGCCGGGCGCGTAGCCTCGCTTGTCGCGGATGATCCAGCGCGGTTTGGGCGTCGGAACGCCGGATATATAGGGCACCTTTGGCGCGCTTGCCTCCATGGCCACCTTGCGTTGGGAGAAGGGGTCGAAGATGAACTCGTAGTGGTAGAGGTCTTGCGGAATGATGCCGGCCCCGAAGCCGTTGAGCTTCTCCTTCAGCTTGGCGTGGCTGATGTTGGCGATGGGCGGGAACTCGAGCTGATAGATCGGGGCGGTCTCCACCGCGAGGGCGGCGATGATCCCGGAAGGTGCCGAAGCTGACCACGGCCGCGTTGAAGATATCGTCGTCGCGGATCAGCCGGGCGCCGAGCTTGTCGACGAAGTCCTGGTTCATGACCGGCTTCGACTTGCGCTCGAGCCAGATCGTCTGGCCGCTGCCGGTCGCGATGTGCAGGCCAGTGACGAAGTCGGGCATGGCCCCATACGTGAGATGCGATCCGTGGGTGTTGCCCGAGATAGCCCCCGCGACGGTCTGGCCGTTGCCGATCCCGGCCGCATGGAGCGCCCGCCGTTGGCCCTCCACCCGCGGGAGGAGCTCGAGGTAGGTGTTGAGCTCGGCGATCTGCATGCCGGCCTGGACGAGGACCAGGTTGGGACGCCCCTCGGCCGGATACGCGGGGTCGAAGTACTTGTCGCTCACGTCGAAACAGCCGTTCAGCAGCTTGGTGTTCACCAGCCAGCCATTGGTGATGTTGATCTTCGACAGCGCCCAGCCCGCGCCAAGCGGGAGAATGCGTTTGCGGGCGGCGCGCGCCTGCTGGATCAGCGCGTCCAGGTCCTCGCCGGCGCGCCGGAACATCTCCCAGCCCGAGAGCAGGCTCCCGTGCGGACCGACATTGTCGACGTTGTAGATTTCCGCCACCGTGGTGGGGAAGGTCTCGTGCACGCTCGCCCACGGCTGGGGGCCCTGTTTTTCGGGTTGGATCATTGCGAGTCCCTCAGTCCAGAATTCCGGATTGGATCGGCGGGCGGCAGCCCCGCCAACTGACCGTAATAGGCGACCAGAAGCCGAGTGTCAGCAGGCTGATGAGCATCTGGGGGAGGGTTCGCCCAAACCTGAGTTCTTCGATGCCAAGCCGCTGACCGTTGGACAATCGGCAGTTGGTGATGGGCAGATCCTGGCGCTTGAGGCCCCAGGCGATGCTGTTGATCACCCGCGTCTCCAACTCGGTGCCCGGCATGTTCTGTGGTTGCGAATCAAACACACCGCCGTCCTGGTAGATCAGGTAGGTCGTAAACCGATTAAAAGCCGGCAGGTTGCGCCACTTCATGTTTCCCTCCCAACGCCATTGGCGATCTCGCCGCCGGTATTGTGTCTTCAGCTCACCAAATCGACCCGCGTCCCCTCGACCCAGGGCGCTGGATTGGCGAGATGGGGCGTTTCGCCAAGACGCTCCAGATCGTCGAGGAAAGGCTGCAGGACTCGGCCCGGGCCGGGCCCCAACCCGGCCGCCAGGAATCCGGCCATTTCGAGGTCAAACGCGCTGCCGAGGTCCCGATGCGCTCCGAAGTAGATGCAGCGTTTCGCGGCCGCGACCGCGATCGGGGCCCGGCGCGCGAGGCGAGCGCCGGTCGCCTGGGCCTGGGCGAGGAGCTCGCCCTCGGGCACGACCCGATGAATCAGGCCGAGCGTGAGGGCCTCGGCCGCCGTCAGCGGGGCAGCTTCGAGAATGTGTTCGAGCGCGCGGGCGGTGCCGAGCATGCGCAACATCCGGTGGGTGCCCCCGCCGCCCGGGATCACGCCCACGATCATCTCCAGATTGCCCATGCGCAGCTTCGGCGTGTCGGAGGCGTAGCGCAGGTCGCAGGCGAGCACGATTTCCTGGCCGCCTTCGAGGGCCGGGCCGTTGATCGCCCCGATGTAGACGACCCGCGATCGGTTCATCCGCAGGGTCGCCCGCTTCCAGCGAAAGCCCATGGCGAGCCCATTGCCGGCAACGCCCCCAACCTTTTCGACCGTGCCGACCAGCCCGGGGATCCGCAGCAGCAGGTTGAGCAGCGGCACGATAAACTCCATCACCCGCATCGACACCTGCGGGTGGGGCAGTTTCTGCAGATCCCCAAACTCGCGCGGATCCGCGTGGGTGAGAAAGCGGCCCTGGTCGCCCCCGGTCAGCACAACCGCGCCCACCGAGGGGTCGTCATCCACGGCATCCGTGAGGCGGTCGAGGTCGCGGATGAAGGCCATATTCAGGAAGCTGAGCGGCGGGTTCGAGAAAAAGGCGGTCAGGACGCGGCCGTCCTGCTCGAGTCGCAGCGTATCGAACTTGAGATCGCGTACCGTCGTCATGCTTTCCCCCCCTTGCGGACTGCTGAACGTTCAGCGGGTTGTACTGGCGATGACCCAGCCTGTCAAGCGGGCGATACATCGCGCGCGCGCCGGGTTCCGCCTCCGCGGCCCCTGGCCGCCCGCGCATTTGATACCCAGTGTCACCTGAGCTCGCCCCACCGGGTCGGGCTGGACGCGCGCTGGGGCGAGCGAAGGACCCTGTGATGTGACGCCGGGCGTGAGGTATTCCGTAAATGCGTTTTGTTGCCGATTTCGGATGTCCGCGCAACGCTAGGGACCTTCGCGCGGAAAATCCCCACTTGATGGATCAGCCTGTGCCGCGCTGCTCGAAACCAGCCCCGCATCCACGCGCAAAAGCATCCTGAGCGGAGGGCGGCGGCGGGAGAGCCAACAGCCGGTGCCAGCCGCCCGCAGTCGAAGGAGGCCCTCGAAGTCAGGGCGCTTCCGCTGACGAATGGAGCGCAGGCGCCCTTCGACTGCGCGCATCGACGCGTGCGCGCCGATGCGCTCCGCTCAGGATGCCTGCGCTTATTGTGCGCTGCCGCGCCGCGCCGTTTCTGCCGGCCCATTCCGCTGAACGCGGTCCGAAACTCAGGATGACAACCGAGGAGGGTGCGCGGTTCACATGGTCTAGCACGCCGTGGCCCGGCGAACCGCGCTCCCTGGAACATGTTCGCGCAGGCCCTCTGACTTGCCCGCCGAAGCGGACGCTCGGGCCCGCGTGTCTGCCCACTCTTCCGCTGAAAGCGGTCCGGAACTCAGCATGACGGCGCAGCGCGGCCCACTCAGCAATGATGACACCGCCGCCTGATCTCCTCGGGATTGCTGGCAGAATACGAGCTGTTAATCCAAATCTCGGAGGAACTCACCCATGCGAAAAGTGGTTGTGCTTGAACATATTTCCCTTGACGGCGTCATCCAGGGCCCGGGCGGGCCGGACGAAGACACCAGCGGCGGCTTTGCCCATGGCGGGTGGATATCGCGATACTCCGACCCGGCTCTTGGAACGCTCCTGCGAAAGCAGATGAGCCTGCCGTTCGATCTGTTGCTCGGGCGCAAAACCTATGACATTTGGGCCCCGTACTGGCCCCAGCATGGCGACGCCTGGCCGGGCGCAAACGCGGCGACGAAGTACGTGGCTTCAAACACCTTGACTTCCGGCGATTGGTATCCTTCGGTCATTCTGAACGGCGATGTTGCGGCAAAGGTCGCCATGATCAAGCAACAACCCGGGCCGGATTTGCACGTGTGGGGGAGTGGCCATCTCCTTCAGACGCTCATCAAGCATGATCTGGTCGACACGTTCTGGTTGATGATTTATCCGATTACGTTGGGCGCTGGAAAGCGGTTGTTTGCCGGCGGCACGATCCCGATGGGGTTCAGTGTGACCGAAAGCACAGTCACCCCGCAGGGCGTCATTGTCGTCAACTATGCGCGCGCCAGCGCGGGCGCCTCCCGGAGCTGATGGACTCGCGCGCGGCGCCAGCGCCCTGAGCGAATCCGACGGCGCGTCGCTTCGAATCTTTCGCACCGCTTCTGAAGACCCTGCCGGCATGCGCCGGCGGGGTCATTCGTTTGAAGGCGCCCGACATGTCGCCGGCGGCTCGAGCAATGGCTCGGCAGCCGTAGTCGTGGAACGCTGTCGGAGCCATGGGCAAACTGAGGCTCGGTTGACAGGATCACCCGCCACTGCTAATGTCCTGAAGTCGAATTCGGATTCATTGGAATCCGGCAATGATGGATGATCAGAAACCCATCATCGTCCATTAAAGGAGATTACGTATGGCACTCACGTATACCAAGCACGCAGAAGAACGTCTCACAAAAAGAGGCATCACGAAAGAACAGTGTGAAGCCGCCGTCAAGGGAGACCCGAACCCGTGGCAAACCAAGCTGAAGGCCGGTGATCACATGCGGTTCTATCATGACTCGAGCCAGGTCACCGTCATCACGAACAAGGCAAAGCTTGTCGTCGTCACCGTCTTCAAGGGCAACCCGGGCGGCTGGGGTCCCGAACAGGAAGGACTCTAGAAGTCATCCTGAAAATCGTCGGCGAGACGACAATCCCCGCGCGAAGCGCGGGGATTGTCGTCTCGCCAGATGTTGCTGGGAAAGCTCAGCGATTGCCGCGCTTGAGCATCCCGATCACGCCGCGCATCCAGCCCAGGGCATAGGCCATCCCGGCATGCCAGGGCGCGGCGCAGCTCATGGCCGGGGTGTGGTCGGGGATCATCACCCCGTCGTAGCCATTCTTGTGCAGAATGCCCAACGCCCGGGCCATGTCGACATCGCCGTCATCGACGAACATTTCATCGTAAAACGGGACCTTGCCCCGCACGTTCCGGAAGTGGACATAAGCGATCCGGCCGGTCTTGCTGTAGCGGTCGATCACCTCATACAGGTCGTTGTCGTCGTTCATCTCGGCCAGCGTGCCGATGCAGAACTCGAGGGTGTTCATCGGGCTGGGCACAAGATCCAGCGCGCGCTGATACAGGTTGGCGTTGTAGACCAGGCGCGGGGTTCCGCGCAGGGTGGGCAGGGGCGGATCGTCTGGGTGCAGGGCCAGGCGCACATTCGCCTCTTCGGCGACCGGGGCCATCTCGCTCATAAAGCGCGCGAAACGATCCCACAGCGCGTCATGTGAAAACGGCTCGATCACGCCCTTGCCGCCGGCCGGGTCAAACTGCTCGCGGTCATAGACCATATTCCAGACCATCCCATTGGGGATGGGCGGCTGGACCGGATTGTGATAGCCGACGGAGAGCGCGCCACCGCGCGCCACAGGCTGGGTGTCGCGCCCCCACACGCTGGCGATGCTGAAGTTGTAGCCAATCGCACGGATGCCGGCCCGCCCGGCGTCCCGGACGATGCGCTTGCACAACGCCATCTGCTCATCTCGGCGCGGGCCGTCCAGCAGCACATCGCTCCAGTGGGCGGGCTCGAAATTTTTCGATCGCCTCGAGCTCGAGGCCTTCGGCGTTGATGGCCGCCCGCAGCTCGCGCATGCCTTCGTAGCTCCAGATGTGCTCCTCCGGATCGCTCACCCCAAAGCCATAGGCCGGGTCGCCCGAGGTGGTCTTGGCCCGGTCTTTGTTGAAGTTGCCCACGATGTGGGCGACGATGTGGCTGGCGCCGGCCTGCTTCGCAAAGCAAAAGTTCTCGGCGTTCAGCATGTTTCCGTAAAGTCCAAGTCCAAGTTTCATACTGGCTATTGTAGCACGGATATGGACACGTGTTCATTGATTCTGGTTCCGGGAGACGATACTCGGCGGAGCCGGGGATATCGTCTCCGGAAATCTTTAGGTAAACACAGCCAGATACGTTGGCGACAATCCGCGATACCATGCGCCTCTTCATGACTAACACCCTGGGCGTCCTGCGCGGCTTTGGCCGGAATACCTGGTTGATGCTGGCCGTGTTTGGGGTGAGCGGGTTTGGCTATTTTGGCATCCAGGCCGTGCTGTTCAATTTGTATTTGCTGCGCCTGGGCTACGATGCGCAATTCATCGGCACCTTGATCGGCTTCGGCCAACTGATCTGGGCCCTGATGGCCCTTCCGGCCGGCGCCTTTGGCCGGCGCTTTGGGGCCCGCCCCGCGCTGTATCTCTGGCATGGGCTGCATGGGCTGGGCTTCGCCATCGTGTTGTGCGCCGAGTTTTTTCCGCGCCAATTCCTGACGCCGGTTATCGTCTTCGGCTGGATGGTGTTTTGGATCGGCGGCGCCTTTGGCGGCTCGAACGGCGCCCCGTTCATGATGCGCTCCGCGCCCAGAAACTTGCTGAACCTGGTCTTCTCGACCCAGGTGATCATGTTCTCAGTCATGGGCTTCGTCGGCAGCATCGTGGCCGGGATCCTGCCCGCCGCGCTGACTACCCTGTCTGGCGCGTCCGCAACCGATCCGGCCCCTTTCCGCGCGGCGCTGTCGTTGACGGCGATCTGCCATGGCATCAGCGTCTTGATCCTCACCCGCTTGCGCGATCAACCGGATGAGTCCGGTTCAGGGACCGTCTCATCGGTCGGCCGGCCGACGGCGCTGCTGCTCTTCTGGGGCGGGCTGATGTTCCTGCTCACCGCAAGCGAGGGCTCGGTCCCTGCTTCTTCAATGTCTACCTCGACCGGCAACTGCAAATGCCGACGGCCGACATCGGCGTGGTGTTTGGGGTGGCCCAATTCTTCTCTGTTCTCGGCGCCTTCAGCGCGCCGTTCCTGCTGCGCCGGCTGGGCGCGTCGCGGGTGATCCTGTTTGCCACCGCCGCCAGCGGTGGCGTGCTGGTGTTGCTCGCCGCGGCGCAAATAACCTGGGTGGCCAGCTCCGCCTACATTACCGTTATCTTGCTTTCAGCGGTCGCGACCGCCGCCCGCACGATCATGAGCCAGGAGCTGGTGGCGGGGCACTGGCGGATCATCATTGCCGGGGTGAGCACCGTTGGGCTCGGTTTGGGCTGGGCGAGTTCGGCCGCCATCGGCGGCGTGCTGGTCAACGCGTTCGGCTTCGCCACCTATTTCTACATCGCTGCCGGGCTGGCCATCCTGGCGGCCGGCCTGCTTGGCGTTTTCTTGTTCATGAAGCGCTCGGCCCCGGCGTCGCCGGGGCCGAGCGCTTCATGAACTCACCTGGGCGTGCTCGTCAGGGCTCTTGCAAAGTCCCTTGACAGAATCCCCCATGCGTGTCTCGTCCATCCTTTGTCGCCCGTTTATAGCGGATTGCAGGAGAACGAGAGAACGGGAGAGGAGGGCAATTTCCCTCCCGTTCTCCCGTTCTCCTGCAAATTGTTTTGGCGATAGTTGGTGCGGCGGGCTTCCGCGGGTGAACAGCGGACTTTGCAAGAGCTATGGCGCGCCCGGGAAATCCTGCGCGGGAAACCCATCTCGCGCCTACAATGATGGAAGAGGTGACGACATGGGCTACGTGCAAGGGCTTCTGGGCGAAAATGAACGCATCGTTTTGATCCGGCATCGGCATTGGATCGTGTGGCGGGTGACGCTGCTGGTCAGCGTGTTGATGGCGGTCGTGATCGCGATTGCGAGCGCCGTCGCGGTGACCGTCCTGCCGCCCGACATCACGGGCGTCGTGCGCTATTTGCCGTTCGCCCTGCTGATCGTGCCAGTCGTATGGTTTCTGCCGACCTACATTCACTGGTCGGCCGAGCAGTACATCGTCACCAACCGGCGGATCATCCAGCTCGAGGGCGTCATCAACAAGCACACCATCGACTCGTCACTGGACAAGATCAACGATGTCGTGCTGGACCAGTCGTTCTGGGGGCGCCTGCTGGGCTATGGTGACCTGGAGATCCTGACCGGCAGCGATATCGGCCTGAATAAGCTCCGCCAGATCCAGGACCCGCTCAAGTTCAAGAAGGCCATGCTGGACGCCAAGGAAGAACTGCGCCAGTTGGGCGCTGAGCCATATGCGGCACAGGCGGCGCGCGCGCCCGAGCAGAGCTTGTCCGAGTCGCTGCAAGAGCTGGCCGACGCGCACAAGCAGGGCCTGATCACGGATGCCGAGTATCAGGCCCGGCGGGCCGCGATGATCGAAAACGTCTAGCGCCCCCCTCAATCGCCCCGCAGCGGCGCGGATCGTGATTGGCAGGGCGGTGGCGCGCTCCAGCGCGCATCCCCTTCCGCGCCCGCTGCGAGGCCGCTGATCTTCGTGCTGACAAACTGGCCGATGATGTTGTGATTTTGATCGGTCGCAAAGATTCGAATTTGATTCACGCTGGGTGGGACGACATTCAGCAAGTCGATAAACACCGGTTGACAGGTCAGCAATGGGTTTGTTTCGGTCCGCAGCGCGATACCCCCGGGCACGGGTTGGCTGTTCCAGCCGGGCGGCAGCGTTCCCGGCACGCCACCTGACCAGGGTGGTGTTTGCTGATCGAAGACGATATGCAGATCATAGATAGCGCCGTTTAGCGCGGGCCCGACGACGTGCACCCGAACCGTGAGCGCCCCGCCGCCTGTGTGGGTGAAGACCGAGGAGATCCCGGTCAGGTTGAAGGGTTGGGTTGGCGAGGGTGTTGCCGTCGGGGATGCCGTTGGCGAGGCGGTGGGCGATGGCGTGGCGCTGCGCGGGTGCCGTCGACGGCGTCGGCGTGTCGGTGTATTCCGGCGGCGCATGGGTTGGCGTGCGCGTCGGCGTGGGCGTCCCAACGCAGTTGATGGTCAGGGTGTCCGAATCGACATTGAAGTGCAGCCAGTGCCGGCCCTGGTTCAGCGATGTGTCCTCGATCCGGCGACGCGGCTGATCATGGTGCTCGTCCCAGACGTTCAGGCGCACGACATAGACTCCCGGGGCCGGGCAGGTGTACAGATAGGTCATCCCGATGGCGTCGTTGTCGTCATCGGGATCGTCGATGTTGTCTCGATCGCAGTCCTCGGGGCAGTTCCTGTACTCGACGCTATCGGCATAGGCGGGCAGGCCGCCCCCGCTGTCAGTGCCGGCGTCCTTGTCCCAGTAGTAGTGCACTTTGCTGTTCAGGCTGCCGTGGATGAGTTTGTCCGCCCCGTTCGGGCCGTCGCTGTCCGACGAGCCTTCGCCGCTGAGAAGGATGCTCTCACCTACGGCCATGGAATGCGTATCAGGGCATCCCGCCGACGGCCGCGTGGGCAGACCTCCGGCGACGCAGGCTTCGGCCACCGGTTTGTAGTAGCGATGCAGGAACTCATCCCATTGGGTGTCGGACGGAAAGAGGAAGCCTGGGTCATCCATCAACGGATGGACTGAGCCCTGAAGCTGGGGCAGCAGGATAGCCGCATCACGCTGGTAGAGATGCGCGCCAAACGTCGGGTTGTCAAAGGCGCGAACCTGTCCTTCTGTGATGCTTCCGCCATTGTCCGGCCACGTTTCATACTCCGGGAAGTAAATTGACAAGCCATGCGCGTTCGGATGCCCCGCGCCGCGCTTGAATTCCCGGATGGCGGACTGCGCGCCCCCGGGCGCGAGCGCGTCGGTCACGGCCCCCGCCAGGGCCGCCGCCGACAGCGGCTGCGCTGCCGCCCGTTGGGCGAAGTGCCGCAGATCCAGAAAATTGCGATCGGCGAAGCTCTCGCTGGGCAGGCGGACAGCCAGGTCGATGACAACCTGGCTGTTGTCACTCCAAAGCCCGGTCGTTTTGAAATCGGTCACATCGGCGAGCAATGCGCCCGCAAATGCGCTGATGGCGGGCTCGAGCGTGTTCTTCAGTTTTGCCAGATCGATGGACGCGGTCGTGTGGTTCAGGATGGTCGAGGTCATGGCGGCGGCGCAGTCGAGGGTGGCCGTGTCGGCGAAACTCCCGGCGCTCATGGCCGGATTGGCCTTGATCTTGTTGATGAACGCCTCCCAGGGGAACATCGTATAGGTGACTTCCTCGCTGGCGACCATGAAGTCGGCAAAGTCGGCGACTTGATAGCCCACTTCAGCCATGCCCATCAAACACGAGTAGAAAAACACGTCGTCGAACTTCTGGCCCAGTTCCGACATGCCGTCGCGCAGCTCGGCCATGCTGAGGGTGTCCTGCCCGGCGACGATCATCAGGCCCTTCCAGCCCTGCCCATGCCCGGCCAGCGCGAGCGCATAGTGATCGGCCGGGTAGTTGACCTTGGTCCAGGCGATGAAGTTCTTAAGTGTTTGTGGGTCGCCCGGGTGGGTCGGGATGCTGCCTGTTAGCACGAGCGTGGGCGAACGAACCTTCTGCCCCCCGATCGCGTCTGTGGCGATGTGATACCGGTAGCTGAGGTTCGGCGCATAGCCGTATTGCACGACCACATTCACATTGGCCCCGGATCCTGCCTGCTCCATCTTGTTGATGTCGCTGAGCCACGCCGCCGCGAGATTGGGATCGCGCGGATCCATCAGGACCATGACCGTCCAGGCCCTGTTCGGCAGCGGTGTAGGCACGGGCCGCGTGTCCGGGCGCGATAGCGGGCTGTCGTCATACAACTCGATGTTGATGTCGTGCTGGTTGCGCGCGCCGGGCGAGGGTCTGAGCGCGTTCAGGCCGCCGTGACCAGACCAGTCCTGCGAGCCATTCCTGTCAGTGCTGTTCTCATCCCGCCCGATGCTGTCGCCCGGCTCGACCGGCCGGGTGAGCGCGATGCCCTCGGATTCGGCGTTGTGGATGAAGTCGCCAATCGGCCATTCGGCCGAAAGCAGCGCGCCGGGGTAGGTCGCGCCGGGGTGAACACGCGCGAGTCGCTCCAAGCCAGATAGTCCGCGACGTCCTCCGGGCCGCGAAAGAGCGCGAGCGTGCCCTGGGTCCGGCTTAGCGACAGGCTGCTGGTGAAAAAGGTGGACAACCCGTCCGAAAAATCCGCATCGTCGGCGCCGCTGGTAAGGCTGATGACCAGATACGCGCCCGGAGGCATGTTCCAGGCCGGCAAGGCCAGGGCGGGCGCGCCGTCATCGGCGCTGAGCGTCCAGCCTGCCAGGGAGATCGTCAACGGCGCCGTGTTGAACAGCTCAACCCAGGCATGCCCGGCCTCGGGCGGGGTCCAATACATCACTTCATTAACGATCACTGTCGATGGTTTGGGGATGCGCCCAATCATCGGCAGATAGGCCAGATACTCCCCGGGCCCCTCGTCCTCGGCATGCCGATGTGGATCAACAATCGCCGCGGCCAGGGCGCCTGGCGCCGGCGCGCTGTCATCCCGCCTGGCTTGGTTAATTTCGGTGGCCGAATCGGTGGCATCTTCACTGGCGCTCAGCCCAAGCAGAGTCAGCGCCGCAATGACTCCCAGCATGGCCGACAGGCTGGTGAGATTGATTCCCCTGCGCGCCCGCCGCGCATTGCGTAACGAAATATGAATACGCATGGCCACCCCCTCCGAATGCCGTGGCGCGTGACAGCCGGGCGACGATGCTGCAACTTGGGTTGTTGCGCCAGGGACAGGCCCGCAGTATGGACTACATCCTCGAAATGCGGAAGGGCGGGCTATCCCAGCCCGCGCGGGGAGAGGATCAACCGTTCGGCGTTCTGATGGGCGATCAGCGCGCGCTCTGCTTCACTGATGTCGGCGGCCCGCAGCAGGGTCGGGAACGCCATGGGTTCATACAGCGGCGAGTCGGTCCCGAACAGGATCCGATCCGCCCCGATGGCGCGGACCATCTGGGCGATGATGCCGGTCCGGACCGCCCGGCCCGTGCCCATATCTGTATAGAGATTTCCCGATTTGCAATCCTGCATGGCATCGATGGCCTCGTGGGTCTGGCCTGGGGCGCCCGCGCCGAAGTGGGCGGTGATCAGGGTGAGCGACGGAAAGGCCTCGGCCAGCCGGCGCATCCGGGCCGGCGAGGCATACGACTCGTTCTCGCCGTGCGAGAGCACCGGGAAGTTCAGCGGCGCGACCCGCTCGAACAGCCGGTAGGTGGCCTTGATGTCGGCCGGGTAGCGGTGCATGACCGGGTGAATCTTGACCCCGACCATTTTCGGGTGATTCTTGTAGCGCTCGAGAAGATCGAAGGAGTCCTTCTCGCGCAGCGGGTTGAGCACCAGCCAGACCAGCAGGTGATCGAGGCGTTCGGCCTGCTGAAAGGTCCATTCGTTGCCGTAGACCAGCTCGCCGGCCAGGGCGGCGGCTGAGGTCACGACTGTCGTCGAGATGCCCGCCCTTTGTTGCAGCGCGACGAATTGTTCCGGGGTGAAGGTCCAGATCTCCTCATGCCAGGGGCCGAGGTGGGCGTGCGTGTCGATATAGAGCACTTTGTTTGTTCCTTCGTGAGGCGCCGATGCGTAAAAACGCAATCCGGATCCGCCAAAAGCACCCATCTTCGGATGCGATATCCCCCGGCGAAGCCGGGGGATATCGCATCCGAAAACACTTATTGATTAACGATTCGAGCCAAGCAGGTCAAGCTTCAGCCCGTCAGATTCGAAGTCGACGAAATCGCGATCGGACGTGACCAGGCGCAGGTCACCGGCGATCGCAAACGCGGCCAGATACGCGTCCATCCAGCGTTTTGGCGAGGCGCTGTCTCGCGCGCCAAGCCGATACCAGAGCGGGCCGACGCCTTCAGACTCGTCCCGAAACGCGACGCGTGTTTCGCCGAGTAGTTGGGTGAGGGTCCTGATTGCGTCCAGATTTGTCAGCCCGGTCGCATTGCTCAAGCGCAAGGGGCGGGGGTTGAGGCGAGACCGTAGAAAGGATAGTTCCGTTGCGCGGCAGAAGACGGCCGGATGGGCCTTCGAAGCCGAGCGATACGCCTCGAGCGCGAGCCCATGTTGCGGGTGCGCCGCAAACACAAGCGCGACCAGACGTTAGCGTCGAAGAGATAGGCCGAAGCGCGCAAGGTCTTCTTCCTCCTGGGTCGCATGCATCAAGGCGTAGATTTCGTCTGCGCTCATGGAGGTGATCGCGGCCCCGGGCGGGCTTTCGATGATTGGCAGGCCGGTCTGCAGATCGGTGCCAACAATCGGCCGGGCCGTCTTCGTCTGCGATGGGCCTGCGGCCAACCCGCTTCGGAGCAATTCCGCGACGGTTTCCCTGAGCTTCTTCCCGTCCCGGACAGCGCGGTACTTGACCTCTTTGACAAGGTCATCGGGCAGATCGAGCGTTGTCTTCATGTGCCCATTTTACTGCTTTCCCAGTTTTATGGCAAGCTGGGCACGTCCAATAGACCCTCCCCTTCTCCCGTTCTCCTGCGAATTGGAAAAATCACCTCGGCTATCTCAGCACAACCGGCATGTACAGCCTGAAAACGATGGGTGTCGCCGTTGGCGTGGCAGTCGGCGCCGGCACGATCGACATGCACCATGACACCAGGCTGCCGATGTCATCCTGCGAGTTGTCGACCACGCTCAGGCGCCAGTCGCCGGCCAGATTCTGCCCGTTGAAGGCGCTCAGCGGGCTGCTCGGCAGTAGCAATACACCGGGCGGGAAGGCCGAATTGGGGTCGTAGCGGCATCCGGCCTGGGCGGCGTAGTTGCCCAGATCGGTGAACGTGTTATCGAGGTTGTCGCCGCTGCAGGTCGATCCCGCCAGCAGGGTCACGCTGGTGCCCGTGTCCAGGTGCGACAGGCTGATATTCAAGTCGCCCATATAGGTATGGTTGATCTTCACCGAAGCGCGCAGATCGGCGACCGTGCCGCCGGCGGCGATGGTCAGCGTGTCGCTGATCCCGGCCACAGGCGAATCCGGAATCGCAAGGCCGGGGAAGCGGCAGCCATTGGCGTATCCCGGCGGCGTCGCAGTCGGGGTCGGTGTGCGGGTCGCCGTGGCGGTTGGGGTCGAGGTGGGCAGGTTGGTCGGCGTGTTCGTCGGCGTCGCTGTGTCGGTAGGTGTGCTCGTCGGCGTGCGGGTCGGCGTCGGCGTCTTCGTGGGGGTTGAGGTGTTGGTCGCCGTAGGCGTTCGGGTGGGTGTTGGTGTTGGCGTGAAGTACGGATCGGCGAACACGCACCACGACACCAGCCTGCCGACATCTGAAAGGGCGGTGTCGGAAATCGTCAATCGCCACAGCCCGGACAGGCTCTCCCGGTAGAAGGCGCTCAACGAGCGATCAGAGAGCAGGGCATCGCCCTGGGGAAACGCCGACTGTGGGTCGCTGCGACAGTCGGTCTCTGGATTGAATGACGCGTTGTCGGCGAAGTAGTTATCGATGTCGTTGCCATTGCAATATGTGCCGCGCTTCAACAAGTTCACTTTGGTGCCCGTATCCAGGTGCTCCAGGCGAATCCCCAAGTCGCTGACGAACGGGTGCTCGACCCGGACGTAGGCGCTCAGGCTGCCGATCGTCAGGCCGCTGGTGATGATGAACGAGTCGCTGACACCGGCCGCATTGTTATCCGGAATGGCCACGTTCGGGATGTTGCAGGGCAAGGCAACATCGGATGGGGTGGGGGTTGCGGTGGGCGTCCGGGTGGGCGTCTGGGTGGGCGTAGCGGTGGCGACCGGGGTTGCGGCCACGCACCACGACACAAGTGTGCCGGTATTGCCGCCTGCCTGGTCGGAGACCGTCAGTTGCCAATCTCCGACCAGGCTCATGCCGTCGAAGGCTGCAAGCGTGTTTCCCGGGTCGAGCCGGTCGCCCAAAGGATAGGCCGAGCTTGGATCGTTGCGGCACCCGGCTTGCGCGTTCCGGAGGCCCTCATCGTCGAAGTGATTCTCGATGTCGTTGCCGGTGCACGCGCCGGTGCTGATGCCGGGGCGGTTGAGCAGGACCACGCTCGTCCCCGAGTGCGACAGGGTCACCCGCAGATCGCCCACCCTGGAGTGGATGACGCTCAGATACGGATTCAGTTCCGCGATCGTTCCTCCGCTGAGGAGGGTCAGCGTGTCGGTGATCGTCGCATTGTCAAAGATATCGGCGTTCGGCACCTGGCACGGCACGGCCGGGCTGGCGGGTGTCGCGGTCGGGGTGGGCGTGGGGGTGGCCGTGGTCAGGCATAGCTGCGGCTGCACGGCGTTGAACATGCAGTCCAGGGCGGGCACCAACAAACCGTCGCAGGCGAATTCGCCATTGCAGGCCAGGTTGTATACCGGGGCGCGCACCACAAAGCAGGCATTGAAGCCATTGCACGACCGGTTGCCTATCGGGAACAAAGCGTTTGTGCAGGATGTGCCTTTATTGCACGACAGGGTTCCGATCGTACTATCGGCCCCGTTGCACGCGCTGTCGCCGACGCACGCGGAGGTGGCAATGTTGCCGCTTGAGTCCTTGCATGCGCCGGCGCCATTGCATGAGTCTGGGGCGATAGCGCCAGCAGCGCTCCTGCAGGCCTCAGTGCCATTGCAGGCGCCCGCGCTGATTGCGCCTCGAACGACAAAATCGTTTACGGTGCCTCGGCACGCTTCCGAGCCGATACAGGCGTTCGCGCCAACGACGCGCCTGGCCCAGTAGCATGCGGCGTAGCCAACACATGAGCCGTTCGGAATGGGCCCCAGGGCGCTCTCGCAGGCATAGTCCGAATTGCAGGCGCTGGCGGCGATGGAACCGGTCGCGTAGCAGGACCGAAAGTTGGTGCACGATCCGGCCCCGACCGAGCCAGTGTTGCCGTTGCAAGCCTCGCCTGCCAGGCACGAACCGGCGCCAATCGGGCCGACCTCGTTGTAGCACGCCCGGGAGCCTACGCACGAGCCTGCGCTTACGGCGCCGCTCCCGCTGTAACACGCCTCAAATCCGTTACAAGACGCTGCGCCGATGGCCCCGCTCGCGTCGTAGCAGGCCCTGTCACCCGACGCGCACGAGCCCGCGCCGATCGTCCCGCTCGCGCTGTAACAGCCTTCACTTCCCGTGCATGAGCCGGCCCCGATCGGCCCGGTTGCCCCATTGCAGGCATTGGTGTTGTTGCACGCGTTCGCGCCGATGCTGCCCCCAGCCCCAATGCAGGCCGTCGTCCCGTTGCATGAATTGGCGCCAATCGTTTGCGATTCATTTTGGCAAGCCTGCTGACCATTGCACGATCCGGCCCCGATGGCCTTGGTGGCGAGATAGCATCCCAGCAGCGCATTGCACGAATTGTCCCCGATGGGTTCCGCCGCGGAGGTGCACGAAGAACCGCTTCCGTAGAAGATGTAGTAGTTGCATGAATTGTTTCCGATCGACCCGGCCCCGCGGCAGTTGTCGCCGGTATAGAAATATCCAGGGTAATAGTATGACTGGCAGGAGTTGTTACCGATCGGCCCCGTCGCGCCTTCGCAAGCGTTATTGCCGATGCACGAGTACGTCCCGATTGTGAGGGTGATGGCGCTGCTGTGGTAACACGAGAAGTCACCCATGCAAGAGCCAGCGCCCACACTATTCGCGGCATCGTTTATCCCTTCGCAGGCAAAAACACCCTGGCATCGGTCGGTTAGCGCTGGCGCGGCCATAGTGTCCTGGGTGGAACGGGCGCCGGGCGCGGAATCTGGCAACGCGGCAACCGGGCCGCTCGCATCATGAGTGCTTGGGACGTCCACCGGAACTGCCGCGTCCGCCCAGTTTGCGCCGCGATCAGGGATGACCGATTCCGTCGAATCGTCCGCGCGCGCGGCCGCGGGCGCCAGCACAAGCGCGAGGAAAAGCAATACACCGACTCGCAGAATGTTCACACCGCGCATTTAGCTCTCCTAGGTCAGACTCATCATCGCAACCGATCGCGTCGGCGACATATGACAGTTTCGATTGGTTTCAACCCCATGCCCCCAATGCCCCGGCGTTGAAGTAAACATTTTGCCACACTTGGCGGAATTCCGGCATGGTGGTATCAGCGGGTTCGGGCCATGGCTGCCGAAAAGTCCCTTGACGCAATTCCTGAAAAGTGCCGCACCTATAAATCGTCGCCCGTCTATGGCAGTTTGCGGGAGAACGAGAGAACGGGACAGGACAATTACCGTCCCGTTTTCTCGTTCTCCTGCAAATGGCTTTCTGCACGGCTGGTCCGGCGGGGCTTCAGCCGGAGAACAGCGGACTCTGCAGGAGCCATTGGGTTCTGGCGCGCGCGATCGTGTCAGCGCTGGGATTCGTCCTATACTGATATTGGGCAGGATTGCTGGGGGACAAGGAGGCGCGTCATGCAGGTGCTTCGATTGGTTGGGGTCTTCCTCGCGTTGCTGTTGGCTGGATGCGATATGCCGGTGACAATCGCGCCGATTGTGGGCGCAACCCCTCGGGTCAGCGCGGCGACTCGCCCGACGATCCTCCCGGCGTCGACGGCCTCGGCGCGCGCGACAGTCACGCCGCGCCCGACCGCAACGCCTCGGCCCACTGCGACACCGCGGCCGCCGACGGCCACGCCGCGGCCGCCCGGCAAGGGTATTGAACTAGCCCAGGCTGTGGCCCAGAAGCTGATCGAGGCAAAGGTCAGCGGAAATGGCCTGCAGCGGGCGGACGTCTCGGTGAAGTCACTCACAGCCGAATCGCTGGATGTGCGGGTGATGCCGGGCACGCTGCTCGCGCCGGGCAGCAAGAGCGTACAGACGATGGTGGTGCGCAGCGTCCGCACGCTCGAGCTGGACGGGGTGGGGGATACGGCCAAGGCCTCCCTTGACGTGGCCTGCGCGTCAATGCACCTGTGCACCCCCGGGACCTCGGACGCGTTCACGATCCGCGCCCCGCAGTCCGGCGACCTGGTCAGGCTGGTGGAGTTGCCGGCCTATCTCAAGGAATCCTTCCGGGTTCAACAGTTTGCCGTGTGGACGATTACCGACAATCCAACCGTAAAAGGCTTCGTCGGGCTGGGGAGTTTTGGGACGGGCAGTGGTCCAAGCGCCGATGAACTGGCGAAGATCAAGGCGCTGTTCGTGTCGGCCGGGATCAATCCGGCGAAGTATCAGGCGTTGCCGCGCCAGTAGAGATTCTGAGAACTACGGTGAGACCGGCGTCCCCGCGCGAAGCGCGGGGACGCCGGTCTCACCGTAGTTCTCAGAATGAACCAGCCAGTTAACCTGCGAGCGCAATCGGCCGCACCGGCGAGCCGGTCGCCCCAACGAGTTTGAGCGGCGCGCACACAAAGTCAAACGTATGCACGCCAGACCTGGCCAGTTCGCCCAGCTTCAGGTTTTCCAGGATGTAGATCCCGTTGCGGACCAGCATGATGATGTGGCCGGGCAGCGTGCATCCCAGGGCCTCGTCCTTGAGCCCGATCACATCCCAGGCCATGTTGTCGGCCCCGACCGCGAGCGGCTTCTGTTCGGCCACCCAGCGCGAGGCGTCGCCGTGCAGCCCGGGCCCGGCCAGATATCCGGTCTCGTCATGCCAGCGCTGGTCGTTGCCGGTATGGACCAGCACGACATTGCCGGCGGCGATCGCAATGCCCTGGCGGCGGGCGGCGGACTTGAGGTCGTCGACGCTGATGGCATAGCCGTGCGGGAGCGCATCCACGCCCTTGAGGCCCGCGACGTCGAGCAGCACCCCAGTCGCGACCAGCGGCGGGATGGTCTCGACCCCGAGCTGGCTGAAGCCGGCGCTGTTCTGCACGCTCGAATCGATGGGGATCCCGCCGCACAGGAACTGGTGCTCGGACTGATGGCACAGCGCGTCAATATGCGTCCCGGCGTGCTCCTTCATCACGACCAGCCCGCTGGCGCCCGAGCGCGGGCCATCCTCGCCGTAGCCGTCCTCGTGCCGGCGGTGCAGGGTATAGCTGTAGCCTGGCCGATGGGCCGGGTGGATCGGCATGTCGGCGGTCCGAGGCTGTTCGAGGTCGAAGACCCGGCGGGCGGGCGTGGATTGGCTCATGCGGTGATTGTGCCCTAAAATGTGCGGCGCGCCCCGGCGCAGAATAGTCTTGGAAGCGATATCCCCTGCGAAGCAGGGGGATATCGCTTCCGGAGTCAGACTGTGGTCGTTCGGGCCTTCTTGCCTGCCAGCTCGAACCCGACCTTGGCGCCTTCCATCATCAGCCCGATGTCGGCCGAGATGGTGACAAACTGAAAACCGTTTTGCAGCCAGAACGAGATGTCGTAGCCGCCGGAGATGCCGCAGATCTTGCCGGTCTTGCGGCAGGCGTCCCGGACGCTGAGGATCGCGTCGAGATGGGCTTTGGCATCGGCGGGCGCGTTCCGATCGATGCCCATGGTCTTGGCCATGTCGGCTGGTCCGATCCAGCAGCCATCGACGCCGGGCACGCTCAGAATGGCCTCGGCATTTCGGACGGCCTCGGCCGACTCGATCTGCACCGCGAGGAAGGCCTCGTTGTCGACCCAGGCTTCATAGTCGTTGCCGTAATGGGTCGGGGCGCCGCCGTAGGAGCGGCCGCCGTAAGGGGGAAAGCGCATCGCGTGCGCGGCCGCCTGGGCGTCCGCCTCCGTGTTGACCATCGGCACGATGATGCCAAGGGCACCCCGGTCGAGCAGGCGCCCGATCGCCCCGAAGTCATTTCGACCCACCCGGGCCATGGGCGTGGCCGGTCCGAGGTTGATGTAGCGGAAGGCATCGCCGGCGGTGTGATCGGTCCAGTCTCCGTGCTGCAGGTCGATCATGACGAAATCGAAGCCGCCAAACGAGAGCGCCTCGACCGCCCGGTTCGAGCCCAGCACGCAGGATGTGCCGAGGGCCGGTTCGCCCCTCAGCATCTTGCGTTTTGCAGAATTGATCGGGCGCCCGTCTTGCATGTTCATTCGGATGGTCTCCTTCTGGCGCCGCCTCTAGCGGGGGCGCCGCTTTCACTTGTGCGGTCGGTTTGTCAACTGTCTATTGTAAACAATGCTGGGCCAACGGGGATCTATCCGCAGATTACGCCGATTTGCGCCGATTATTCTGGAAAGAAATCGGCGCGAATCGGCGTAATCTGCGGATAGATTCTTCTGTCACCTCGCGAACCTTTCGGGGCGCTCCGTTCATGGCGCCTTCACCATGGCGGTGGTATGTTGAAGTGTCATGGCCAAAAAGATACTCTTTATCGCAGTCGGTGTCCTGGTCATCCTCGGCGCCGCCATCCAGTTCGTGCCGGTCAACCGGACCAATCCGCCGGTGACCCAGACGCTCAACTGGAGCTCGCCCGAGACCAAGACGCTGTGGGTCCGGGCCTGCGCCGAGTGCCACAAATGAGACAGTCTGGCCTCCTTACGCCTACGTCGCCCCCATTTCGTGGCTGGTCAGCCACAACGTAACCGAGGGTCGGCGCGAGCTCAACCTGTCCCAGCCCCTGCGCGGTCAACCCGCCCGGGTGGCCAACGAGATCAGCGAGAAGATCAACAGCGGCGAGATGCCGCCACGCGACTACATCCTGCTGCACCCCGAGGCCGTCCTCAGCACCGCCGAGAAGCGCAGCCTGATCGATGGCCTGCGGGCCACCCTCGGCGGGCGATAGGAAACGACACCTTCCAGGCACGGCATGCGCGACGCTGGAGGGCCCGCCATGGCCCGCTCTTCCGCGGCACGGCATGCGCGACGGGCGTTATGGCCGTCTCTACAGTAGGCCGATGAGGGCCTCAATCAGCGTGCGCGTCTCGGCCTTGAGGTCGCGGTCCGAGCCGTCCTCGATGGGTCCAACGCAGGCCGGACATCCACGCTGGCAGTCGCACTCGTTGATCCGCTGCAGGGCCATCCGCAGCAGTTCGGCGTGGCGCTGAATGAGCTCGTCGCTGAATCCCACCCCGCCCGGCGTCATCTCGTAGACGGTGACCGTTGGCAAATGGGTGTGCGGGCTGTCACTGTCGGTGACCACCGACAGGTCGGCCGCGTCGCACATCACAAACAACGGGGCGAGGTTGCCCATCAGATAGCCCAGGGCCTCGAGCCCGGTTCGCTCCGCTTCGGCCGTCTCAATGAGGCGATGACAGTCCGGGCAGACCGTCATCAGATTCTCCAGGGCGTTGGCCTTGAGATAGTGGTCGTTGTCGCCGGCGAAGTAGCCAAACTGGCGGAACGGACGGACGTGGTGGACATCGTGCTGGCGATCGGGCGGCTCCTGGCCTTGCCGCAGCGCAGGCAGGCGAAACCATCCCGGCCCGGGCCGCGTCGCGCTGGGCGCGCCAGTTGGGGCCGTAATCGTTGGGCAGCTTGAGCAGGCCGCGCCGGGCCAGCGCCTGGGCGAGGGCTTCAGGCACGCTGAACCAGTAGCCGACTGTGATCAGGCGCTGTTCGGGCAAATCGACATCCCCCCAGCCCAGGGTCTGATGGGTGTTGAACTGCACCTGCCGGAAGCGGACCACTTTGCTGGTGATCTCGATCTCGCCTTCGCCGGGTGGCGGGGCGGTCCGATCGCGGGCGGGCGGGGTGAACTCCTTGAGGACGCTGACTTCAATTCGTGAGCTGGGCTGGGTGTAGTAGTCGACGGCGGCCGGGAGCGCCCGGGCCTCGCCCTTCTCCCAATCCAGTTGGGTGATGATGTAGCGCTCGCCCTGGTGCAGATAAATCGCGCCGGGGTGAACGCGAATGGCCGCCGTCGCCCGCTCGGTCTCGCCCAGGGTCGCCCCGCTGATCTCCTCGGCGATGAGCACCCGATCGCCCGCCCCGCGCAGCCCGACCCGCTCGGCCGGATAGCCGTCCCCGATCCAGGTGTAGCGCGTGTCGCCATCCGCAGGTAGAAGCTGCGGACGTTGGGCGCCGCCGCGCGGCTCGAGACCCATCCGCGGCCCGAAACCGGCCGGGCTGGCGTGCAGCTCGCCCTCATCAACCAGCGCGTCGAGCAACTCGTCGACATACGCCCGCCCGAAGCGCTCGCCCCGCAGAAAGGGCAACTCGAAGGCGGCGCAGGTGACATGCGGGGCCAATATGCCGAGGTTATCCGGCGCGATCCGGGCGTGCTCCGGGCTCTGCCGGAAAAGATACTCGGGGTGGGCGGCCAGATACTGGTCGATGGCGATGGCGCTCGAGACCATGACCGCCAGCGAGGCATTGCGCCGCCGCCCGGCCCGGCCGGCCTGCTGCCAGAAGCTGGCGATGCTGCCCGGATACCCGAGCATCACACATGCGTCGAGCTCGCCGATGTCGATCCCGAGCTCGAGCGCGTTGGTGGCGACCACAGCCCGCAGGTTGCCCTGGCGCAGCCCGGCCTCGATTTGGCGGCGCTCATCGGCGAGATAGCCGCCGCGATAGCCCGCCACGCTCGCCCTGCCCGCCGGTTGAGACCGCGTCGCGCAGATAGGACAGAAGCACCTCGGTGTCCTGGCGCGAGCGGGCAAAGCAGATCGTCTGCAGCCCGTCTTTGACCAGGCGCGCGCCGATGTCGCGGGCAACGAATTGCGCGCTGCGCCGGATGCCGTTCAAGGCATCAACGAGGGGCGGGTTGACGATGATGACATGGCGCTCGCCGCGCGGGCTGCCGTCGTCGTCGATCAGGGTGACGGGCGCCTCGATCAGGCGCTCGGCGTGCTCGCGGGCGTTGGCCAGGGTGGCCGAAGCGAGGATGAACTGGGGCGCGCTGCCGTAGAAAGCGCACAGGCGCCTGAGCCGGCGGATGACGTTTGCGACATGGCTGCCAAAGACGCCCCGATAGGCGTGCATCTCGTCGATGACGACGATGCGCAGGTTGCGCAGGAAGCCCGCCCACTTGGTGTGCTGGGGGAGGATTCCCAGATGCAGCATGTCGGCGTTGGTGACGATAACCCGCCCGTTGCGCCGAATCTCCGCCCGCTGGCCCTGAGGGGTGTCGCCGTCATAGGCCGCCGCGCTCGCGCCGGCAAGGCCGCAGTCGGCCAGGCGCGCGCTCAGGCTGTTGAGCTGGTCCTGGGTCAGGGCCTTGGTCGGAAACAGAAGCAACGCCCGGGCCGCTGGGTCGTTCAGCAGCGCCTGCAGGATCGGGGCCTGGAAGCACAACGTTTTTCCACCTGCCGCGCTCGCGGTCACCGCCACGTGCTGGCCGTCCAGGGCGGCCTCGATCGCGCTGGCCTGGTGGGTCCACGGCGCGTCGACGCCCCGCCGGCGCAGGCCGTCCACGATCGCGGGACGCAGGCGGGCCGGCCAGGCCGCGAGTCGGGCCGGCTGCTCGGGCGCGCGCTCCCAGGCGGTGACGTCGCGCATGAACTCGGCGTCGGCGCGCAGGGCGGCGAGGGTGTCCTGGATTGCCATTGAGTGGGTATATTAGAACCCATGTTCTATCCGCCGCCTCTGTCGACCGGCGAGCCCGGGTCCTTTGCCCGTTTCACCTTCGAGCGGCGCATGCCGATCATGATCGACGACATCATCGCCGGGAATGACTTTCCGGCCGGCATCGTCGACGCGCTGCGGGCGTTCAGAGTGGAGGTTCTGGAAGGTAATATACGACCGTTGGGCGAGGACGCGCCGGATGTTGAGCGTTGGCGGGCGGAAGGCGCCGGGCTGTATGGCCGGGCCTGGCTGGATGCGCCGTGGTACGCGGCTGAGGCGTTCTTCTTCCGGCGCCTGCTCGAAGCGACCCGCTATTTTCAGACTGGGCCCTGGCAGGGCCATGATCCGTTTGCCTCACAGAAGCGCCGTGAGATGCTGTCCGAGGCGTTGGGGCAGGTCCTGGCCGAGTCTGCGGCCGACGGCTCAGAAGAGGCGCGCTTTGGGGCGCTGCTGCGGGCCTGTCTGGCCGGCAACCGGGCCGACCTGAGCCATGCCATCGCCGCCGAAGCCGGGCGGGCCGGGCCGAGCGCGGGGGTCGATATTGTGGTTGACGAGACCGCCGCGGCCTGGCGTCTGGTCAGCCCGGCGGGCGGCCGCATCGACGTCATCCTTGACAACGCGGGGATCGAACTCATGCGCGATCTCCTCCTCGTGGCCTTTCTGCTGCAGCGGGATCCTGACCTGGGCATGACGCTGCATGTCAAGTCTCATCCCATGTTCGTGTCTGATGCGATGGCCGCCGATGTGGAGGCGGCTATCGCCCGCCTGGGTGCGGAGCACGGCGCCGTGCCGCGACGGGCGCTGGCGACGCTCCGCGCTGCCTTTGGCGCCGGGCGACTGAGTCTGTCCGCGCACCCGCTGTGGACGTCGTGCCGGTTCTTTCGGGAGATTCCGGACGATTTGCGGGCGGATCTCGCCCAGGCGCGGGCCGTGTTCATCAAGGGCGACGCCAACTACCGCCGGCTGATCGGCGACGCGCGCTGGGTGGTGACGACATCGTTGGCGGCCGCCTCGGCGGGTTTCCCCGCCCCGCGTATCGCGGTGCGCACCCTCAAATCGGATCCGCTGGTTGGCCTGCCACCGGGTCTGGTGGAGCGTCTCGATGCCGAGGACAGCCAGTGGCGGATCAATGGGCGGCGGGGGGTGATCCAGGTGGGAATCTAGGTGGGTGGGCCCCACCTGACTTACGGACTTAGGTGGGCCCAACCTAAAAGGTGGGGTCCACCTGACTAACGAACTTAGGTGGGTCCCACCTACAAGGTGGGGTCCCCTGACTAAGTGACTTAGGTGGGCCCAACCTACAAGGTGGGGTCCACCTGACTAACGGACTTAGGTGGGTCCCACCTACAAGGTGGGGTCTACCTGACTTAGGACTTAGGTGGACCCCACCTCGCAGGTGGGGCCCACCTGATTAACGCGCGACGCGCGGGAAGTAGTAGATCAGTTGGACTGGCGGTCGCAGTCGCAGTCGCTGTTGGCGTCGCGGTCGGTGTCGCGGTCGGGGTCTCGCCGTCGCAGTTGATGAGCAGCGCGGCGCTGGTGATGCTGCCGATATCGGCGGGATAGTGGTCGGCAAGGCAGATTTGCCAGGTGCCCATCGCCGAGCCCCCGACAAAGGCCGAGAATGCGCCCACATCGCTATAGGGATCGCCATCCGGTGCGGGCGAATACCGGCAGCGCCCATCGCTGCCGCACACGAATGAGACTGCCTGACCCATTTGCTCGGCCGAGTACGGCGCGCCGTCGGCAAAGGTGATCGGATACGAAGCGCTTAACCGGCCGGAGTAGCCGGAACCAGGCATGCCGGGCAGGCTCATCAAAGTCAGCGCCGTTCCGTCCGGTGCGCGCAACTGCAGGCGCAGATCGCCCGCGTAAGTGTGATTGGCTGCCAGCCGCAGCGACAATGTCGTGATCGGTGTGTCGCTCAACACGCTGATGCTGCCGCAGTTCATCACGCCCAGGCTGTCGGTGACGGCCACCGTCCCCGCCAGCGGCGCGAGCATGCAGGCGGCAGGGACGGGTGTCGGGGTTGACGTTGGCGTGGCGCCGGTCGGGGTGGGCGTCGGGGTCGCGAGTTGATCATCCACAAACAGCCAGGCCGCCGTCACCGGGCCCCAATCGCCGTCGGCGTCCCGCCCGCGCACATACAGCGTATGCCGGCCGGTGGCGGTCGGGGCGGTCAGGCTGCCGATTACAGTCTCCTTGACCTGGTCGAAGGCGCCGTCCCTGGCGGTGAGCGTGATCGGCGTCCCGCCCTGCCACGCCGGCGTGTCCCAGTACGCCTCGGCCGCGCCGATCGCCTGGGCGGCTGGCCGCGTCACGCTGTTTGGCTCGCCGCCCAGGGCGTCGTCGGCCAGGCGGGCCTGAACCTGGACCGGCGCGCCCGGGCGGGTCGAGGTTGGCCCAGCGCTGACGCTCAATACAGTTGGGCCGAGGGCAAGAGCATACGGCTGGCGGGCGGCCTTTGCGAGATAAAGCAATCCCGGGCGCGCTTCGGGCCAGAAGCGGGCGTCCTGGCAGGCATACGCGGGTGTGAACCCAGCGCAGGTCGGATAGCTGATGCCGCCGCTGCTGAAACCGATCTCCCAGGTAAAGGCCGCCACGCCCAGCGTGCCGTAGACGAAATCGTCGCTTGCGCCGGTCACGCCATACAGCACCTCGGCTGGCCGCCCGGTCTTGAACCAGTTGTAGTAACTCATCCGGTAGGCCAGCGCGCGCAGGCCGGCATCGTTGGGCGCGTTGCCGCCGCTGTCGCCCCACGGCAACAGGACGAGGTTGCTGTAGCTGTGCAAGGTGACCATGGCCCCGGTGGCCGTGATCGGCGCGGCATCCATATCGGCCGGCCCGCGCTGGTCGCGGAAGAGCTGCCCGAACAGCGTTTCCAGGGCCTGTTCCTCCGGCTCCGACGCTGGGCCCGTGCCCGGGTAGGTGAGGGCGCAGGGGTCGAACGACACGCCCTCGACCCCCCAGCGCCAGTTGGCGTTGCGATTCAGGTCGATGCCGATCTGGCTGCCCGAGGTCGGGGGGAAGCTGCACGCGCCGCCGCTGTTATTCGCGTTCTTGCGCTGGGTGTAGGGCGCGCTTCCGCCCTGCTCAACAATTTGCCGGCCGTCCGGGTTGACCACGGGCACCAACCAGACCTCAGCCGTATCCAGGAGCGCCGTAATGTCCGGATCGACATCGTATTTCGTGACCAGTTCATCGATGAAGCGATACACGATCTCGGCGGTCGTCAACTCGCGGGCGTGGATGGAGCCCATCAGAAAAAAACGCGGCTTGTCCGTCTCCGGGCTGAGGGCGCAGTCGCCCGGGCGCATCCGGGTGATGCAAATGGCGTGCAGATCTGTGCCCTCCGCCGCGTTCTGCTGCCGTTTCCACGACACACCATAAGTGATGACCGTGGTCAGGGCGGGATAGGTGTTGGACACCGCCTGCAGGTGGGCAATGTGCTCGGCCACGGTTCGATAACCGCCAAAGTAGGTGTCGGCGGCGCCCGGCGCAATCGGCGGGAGCTCGCTGTCCAACGACCACTTGAAGCCCGCTTTTCCCAAGCTGGCGAGGGTCTCGGCATCGGCGATGACCAGCAGGTAGCCGGGACCTCGGGCTTCGAGCACGTCCCATCCGCCGCTGAGCAGGCGGGTCTGTTCTGCGGTGTCGTTCACGTAGACCCGCGCCACATAGAGCTTGCCCGGCTCCAGGTGCGCTCAGGCTGGGCGCGGGGTTGGCTTTGCCTGCAAGCGGGGTTACTTCCTGCCGGCCGACGTCCGGCATCACCGCCGCTTGCCGCGCCGGCGCGCGCGCCAGCACGATGGCGACGATGAGTCCAACCGCAAGCATTCCCGCGAGCAGAGGTCCGATCACGTGCAGGTGGTCGGCAGCCCCGGAGGGGGGGGCGTCTCGCCCCCAGACACCGATCGCCACCCGGGCTCGCGCGCTAGGCCGGGCCGTGGGGGGGGGGGCCCGGCCCCCCCCCGGCGGCCCCCCGGGGGCGGCCCAGATCACCCTCCTCTCCGCGAAGGGAGAGCGGGCTCCGTGTGCAGTGGCGTCGTCTGAACACCATCGCCACCACGTCAGGGCGAGGTCGCGGAACCCGGCCACCCGCGCGACCGCGCGCGCCCGATGAGCGCGGACGCGTCAGGCTCGCTCACCTAGGGTTCGCCCGTGGGGAAGTCATGCCGGCGTTCCACCAGTGCAATGCATGGATGCAGCGCGCCTGGGATCGCCTGAAGCAACTTGCTGAATTCGGGATCCGCGAGCGCATGCTCGAGGACCTCGGCGTTTGCCAGGGTCAACACAGCCATATCGCGCAGGCTGCCTTCTCCATAGAAACTCGACCAGCCGCGGATAAGGTCGATGATCCCGACCGGGAGCGGCTGATCGGCGAGGTTGGCCAGACTTGCCAGGGCCTGCTCGACCTGAATCCCGCGGCTCATGGCGTTGCGCACCCGGGCCGCGCTGAGCGCCCACGAGCCATTCTCGGGCGCCGCCACCAATTCGAGTTCGGCGAGCGCGTGCAGGCTGGGCACGGCCTGTTTCAGCACAATGCTGCCGTCGGGCGAAAGGCGGGCGATGTCGGCGTGGTCATCGATCCCCGCCGCGCTCACCAGGGGCATCCAGCCGGCCTCGCGCAGCGCGTCGACCGAATCTTCGAAGGGCGCATCCGAAGCCAGCAAGTCGAAGCGCGGTCCAAGCGGGGTCAGCCGCGCCAATCCGAGCGTGTCCACGGCCCCGGATCGGGCGGCCTCGTCGGCGTACTGCAGCAATTGGGCCTTGCGCACGAAAACCACCCGGTCGTGCTGTTGCTGCCACTCGTCCAGGCTGCGCCGCACATTCGGCGGAATGGGCGCGCCCTGGCGCGCTTCCAGAAACGCGGCGATGCGGGACGCTGACCAGCCCGCGCGCTGACCGCGGTAGACCGACTGGCGGGTGAGTTCGTAGATCGCGGCGCGGTCGCCGCCCTTGGGTTCGGCGAAGTGATCGAGGTCGATCAGGATGGCGTCACTGACCGGATCCATGGCCAGGATGGTGAAGTTGGGTTGGGTGACAACACGTCCGCCGCCCTCGATGAACTCCGGCTCCGGCCCGAGCCCAAGCAGCCAGGCGCCCACGGGCGTCAGGCAAAGCGCCGAAAAGCCGGCCGCATCGCTGTGCCCGACCTGCGCCCGCGGATCGCCGTCCCAGCCGACCGTGACCAGTCCCATCCAACGCAATGGCCCTGCCACCATCCGGGCCAGCATCTGGCGCTCAACCAGCGTCCAGCCCTGCTCTGGATCGCGCACCTCGAAACTCATCCCGAAGGCGTTGTTCATCCCGAAGTAGGGCGTCCGCGCCAGCGGGTTGTAGAAGCTGTTGCCAAAGCCGGGATACTGCCGCTCGTTGGCCTTGCGGCGGAGCAGGAATCCCGGTTCAATCCGCCGGACCAGATTGGCATAACTTTCAAACCCAATCCACCGCCCGGCCCCGCCCGCGCCGGCCGCGAGCAGGGCCAGAGCGGCGGCGCGGGCCCTGCCCAGCTCGGGCGGCGCGTCAGATTCGGGCGGATAGGGTGTGTGCGGGGTTTCGATCCGGTCGAGCTCGTGCCACATCCCGCCGTCACGCCAGACCTCGAAGAGCATCCGGATCCGCGCGCCGAGCGGAAGCCCGAGAAAGGCCGCGTCGCCCACCGCATCCAGCGCGCCCGGCTCGGTGTAGGCCAGGGTGCCCAGCGCGCGAAGCGCGCGCCGAATAAAGAACGCCCGCCCGTGGCTGGACTCATCGGCAGGCGCGTCCGGCGGCTCGTTCATCGCCGCCAGCGCGGCCTTGAAGGCGCTCTTGTAGACCCAGCCAGTTTGGGTAACGGGCAGCACGCCTTCACGCCGCACGTGGCGCCAATAGCGGCCGAGATCGCGCTGAAAATCGGCGGCCTGACCGGCCTGGGCCTGGCCCGGTGCGCGGATCTCGGGCAACAGGAGCGCAGGGTCGCTGCTCATGGCCTCACCCCGGGCGTGAAGCCCTTGGTCGTCAGTTCTTCAAGCAGCCCGTCGATGGCCTCGGTCCGCACGACGACGGCTCGGGGCGAGATCTCATACAGGATCGCCTCGCGCAGCGAGGTCGAGGCGAGAAGCTCGCGCAACGCCAGATCGTCGCCCAGGGTCAGCACGCTGACCGCTTCATAGGCCCGGATACGGCCAAAGCGCTCGGCGAGCGCCTCGAATCGGCGGCGTGTCGCGGCCGGCATGGGCGCGCCGAGGGCGGCGAAACGCTCGATCGCCTCGGCCGGCCCTAACCCGGCGGTGAGCGCGCGCTCCAGGCTCGCGGTCGTGATCCGATACGTAAAGGGCGCGTCGCCCGGATCGGCGATCAGGCGCGCAAACCCAAGATAGGGCGCGCGTTCCGGCGCGGGCGGCATCCGCCAGACATCGGCTGAGGTCCAGGCAACCGCCTCGCTCCTGCGTTTGGCCGGGCGGGCCGCGGCGGGCAACGCCACACCGTCGGTCCAGCGCTGATCAATCAGCCAGCGCCCGGTCTCGGTGAGCGTGAAGGCCGCCAATGTGCCGTCTTGCAGAACAGGTTCGATGGCGCCGAACCAGGTGAGCGGGCCGACCAGCATGGCTTCAAAGATCGCGCCCACGCTGGCCGCCCAGGCGTCATACTTCGCCACGTCCGCGCGTTGACCATCCCGGTTGGCCAGCCAGACCACGTCCCGGCCGAGGAAGGCATTTGCGCAGGTCGGGTGAAATTCCCACAGCGCCCGGCGCAGGGCAGGCCAGTCTGTCGTCAGCCCATCCGGGATGCCGCGCAGCACACGGGTCATGTAACGCCGCAGGCCGCACCACTCCGAACCGAGATGGGCCGGATCCAGGTCCGACGCGCCGACCGCGCGATACGCCGAGACCCCCGCCTGTGACGCTTCGATTCCGAACGCCAGGCTGGTTGACCAGCACGACCAGGCCTCAACGAGCTTGTCCTCATCCGAGAATGACAGCCAGGTCTCATATTGCTGCGGCCGAATCGCGCTGACGGGCGGCATCGTTCCACCTGGGGCGGTAATCAGGTTCAGGCCGGCCGCGAGGGTAACCAGAAAGGCGCACTCGGCAGGCGCCAGGCCAGTCTGCCCGTTGAGCCGGGCGCCACCGGCGGCCCCGACCAGATCGTCGAGAATGACCCGCACCCCGGCCCGTGGATCGGGCGCCCAGCCCGCCCGCGAGCGCAGCAGTTTGTCCACCTCGGCCGCATCGTGCTCCCATTTTCTCAGCCAGGGCGTGCGGGCGGCATTAAGATGAGGCGTGAGCGTTGGGCGAAGTTCGAGCGGGGCGGCGAAGACGGCATCCAGCACCTGATCCATGTCCGAAAGAAAGGTGAAGGCCGGCATGCGGGTGGCGCCCCGGGCGGGACGCGCGGCCGGACGCCGCCATTCGAGCACGGGCACGAGCGCGTCCTCGCTCATGGGCGGCCATTGGTAGAAGATGTCCCGATACGTGCCGAAGTAAGTGAAGCGCGAGGGGAAGATCAACGCCCGGCGGCGCAGTCCTTCCAGCAGCTCGGTCAAGCGTCGTTCGGGATCGGGGGCGGCGGCTGGCGCGCGCGGGGCCAGGGTCGCCGCCAGGCCGCGCGGGAAAGGCAGGCTGTGATCGCGGGCGGTCAGCGCGCGCCGGACGAAAGCCGCCTGGTCAGAATCAAGACCCTCGAGCAAGAGCTCGGGTTCGCGCGTTGCGCGCGCCATGCGGGCGCGCAATTCGGCCGCAGTCTGATCGATAAACCCGGTCTTGGAGGTGCCGCGCAGGGAGACCCCAGGGTGCGCGCAAGCTCGCGAATCTGGGTGGCTGAGAATTCCGCGTCAATCGTCGCGTCCAGGGCGATGGGAGGCGGGGCAACCCGGATTGCCGGCGCCCAGACCGTGGGACCGGCGGGGATGGAATTCAGGCGCATCCGCGGTGGTGGCGCGGCCGGCCGAGAGATGTCTGGAATTGCCGTGGAGGCGACGGCTGGCGCCTTCTCGGGCGCGGCATCCACGGGGGCGGGCGTTTTGCGGCGAGCCATATCAGTTCAGGTAACCGGCGACCGTGCGCCGGACCGCTGAGGCGTTTGTGGCGAGCACGGCCGGCTGGAAGGCCGCCACCTCGTCCTCATACAGGATGTCGTAGTGATAGCCCTGCTCGGTCAGAAACAATTGGCGCTTTGCCGCGTATTCCTGGTCCAGCGTATCGCGGGTAACAATGGAGTAGAAGTGGGCGAGCAGGCCGTTGGCCTTTGGCCGCAGCACCCGGCCGAGGCGCTGGGCTTCTTCCTGGCGCGAACCAAACATGCCGCTCAGCTGAATGAGCACGTTTGCGTCGGGCAGATCGATGGAGAAATTGCCCACCCGGGACAGAATCAGCCGATTGATCTTGCCCTCCCGAAACTGCTGATACAGGATTTCGCGCTGGCGGACGGGCGTATCGCCCGTAATCAAGGGCGCTTCAATTCGTTTTGCGATGGCATCGAGCTGGTCCAGATACTGCCCGATGATGAGGACCGAATCCTCTCGATGCTTCGAGGCCAGCATCGAAAGCACGCCAAGCTTCTTCCGGTTGGCCGAGGCAAAACGGTATTTCTCGCCTTGTGGCGCGACCGCATATTCCATCCGGTCCTCGTCATCCAGGCTGACTCGGATCTCGTGGCATTCGGCGGTGGCGATCCAGCCCTGTTTCTCGAGATCCTTCCACGGCACATCGTATTTCTTCGGGCCGACCAGGGCGAAAACGTCGGTCTCGTGGCCATCCTCGCGCACCAGGGTGGCCGTCAGCCCCAGCCGGCGGCGGGCCTGGATCTCGGCCGTGACCCGGAACACGGGCGCCGGCAGCAGATGGGCCTCGTCATAGATGATCAGGCCCCAGTCAAGCGAGGTGAAGAGCTGCATGTGGGGGTATTCCTCCACGCTGATCACCTTCTTGTTCCGGGGCGCGGGCGCCTCCTGTTCCTCCTCGCCTTCGATTTGGGCGGGCTGGGTTGAGAGGGATTTCGATTTGCGCGGTTTCCAGGTCAGGACCTGATAGGTGGTCACCGTCACCGGCCGGATCTGCTTGCGCAGCCCGGTGTACTCGCCCACCTGGTCTTCGGTCAGATTTGTCTTGTCGAGCAGCTCGCGGATCCATTGCCGAACCGCCACGGTGTTGGGGCAGAGGATCAGGGTCGCGCACTGGGTGCGCGCCATTGCCGCAAGTCCAACCATGGTCTTGCCCGCGCCGCAGGGCAGCACGATGACGCCGCTGCCGCCGGCGGCGCTGCCGCCCGCCCAATACACATCAGCCGCGTCAGTTTGATATGCCCGCAAATCGAACGGCAGGCCCTGAGCTGTCAGATGTCGAAGCTGGACGTCCAAAGGCTGCCCATCGACATAGCCTGCCAGATCCTCGGCCGGATAACCAATCTGAATCAGGGCGCGTTTTACCTGGCCGCGGTGGGTCGGGTTGATCTCAAAGGTATTGACGTCCAGGCGGGCGAGGATCAGCGGGGCGAAGAGCTTGTGGCGCGAAAGCTCTTCGACCAGGGTCCGGTCTTCGGACACCACGAGCATGCGGCCGTCCACGACCACGATCCGAATGCGCCCATACCGGCCGATGCTTTCAGTAATGTCGATCCGGAGGTTGTCCGGAAGCGGGTACTTTGAGAAACGCTCCAGATCGCCCAGAATCGCCTTTGCGCCGAGCCCGGCCGCGGCCGCGTTCCACAGCGACAGGGATGAAACCCTGTAGGTGTGAACGTATTCCGGGCTCTTTTCCAACTCGGCAAAGCGTGCCAGCGCGTCTCGCGCTTCGGCGTACTGCGGGTTGTCGACCTCCAGCAGGACGGTTCGATCGCCTTGCACGATCATCGGGTTATCGGGTCGATATCCTTGCATAAGAAACGGCAATTAGAACACAGGAGCAACGCGGTTTCAAGGGCGATCCCAGGTTTTCACCACAAAGGCACAAAGAATGAATGGCGAGATCACCCTCCCCGCGCGAAGCGCGGGGAGGGTGATCTCGCCAGCTTTTCGCCAGCCGCGACGAGCATCAGGCCCCCAGCCCTCCGTACAATGCGCTGCGTGCGTGTCTTCTGTGTCGCCTTCGTACTTGCTGCTGTGCTGGCGTCACCCAGTGTCGTTCCGCCTGCGCGGGCCGTGGCCCAGCAAGAGGACCGCCAGGCGGTGCTTGAGATCATCAACCGCGCCCGATCCCAGAACGGGGTAGGGCCGGTGGCGCCCAACGCGGTACTCGAACGGGCCGCCCAAAGGCGCGCGGATGAGATGGCGGCTCGGGGGGTGGTCGATGCTCCGCGCGCCGACGACAACGAGGCCGTTGCCGCTGTCGCTGCCGCCGGCTATCCGGCCTGGCGTTCCGGGGCGCGCGTTGCCGGCGAACTGGCCTACGCCAGTAAGAGCGGTTTTGCCCTTGCTCCCGATGCATTCCTCGACCAGGAACGACAACGCCGGGTCCTGATCGAGCGGCGCTATCGCGAGATCGGAATTGCATCAGCGGTCGCGAGCGGACCGGGCGGGCCGACGACCTACTGGGCGTTGCTGTTCGGGGCCGAGCCCAACGTGTTGCCGATCTTCCTGAATGACGGGGCGGGGGTCACAAGCGATCCAGTCCTGGCGGTCCGGCTGTCCCAGGAAGAAGTCGTCCCCGCCGGGGAAGGGGCCACCATCGTCGGGCACATCGTCGACGTGAAGTTCAGTCAGTCGCCTCAGTTTGAGGGGGCTGAGTGGCAGGCCTGGGCGCCCCTGATCCCGTTTGCGCTGGAGGGAACTCCGGGTGTGCGGACGGTCTATGCTCAGCTTCGCGATGGCGCCGGCAGGGCGACGGTATCAGCGGCCAGCATCGTGTTTGATCCCCGCAGCCGGGCGACCGCCCAACCGGTAGGACCGGGAAGTGAAGTGACGCCCATACCCGACCTTGCCACCCCGGCCGCGCCGACAGCGATTCCAACGTCGATCCAGGGGGTCGCGCCCACGCCGACCCCGGCGCTCCCAATCGCCGTTATCACCCTGTCGCCAGGCTCGGTCGTGGCGACCCCGAACTTGCCGGCTGCTATCGCCGCCGGACCTACCCCAGTCATCGCCGCGCCTCGCCCGGCGCCCAGCCTGACACCCCCGCCAGGCAGGCCCGCGCCTCAGGCCAACCGCGAGGGAGAGGTGATTCTGGGCGTCGCAATCGTCGCCCAACTCGTGATCCTGGCCGTGATCGGTCGCCGAATAGCGTCGCGGCGAGCCGCGGGTTCCTAATAGATCGCCGGTGCCCTTGGCGCCCGGGTTTCTACAAAGCGCAGCTTGCCGGTGGCATCTGCACGATTTCCGCGATGTATCCGCTCGGATAGATGTCGAACAGGCTGCGAAAGTAGGTGGTCTTGTAGCAGCGCCCTTCGACCATGAGATCGTAGGCAAAGGGCGCCACCCGCAAATAGACGTCCTCGCGGGCGGAAAACTCGGCGTAGTAGCAGCGCATCATGCGCGCCCCGCACTGGCGCTCGTAGCGGGCGCGCAACGGGCTGGTTACGACCTGCGGACCGGACACGAGGGCCCGGCCGGCGTCGATCAGGACGAGGATCCCGGCGAGCTGGGCGATCAGCATCAGGGCGATCGCGGCCAGTCTGGCTTTCCGGCCACGCGTGGGCCGGCCACCCGTCAGGTGCCGTTCCCAAGCGGGCCGGCGGATGAAGATCCAGGCCACGCATAGCCCGGCCACAATCAGCATCATCGCCGCCAGGGCGAAGTTGAAGGCAAACAGCTCAAACGCGGAAGCCGAGTACAACGGGCGCATCTGAGGGCGATTCTACGCCCGCGCCTTCTGCGCATCTATCAACGGCGAGATGACACTCCCCGCGCGAAGCGCGGGGAGTGTCATCTCGCCATTTGTCTTAGAACTGGTTCCAGAGAAACTGGTTGTAGACCTCGTGGTGAAACTGCACCTCGGGCGCCTTGACGAAGGTCCCAAGCAGGCGGGCGCAGCGATCGGCCGAGGCCTGTTTCAGATCGGCGTAGCGGCCCTTCACGTCCTCGCCCAGCAGAGCCGATGTCCACGAGGCTGATCGGAAGTTGGCGATCGCGTCATAGATGTTGTCAGGCAGGAAGCGCTTCGCCTGGCGCAAACCGTCTTCGCTGCTGATCGCGCCATCGAGGCCGGACTGAAAGACCGCCAGCATCACCATATAGGGGTTGCTGTCCGGCGCGACGGAGCGCACCTCGACCCGGGCGCTCTTCTCATTCCCGATCGGAATCCGAACCATCGAGCCGCGATCCGTGGGCGAGGCCTTGATCTGGTTTGGGGCCTCGAAGTGCGGGTCAAGCCGGCGATACGCGTTGACGCTCGCGTTGAGCATCAGGCAGATGTCGTTGCCGTGGGTGAGAATGCGATCGACGAAGTCCCAGGCGAACTTGCTCAGCTTTTCTTCGCCGGACGCTTCCCAGAAGATATTCTTGCCGCCCTTTGTGATCGAGACGTTGGTGTGCATGCCATTGCCGTTCACGCCCACGACGGGCTTGGGCAGGAAGCTGGCGGTGTGGCCGAGCTTGTGGGCGACCTGGCGACATATCAACTTATACAGTTGGATATTGTCGGCGGCCGACACGACATCGCCGTAGCTGTAGTTCATTTCGAACTGGGAGGGAGCAACCTCGGGGTGATCCTTCTCGTTCTCGAAGCCCATCGCGCGCTGCACTTCGGCGGCGGTATCGATGAACTCGCGCAGCGGATCGCCGGGCAGCGAGTGATAGTAGCCGCCGGTGTTGGCGAATTCGAAGGTGCCCGTTTCGTGGAAACGCCGCTCGGCGTTGGCGCCCTTGAACAGAAAGCCCTCGATCTCATTGGCTGCGTTCAGGGTATAGCCGTTCTTCTCAAACTGGGAATTGGCGTAGGACTTGAGCCGGCTGCGCAAGTCGCCACTGTAGAGCGTTCCGTCCTTGTCGATGACTTCGCCGAAGACCATGACCTTGCCCGGCCCAAAGACATCAGCCGGCGCCCAATAGAATGAGGGCCAGTCGATGCCCAGCCGCAGGTCCGATTCGCGCTGCGCGGTGAAGCCGCGGATCGATGACCCGTCAAACGTCAGGTTGTCGTGCGACTTGAGCAGGAACTTCTTGTCATAGTCGAGCATGTGGAATCGACCTTCGAGGTCGGTGAACATGACGGTCACCGCCTTGATGCGCTTCTCATCGGCCAGATACTTCAGACGCGCCTCGGCCACTTTGTCGGCCGGGACCCGGTCTTTGCGCTGCTGTTTGGCCGCCAGATTCAGCTCTTCCAGCTCCGAATAATGCAGTTCAAGAAACTCGCGCAGTTCACTAGCCATTGTTCTTCTCTCCTTTGTGAATGATCAAAACGGACCCCACGGCAGAAAAACAGCAACGTGACGGTTCGGGGCGGCAACCAGAAGCTGCCAATGAACCGTCACGTCTTGGTGACCAGACGACAAATGCCGCCTGTGGCGCGTTGCGCCAGCACGTTGATGCGGGCGCGATTTTAGCACGTGTTGGACCCCCAAAAAACACCCGTCGAGATCACACTCCCCGCGCGAAGCGCGGGGAGTGTGATCTCGACGGGTGTTTTCAGGCCATGCCTATAATGCCCAATATTCATGGCGCGCTGGTTTGTCAATAACCTCGGTCTCTTCTTTCTGGCCATCCTGATTGCCGGCGCGGCGTGGACGCTCGCCACGATTCAGGACGATCCAATCGTAGAGGATTCGATCGCGGTTCGGATCGTGCGCTTGAATGAGCCGTCACCGGCCGACTACCTGGTCACCGATCGATTGCCAAACAGCGTTCTGGTCCGGGCCCGCGGCCCGCGCAGTGTGCTGCTCGTCCTGGCCGCCAATCCGCCCGTCATCACGATCGATGTCGGCCAATTGGGCGATGGCACCCATGACATTCCGTTGACGACCACCCTGGGTGCGGTCAGCGCCCAGATTCTGTCATCCAGCCCGGCTACGGGCACGGTGCGGCTTGAGCGGGTGGCGCGCGCAACATTTCCAATTCGGCTCAGCCTGAGTGGCGCGCCGTCGCTCGGATTCCGCACCGGCGCACCGGTCGTGTCTCCGGCCCAGGCGTCGATTTACGGGTCGCAGGCTGCGGTGGAGCGGGTGGTCGCCCTCGATGCCCAGGTCTCGGTTGATGGCGCGAAATCAGCCGTTCAGGCCGATGCCCGCCTTGTCGCCCGGGATGCCAGCGGCGAAATCGTAACGGACGCGCAAATCGTGCCCGAAGTCGTCAACGTGCGGGTGCCCCTCGAACAACTCAGCAATTATCGAGATCTGCCGGTCACTCCCAAGTGGCGCGGCCAGCCGGCCGAAGGCTACGCCGTCACGGCCATTACCGTCGAGCCCCAGATTGTCACGGTGTTTGGCGACAGCACCGTCATCCAGTCCGCCAAGGGCTTCATCGAGACCCAGGATGTTGTGATCTCCAATGCCCAGGCGGATATCGACGAGCGGGTCAACCTGATCGTCCCGCCCGGGCTCTCCCTGGTAAGTGAGCGTCCGTCGGTGCGCGTGCGGGTTCGCATCCAGCCGCTGCTGGGCTCGCGCACGATCAAGCGCAAGCCGCTTCTGATCGGGCTGTCGTCAACGTTGACCAACACGATCTCGCCCGACAGCGTCGACCTGGTATTGAGCGGGCCGCTGCCGCGCCTGGGCACCCTCATCGATGACGACGTGCGGGTGACCCTGGATGTGACGGGTCTCGACGTTGGCACATATCAGCTCACCCCGCGGGTGATCCTGCCCGAGGGGCTGACGGCCCAGACCGTGTTGCCGACCACGGTGCGCGTCGAGCTCGCGACGCGCAAAAAGTAGGTATATGCCGCAGCACACATGGTTTGTCGGACGCGATGGGCCCCGGCGAAGCCGGGGCCCATCGCGTCCGACGATTGTTTTCGACAAGGGAGAAGTAAATCATGCTTGACCGCGCCCGCGCCCTGCAACCCAGACTTGTCCAACTGCGGCGGCACATCCATGCCCACCCCGAGCTTGGATTTCAAGAATTTCAGACCGGCCAATATGTTTCCGACACCCTGACCGCCCTGGGGGTGGAGCATATGCGGGGGGTGGCGCGCACCGGTGTGGTGGCCGTCCTTGGCAATGGCCGCGGGCCGACCATCGCCCTGCGGGCCGACATGGACGCGCTTCCGCTGCAAGAGTCCGGGGATGCGCCCTACAAATCGCAGACGCCGGGCGTGATGCATGCCTGCGGCCACGACGCGCATACCGCCATCCTGCTCGGGGTGGCTGAGTTGCTGGGCAAGGAAGAGTTGAACGGCACGCTCAAGCTGATCTTCCAACCTTCAGAAGAGGGCGGGGCAGAGGACAAAAGCGGCGGGTTGTTGATGGTCCAGGAGGGGGTGCTCGACGGCGTCGAGCGGGTGTGGGGCCTGCACGTCGGCAGCGGCGAGACCGCGGGCGTGATTTCGGTGGGCGAGGGTCCCATCCAGGCCGCCGCTGATTCATTCTCAGCCTCGATTCTGGGCGTCGGCGGGCATGGCGCGTTTCCGCATCGCTCGCTTGACCCGATCTGGCTGGCATCGCAGGTGTTGCCGGCGATCTACGGCATCATCCCGCGCCGGCTGGACCCGACCAGGATGGCCGTCATCACCGTTGGCACGATTCACGCCGGAACGGCCAACAACGTCATCCCGATGAAGGTCGATTTCACCGGCACGATCAGGTCATTCGAGGAGGACACCCGGGCGCTGTTGCACAAGAGCCTCGAGGAGGCCTTCTCGATCGCGCGGGCGATGGGGGGCGATTTTGTCCTCAATCACCCGTATGGCTATCCGGCCAATGTCAACGACCCCGAGACGGCCCGCTACATCCGCGGCGTTGCGACCGACCTGGTCGGCGCCGATCACGTCGAGACAGCCCTCCCGATGATGGCCGGCGAAGACTTCGCCTACATGGCCCGCAAGTCGAAGGGCGGCTTCATCAACATCGGGGCCGCGATTGGCGACAAGCCCCGCCCGCATCATCACCCCGACTTTGACATTGATGAATCGATCCTATCGACTGGCGCGGCCGTGCTGGCCGAGACGGCCCGGCGGTATCTGAACGGGTAGGGGCGCCGGAGATTGGAAGCGATGTCCCCGCCCCGGCGTGCGCCGGGCGGGGGCATCGCTTCCAGAAACCCTATGGTAAGATTTAGCACGTTCGAGCCGAAGTGGCGAAATTGGCAGACGCGCTACGTTCAGGGCGTAGTGGGCTTACGCCCATCAGGGTTCAAGTCCCTGCTTCGGCATCTGCGTCGAGAGGCGCGCGGGAATAGGGGCAAGGCATGGGCGGCACAGCGCGATAGCGCCGTGTACTACAAGCTTTGCCCCTATTTTCATAAATGACCATGACCAACATACCCAAAGCACGCGCTGGACGCTCTCGCACAGACGTGGCAATGCCGCAGCCTCTGATTTGGGTGTCTCTCGCCCTTCTGTTTATTTCGGTGCCGCTCGTCTATAACTTGATCTCGCGAGCCGGCAACGAAACCAGGATGTTGCAAGAGGTCGTGCGCATGCGTGAAGAGGTCCGCGTCAGCGAGATCCGGCGCGACCAGGTCAGGGTCGCCCTCAACCATGCTGGGACCGACACCTTTGTCGAATACTATGCCAGGGCATATCTGCGCTGGGCAAAGCCGGGTGACACGGTGATCGTGCCGTCGACGGCGCCCCCGACCCGAAAATGGTGGGAAGAGTTCGTCAAGTAAGGGCGACGCTCTTTCAGTTCAAGGAGAAAACCAACCTTATGTTTGGACGTGATAAGCAGGCCGCGCAGCAGAAGCAACCGTACGCGAATGCGCCCACAAACGCGGGCAACGCCTACTCTGCCCCTCAGGCATCCTCCAGCAACGGCAAGATCGAAACCGTGATCGGGGCGAATTGCCGGCTTTCAGGCAGCCTCGTCAGCGACGGCGGGGTGCGGGTTGAAGGCGTGTTCGAGGGCCAGATTCAGACGACCGGCAACCTCATCATCGCCGAGACCGCCAAAGTGTATGCCGAAGTGCAGGCTCAAAATGTTGTGATCTCCGGGGCGCTGAAGGGCAATATCACCGCCAACCGGGTCGAGATCACCGAGACCGGCAAGCACTGGGGAGACATGGTCGTCAATTCGCTTCTGTTGAACGAGGGCGCCTATCATCGCGGCCAGACCAACATGAACGGCGATATCGAGCCGCCCCTGATCGAGGCGCCCAAGTACACCGCGCATGCCCTGATCGCGGGCGAGATCGTCAACCCCTGACGACCCTTCTGGTCAAACGCCCGTTGATCATGCTGACCGCCGCAGAAGTAGAGCGCATTGCGCGTCTGGCTCGCCTCGATCTGACCGATGACGAGGCCAAGCGCTATGCGGTGCAACTGTCGGCGGTGCTTGATTACGCGGCCGAACTCGAGCGGGTCGACGTGGAGGGCATTCCGCCCACCGCTTCGGTCCTGCCCATTCGCTCGGTGATGCGGGCAGGCGATGCGCCTGGCGCGCCCTTGCCGCGCGCATCCGTCCTCGCCAATGCGCCATCGTCGGACGGGGCCTCGTTTGAGGTGCCCGCCACCCTGGGCGACGGCGAGCCGGCTGACTGACATGGTTTTCGATCTCCCCGCCCTCACGGTGCGCGCCGCCCGCGCGGGCCTGCGCAGCGGCGCCTTTACTTCGGTTGCGCTGACCCGGGCCTTTCTGGATCGGATCAGCACCCTCAACCCGCGCCTGAATGCCTTTCTGACGGTCGATGCCGAGGCCGCCCTGGCCCAGGCCGCCGCCGCCGACGCTCGCATGGCGGCCGGCGAAGACACGCCCATGTTGGGCGTGCCCATCGCGTTGAAGGACGTCCTCGTCACCCGCGGCTTGCGTACGACCGCTGGATCGCGCATTCTGGAGAACTACGTCCCGGTGTGGGAGGGGACCGCCGTTGCGCGCCTGCGCGCGGCCGGCGCGGTGTTTCTGGGCAAGACCAACACCGACGAGTTTGCGATGGGATCCTCGACCGAGAACTCGGGTTATGGCGTTACCCGCAACCCATGGGATGAGTCGCGCGTGCCGGGCGGCTCTTCGGGCGGCAGCGCCGCCGCGGTGGCTGCCGGATTGTGCTGCGCCGCGCTCGGCACGGACACGGGCGGCAGCGTGCGCCAGCCCGCAGCGTATTGCGGGGTGACCGGGCTCAAGAACAGCTATGGACGGGTGTCGCGCTACGGGTTGGTCGCCTATGGCTCGTCGCTGGATTCGATCGGCGTGCTCGCCCACGATGCGTGGGATGCGGCGATCGTCAACGGCGTCATTGCCGGTTGGGACGCGCAAGATTCCACTTCAATGAACCTGGACGTGCCGGACTACGTCAGCGCAACAGCGGCGCCTTCGAGCGCGCGCCCGCTGGCGGGCGTGCGGATTGGCGCGCCGAGGGAGTATTTCATCTCAGGCATCCAGCCCGAGGTCGAGCGAGGCGGTGCGGGCCGGCATCGCCCAACTCGAAGCGTTGGGCGCGACCATCGTCGAGGTCAGCCTGCCCAACACAGGGCTCGGGCTGCCGGTCTACTATCTCATCGCGACGGCTGAGGCCTCGGCCAACCTGGCCCGTTTCGACGGGGTGAAGTACGGCCTGCGGGTGCCCTCGGACGATTTGGTGACGATGTATCGCCAGACCCGCGGGGCCGGGTTCGGGCCCGAGGTCAAGCGCCGGATCATGCTGGGCACCTACGCCCTCAGCGCCGGCTACTACGACGCCTATTACATCCGGGCCCAGAAAGTCCGCACGCTGATCAAGCGTGACTTTGAACAAGCGTTTGGCCAGGTCGATCTGATCGCCTGCCCGATTGCGCCAACAACGGCCTTCAAGATCGGCGAGCGGGTCGATGATCCGCTTCAGATGTATCTGGCCGATGTTTTCACCATCAACATGAACCTGGCCGGCATCTGCGGAATCAGCATCCCGTGCGGCCTGGACGCGGACCGGCTGCCCATCGGGCTGCAACTGATGGGGCCGGCCTTTGGCGAATCGGCCGTGCTGCGTGCGGCGGCGGCCTTCCAACGCGACACCGAAGCACCCATACACAACGACCATGAATGTCATCATCCCCCTGGCGGGCTTCGGCTCGCGCCTGCGGCCGCACACCTACACCAAGCCCAAACCCCTGATCACGGTTGCCGGGAAGCCTGTCCTGGGCCACATCCTCGACAAACTGGTCGCCGCCGGGGTCAGCGAGGTCTCATTTGTGGTCGGCTATCTGGGCGATCAGATCGAACAATACGTCTCGGCGTCGTATCCCGACATCCACGCCCACTATCACGAGCAGCGCGAGTTGAATGGCCAGGCCCCGGCGGTGCTGCTGGCCCGGAGCTCGGTGAGCGGCCCGACCCTGATCGTCTTTGTCGACACCATCGCCGATGCCGATCTCAGCCAGTTGGACAACGAGACCGCCGACGGCGTCATCTACGTCAAGGAAGTCGAGGACCCGCGCCGCTTTGGGGTGGTCCAGGTCGACAAGAACGGCTTCATTTCGCGCTTTATCGAGAAGCCATCCGACACGGCCAACAAACTGGTCGTGATCGGGATGTATTACGTCAAGGATGCGGGCCTGCTCATGGAGTGTTGCGACGAGCTCATGCGCAAGGACATCCGGACCAAGGGCGAGTACTTCCTGGCCGATGCCTTCAACCTGATGATTGCCCGCGGCGCCAGGCTGCGCATCGAAACGGTCGATGTGTGGCTCGATTGCGGCAAGCCCGAGACCGTGCTCGAGACCAATCGCTTTCTGCTGGCCCATGGCCACGACAACAGCGAACTCTGGCGCAACGACCGATCGGTGGTGGTCCCGCCGGTTTACATACATCCGTCGGCAAGGATCGAAAACAGCGTGGTCGGGCCAAACACCTCGATTGGCGAAAACTGCCAGATCGTCAACAGCGTGATTCGGGAGAGCATTGTCGACACGGGCGCCCTGGTAAGCGACCACGTCCTGGCCAATTCGCTGATTGGCCGGGACGCCATTCTGACTGGCCGCCCGCGCCGCTTCAACGTCGGCGATTCGAGCGTGGTCGGCTTTGACGAGGAGTAGGGTCATGCGCAACTTCATTTCAGCCCGGGTCGCTTCGGTGCCGCCGTCGGGGATCCGGCGCTTCTTTGACATCGCGGCGACCATGCCGGACGTGATTTCGTTGGGCATCGGCGAGCCGGATTTCGTCACCCCCGAGCCGATGCTGCGGGCGGGCATCCGCTCGCTTGAGCGCGGCGAGACCAGCTACACCAGCAACTCCGGAACAGCCGAGCTGCGCAACGCGTTGTCCGATCATCTGGACAAGTTGTATGGCGTGCGCTACGACGCGAACACCGAGATGCTGATCACGGTCGGGGTGAGCGAGGCGATGTATCTGGGCATGACCTCCATCCTCGATCCGGGCGACGAGGTCATCGTCCCCCAGCCGTGTTTTGTCGCCTATACGCCCGAAGTGGTGTTCGCCGGCGGCACGCCGGTGACGCTGGCCTGCAAGGTCGAGAACAACTTCCAGGTCACCGCGGCCGAAATCGAGGCCCGCATTACGCCCAAGACCAAGGCGTTGCTGATCGGCTTCCCGAGCAATCCCACCGGGGCGGTCATGTCGCGCGAGCGCATGCTCGAGATCGCGGCGGTGGCCGAGAAGTACGACCTGCTCGTCATCAGCGACGAGATCTATGACCGGCTGGTGTATGGCACGCAGCATGTGTGCTTCTCGTCGCTGCCCGGCATGAAGGCGCGCACACTGTTGCTGGGCGGGTTCTCCAAGGACTATGCGATGACGGGCTGGCGCATCGGCTATATCGCCGGGCCGGCCGAGATCCTGGGCGCGGCGCGCAAAGTGCACCAATACACGATCATGTCGGCTCCCACGACCGGCCAGGCTGCGGCCCTGGCCGCCTTGCAGCACGGCGAGGAGCACGTCCAGCGCATGGTGGCCGAATACGACCGGCGGCGCAAGTTGATCGTCGGCGGGCTGAATGCGCTCGGGCTGGATTGCTTCGAGCCGCGCGGCGCGTTCTATGCCTTCCCTTCGATCGCCAAGACCGGGATGACGTCGGACCAGTTCTGCGACACGCTGTTGAAAGAAGAGCAGGTCGCCACCATCCCCGGCAGCGCCTTTGGCGACGGCGGCGATGGTTACGTGAGGATGGCTTACGCCACGTCATACGAGAAGATCGAAACCGCCCTCGAGCGCATGCACCGCTTCCTCAAGCGGCACGGATAAGGTTGCTTGAAACGAAACGCCCCTGGCGCAGCCAGGGGCGTTTCGTTTCCGACATTGGTTCTATGGTCAATTTCCCGATGATAGAATCGTTCAGCGTTCACATTGGGCGTGTTATGTAACTGGAGAAAACCATAGGATGAGCGAAGCGAAACCAAACGGGGCACCCAACGAACCAATCGGCACTCCCGGCACGACGCCGGTGATTGATCGGTTGCCACGGGGCATGCGCCCGATTCCGCGACCCGCCGCAGGGCGTCCACCCCGGCCAGCCGCGCGCGTTCCCAAACAACCGCCGCCTCGCCGCCCGCTCAACATAAAGACCCTCCTCATCCCGCTGGGCGTTATCGCCGGTCTCGTCGCGCTCTCGCTGGGCGGGCTGGTCGTAGTCAATGCGCTGCGATCCAACAACTGCGACGAGTTTTCGACCGCGCGGACCAGCGTCACCCTCGACGCTCTGACAATCGGCGTGCGCCCGGATGCCTTGAACGGCCGCTTTGGGGTCAAGCTCAACAAGATTCCGCTGGCGGAGTTCACGGCTGGATCCTCGAACGCCGACGTTAAGGCCGCCGCCGCTGCATTGCCGGCCGCCATCAAGCCCGTCAGCGCCTTCTATAACATCGCCACGTGCAACACCGACCCGAAGGCGGCCACGGTTCGGCTGTCATTGCCGGCCGAATTGTCCGCATCAGACACACTCGACCTCTACTCGTGGGACGCCAATGCCCGCGCATGGCGTTGGGTCGGGGGCGGGGTCGAGGAACTGACCCGCTCCGTCGTCGTGCAGGTGGCTCGGGTGCCGCAGAGCATCATGCTGGCCCAGGTTGCGGCCAATACGCCGATCGTGGGCGCCGAGGCCGCGCCAGGACCGGGCGGCGCCTCGCCGTCCTTCGCGACCGAACTCTATCCGTTTGGGCTGTATCTCGGCGAGTCGGGCATGCTGACCGGCGATCGGAGCCAGGTCGCCGCCGCCGCCGCGGGGGCCAAGGCGATTCCGACCTTGCGCAACTGGAATGACAAGGGCGAGATCAACCGGACCTTGCTGCGTGAGATGCTCGCCACCGAGGGCACCCGTGAAGCGCACGTCCGAAACGTGGCCTCGCTGGCCGACACCGGCGGGTATGCGGGTGTGGAGATCGACTATCGCGGGGTCGACGCCGCCAGCAGCGCGGGCTACACGAACTTCGTGACCGGCCTGGGCGCCGCGCTCAAAGCCAAGAATAAGAGCCTATCGATCGTCATCCCGGCGCCCGAGCGCACGGCCAGTGTCGATCCGGCCACGATGTGGAACAGCGTGGGCTATGACACGCGGGCCCTGGCCGATGTCGCCGACTCGGTCAAACTCGACCTGAGCGCCAACCCGGCCGCCTTTGGCGATGATCAACTTCCCGCGTTAATGGATTGGGCCCTGGCTCGGATCAACCGCTCAAAACTTCAAGTCATTATTCCGGCCGGCAGCCTACGGGTCAGCGCCACGGGCGAGGTCAGCCCAATTTCGCAGGAAGACGCGCTGGCGCCGCTGGGTACCTTCGCACCCGAACAAGCCGTGACCGGGCCGCTGCAGGCCGGGAGCAAGGTCAAGTTCCGCCTCAGCGGCGGGATCGACCCGCGCGCGATCCAGTTTGATGCGGCCACCCAGTCGTATCGCTACGCGCTGGCCGACGCGTCGGGAGCCGCCACGGTCGTCTATCTGAGCACCCCCTCGACCCTGGGCCGGCGCCTGAATGTCTTGCAGCCGTTCAACCTGCGCGGGGTGACCGTGCGCGGGATGACCTTGCCGGCCGATCCCGCGGTTGCCGCGGCGCTGACCGCCTACCAGAAGAACGTCCCGGCCGAAGCGATTGCGGGCGGGCTTTCGGTAGCCTTCCTGGTCAAGACGCCCGGCGGCTCGGTGCTGCCGACCAAGGCCAGCCTCGACAATCCGACTTTCGAGTGGACGGTGCCGGATTTGCCCGGCGCGTATTCGATCGCCAGTGCCATCGAATCGGGCGCATCGTCGGTCGGGCGGGGCAGCATTGCGGTCCAGGTTGCCGCGCCACCCACGCCAACGCCGGCTCCAAGCCCGACGCCCGCGCCGACCCGAGTGGTGGTGGCTGCCGCGCCTGCGGCGCCAAAACCGACCGCACTTCCCGGGGTGCCCGCCGCGCCAAAACCGACCGCCGTGCCCGCTGCGCCGCCCGTGGGCGGCGGGATGACGGGATTCGGGATCGGCGCGCATGTCAACACAAGCAACAACCTGGGCGGGTATCTGCCCAAGATGGCCGGCATCGGGATGAGCTGGGCCAAGGTCCAAATTGTGATGGGCGGCGGCGCGCCGGATATCTCCGGCCTGAAGGCGCAACTGAACGGGAATGGCATCAAGCTGCTTGTGGGCGCGATCGGTGATCGCAACCGCTTCAGCAACCTGGCCTATCACAAGGAATTCGCCGCGGCCCTGGCCAGCCTTGCCCGGCAAGGCGCCGAAGCGATCGAAGTGTGGAACGAACCCAACCTGGATCGCGAGGTCGGCGGCTCGAACGTCAGTCCGCAGGTCTATGCCAATATGCTGCGCGAGGCCTATATCGCCATCAAGGCCGCCAATCCAAATACGATTGTGGTCGGCGGGGCCGCGGCGCCCACGGGTTACTTTGGGAGCTGCACCGCAGCGGGCTGCAACGATCAGCCCTTCCTCGAAGGCGTCAACGCCGCGGGCGGAACCGCTTACATGGATTGCCAGGGCGCCCATTACAACGGCAGCCCCAATCCGCCGTCGATGACGAGCGGCGGCCCGACCGGCGATCACTACTCGTGGTACTTCTACGGCACGCTGAACACCACATTTGCCGCGATTGGCGGCAAGAAGCCGATCTGCTTCACCGAACTGGGCTACGTCACGCTGCAAGATCAGGGCCGGCCGATGCCACCCGGCTTTGAGTGGGGCGGAAACATCACCCTGCAGAACCAGGCCGATTGGATCGCCGACGCCATGGTGCGCGCGCGCGCGAGCGGCAAGGTGACCATGGTCATCGTCTGGAATGCCAACTTCCACAACTTCGATGGGAATGACCCACAGGTCGGGTATTCCATCTTCCGCCCGAATGGGAGCTGCCCATCCTGCGACACCATCCGCAAGGTGATGGGCCGCTAGCACGGGGCCAATAACGCCATGAGCCGATATCGATTTTCCCCAGAGTTGGAGCGTCAGCAGCGCATGCGGACGCGCCGCGTCGTGGTGGGCGCAATCGCCTCGGCGGTGTTACTCGTCGCTGGCGTTGGTCTCTTCATTGTCGGCCTGCAGGCCTTGACCGGAGGCACCGGGGCACGCGCGCCAACGTCGACCCCCTTCGCGCCCGTGGTCAAACTTCTGACCCCCTTGCCCGGCGTGACATTTGTCGCCCCGGTCGCGACCGCGATTCCGGGAAAGCCCGCGCCGACTGCCGCGGCAACAGCGCCAATCGCAGCGCCGACGCTGGTTGCCGGCGGACCGCCGGATCCGGATGGCCAGGTCGCCGGGATCAAGGACTTCTCCTGCCCTGCGCCACGGGTTGCGCCGGCCAAGTTTGGCTACGGCATCCAGAGCAACTGGCCGGTCGGCAACATCGGTGAGTGGAACAGCGTCATGGCCGAAAAGCTCAAGCTGACCTGGACCAAGGCCCAGTTCCGCTGGAAGGACTATGAGCCGGAGCGCGGCAAGATCGATGCCTATCGCTGGCAGATTCTGGATGCCTTTGTGGGCGATGCCAACAAGAAGGGCCTGAACATTCTGTTCGGCGTCATTGACGCCCCAAACTATCTGCGCACGTCCTTCAAGGGGGGAAACGCCGGCCCGCCCGACGACTTCAACGAGGCCGCCCGTCTGTTCAAGCGCATCACCGCCCGCTACCGTGGCTGTGTCCAGGCTATCGAAGTGTGGAACGAGATGAACCTGGATCGCGAATGGCAAACCCCGCGGGGCGTCATCGCGGGGGTCGAGTATGTGAACTTCCTCAAGGTCGTGGGCCCGGCGATTCGGGAAGAGGATCCGAACATGCTCCTGGTCATGGGCGCCCTGTCGCCGGTCGGCGCGACCGTCGCCGGCCAATTCACCGATGACTTTGCCTACATGGACCAATTTGTGGCCGCGGGCGGGGCCGGGCTGGTGGATTGCGTGGGCGTGCATCTGAACGGATTCAACTTCCCGCCCGACAAGGAATGGAACGCCGGCTACAACGACCCGACAGCGAAGTTCCGCGGTCCCTTCGACAACCCCGACCATTCATGGTCGTTTGTGAGCACGATCAAGGGCTATCGCCAGCGCACGAACAAACCGATGTGCGTCACCGAGTTTGGCTGGCCGTCGATGGAGAACCTGGGCGTGCCCGGCTTTCCGCCAGGCTTCGATTTTGCGTTGGACAATACCGAGAAGGAGCAGGCCGACTGGATTGCTCAGGGGTTCACCATCCTGCGCGAACTGGGTTACGTCCGCTTTGGGATCGTCTTCAATCTGGATTACAGCCGCAAGATCGGACAGAAGCCCAACGAGGCGGGCGGCGACCCGGCGATCTACAGCGTGATTCGAACGGATGGCACCCTGCGGCCGGCCTTCGACGCGATCGAGCGAATGCCCAAGCCATAGACTGCGTGCCGAACTTCTCTTCTGAAACGATGTCCCCCAGCGGAGCTGGGGGACATCGTTTCAGAATACAGTCCCGTCGATGCACCTCATGAAAAGGACCGGGCTCCTGGCACTGACTGGCGCGGCGGCAGTCTTGCTGCTGGCGTGCCAGATCGTCGTCGGGCCGACTCCGGCCCCGCCGCCCACTGCCCGGGTGGAGGGCGTCCCGGATTTCACCTGCCGCCAGGCCCGGCCGCCAGCGCCCGGATTTGGATACGGCATCCAGTCGCAGTATGCGGTTGGGGATATCGGCTACTGGAATCGGGTGGTCAGCGATAAGCTGGGGTTGAACTGGATCAAAGCCCAGGTGCGCTGGCGTGATTTTGAGCCCGTTCCGGGGTCCTACGCAATTGACAAATTCGCCCTGCTCGACGTCTTCATCAATGACGCCAACGAGCGCGGGCTGAATATCCTGCTCTCGGTCGTCGACGCGCCCTTTGGCCTGCGGTCGGCCTATGACCCGCGCGATCCGGACCGGTTGGGGCCGCCCGACGATACTCGCGAGGCGGTCCGCTTCTTTGGCTTGCTCGCGGGCCGATACCGCGGCTGTACGCAGGCAATTGAGATCTGGAACGAAAGCAATCTGGCCCGCGAATGGACGACCCCCCGCACGCTCACCGCCGGCCGGCCCGACGCAGCGGAGTTCGCGGCGTTTCTCAACACTATTGGACCAACTCTCAAGGCCATAGACCCGGCTCTCATCGTCATCGCCGGCGGGCTGGCGCCCACCGGCGCCAACGGCCCCGAGTCCCGGGATGACATCGTCTATCTGGGCGAGCTGGCCGCCGCCGGCGGGCTCGCGGCGGTGGACTGCGTCGGCGCCCACCTCAATGGCTTCAACCTGCCGCCCGACCAGCGCCACGACGCCGGCTACAACGACCCGACCGCGACTTTTCGCGGGCCATTTGACAATCCCCACCACTCCTGGTCTTTTCGAAGCACCCTGGACGCGTATCGCCAGATCAGCCCCAAGCCGATCTGCGTGACGGAGTTTGGCTGGCCGACGATGGACAACCTGGGCGTCTCTGGCGCGCCCCCGGGATTTGGGTTTGCCCTCGACAACACCGAGGCCGAGCAGGCAGCCTGGATCGTGCGGGCCTTCGAGCTCATGCGCGCAGGCGGGACGGTTCGGCTGGCCATCGTCTTCAATCTGGACTACATCGCCAAGGCGGGGACCTCGCCGGCGGTTGACAGCTCACTTTCGTACAGCCTGATTCGCAAGAATGGCGTGCCGCGCCCGGCATTTGACGCCCTCGAGCGCATGCCAAAGCGACCCTAGATGCCGTCCTGGAAACATCTGGCGAGATCGCAATCCCCGCGCGAAGCGCGGGGATTGCGATCTCGCCGGATGTTTCCAGGATGACTTCTAAGCAAAGGTCGCGAGGCTGTGAGGCAGGCCGAAACGTCACCCGGGCGCGGGACGAATGTCATGCGTCAAAGAGACCCCGTGTGTTAAACTCTGCGCTCAAATTCCGTGGGTCAGAGCGCGGTTCAAAGCGAATCGTCAACCTGACCCGCGCGTTTATTCGAGGGAATAGAGACGGATGCTGCTCCCACAAATCACTCAAGATGCCCGGCTTATCGGCGAGCTCTACAACTTCATCTATATCTTTTCCATTCTGACCTTCTTGCTGGTGGAAGGTTTGCTGGTCTGGTCGGCGGTCCGCTATCGGCGCCGATTGGCGACAGACAGCCCGGTTCAGGTCCACGGCAACAATCTTGCCGAGCTGACCTGGACGGTATTGCCAGCATTGCTGATCGCCGTGATCTTTGTCATGACGGTCAATACAATGTCGCAGCTCACGGCATCCGGCTCGCTCACCAATCCGATTTCGCACGTGCACGCAATCGGCGATCGCGAGGCGCAGTCGCGGGTGGAGCGCGCGCAGAAAGTCGATCTGGTGGTTGAGGTGACCGGCAAGCAATGGTTCTGGGCCTACGACTACACCGACTATGACGGACTGGGCGCGTTCGGTCTGAGCACGGGCGTGGGCGAAGATCTGGTGGTGCCAGCTGGCAAGAATATCCGGCTCGATATGACATCGGACAATGTCATTCACGCCTGGTGGGTGCCGGCCTTTGGCGGGATGCGCTACGTGAACCCGGGCGACCGTTCGTATGTCTGGTTCAACGTGCCAGATACCGGAAAGGCTCAGGAGTTTCTCGGGCAATGCAACGTGTTCTGCGGCAAGGACCATGCGCTGATGTTGTCAAAGGTCAAGGTTCTCCCCGAGCTCGAGTTCCGGCAGTGGTATTCGGCCACGGCGGTGGCGCGCAACCTGCCGCCCGATTTCACGAAGGCCGATCCGGTGCGCGGAAAGGAAATTCTCACCGGCGGCGTGTGCGCCAGCTGCCACCAAATTGCGGGGACCAAAGCCCAGGGCAAGGTCGCGCCGCGCGAATTGACCCAATTCGCCACTTACCCGACGCTGGCCCAATTGCCGGCGTCAGATCCTCGGGCGGCCATCAATCAGGAGAACCTGTATGCCTGGTTGAAGAACCCGGCTGGCGTCAAGCCTGGCACGGCGATGCCGAACAACAAGCTGTCCAATCGCGACGCAGTTGACCTGGTCGCCTATCTGCTCACGCTGAAGTAGTCCGATTGCCCGAGGGCCGGGGCGCCAGTCGCCGTGGTTCACCCGGGCAGGAGTCATCCGAATGGCAAGCATTCCTGTTCCCATCACCCGCCGCGGCGGCGCCCTGAGCGGCCTGGTTGATCTGCTGACCACGGTCGATCACAAGAAGATCGGCATCGCCTACATCGTCTCGTCGTTCGTCTTCTTCCTGCTGTCCGGTCTGCTCGCCCTGGGCATTCGCACCCAGCTCGCTGTTCCGAACAATACGTTCATGCCCCAGGAAGCCTACAACATGGTCTTCACCATGCATGGGACGGGGATGATCTTCTTGTTTGTCATTCCGATCCTGACGGGCGGTTTCGGGAACTATCTTGTTCCGCTGCAGATCGGCGCGCGTGACATGGCTTTCCCGCGCATGAACGCCTTCAGCCTGTGGCTGTTCATGTTCGCCGCCATCGTCATCATGGCGGGGGTGACCCTGGCCGTGATCGGATATACGGTTCAGGCGCCCGAGCTCACCCAGTTCTCGTCGAGCGCGGCCTGGACGGCCTACGTGCCCCTGTCGGCCAAGAAGTTCTCGCCTCAGATCGGGATGGATCTGTGGGTGCTGGGTGTGATCCTGCTGGGGATCTCATCGACGCTTGGCGCGGTCAACTTCCTGGTGACCATTTATGCGATGCGGGCCCCGGGCATGACGGCCTGGCGGATACCGATGTTCACCTGGTCGATCATCGTGACAGCTGGGATGATCCTGGTGGCCACGCCGGTGCTGACGGCTGCGATGGTGATGCTGATCGCCGATCGGCAGTTTGGCACCCAGTTCTTCAGTACGAGCAATGCCCGGCTGTGGCAGCACATGTTCTGGTTCTATTCCCACCCGGCCGTCTACATCATGGTCGTGCCCGCGATGGGCATGATCTCCGAGATTCTGCCGGTGTTCTCGCGCAAGCCAATCTTCGGGCCGAAGGTCATCATCCTGTCGACGATCGCAATCGGCGTGCTTGGTTTCACGACCTGGGCCCATCACATGTTCGTCAGCGGGATCGCCCCCGAGGTTGAGCGTTTCTTTATGTTGACGACGATGGTGATCGCGGTCCCGACCGGCGTCAAGATGTTTAACTGGATCGCCACGATGTGGCGCGGGTCGCTGAATCTCAAGACGCCGCTCCTGATGGTTTTCGGATTTCTGTCGACCTTTGTCATCGGGGGAATTACGGGTGTCATTCAGGGTGCCATTCCGGTTGATACCCAACTCCACAACTCATACTGGGTGGTCGCCCATTTCCACTACGTGCTGTTTGGCGGAAGCGTGTTCGGCATTTTTGGGGGTCTGTATTACTGGATGCCCAAGATGACTGGAAAGATGCTGGACGAGCGCCTGGGCAAGTTGCACTTTGCATTGATGTGGATCGGATTCAATCTGACCTTCTTCCCGATGCACATCCTGGGCCTGCTCGGCATGCCGCGTCGGATTGCCGTGTATGGCTCTGATCGCGGCTGGGATATTGCCAACCTGACGGCCACGATTGGCGCGTTTGTCATCGCGCTCTCCGTGCTCGTCTTCATTTGGGCCTACCTGAAGCTCGTCCGGCAGCCGAAGGCGGAAGAGAATCCGTTTGAGGGAAACACCCTCGAGTGGTTGACTGATTCTCCGCCAGCCGAGTACAACTTCAAGAAGATCCCCGTTGTCACGAGCGCGCGCCCGGTGTGGGAACTGCGCACCGGCCTGAAGGATCAGCAGCACTAGGCTGCGCGAACTGACATCATGAATTACGATTTGCCTGCACCATCGCCGCTTCGGCGCTGGCGGCAGGTCGTGGCGGACGCGATTGCGCTGACCAAACCCAAGGTGGTCGCGTTGCTGCTGTTCACGACCTTTGCGGCGATGTTCCTGACGCCCAGGGGCTTGCCGCCGCTGGCGCTCGTGTTGGTGACAATGCTGGGCGGCTATCTCATGGCGGGCGGGGCCAGCGCCGTCAACATGGCCTACGACCATGACATCGACAAGCTCCTGAGCAACCGCACCCGGATCCGTCCGGTCGCGGCCGGCCGCGTCTCACCGGGGGTTGCAATGGCATTCGGGCTAACGCTGGGCGCAATGTCGTTTGTCCTGTTTGCGGTCTTCGTCAACTTGTTGGCGGCCTTGTTGTCGCTGGCCGGATTCTTCTACTACACCGTGATCTACACGATGTGGCTCAAGCGCAGCACGCCCCAGAACATCGTCATCGGCGGGGGGGCTGGCGCGATTCCTGCTCTGGTGGGCTGGGCGGCCGTCGCAAATGGCTTGGATTTCACGGCGCTGTCCCTGTTCGTCATCGTCTTTATGTGGACGCCCCCGCACTTCTGGGCGCTCGCCTTGATGCAGACTCGCAACTATGCGGCGGCCAAGATCCCGATGATGAACGTCGTTGCCGGTGAAGCCGAAACGCAGCGGCAGATCTGGATCTACACCCTGGTGCTGATTGGCCTGAGCCTGACGCTGGTGGCGCTTGGCATGTTTGGGCTGGTCTATCTCGCCGGCGCCGCGGTTGCCGGCGGGATCTTCATCTGGCGGGCCTGGCATGTGCGGACTGACCCGACCCGTTCCGCCGCGCTTGGCCTGTATCTCTACTCGATGGCGTATCTGGCGTTTCTATTTGGCGCAATGGCGGTGGATCGAATCGCCTATCGCGCGCTGGCAGGATAATTCGATATGGCCCCGCAATTCAACCTGATACCGGTGGCGATATCCGCGGCGTATGCCGGGGATATCGCCTCCGGAGTCGGGTTTGGTGAAGCGTCAAAACTGACATGATTCCAAAGGCAAAAGAACGGCAGGCGTTTGTAGTGGTCCTGATCTGTCTCGGTCTGGTGGCCGTGGGCATCACCCTGGGCGTGATCTGGACAAGCATGTACGCGATTCGATGAACTGAAACATGGACACGAACACAGTAACTCCAACCCAGGGCGAGGAAGCCCATGAGGAAGAGATTCATATGCCCCCGCCGAGCTGGTCGCCGATCATCCTGGCGCTGGGCATGACCCTGCTCGTATTTGGCGTTTCGCTGGCCAGCATCGTTTTTGTGCCGCTCGGCGCCGTGAACCTGCGGCCCCGCGAATTCACGCTGCCGCTGATCAACACTGTTGTCATTCTGGTCAGCGCCGTGGCGTTGTGGTGGGGTGAGCGCGGGATTGCGGGCGGGGACAAACGCAGGCTGATCGTAGGGGTATCTGTCGCGGCGGGGTTGGGTCTGTTGTTCATGACCCTGCAAACGATTGAGTTCAGCGGCCTCGGGTTCCGGGCCCAGGGCAGCAGCTACGGCTCGATGTTCGTTGCCCTGCTCGTGTTTCACATTCTGCGGGTATTCGTCGGCGTTGGCTGGTTGGCAGTGGTGCTCATTCGGGCTGCGATGCACCAGTTCGACGCCAGGCGCCGAACCGTCGTGCAGGCCTGCGCAATGTACTGGTATTTCATCACGGTCATCTGGCTGATCGTTTTCGCGGTTCTGTATCTTTTGTAGGCGCGCAATGACGGCGCGCCGGGCAATCATCTTTATTTGCGTTGCGGCAATCCTTGCCGGCGTATTCACCCTCTCCGCCGCGGTATTGACCCGCTGGATGGCCAGCGTGCCCCAACCAGTGCCGCTTGACGTGCCGTTGGCGAGTCTGTCGCTGCCGCTCGATGGGCAGGGTCTTGGCAGCCAGGTCATCGAAGGCAACAGCCTGACGTTTCGGGTCCAACCTTATCCGCCCGTGTCGGGCGCGCCGGTCACGATCACGCTGGTCGCCATTCGGTCAAATGGGGAGCTTGCCCCAGTTCACTCCGGCTGTCTCGGTTTCGGCGCCGAACCAAGTAGCGGGCCCGGGCGTGCCGATGCGCCGGCTGCCCTCAGGCGGATATGAGCACAGCGGCATGCTCTTTTCGGCGCCCGGGCCATGGCGAATTACGGTCGATGCCCCGATCCTGTCCGATGCCGCGGTGACGATTCCGATCGACGTGACGGTGCGTTGAGTTGCGCCCCTGGGCGAACACCCAAAAGGTTGGCCCGCATGGGCGTGTGGCAGGGGAGGGCAAATGGGGGCCAACCTTTAGGGTGTTCGTTCTTGCCTCATGTTGCGCATCGGCCGAATTCGCCTACACTTTGCTTTTGTCATGCCAGCCTTGCTCGAGGGTCGGCTTCGGGCCGCCCGCCGAAATGCCTTTGTCGGCCGCGACGCGGAGCGGGCGCTTGTGGCAGCCGCCCTCGCCGCCGACCTCTTGCCGTTCTGCGTACTGCATGTCTTCGGCCCCGGCGGCGTCGGAAAGACCTCGCTGCTGAAGGTGTACGGCGATGCCGCCGCCGAGGCCGGCGCCCTGACGGTCTATGCCGACGCGCGGAACTTCGACCCTTCGCCTGCCGGCTTCATCACGGCCCTGCGCCTGATGTTCATGGCGGCGGGACCGCCGGGCTGGAAGGACCGTCCCCTCTCGGTCGACGTCGAACCGTTCTGGCGCGACGTGACCGACTGCGCGCCCGGCCGTCGGATCGTGCTCCTGCTTGACACCGTTGAAACGCTGGCCCCGCTGGATGGCTGGCTTCGGGATGTCTTCCTGCCTCCCATGCCGGAGACTGTCCTGGTCATCCTGGCCGGCCGCCAGCCGCCCTCGGCCGCCTGGCGGGCCGATCCGGGTTGGCAGACCTTGATTCGGGCTCTACCCTTGCGCAATCTCGGCCCTGACGAAGGCCGGGCTTACCTTTCGCAACGCCGGATCCCGGTCGATCAACATGCCCAGGTGCTGGCCTTCACCCATGGCCATCCGCTTGCCCTGTCGCTTGTGGCGGACACCTTCGCCCAACGCACGGAGGCGCACACATTCCTGCCCGAGGAGTCGCCCGATCTGATCCGCACGCTGCTCGAGAAGTTCGTCCAGAAAGTGCCCGGTCCCGCCCACCGGGCGGCCCTCGAAGCCAGCGCCTTGGTGCGGAGCATGACCGAATCGCTGCTGTCCAGCATGCTCAACATGCCGGATCCGGCCTTGGGCGCGGCCGAGGGCGTGCGCGAGTTGTTCGACTGGCTGCGCGGTCTGTCGTTTGTGGACGCCGCCCCCGGCGGGCTGCTGCTGCATGACCTGGCCCGCGACGCGATGTCGGCCGATGTGCGTTGGCGCAACCCCGAGTGGTACACCCAGCTTCACAATCGCGCCCGGGCCTATTACAACGCCGGGATGAAGCGCAGCCAGGGGCTCGAGCAACAGCGCTTCCTGTCCGATATTATCTTTCTCCATCGCGACAACGCCGTGGTCCGGCCGTTTATTGACTGGCAGCAGCAGGGCGGCCTGTTTGTCGATCATGCTCGCCAGGCTGATTTGCCCGCCTTGCTGGCGATGGTGGAGCGGCATGAAGGCGCGGCCTCAGCCGAAATTGCCCGGTATTGGTTCGAGCGGCAGCCGCACGGAATCTCGGTCGTCCGCGACGCGCAACAGCAACCGCGCGGATTTGTCCTGCGCTTGTCGATGCGGGATGTCGACGACGGCGACTGCGCTATCGATCCGGCCATGCGGCCCGCCCGGGATTGGACGATGCGGACCATCGGGTTGCGACCCGCCGAGGTGGCCCTGCACTTTCGGTTCTGGATGGCCCACGACAGCTACCAGGCGGTCTCGCCCATTCAAAGCCTGATCTTCCTGAATGTCGTCCAGCACTACCTGGTGACGCCGCGCCTGGCCTGCCACGTGTTTCCGGCCGCGGCGCCGGAATTCTGGATGCCGGTGTTGTCCTATGCCGAACTGCAGCGCACCCCCGAGTGCGACTACGCGGTCGAAGGGCGGTCGTACGGGGCTTATACCCACAACTGGCGGGCGATGCCGCCCACCCTGTGGCTCGAGATTCTGGCCCAGAAGGAAGTCGGCGCCACGCCCACCCCTTCGGTCAGCGATGGGCCGGCCACGGCCGCGCTGAGCGAGGCCGAATTCGCCGAGGGCGCCCGGGACGCCTTGCGCGATCTGATTCGCCCGCAGGCCCTGCGCGCCAACCGGCTGCTGAATGCCCGCTTGGTCCTTGACCGCTCCGGGCCAGGCGCAGCCGAGATGGATCGGGTAGCCGCCCTCAAGGGCCTGATCGTTCAGGCAATTGACGCGCTGAATTCCGGCCCGCGCGACGCCAAGCTGTATCGTGCGCTGCTCCATACCTATGTCAAACCGGCCGCAACCCAGGAGAAGGCTGCCGAGCTGCTCGACGTGCCCTTCAGCACGTATCGGCGTCACTTGCAGGCGGGGGTGGCCCGGGTGATCGAAATGTTGTGGGCTCGCGAGCTGGGCGGCTAAGCGGATATGGACAGCAAATGAGCCACAATCGATCTGTCCAAACGCCGAATGGGCAGGTATCGTGGTCAACATGAACGTCATTGCTCCTGCCAGCGCCGCGCCAGTCCGCTCAAACGGTCATGCGCCCGCCCAGACCGATATTGCGCCCTGTCTCATTTCCGCTTGGAATACCCATGATCCACACGCGATCGAGGCGCTCTTCGTTGAGGATTGCGTGCTCGAGGACTGCGGGATCGCGGTGCCCTTGCAGGGTCATCGCGGTTTGCGCCGGGCGATCCTTTTCAATTTTCTTGCCTTTCCGGACGTTCACTTTGAGCTCATCAGCCAGATTCGTGACGGAGCCCGGGTGGCGGTCGAATGGCGGGCCGAGGGGACGCATGCGGGTCGCTTTATGGGGATTCCCGCGACCCGTCGGCGGGTGAGCCTTGAGGGCATCACCCTGCTCAGTCTGCGCGATGGGCGGATCGCCCGCCTGCGCCGGGTGTGGGACATTGCCGGGGTGATTCGCCAGCTCGGCTTGCTTCCCGAGCTGGCGCAGATTTAGGACGCGCGAGGAAACCCCCTCGTACGCGAAAGGCCTCGGCGTATCGCGTCCGGGAACGTAGTAGAAGGGCGGCGAACTACGCTGGTCCACTGGCCCGACGCAGTTGTATCATTGCGCCTTCGTCAAGTTGACGAAACAGATTCGCCATGCGCCATCTCCTCAAAAACAAAGCCCTGTGGAGCCTCACCCTGGGGCACTTCGCTATCGACCTCTTTTCGGGCGCCCTGCCGATCGTGTTGCTGTATCTCAAGGACAGCCTGAACCTGTCGCTTGAGCAGGTGGGCGTGGTGATCGGCCTGTATTCGATCTCGACCTCGCTTGCCCAGCCGATATTCGGATACTTCAGCGATGCGATTGGCGGGCGCTGGTTTGCGGTGGGCGGGCTGTTGTGGATGTCGATCCTGCACGGCGTCGTTGGCTTCATGCCGAGCTATGAGACGGCACTGCTCATCGCGGTCGTGGCCGGGTTTGGCTCGGCCGCGTTTCACCCGCAAGGCGCGAGCGGGGCGAATGTCGCGGCCGGCGACCGCAAACAGGCCGGGGTGGCCATGTTCATGGTGGGCGGCAACACAGGTTATGCAGTTGGACCGTTGCTCGCCGGCTTCATTCTTGGGGTGTTTGGCCCGCGCGGCACGGCCGTCCTTGCCGTGATTGGGCTGGCAATTACTCCCGTGCTGTATGTGCTGACCGATCCGAAGTATGTGCCCATCACCGCGCCCAAGGATCGCAAGCAGGCCAACTGGAAGATCCAGCTCAATCCGGCGTTTACGACGGTGGCGGTGCTGGCCCTGATCGGGGTGATGTCGCTGCGGGCGACATCCCAATCGGCGTTCACCAGCTTTGTCCCGCAGTACTTCACGATCGTGGGGAACTTCAGCCATCAGGAAGCGGGCACGCTGTCATTCTTGATGCTCGGCGCGCTGGCGGCCGGCTCGTTTACGGGCGGGATGCTGGCCGATCGGGTGGGGCCGCAGCGGGTGATGGTGGCGTCGCTGCTGGCGACGGCGCCGCTGATGGCGATCATGATTCTGCTGGGCGACTACCGGGCCTTCTTTATTGCCCCTATCCTGGGCTTCGCCTCAGGGGCGGCCTGGCCGCCGATGCTGGTCATGTCGCAGACCCTGTTTCATAAGAATGCCGGGGTGGGCACCGGCATCGCCCTGGGCTTTGTCTTTGCCATGGGCGGGGTGGGGACCAGCCTGACCGGCTGGCTGGCCGTGCCCGAGCGGATGGGTTTGCTTGCGGCGCTGTTGCTGCTGGCGGCGCTGCCGCTCGTCAACGCGCTGCTCGTCGCGTTCTTGCCCTCGCAGCGCAGGCTGCAGCAGGCGCAAGCCTAAAGCTGAGTCCGGAAGCCTCGCCGCCGGGCCGGGATGTCGCTTCCGGTGTCAATAATCCTCGAAATGAAACGGCACGCCAGCGTCCTGATCACGGTCGTCATCTTCGTCCTGCTGCTTGCGGCGATCTGGGATCGTGTCTTCATCCACATCATCATCCCGGTGGCGCCGATGCCGTGGTGGCTGCCGTGGGTGGCGGGGGTCGTTCTCTTTCTGGTTGTTGAGTTCGCGATTTCGCGGCTGTTTGGCGGAAAGGACAAGGATCGTTGATAACGCTTCGGTATTCGTCAGGTTTGGTCAGGTGGGTAAGGTGTGATCAGGTGCAGATCGACGTCAAGTTACCTACTTGACCAAACCTTACCCACCTGACCAAACCTGACGAACATCACTGAGCGTCTAGCCGTGACGATTCGCGGAGGGCCAGCCACAGCCGCGCGTCGTAGATCAGGCCGAAGGCGGCCAGCAGCGCGGCGACGGGGGCGGCGCCCAACGCAAACAAGAATGTGCTGGTGGGGAAGGGCAGCAACGCGCCGGGCACAGCCCCGGCCACCGTGGGCACGGCCAGGCCCTGGGCAATGGCCACCGGGACGGTGACGAAGACGATCGTCAAACCGAGCACCAGCCCGCGGAAGGCCCAGACCCGGGCGGTGATCAGCCAGAACCTTTTCGCGCTCCAACGGGCCACGTCAGCCAGGCCACGCAGCGCGCCCCGCGCGCTTCCGCCAAGGGTGGCGACGAATCGAAAGCGCAGCAAGCCTTCGAGCACGACGACCAGGGCCGATCCGCCCAGGGCGGCCAGCCAGAATCCGGCGTCAAGGGTCTCGAAGTTGCGGCCCAGCTCTGACCACGAGGAGTAGGTGCCGCCACTGCGCCGGAGCATGTAGCGGACGTAAGTGTGCAGCTCGGTGAAGGGCGGGCCAGGATCGGGGATCAAGGCGCCGATGGCCCGCGAGACCGCGGCTCGCGCGATCTGGGCCGGGTCATTGGTCAGCCGCCCGATGTTGGACAGATCGAGCCGGACCTCGCGCAGAAACAGGGTGAGAGCCATTGCAGCCACGGTCAACAGGGCGCCGTAGACCAGGGCAACGACCAGGTGCGAGGGATAGGCCTTGACGCTGGCGCGCAGCGCGTCGCGCAAGGTCGGGCGAGTGCCAGCCGGCTGCAAGGCCAGCCAGAGGATCGCCGCTCGCGCGATTATGAACAAGGTGGCGCCGAGCGCGGCCTGGACGATGAGCTGGGTAATGGTGTTGTTGGCTGACGCGCCGATATAGCTGCCGGTCCGGGTGTTGATGTCAATCGTCAGAACGTAGTTGACGGTCGCGCCGACAAGTCCAGCGCCGCCCAATCCAAAGATGGTGAGCCAGAACAACGGTCCGGATCGCGCCGCGGCGACGTGCAGGGACTCGGAAACCAGGGCACGAAAGGTCGGAGCCGCATGAGCGTCGCGCCATGGTGCGCGCCGGAACAGATCGAGGGGGGATCGCCGATTGGCGATCAGACCTGCCTTGTCGATGGCATATTTTAGCCGGGTGCGGGTTTGGTCGGGTTTGGTCAGGTGACTTTGTACTCCTAGCAGAACCAGTTTCCGAGACGATATCCCCCGGCGAAGCCGGGGGATATCGTCTCGGAAACTGGTTCTGTTAGGGAAATCCTATAGCTCAACGCCGGGCAAACCGTCCGCGCCCAACAACAGCGAAAGCTCCCCGGCGTGAGGCAGATCATGATCGAGCAGCCCCCAGATGATCTGCGTGATTGGCGGCTCGCCATCCTCGGCCATGGCGTCGGTCGGTGATCCGCGCATCAGGCAGTCGGCGATGACGCGCCAGGTCAACTCCAGCCCGTCCACAATCTCGGCCGTCGAATGCGGCGGGTCATCGGCCTCGTCCCACGCCAGAAGCGGTGTCAATTGCGCCGCGTGCTTGCCGAGCGCGCGGGAGAGGTGCAGCGCGCGCCCAAACACGATGTGCTCGGCGATTTCTCCCGGCGTGCGCTGACCGGGGAGTATCCGTCGCTGCAGTTGTTCACCCGTCAGCGGCGCGATCGCGCGCTTCAGCGCCGCCTGATAATCCTGCCAGCTTTCGAAGGCACGCGCCTCGGCGATTGCTGCTCTGATCATATGTTCCACCTCTCGGGAATGCCAAATACGCCCTGCTTATCAGATCCCATCCCACCTGACCAAACCTTACTCACCTGACCAAACCTGACGAACGTTATCAACGTTATCAACCTTACCAGCGACCTACTGCACCTCAAACCGCGCAAACCCCGTCGTCGCCCCATTCGCTCCGAAGGCCGACACCCGAATCGTGTAGCGCCCGGGCGGGAGGTCGCCCGGAACCGTCCAGGTCGTTAGCTGGTTGTTGACCACCGGGCTGAGATGCGGGCCGCTGATCCAGCGCCACTCGCCGGGAGAATCTCCGGCCCCGAACTCAACTTGATATCGCTCGAAGCCGGGCGGATTGACTGTGCCGCGGAGCGAGAGGGCCTCGGCCCGCCGGACCGTGCCGTTCCCCGGCGGAATGACGGCGATGTCGCCGTTCGTCGGCGGGGCAGGCGGCTGGGTGGCGATGACCGGATTGTTCTCACGCGCCGCGCGCTCGAGCGCGGGATCCGCCGGCAGGGGCGGCTGATCGGCCCGGAAGAACTCCTTGGTCCGCCGATCGGGTGCGCACTCGGGCGAGGGTTCGTGCCCGCCGTCGATGCAGATTTCGCGCTCGACGATGTTGCCCGGCCGGGCGAACTGCGAAACGGGCTTGCCCTTGAGCGCGTCCTCCATGATCTGATTCCAGATCGGGGCCGCGCCGGTCGTGCCAGTCGTCCCCTTCATCTCGCTGTTGTCGGTGTTGCCCACCCACACCCCGACCACCAATTCGGGGGTATAGCCGATCGTGAGGTTGTCCCGAAAGTCATTGGTCGTGCCGGTCTTTACCGCGGCCGGCCGTCCCTTCAGATTCAGGATGCTCCCGCGCCCAAAGCTCTTGGCCCGCGCGTTGTCGTCGCTGAGGATGCTGGTGATCAACCAGGCGTGCTCGGGGGTGATGACCTGGGCTCGGACCTTGGGCGCTTCGATCGGCGCCGCGGCCTTGGACTCGATCCGGCCGCGGGCTGACTGGGGTTCGACCGTTGGCACGGCGGCCTTGGCCGGCTCGCCAAAGCCGCTGAGGTAATCGCGCACCAGCGAGCCGTCGGCGCGCTCCACCCGCGAGATGGCGGTGGCCGGGCTGCGCACCCCGCCGTTGGCGATCACCGCGTAGCCGGCCGTCATGTCGAGCAGGCGCGCCTCCGCGCCGCCCAGGGTGACCGCCAGACCATACGCGGGGTTGGGCGGAAATTGAATCCCGACCTTCTGCGTCATTGTCATGAAGACCGGCAGGCCGATCCCGTCCATCGCCAGCACGGCCGGAACATTCAGGCTTCGGGCGAGAGCCTCGCGCATGAGCACCGCGCCGTGATACGTGCCGTCGTAGTTGACCGGGGTGTATTTCTGGCCGAACTGGTTGGTGAAGGTGGTCTGACGATCCCAGTACATGGACGCCGGCGTCGATCCTTTTTCCATCGCGGCCAGATAGGTGAAGGGCTTGATGCTGCTGCCTGGCTGGCGCGGCATCAGCGCCACGTTGACCTGCCCCTTGATCGTCTCGCTGAAGAAGTCGACACTCCCGACCATGGCCAGGATCTCGCCCGTGCGGGGATCCATCACCACCGCCGCGCCATTCCCGACGTTCTTGTCCTTGAGTTTGGCGATCTGTTCGCGCACAGCCTTCTCGGCGATAGTTTGAATGTTGACATCAAGTGTGGTGCGAACACGCAGGCCGGCCCGATAGAGCTGCTGGCCGAACTCGGCGTCGAGCTGGTCGCGCACGTAGTTCATGAAGTGCGGGGCGACCCCCGAGAAATTCACCCGGCCTGGAGTGAAGGTCTTCTTGCGGGTCGCGTCGAGGGCCGGCTCGATCTGCGCGTCGGTGATCAGCCCGCGCTCGGCCATGAGCTCGAGCACGACCTGCTGGCGGCGCAGGGCGCGATCCTTGTGCAGGACCGGGTCCCAGTAGGCCGGCAACTGGGGCAGGCCCGCCAGAAGTGAACCCTCGGCCAGGTTGAGGTCCGAGGCCGGTTTGTTGAAGTAGGTTTGCGACGCGGCTTCGATCCCATACGCCAGGTTGCCGTAGTTGATCTCGTTCAGGTAGATCTCGAGGATCGTGTCGCGCGGGTAGAGTCGCGAGACTTCGTTGGCCAGCACGATTTCGCGCAGCTTGCGCGAAAGAGTCTGCGACGCGCGTTCCTTGGGGTCGAGCAGCAGGTTTCGGGCCACCTGCTGGGTAATCGTGCTGCCCCCGCTCACAATGTCGCGCTCGGTAAAGACGTAGTAAATGATCCGGACGATGGCGATGGGATCGAAGCCGACGTTGTAGCGGTAGAAGTTCGGATCCTCGGTCGCCAGGGTCGCCTGCTTTACGTAATCGGAAATCTGGGTGATGTCGACCCGCTGGCGCCGCCCGGCGGTCGGATCGGTCGGATCGGTCAGCTCGACCAGCAGACCGCCATTCCGGTCATAGATTTTGGTGCTGGCAAATTGGCTTTGTTTCGAAAGGAGCTGGGTCGGATCGGGCACCTCGCGGGCGATGTCCATGTAGAAAAGCACCCCTCCCGCAGCGACGATAAAGAACAGCCCGACCCCGATGACCGAGACGGTGAAGAACAAGGCGGCGAGACGCGAGAGCCGACTGCGACGGCGGGGCTTTCGGCCGGCGGACGAGGGACTACCCGAAGGGCGACTGCCGATTGGGGACCGCTGACCGTTGGAAGCGAGTTCCGGTTTGCGGGCAGGCGCCTGCGGTCCAGGTGAAGGCGTCACCGGTCGCCCTTTGGGCGGTGCCGATGCCGCCGTCTGGGGTGCCGGCGAGGCCTGCGCTGGTCTGCGATCCGCAGTCCGCGGTTCCGGCGACGGGGCTGGTGGCCCGCCATCGGCGGCTGGCGCAGGCTTCTCGGCCGGCACATACCCCGGGCGTTGCGACGGCGGCGTTGGCGCGCGCGAGGGCGCCCGTGCGGGTGACCGGGGGCGATCGGGGCGGGGCGCATCGCCGTTTAGGGCGTTCTCTTCGGGCATACCTTGCTGCTTTCCATGCCCGCCTCGGATCACAGTGGTCCGGGCGGGCGTCACGATGTTATCACCGGGGTCTGATCCGGGTTCGACGTCTGGCCGCCGCCCACCGGTCGATTGACCAGCGGAATCGGGAAATCCAGGAATCTGCAATCCCCGGCGGAGCCGGGGATTGCAGATTCCTGATTATCCCGATGGGTGAGAGAAGATCGCCGTTTCATGAGAGGGTGGCGCGCGCCATTTCCCTAAACTCCTTCGCATACCCAGCGCGATTCAGGACTCCTGACAGAACCTGGTTTCTGAGGCGATATCCCTCGGCGAAGGCGGGGGATATCGACTCAGAAGCTGGTTTTGTCAGGAGTTCATAGGAGAACCGACATGACGAGCAATCAGTTTATGAACCCCGTCGAGAACACCCGCCATGCGGTTGTGATCGGAGGCAGCGTCGGCGGGATGGCCGTCGCCCAGGTGCTGCTGCGCCACTTCGGGCGGGTCACCCTCGTCGAGCGTGACCGGTTGCCCGATAGCCCGCAGCCGCGCAAGGGCGTGCCCCAGGGCCGCCAACCCCATGCCCTCATGCTCCGCGGGTTGCACGCCCTCGAACAGCTGTTCCCGGGCTTCCGCCAGGATCTCATCGACGGCGGCGCCGTGGTCGCCAACATGGGCGCCGACTTAGCCTTCAACGCCTTCGGGCGCTGGCGCCGCGGCCCCTACAACTCGGCCCTGTCCGGTCTGTGCGCCAGCCGGCCGCTGATCGAGTTCACCCTCTTCCGCCGCCTCGCAAACCACCCCCGCCTGAGCGTGCTCCAGGCGCATGAGGCGATCGGGCTGCTGGCAGACGTTGCGGGCAAACGGGCGACGGGCGTGCGCCTGCGCGATCGCGGCGCGCCAGGGGCCGAAGAGATTCACATCGAGGCGGACTTCGTCGTTGACGCCAGCGGGCGCGAGTCCAAGGCCCCCGAATGGTTAAAGACGCTCGGGTATGCCCCGCCCGCAGAGACCGTCGTCACCGCCGACCCGGGTTACTCGAATCGTTACTACGAGGCCGCGCCTGGCCAAGCCTGGAAGATGATGTACATCATGCCGGCCGCCCCCGACAAGCGCCGGGGCGCCCTGATCATGCCGATGGAGGGCGGGCTTTGGCAGGTATGCATGATCGGTATGGACGGCGAGCATCCGCCGGTCGACGAGACGGGATTCATGGACTATGCCCGCAGCCTGTCCAGCCCGCGGGTCTACGAGGCGATCGCGAACGCGAAAGCGGTCAGCGATCCGATCGGCTTTCGCAAGGGTGAGAATCGGCTGCGGCACTACGAGTCGATGCCGCGCCATCTCGAATCCTTTGTCGCCTTTGGGGATGCCGTCTACGCCCTGAATCCGGTGTATGGCCAGGGCATGTCAGTGGCGGCGGCTGGGGCGCTCGAGCTGGATGCCTGCCTGCGTGGCCAGCGCGCCTGGCGCGGAACGGGTTCGCTGGATGGGCTTGCCGCGCGCTTCCAGAAGAAGCTCCTGGGCGTGCTAATGCCGGCCTGGATGATGGCCACCGGCGAGGATCGGCGTTGGGCTGGGCGGTCGGCCTCGGCCGAGACAAACCCGATGGTCCGTCTGCTCCAGAAATACATGACCCGCGTGCTGAGTGTTCAGGCCGACGATAACATCGTGGCCGAGGGCTTCTTCTACGTGCAGCAGATGCTGCGTTCGCCGTTCTCGTTGCTGCATCCGCGCATTCTGTTCCGGGTGTTGCGGGCGAGGGCGGGCGCACCTTCAGCGGCGAAGGCGCCGACCTCGCCCGTCACGCCGATCCCGGCATGAAGTATCCGAAATCGAATGCCCCGGCGGAGCCGGGGCATTCGATTTCGGAAGAATATCCTGTTAGGAGGCGGCGGCCAGCGTCGCGGCCACCGCGGCCGCGCCCTTGCGCAGCGCGGCGATATTCGCCTCGCGCATTTCGGGCCGCTTGGCGGTCTTGGCGACCAGGACGCGCTCAAGCGTCTCCAGTTTGAGCACACCGCTGGCGGCCGCCAGCGCGCCCACTGCGACGACGTTGGCCATCTGCGGAAAGCCAAGCGCCTGGGCGATTTCGCGGGCGGGCAGATCGATCTCCCGGATGTCGCTTCGTCCCGAGCGCTGCTCGATCAGCGTGGTGTCGACGATGAGACAGCCGCCCGGTTTGACCAACGGCGCGTAGCGGGTCATGGCCGGTGGATTGAGAACGATGACATCCGTCGGGTTGCGCACTTGGGGTGAGCCGATCTCCTCGTCCGAAATGATCACCGTGACATTGGCCGTGCCACCCCGCATTTCCGGCCCATACGCGGGGATCCAGGTGACGTGCTTGCCTTCTTCCAGCGCCGAGTAGGCCAGCAACTGCCCGGCGAAGAGGACACCTTGGCCGCCAAACCCGGCGATGACGATTTGATGTTCCATGTTGTTTGTCTGCGGGTCAACGGGCCGATCACCCGCGTGACAGCGTTTTGACCGCGTCGGCGACCTTGAAATCACCGAGCGGGAAATAGTTGACCATGTCGTGCTCGACGTAGTGCAGCGCGTCGGTGGGGGTCATCCCCCAGTTGACCGGACAGGCCGACAGGATCTCGACAATTGAGAATCCCAGACCCTTCTGCTGGATCTCAAAGGCAGTCCGAATCGCCTTGCGTGTCCGATTGATGTGGCCGGGGTCGTGGACGCTGCGCCGCACAACGTAGGACGCGCCCTCGATCGTGGCCAGCATCTCGCTCATCTTGAGCGGGAAGCCGGTGGTTTTGGTGTCGCGCCCGCGGGTCGAGGAGGTCGTCTTCATCCCGGGCAGGCTGGTCGGCGCCATCTGACCGCCGGTCATGCCATAGATGGCGTTGTTGACAAAGATGACGGTAATGTTCTCGCCGCGCGCCGCGGCATGAATGATTTCCGCGGTGCCGATCGCGGCCAGATCGCCGTCACCCTGGTAAGTGAAGACCATCCGCTCGGGGTGCACCCGCTTGATCCCAGTCGCCATTGCCGGCGCGCGCCCGTGCGCGGCGCTGGCAAAATCGCAGTTGAAGTAGTTGTAAGAGAACACCGAACAGCCCACCGAGGCCACTCCGATCGTGCGCTCGGTGATGCCCATCTCGTCCATCACTTCGGCCACCAGCCGGTGGATGATGCCATGGGTGCAACCCGGGCAGTAATGGGTGATTGCCTCGGTTAACGCATGCGGGCGTTCGTAGACGATCTTCAGTTCTTCAGTCATGCCAGTTTGCCTTGGAGCCCCCAACAATGCCATCTCCGGAGGCCATATCCCCCGGCTCCGCCGGGGATATGGCCTCCGGAAGCATGTATTGTTGGGAGTCTTTAGTGACACAGCGTGCCATCAATTCAACCCGATGGGCGCGACCCGCTTGGGGGCATAGACACCGTTGGTCCGCGGGGCCGGGATCGCTTTTTGGATCGCCTCGAGGACCTCATCCGGTAGCGGCATTACCCCGCCCATCCGCCCAAAGAACTCGATCGGCACCGACGATCCCGTCGCGAGCCGGACATCCTCGAGCATCTGGCCCGCGTTCAACTCGAAGACCAGCATCTTGCGCGTGCGCGCGGCGAGGGCGGCCAGCCGCTCGGAGGGGAAGGGATACAGCGAGATCGGCCGGAACAGGCCGACGTTCAGCCCGGCTTCGCGGGCCTGCCGAATGGCCGTCTGGGCGATCCGGGCGGCCGAGCCAAAGGCGACCACGAGCAGATCGCAGCCCTCCGCAAACCGCTCGGCGTAGCGCACTTCGTTGGCCCCGATCAGGCGCTGTTTGTCCTGGATCAGGGCGTTGATCTTGGCCATCTCCACCGGTGACAGGTTCAGCGAGTGGATGACCCGCCGGGGGGCGTCCAACGTTCCCGGTCAGCTCCCAACCCCGGTCGCGCGGGACCAGCTCGCGCATCACCGGCATCTCGACCGGCTCCATCATCTGGCCGATGTTGCCATCGGCAGCGATGATGACGATGGTCCGGTAACGGTCGGCCAGGTCAAATGAGGCATAGGCCATGTCGGCCGCTTCCTGCACCGATGACGGGGCCAACACGATCGGGTGATAGTCGCCGTGCCCGCCGCCTTTGACGAGCTGAAAGTAGTCGGCCTGGGTCGGGGCAAGGTTGCCCAGCCCGGGCCCGCCGCGCATCATGTCGACCATCACCATAGGCACGTTGCTGGCGGCGATATAGGACAGGCCTTCCTGCATGAGCGACACACCCGGGCTGGACGAAGAGGTCATCGTTCGCGCGCCCGCGGCGGCCGCGCCGTAGACCATGTTGATGGCCGCCAGCTCGCTCTCGGCCTGGAGAAAGGCCCGGCCCAGATCGGGCATGCGCCAGCTCAGATACTCGAGCAGCTCGGTCTGGGGGGTGATGGGATAGCCGAAATAGGCCTCGAGCCCGCCGCGCACGCATGCCTCGGCGATGGCCTCGTTGCCCTTCCAGAGTTCTTTCGTCATGGAAAGCTCCGTGAGCGTTCAGGCCCGGGCCGGCTGCAACCGATAGACGGTAATGGCGGCGTCCGGGCAAATGGTGGAACACAACATGCACCCGGTGCAGCGTTCCTGGGGATTGGCGGCGGAGTATGTAATCAACGCGGCCGGGTGATAACCGCGGGGTGTGAAATGCCCCGACAACGCGATAACGTGCTTGGGGCATACGGCGACGCACAGGCCACAGCCTTTGCAGCGATCCTCGTCGACGAGGATGTCGCCGTGCGCGCGCGCAGGGGCGGGGGTTCTGAGAATGGGCGCCTCAGGCGCAGCGAATATTGACATTTGCCTCCCTCGTCATGGAAGTTGGCGCCGACCAGGAGAGTCGTTCGCTCCCGGTGGCAGCAAGCAACCTAAGTCTATGCGCCTCGATGGCACGCGTCATCCGTAATGTGTCCAGTCCTGAACTGGCCAGTTGGGTAGGTGCCTAGACTAACCCGCTAAGTCCCGCCTAAGTTTTGTCTCAGTTTCGGACTGGACACTTGTCCACTTAGAACTCATGGACGATGCAATTGCCCGCTTGACCGGGCGCCTCGCTGCCCTGCAGCAAATTACGACCCGTGGCCTGCCGTCCCGGGCCCAGACTGAGCGCTTTCTGGACGAAACGCTCGAACTCGTCTTTCCCCAGATGGTGGGGAACACCGAGCCATGCACCGCCGATGACCTGCGCTGCAACATCGAGCGGGCCATGGGACTTCTGCGCGAGCTGTTGGAGCCCCTGCCGGACTTTGACGCCTGTCGCGCCGAGACCGTGACCCAGGCGTTTTTTTCGGAGCGTCTTGGGGTTGTGGCTGAACGCCTTTGGCGCGACGCCCAAGCGATCTACGACGGCGATCCCGCCGCCCGCAGCCTGACCGAAGTCGTGATGGCCTATCCCGGGCTACAGGCCATTGCCACCCATCGGATCGCTCACGAGTTCTACCTCGCCGGCGTCCCGATCCTGCCCCGGCTTTGCGCCGAGGTCGCCCATCAGCGGACCGGGATCGATATTCATCCAGGGGCGAAGATTGGCGACGCGTTCTGCATCGATCATGGCACGGGCATCGTCATTGGCGAGACCGCCGAAATCGGCGAGCATGTCAAGCTCTACCAGGGGGTGACCCTGGGCGCGCTGAGCGTGAGCAAGGAACTGGCCTGCTCAAAACGTCATCCGACGATTGGCAGCCACGTCATCATCTACGCCAACGCGTCGATCCTGGGCGGCGAGACAGTCATCGGCGACCACAGCATCATCGGCGGCAACGTGTGGTTGATCGACAGCGTGCCGCCCCATTCGCTTGTATATCACCAGGGGGACGCGCGCCGGCGCAGCCTGCTGGAAGATGGAGAAAAATAACGCATGAAAGTAAATACCATTCTTGACACGATCGGCAATACTCCGCATGTCCGCCTGAACCGCCTGTTTGGATCGGCCCACACGGTCTACATGAAGCTCGAGCGGGCCAACCCGGGCGGCAGCATCAAGGACCGGATCGCCCTGTCGATGATCGAGGACGCCGAGAAGCGCGGCGTGATCAAGCCGGGGACGGTCGTCATCGAGCCGACATCGGGCAACACCGGCATCGGTCTGGCGATGGTGTGCGCGGTCAAAGGCTATCAGCTCATCCTGGTCATGCCCGAGTCGATGACGATCGAACGCCGGAAGTTGATGTCGGCGTATGGCGCGACCTTCGAGCTGACCCCGCGTGAGAAGGGGATGAAGGGGGCGATTGCCAAGGCGACCGAGTTGGTGGCATCGACGCCCAACGCATGGATGCCCTCTCAGTTTGACAACCCGGCCAACATCGACATCCATCAGCGCACGACGGCCCGTGAGATCCTGGCTGACTTTCCGGAGGGGCTGGATTACCTCATCACCGGCGTCGGCACCGGCGGTCACATCACCGCGCTCGCCGAGGTGCTCAAGCCGGCCATGCCGAACCTGAAAGTCTTCGCGGTCGAGCCGGCCGCCTCGCCGGTCATCAGCGGCGGCGCGCCCGGCCCGCACCCGATCCAGGGGATCGGGGCCGGCTTTGTGCCGGTGAACCTGCATACGGCCATTCTCGACGGCGTGATCCAGGTAACCAAGGACGAGGCTTACGCCTGGGCCCAGCGCGCGGCGAAAGAGGAAGGCATCTTCGTTGGCGTGTCGTCCGGCGCGTCGCTGGCCGCCGTATCGAAGAAACTGGCCGAGATCCCGGCCGGCAGCACGGTTCTGACCTTCTGCTACGACACCGGCGAGCGGTATCTGTCGGTGGAAGGGTTGTTCTGATCGCCTTGCGCAATCCCGAGCGAGGGGCGTAAGCTGTAGGCGCGGGCTTGTAGGCGCGGGCTTCAGCCCGCGCGCCGCACAACGAGCGTAACCGGTCGCGCAACGCATGGGGTAGAGACGCAAGATCTTGCGTCTCTACCCCATGCGCTATCTGCGGGCGACCGACCTTCACCCTTCGGCGTCGCTTCGTTCGGCCGCCGGCACGCTTCGGTTGCGTTTGGATACGCGTAGTGGGTAGGCGCCGTAGAGGCGTGCCCGCGACAAACCTATGGCGACTACCCGCGAAGTCTTTCGGCCGACATGGCATGTCTCCGGGCAGTTTCATTTTCAGTGTCAAAGACCCGTACGGCTGCCGGTGGCCGACGCTTCAGTGGGTGGGTCGCTGCCTGCCTGCTCAAATCTGTGGAAATCCGTCCAGACCAAGAAAGGTAGATGAACATGGCGTCGCTCGCGAATACGCACGGTCTGGACAAATAAGCTGGACAATATCTTGCGCGTTTCGGCGATAATTGGGCATTGGTATGAAACCGGCGGAGTTTCTCGGAATCCTCCTGATCACAGCAGCGTGTCTGTTCTCGCAATTACTGAGTCTCGTGCTGCAGGTCGACATATTCTCAACGCAGGGCACCTTTGGCGGCATCACTGCGAAGCTGCTTGCCTACTCGGTTTTGTGCGGGACGATGGTATGACTATGCTCATCAGCGATGTTCCCGCTCAAGACCAGAGATCGTTCGCAGCCAGGCACGGTGTTCTTGTCGGTCTTGTCCGCCTCCATAGGGTTCATGCTCTTGGGCTTGATTTATGGGCATTCAGATCGCGCTGAATTACTTCAGGTTCAACTCGGGCGGTACGCAGCGTCAGTGATTGTGGCAGTTGTGGTAGTTGCGTTGCCAGGAGTCTTTCGTGGATATCGGCTGGGACATACAGCCAAGCTGGCAGGAGTTGCAGCGCTAGTCTGGATATCGATTCAAGCAATCGACTACGCCATTGTCATGGTCGTCATGCGCGACTTCAATCCTCGCTGAGCGGCACCCATGGAGGGTGCCGAACGAAGAGAGACAGCAGCCTTTCCCGTCAGATGGGCTCCACCTCGAAGGTGGAGCCCATCTGATTGGGCCGCCCATCTCAGGTATCATCGACTTTTATGCCTGAAACCAAGAACACTGTACTGGTCAAGTTCGTCGTCAACGGCGAGGAAGTGGGCAGCATGCTGCTGAATGCCAAGACCTTCAGCACCGGCAGCCAGGGCTACTTTGGAACCGGCAAGCTCTCGCTCGGCGATGAGGCCGAGAAGGGCTATCAGGGCCAGGTCCAATTGATCCGCATCGGCAGCAAGGAAGCGGCCAAGGCGGCCAAGCCATGAATGTCCTGATCACCGGCGGGGCGGGCTTCATCGGTTCGCACCTGTCCGAGCGCCTGCTCAAGGACGGACACCGCGTCGTGGCCGTCGATAACTTCATCACCGGCTCGCGGGCAAACGTCGCCCACCTGGCCGCCAACCCGGACTTCGAGCTCATCGAACGCGACATCATCGCCGGCCTGGACTACGCCGGCCCGCTCGACGCGGTGATGAACCTGGCCTCGCCGGCCAGCCCGGTCGGCTATCTCGACAACCCGATCGAGACCATGCTGGTCGGCTCGCACGGCACCCGCAACGCGCTCGAGCTGGCGCGAGTCAAGGGCGCGCGCTTCCTGCAGGCCAGCACGAGCGAGGTCTACGGCGACCCGCTCGAACATCCGCAGAAGGAAAGCTACTGGGGCAACGTGAGCTGCACTGGCGTGCGCTCGGTCTACGACGAGGCCAAGCGTTTCGCCGAGGCCCTCACCATGGCCTATCACCGCCGGCATGGCCTGCCCACCCGGATCATCCGCATCTTCAACACGTATGGTCCGCGAATGGATCTCAACGATGGCCGGGTCGTCCCCAACTTCGTCAAGCAGGCGGTTAAGAACGAACCGGTGACGATCTATGGCGACGGCACGGCGACCCGCTCTTTCACCTACGTCAGCGATCTGGTCGAAGGCATGCTGCGCCTGCTCATGTCCGATGAGCCCATGCCGGTCAACGTGGGCAATCCGCGCGAAATGACGATGACCGAGTTCGCTGAGGCCGTCCTCAAGGCCGCGGGTCCCGAATGCAGGAGCCAGGCCGTTTACGTCCAGCCCAGCAAGGAACGCATCGCCGACGACCCGCAGCGCCGCCGGCCCGACATCACCCGCGCCCGGGCCATCCTGGGCTGGGATCCCAAAGTTCCGCTCGAGGATGGCCTGCGCGAAACCATCGCCTACTTCCGGTCCGTCATACACTGATTCATGGCAAACTTGTTTCCCTTTACCGCGATCGTTGGACAGGAGCGCATGCGGCGCGCCCTCATCCTGAACGCCATCTACCCGCAGATCGGCGGCGTGCTCATCCGCGGCGAGCGCGGCACGGCAAAATCGACGGCCGCCCGCGCCCTGGCCAACCTGCTCCCGGAGATCGAGGTCTTTGAGGGCGATCCGTTCTTCTCCGATCCGCGCGTCCCGGCCTCCTTTCCCGAGACTCTGCGCGCCCGCATCGAGCGCGGCGACAAGCCCCGGATCTTCAAGCGCAAAACCAGTTTTGTCAACCTGCCAGTCAGCGCGACCGAGGACCGGGTGGTGGGCACGCTCGATATCGAGAAAGCCATCCAGAAGGGCGAGAAGCACTTCGAGGCCGGCGTGCTGGCGGCTGCCAACCGGGGCGTGCTGTATGTCGATGAGGTCAACCTGCTGGACGATCACGTGGTCGATCTGCTGCTGGACAGCGCGGCGATGGGCATTAACGTGGTCGAGCGCGAAGGCATCAGTTTCAGCCATCCGGCGCGCTTCATCCTGGTCGGCACGATGAACCCGGAAGAGGGCGACCTGCGCCCGCAGTTGCTCGACCGCTTCGGCCTGTGCGTCGACATCCTGAGCATCAAAGATCCCGTCGCCCGAGTCCGTATCTTGGAGCGCAACCTGGCCTTTGAGGGCGACTCGGCCCAGTTCATGAAGACCTGGGAGCCGAGCGAGGCTGAGCTCACCACCGAGATCGCCGAGGCCCGCGAGCGGCTGCCCAACGTTCAGCACTCCGGGCGCGACCTGGCCACGATCGCCAATCTGATGGCCCAAATGGGCGTCGACGGCCATCGGGCCGACCTGGTCATCCTGCGGGCGGCCCGCGCCCACGCGGCCTTCCAGAAGCGCGAGTCGATCACCGAGAATGACATCCTGCTGGCCGCCGAGCTCGCTCTGCCGCACCGGCTCAAGCGCCATCCCTTCCAGGACACCGAGCAGGCCATGAGCGTCCTCAGCGACAAGCTCCAGCAGATTGAAAGCCAGATGGAGCAGCAACAGGCTCAGGATCAACAATCCCAGCAAGGCAAGCAACAGGACGCCTCAAAAAAAGTGAAACGGGGCTGAACGAGAATCCGGAATCATCGTCCAGTCCCGCGGAGCCCATGCAACAGACCGTGCCGCAGGCTCCGCAAAGCGCGCAGGATTTTCAAGGCGGCAACAAGACCGCGCTCGGCGAAGAGTTTCGAGCGCGAAAACTGAATACCCCCCTCGACAAGCTGACCCGCAACGCGGCGGGCCGGCGCTCGACCACGCGCACCGACCGCAAGCGCGGGCGCTACATCCAGTCGCGGCCCATGCACGGCCGGGTCGAGGACCTGGCCTTTGATGCGACGATGCGGACCGCCGCGCCCCATCAGCGCCAGCGCAAGGAAGAGGCGGCCCTCGTCCCCGGCGGCAAGCCCCGCGCGTTTCACATCAAACGTCCGGACTTCATGCGCAAAGTGCGGGTCAAGCGGGTGTCGAACCTCATCATCTTCGTGGTCGATGCGTCGTGGAGCATGGCCGTGGCCGAGCGGATGCAGGCGACCAAGGGCGCGATCATGTCGCTGCTGACCGACGCCTATCAGCGCCGCGACCGGGTGGGGCTGATCGTCTTCCAGAAAAACAGCGCAACGCTGATCCTGCCCCCGACCTCGTCGGTCGAACTGGCCCAGAAAGCGCTGCGCGACATCCCTGTCGGCGGCAAGACGCCCCTGACGGCCGGGCTCACCCTGTCATATCACGTCATCATGCGCGAAAAGCGCCTGCGCCCGGAAGTGCTTCCGCTGATGATCATCCTGACTGATGGCGCGGGCAACGTGAGCATGAGCAACCTGCCTCCCCAGGTCGAGGCCTATCAGATGGCCACTCAGATCGCCGAGGAGAAGATTCGCTCCATCGTCATCAACATGGAGCACGTCGCCTTCGATCAGGGCCTGGCCCGCAAGCTGGCCGAGAATCTCGAGGGCGTGTGCCTGTCGTTGAGCGAACTCAAAGCCGAGTCGCTGACCAAGGTGGTCAAGCCGCCCTATAGCGATGGCGGCCAGAGGCCACGGCTCAAACCGGATCGATCCGTTTCCAACGGCACAAAGACACAAAGAGGACAGGACCTTTCTTTGCCTTTGCCTTGCGCCTGCGGTCAGGGGTTTGCCGCCTGAGGCGTAAACAAAACCTTTGCCGCCGGACATATGGCCGGCGTAGTCGGCGAGCGCCTCACGGAAGCGGCCGAGCGGATAGCGCGCCCGTGTGTCCGTGCTCAGGGTGTCGCGAGCCAGGGCCGGGATCTCGACGGCCAACTGGGCAAGTTCATCCGTTGACCGGCTGGGCAGCCAGGATGACAGCCAGAACCCCTCGAGCATCTTGTCCCGGAAAATGAGCTGATCCACCCCGATCCGGGGCTCCTCGCCCGACAGCCCGCCGTAGACGATGACCCGCCCGCCGGGGCGCAGGGCGCGGGCCACCTGTCCCGTCAGCGCGCCGCCCACGGCGTCGAAGGCCAGTCGCGCGTCCATGTTTTTGCACAACGTTGCGAGATTAATGTCGAAGTTTGCGTCAATGCTCGACAGGGTGGGGCCCATGTCGGCTTCGAGCAGCTCGGCGACCTGCTCGGGGCGGCGGACCACGTTGATGACGCAGATGCCATGCGTGGCGGCCAGACGCTGGATCATCCGGCCCAGCGCGCTCCCGGCGGCGGTTTGAACGATGGCCTTCGTCCCGGCCGCGCGGGCGAGATCGACCAGTGCCCAGGCCGCGTAGGGATTGATGATCAGGGTGGAAGCGGCTTCGTCGTCGATGTCATCCGGAACCGGCACGCACAACGCAGCCGAGGCCAGCATGTATTCAGCCCAGGCGCCATCGTTGTCGCCGCCAGAGAGGGCGGCCACGCGTTTGCCGAGCAGACGCTGGGCGGCCGCGTCCGCGCCGGCGGCAACCACGAGGCCGGACGCCTCGAATCCGCCCACGGCGGGCAGCGGTTTGCGCACACCATACAGGCCCTGGACGAACATGAGATCGCTGGGGTTGATGGGTGAGGCGGCGATGCGGACCAGGACCTGCCCAGGACCCGGAGTCGGGACGGCCCGTTCGGCCAGGGCCAGATTGTCAAAGCCGGGCGCGTAGGCGCGCACGACCACAGCCTGCATCGAACTGGGAATAGTCATCCTAGGGCGTCCTTGCGAATGCATCGCTTTCTAAAACCAACACGGGTCACCGTGGATGAAATGCGGGATCTATCCACCGATTACGCAGATTCTCGACGATTCAGTTCCCCCTCTTCTTGCACGTTGTTTCTCCGAATCGGCGGTAATCAGCGTAATCTGCGGATTGATCATTGATGCCTATCCCTGATCTGGACCGGAGCACTTTTCAGGACGGGCCGGCACTGCGCGCGCCTGTTTCGGCGAGCTGGGTGTACCAGAGCATTTGCTGCTCTCCAAACGGGGTGAAGTCGCGCGGGCCATAGCCGAAGGGCGCCCAGCCGTCCGGGGTCAGGTAGCGCATTTTGCCGTCCCTGATCACGGTCAGCGTGGACGGGCGGGCGTCGACGTCCTCGTCGCTGTCGTTGAGCGGATCGACCTTGACCAGCTCGCAGACGTGGCCTGGATCCGCGGCGGCCCGGGCCTCGAATACGTCCATGATGTCGCCAAAGAAGAAGTAAAGATGGCCGGGCGTGAAGGCGGGCACGCCCTCGCGCAGCAGGGCGGTCTCACGGGCCTCCAGGCCGGACTCGGGATCCTCGGCGGCGCCTTCCGTCATTTAAAGCGCTGCAAATCGGCGTCAACCATCAGGTTGATCAGTTGCTCGAAGGTGGTGCGCGGTTCCCAGCCCATCTCGGCCTTGGCCTTGCTGTAGTCGCCCTTGAGCGGCGTAATCTCGGTTGGCCGCATCAGGACCTGGTCGCTGATGACGTACTTTTCCCAATCCAGCCCGACCCGCGCAAAGGCAATCCGGCAGGCATCCCGGATCTGGTAGGCGGTATTCGTGCCGATGACGTAGTCGGTCGGGGTGCTGTTCTGCAGCATCAGCCACATCGCCTCGACGTATTCTTTGGCGTAGCCCCAGTCGCGCCAGGCATCCAGATTGCCCAGGCGAAGCTTGCCATCGGTGACGAGCGGCCGGCCGAGTTCATCCAGGGGCGGGCTGGCGACCTTGTTGACGATGCAGGCGACGGCGGCCGTGATTTTTCGGGTGACGAAGTGCAGGCTGCGCCGCGGGCTTTCATGGTTGAACAGGATCCCCGCGCATGAGAACATCCCGTATGACTCGCGGTAGCTCTTGGTCATCATGTGGGCATACGCCTTGGCGATGCCGTACGGATTGTTGCCAAGAATGGGCGTGTCTTCGTTTGCGCTTTCGGCTCGGATGTCGCCAAAGATCTCGCGACTGGTGGCCTGGTAAACCCGGGCGTGCGGGGCGTGGTGGCGGACGGCTTCCATCACCCGCACGATCCCCAGACCGGTCACCTCGCCGGTGTACAACGGATGAGACCAACTGTCCGCCGGGACGGACTGGGCGGCGATGTTGTAGATCTCGTCGGGGTGATGCTTCTTGATCGCCTGGGCGATGCTCTCGCCGTCGATCAAGTCCGCGGCCTCGATCGCGATCTTGCCGGCCAGGTGGACGATGTTTTCCTTGGTGTAGCTGGTGCTGCGGCGGATGGTGCCGGTGACGGCGTATCCCTTCTCGAGCAGCAGGTCGGCGAGATACGAGCCGTCCTGTGACGACACGCCGATGATCAGGGCCTTTTTTGTCATGCCGTGATTTTACAGGCGAACGTATCCCGGACAGGGCATCCCGCGTCGGAGCCGTGGAATATCCTGTCCGTACAAACGCCGGTCAGGCTTCGAATCATGGCTCTGTCAAAGTCGGATGCTCTCTGGCCCAAGCCAGCCGCACCAACTATGCGCAAAGCGCTTTGCAGGAGAACGAGAGAACGGGAGAGGACATCTACCCTCCCGTTCTCGTTCTCCTGCAGTCCGCCATAGACGGGCGACAAAGGGTGGGCGAGACACGCGTGAGGCATCCTGTCAAGGGACTTTGCTAGAGCCTTTGGTTTCAAAGTCGAGCTCGAGCCATTGCGGCTCGGGCGAGGCGACATAGCCCCATTCGTAGCGCCCGCCGGCCGCCGACACGCGGTAGTTGTCAATCCAGGCCACAAATCCGAGCGGGCCGGCGGGCGGCCGATGCGCGCGGAGCGTTTCAACCCCATCGATTGAGAGCACGGCCACGTTGGCGCGCCAGTCGAGGGTGTAGGTGTGCCAAGCGCGCAAGTCCGGGACGGCGGTGTCGAGCATCCGCTCCCGGGCGTTGACGATCAGGCGCCCGGCCGCCATCGCCAGGCCGGCGAGCGGACGCGCGCGCAGGGCCAGGTTGGCGGCGGCGCTCACGAGTCGGCTGAGCACGTTGGTTGCCCCGCTGGCACCGAGCGGCATGGGCGGTGTATTCAGCATCGCGGCCTTGAATCCATGCCCGGGCATGCCACGGGCCACGCGCAGGTCGGATTCGGGCGAGCCATTGAAGAACCACACGTTCCGGGGTGGATCAATCACCGCCCCCTCGCGAGAGAACGGGTGATTCCAGAAGCCAAAGCCGGCGGTGCCCTTCAGGCCGTCCCGGTTGTGCGAGAAGCGCGCCCGTATGTTCAGGCGCAGCGGCGGCGCGTTGGCGAAGCGTCGCCGCAATTCGTGTTCGTAGTCGTCGATCTGGGCGTCGGCGTAAGCCTCGGCTGTCGTCGCCGGGATCGTCATCCGCACCCGCGGGCCGTTTCGCTCGACGCGCCCGCCATTGACGAGGTGGGTTTTGAAGTCGCGCACCGTGCCATTATCCGCGGTCGAGACGGGCACACGAAAGGGATCTATCCGCAGATTACGCAGATTTCCGCCGATTGGGATAGGATGATTCCGTAATCAATCCTCATTCCTAATCGGCGAAAATCTGCGGAATCTGCGGATAGATTCGTTACGGTTTCACGGGCACTTCCGCGATGGCCGCCTCGGCCTGGGCCAGCACGCTCTCCTTCTTGTCCACCACCGTCACCATTCCGCCGAACAAGCGGTATTCATCCATCCGGCACGAGTTCACCAGCTTGCCGTCCCACACGGTCATGTCCGGGCAGCTATCGCACATGTCGGCGGCCCCGCTGTCTTGCACGTCGGGTGCCTGGATGATGCCGATGCTCTGCACGTAGATCTTGTCGAACAGGTGGCCGGGATGATGCAGCACATCCCGCCAGAACGCGCGCGAGGCCTTGCCCACGACCGGGTCCCAGGGCGCGAGGGCGAAGACCTTGCCGCCGATCCCAGCCTGCGACAGATACGCCAGATAGGTGCCCGTGAACAGGTGATGGCCGGTCTGGGCCAGCTCCATCGTGCGCCTGCCAACCGAGCCAAAGACACCGTTGCGCGACCCGATCGTCGCCCCGGCGATCCACTTGAAGGAGTCGTGCTTGATCGAGCCGCCCAGATAGCCCGAGGGCTCGTAGTTCGGGCAGATCTCCTGAATCTTGCTCACGACCTCAGGGCCGGTGACGAACTTCTCGTCGAAGTGCTCCTGGACGTAACTCAGCCGCTCCATCGCTACTTCATGCTCCTTGCCGTCGAGGGCGCGGTAGGTGTCGGTAGTGGCGGTCCGGTAGGTGATGAAAACCAGGCCGTGGACCTTGCCGATGTTGGCCTGGCCCCAGCGCACGATGTCGGGGATCTCGTTGTAGGACGACGGATAGACCGTGGCGTTGAAGACGACGTAGGTGTGCCCGCCCGCGCCCGCGACGATGTCGGCGCAGCGCCCGCGCAGCTCGTTGAGTTCGGCCTCGTTCTTGCCCTCCCAGTGCGGACGGTTCTGATGGCTGTCGATGTGGATGGTAAAGCCGGCGATCCCGGCCCGCTTCAGCTCCTTCATCACGTCGGGGGTCAGGGCGACGGCGTTTGTCAGCACGATCGGCTTCATGCCCTGTTCGGCCACAAAAGCGACGACCTCCATGATGTCGCGATGGATCAGCGGCTCGCCGCCGGCGATCGAGATGTTGTCGGCATTGCGCCACTTCTTGAGGAAGAGAATCTCCTCCTTGATCTGTTCGAGCGATTTGTGGCCGGTGATGCGCTGGCGATAGCAGCCTTCGCAATGGATGTTGCATGTGTCGGTGACTTCCAGCCAGCCGATGGCGTTGTCGTTCATCGACCAGGGGAGGCGGTAAAGGTTTCGCTTGTCGAGGGTCATCTGTTTTCCTTGGGTTCTTTCGGGCGCGGCATCGCCCGTAAGCGCGATGCCGCGCCCGAAAGAACCCACTCGCGCCCAATATAATGACGCTTCGGGCGGGGAGCAATACGCAATACCGGCGTCAGTGACGCATAAGCGACACAAAACGCAAAACTGTCGATCGTGGAGCGAGATGAAGAATGTGGACGCCAGCCCGAACATTGATCGCCGCGTTGCGCGCAGCAAGGCGAGCATCCGCGACGCGCTGGTCAGCCTGATCACCGAGCATGGCTTCGACGCCGTGACGGTCAACGACATCGCCGCCCGGGCCGATATCAACCGCGGCACCTTCTATCTGCACTATCGCGACAAGTTCGACCTGCTCGAGCAGACCGAAGACGAGGTCATTGGGAAGATCGAGCGCATCATCGCGGCCGGCGAGATCATCAAGCCCGAGGACCTGATCAACTTTGACAAGCCGCTTCCGGTGATCGTGGCCCTGTTCGAGTATCTGCGCGACAACGCCGCGCTGATGCACGCCATCCTGGGGTTGCGCGGCGACGTCGCCCTGCAGACGAAAATCCGCAAGAGCCTCGAACGCAACCTCAAGTTCGGCGCGCTGTCGGGCGGGCGGCCATTGACCTTTCTGGCCCCGGCCGAGTACCTGGTCGCCTATGGGCTCTCCGCAAGTTTCGGCGTTGTGCAGCTCTGGCTCGAGCGCGGCTGCGCCGAGACGCCGCGCGAGATGGCCGTCATCCTGACCCGGTTGTCGCTGGGCGGTGCTGTGCGGGCGATTGTGGTGGGGTAAGTACTACCCCTTCAACACACGCCGCGCCTTGCGAATCTGCTCGCGGATGGCCCGGGGAGAGGTCCCGCCGGCCGCATCGCGCGAGGCGACCGAGCGGTTGTAGTCGAAGACCGCGCCGATGTCATCCCCAAACTGGGGCGACAAACCACGCCAGTCGTCCATCGTCAACTCGCGCAGGCTGACCTTGCGCTCGTCGGCCAGCCGCACCGCCCGCCCGGCGATGTGGTGGGCCTCGCGGAACGGCATCCCGCGCCGGACCAGATACTCGGCCACATCGGTCGAAAGCATGGCCGGGTCGAGGGCGGCCCGCATCTTGTCCGCGTTGACCGTCAGGGTCTCGAGCGCCCCGGCCGCCACCGCCATCGTGAGCTCGAGCGTGTCCAACGTATCGAACAGGGGAAGTTTGTCCTCCTGCATGTCCTTGTCGTAGCTCATCGGCAGGCCCTTGAGCAGGGTGAGCAAGGTCACCAGGTTGCCGGTCAGGCGCGCGCTCTTGCCCCGGGTGAGCTCCATCGCGTCGGCGTTCTTCTTCTGCGGCATCAGGCTCGAGCCGGTCGAATACGCGTCGGCAAAGCTGACAAAGCCGAACTCGGTCGTCGAGTACAGGATCAGGTCCTCGGCCAGCCGGCTGAGGTGAATGCCGATCATCGCCCCACAGAAGGCCAGCTCGACCGCGTGGTCGCGATCGCTCACCCCGTCCAGGCTGTTCTCGGTGATGGTCTCAAATCCGAGATCCTTGGCCAGCGCGACCCGGTCGATGGCAAAAGGGTTGCCCGCCAGGGCCCCCGAGCCGAGCGGCATGGACGATGTCCGGCGGCGTGTGTCAGCCAGCCGGTCCAGATCGCGGGCGAACTGCCAAACGTAGGCGAGGCACCACTGCCCGAAGGTCACCGGCTGGGCGCGCTGCAGGTGGGTGTACCCCGGCATGACCGTCTTGATGTGCTGCTCGGCCTGACCCAGCAGGGCCGCCATCAACGTCCGGGTGCTGGCCCCGATCCGGTCGATGGCCTCCATGCAGAACAGCCGGTTGTCGGTCGCGATCTGGTCGTTGCGTGAGCGCCCGGTGTGCAGCTTGCCCGCCACCGGGCCCGCAATCTCCTTGAGCCGGCGCTCGACGGCGGTATGAATGTCCTCGTCGTCGGGCTGCAGGGCGAAGGTCGGAGATCGAGTCGTTGAAGCGCTTCATCAGCGCGTCGAGTTCGCCGCTCGCGCGGCCAACCCACAGGCGGGTGGAGGTGGTCATAATTGTGTCGTTTTCTCCGGAGGCGATATCCCCCAGCGAAGCTGGGGGATATCGCCTCCGGAAGGATTTCTTAGCGCTCAGCCACGGGCCGGGCTCGGAAGTCGGGGGCGGTGTTCTCGATGACGGTGCAGAACGATGAATCCTGCATCCGCGAGGCGACACGCGGGTCAAAGGCGTTCAGCGGCACATTGGTGACGATCATCGTCGCCAGCCGGTTGCGATAGCGGTAATCCAGAATCTCGAAGACGATGCCTTGCGAGAAGGCCGAGCTGCTCTCGGCCCCGAGGTCGTCCAGGATCAGCACCGGCGCGGTTTTGAATTGGCGCAGCCGCCCGCTGTAGGTCTCCTGCTCGGTGTTGGATTGCAGGTCGAAGGCCTCTTTGAGCGAGGCGAGCAAATCCGACATCGTCACAAACAACGAGGGCGTGCCGGCCGCCTGCAGGTGATTATCGACTGCCGCGCACAGGTGGCTCTTGCCGTTCCCGCGCGTCCCCCAGATCACCAGCCAGCGCCCATCGGGCGACTCGGCGAAGTCCTGGGCGGCCTCCAGGCAGTTGCCCAACGACTCGATCTCAGCGCCGGCAAAGCTGGTCTTGAAGTTGAACAGGGTCTGCTGGGTCGACAGCTCGGAGCGCGACGAGAAGGCCCGCAATGCATCCATCCGCCAGCGCTGGGCGACCCCGCACTTGGGGCAGGGCTTGAGCTCGCCATGCGCATCCAGCACCCAGCGCCGGTTTTCGCAGCGATCGCAGTCCGGCCCGCCATCGCGCGGCGCAATCGGGGCATTCGGATCGCTGGCGGTCCCGAGGGGCGGGCCGGCGTCAGGGCTTGCGGCGTTGCGCGCGCTCAGCCCGCTGCTGGCGGGCACGCTCTTCGGCGGCGCTGCGCTCGGCGTCGCTGGGGTCGTCGACCTGCGGGTAGCGGAAAGCGCTGCCGCGACCGGTCCGGTCTGGGCTGCCACGTCGCGCGGGGGTCTTGGAGTGGGTTTGCTTGGCATTGCGATCCTTATCCGGATTGGCGAGCACTTTCTTGATGTAATCCCATCGTAACGCGTTGGCGACGGCGGCTTTGTCGATGGCGTCCTTCCAGGCCGCTGGATCGGTCACGCTGGCCGAGAGCGTGTTGATCTCAATGGCGATGAACTCGTCCAGCCGCCCAACCCGCCGGCGATACTCTTCAAAGGCGGCCTTGGCCGTGTCATTGGCCGGGCCGGGCACATACAGCCCTGGCTTTGGATTCAAGGCGACTGCCCGGGCATACCGCCAGTCGCGCTTGTTCTGGGCGGACGAATAGTCGAAGGCCGCCTTCCACACTGTGAGGTCGGGTGCGTCGGTGGCCAGGAGCTGGTTCATGTCGCTCAGGATGGCGGCCGTGGGCGGCAGCCCGGTGAAGCCTTCGTACATCCGCTGCAGTTCGACCAGCCTGGGGTCGGGCAGGGCAGCCGCGCGCTCGACGGCCAGGGCCGCCTCCTGGCCTTCGGCCAGAAGGGGCAGCAGACCGTCCAACGATGGGGACTCACGCGTGACCAGCCGCCCCAGCGCCCGCACAACGGCGGGTTCGCCGTGCAGCCCGATCGCGGCCGCGATGACGGCGTGCTCGGCCGCGCTCGGCCAGCGACCCGAGCGCTCGCGAAAGGCGATCATCCCATCGGGCGGCACCTTGATCGCCCCCGATTTCCAGCGGTAGTAGGCGGTCGGCGCGGCGGGCGGGGCGGCCTTGAGCGCCGCCGCGGCGTCGCGCAGGCCGCGCGGGGGCGAGCCGCGGGCGCGCGGGGCGGCCAGGGCCGCGCGCAGGGCCGCTTCGACCTCGCCCGCGCTGTAGCCGTATCCCAGCCACTCCTCGAGCAGCGCTCGCTCGTCGGCCGAAATGGCGGCCGCTTCAATCTGCTCGAGCTTCTCGATCACCCCGGTCAGCCGGGGCGCAAGCGCATCCGCCGGCGAGACGACTTTCTGGCCAGCCGCGCGGGCAAGGGCGGCTTCGGCCTCGACCGCCCAGCGTTGGGCGTCAGGGCTCGCCCACACATAGCGCGGCCCGGCCGCGGCCGTTGCCCGCACGGCCAGAAAGGTCCCGCGGGCCACCGCCCGGCGCAGCGCGGCGTCGATGGCCAGGTCGGGGGCGAAACCCAGGCCCTGGCGCAGGGCGGGCTGGGCAAGCACCTCGGCCGCGTCAACCGAGGCTGTCCCGCCGCCCTTGCGCTGGATCAGCCACAGCGCGACGAGGGTGACCTTGAGCTCGGCCAGGTCGTCGATCTGAGCCAGGGTGTTTTCGATCAGCGCGTCCAGCATGCGTCGCCGCCTAAACCCAACCAGTAATCGAGCCCGGTTGTCAAACGTCGCCCTCTTGGCCCGTCGATCGGCTGGCGCCAAACATCCGTCCGCCGATTACGCCGATTTCCGCGGATTTGGACTTGCGCCGTGCGAACAAGAAATATGAATCGGCGGAAATCGGCGAAATCTGCGGATAGATCGCGCTGTTCGCAAGCGCAGACAGTGTTTGGTTTCATCTAGAGCTCGATCTTATCGCGCATCAGGTTCTTGAACGAGGTCAGCTTCTTGTCGAAGAAAAGTTTGGCCATACCCGTTGGGCCGTTGCGGTTCTTCTCGACCTTGATCTCGGCGATGCCCTTGAATTCGGTGTCGGGGTTGTAGATTTCGTCGCGGTAGATCATCATCACGATGTCGGCGTCCTGCTCGATGCTGCCGCTCTCGCGCAGGTCGCTCAGCATCGGGCGTTTGTCGCTGCGCTGCTCGACCGTGCGCGAGAGCTGGCTGCCGGCGATGAGCGGCACGCGCAGCTCGCGGGCGATCTGCTTGAGCATGCGCGAGATATACGAAATCTCGGCCACCCGGTTCTCGTTCCGGCTGGCCGACTCGCCCTGCATGAGCTGCAGGTAGTCGACGATGATCAAATCGAGCCCGAATTCCTGGTAGATCCGGCGGGCCTTCACCCGCAGGTCGAGCGGGCTGAGCGAGGGCGTGTCGTCGAGATAGAAATACAAGTCGTGCATCTGCGAGCACACCCGGACCAGGTTGGCCCACTCGTCGTCGCGCAACTGGCCTGAGCGCAGACGCTGGCTGTCGATCCCGGTCTCGCCCGCCGCAAAGCGATGCACGACCTGCTCATTGCTCATTTCGAGGGTGAACAGGGCCACCCTCTTCTTGTACTTGAGGGCGGCCTGGTAACCAATCCCGTTCATAAACGCGGTTTTGCCCACGCCCGGGCGGGCCGCCACGATGATGAGGTCGCCCTTCTGCAGGCCGCCGGTCAGCTTATCGAGGTCGGGGAAGCCCGAGGGGATGCCGAGCGGTTCGTCCTTGTGCTCGTGCAGATACTCAACCCGGGTGAAGAACTCGTCGACGACGGTCTTGATCGGGGCCATGTGCCCGCTCCCGCGCTGCTCGGACACGTCGAAAATGCGGGCTTCGCTCTTCTCGATGACCTTGTCGACCGGGACGGTCAGGTCATAGGCGATGTGGGCGACATCGCTGGCGGCCGAGATCATCCGCCGGCGCAGGGCGTTCTCCTCGACCAGCTTTGCGTAGTTGTCGACGTTTAGCGCAGTTGGGACGCTGGTCGCGAGTTGGGCCAGATAGCCCTCGCCGCCCACCTCGTCCAGCAGCTTGTCGCGGGCGAGCTCGGTCGAGACCGTCAGCAAGTCGGCCCGTTCGCCGAGCTTGAGGATGGCCGTATACACCCAGCCGTTCTTGATCACCGAGAAGTGTTCGGCCTTCAGAATCGACGCGACGCGCGGAATCGCCTGGGGATCAACGAGCAGCGATCCGAGGACGGCTTCCTCGGCTTCGGGGTTCTGGGGCATCAGCGTGTCGGCCATGGGGAGGTTCATTTTATACAATGCTTCCAAACCCATGATTGGCGCGCGCAGCCCAACCCCGCTTCTCGGCCGCTATGGGCTTCGCGCGGCCCTGCTTTTCGGCGCATTTGGCCTGCGCGCGCTGCAGAACGGGCGGGAGAGCCTGTGGCGGGACGAGATCGATTCGATTCGCTTTGCCCTGGCCCCCTGGCCGGCCCCGCTCGAGGCGTTCGCAAAAGCGGGCGAGAACGGCCCGCTGTATCACCTCATTCTGCGCGGCTGGCTGAGCCTGGGCGGGACGAGCGATCTGGCCCTGCGCCTGTTCTCGACGTTGTGCGGGATGCTTCTGCTTGCGGTGATCTACGCCCTTGGACGGCGGCTGCTCGGCCCGCGCGCGGCCGGCTGGGCGACCGCGTTTGCAGCGCTGTCCCCGGCCCTGGTCTGGTACGCCGGCGAGGGCAAGATGTACGCCCTGCAGCCGCTGCTGATCACCCTGGCGCTTCTGGCCGTCGCGCGCCGGCGCTGGATCTGGTTTGGGCTGGCCGCGCTTGCGGCGATGTATGTTCACGTGCTTTCGCCCCTGTTCCTGCCCGTGGCTGTCGTCCTGGTCTGGGCCACCCGCCGGCCGGGCGAGCGCTTTCCCTGGGCGGCGCTCGCGGCCGGCGCCGCCGTCGCGTTGCCCCTGGCGATTCCGCTTCTGCCGGTGGTCCTGCGCGGGGCGGACTTTGGTCATCCTGTCGTCGCCATCGATGGGGTCGTTTCCCGTCTGCTCAGTTTGTGGGCGTTTGGAGTTGCCAGGCCTTCCGATGTCGGTCTGCCTGATGCGCTCGCCGACATTGCCGGGTTGATCGCCGCCGGTTTGGCAGCCTGGGGGGCCGCCCGCCTGGCGAGCCGGCCAGCCACGGCGTTGCTGGCCTGGATGGCGATCCCGGCCGGGCTGCTGATGCTGCTCTCCTCCCGCGTCCCTCTGTTTGAGCCCCGTTATTTGCTGTGGGCGGCTCCAGCCCTGTATTTGCTGCTCGGGGCGCTCCTGGCGGGCCTGCGTGGGCCAATCCGGGCCATTCTGGCTGGGGCGCTCGGCCTCATCGCCTGCGCCGGACTGTATGCCCAGGCCGCGGCACCCATCCGGCCCGACCTGCGCGGGGCCGCCGCGCTCGCGCGGGATGGTCACAAACCGAACGATGCCATCGTCTACGTCATGCCGTATGCCCGTTACGCCATCGATCACTATCTTGGCGATCTTCCCCGGACCGATGTCGATGGCGGATACACGAATGGCGGACTTGGGCCGGTCCGCGACTCGCCCCTGCCGGCGGCCGTGTTGCGCGCGCCCCAAATCTGGCTGATCGAGACCGAGGCCTGGCAGTGGGACGTTGATGGCCTGAACCGCGCATGGCTGGATGCGCACGCGACCCGCATGGAGACCTACGCCCTACATGGCGTGATCGTGACCCGTTACATCAGCGATCGGATTGTGCCGAAAGGCTTCCTGCCGATGGTCGAGCGCTAAGGTGTTTGTGAACTGCCCCGGTCTCCTCCGTGTTTATATTCCTATCCAATCGGCGGAAATCTGCGAAATCTGCGGACAGATCCATCCGCCGATTTCGCAGATTCTCGCCGAGGGCTGGATGCGGCAAGCGCGTCTGAATCACCGAAAACACGGAGGCTGCAGATGACACCGAACGACCAGACGAGACCGACGCCAGCCCAAATGAGCATCGCGGATGACGCGGCGAAGGGGGCTTTCGCGGAAGCACTGAGTTCGCCCGCAATAGCCTCTCCGTGAAATCCTTTGAATCCGTGTTTTCCGTGATTCCGACGCGCTTGTCCAGCCTCGCAGAGGGTATAATTCACCCATCGAAAAACGGCCAAAACCTTAAACTTTTCCGAGGATGCATTTAAGGTCTGGCGCGGCAAAATCGCCGCCCATTTTGTGACCCGACGAGCCGTTTTCATGGAGCCTATTCGCTTTGACAGACCCGACCCCCATCGAACCCGAATTGCCTGCGCAGGATGTCCCCGCGTCGACTGACGCCGCGGCTTCAGCCGCCGCCGGCGACACGCTGCTTCTGGCCGCCGACGCCATCATCGAGCCGGGAAGCGCCGGCCGGATCCGTTTGGTCGACATTGACCGCGAGGTGCGCGGCTCATACCTCGATTACGCGATGAGCGTCATCGTCAGCCGGGCGCTGCCCGACTCGCGCGACGGTCTCAAGCCCGTTCAGCGCCGCATTCTCTTTGTGATGCACGACACCGGCGCGCGCGCCAGCGCGCCATACCGCAAGAGCGCGCGCGTGGTCGGTGATGTGCTGGGGAAATACCACCCGCATGGCGACGCGAGCGTCTACGACGCGATGTCGCGCATGGCCCAGGACTTCTCGCTGCGTTACATGCTCGTGGACGGCCAGGGTAACTTCGGCTCGGTCGACGGCGACCCGCCGGAGGCCATGCGCTACACCGAGGTCCGTCTGGCGCGGCTGGCCGAGGAACTCCTCACCGATCTGGAAAAGGACACCGTCGACTGGCAGGAGAACTACGATGGCACCCTCGAGGAGCCGAAGGTTCTTCCGGCCCTGCTGCCCAACCTTCTCCTCAACGGCGCGACCGGCATCGCGGTCGGCATGGCGACCAACATTCCGCCCCACAACATCGTCGAACTGTGCGGGGCGATCAACCTGCTGATTGAGAAGTGGGAGGCCATCGACGACGTCAGCCTGGATGATCTGGTCAAGATCGTCACCGGCCCGGACTTCCCAACCGGTGGATTGATCATCGGGCGCGAGGGCATCCAGCAGATGTACGCCACCGGCCGCGGCCGGCTGGTCATTCGCGGGCGTGGCCAACATCGAGGAGATGAAGAAGGCCGACCGCTTCCAGATCATCGTCACCGAGCTGCCGTATCAGGTCAACAAGGCCCTCTGGATCGAGCGGGTGGCCGATCTTGCCCGCGAGGGGCGGATCGAAGAGATCAGCGACCTGCGCGACGAAAGCGACCGGAATGGCATGCGGGTCGTCATCGAGCTGCGCCGCGGCGCGCAACCGCATCGCGTGCTCAATCGGCTGTACAAGTTTTCGGCCCTGCAGACCACCTTTGGCGCGCAGGTCCTTGCTCTGGTGGATGGTCAGCCCCGCCTGCTCAGCCTCAAGCGCGCGCTGATGATCTTCATCGAGCATCGCCGCGAAGTGATTCGGCGCCGCACCGAGTTCGAGCTGGCCAAGGCCAAGGCCCGCGCCCACATCCTCGAGGGTCTACGCATTGCGATCGAGTTCCTCGACGAGGTCATCCGCATCATCCGCGGCGCGCCAAATGCCGATGGCGCCAAGAGCGCCTTAATCGCGCGCTTTGGGCTGAGTGACTTGCAGGCCCAGGCGATTCTGGACCTCCAGTTGCGCCGGCTGGCCGCCCTCGAGCGCCAGAAGATCGAGGACGAGTATCAGGAATGCATGCGCCAGATCGCCCATTTCGAGGACCTCCTGGCCAATCCAGGCAAGATCCTCGGGCTCATTCGCGACGACTGCCAGCGCCTGATCGATAAGTACGGCGACGAGCGGCGCACCCAGATTCTGGGCGACGCCCGCGAGAGCTTTGAGGACGAGGAGCTGATCGCCGACAAGCATTTGCTGATTTCGCTCACCCAGCGCGGCTACGTCAAGTCCACCCTGGCCGAGGCGTATCGGGCCCAGAACCGGGGCGGGCGCGGATCGAGCGGCATGGCGACCAAGGAAGATGACGAGGTCATGTTCCTCTTCTCGGCCCGTAGCCACGACACGGTCCTGTTCTTCAGCAATTTGGGCAAGGTCTACGCCTTGCGGGCGTATCAGATCCCCGAGGCCGATCGGGCGGCCAAAGGCATGTTCCTGAGCAACTTGATCGCGATTGGCGACAAGGAGCGGATCACCGCCGCGCTGCCGGTTTCCAAGGACCTGATGCTGGCCGCCAGGGCGGGCGATGAGGACGATGAGCCGGTCTCGGAAATGGTTGAGGCGTCGGATGTCGATGCCCAGGCGATGGATCTCGACCCCGATCAGCCCGAGGCGGCCGATGGCGCGGATGGGTCGGTGGACGCCGAAGTGGCGGATGGCGCAGATGGTTCCGCGGAGGCTGAGGCGGCTGAGAGCACGGCGGACGATACCGCGCCGGCAGCCGCCCTCGACAGCAAGCTGCCCATGCCGACCGTGGCGATGTGCACCCGGCGCGGAAGGATCAAAAGGGTTGACCTGAGCGCGTTTGCCAATATCCGCTCGAGCGGCCTGATCTGCATGTCGCTCGTGGCGGGCGACGAACTCACCTATGTGCGTTTGACCACTGGCAGCGGAGATGTCCTGATCGTCACCGCGATGGGCCAGGCCCTGCGCTTTGGCGAAACGCTTGTTCGCCGGATGGGCCGAGCGGCAGGCGGGGTGCGCGCCATGCGCCTCAAGCGCGAAGGCGATTACATCGCGGGGATGGAAGTCGTCGAGCCGGGCGGCTTCCTGCTGACAGTCACCGAGCGCGGGTATGGCAAGCGCACAACGCTTGAGGAATACACAGCAAAAGGCCGCGGCGGCGGCGGGATGCGGACGATGACCAGCAACTTTGACGCGACTGGCCGGCTGGTCGCGGCGCGGGTCGTCCAGCCCACCGATCAGGTCACGCTGATCACCGCCGACGGGGTCGCCCTGCGCCAGAAGGTAACCGATATTCCGGCCAGCGGTCGGGCGACCAAGGGCTCGCGCCTGATCAATCCGCGCGAGGGCGACACGGTCGCCAGCGTGGCGCGGCTGATGGAATAGGCAATGCGGGGTAGCCGACGGCATTGCCGTCGGCTACCCCCAACGAGATCATGGCCCTTGCCGGAATGGCCGCGCGCCCAGTCGGGTCAGGACATGGTTGCGCCGCGCTTCGGCCAGCCAGCCAATGTCGCCCATCAGCATGTAGCCGGTGATCGGGATGAAGGGTTTGGCCATCAGCGTGATCGCGTCTTCCGGAACAGGGTTGCCTGCCGCGATCGCCTCGGCCGCCAGGTCGAGCGCCGCGATGACGTTATGGGCCATCCCCCCGACCTCGCTCAACGCACGCCCGGCGATGGCGCCGCCCATGCCCAGGGCCAGGCCACCCGCCCACGCGTAGCCAGCCTCCTCGGAAAACTGCTTACAGATCGCGATTGCTGTCGCATTGTGGGCGACCTCGGGGAAGCCGCAGTTGGCGATGGCCAGAAACGACCCGGGCCTGGGTTCGGTCTGCGACTGGCGGTGCGCGGCGATGCGCTCGAGCGCCAGCGTGGCCAGATAGGGCAGGCTGTCGACATACAGCGGGAAGGCCAGGATGAGCGCATCGGCCCGATCAACCGCCTGCAGGAATTCGCGAGTTTGGGCGGGCGCCCGCATCGCCATTGCCACATGGCAGGTCTCGGTATGCATGCCGTGCGTAGGCGCTCGGTGAGGTGGTTGGCCAGGGCCTCGGAGCTGCTCTCGCCCTTTGGCTTGGCGCTGCCGATCAGCAGCAGGGCCTTCTTTGGGGTGCTCATGCGAGTGCCTCCCTCGACAGGATCTGGGTGAGTTCGCCGGCGACGGTGATTGGATCCTGATCACGCGCAATCACCCGGCTGCCGTGCGCCGGCGCGTGCAGGTTGATGGCGTTCCGGCTGATCAGCGTGTCGAAGATCTCTGCCTGGATCGGGTGGGACTTGGGCAGCACGCCCAGGCCGAACAGAGCCGGGTAACGGGCATAGCGCGCGTGGTGGTGGACCTCGCCATCGATGCGTTGGAAGAACGGCGAGATCAGCGGGATGACCCGATCGACAGCCTTCTTCAGCGCGGACGAATAGCCGCCAAACGTGATCGGGGTCACGAAGATCGCCAGGTCGCTCCGAATCAGCGTTTCCGCCACGTCCCGGCCGGCGTCATCAATCCGGCACAGACCGGGCGTCTTGGTCCAACACTCGAAACAGCCCAGACAGAAGGCGAGCTTCTCATCGGCCAATTGCCAGGGGCGGACAGTCCAACCCTGCGCCTGCAGCGCATCTTGCAGCGCGGCGGCGACGGCATCGACAAAGCCATCACCAGCCAGCGCGCCATTGAGAATCGTTGCGTTCATCACAAGCCTCCTCTATGCGTTGCTCGTTCGGCGTCCGGCGATCCAGCGCGCCGTCAGATACATCAGCAGTCCGAGCGGCCCGGCCATAAAGACGAAGACCAGGATCGGCGAGACCAGCCACGCGCTCAGCCCGCGCTCGCGGCTGTCGAGATACGCCCAGCGCCCAACGAACAGATCAAAGGCCAGAAAGTGGATCCAGCCCACGGTCGCTCCTGCCGGCGTGCCGAGCAGGGCCGCGATCCCGGCCGCCGAGGGCGAGAGCAGGGCCCCCGCCGCGCCGCCGATCTGGCTGATCAGAAGGATCGCATACAGCGCTCCGAGCGCGGCGAACGGCAGCAAAGACCGCATGATGTTTGTCGTCCAGCGCCAGCCCGGGGCGAAAATCATCAGACCCCAGAACGGCAGCACGAACAGGTTGCTCAGGCCGAAGAGGGTCTCAAGCATGGCGGGCCTCGCTCGGGCGGGCGGTGAAGAGGATCAGCCCGGCCGCGAGGGCCACCGCGCCGATCAGGGCGGCGACGACGGCCAGGGTCAGCCCATCCGGATGGATGATCGACTGCCCGCGCAGGGCCTGCCAGGCCAGCCCGAGCACGAGGGCGAGGTAGCCCAGGCCGGCCGTCCAGACCAGCAACGCCCGCCGCCGCGGGTTGAGCCGCGTCGCATACAGCCGGCTGATGGCCAGCCCGAGCAGGGGCAGGATCTGCAGGCCATGCAGCCCGAAGAAATGGGCGATCCGCAGGTCGCCGCCCTCGGTGCTCCAGCCCAGCAGGGGCAGCCCAGGCCCGCCATCGGGCACCCCCACGGCGTGCGCGCCCAGGATGCCGTTGCCGGCCCCGGCTTGCAGCGCCGCGATCTGAGCCGCGTTGGGGGCCGTCATCAAAAAGGCCAGCCCCATCCCCAGTGCCGCCGCGATCAGCCCCAGTCGCAGCGACCAGCCAAACGCGCCGTCGCTCATGCGCTGGCGGAGGAGCAGGACGATGGCGATCAGGCTCATCGCCCAGGCCAGGCCGATGAAGGCGCCCATGCTCGAGAAGATGGCGGCGTCCAGCGGCGTGCTGTAGTTGAAGTGGCTGGCCACCCCGCGCGCGACCTGCAAAACGATCAGGATCAACTCGACGACCAGGGCGAGCGTCGACGCCCAGCTGATGACGGCCACCAGCCGGCGCCGGCCCTGGATGAAGCTGAGCAGCCAGACCAGGCTGAAGGTGTAGAGGACCGTCGACACGGCGAACTTCATGGGCTTGACCCAGGCTGGGGCGCCGGTGATCGCCCGCGGGTCGGCCAGGGCAAGGATCGCGGTGATGGCCAACAGGAAGATGCTGGCAAAGCCAAGCGCGACAAGGGGTGGGTTGGTTGCCCAAAGCCGGCTGAGCCGGCCCTCTCGGGCCACGCGCAGTGAGGTGGGAATAGATACGGTTGTCATGATTGCATTTATCCTTTCGTTGTTTGAATACCTAACTTTGTTCGGCAAAGGCAAAAAAAGAGGGGCTCCCCTTAGTTTGCCTGGGTCAAGCCGCGTGCGAAGTTGACCAGGCCCGCCTGGTCGGCGGCCTCGAAGTCCATGGGGTACCCGCGCAGGCTGGTCAGGCGCAGCATCGCCATGCCGTGTACCGTCACCCAGGCGGCGTAGGCCATTTCCATCAGGCCGAAGCCGGGCTGAGTCTTGAAGACACCTTCCTCAATCCCGCGCCGGATGGCCCCGAGCAGGATGCCAAAGGAGGTGTCGTCCTTCAGCAGTTCGGCGGACATGTCTATTCCGGTCGCCGCGGGTGGGGCGGTGGTGAACATCAGCAGGAAGTGATCGGGATTCTCCAGCGCAAAACGGATATAGCCCAGACCGATCCCGAGCAGGTAGCCCAGGATAGGCAGGCCCGGATCGGCCTGGCGCATGTGGCTGGCCAGGCGCTCATGGCCTTGTTCGCAGACCGCCTGGATGATTTCATCCTTGTTGCTGAAGTATTCGTAGATCCCGGCGGCGCTGTAGTCGCTGCGCTCGGCCAGGGCCCGCATCGAGAGCCCGGCCGGGCCCTCGGTCCGGACGATCTCGAGGGCGGCGTCCAGGATGGTCTGTTTGGTGCGCAGAAAGCGGCGCGCGCGAGGTTGGGTCATTGCTGATTTCTGAACACTGTTCGGGATAATAACGGAGTTCGCTCGGTTTGTCAAGCCCTCTTGACCTTGCTATTTGGCTCTTGTAAAGTCGGATGTGTTCCAGCTGAAGCCTCGCCGCACCAGCCTTGCGCAAAGCCATTTATAGGAGAACGAGAGAACGGGAGAGTCCATTTACCCTCCCGCTCTCCCGTTCTCCCGTTCTCCTGCAATGCGCGATAGACGGGTGACACAGGGTGGGCGAGACACGCATGAGGGACTCTGTTAAGGGACTTTGCCAGAGCCATGGGCTTTGTTTACAGACTTCTTGCAACTGCTTTGACGCCAGGTCAACCCCGGCCGTCATAATTCCGGTATGAAGCACGTCCAAAGCGCCCTGACCGGCCACGCGCTGGTCTTCAATCATGTGGTCCAGGCGTGATCAGGTTCATCCGCTTCGCTGGCCTGTTCTCCGCACTCATCGCGTTGTCGTCCTGCGCCTTGCCGCCGACGCCGACGGCAACGATCATCGCGTCTGCGCTGCCCGCGCCATCGACCCAGCGGCCTGGGCCAACGCCTGATCGAAGCAAACCCGGCCCCTGGGACAACGACGTCCTGGTCATTCGCATCGGCACAGACGGCAGACCGGAGCGGCTGGGCGCCTTTGAGCGGGCGGGTGTGCCCACCGCGGTCCGCCTGCAGGATGGCCGCCTGCTCGCCGCCTACCAGGCCTTTCCGGCCGACGACGATCGCAATTTCGATCGCGTTGCCGTGCGCTTCTCCAGCGACGAGGGCCGGACTTGGACCGAGCCGACGCCCATCGTCGTCGAGGGCATGGACGCCGGGCTGGCCCGCCCGTTTGACCCGACCCTTGTGCCCTTGCCGGATGGGCGCGTCCGACTCTATTTCACCTCGAACCGGAATGCCGACAACCGGCGCAGCATCCCCGCCATCTATTCGGCCGTCTCTTCGGATGCCATCCACTACACCTTTGAGCCGGGCGTGCGCTTTGCCGTGGAGGGTCGGGTCGCCATCGATTGCGCTGTCGCCTTGCACGAGGGTGTCTTTCACCTGATCGTCCCCGACAATGGCACCCTCGATGATTTGGCTGCCGCCGATGCGCGCAGCGCGCCGCCCCGAGGCGGCACGGGCTATCACGCGGTCAGCCGCGACGGTCTGACCTTTGAGCGTTTAGCGGATATCAACCTGACGGGTGGTGATCGCTGGCTGGGCAATCTGGTCAGTGACGGCGGTCGGCTTGTCTTCTTTGGCACCGGCGCCGGGCCCTGGCCGGTCTCCAGCGCTGACGGGGCGATCTGGGAACGGGCCGCGCTGCGCGCGTCCATCTCCGGGGCCGATCCCGGCGCGGTCAAGCTCAAGGACGGATCATGGCTGGTCATCGCGACCGGTCGGCGCGACGGGCGCTAGCGCGTCCAGCCCGCCGATCAGGTTACCCGCGTCGACTTCGGCCGTGTGGCCATCTGGAAAGACGCCAGCGACATCGCTGATGGGCGACGGGTGATCCGGCGGCGCGAGGGCGATCGTGTCGCGGGCGTCACGGGTTCGCATTCTCCTCAGCATCGCAAGCGTGGGCCGACCCAGCATCTGCCACGCAAATCCAAGGCTGAGCAGCGCGATGGCGATGGTGAGCCAGCTATTGCCATCGAGGGGGAGGGCATCCCGAAGTTCTGATACCCCGAGCACCGTCCCAACGAGGAACCAGGCGCCAGCCACCGTGTAAAGGGCGTAGAACAGGTTCATGTTGATGGCGATGAAGGGCACAACGATGGGCAAGTACTGATTGGCAGTGGACGGTGACGCCGCGACCAAAATGCAGGTATAGAGCATGAGTGAACTGAGCACATCCCGGGCCCGAAACACAAGCCCAAACAACGCCAGCAGCGCGAGCCAATAGACGCGCGGATCGATGAAGGGCCTCAGCATCTCCGGAACGGATAGGCGAAAGAGGATCTCCAACTGATGCGATCGATATCGAAAGACATTGTCGATGATGCCGGTTTGCCCATATTCCCAGTACGGGACAAAAGCGAGTAGAAAGATAAGGGTTGGGATGGCAAGAAATATGACCCGGCGCAGCCAGGTCTTCTGTTTGACAGCCAGCCAGACCGGAAACGCAAACAGGATGTGCTTCGTCATCAGCGAGACGCCGAGGATTGCCAGCCCCGCGAACGTCCTGAGATTAGGTCTTCCGTCGGTACGATCTCCGATGACGGAGACCGCGGCCAAACCAAGCAGCAGTGCGATATTGTCAAATTGCCGGTGATAGCCCGAGATGATGATGGAAATGGGGTTAAGGAAGAACAGGCATGCCGCCAGCTTGCCCGCCTTTTTCCAAAGGACGAAGAAGATCGCAATATCGGTGACGGTCAGCAGAACCGAAAGCAAATAGCCAAGCGCCTCCTTCGGTTCGCTCGATATGACCGTGCCGAGCGCTTTGAGGCCAAACACAACGTGCAGCCACACCGGGCCGTAGTTGTATCTCCAGGTCGACGAATAGACATTCTCTCCCCGGCCGACGATGTCCGCGACGATGTTGTAGGAATCGAGATCGAAGTTGTGGCCCAGCGTCGCCACATACATCCTCAGCACAGCGCCAATCGCAACGACGACCGCCATTGCAAGGGCGGCCCTTTTTTCTCGGAACCACGCCATCGAAGCGATTCTACAGGAATGGCTGCGTGTCTTAGCCCTTCAAGAAGCTCTTGCGCACCCAGTCCAGGGCCTGCTTCAGCTTCTCATCCGCCGACGCAGGTGGGGCGCCTGCCCGGCATTGGTCGAAGACCGCTTTGAGCCGCTCCGGCTGCAGCTTGCCATGCGCGCCAATCATGACGATCTGGGTGCGTCGCGGCCCGTCTTCGGGCCAAAGCTCCCCCAGACTGAGCGAGGCCCGTTTGCCCACGACCTGCAAAACGATCTTGCGAACCGGATTCTCGCGCAACCAGATGAAACCCTTGGCCCGGTAGATCGTGGGCGGCAGGTTATCCAGCGCGCGCTCGAGGGCCGCCTGCGAAAGGGCCTCGTCACTGGCATAGGTCCAGGTGCTAAAGACCGCGCTGTGATCATGGTCATGATCGTCGTCTTCGCCCGCCGCGTGGGCATGCCCGTCGCGGGCCGGCCGCTCGAGCAGGCGTTCCGGATCGTAGCGGCCCACGCCCAGCAACAGGTCAAGCGAGGCCTGGCCAAACGTGGTCTCGATCACCCGCGCGTCCGGGCTGACCTCGCGGATCCAGCCGCGCACCGCGCCCAACGCCGCAGGCGTCACGAGATCGACCTTGTTCAGCACGACCAGATCCGCCGCGCCGATCTGGTCCATCGCCAGCATCTCGTTTTGCGGGCCGATGTCGCGGATCTGCTCGGCGTCGACGACGGCGACGATGCTGTCGAGGCGGGGATACGGCCGCAGCGACGGCAGCAGAAAGGTCTGGGCAATCGAATAGGGATCCGACACGCCACTTGCTTCGATCACGATGTACTCGGGCGGCTCGTGCCGGGACACCACTGCAAGCGCGGCGTTGAGCAGATCGTCGCGGATCGTGCAGCAGATGCAGCCGTTGGCCAGGCTGACTGTCTCGCCTTCGACCCCGACGATCAGTTCGCTGTCAATGTTGACCGCCCCGAAATCATTGACCAGCACCGCGACGCGCAGGCCGTGCTCGCCCTTCAGGATGCGGTTGAGCAGGGTGGTTTTGCCGGCTCCAAGAAAGCCGGCAATGAGGGTGACGGGGATGGGTCCAGGCATGGGCTTAGCGCGGCTGCAGGGTGACGGGCAAGCCGGCGCTCGTGTTCAGCGTCAGCACCGGCTCGGGCCGGACCGCATGTCCGGACACGACGTGGAGTTGATAACGTTGGATGACCGCGGCCAGGATCAGGGTCGCCTCGGTCAGGGCAAACATGTTGCCGATGCACTGGCGCGGGCCGCCGCCAAAGGGCAAATACGAAAAGCGTTCCTGGCGTTCGGTCCGTTCAGGCGCGAATCGCTCGGGCTCGAAGTCCTCCGGCCGCTCCCAGTAGACCGGGCTGTGGTGAATTGCGTGGATCGGGATATTGATGTTCATCCCGGCCGGCACGCGAAACGGCCCAAGGGCATCCTCGCCGATCGCCTGGCGGGCCGTCGCCCAGGCCGGCGGGTAGAGCCGGAGCGTTTCGTCAATGACCTGGCGGGTGTAGGTCAGCGCGCTGACATCGTCGATGGTCGCCGCCCGTCGGCCGAGCACGGCCGCGATCTCGGCCTGCAATCTGGCTTCCTGCTTGGGGTGGGTGGCCAGCAGGTAGAACGCCCAGGTCAGCGCCGCGGCGGTCGTCTCATGACCCGCGGCGATCATCACCCCCGCCTCGCGCCGAATCTGTTCGTCGTCCAGACCCGCGCCGGTGTCCTCGTCGCGGGCTTCGATCAGCATGCTGAGCAGGTCGTCGCGCCGCTTCCCGCTTAGGCGGCGGCGGGCGATCATTTCGCGGATTCTTGTTACGACCGTGTCGCGGGCGATCCGCGCGCCAGCATTCCGCCGACCCGGGAACCAGGTCTGCCAGGCCGGGTTCTTGAAGCGGAATGAGATGTAGTGATCGGCATCATTGAAGGCCTGACCCAGGCGGCTGGCCTCGGCGCTCAGGTTCTCGCTGAACAGGGCCTGTCCAACGATCCGCATCGTCACCTGCATCATCTCGTCGTTGAGCCAGAACACCTCGCCCGGGTTGGCCGCCCGGCGGCGTTCCCAGCCGTCCAGCATGTCGGCTGCCCCCTCCGCCATGGTTTTTCCGAAGCCCGTAATGCGCTGGCGGTGGAACATAGGCTGCATCAGGCGGCGCTGGCGCAGCCAGAAATCGCCGTCTCCGGTGAAAAGATTGTCTTGCCCGAAGAAGCGCAAGATGCCCGTCGTGAAGGGGTCCTTGCGATAGTTCTTGTTGTTGTCGAGCAAGACGCGCTTGACATACTCGGGTCGAAAGACAAACAGGTTGTCGACCCACAGAAATCGCCCGCGGGCGATGTCGCCGTGCTCTCGGTGAAGCCGGCCCAGAAGAGCCAACGGGTCAGTCTGGAATTCGGCGAGCAGCCCGAGTGGTCCGCTGCTGCCCTTCGATGCGGGCACGGCCCGAACTTTTGTCGTCATGCGCGCAAGTGTATACGCCCGCGCTTCTGCCTGTCGAAACCCGGCCCCTCACGCGCAGCGGTCCGTCAGACCGCGGCAGGAACCGCAATCGGCTCCGGGCGCGTCGCTGGGCGGGGCGCGATCAGCACGGCAATCCCCGTCGCAAGCAGCACTCCGCCGACCACCGTCATGGTTGTGCTGAAGGCGTCCGCATAGTTGATCCCGTCCCAGGTGTGGGTCATGGCCATGGGAAGGGGGATGAGCAGGGTCAGCCCGCCGAGGATGATGGCGGTTGCGCCCGTTGTCAGGCGCCCGGCGCCGTTGCCACGGGTGTAATCAACGCCTTTCCAGATCCCGGGCACGCGCAGCAACAGCAGCACCGCCAGGGTGAAGACGGTCACATACACGACCATATCCACAGGCATCGATGCGCCGCGCAGCGCGCGAGAGACGGCGATATGGATGGCGCCGACGATGACGCCCGCAATCAGGGCGATCAGCGCGTCGCGATAGGAATGCGCCTGGCCGCGAATCAGGCAGATCGTCGCGCGGATTCCGGCCGCGCCGATCGCGGTTGTGACAATGACGAACACGACATATAGCCACTGGTACGAAGCAAGCGGCGCAAGGCTGGCCCAGTTTGTCGGCGCGGCTGCGGCGCAAATGCCGCCCACGCCGGCCAGGACCGTGAACCCGGCGGTCAGGGCCATCAGGACAATCCCCACGAACCGGAGAAATCGGGACACGCCATTCTTCTGTTGCATTGTGTTCTCCTTGGAACTCCCAACTGAAGCCGTTTCCCCGAGGCGATATTCCCCGCCCCGGAAGCGGTTGAGATTGGGATTCTCAGATTGAAAGCAGGAGCATCGCTGAAAGCATGTAGAGCGATGCGTACTTGAAGAGGCTGAAGTTCAATCGGTCCGCCGGTCGCAGTGCCGCCCAAAAGGCCAGGAACATCAGCGCTCCCGACAAAACACCCAACACGTGCAGATAACTCCCCTGCACCTGGATCAACACTGCCGCCAGGCCAATCGCCAGCGTGGCCAGGACGCTCGCCGCGGCTATCGCGCGCCGGGTGATTGTGGCGCCGTAGGTCGACGGAAAGGTCGGGATACGCGCCGCCGCGTAATCGGCGGCGTAACGCAGCGAGAAGGTCAGCATGTGGGTCGGGATCCAGCACAGGACCGATACCGCCAGCAAGACACCGATCAGGTCAATCTCTCCAAGGCCCAATACGCGCCCCGCCAAAATGGGCATGCCGCCCGAAATGCCTCCCCACACGACCGACCAACACGTGCGGCGCTTGAGCCAGAGTGTGTAGACGACCACATCGAAGAACAGGCCGGCAAACACGACCCCGCCATACAGCGGGTCCATCGCAATCGCCCACCCGACGCCGGTCGCCGCAAAGAGCAGGCCGATCCGAGCGGCATGCTCGGGCCGCACTTTTCCCGACGCGATCGGCCGGTGATGGGTGCGGTTCATCACGCTGTCGATGTCGCGGTCGTAGCACATGTTCAGGATCGTGCTGCCGCTCACCGCGAGAAAGAGGCTGCCCAGCAACCCAACCACGGTCGTCCAGTGCGTCACCGGACAACGCGCGCTCATGTAACCTGCCAGGCCGGTTATCAGCAGAAGCGCAGTCTGCAGCGACTTGATGAGCGCCGCATATTGACCGAGTGTCCGGGCTGCCTGCCGCATCTGGCCTCCTTCGGGCGTCTGCGCCGGTTCAGCGCGCGCAGCGAAAACCAATGGCCAGCCCGGCATGCTCAGGGTTGACGTTGTTTCGCGTCCACAGCCGCAGGTTGTAGCCGTAGTCCAGCCGGCTTCCACCCCGCAGGTAACGGTAATGCTGGCCTTCGTACACGTCGGCCATCCACTGCCAGGCGTTGCCGGCCATGTCGTGCAGCCCGTACGGGCTTTGTCCGTCGAGTGTTGTGTATCCGGAATACGTTTTGCCCGAGTAAAAGCCCACCGGCGTCGTGTCTCCGGCTTTCCCGGACGCCTGCTCGAACGGATCGCGGCTGTCGTAGAAATTGGCGGCATTTCGTTCGATGGTGTCGCCCCACGGATACGCCCGAGTGTCCGTTCCGCGCGCCGCTTTCTCCCATTCCGCCTCGGTTGGCAGGCGGCCGCCCTGAGCTTCGCAATAAGCCCGGGCGCCGAACCAGGTCACCAGCGTCACAGGATGATTCTCAAAGCCCGGATTCGCCGCGAAAATCGGGTTGCTGGCGGCCCCGGCGCTCCGGGTGATCCGGCTGCCGGGCGCGTTGATCGTAAAGTGCGGCCAGTCGCCCGCGGCGATGACCTCCTCGTGTTTGGCGCCGGAAAAGGGGTCGCCCGCGTAGTAGCCCACCACCCGGTTGCCGTCGAGCTTGACCCGGCCGGCCGCCAGCGCATCATTCCGGTAGCGCGCTATTGGGCATTGGTGACCAGGGTTGCCATCATCTTGTAGTCGTGGGAGATGAGGGCTGGCTCGGCGTGCTGCCCGCTGAAGAATGTCCCGGCCGGGATCGAAACCCAGGCCTCGGGATTCACGCCTGTGTCGATGGAGGGCGTTGTGGCCGGCAGGGCGGGGGCGGCGCAAGCCCCCAGCAGGCAGGCGGCGACCGCAAGCAAATTGCGTTTCATGGCAGCACCTCCGCTTTTTCCTCCTGCCATCGCCCTTTCCGTTTGAACAGGTCGGCCAGGCGCCACACCATCAGGATTCCAAGCAACAGAAGCACCGAAGCAAGCCCGGCGTCTGTCAGCAGCATCATCGTGTCGACGAGCGGCTGCTGGCCCAGTTCATCTACATACAGGCGGCGGGTCTCCAACACGGCCACCGCGCCAAAGGCCAGGTCCGACGCGATGATGACGATCCAGCCGAACCATTGGCGCAGCCGGCCCTTCAGCCCGGCCTGATCGGCGTAATACAGCAGGATGATCGTGGCGATGATGCCGGACAACACATGCCAGTGCCCGGTCAGGGCGACCCGTTCCTCGCGGGCCGGCCAATGGCGGATGATTTTGTCCAGTTGGATGGCCATGAAAATGCCGATCGCCGTCACGACAAAATTCATGTAGACCATCTGCCAGACTGCGCCGAACTTGAGCGGATCATGGAGCAGCGCGCGCGCGCGCTGGGCCAGGCTGGGTTTGGCCAACTGCAACTCGGCCAGGCGGGCGGCCGTAATTTTCCGCCAGACAAACACCGTCAGCAACAGCGCGGCGAGGAGCACCGGAAGCGCCCCAACGTTGATGATGATGTGGGCGATGCGCTCAAAGGGGACAACCGCCCACACCCCCATCGTAATGATGATGGTCCCGACGATGAGCAGCGGCATCGCCCATTTATGCAACCTGCCCCTGAAGTTGAACCAACGCCCCACGATGAGGTTCAGCGCAATTGCGATCAGGGTGAGCATGATGTGCAGGTGCCCGATGATGGCAAGTTGGAGCGGGTCCTTTTCCGGCTGGCGGATGACGTCCTCGGCCAGAAATGTCTCGAAGCCATTCCCGAAAAGTGAGCCGGGGATCGCTCCGAACAAAACGGAGCCCAGGGTCGACACGGCCATGACAAACAGGGCCACTCGTTCAAGATCCAGCCCGCCCCGCGTGCGTGAGACGTCCGGATCCGCGGTTCGATACTCGGCCCGCCATGGCCACAGCGCCACCGTCAACAGAATCCCGGCGAAGAAGACCAGAGTCTGCCCGGCGATGAAGAGCCCGTGAAAGACGTAGTTGTGGCCGAAATAGGCGAACCACATCCCGAAAACCATCGAGGTCAAATAGCCGATGGTGATGGTGCTGTTGATGCGCGTCTGCTCATCGGGCTTCATCGGCCAGCGCGATGTGATGAAATAGACCTCGATCGCGACGACGGCCATGGCGATGCTGTGATAGAGGATGATGATCCGCCCTTCGCGCTGGGCCGGATCGAGCTGCAGACCAAAGGTCCGCACAAAGACCGCCTTGACGCCCAACTCGTCCATCGGACCGGAGATCATTCCGAAAAACGCGGTGACGAGCGCGATGGACGCGATCGCGACAAGAACCAACCCCATGGTGGAGCGAAAGAGGAATGCAAAACGCTTCCGAACTGCGCGCATGTGAGCCTCTGCGGGCCGGCTAGAACAATAACCAACCGTTTGTGAAAACTATCACAAACAGCGCCCAGAGTCATTGTCTTGTGTCAAGTTGCCGAGCTCGGGCCTTCACATCGTCGGCAGGCGCAGATCGAGATTGGCAAGAGCCGCCAGGCGGTCCGGGTGGGTGACCCGAATCTGGCCGCGGTTGCAGGCGATCACCCCTTCGTGTTTGAGGGTGGCCAGAGCCCGGCTGACCGCTTCCGGCGCGCAGGCGACCCGACCGGCCATATCCTCGATTGAGTGGCTTCGCCGCGCGATCGGCTGCGCCCCCATCTGGCTGAGATCAACCAGATGTTTGGCCATTCTCCCGACAATGGTCCGGAATGCCAGATCTTCGTAATGGCTCATCAGGAGGCGGTTGCGGGCGGCCAGCACCCGCAGGAGCCCCAGCCCAATCGCCGGGTAGCGCTGTAACAGCGTCTGGAACGCGGCATGGCTGATTTGCCAGATCAGGCTATCCTCTATCGCAAGGGCCGAGGCCGGATTGACGCCTCCATCGAGGACGGCGACCTCATTGAACATGATCACCGGTTCAATGGTCGCGATGATGTTGACCTTGCCTTGCGGACCAAGCTTGCGCAATTGGACCTGTCCCTGGGTAATCACATGCATCCCGGCGCACGGCGCGCCCTCGAGAAAAACCGTCTCCCCGGGCTTGAAATGGCGCATCTGACCGCTCAACACGATTGTGCGGAGGTCATCCTCGGACATGCGCGCAAAATGCTGAACCGAGCGCAGGCCCGCGATCATCGATTGCAGCTCGTCCATGTCGATGATTCTACGCGCCGTAACGATGGCGTCACTTCTTGAGCACGAAGTCGATCGTCGCCATCTTCACGCCGCCCGCGCCATCCGACATCTTCGCCAGCATCGCCGCGTCGAAAATGCCGTCGGTCCTATTGGCGCCCTCGTTTGGGAAGTAGACCTGCGATGTCAACGTTGGCCCGCCAGGGATTGTGACCTTGACGTGGATGTGGCGGGTGCGGCCCGGATACAGACCGGGCAGAATTGTTTCGATGGCGTAGTTGCCCTGGGCATCCGCGGCCACCTTGCCGCGCAGCCGGAAGCCCTTCAGATCATAGACTCCGGCATCGTCGGCTTGCCACACGTCGACGATGGCCCCGGCCACCGGCACGCATTGGTTGGTGAGGACCCGCCCGGTCAGAATTACGCGGGTGCCGGCCATCCCGGCCTCGACCAGGCTGGCCTTCATCGGCGCGCCGGCGAGATAGTATGGCCCTTCGGTCTGGGCCGGGGTCAGCGTGACGCTGCAGGCGGTTGGGGTAGGCGCCAGCGTCGGGGCCGGGGCCACGGTCGCCGCCTTCGTCGCGGTTACCGCAGGGACGGCCGTCGCCGTAGGCGCCGCCATGGCTGCCGGTACGGTCGTCGCTGCTGGCGCGACCGGAGTGGGAGCGGCCGTGGTTACGCTTGGCAGCGTCGTGGCAACCGGCGCGGTGTTTGCGCCCCCGGCCGAGCAGCCCGCCGCTATGAAGGCGAACGCGGCCAGGGCTGTGCCCAGCTTTCGAAACTCAAGGGACTTGATCACGAATGACTCCTTGGCGCCTAACATGGATTGCTTCGGAAACGATATCTCGTTTCTAGCCAGGTAGCCTGAGCCCAGGGCAGGCAGAAATTGAAGATTGGCTAAAGAAATGCGCTGGCGAGCTGACCCTCCCCGCGCGAAGCGCGGGGAGGGTCAGCTCGCCGAGGATTTGGAATAGATTCTAGGGCCGCGCCAACCGATACAGATACTCGCCCGCGCGGGGGACCACGAGCACGTCCGGATCCGCCCGCGCGAGCCAGGCGTCTGGGTCAATGCTGGCCGGATCGCGATAACCCAGGTTGATCGCCAGGCAATCGGCCTCCGAAATCCCCGTGGCCAGGGTGACCTTGACTCGGGGTCGCTCGATCCCGGTCTCGGCGTCGTAGGCGCCGATGCCGCGGACATGGGTCGAATGGGCCAGCACGCCCCACGGAATGTGCTTGAATTTGTCCCACTGCTTGACAAAGTAATCCCGAACGTGATAGCCCACCTGGCGGATCAACGCGCCATGGGTGACGCTGATCTCATGGAGGTGGGGGGCATAGATGATGACCTCGCCGTCGTCGGCGCAGACCGGTTCGGTCTTGTACATGCCTTTACCGCCCAGCCACATTTCGTCATACATGGTTGGCAGGACCGCCAGGACCTGCTTGTACGCGCGCGGCATGTACTTCACGTGGGCCTGGGCCGAGAGATCGGCCGCCTGGGCAAAGGCCGATTCGGGGCTGCCGAAGAAGGCGCCGATCAGGCCGTCATGGGTGACCACACTGCACAACGCATGTCGCGGCGTCGGTATCATTGCGGCAGCCCGGTCGATGACGGCCCGGACTGGCGTGTTCTTCGTGCCAATGATGTCGTACGACGTGATGAGCGCCCCCAGCCAATGGGTGAAGTCGATGATGTCGGCGCCGGCGATCCCGGGGAAGAAGTATTTGTTGCCGCCCGAGAAACCGGCCACCTCGTGCGGGAACACCGGCCCGCAGATCAGCAGGTGGTCGTAGGCCAACACCAGCTTGTTCAACCGGACTGGCACGCTCTGGCGAAACAGGCCGTTGCTCAGGGCGGCAATGTCTTCGGCAGGGATCTCTCCCAGGGTGACCAGGGCCTCGGGGTCCTTCCAGGCATGGTTGAAAATCCTGACCTCGCGATACTTGCCTGCGCGCTCCTCGGCGGAGATTCCGAACATCGCCAGGATGGCGGCCTCGCTCATGGGCGGGTGCGTGCCGAGGGCAATCAGAAAATCGAGCTGTCGCACGCGAGGCAGCAGCGTTTCGCACAACGCCCGGAAGTAGGCCTGCAGCGGCATCGTGCGGGTGGAATCCGGGACAATCACCAGAACCCGCTGGCTCGCCAGCGGCAAGGTAGCCATGGACTGCGCGACAAAGCCGGCGATGCGGTCATCGGACCAGACTGGGGTGTTATTCATGGGGTTCTACAGCTCCACTTTGCCGGCCAGCAGGCCGTTCACGAGATAGCGTTGCAGCAGGACGAAGACGACAACCACCGGGACACTCATCATCAGGGCGTAGGCGGCCATGAAGTTCCAGTCATTGCCGGCCAGGCTGATCGCGTTCCACAGCCCCATCGCCAAGGTCACATTATCCGCGCGATCGACAAACATCCAGCCCAGCGCGAACTCGGAGTATGCGCCCAGAAACGCCACAAAGGCCGCCAGCCCGATTGCGGGCAGGGCGAGGGGCAGGGTTACCCGGACAAAGGCAATGCTGAATGACGCGCCGTCGATGAAGGCCGCTTCCTCCAGTTCGCGCGGCACAGACTGAAATGCGACCCGCATGTTCCACACACAAAATGGCATCGCGATCGCGGCGTAGACGATCATCAGCCCGAGCTGGGTGGTGCGAATCCCCAGGGACGCCAAAAGCAGATACAACGGAATGATGAGCGCGATTGGCGGCATGAGCGAACCGGCCAGCAGCGCAAATAGCCCGACCCGCCGGCCCGGGAAGCGCATCCGGGCGAAGGCGTAGGCCATGCTCGCCCCGAGCGCAACGGAGAAAGCGGTGGCGCCAAGCGACACGTTCAGGCTGTTGCGCAATAGATCGGCGAACGGCAGGCTTTGGGCTGCGCGCTCGAACACCCGCCCGAACAAGTCCAGCGAGAACTCGCCCGGCAAAACTCGAAACTCCGAGGGCCGCCCAAAGAACGAGCTATCGAAGGCCATGTAGGCGATGCCCCAGATCGGCACGACCACGAAGAGCCCGACCACGACCAGGAGCGCCTGGCGCAGGAGATGCTCCTTCCGGGTCATCCTACGCATAGGTCACTCCCTCCGCCGCGCGGGTGCGGCGCGACAGGGCCAGCACTCCGATCAGCAGCGCCGCGACGATGAACAGGTCGACGGCGGCGGAGACCGCGTACAACCCGCCCGCGCGCCCGAAGCCGGGTCCCGGCCTCGGCTGAACCAACTGATAAGCCAGGCTGGCCAGGGTGCTCCCGCCCCGAAAGGGCATAAACAGATAGAACTGGTTGAAGGCAAAGACCGCCCGCACAATCAGGGCCGGCACAAGCAGGGGAAACACCAGCGGCAGGGTGATATGCCTCAGCAGGCCCGCGCCCGTCGCGCCGTCCATGGCTGCCCCGTCATACACATCGATCGGGATGAGTTTGAGCGCGGCCGTGGCGGTCAGCATCACGATCGGAAAGCCCATCCACACCCCGGCCAGGGTCTGAGCCAGCAGAGTCCCCAGCGCGCCGTCCAGGGCTGGCAGCGGGGCCCCCAGCGCCAGGGACAGCCAGCCGCCGTCGGGGTCCATCAGCTGGGCCCAGGCCACCGCGCCGAGGAATTCCGGGATCGCCCAGGGGATGACGAACAACGCTCGCCACACACCTGCGAAGCGCAGGCCGCGCCGGTTCAGGACCAGCGCCACGCCTGTGCCGAGGGTGGCCGACAGCGTCACCGACAGCGCCGCCCACATGAGGCTGAACCAGGTCTGGGCCGAGAAGACGCCGGCGAATACATCCCCGATCTGGCGCAAACCTGTGTAGTGAACGACTGTGGTGCGCCACTCGCCTGGCTCGCCCAGTCGATACAGCGAGAAGCCCGAGGGCGCTTCCAGCCCGGCCAGCCCGTTCAGCGCTGCGCGAAAAACGCCACCCGTGATGCCGTCGCGAAGGGAGAGGGTGTTGAGGTCCGTCATGGCCATCAGCCCCTGGTAGAGCAGGGGGAAACCCGCCAGGGCCGTCAGGGCGATAGCGCCGGGCAACAGCCATGGCGTTGCCCGCCACAGGTCACGTCTGGTGGCCGGTTGCTCGCCGGCGCGGCGCGGTGCTGTCCGTTCCGCCCAGCGCGCGGCCAGCGGTTCGAGCAATACCGCGCGCAAGCCCTCGCCCGCCGCCACCGCCATCGGCACGCTCACGAGCAGGATGTACTGCGGCCATTTTGTGTTCCAGACGAGCAGAAATCCCAGGCCGAGCAAAAGCCACCAGGCGTAGACGCGCTGCCGGCGCCACAGCCGGCCCAGCCCGGCCAGCGCCAGGAGGGTGATGGCCAGATCCAGCGACAGCAGGTAGGCTGATCGCTCCCAGGCTACCGATCCCGACAACCACACAAAGGGTTGCCAGGGCGGAAAGCTGGCGCTCTGGACCTCAGCGCCGCTGGAATAGGCGCTGTGATAGACGATGGAGTCAGCCAGCCGGCCGGCCGGGTTGGGCCACAAATAGGGATCGGCAACGAAGAAGACCAGCAGGGCCAGCGCCCCCCAACCCATCAGGGGGGCCAAGCCGCGCCCGGTCGCGCGGAGCGCCGCGCGCCAGGGAAGGCCGCGCGCCTGCCCGACCGCGCGCAGGAACGCGTCTGCGACGACGGCCAGGCCGGCAATGCAGTACAGATACTTCGAGGCCGCCGTCAGCCCAAGCGCGACCGCCGAGAGCACCAGCCACATCCAGCGCCGTTTCCCGCCGCGCGCCCAGGCGAGATAGGCGAGCACGCACAGCACGCTGGTCAATGAGGGCAGCGACTCGAGCATCACCTGGCTGGTGTATTTGACGTGATAGCTGTTGACGGCGACGGCGACAGCGGCGAGCGGATTGAGCAGCGCCAGGGCGGCCGTTTGGGCGGCCGCAAAAACGGCCGCTGAGACACGGGCCGCGCTCACCATATCCGCGGGCAAGCTTCGACTGGGCGGGGCAGATGTTTCAGCGTCGGCAATTTCAGGGCGCGGCCCGAGAGGCAACACGGCCAGCGCAAAGGCGATCTTTTGCAGGGGAGGATGTTCGGGCCGGTAATTTGACCGGAGCAGAATGCCGGGATCTCCAGCCCGCAGCCCGTCTGAAATCAACTGCGCGGCCCGGAGATAGTCGTCCTCGTCGTAGTCGACGGGCAGCCGGTCAATGGCATACAGGCGAATGCCAAAGGCCGCGATCGCGATGATGCCCGCGATGACGGCAGGCAAGAGACGCTTGCGCATCTAGCATCATCCTTCGTAGACGGTCTCTACAAAATGGACAACGGTTCGCCCAAGCGGACCGGCCAGGAAAAACGGATACTCCCGCCGGACCATCCGCACGCGCGCTCCGCGCATATCGGCTGAAGTCATCACCCGCGCCTGCAGCCACGGCCCCAGCGGGTGCGCGATCAGGGCTCCCAGAGTGCCCAGGCTGATTGCGTTGGACAGCTTCTCCTGCCAGCCCGCCTTGCGCCCCGCCAGCAGCGTGCCCAGATAGGCGAAGGCGCTGGTCAGCAGGCTGCTGGTGACCACGTTTGTGCCGCAGCCGGGATGGACCGCCCACCAGCTTTCGCCCGCCTGCATCCGCCGAATGGCTTCCTCAGCCGCCGCGCGGATGACGTCCGCGCTTAAATCCCCCACGACCCTGAATCCGCGCGGCTCGGCGTGGCCGGCCGCCCGGAGCGGGCGGACGCGCTCGCCGAGGACATGCAGCGTGGCGTGCTCGAGTCCGTGGTTGCGCCGGATTGCCAGGAGCAGCGGCGCAGTCAGTGACAGATTAACGTTGCGCATCAAGAGTCTCCGCCACCGGACGGGCGATGATGATTATCCGATGGGTGTTGTTGTCGGGCGGCCAGCAGGTGACCAGGGTGAGGCGATCGTCGCCGCCCGGCACGATGTATTGGGCATTCTGGGTGCGCACCTCAAGCGATTGATCCTTTTCGACCAGAAGCTTGCGCTCGGTGATGCGGTAGGTGATCTCACGCCGCCCGGCGCGCACGTATATCAGGTCGCCGGCCTTGAGTTCCTTCAGGTTCTCGAAAACCCGCCCAAGGATGTTGTTGTGCCCGCTCATGACCAGGTTGCCAGGCTCGCCGATCCTGGCGCTGTTGGGTTGCCAGCCCGCGGCTCGGCGAGGTGGCGCGTCGAAGTAACCGGCGTTCAGCTCTGGAATTGCCACCCACACCGATTCTGTGACAGGCACGTCCAGTCGAATAGCCGGGATAACGAGCCGATCGGGCATCGCCGCCAGGATCCGGCGCCGATCCACAGCGGGCTCGCGCGGCGTGTCAGGACCGCCAGCCGCGGGCCGAAGCTCGACTGGGGGCCGGGTTGGCGGTGGCGCAATCTCGGCTTGAGCCTTCGTTGGGAGCGGGCGAATTTCAATAGCGGGTGTTGCCGCGTCGAGGGCCGGCAACACGACGGCTGGCGCCGGGGCTAAAGCTGCCTGCGCTTCCACCGTCTCAAACGGGCGAAGCAACTCGCCGGGCGCAACCGGCACGGCAAACTCGCTCGGCGGCGCTTCGACAAGCGCGCTTAGGTAGGGCCAGTTTGTGGCAACCAGCCCGCATGCGCCGGCAATCAGGACGGCTCCGATCAGGCCGGCGACAACATGCGGCGGGAGGCGCGAGGATGTGCCTTTCACGAAAATCGATTCTATCAGCGCGAAATGTTCAAAAACGCCTCCCCCGCGAACACGGGGGGAGGCGTTTTTGGATGGAAGCCCGTCAGGATGAGTCGCGCCAGCGCAACTCGGGCTGGCTGGCAATTCGTTTCCGGCGCCAGGCCACGCCCGCCGGGTAGCCAGCCATTTTGGCGACGTCGCCGACGACCCGGATGATGGGGACAAGCCCCAGGGCCTGCAGTCGGCCGGCCAGCCCATATGACCCCCACAGCCTGGCCAGCCGGTGATACGGCGTGCGCAGGTATGCCCCCGCGCCAATCGCCAGTCCGGCCACGCACAACGCCTGAAGCCCATAGTCCGCGGCCGCCAGCGCGCCAAACAGCAGGGCGGGCAACCCGGCCAGGTAGGTGGCGTAGCGGATCAGATGGCGCTTCAGCCACAGGCCGGCTTTGCCGTCCCCGCGGGCATACAGGGAGTACTGCTTCCAGAATGCCCGCAAGCTGGCCCGCGGCCGAAAATGGACGATCGCGCGGGGAGCAAAGACGAACGGCCCAGAACGCAGCGCGCGCAGATCGAAAACCAGGTCCTCGCAATAGTCGAGCCACTCGGGATAGCGGCCCGCCGCCTCCCAGCCGGCCCGGGTGAACGCGACAGAGCGCGACGAAGGCAGGAACCGTTCGGGCGCGATTTCATCCACGAGGGGCAGGACAGTGGCGCTCATCGCCAGTTCAAAGGCGTTTGTGTGATCAGGCGTGAAGACCCCGCCAATCAGGCGGGGATCTCGTGGCCCAACGGAAGCCTTGTCAGAAGCCGCGCACAGGGCTTCGACCCAGCCCGGATCCAGGCGCACGCCGGCATCGGCGCACACGATCAAATCGCCCATCGATGCGTCGATGGCCAGATTGCGCCCGCGCGAGATATTCGCCCCGGGCGATTCGATCACCCGCACCGGAAACCGCCGCTCGGCGTTCAGGCGCGCAACGGTGTCATCGGCGCTCCCGCCATCACAGGCCACGACCTCATCCGGCAGGCGCGTTTGGCTGGCGATGCTGTCCAGAAGACGCGCGATCGACTCGCCTTCGTTGAGCACAGTCACGACCATGGATACGATCACGCTTCAACTCCTGCCCAACCGAATTCAGAAACGATCTCTCCCGTCCCGGCATTCGCCGGGACGGGAGAGATCGTTTCTGGCGATTCCTGCATAACGGCCTTTATGCGAACGTTATGCCGTTGTCGAGGCTCGCGATGACGGCGAGTGAGACGATGGGCACATTGAGATCCTTGAGCAGCGCGCGGCCGCCTTCGAAGTTCTTTTCGATCAGGGCGCCCACACCCGCGACAGTGGCGCCCGCGCCCTGAATGATGCGCACCAGCGCCTGAATCGTCTGGCCGCTGGCCAGGAAGTCATCAATGATGAGCACCCGCTCGCTGTGGCCCAAATACTCGGGCGAGGCCATGATGTCGACCATCCGCCCCTTCGTATGCGACGGCGCCGTCGTCAGCAGCACGAGGTCAGGCATCGTGATCGGCTTGGTCTTGCGCGCATAGACCAGAGGCAGGTTCATTACGAGGGCGGTTGTCAGGGCTGGCGCAATGCCGCTGATCTCAACCGTGAGAATCTTGGTCGCGCCCGTATCGGCAAAGGCTTTTGCAAACGCCCGGCCGCATTCCATCATGAGCCCGGGATCGACCTGATGATTGATAAATGAATCGACCTTGAGAATTCCCCCGCCGAGCACCGAGCCGTCTTTGCGGATCCGTTCCTTAAGCGCTTCCATGCGCCGGATTATAGAAGCCATCCCAAAAACAGCCGGCGAGATCACAATCCCCTCGAGAAGCGCCGGGATTGCGATCTCGTCCCCAAATTGGGGCTGACTTCCCGGGCGGCGCCGCCTGTTTCGTCCGTTTCCGGTCCGCCCCGCGGTTGACTGCTATAATCTCTCGAAATTCACGCCGAAGGAACAGCAGCAATAGGTATGGAGAACACAGAGGTCCCCTCGACCAGCCCCAGCAACAGTGGGGGGGAAGACGAATTTGCCAAGTCTCTGGGAGAGCTTTTGGCAAGTGGCGATCGATACGATCCGCCCAAGAAGAACCAATTGGTTTCGGGTCGTATCACGGCGCTTAGCGATCGGGAGATCCTTGTTGATCTCGGCGCTAAGTCTGAAGGCATTGTCTCGGGAAAGGAAATTGAAGCCATTCCCAAGGACGTGCGCAAAGCGATGGCGATTGGCGAAGAGGTATACGCCTACGTCATTGCACCTGAAGACCGCAACGGCAACGTTGTGTTGTCAATCGCCAGAGCGGTCGCTGAACGCGACTGGACCTTTGCCGAAGAACTGCACAAGAAGCAGGAAGCGCATGAAAGCATGATTGCCGGCTTCAACAAGGGCGGTGTCATTGTCAAGGTCGGCCGGCTGCGCGGGTTTGTGCCCGCTTCCCAGCTCAGCATGCAGCATCAGCGCATGCTGGGCGATGAGAGCCAGCCGCCGGAGCAGCGCTACCAGAAGCTTGTCGGTCAGAAGACCCTGGTCAAGGTGATCGAGATCGATCGCGAGCGCAACCGCCTCATCCTGAGCGAGCGGGCCGCTTCCAAGGAAGCCCGCGAGGCGCAGAAGACGCGCCTGCTGGGCTCGATTGAGATCGGCTCCATCGTCGAGGGAAACATCACGAGCGTCAAGGAATTTGGCGCCTTCGTTGACCTGGGTGGCGCGGATGGAATGATCCATCTATCCGAGATGTCGCATCAGCGGATCAAGCATCCCAGCGAGATTCTGAAAGAGGGCCAGTCCGTCAAGGTCAAGGTCATCTCTCTCGATCGCGATGGGGGCCGGATTGGTCTGAGCCTTAAGGCGTTGATGGGCGACCCGTGGGCCGACATCGGCAAGCGCTTCAAGGCCGGCCAGCTCGTGGAGGGTGAGATCATCAAGACCCACCCGAAGCATGGCGCATTCGCCCGGCTGAAGGATGATCCGGCCATCGAAGGCCTCATCCCGCTGTCCGAGCTGAGCGACCGGCAAATCTCAAATCCGCGCGAAGTGGTCAAGGAAGGCCAGACCGTCACCCTGCGCGTGCTCCGTGTGGAGCCCGAGCAGAAGCGGCTTGCCCTCAGCCTCAAGCGTGTGAGCTACGCCGAGTACGCGGATACGGACTACCAGGGCGAGTAGCTGGCGACCGATCAAGCGCGTCGTCTTGCGCCGCCCCATCCGCCGGAGAGCGCGGATGGGGCGGCGTTGTTTTTCCACATCGCGCTTCAGTAAGGTTTTTCGAGAGCGATATCCCGGCGCAGCCGGGATATCGCTCTCGAAAAACACAAGCTGAAGTTCTAAGGGGATGCTAACGGCCCCGGGGTAGAGTTGCGATGTTTGGGCCCGGTAGTTCGGCTCCATTCAAGAGGTTTTGTGTGGCAAACAAACTAGAACGCTTTACACAACGGGCCCGAAAGGTGCTCACAATCGCCCAGGAAGAGGCCGAGCGCCTGCAGCACAATTACATCGGCACCGAGCATCTCTTGCTCGGCCTGATCAAGGAAGAAAGCGGCATCGCCGGGCGCGTGCTGCGAGAACTCGGGGCGCGCCCCGAGCGCGTATCCGAAATGGTCGAGCGGATGACGGGCGCCGGCCGCCGCGCCGGAGGCAAGCTCGAGCTCACGCCCCGCACCAAACAGGTCCTCGAGTTTGCGGTCGATGAGGCGCGCAAACTGAACCACAGCTTTATCGGGACAGAACACATTCTGCTCGGCCTCATTCGGCAGGGCGATGGGGTGGCTATCGACGTCCTCAAGCAACTGACCATCACTGCTGACCGCATTCGGCGCGAAACGCTGCGCGCGATTCAGCAGGAGCAGCCCGAAGGCCAGGAGGGCGCGGCCAAACCTGCCGCGGCCGCCACGCCCGACAAGCCGTCGAGTGGCGCAGCCCGCAAGGATCGCCCCAAGACGCCGGCGCTGGACAGCCTCGCGACCGATCTGACGGCCCTGGCATCCCAGGGCAAGCTGACGCCTGTTGTCGGCCGCGTCACGGAAATCGAGCGGGTCATCCAGATCCTGTCGCGCCGGACCAAGAACAACCCGGCCCTCATCGGCGAGCCGGGTGTCGGCAAAACCGCCATCGTCGAAGGTCTCGCCCAGCGCATCGTCGACGGCCAGACGCCCGAGCTGCTGCTGAACAAGCGGGTGATGCAACTCGACGTTGGATCGCTCGTCGCCGGGACCATGTATCGCGGCCAGTTTGAAGAGCGCCTCAAGAAAGTCATCGACGAGGTCAAGTCGAGCGACACCATCCTCTTCATCGATGAAGTCCACATGCTTGTGGGCGCGGGCGCGGCCGGCAGCAGTGTTGACGCCGCCAACATCCTCAAGCCCGCGCTCGCGCGGGGCGAATTGCAGTGCATCGGCGCGACCACCCTCAACGAGTATCGCAAGCACATCGAGAGTGACGCCGCCCTCGAGCGCCGCTTTCAGCCCATCTACGTCGAAGAGCCGACCCCTGAGCAGGCGATCGACATCCTGTTTGGGATTCGCCCCGCCTATGAGGCGCATCACAAGCTGCGCATCTCGGACGAGGCGATTCGCGCCGCAGTGGGATTTGCCTCACGCTATGTCTCCGACCGCTTTCTGCCGGACAAGGCGATCGATCTGATCGACGAGACTTCGGCCCGCGTTCGGATGTACAAGAGCCCGCAATCGCTCAACCTGCAGAAGTCCTTCCGCGAGATGCGCGAAGCCCAGAAGGCCCGCGAGGCCGCCGCGGCGGAGAACAATCTGGAAGAGGTCGCCGCGCAGCGCGAAATCGAGCGTCTCGCTCAGGAGACCATCGACAAACTCCGGGCTGACTTCGACCCCAAGGTCGATGGACCGATCGTCATCCCGGATGACATTGCCGAAGTGGTGGCCATGTGGACGGGCATTCCGCTGAAGCGCATCGCCGGAAGCGAGACGGATCGGCTGCTCCAGCTCGAGTCGGCCCTGCATGAGCGCATCGTCGGGCAAAACGAGGCCATCGAGACCATCTCAAAGGCGGTCCGGCGCTCGCGGGTTGGCCTCAAGGATCCGAAGCGGCCGATGGGCTCGTTCATGTTTCTTGGGCCGACGGGGGTGGGCAAGACCGAGCTCACCAAGGCTCTGGCCGAGTTCATGTTCGGGAGCGAAGACGCGCTGCTGACCCTTGACATGAGCGAGTTCATGGAGCGTCACACCGTCAGCCGGCTCGTTGGCGCGCCTCCGGGCTATGTCGGGTACGAGGACGCCGGCCAACTGACCGAGACGATCCGGCGCCGGCCGTATACCATCGTTGTCTTTGACGAAATCGAAAAGGCCCACCCTGAAGTCTTCAACATGCTGTTGCAGATCATGGAAGAGGGCCGCCTGAGCGACGCGCGCGGGCGCAAGGTCAACTTCCGCAACACCTGCATCATCCTGACCAGCAACGTGGGCTCGGAGATGATCAAGCGCGAGAGCAAGCTCGGCTTTGCCGTCAAACGCGACGAGGTCAAGCAGGCAGAGCAGCAGTTCGAGGAGATCAAAGAGCGCGTCAACGGGCAGCTCAAGCGGATGTTCCGCCCCGAGTTCTTGAACCGGCTGGACGCGACTATCTTCTTCCGCCCGCTGACCAAGGAAGAGATCCGCCAGATTGTGACCCTTGAATTGAACAAAGTCGGCAAGAAGCTCGCCGAGAACCTCGTCACGATCGAAGTCACCGAGGCCGCGACCAGTTATCTCGGCGACAAGGGCTATGACGCCGAGTTCGGCGCGCGGCCGCTGCGCCGGCTGATCCAGAATCAGGTTGAAGATGCGTTGTCCGACGGCATTCTCTCCGGCCGCTTCCCGGAAGGATCGCGGGTGCTGATCGACGCCAAGGACGGCAAGCTCGACATTCGGCGGATGGCTGAAGGCGAGGTGGCGCCGCCGGCGGACGCGCCCGTGCTCAGCGCCCCGTCCGATGGCGGCGAGCCTGAAGCGCCCGCGCTTGAGCCTGTTGCAAGCTAAGGGCAGCGTTCTTTCAAAAAGCGATATCCACCGCCGCGGCGGTGGATATCGCTTTTTTCGGCCAGCGGCCTCAGCCGGTAGCCCTGACAAATCGTGCGATGGGTTCACGTGCGAGTTCGAAATTGGCGGCTTTGTAGCGTTGGGCGGCGGCGCGAAGATGGTCGCCGCTGCCTAACCGGACCTCGATCACCGCCGGCGCGCGCTGCAGGGTGTTGAGGGTCGCGCGCAATATGGCAAATTCCAGATCGTCAGCCCAGACTTCGGGCGCCAACCACAGCCAGACGCGCGCCTCGTCGCCGACGACCTGAAGATGAACGCATCCCGCGCTGCGCCCCTTCACCTCGGCCATGAATGTGCTGCCCGCGTTCGGATTCGGCAGACCGGGATGCTCCATGCGCGCGTATCCGGCCGCCCATGCGTCGCCGGCGTCACCTTCGACCGCGGCGGCCTCGTAAATGGCCGTGGCAGCGTTCTTTCCACGCAGCGGCGACAAAAGAACGCGATGGGCGCTTCCAAGGACAAGTCCCGCCGCGACCCGGCGGAGGTATTGCGGCAATAGCCGCCGGAAGCCGGATGACAGCGCGCACTGAATGGCGGGTGTATTGCCTGCGGGGATGTCCATCCACACCCAGCCCAATTTTTGATCGGCGGCCCTGGTCACCGTTTGGGCGAGCAGGGCGCGCGCGCAGCCGCGCCGCCGCAAGTCGGGGGCGACTGTCAAGGCGCGCACGCGGGCGCTGGTGGCGCGCCGCTCGATCGCGATGAAACCAGCCGGTTCGATGTTGAGCAGGCTGATCCAGGCCGACCCCGACACTTGTAACAAGATCGCGGCGAGGGTCTCTCTCCCAAACGGCCGGCGCGCCCATGCCCCGAGCGACGGATCGAGCGCGCCTATATCCGAATCATTCACATCTCGCAATGCGCGCAACAACTCGCTTGCGCGCCCGGGCACAATCTGGATGCCGCTGATGTTCTCCATTCCGGCTGGATGGTAATCGATAAGTTACCTAAACGACCGCTGGCGAGATCAGCATCCACGCGCGAAGCGCGTGGATGCTGATCTCGCCAGCGGACATCTGGGATTGCTTGCATTCTGAGATCGGTCTCGTTAGTGGTTCCAGGCCGCGCGATACGATATACTCCCGCACCCGGATGAGCAACGACCCACGTCCGAAGCCGCTGCCGCAAGATCTGTATACGGAGGAGTATTTCCTGACCGCGTGCGAGGGCTTCGAGGAATTCACCCAGTCAGAAGGCGAGCACCTGTCACGGCGGCTGAGCCAGGCTTTCCAATTCGCCACCGTCCAGCCAGGGATGCGCGTCCTCGATCTGGGCTGTGGCCGGGGCGAGATTGTTCGGCATGTGTCCAGGCTGGGGGCCGAGAGCTTTGGGATTGACTACGCCCAGGTTGCGGTGCGGATGACTCGGCGGGTCATGGCGCATGAGTCTGGAAAGTCCGGTGTCGCGCGCAGCGACGCAAAAATGCTTCCATTTGTGAGCGACACGTTCGACCGGGTGCTGATGTTCGACGTTGTCGAGCACCTTCACCCTTGGGAACTGGACACCTGTCTGACCGAGGTCCGGCGCATCCTTAAACCCGGCGGGCAGATCATCATCCATACCGCGCCGAACCGCTGGTACGACGCCTATGCCTATCCGATCGTGCGCCAGTTGCGGCGGTTGATGGGGCAGGGCGCAAAGTATCCGGCGAACCCGCGCGCGCTCAATGTGGCAATCAATACCGAGGTGCACGTCAACGAGCAGGATATTCTGCGCATGCGGGCCTTTCTCAAGCGCGCCCAATTTCACGGGATCAGAGTTTGGCTCGACACGCCGCCGCAGCACCGCAGCGAAGGCGGGCTGATGGCCGCCCTGCGGCATATCGCCTTCAATTGGGTTCCTTTCGCCTGGTTCTTTGAGCGCGAGGTCTTTGCGGTTGGCGCGAAGTAGCCCGGCGTACGCCGGGCCGGGGGATATCGGCTCGGAGGTTAGTTTGTTGGTGGCGCTAAGGTAAAATCACCACCTTATGAGCAAGAAGCCCCGCCGCTATCGCACCCCGAATCTGCCCACATCCGCCTACGGTTCAGTCGGCGGGGCGGGCTCGGCTCCAGCCACGGCGGTTACTGCCCCCGTCCAGCGCGCGCCGGTCGCTCAGGTCATTTCTAAGAACTGGCAGGACGAATATCACGAGGTGATCGGCGACCTCAAGAAGACTGGCATCATCGCCGTGATCCTTCTGGCCGGGATGGCGGTCCTTTCTTTCGTGCTTCGCTGAAAATTCCTGACGAGAACACCCCCCGCAACGCGCGGGGGTGTTCTCGTCGGGTTTCGCCTATTCAGGAAGAAACGGGCGGCTGCCGGGCGGCCCTTCCGGCAAGTCTGCTGCGCGCCATTCCTTTGGGTACCGGATCTGGTTGGGCGCCGGCGCGTCGAGATACTTGCCGACTTCGCGGGCGCCCGCCTCGACCATCTCGTTGACCCGCGAGAAATCGCCCAGCACGTAAATCGGGATGTGATGGACGACAATCCCGGGCATTCGCACAACGCTCTTCAGTTCGCGGAGCGCCTCGCCGTAGAGCACGGGTTTGACCGCGGCATCGACAATGTTGAGCAGGCGGTCGAAGCTGCGCGGATGGTCGTGCGAGAAGGCCAGGTCGATGGCCCAGATCTCGGTGGCTCCCCGCGATACCGCCAATCGAACAGGCAGATTTGACACCGCGCCGCCGTCTACAAAAACCTCGCCCTTGCGCAATGTGGGCGGGAAGAACCCCGGCACCGCTGCGCTGGTGATGACCGCGTCGGCGATGTTGGAGCTTGGATCGTCGCCATAGACATACAGCGTGTGGGTGCGCAAATGGGCGATGGTGACATACAGTTTGACCGCCAGATCGCCAAAATTCTGCCGGCTGGCCGGAAGCGCGCGACGCACAATCCAACGCTTCAAAGCCGAATTGTCCGAAATGTAGCTTGCGCCGCGCACAAGCTGCAGTAGTGACCGGCCGGGGCTGGCCGAGATCAACTTCCGTTCACCCGCCCGCACCCAGAGTTGCTGCATCTGGTGGGTCATTTCAAGCGTTGGATTTGACGCCAGCATCGCCCCATTCAGCGCTCCGGCCGAAGACCCGACGATCATCTCGGGCTGTATCCCGCGTTCGAGCAGTGCCCGCAGCGCGCCGACCTCGAGCGGCCCGCGATTTCCACCCCCGCTCAGAACAAACGTCCTCATGGCCGCGGCTGTTCTTCGGGGGTATAGCTGCCCCGTCCATCGTGGACGAGCTCCGGCGCATAGGCGCCATTCCCGTTCCCATTTTGGGTTGGTGCGGGCGCCGGTGGCGGTGGCGCAGTGGCGGCGGGCGGCGATGTGGCTGGGGCCGTTGCGGCGCCGTTGATGACGATCACATCCTCTGGCGCGGCCACGCCGCTGGCGCCCACGCCGGCGGCTGGCGGCACATAGAAGCTCTCGGTGTTGGAGCCTGGGACACGCGCGCCCGCGGAAGCCTGCGCCCGCACTTGCGATCGGATCGCGGCCAGTGTGCCAGGCACGTTCTCCGCCCCGGCGGCATCGGCGCTCTGGTTCGCTTCGATGACGCTGACGACTTCTTTGCCGCTCAGGGTGCCATGGGCGAGCAGGCCTTCCGCCAGGGCCGTGACCTCCTTCCAATGCCGTCGGAGCAGGCGGTCCGTCATATCCTCGAGTTGGATCCAGTAGTTCTCGAGCACCTTGTTGTTGCGCGACATGGAGTCGCCGGCCAGCTCGAGGGCGAGTGATGGGCCAAAGAAACCGGTCCGGGCCATCAGGAAAAGATTGCGCTGGACGGCCATGTAGTCGCCGCCCACGCTGTTGTAGATCTGGCCGGTCAGAATCTTTTCGGCCGCCCGCCCAGCCAGCGACACAATGGTGTCGTAGGCGTAGCGCATGACCGGCTCGATGTGTTGCTCGACCGTGTCGACCGGTTGCACATGCCCCTGGGCCCCACTGGAGAGCCTGACAATCGTCGCGCGCACGATCTTCTGATCGGGCATGACGTAGAACTGGGCCACCGCGTGACCGGCCTCGTGGTAGGCGAGAACCCGCCGCTGGCCCTCGTCCATCTCTTCAATCGGAGTCTCCATGCCGAGGCCCTGCTCCATAAAGGCCTTGTCAATGTCGCGCATGGACACCAGCCGCCGGCCGTCAAAGAAGGCAATCCGGACCGCATCCTTGGTGATGGCGCTGGAGATATCGGCCGGCGTTTTGCCAACGGTGTCGGCCACCAGGGCCTCTACGTCGAGCGTTTCGTCGCATTTGATCTTCTTGAGGTAGCCCTCGATCACCATGCGGCGGCTGGCGCGGTCGGGCGCGTCGACGGAGATCTTCGTATCGAGCCGGCCGGAGCGGGTGAGGGCGGGATCAAGGACGTCCGGGCGGTTGGTGCTGCCCATCCACATGACATGCCAGTTGCGCTTGGGAACATAGTTGCGGCCGAGCAGCTTCCAGAAGCGCATCGCCCGTTTCTCGGCTGCGCTGTTCTCGCCCATGCCGTCCATCTGGCTGAGCAAAGTCGTCAGGGCGAACGACGAACCCATCCCCATCATGCCCCCGCCCATGGTTGCGCCGCCCGCGGCGCCGCCACCGCCGCGCACACCCGAGCGTGACATGCCGATGCCGTCGATCTCGTCGATGTAGGCGACACAGGCCCCGTATTTCTTGGCCAGATCGCGGGCGATCTTGCTGAAGCGCAGGACCATCAGAATGTCCATCCCCCAGAACATGCCGTAGAAACTGGTGCCGAGGGCGGAGACAAAAGCCATGCCGGACTCGCCGGCGACGGCCTTGGCCAGCAGGGTCTTGCCGGTGCCGGGCGCGCCATACAGCAGCAGACCGCTGATGTATTTGCCGCCCATCTTCTCGAACTCCTTGCGATCGCGCAGCAACGACATCCACTGCCGCACCAGTTTGACGAGCTGGGGCTGGCCCCAGTAGTCATCAAAGGTCACCGTGGAATCATCGCCCGGCCGGATGATCTGCACCTTTGGGCGCGAGAGAAACCAGAATAGAAAACCGAACTGGACAATGATGGTCAGCATCACCGCGGCGAGTTGAACCACCAGTGAGGCCGCAGTCGACAGGCCCGTGAAAAAGACGTTCAGGGAAACATCGTCGATCGTGGCAACATAGAAAATCGTGACCAGGATGCTGATCACAATGAAGATCGTGATGAAGCTCTTGATTGCGCGACGAATCCTTTCCGGCCATCGGTTATAGGGGATGTCGATCTTCTTGCGCGCCTTGCGCGGTTCGGGCAGCCGAAGCGGGTTGCTCACGTTGGCCATGATTGGGTGATACTCCTTTTTTGATTGTAGTCTTGAATGGACCTATCACACGCGTTGGCCGCTGAGAGTTTCGTGAGGGCATGCCCAGTGCAGTCATTGCCGCGGGCCTCCTGGCGGTTCACCGCCAGGAGGCCCGCGACTCTCCGCTATAATCTCCCGACAAATACGCGGCAGTGACCCAGACAAGAGTAGGTGTGCGGAGCGCGATCTCAGAGAGCCGGCGGTGGTGCGAGCCGGTATCGTCCGCAGACCGAAGTGGCGCTGGCGAGCCGGATCGGGTTGGCCCCGTTATCGGTCCAAGAGATGGGAAGTGGCCTGCGCCTTCCCGAACAGAGGTGGTACCGCGAGCATGCGCTCGCCCTCGGATGAGGGCGGGCGTTTTCGTTTTTCAGGAGGGTGACAACATGAATCGACAACATAGCGTTTTCTCCGGCATCCAGCCGACGGGCGAACTGCACATTGGAAACTATCTGGGCGCCATCGCCAACTGGGTGAAGTTGCAGGATGAATACGAATGCACGTATTGTGTCGTCGACTTGCACGCCATGACGATGCCATACGAGGCCGCCACCCTGCGCCGCAACATCGAGAATATGCTGATTGATCTGCTGGCCTGCGGGATTGACCCGGCGCGCGCGATCCTGTGCGTGCAATCGATGGTGCCCGAACACACCGAACTGACCTGGATCTTCAGTTGCGTGTGCTCATATGGCGACCTGACCCGCCAGACCCAGTTCAAGGACAAGGTCGATCAGCTCGAGGATACCCAGGGCGCGTTCATCTCGGCCGGTCTGTTCACCTATCCGGTGCTGCAGGCTGCCGACATCCTGCTCTATCGCGCCGACTATGTGCCGGTGGGCAAGGACCAGGAGCAGCATCTTGAGCTTTCGCGCGAGATCGTCCGGCGTTTCAACTTCCAGTTCGGCGAGTACTTTCCGGAGCCTCAGGTGCTGTCGACCGAGACGCCCAAGGTTCTGTCAATGGCCGATCCGACCCGGAAAATGAGCAAGAGCCTGGGCCCCAAGCACTACATCGGCTTGTTCGAGGATGAGAAGGGTGTGCGGTCCAAGGTCAAATCCGCCGTCACCGACACCGGGGCGGGCGATCTGGAGAAGATGAGCCCCGGGGTCGAGAACTTGTTCAGCCTGCTCCGCGCAACCGGCAAGGTTGACACGCATAATGCGCTGATGCAGGAGTACAAGGCCGGCAATCGCCGCTACGCGCCGCTCAAGGATGCCGTGGCCGACGCGCTGGTTGAACTCACCGGCGGGTTGCGCGCGCGCCGCGCGGAAATAGCGGCCGATCCCGCGGCGGTGTGGAAGCTGGTGGGTGAGATGTCGGCCCGCGCCCGCGAAAAAGCGAACGTCACCCTGCGCGAGGTTCGCCAGCGGGTAGGACTGCCACTGCGTTAAAGCGCGTCCCTCGTCCCCAATGAACCTAGCTCGGAAAACGATATTCCCCGCCCCGGCGTACGCCGGGGCGGGGAATATCGTTTCCGAACAAGGGTATGGTTGGGGGAAGTGAGGATTCAGCCATGACAACTACCTATATCGCCGCCATTGACCAGGGCACGACCAGCACACGCTGCATGATCTTTGACCATGAGGGCGCGGTGGTCGCGCGGGCTCAGAGGGAGCACACCCAGATTTACCCGCGTCCGGGCTGGGTTGAACACGACCCGGACGAGATCTGGACCCGCACCCGCGAAGTGATCGCCGGCGCGCTGGCCACCGCCAACTTGGGCGCAGCCCAGATCGCGGCGATAGGCATCACCAATCAGCGCGAGACGACGGTCGTTTGGGACAAGGCGACAGGCCGGCCGATCTACAACGCCATCGTGTGGCAGGACACCCGGACCGATGCGTTGCTCAAGACCCTGGCCCGCGAAGGCGGACAGAATCGATTCCGGCGCCAAACCGGCTTACCTCTCGCCACCTACTTCAGCGGCCCCAAGATTCGCTGGATTCTCGATAACGTCCCCGGGGCGCGCGCGCGGGCCCGGCGCGGTGAGTTGTTGTTCGGGAATATCGACACGTGGCTGATCTGGAACCTGACCGGCGGCCCGAGCGGCGGGCGGCACGTCACTGATGTGACCAATGCCAGCCGGACCCTGATGATGAATCTCAAGACCCTGGATTGGGACGCGAACATCCTCAAGGCCATGCGCGTGCCCCGCGAAATGCTGCCCGAAATCCGATCCTCCAGCGAGATCTATGGCGCGGCGGTCGGCGCGCTGGCGGGTGTGCCGGTAGCCAGCGCCCTGGGTGATCAGCAGGCGGCCCTGTTCGGGCAGGCGTGTTACGCGCCGGGGGATGACGAAGAACACGTATGGCACGGGCTGCTTCATGCTGATGAACACCGGTCTGACGCCGGTCCAGTCGAAAAATGGGCTGCTGACCACGCTCGCCTACAAGCTGGGCGACGCTCCCGCGGTCTACGCGCTGGAGGGATCGATCGCCATCGCCGGCGCGCTCGTGCAATGGTTGCGCGACAACCTGGGGCTGATCTCATCGTCGGGCGAAATAGAGACCCTGGCCGCTTCGGTCAATGACAACGGCGGCATCTATTTCGTGCCTGCCTTTAGCGGGCTCTACGCCCCGTACTGGAAGGACAACGCCCGGGGCGTCATCGCCGGCCTTACCCGCTATGTCAACAGCGGGCACATTGCCCGGGCGGCGCTCGAGGCGACTGCGTATCAGACCCGCGAGGTGCTTGATGCCATGAACGCCGACTCGGGCGTGCGGCTCAAGTCGCTGCGCGTCGACGGCGGGATGGTCTTCAACGGCCTGCTGATGCAGTTTCAATCCGATATGTTGGGTGTCCCCGTTGTGCGACCGAAGGTGGCCGAGACGACCGCGCTGGGCGCCGCCTACGCGGCCGGGCTGGCGGTGGGTTTCTGGACCAGCCTCAAGCAACTTCGTGAATACTGGGGGGTTGACATGGAATGGCGTCCGGCCCTGCCGCGTGCCCGGCGCGAGAAACTCTACGCCGAATGGAAGAAGGCCGTCACGCGGACCTTCGACTGGTTGTAAGGGTTTGTCAGAGGCGATCCCCCGGCGGAGCCGGGGGATCGCCACTGACATTTAGCGCCGGCCGTCGACCCGAAGAATCCGGCCGCTGACCATGCGCGTCGCGCGCAGGGGCGAGTCGGCCTCTTCGGGCGAGAAACCCGCGCCGCGGTCGGGCCCCTGGTCGTCATAGCTGCCGTTGGACTTGCGCATATAGGCGGCAAGTTCGTCGCGGGCTTGCTCGATGTGCGCCACTTCGAGATCGATCAGCATTGCCAGATGGTCGACGGCGACGTCGCCTACGCCCAGGGCGGTCTGAAAGTGAGGGAGGCACAGCCCGGCGCTTGCCCTGAAGGCCTCGTAGAGCCGCTTGTCCTTGATGTCGCGGGCGAGCGCCCTGAGGTAGATGACTTCCTGGTCGCGCTCGTAATCACACAACACACAGTTGCGGCGCGGGACTACCGCATCCCGGACGTTGCGGATTGCGCCGCGCAGCGCCAGGGCCAGTACGCTGGCAAATGATCCGGTTCGGCGCGGCGCGAGCGCGGCGATCTGGCGGGCCACATCGTTCAGAATGTCATGGTGCAGGATCGCCGTGCCGGCCATCCGCGCCGGACCCGGGAGCAAGCTTGCGTGGGCGCTGCAGAAGCCGCGCGCCTCGCGGATCTCAGCCCGGCGCTCAATGATGTTGAGTTGCTCGTAGAAATAGGCGTCGATCCGGGAACGCACAGATTTGTCCACCAGACGGCAAACTGGGCAGCCGGGTTCGCTCATTGCCTCAATCAGCTCAAAAAACGTCCCGGATTTGTTCATAGCCAGCCCAGCGCCTTCATCAGTCCGGTGACGATCAGGGTGCCAGCCGCGCACAGGCCGGACAGCGCCGCGGCGCTGCTGCGATCGGTCCGCATCCGCCACCACATCCAGATCGCCAGCGCCAGCGGGATCAGGCGGGGAAGAAAGGCGTCAAGCCAGGGTTGAATAAAGACCCGCGCGGATTCCAGCGAGACGCTTGCCGTATCGAAGCTCAACGGCGCCAAACGGACCAGCAGCGACCCGAGCACAAAGGCGCCCAGGCGCTCCGCAGCGAACGCCCCGGCCCGCGTCCACATATTTCGATCGGCCCAATTCAAGCCGGCCAGCCCCCATGTGTGCCCGGCGTGAAACGCGACCCAGGCCAGTCCCAGGATCAAAGCCGACTGCAGGACGATAAACAGAAGCGGCCCGAGCAGGCTGCCCTGGGCGGCCACGGCCGCCCCGACGGCGACCAGAACCGAGGTGGCAAGGCCTCCTACCAGAGCGTCGCCTGCGGCGCCGGTCACCGTCATGACTGCTGTTTTTGCGCCGATGAGTTCGGCGTTGGTTGCCGCCTCTGTCGTGGCGTCCCCGTGCATGGCCGAAACATGTCCTTCCGCGGCCACCAGCGCGCCGACGAGGCCAGCCCCGAGCGTGGGCTCGGTCGCGAAATAGGTCAGGTTGCGGCGCAGCGCTGCGGCGCGCCGCGCTTTGTCTGGATAAAAGGCCGACAGAACGGGCGAGAGCGCGGCGGCCAATCCGATGTTTTGCGCGCGCTCGAAATTGGCCGCCGCGCCGCCGAAGAATTGCCACAAGAGGAATGACGACAGCAGGGTGACTGGCGCCGCCCGCTCGGTCTTGCCCGGCAGGAGCGGCACGACATCAACCTCGGTTGCCCCCGCCTCGGTTTCGGGGGCTGCTGGCAGCTCGCCGTGTGTGCGCCGGGCAATGAAGGCATGGATCAGGGCGATGGCGGCTCCAAAAACAAAGAGCGGAACCGCGCGCGGCAGGGATCCGCTGCCATCCATGCCGATCTGCGCAACGATCCAACCCAATCCAACGTAGGCGATTGCGCTGCCGCTCGCGACAGCCCGCAGGCTCATGGCGATTCCCAGGATGATGAGTAATTGCTGGAACAACCGCATGGCATAAGCCGCCCAATCCGGGATGCGGGTTGACCAGGCGGCGATGGCTTGCGCGTCGGCGGAGAGCAGCAGGATCAGGGCAGGGAAGAATGAGATCAGAAAGAGCCAGATCTGGCTGGGGAATATGTTGACAAAGGTGACGATTCGGGCATCACCGCGTTCGGCGAAAAAATCCGCCCAGTGGGCCAGGACTGTGTTGAAAGCGCCCGCCAGGAAGTTGAGCGCGAATCCCAGTCCGGCCAGGCCGCTCAGGATGGCCAGAGTCTGGGGTGACTCGGTCCGGATTCCGGCCAGCATCAAGACGGGCACGCCGACGTAGCCCATCAGGCCGATGTCCGGCGCGACTCGCACGCGCAGAGCGGATAGGCCGAGGGTCGCCAGGTTCAGGCCGGCCCCAAGCGCGGCGCCGCGCGCGGGATCGCCAAGGATCAGGCCGGCGATGGCGCCCCCGACCAGCGGCTGGGCAAAAACGGAATTTCCCAACCCGGCCGAGAACGATGAACGCGCGAACGCATAGAACAGCGCGATCAACGCGGCCTGAATCACGCTCATTTTGCTTTTCCGGGTGTCTTTGGCCTGCCAGTGGGTTTGGCAGCTGGCTTCCCGCCATGAGGTTTGCTCGTTGCCGACGCTTTGGACTTGGCGGGCTCGGCCTTTGCCGCTGTCTTCCGGGCGGGCTTGCCTTTGCCTGCCGGCGTTTTGGATGGCGCGGCGCCCGCGGCGCCACTCTTCTTGCCTTCGGTCTTGGCTGCTGCGGCCGCAGCCTTGGCCACGGGCTTCACCGGACGCGCAGCCGGCTGAACCTTGGGCGGTTCAACCGCCTTGACCGGCGGGCGGGACAGCATCAAGCGGTCATAGAGCGCAAGCACATTTGCGGTATGCAGCTGGGTGACGGCTCCGTTGAGCAGCACCCGCGGCATCCCGCACTGCTCAATGGGCAGGCGGGCGGCCTCTTCGCGCGGCGCGCCGGTCTCGACCAGTTTTTCGACTTTGGCGACCAGGGTTTCGAGGTATGGTTGCCCCGCCGCATGTTTTCCTTGATTTCGCCGCGCAGGATGATCTCGCCGTGCCCCTGCACGATGCAATCGAGCTGCATGCCCGCGACGAGCTCGATGGCCTGGCGAATCGCAGCAACGTCGGCCCCAGGATCGCTGACAGTGGGAAGGGCCATGATGGTGTCGCCGGCAAACAGCAGCTTCTCTTCCTGGAAGAGGACCGCAATTGAGTCCGGCGTGTGGCCCGGAAGGCGCAGAAGTTCCAGCGTCTTGCCCGGCAAGCGCAGCGCGAAATTGCCCTTGTCAAAGGTGATGGTGGGCAGGCGCAGGCGGACAAGGTTCAGCGACGGCGACTGAGTCTTGGCTTGTTCGAGCGCTTCAAACCCGTGGGCGATCATCAGTTCTCGGCACAGGGTGTGGCTGATGACCTCGGCGCGGGGAAAGAAAGCAGCCCCATACACATGATCCGCCTGGTGCTGGGTGTAAATGATGTATCGGACGCCATCCGGGCACAGCCGATTGACGAGTTGCGCGATCTGAACCGTTTCTTCGGGGAACGGCAGTGTGTCGATCAGGACACCGATGGTGCCTGAAACAATAAGACTTGCCGTGACCTGGTAGTAAAGCTCGCTGGTGAAGACGTAGACATCATCCGAGAGCCGCTCTGTATGCATGGGGGCGATCATACGACCCGCCGCGTTATTATGCAAATATCCATACATAACTCGCGTCCGAACGCGATTCACACGCTCGGCCAACCACGCCGTCATCTCCAGAGGCAATGTGCCCCGCGCGCAGCCCGGGGCACACTGCCTCCGGCAACGCATTTGCGAATGGTTCCTAGAAGCCGTCCTAAAAATGTCCTGCGATCTCGCAATCCCCGCCCCGCCGGGATGCGGATCTCATTAGGATGACTTCTAGCGCAGGGTCAGCTCGGCCTTGAGCGCTGAATCCGTCAGGGCTGAACCGGGCGCGCTGAACGCGGCCATTCGGGCAAAGTCCCCGCTCGGGCGGTATAGGCCAAAGCGCAACGTGTAAGGGCCGGGCGCGAGCCCATCCGGCAGGCTGATATCGCGGGTATCCACGATGATGTCGCCGGCGCGCCACCAGCGGGTTGGGAAGCGTCCGCCGGCCGGCGGGCCATCCGCCTGGGCTACTTGCTGACCGCGCGGGTCGGCCACTTGCATGAACACCGTCATGTCTTCGCTGAAGTCCCGTGTCACATACCAGGTGGTCGCGATCCGCAGCGCGCGCCCGGTCTGGGTCACGCTGATCGCGTCGCCGACCCGGACGCTGGCCAGCCACTGCTGAGTCTCGGGTATAACCGTTGGAGAAAGTGACGCGTAGCCGGTTGCGGCGTAACGCTGACGCCCGGTCTCGCGCCCGGCGCCGTCATAGGTTTTCAGAAGGGTCTGACGGCGCGCGTCGACATCGAAGTCATACCAGCTCACATCCAGGGCGAGTTCCGCCAGATTGGGCAGGCCCGTCCGCGGGTCGATCAGGAGTTCCAGTTGCTCCACAATGATGTCTCCCGGCGTCCAGCGGCTGGTTTGCAACATGCCTCGACCGGGGGTCATGTCGATTCCGCCTGCCTGGAGCGTGTCACTGATGGCGCCGGATCCGAACAGCTTTACGGCCACGCTGTAGTCGCGCTGCATGCGCCGGAGCCCCTGCCAATAAAGCGTCAGCGATAGGCGATCGCCGTCTTTGACCCGCGCGGGCCGGGCTTCGAAACCGATCCAGCGCAGGGCTGGCCCCTCCGAATCGCCATATCGCAGTTCGGTGCGCGTCATTCCGGCGGGAAGGGCCTGCTCGCCTGCCACGCGCGGCGGAGGAGCATAGGCCGGCAGGATGTAGGCGAATGGGCTTGCGATCGCCAGTATGCCCAGCCCGCCCCCGATGGCGTAGGCCGCGAACCGACTGGCGCGGGTCGACAGCGCGCCGACGAAGGTCAAGGTTCCAACCGCAATCAGGGTCGAGACCGCGCCGATCGTCGGGAAGATCAGACGGCCCTGGCTTGCCATGGTCAGTGACGTCCAGCGCGCCAGCGCGGCGAGTGCGACGACGATGACGACAACAAGCATCCCGGCTGGCAGAGTCGAGGGCTCTTGCAGCGCAGCTCGAACGCCACGGGCCGAGGCGCGCCAGCGCCAGGCGAGCAGGGCCAGTCCCGCGCCGGCGCATGCGAGCAGGGTGTTGAAGAGCGCGTAGGCGATCTCGGTCATTGGGATATTGACTGCGCCGAACAAGCCGATATACGAGCGGGCAAATCCTTCATACTCGCTGATGAGCTCAAAGACGGTTGGGATGCGGTCGCGCGGTCCGGCGATGATCGACATCGTCTGCGTGCCGGTGAAATCCCCATACAGAATCTGGTTCCTGAGGTAGAACCAACCGGCGACCGCCAGCGCAATGACCAGCGCCAGGACGGGCGCGGCAAGCGCTTTTGGCAGTGGATCGCGCTGCGCGCGTCGAGCCAGGGCCGAAAGCCCGAGCACCGCCGGCACGACCGCGCTGAGCGCCAGCCCAGAGGATTTGGCCAGGGCCGCGCCGCCCAGGCACAATCCGAGCGCGACGGCCATGCGCGCGCTCAGGCCGCTGCGCAAGGCGCGCACCGCCAGAAGCAGCGACAGCGAGGAGAACAGCGTGGCCAGCGTGTCGTTGTTGATCGATGCGCTGATGAACAGGAACATCGGGTTGAGCCCAACCAGCGCGGCGGCGAGCATCGGCGCGGCCGTCAGCGCGCGGGCGCGCGCGCCAAGCGCTTCGACAAGGCCCGCGGCGATGCCGTGAGTCGCCCAGACCGTCCCAAGCCCAAACAGCACCCCGATGAGCCGAACGACGTGAACAAACAGCGTTGTGCGGCTCCACGGGAGATTCTCGGCTTCGGTGTGCAGAACCATGTTCCAGTTCGTGCTGGTGTCGGCTCGCCCAAGCCTGCCGTGCGGGTTGAAGGTCGCTCGGTCCCGAAAGTCGGACAAATCAAATCCCTTGGACAGGGCCGCCATGGAAAGGTAGTAAAGCGGAGGTTGGCTGCCTTCCTGCTCGTAGAAGCCGCGATTATCGGGGTCCTGGACGGGCAACCCGTTCCCAAGCCAGTAGTGCTCAATCACGGCAAGATGGCGCACCTCATCTGAGGCTTCCAGAATGGGTGTGCTGACGCTGTAGACCAGGCCAAGGGCAAAATACACCGCCAGGAGGGCCGCCAACGCGCGGTTCTGTCGCATCTTCCCTATAATACCGGCTCTTGGGCCCGGCGCGCGTGAAGGCGGTGCGGGTTGGTCCATCAAAGCGTTGCGTCTTTTCATGTTCTGCAGGGAGGGATTATCACAATGGTCAAAATCGTCACGGATACCGGCTCGGAGTTGACCCTGGATCAGGCAAAGGAATGGGGTGTGGCTGCCATGCCAGCCTCGTATGTGCTCTTTGGAGATGAGAGCTTTCGCGAGACATACGACATCTCAATCGTCGATTTTCATGCCCGCTTGAAGAGCGATTCGCGCTTTCCGACAACATCGGGCGCGACCTACGACGATTTCATGACCGCCTATGCGCCGAAAAAAAAAGTGACGGGGTTGTGTCGATCCACATGCCGCGCGGACTGAGTGTGACGGTTGAGTCTGCCCGCATGGCGGCCAAGGAAATGCTCACGGACTACGCCGTGATCGACAGCCAGTTCATCAGCACTGCCCAGGCCATGTTTGTGCGCGAGGCGCTTCGCCTGGCGGGCGAGGGGGCCAGCGTTGCCCAGATCAAGAGCCACATCGAGGCGCTCATTCCCCGCACCCGCCTCTACATCGTCTTTGAGACCCTGGAGAATCTGCGCCGGGGTGGTCGAATTGGCGGGGCGAAGGCGTTGTTCGGCGGAATGATGCAGGTCAAGCCCATTCTGACCCTCAAAGAGGGCCGGCTTGAGCCGGTCGAGCAGGTCCGGACCATGGGAAAGGCCGTTGCGCGCCTCAAGGAACTGGCGATCAAGGACATCAAAACGAGCGCGGCGCCGATGGTGGGATTCTTTCATGTGCGCGCTGAAGATGCGGTCAAGACCCTGGCCGCGGAGGTGTGCGCAGACCTTAAGCTTGGCGCGCCTTTCATCACCGAAGCCGGCGCGGCGGTATCCGCGCATGCGGGCCCGGGCGCGCTGGGAATCGCGTATATTCTGTAGATGTGAGAACACGCATCGTTTGCACCATCGGCCCCGCCAGTGAATCAGAACAGGTGCTGCGCGAGATGATTCGAACCGGGATGGACGTCGCCCGGATGAACTTCTCGCACGGCACCCATGAGGACCATGCTCGCCGGATTGCGCTGGTCCGCCGGCTGGCCGCCGAGGAAGGCGCCCATGTGGCCATCATGGGCGACCTGCAGGGTCCCAAGTTCCGGGTGGGCGGCCTGCCGCCCACCGGGATTGAATTGATCCGCGACCAGATCGTTCGTGTTGTCGCCGGCGAAGGCGGGCCTGGGTTCGAGATTGCCATTCCGTTCCCGCACCCCGAGGTCATCGAAGCGTGCGGGCCAGGCCAGCGTCTGCTCATTGATGACGGAGCGATGGTGCTCGAAGTTGTTGACGCGCCCGGCCCCGGCTCGATCCGTTGCCGGGTGGTCTCCGGCGGCACGCTCACCTCTCGAAAGGGCGTCAGCGCGCCCGGCGCCCGGGTGAAAGTCTCATCGATCACGCCCAAGGACGCGATCGATGTGGTGTTTGCCATTGCGCAGAAGGTTGACGCGCTGGCCCTCAGCTTTGTGCGCCGGGCCGATGATGTGGTCGAATTGCGTGAGCTTGCCCATTCCCATGGCGCGGATCCGCTCCTGGTGGCCAAGATCGAGAAGCCTGAGGCATTGGATGACCTGGATCACATCATCCGCGTCTCGGATGTCGTCATGGTCGCGCGGGGCGACCTGGGTGTGGAAGCGGCGCCGGAGGAAGTGCCCTTCTATCAGAAGCGCATCATCAAGGCCTGTCAGAGCGCGGGCAAGCCCGTCATCACGGCAACTCAGATGTTGCAGAGCATGATCAAGGCATCCTCGCCCACCCGGGCCGAGGCAAGTGATGTTGCCAACGCGGTGTTGGATGGCACCGACGCGGTGATGCTCTCGGCTGAAAGCGCCACCGGTGACTACCCGATCGAGGCGGTTCGGGCGATGTCGCGGATCGCCATGAACGCCGAGGCGCACCTGATCGAATCGCGGCGCCTGGCAGGCCCGACGGATCTGCGACCGCAGCGCGGGCCCGAGATCGGCGTCATCGACGTTGTGACCGATTCGGTCACCTGCTCCGCCGTTGAGCTTGCGTCCGATGTGGACGCCAAAGCCATCGTGTGCACAACCTCATCGGGCCATACGGCCCGAATGGTGGCGCGGCATCGCCCCGCTGTGGCGATCCTCACTCTCACCAACAGCCCCCGCGCGTACGCTTACACGGCGTTCATGTGGGGAGTCAATGCCGCCATCATGCCCCTGCCAAAGGACGCTGACACGCTCTTTTTGTCGGCCGCGCAGGCCGCCTTTGAACGGGGTTACGCAACGGTTGGCGATCGGGTTGTCATCACGGCAGGCCTGCCGGTGGGTGCCGGGGCGGGCCGGACGAATGTGCTGAAGATCCAAACTGTCTAGAAGTCATCCTAAAATGATTGGCGAGATCGCAATCCGGAGCCGGATTTTTGGGACGGCTTCTGTCTGAAATCTTGGGAGAAACAATGGGCCCCGGCGAAGCCGGGGCCATTGTTTCTCCCAAGATTATTCAGTCTATTCCAGCGCGTCGTCGGGGGGTGGGGCGGGCTGCTGGCTGCGCGGTATGGCGCGCCGCGCCGCAGGCGGTGGCTCAGCCTGGCCGGATTCGGGTGTCGCCGCCCCGGAGTTGTTTCGCGTGCGGTCGAGGACGCCTTCCACTGCGCCGCCAATGCGGTCAAACAACGCGCCGATGCCGCTGGTTGTGCCCGTGGCGCCGGGCGCCTGCAGCGCTGGCTTTGGGGCCTGAGCCGGCCTTGGCGACGCCGGCGTCCGCGCGGCGACTGCCGGTGCGGTCCTGGGCTGGTTAACCGACCTGCGGGCCGGGCGCGACACGTCAACGGGCGCCCCGGTTTCGGAACCGCAGTAGGGGCAGAGATCCCAGGCCAAATGCAATGCCCGGCCACAATTGGGGCAACCCTTGCGTAGTGTGTCGTGACACGACGGGCAGAAATGCATGTCGGCGTCGACCCGGCGCCCGCAGGTCGGGCAGAACTCCTGGCTCTCGATGCTGGTCAAGAGCGATTCTTCCTCGAGGGCCCGCACATAAGCTTCGGACAGCGTCTCGCGCGGGCGGAGCAGGAAATAGACGACCAAGCCGGCAATCGGGACGACGCCGACCATGACTGTGGCGAGAATCTGGGCCAGAATATCGCGCGTGCGCGATCGAATGTCTCGGAATGTCCAAATGGTGATACCGCCCACGAGGGCGGCTGTGATGGCCCCAATGATGCTGACCGCTGCGACGATCAGATTATTGGCGGCGGCAAGTAATTCGGTCATGAATTGCGGATTATACTCATCCGATCGGCTGGGAGACGCTCGAAACAATTGTCTCCGTCAGCAAACTGTCAGGCGCAAACCCGGCGTCGGGTGGTATCACTATTGGCGCACATGAACACCGACTTGACCCAGGCCTCAGGCGCGCCGACGCCCAGCAAGATCAGTGATCTTGAGAGCGGAGAGCGGCCGCGTGAGCGTTTCGCGGCGGTTGGCGCGGCCGGCGTGTCGGCCCGTGAACTGGTCGCTATCCTGCTCCGCAACGGTGTGCGGGGCAAGAGTGCGCTCGCCCTGGCCGATCTGCTGCTGGCGGAGTTCGGCGGGCTGGCCGGGTTGGCCCGGACAGACGCGCGCGACCTCAATCGTGTCCCTGGGATCGGGCGGGTAAAAGCGCTCGAGCTCAAGGCCGCCCTTGAGTTGGGCCGGCGCATGGCACATAGCCAACTTGGCGAACGGAGCCAGGTTCGGACCCCGGCCGACGCGGCCCAGATGTTGATGCTGGACATGGGCGTGCTTGAACAGGAAGAGGTGCGGACCCTTGCGCTGGACACTCGGAATCGGGTGATTGGCGCCGCCATGATCTATCGAGGCAGCCTCAATGCCGCGTCGATGCGGATCGCCGAAGTGTTCAAGGATGCCATCCGCCTGAACGCGTCGGCCGTCATCGTCGCCCACAATCATCCCAGCGGCGATCCATCGCCGTCGGCCGAGGACATTCGGGTGACAAAACAACTTGCGGCGGCGGGCAAGCTGCTCGACATCGACCTGCTCGATCATCTGGTCATCGGCCAGAATCGGTATGTCAGCCTCAAGGAGCGCGGACTTGGTTTCGAATAGGCGCGGATGGATCTGGCGAGGCGCGCTTATCGGCGCGCTGATGCTGGCGTTCGGGCTGCGCGCCAGCCATCTCGCCACTCAGAGTCTGTGGTTTGACGAAGGGTGGTCATGGAGCCTGGCCCGGATGCCGCTGCCTGAGATGGTCGCGATGACGGCCGGGGATCGCAGCCCGGCCCTCTATTACGCGTTGCTTCACGTCTGGCTCCGCGGGGTCGGCGACAGCGAGTTCGGTCTGCGCGTTCTGTCGGCGCTGGCCGATGTCGCGGCTACAGCCGGCGTGGTCGTTCTGGCCGCGCGCCTGGCGGGCGGAGGGCGGCGATTCGCGGCGGTCGCCGCGGGCGGGCTATACGGGGTATGCGCTTTCGCGGTCTGGTATGGGCAGGAGGCGCGGATGTACGCCCTGGTCGCCGCGCTGTGCGCCTGGTCCTCATATTTTCTGCTGCGCTGGTCGACCCAACCGGCCTGGAAGACGGCCGCGCTGAGCGCCGCCTTGCTGGCGGCGGCGGTCCATTGCCACTACTACGCCATCTTTCTCCTGCCGGGGCACTTTCTCTTCGCGTCGGTGGTGGTCGCGCGGACGCCTCGGCTCCGACGTCTGGCAGTGGGCAGAACATGGGGATTGGCCACTGCCGTCGCGCTCATGACCGTGATCGCCTGGCTGGTGTATGCCCGGGGTGGATTCGCCTACGATGATGGCTTCGCGTTTCCGCTCAACACGATTGACGGGCGGCTGGGCGAGTTCATGCTCATGCTGGCCGGCGGCACGCTTGGGCAGGAGGCGCGCCCGCTAACCGACGCCTGGCCGGTCCTGCTGGCCATCGGATTTGGCGGCGCGCTGCTGTCGCTGGCCTTGCGCAAGCGCTGGATGGATGTATTCATCGTGGTGTGCCTGATCGCTGGGCCGCTGCTGGCGGCCACCATTGCCGTCCGGCTGGTCTATCCCGAGCGCTCGGTTTTCCATCCGCGCTACCTTATTTACGTTGTGCCTGCCGTGGCCGCGCTGCTGGGCGCCGGGCTGGCGCGGGGTCGCCACAGGGGCGGGACGTTAGCGCCGTTTGCGGCCGGGCTCGTGGCCGCCGCCTGCGCCCTGGCCTTATGGCTGCCGGCTCTGGCCGCCATCCAGAGCGATCCGCGTATGGCGCGTGACGACACCCGGGCCGCCGCCCGCCACGTGATCGAGGCGCTCGGGCCGAAGGATGTTGCGGTGGCGATCCGCGACAACTTCGCGCTGCGTTATTACTGGGAGCGCCTGGGCGGCAGCCCATCCCAACTTCTGGCGGCGCCGAACGGGCTGCACGGCGTGCTGCGCGACGAACGACCGACTCTGGATGCGCTGGCCGCCCTTGGCGCCGAAAGGGTCCGGCTTTTTCTGTGGCAGGACGGCGTCGTTGATGCCGAAAAACGGGTCGAAACGGCGCTGCAGATCAATGGATTCCAGTTGGGGGAACTCAGCTTTGGCCAGATTCGGCTGCCGCTGTATCAAGTCACTCAGCGCCCGCTCACGCCCATCGATGCCGTGGCAACGCCGGTCGGTGCGCGCTTTGGGCCGAGCCTGGAGTTGACGGCGGCCTGGTCCCGGCGCGAAGCCATCGCGGGCGATCTCTTTCATCTGGCCCTGGTATGGCGCACGGCGGCCAGGCTGCTATCCGACGACAAAGTGTTCGTCCACGTGGTTGACGCTGGTGGAAAGGTCGTCTTTCAGCGCGACAAATTGCCCTTGAACGCGCTAAAGCCCATGACGCGCTGGGAGATGGGTGAAACGCTGCGCGATCCCTATACCGCGCTTGTCCCGGCAGAACTGCCGCCGGGCAGCTATCGGGTCCTGGTCGGGGTGTATGACCCAATCACCGGTGCGCGTCGGCCGGCCACGTTGGGCGGCGCGAGAGTCGCTGACGACGCCGTGCCGATCGCAACCGTCCAGATCGCGCGCCGACCCTGAATTCGCTTGGAGTCGATGGACCCCGGCGAAGCCGGGGTCCATCGACTCCAAAAGCTCACCCAACAATGAAGCCAAACTCGCCTGCAGTGACGACCAGGGCGCGCGACGGTGTGTCATCGCCGGGAGCCGTTTCGCTGGCGAACAAGCCGAACGAGGCGGTCAGGGCCGGGCGAAAGATGAAGTCGAGCACCCCAAAATTCCGCCCGGGCACCTGTCGCAAATAGAGATACTGGAAAATGTCGACGCCGCTGTCGTTGGCGCGGACCGGAAAGTAGCTGTATCGCACGCCCGTGGCCAGGTCGGTCCGCGTTTCGGGCGCGCCGACCGTGGCTTCGTCGAGGCCCGTTCCAATGCGCCGGTGGTATTGCAGCGCGGCGTAATGCGCATCGCCGCCGTAGCGCTGATCGATCACACTGCGGGCCGCGCCAGCCCCGGCGTTATACGCCAGGCCGGCCAGCGCCACGTATCCGCCGAACTGAGCCAGGTGTTCGCGCACATACTGGCCGCCGCACAGGACCTGGGCGTACAGGTTCCGCGCCCGAAATGCGGCTGCGAAGTCAGCATCCAGGGCATCCTCGGCGCGCGGGTCATCGACGGGCGCGGCAAGCGCGTCGAGTTTGAGCTTGCGCGGGAGGCGCCGAATGACGCCCTCGCGGGTCGAGGGGATGACCTGTAGCACGCCATCGCGATGGTTTGGATTGGCGCCCTCGACGCAAATATGGGCCTTGATTAGCAGGACCGGCAGCCCGAGAGCCTTGGCGGCCCGGGCGATCGCCGGCCCCAGGCTGAGCGCATTGGCGGGCGGATCAGCCGGCGGCGGGGGAGGTGGCGTGGTGGTCTCGGCGAGGTAGATGTCCGGGCCAGACTGGCGGGCCGCAAAACCGGTCGTGCCCGCGGGAAAGTTGGGCGAGCTCAGCACGCGCACTGGCAACCAGACCAGTGGCGGCGCGCTAAGGGATGGACCGGTGGCCTCGACAAAGTCGCCGCGGGCGAGCATCCCCAGGAGCGTGTCGGGGCTGGTAGACGGCGCGCTGCGCAGGCGCAGTCCGGAGGCTGGCACGGTGTCAGGGCTGACGGTGTAGATGGCCATCGTGCCGAAGAGTGTATATGGAAAGGCGAAGAAGAAAGATGTAGCTGGGGAAGCGATATCCCCGGGCGAAGCCCGGGGATATCGCTTCCCCAACTACATCTCGAAGGTAACGTTACAATCCCCGCCATGAGCGCGACCACGCAGCCAGCCCCCTCATCTCCCGCCAAAAGCGCCGCCGGCGTTGCCTGGGATCTGTCACCGTTGTACGCATCGGTTGACGACCCCGCGATCGATCGGACACTGTCGAGTCTGGATGAAGACGTGCTCATCTTCGACACTGAATATCGCGGCCGAATCGCGGTGCCGGGCGGGCCGGCCGCGGCGTTTTTGCTGGCGGCCCTGCAATCCTCCGAATCGATGTCGGACCGGGCCAATACGCTGTTTGCGTTTGCCCAGCTTCTGTATGCCGCTGACACGACCGGTGATGCCAACCGGAAGCTGGTCCAGCGCGTGGAAGAGCGCCTGACGGCGCTGCAAAACCGCGCGCTTTTTTTTGATCTGGAATGGCTGCAAGTCGATGACGCCGCCGCTGCCCGGCTGGTAGCCGACCCGGCCCTCGCCCGTTACGCGCACTATCTGGCGAGTGCGCGGCGTTTCAAGCCGCACACGCTTTCCGAACTGGAAGAGCGATTGATCAACGATAAAGATATGACAGGCGTTTCAGCCTGGAGCAAACTCTTCACCGAGTACGTCGCGTCGCTGCGGTTCAAGATCGACATCGACGGCGTTACCCGCGAGGTCAATCAAAGCGAGATTCTGAGCCTGACCCGGGTCGCGGACCGGGCAACCCGGCAGCGCGCCCACGAGTCGTTCTATGCGACCCTGGCCGCCCACCAGCAGGTCTTGTCCTTTATCTACGACACGCGCTTTCAGGACCACCTGGTGACATCGCGCGTGCGCCACTATGGCGACCCGATGCAGCCGCGGCATCTGGCCAATGACGTAGACGCGCGGGCCGTCGATGCGATGATGACGGCCGTTGAGCGCAATTTCCCGCTGGCCCATCGCTACTGGCGGCTCAAGGCCCGATTGCTGGGGCTGCCCAAGCTTGAGCTATTCGACCAGTACGCCCCATTGGGTGAGGCTCGCCAGCGGATCACCTTCGATGAGGCTCGCGATACCGTGTTGAGCGCGCTGGAACGATTCTCGCCCCAGTTCTCGGGCATGGCGGCCCGGTTTTTCGCCGAGCGCTGGATCGACGCGGACCCGCGCAGCTCCAAGCGCGGCGGCGCATTCTGCTACGGCAGTTCGCCCTCGAAACCGCCCTTTATCCTGATGAGCTACAACGACGATCTGCGCGACGTGATGACGCTGGCCCATGAGCTGGGCCACGGGATGCACGATCTGCTGGCCGCCGGGCAGACGCCGTTCAGTTTCCATCCATCGCTGCCGGTCGCTGAGACGGCCAGCGTGTTCGCCGAGATGCTGACCTTTGACGCGATGCTGGCCAAGATCGACGATCCGGCGAGCCAGCTCAAGCTGCTATGCGCCAAGATCGAGGATAGCTTTGCCACGGTCTTCCGGCAAACCGTCATGACGCGTTTCGAACAGAAGGCCTATGCCGCCCGTGTGCAGGGGCGGCTGAACGGGGAGCAGCTCGGCAGGCTCTGGCTGGAAGCCAATGCGCCGTACTACGGCGACACCCTGGCGATGACTTCGGGCTATGAGCTCGGCTGGTCGTATATCCCGCACTTCATAAGCACTCCGTTCTACTGCTATGCCTATTCATTTGGCGAGCTGTTGGTGCAGGCCCTGTATGGAATGTATCGGCGAGAGGGCGAGACGTTCGTGGGCCGATATGCCGCGTTTCTGGCGACGGGGGGCAGCCAATCGCCTAGCGAACAGGTGAGCTCGATGGGCTTCGACATGGGCGATCCGGATTTTTGGCAAGTGGGCTTCGATGAGTTGGCCCGGCGAGTGGAGAATGCCGAAAAACTCGCGGGCGCGCTGGAGCCCGGCTAGCTGAGAGTTCGCAACGGGGGCAGCGGCGCTAAGGCGGCTCTTATTCGCGAGAACGACAATAAACATAAATTAATCGACAGCTTTCATTTCGGTGGGAATGCGTGCGGCTAAGCCGCACGTATCCCACCGAAGTGGGGTCTGTCACGAGTAGTAAGCCAGTATGGATTCATGGAGGATTACGATGGGAGCATTGACAAGCGCGGTTACTGACACCGCTTTTGAGACTGAGATCGAGAAGTCGAAAGGCCTGGTCCTGGTTGACTTCTGGGCCGAGTGGTGTGGGCCGTGCAAGATGATTGCGCCGGTGTTGGAGCAGGTCGCTGGCGAGAACGCCGGGAAGATCGCAATCCGCAAGCTGGATGTCGACGACAACCCGAACACCGCCCGGCGCTACGGTGTGATGAGCATCCCGACCATGATTCTGTTCAAGGATGGCGCGCCTGTGGAACGGCTGATGGGTTACATGCCCAAAGAGCGGCTGATGAACAAGATCCGGCCGCATCTGGGCTGAGAGTTTTTGACTGACTCGTTTCTGGACGCGAAATACCCCGCTCCGCCCCGCCCCGGCCTACGCCGGGGCGGGACGGAGCGGGGTATTTCGCGTCCACTTATGACCTTTCGCGCGCTTCAAACGCCTTTCGTCCTTGACATCCAGGCGGGCAAAGGGATAATGAAATCTATTCTCAGTTACGTCAAAACATAAGGAGGAGAAAAACCCAATGTCTACACGCAAACTCAGCGCGGTATTTGGTTTGGCCGCGGTGGGCAGCATGCTACTTTCGGCCTGCGGCAGCAATGCCACCCCGATCGTCGTGACTGCGCCCCCGGTCATCGTCAAAGAGACGGTTGTTTCGATCCAGAAGGAACAGTCCACCGTCATCGTCACCCAGGCCGCGCCGGCCACGGCCACGCCCGTGCCCGAGTGGACCCGCCCGCATCCGATTCTGGCCGACGTCAAGGTGCGCCAGGGCATCGCCCACTGCACCGATCGCGACAAGCTGATCGCCTCGGTCTATGACTACGTGCCTGACGCTGACAAGCCCAAGTTGCGGATGGACACCTTCCTTCCGAAGACCAGCCAATTCTATGCCAAGGACAACCCGAACGTCGTCGACTACGCCTTCGACAAGGCTAAGGGCGGCGCGCTACTCGAGGCAGCCGGCTGGAAGCTGGCCGACAAAGCGACGGTCCGGGCCAATGCCAAGAACGAGCCCCTGACCCTGCGCTTCACCACCACGAACGCCCAGTTCCGCCAGACCTGGGGCGCGGTGTTCACCAAGCAGATGGCCGACTGCGGCATCGTGCTGCAGCCCTCCTACATCCCCGGCACGATCTGGTTTGGGGCCGCATCGGGATTGGTAAGGCGAGACTTCGACTTGGGCGCGTACGCCTGGGTGGGTCAGGCCGATCCGGGTGGCACAACCCTGTATGCCTGCGATCAGATTCCGAACCCGGGCAGCAACTGGGCTGGCCAGAACTACATGGGTTGGTGCAACAAGAAGGCCAGCGACGCGATCCGCGCGGCCAATAACACGCTCAGTAACGACGAGCGCAAGAAGCAGTATGCCATCGTCCAGGAAGAGTTCTCAAAGGACATGATCTCGCTACCGGTCTTCCAGCGCAATGAGACCGCTGGCTACAACAAGAACCTGAAGGGGATCAAGTTCAACACCACTGAGTACTACACTGCCAGCGCCGATCAATGGGAGCTTCCCGGAAAGGACACCGTTGTCATTGCCCTGACCCAGGAGCCAGCATCAATGTACACCGCCGCGGAGAGCGCCGCTGTTCAGCGTATTGCTGCTCGACTGGTGTTTGGTGTGAGCTACACTCAGTACGACTATAGCTACCAACCGGTGACCTATGCGGATGACAAGCTGCCGACGATTGAGAACGGTGGCACCAAGAAGAATGATGTCGAGCTGAAGGACGGCATGCGCATCGTGGCCGCCGACGGCAGCGTCACCTGAAGGGGCAAGGATTCGGCCAGCCTGAAGGTCATTGACAGCGCTGGGCGACCGTGGATGCCAAGGCTGGCGTGAAGATGCCCCAGTTGGTAGTTACGGCCAAGAGCAAGGCTCTCGTATGGAGCGACGGTGAGAAGGTCAAGAAGGCCGACAATGAACTGGGCTACAAGATTGATTGTGACAAGGCCGGTGGCCGCGTGTCCTACGACATCTGCGATCGCACAGCCAAGGTGGAGTTCACAGACGATCTGACGACCATCTACTCGTTTGTCCCAGGCTATCTGGATCCGACGCTACATCTATGGCGAGCCGAAGGTCAAGCGGGTCATCATCCAGTTCTTTGGAGACACGAATGGCGCCGTGGCGGCCCTGTTGGCCGGCACCGTAGACATCGTTGGTTCGGAGACGCTGGGGGCCGGCGCCGAGGCGAAGACGGTCTTTGACGCAGCCAAGGCCGGCAAAGTCGCTTCTGAGAACATCGCCAGCGCGACCTGGGAGCATATCGACTTCAACCTGAACAGCCGCTAGAGTCTGAGACCCGGCGGCTTAATCCACCGGATTTCAGGATTGTTGATAACAGGGGCGCAGAAATCCTGCGCCCCTGTTGTCCAATTCCCGGGCAGTATTCATGGTCAACTTCCTGATTCGCCGGTTTGTCGCGATGATCGTGATGTTCCTCGTCATCACCTTTGTCGCCTACAACGTGCTGAGCCTGGCGCCCGGAGGGCCGCTGCAGGAGTTAATGCAGCAACAGCAAAATAGCGCGAATCGCCTCGACCCTTTTGCGCTTGAGCGGGTCATGCAGCGCTATGAGTTCGACATCGACCTGATTCCGCGCTATACCCGCTGGCTCGTGGGCCAGCCCGATGGACCGCTCAACCTGTTTGGCCAGGAGATGTTTGGGGCCACCCAGGTCGGCTGCCTTAGAAAGGGCGAGACCATCTTCAAGTATCCAGATGGGCGCGTGGTTGTCAGCGATTGCGAAGTGCCCGTCTATCTCAACGATCTCAAGGGTCGGGCGGTGAGCAAGGGTATTTTGGCGCTCGACTTTGGTACCTCTCAGGGCGTGCTGCGCGGGCGACCAGTCAGCGAAGTGCTCAACAGCCGAATTGGCCTGACCCTGCTCCTGCAGGGCATCAGCTCCCTGCTGGCTCTGGCCATCGCCGTGCCGCTGGGGATCTACACCGCAGTGAAGCAGTATTCCAAATTGGATTATGCGACGACGACCGTTGCCTTTCTCGGCTCGTCGCTGCCATCCCTCTTCTGGGGCCTGATGGGCCTCCTGGTCTTTGCGGTGCTGTTCAAGCAGTGGGGGCTGCCGTATTTTCCGGCCGGGACCTTTGTCTCGAACACGCCACAGACCGTGCCGCTGATTGGGGTCATTGAGCCCGAGAGTTTTGCGGATCGGGCCTGGCACCTCATTCTGCCGATCCTGATCCTGACCTTTGTCAGCCTGTCCGGCTGGATCCGCTATATTCGGGCCAGCGTGCTGGAAGTGCTCAAGCAGGACTACGTACGGACGGCCCGGGCCAAGGGCCTGACCGAGCGGGCGGTGATCCTCAAACATGCCGTCCGGAATGCCCTGATTCCGTTTATCACCCTGGTGGTCACGATCCTGCCCGGCCTCGTCGCGGGTGCTATTATCACCGAGACGATCTTCAGCCTGCCCGGGGTGGGAAATCTGCTGGTTGCCGCCATCTATGGCTCGGACTACAATGTCGCGATGGCGGTGCTGCTCCTGAGTGTGGTGCTGACCCTGATCGCGTATGTGCTGGCCGACATCTTGTATACAGTCGCTGATCCCCGCATTCGCCTGCGCTAGCAACCATGGCCATCACCGCGATCAAACCCCAGAAGGAAAACGAACAGGCCCGCAAGCCGCTGGCCCGCGCGGATACCCAGTTCAACATCGTCGCCCGCCGTTTCCGGCGGCATCGTCTGGCCATGGTGTCGCTCCTGGTCCTGGGCGTTATTCTTGTCGCCTCGATTCTGGCCAAACAGATCTCGCCCTTTGAGCGGGACTACCTGAATGTTGAGTCGGCGGCCAAATTCCTGCCCCCGTTGTCTCGCAGCCCCGAGACGGGGGCCATGCACTGGCTGGGCACAAACCAGATCGGGCAGGACCTCTTCACCCGCCTGGTCTATGCAGCGCGCATCTCCCTGACTACGGCGATGCTCGCCACGACCCTTTCGACCCTGGTCGGCACGATTCTGGGCACGCTGGCCGGTTATTTCCGGGGCATTCTCGACTCGGTCATCCAGCGCGTCATCGACTTCTTCTCGAACCTGCCGCAGCTTCCGATCCTGCTAATTCTGACGGCCGTCCTTGTCACCGATCCACGCCTGATCCCCATCCCGACCTTCGTCATTAAGTTCCTGCAGGCGATCATGCTTTTTGACCAGGAACGCGAGGCGCGGGTCGTCGCGGCCTTGATCTTGATCCTGACCCTGCTGGGTTGGACGGGTGTGGCCCGGCTGATGCGCGGCCAGGTGCTGCAAGTGCGCGAGCGCGACTTTGTCGAGGGGGCCCGGGCCCTGGGGGCGAACAGCCTGGCGATCATCACCCGCCACATTGTGCCGAATGCCTTTCCGCCCGTGATTGTGGCCTTCACACTGGGTCTGGCCGCCTCGCTGACGGCCGAGACCGGATTGAGTTTCCTCGGTGTTGGGATCCAGAACCCGGTCCCGACCTGGGGAATATGCTGGCCTTTACCCAGAGCTATATGTTCGAGCGGCCGTATCTGCCACTGATCCCGGCCTTTCCGATGTTTTTGTGTTCAGTGGCCTTTAACTTCATCGGAGATGGACTTCGAGACGCGCTCGATCCGCGCCAGACGAAGTGATGCTTATCAAGTAGAATCGGCCCACTCGCGCAGGCTGGCCGTTATTGGTCCGCGGTTCGGGAAACGCCGTACTCGCACTCATTACAATCCGCTTCCAGGAGTAGCCAATGTCAAGCACCAATGGACGCGCCAGGGACGCGAAGAGCGACCTGATGCTCGAAATCAAGGGTCTCAAGACCCAGTTCTACACCGAGGACGGCGTGATCAAAGCCGTGGACGGGGTGGATCTGTACGTCAAGCGCGGCGAAACGCTGGGCATCGTGGGCGAATCGGGCTGCGGCAAGAGCGTCACGTCGTTGTCCGTGATGCGCCTGGTGTCCGCCCCCGGCAAGATTACCGAAGGCAAGATCATCTTCGACGGCACCGATCTGCTAAAGATCCCCGAGAAGGAGATGACGAAGATCCGGGGCAACCGCATTTCGATGATCTTCCAGCAGCCGACGACGTGTCTGAACCCGGTCTTCAAGATCGGCGACCAGATCTCGGAAGTGCTGAACATTCACCAGTCGCTGGGCAAAGAAGCGGGCCAGAAGCGAGCGATCGAACTGCTGCGCATGGTTGGCATCCCCTCGCCCGAGAAGCGCGCTCAGGCTTATCCGCACGAGATCTCGGGCGGTCAGGCCCAGCGCGTCATGATCGCCATGGCCCTCGCATGCGCGCCCGAACTGCTGATCGCCGACGAGCCGACGACGGCCCTTGACGTGACGATCCAGGCTCAGATCCTGGACCTGATGCGCGGGCTCAAGGAAAAGACCGGCACCGCCATCATGCTGATCACCCACGACCTGGGTGTGGTGGCCGAAATGGCCGACCGGGTCGTCGTGATGTACGCCGGCCAGATCGTGGAAGAGGCCGACGTGCGGACGCTGTTTGCCCATCCCCTGCACCCCTATACAAAGGGCCTGCTTGGCTCCATCCCGGTGTTGGGCGTTGTGCGCGACCGGCTGGATGTCATCCCCGGTTTTGTGCCGAACCTGTTGAACCCGCCCCCGGGTTGCCGCTTCGAGCCGCGCTGCGAGATCTGCGTAGGCGCCGCCCGCGAGCGCTGCCAGGTTGAGAACCCGCCCCTGCGCGAGGTCGAGCCCGGTCACTGGGCCCGCACCTGGCTCTACGACTAATCGCAATCCTTCCGACTTAATCCATGAACAACACAAACGGCAAACCGGCAGCGCTCGACGGCACCACGGCGGCGGACCTGCTGCGCGTCGAAGACCTGGTCAAGCACTTTCCGATTCGGGGAGGCCTGCTGCAGCGCACCGTCGCCAACGTCAAGGCCGTCGATGGCGTGTCCTTCGTCGTAAAGAAGGGCGAGACGCTCGGGCTGGTGGGCGAGTCCGGCTGCGGCAAGACCACGGTCGGGCGCACACTCCTGCGCCTGGTCCCGGCCACCTCGGGCAAAGTTGAATTCGAGGGCCGGAATGTCTTCGGCCTGAAGGGCGCCGATCTGAAGGCCATGCGGCGCGACATGCAGATCATCTTCCAGGACCCGTATTCCTCGCTCGATCCGCGCATGCCAATCGGCGAGAGCGTGGGCGAGGGCCTGCTGGTGCACGGGATGCGCGACTCGAAGAAGCGCAACGAGATGGTGATCGAGATGCTGCGCAAGGTGGGCCTCGAGGACTATCACGCCCGGCGCTACCCGCACGAGTTCTCGGGCGGCCAGCGCCAGCGCATCGGGATCGCCCGGGCGCTTGCCCTGCGAGCCCGAGTTCATCGTCTGCGACGAGCCGGTCTCGGCCCTCGACGTGTCGATCCAGTCGCAGGTGCTGAACCTGCTCAAGGATCTGCAGCGCGAGTTCGGGCTGACCTATCTGTTTATCGCCCACAACCTGAGCGTGGTCGAGCACATCAGCGACCGGGTCGGGGTGATGTATCTGGGCAAGATGGTCGAGCTGACCGACCGCGAGACGATCTTCCGCGATCCGCTCCATCCGTATACCAAGGCGCTGCTCTCGGCGATCCCGATGCCGGACCCGACCCTCAAGCGCGAGCGGATGATTTTGCAGGGCGACGTGCCCAGCCCGGTCAACCCGCCCAAGGGCTGCAGATTCCATACCCGCTGCCCGTTTGCGGTGGACAAGTGCAAGGTCGACGACCCGCCGCTCGAGGAGCTCAAGCCCGGCCACATCGTGGCGTGCTGGGTGGCCAAGGAGCAGGTCGCGCAGGAGAAGGCCGCCCTGGCGCGATAGTCTTTCAGAGGATTTTCCGGAAGCCCATCCTCCCCCGGCGCAGCCGGGGCGGGGGATGTTGCTTCCGAAATCATGAGGCGCAGCGGGGGACAATAGGCGGATGGCCCGCATGTCCAATCAACGATTCATCCGCACGCTCGCGCTCTTGTGCGCGGCGCTCCTGACCGCCTGCGCCGCTCAAGCAACGCCGACGCCGACACCTGCGCCGAAGGCGGCGCCCACCGCCACGCCGCGGCCGGCCCCGACCGCCACGCCATCCACGCCGTGGAAGATTCTGTGGGCGGATGAGTTCGACGGCCCGGCCGGCGCGGCGCCGGACGCGGCCCGCTGGCGCTTCGACTTCGGCGGGGGCGGGTGGGGCAATCGCGAGCGCCAGTTTTACACCAGCGGCCCCGCGAATGCCAACCTGGATGGCAATGGCGCGCTGGTGATCACGGCCCGCAAGACGACGGCCGAGCAGGCCCGCGATATGCTTTGCTGGTACGGCGACTGCGGCTACACCTCGGCCCGCCTGCAGACCTCGGAGACCTTCACCTTCACCTATGGGAGGGTCGAGGCGCGGATGCGATTGCCCCAGGGGCAGGGCCTGTGGCCGGCCTTTTGGATGCTGGGGGCCGACATCAAAACGAATCCGTGGCCCGGCAGCGGCGAGATCGACATCATGGAGAACGTCGGCAAGGATCCCGAAACGGTGGTCGGGACGATTCACGGGCCGGGCTATTCGGGCGGCAAGGGGATTGGCCTGCGCTACTTCCACCCGGAGGGGAAAGCCTGGCACGAGACCTATCACGTGTATGCGGTGGACTGGCGGCCGGATGAGATTCGCTGGTCGGTCGACGCGAAGACTTACTTTACGGCGACGCCGGCGCTGCTGCCCAGCGATACGCGCTGGGTGTTCGATCATCCGTTCTTCCTCCTGCTCAACGTGGCGGTGGGCGGGCAATGGCCGGGCGACCCGGATGACACAACGGTCTTTCCCCAGACCATGACGGTCGACTACGTGCGGGTGTATGAGGCCAATCCGGCGGGGCGGTGAAAGCGAATGAACCAACCAGACTGCGCCGATATCGTACGTTAGCGTATGCTCGTTGTAGGCGCAGCCTTCAGGCTGCGCCTGCCGTTTCACTGGACAACACTCGGCCAGATGCGCTGGCGCCGCAATCTGACGCGCCGGGGCGTGCGCCTGGATGTGATGCAGGCGGCGGGGGTACGGGCGCAGCCTGAAAGCTGCACCTACAACGTGAAAACTCTATCGTCCGAGCGCAGCCTGAAGGCTGCGCCTACAACGTGAAAACTCTATCGTCCGAGCGCAGCCTGAAGGCTGCGCCTACAACACGAACTACAAATCTGAGCCTGTCATGGGTGAACTACCCGCTTCGCGCCGCGTCCCCCCGCCCCAGCAAATACACCGCCTGATGGGCGAACAGCTCGGGCCACAGCGCCCGCCGCCCGCCCGGGCCGGCCGAGCGCCGGCCCACAAATACCGCGTCGACGACCTCCGCGCCCAGCGAAGCGCAAAACGTTCGAAACTGCCCCAATGTGATCGGGCGCTGGCGGGGTTCCTCCCCGGTCAAATCGCCGCCGAAGCCGCCCCCAAACAACACCTGCAGCCGGTCCTGATAGTAGCCGGCGTTCTCAAACGACACGATCGCCCGCTTCCCGACCCGCAGCATCTCGGCCACCACCGGCCGGCCGCGGTTGATGTAGGCCAGGGTCTGGCTCAGCACGACCACGTCGAAGGCCCCGTCGGGATAGTCGGCCAGGCCTTCCTCGATATTGCCCTGGCGCACCGACAGCCCGCGCGTGATGCAAGCCCGCACATTGACCTCGTTGATCTCCACGCCCCGGGCCGTGGCGTGCTTCTCCTGGGCCAGACGGGCGAGCAGCCCGCCGTCGCCACAGCCCAGGTCGAGGACCCTGGCCCCCTCTGGCACGAGCGACACGATCGCGTCCCAGTCCAGACGATGGGCGGTGCGTTGAACCGGCGCCGGGGCGCTGCTCATGCCGCCCGCCCCAGAAAGTCGCGGGTCAACTCGGCCAGCCGGTCGACCTCGAGCAGAAACGCGTCGTGGCCGAAGTCACTGTCGATGTCGACATAGGTCACGTCAATGCCGTTCTGGAGCAAAGCCCGGACGAGCTCCTTCGACTGCCCCGACGGATACAGCCAGTCGCTGGTGTAGCTCACCACCAGAAAGCGCGAGGTCACCCCGCGGAAGGCCGCGGCCAGCGAGGGCAGCCCATACGACAGATCGAAGTAGTCCATCGCCTTGCTCAGATACAGAAAGGCGTTGGCGTCAAAGCGCTTGGTGAACGAGTCGCCGCGGTATTTGAGATAGCTCTCGACCTCGAATTCGGTCTCGAAGGTGAAGCCGTATCCGGTGCCGGTGCCTGCCCGCAGGCGGCGCCCGAATTTCTCGCGCATGCTCTCGTCGCTCAGAAAGGTGATGTGCCCGATCATCCGGGCGACCGACAGCCCGGCGTTGGGCGGGGTCTTGTCGTAGTAGTCGCCCCGGTTCCAGTTCGGGTCGGCGTAGATGGCCTGACGCGGGACCTCGTTCAAGGCAATGGTCTGGGGCGAGAGCCGGGCGGTGCTGGCCAGGGCGATGACGTTGCGCACGCGGTTCGGGTAGGCCACCGCCCACTGCAGCGCCTGCATCCCGCCCATGCTGCCACCGCTCACGCACAGCCACTGGGCGATGCCCAGGTGATCGGCCAGCAGGCGCTGGGCCTCGACCATGTCCGGAGATCGTCACCATCGGGAAGGACAGGGCCCAGGGCTTGCCCGTGGCCGGGTTGATCGTGCTCGGGCCGGTGCTGCCCGAGCATCCCCCGAGCACGTTTGAGCACACCACGAAATAGCGGTTGGTGTCGAAGGCCTTGCCCGGCCCGACCGCGTCATCCCACCAGCCGGGCTTGTCCTCGCCCGCGCTGTAGCGGCCAGCGACATGCGCGTCGCCCGACCAGGCGTGGCAGATCAGGATGGCGTTGCTGCGCTTGGTATTCAGCCGGCCATACGTCTCGAAAGCGAGGGTGAAACCGTCAAGGGCGGCCCCGCTTTGCAGCGCGAGCCGCCCCGGATATTGAAAGTACTCTGTTTGGACGATCAGATCGGTCACATGCCACCCTTGTCGCGAATCAGATCATATCCGGAATCGGTATGCCCCGCGTACGCCGGGGCACACCGATTCCGAAAAATTCCAGCGCAAGCGCTATCCGACGGAAAGAAGCCTCATCCGTGGCGCGGCCCCGGCTCGCTTTCGTCCAGCGTGACGTCGAGCTCGTCACCGATTCGGAACGTCGCATTCAACCGGGCCAGCAGCCCGGGCTCGCACGTCGCCCTCAGCATGAAGGGCACGTTGATGGCGTGCGCGCCCAGGCGTGCCTCCAGAATCGTGTAGAACTGGGCCGCATCTGAACCGATCCCCGCCAGGAGCATTTTCGTTTTGACCATCATCCACCTCGTTGTAGGGGCGAAGCCGCTGCGCGGCCATGCTTCGCCCCTACGCGCGCTAGGCGACTTTCTCGGCGATGTGCCCGTTGCTGACCGAGGCGACGGCGGCCTGGAGGGCCTGATCGATGTCCCAGATGATGTCGCGCACGTCCTCGATCCCGATGCTCAGCCGGATGAAGTCGTCGGTGACGCCGGTGCTGAGCTGCTCCTCCGAGCTGAGCTGCGAGTGGGTGGTCGAGGCCGGGTGGATGGCCAGCGACTTGGCGTCGCCGATGTTGGCCACATGCGAGAGCAGCTTGAGATGGTCGATGAACTCGCGCCCGGCCGCCCGCCCGCCCTTGATCCCGAAGCCGATCAGCGCAGTCAGCCCCTTTGGCGCGATGCGCCTGAGCTCCGCCTGCTGCGGATAACTCGGCAGGCTGGGGTGGTTGACCCAGGCCACCGCGGGGTGGGTGGCCAGATGGGCCGCCACCGCGTTGGCATTGGCGATGTGCCGGTCCAGCCGCACACTCAGGGTCTCGAGCCCCTGGATGTTAAGGAACGAGTTGAACGGCGACTGCGACGAGCCCAGGTCGCGCAGCAGGGTCAGGCGGGCCTTGAGGATGTAGGCCAGCGGGCCGAGGGCCGAATAGACCACCCCGTGGTAGCTCGGGTCGGGGGTGTTGAACTCGGCATGTCGCGAGCTGCCGGCCCAGTCGAATTTGCCGCTGTCGATCAGGATCCCGCCGATCGAGGTGCCGTGCCCGCCGATGTATTTCGTCGTTGAGTGCACGACGATGTCGGCTCCCCACTCGATCGGGCGGACCAGATACGGGGTGGCCGTCGTGTTGTCGATGATCAGGGGCAGGTGATTCTCATGGGCGATCTTGGCGACGGCCTCGAAGGGGAACAGGTCCAGCCGGGGGTTGCCGACGGTCTCGCCGTAGATGGCCTTGGTGTTGGGCTGGATCGCGCGGCGGAAGGCCTCCGGATCACCCGGATCGACAAAGGTCGTCTCGATCCCCAGGCGGGCCAGGGTGTAGTGAAAGAGGTTGTAGGTCCCGCCGTAGAGCGAGGTCGCGCTCACGATGTGATCGCCGGGCTTGGCCAGGTTCAGGATCGCGAAGGTCTCAGCCGCCTGACCTGACGAGAGGACCAGCCCGCCGACGCCGCCCTCGAGCGCGGCCAGGCGCTGCTCGACGACATCGTTGGTCGGATTCATGATCCGGGTGTAGATGTTGCCGAATTCCTTCAGCCCGAACAGGTTGGCGGCGTGCTCGGTGTTCTTGAACTGATAGGAGGTGGTCTGATAAATCGGCACCGCTCGCGAGCCGGTTGCCGGATCGGGCTGGGTGCCCGCATGCAAGGTGAGCGTATCGAAGTGGTACGTGTGATCTGACATCGTCGTGTTTCCTTTCGCCCGAAAGCGATTTCGCGGTCCGCCGCGCTGGCGTCCCGCTGGATTTGCCCCGAAAAGCAACTCGCCCTCCCGTCGGATGACGAGAGGGCGAGAACACTGCGCAATGCTCATGCCGTCTCTCATCTTCCAGTCCTAACCCGCTTTCGCGGTCGCTGCCGGATTTGGCACCTTGTGAACAGGTTGCCGAGGCTTCATTGGGCCGGTCCCTCTGCCTCTCTGGATAAGAGTTCGATCTGATCTTCGGTTGTTGACGCATGAGCATACGGATGGCCGTGCGTTTTGTCAAGGGGCGGTGATCCTTTTAAGGTTGGGATTTTCCGGCGAGCCATACCGCCCCGACGCAGGCCGGGGCGGTATGGCTTGCTCGGGGACATTTCGCAGGATCGCGGTGAAGTGAGTAGAATCTTAGGTATGCCCAAATCAATAAGCGGTCCTGTCCTGCTGGCCTCAATCCTGTCCGGGCTTTTGATCGGTTTTTTCGCCGGCGCCTACATTGTCTATGCCTGGGCGCCGCCGGAGCTCGTTTTGCAGGATGCGCCCCCCCGGTCGCTGGCCTATGACGGGGTGAACCCGCAATACCGCGACCTCTACGTGGTTTCAATCGCCAATCGTTATGCAACGGCCCGCGACCGGCAGCGCGCCCTGCGCGAAGCCGCCGATTTCCTGGGTGTGACAAGCGGCGACACGACCGTTGCCGGAGCGGTGGACATGCTCAACAGCGCCCGGCGAATTGTTGCGGACGAGAATCGCAAGGGCCCGAACAGCCGCTTTGTCCTGCAGGATGAGGTCCAACTTGGCGCGCTTGCGTCCGACATCGACCGCAACGTCAAGGATGCGCCGCAGGCGAATGCGCTGTTTGGACGTCCGTCGGAAGCCAACCGGCTGGTGCCGAGGATTGCCGGGTTCATCATCCTGCTTGTCCTCGCCGCGCTGGCGTTCCTGATCATCAAGCTGCTTGGCAATCGCGCTGACCGACGAGCGGCCGAACCAGATGCCTTGCTGGATGGTCCGCCTGGCAATCCCAACGTCACGGTGAATCAATACACCCAGGCGCCGCCCGAGCCCAGCCATGACACGCTGATCATCGAGGATGACCTCGATCCACTCGAAGAACCAGCGGCGTGGAGCGCGCGACCGGAATCAAGCACATCCTCGTCGACCGTCACGATCGTGAACCCGCCCGCTCAATCCTCCGGCTCAATGCCGATGCCGGTTGGGGCTGCCGCGGCTGGATCCGTTGTTGCCTCCGCAAACGCCTTTACGGGCTCGGCTGCAAGCCCGGCGGGCACGGCGACCCTCGCCTCAGGCCCGATGCCAACCCAGGTCTTTGCCCAGCCACCCATGGCCGGCAGTCCGACCGCCCGGCCGCTCACGATATTTCCGCCGACGACATATACCTATGCAACGCCTGAGTCCGAAAATTTCGAAGAGGACTATCAGATTGCAGGGACGCTTGGCGAACTGATGGGCGAATGCGGGGCCAGCGTCGCTGAGCGCGTGGGTGACGCAGCCCCGCGCCGTGTGCCGGCCCTGGGCGTGTGGGCGTTTGACAAACAGGTCTTCAGCACAACGACCAAGGTTCTGATCACCGAAGGCGCCTCCGCGGATCCGGCCTGGCGCGCGCGCCTGGCTGCCAAGGGCGAACCCGTGATCGCCCGCGAGGGCAGCGTGGTCGAAATCGTCACTTCCGCGTTGCGGGTCGAAGCCAAAGTGAGCGGGCTTGCCCTCGACCCAAGCGGCCAGTATTTTGAGACCGTCACCCTGACGTTCAGCGTTCAGAAACGCTAGTCCGGTCGAAGCGCGCCACGACCTCGACGTGGCGGGTCTGCGGAAAGACGTCCACTGGTTGGGCGTAGGCCAGGGAATAGCCGCCCGCCTCGAGCAGGGCCGCGTCGCGCGCCAGGGTGGCAGGGTCGCATGACACATATACCAGGCGCTGGGGCTCGAGAGCAAGCATCGCGTCCAGCACCGGCCGATCGAGCCCGGCCCGGGGCGGATCGACCAGCATAAGATCCCAGCGTTGGGCACGAACGGCTTCGAGCTTGAGCCCTGCCAGCGCGCTCGCCCGGACAAAGGCCGCGTGCTCGGTCAGGCCGCCGCGCATCGCGTTATAACGGGCGAAGTCGACTGCATCCGAATTGACTTCGACCCCCAGCGCCTGGCCGGCCCGGCGCGCCAGCGGCAGGGTAAACAGTCCCACGCCGCAGAACAGATCAAGCGCGCGCTGGCCCGGCTGCGGATCGGCGGCAGCCATGGCTTCGGCCACCAGTGCCCCGGCCGCAAATGGATTGACCTGAAAGAATGAATCGGCGGCGAAACGGTATTCGAAGTCGCCGATGGTTTCGCTGAGGGGCTCGTCGAGGACGGCTTGCGGGTTGTTCTCGGCCACGGGCACCCGGCGCAGGATGGCCGACCGTCCGCTCCCGGTCAGCCCGGCCCGGACTTCCAGGCCCGTTCCGGGTTTGGGCCCGGTGGCGACCGCCTGGCGGGCGGCCTCGAGGACTTCGGGCGCGGTGATCGGGCAGGTGTCGATGGCGACGACCTGGTGGCTGCCCTCGGCCCGATAGCCAAAGCCGCCCTGGCCCGAGACGACGAACTGAATGTTATTGCGATACGCCAACGGACGTGGGCTGGGCACGCACGGGCGCACATCGGGATTGGCGAACTTGCCCAGTCGGATGAGTTGCTCGCGCACGGCCCCGGTCTTGAAGGCCAGCTGGGCCGGGTACGGCATATGCTGCAAGTCGCAGCCGCCGCACACGGTAAAGTGCGCGCAGGCGGGGGCAACGCGCTCGGGCGCGGCCGTGATGACGGTCAGCAAGCGACCCCGGGCAAAACTTCGCCGGCGAAAAGTGATCTCGACCTCGACGGTCTCACCGGGCAGCCCGAAGGGGACGAAGATAACCATGCCGTCGGCCCGGCCGATGGCTTCTCCGGTCGGGGCGAGCGAGTCGAGCGTCAGGCGCAGGCGGGTGGGGGTGTCGGTTTCCGTTGTGGGCATGAATGCGAGCATTATCGTTTACGCGCGCTGGCGGCGGTGCCCCAACACCTCTTTCTGGAGAGAAATTAACCCTGTGCGACAATCGCCCAGGCCGGCGCGCTCACGCCGCCCAATCCCAACATGACAGATCTTCAGTTTGATTCGCGCCGCTCGCCGGCCCTTTCGACCCGCGGGATGGTCGCCACCAGCGCGACCACGGCGACCGCGGCCGGCCTCGATGTCATGCGCCAGGGCGGCAATGCCGCCGACGCGGCCGTGGCCGCGGCGGCCGCCTTGAATGTGGTCGAGCCCGGCTCGACCGGAATCGGTGGCGATTGTTTTGCGTTGTATTTTGACGCCAGCACCGGCGCTGTGACGGCGATGAATGGTTCGGGCCGCGCGCCGGCTGGAGTGTCCGTCGATCTGATTCGCCGGCAGGGGCTGGCCACCCCGTCCGACGAGATTGCGGACCCATATCATGGTCACGCGGTCACGGTGCCCGGGGCAGCCGCTGGTTGGGAGGATCTGCTCGCCCGGCATGGGCGCATGCGACTCGCCGATGTGCTCGTTCCTGCGATCCGGATGGCGGAGGAGGGTGCCCCGATTGGACCGCTCACTTCCTACGCCTGGCAACGCGGGGCGGAGCGTCAACTGCGCGGGCGGGGCGAGGATATGCTCATCGCCGGTCGCGCGCCGCGGGCAGGCGGAATTTTTCGAAATCCGCGCCTGGCTCGGGTCTTTCGGGAGGTTGCGGCTGGTGGTAGCGCGGCGTTCTACCGGGGTGATATCGCCAAACGGGTTGCGGCCGCGGTGCAGCGATATGGCGGGGTGATGACCGAGGCCGATCTTGCCGCCCACCAGACGACCTGGGAGGCGCCCATCTCGACGACCTATCGCGGATATCGGGTGTGGGAGTGTCCGCCCAACGGACAGGGCTTGACCGCACTGATTGCCCTCAACATCCTGGAAGGCTTTGAACCGGGTTCCGGCGATGAGCTGCATCGGGCTCATCTGTTGGTCGAAGGATTACGGCTGGCCTTTGCTGATGCGCGTTGGTATGTCGCCGATCCAGCCACGAATCCGGCGCCGCTGGAGGGCCTGCTCTCAAAGGCATATGCGGCCCAGCGGCGGGCGCTCATTCACCCGGAGCGCGCGACCGTTGACGCCCGGCGCGGCTCGCCTGTGGCGGGGAGCGACACGGTTTATCTGTGCGCCGTCGATGGCCAGGGCAACGCGTGCTCATTCATCAACAGCAACTACATGGGCTTTGGGACGGGCATCACGCCGGAGGGGTGCGGCTTCACACTCCAAAACCGCGGTCACAACTTCAGCCTCGATTCAAGCCATCCGAATGCGCTTGCGCCCGGCAAACGCCCCTATCACACGATCATTCCGGGGATGCTTACCCGGCCGGATGGCAGCCTGTACGCGCCGTTTGGGGTGATGGGCGGCTTC
>JADKDT010000027.1 GCA_016714465.1 Candidatus Brachythrix odensensis | reverse complement strand
GATGCGAGCGTAATCGATATTGGCCGTACCAGTGGAGGCGATGTTGATCACTGTCCAACTTCCGGGAACAGGGGTCGAACCTGATCCATCGTTGTTGGTATCCCCGCCGTAGGTATCGTCCATATACGATGTCAAGACCACGGGGGTGATCGAATCACCCACTCCGTTCAATCGGCCGTTGATATAGATGCCAACGCCACCCATAGGTTTGACGACTACCCCACTGCGCAGCGTGAGGGTCGCGTTGCCCTGCACCGTGATGTTGCATGTTGGCACAAACACGGCATAAGCCCAGGTGGCGTCGCCCGTGATGTCTCCGCAATAGGCGATCGTCCCCAACACCATCTCGGCCTCTCCCGCATTGTTGGCTTTCGTTGTCTCGACGAGGATGTCGCCGGCATCGGCATTCACAACGACGTTCAATGCGCCCGGTTGTGTCACGACCTGTGTCGCGGTCAGGACGATGGAGTCGCCGGCAGGCAGGCCCGCCACCGACCACATGCCGCCATATAGCTCGACCTGCGGCAACGGCCACAAGGGGGTCGCACGCCAGGTCACGCTGAAGGGCTCGGCTGGGCCGGGGCCAAGGTTTGCGATAACCGCGCTGATCACGGCTGTCCCATTAACCGCCACCGGCATTGGGCTTACGGCCACGCTGTGGAGGTCAAGATCCGGGCGTGCCAACACGGTTACCCGCCCCGTCAGGGCCGGCAGTTCCGAGGCATAGAAGTCGTAGTCACCCGGGGTTGTGAACGTAAAGACAAAGCGCCCACCCGGAGGAATCGTCGCGCTATCTGCGCTGAGCCGGCCAAGGGGCCATACTGCATCCACCTCGGTCGACGGGCGCATATCAAGCAGCCCGGAAGTTCCGCCAACGATCCTTGGAAGATAGGCTTTGTAGGGTGTGCCGCTGTTCAGGTGGGCGGTGGTCGAAAGGAGGTTCAGCCACTCGACCGGAACATCCGTATACGTAGTTACGACATCAGGCGCAAAGCCGGCCAGCGTCAGGGTAATCGTTTGATCCACATCCAATCGGGGTTGGGCTACACCGCCCCGCGCCGCAACCGGCGTCGCGACAAACAATAAACTTGCGAGGACGAGACCAGAAGACCAACGAGCGCGTCCCATCAGGACCTCCGCGCCGGACCGACCGCTCACGCGCCGCCACCGACAAGATTTGGAGGGCGATCGCCCGACGACTATCCTGCCGCGCCCCGCGCAACCACCTCCGCGCTATGCGCGAGCCCTTTCGTGCAACGCCACCGACGAGATCCGGGCAAATCCGTCAGTCCCCGTCCAGGTCTGATCCGCAGTAAGCCGGTTCCACGGCCAAAACCTGCCACTGACAGGCGCCGATTGGTGGGGTTGTGGCACCAACGGGATTCAGTGCAAACACGCCTGGGACGGTCACCATGCCGCAGGCCATGGCCCCATTTGTGTCGGCCGATTCGCGGTTAGAGGGCTCGAGTTCCGCCAGCATTTCTCGGGCGCTTGCCGCAAAGGCCTCTTCCCCACACGCCTCAAACGAGGCGATCGCGGCCCGGCACAAGGTCACTGCCTTTTCCACGTCGCCGGAATCCCGCCACAAAAACGCCAGCATGATTTGCTGTTCGGCGAGCAGGCGTTGATCTCCCGCGTTCTGGGCCAGCCCAAGCGCCGATTCGGTCATCGCGATGGCCTCGGGCATTCGCTCCATTTCAGCCAGAGCCACCCCGATTCGGCCGGTAAGGCTCGCCTGTGCGGATTCGTCCTGGGTATTCTGAGCCATCGTCAGCGCGGCGCTGTAATGCGCGTGGGCTTCTTCCCAGCGCTGCGCGGCCAGATCGGCCGTTCCCAGGTGGGTCAGGAAGGTCAGCTGCCAGGGCCAATCGTCCCGTTCTTTCGCAATCTCCAATCCGCGCCGCGCGTAGGGGGGCACGCGCTGATCCAGCCCTTCCTTGAACAGGAAGTCCGTGAGGAAGTTTAGGGCGCCGATCTCGGCAAGCGGCTCGTGGTTTTCACGGGCAATTCGAATGGCCTGATCTCCATAGAGCTGGGCCATGCTCCGGTGACCCGAAGCGATGTGGGCGCGAAGCAAGCCCGTCAACGCCGCGATCTGGGCGTGCCCGTCCTCAAGCCTGTCGGCCAGCCCCAGCGCATGCTCATACTGCTCGATCGCTGCGTCGGGCTCGTTGTTGGCCAACATCACGTTCCCGAGGCTGACAATGAACGAGCACTCCGGGCGCTGCAGTTTCAGTTCCTGGGCCGTGCGTAACGCATGAGCATAGTACTCGCTGGCCTTGTCCAGCGAGCTCAAGCCCAAAAACAGCCCGCCCAGCCGGCCGGCCAGCGTCATGATCCGGAGCTGATCGGCCATCTCCATCGCCACGCCCAGGGCCCGCTCAAGGTGCGAAATCGCGCGTGTCACTTCGCCCTGTTCGGCATCCACCTGGCCGAGTTGGGTATGGGCATCGGCCTGCAGCGCCTTGTGGCCGATCTCCTTGGCCAGGCTGAGAGACCGGTTGAGCGCGCGATAGCCAAATTGGGCGTTGCCGAGCCGGGCCAAGGCCATCCCTTGATATCCGAGCAGGCGCGCTTCCATCTCCTGATGGTGGCCGGCCCGGGCAAGTTCCAAGGCTTCCTCAACCTGGGTCAGACCCTTGGGCGTGTTGCCATGGGCGAAATACGCCTGGCCGAGCGTCAGCAACGCCTCAATCAGCGCTGGCGAGTCGCCCAACTCGCGTGCCTTCACTACAACGGCTTCCAGACGTTCGATCTTTGCAGCGTTTCCGCCGATATGGATTCGTGGGTGGATGGGGTTCCTGTCATGGTGTTCCTGTATTCAAACAAGAAACCATCCTAAATCTCCTCGGCGAGATCACCATCCCCGCGCTACGCGCGGGGATGGTGATCTCGCCGGTCGCTTTTAAGATGACTTCCAGGGTGGCTACCTGAATCCTACCCCGGGCACCTGGCCCTGGGGACTCAGGCGAGACCACGGGTCTTCAGCACGCGCAAGTCCTTGGTCACCAGCACGGCTTCGACGCCGTCCAGGCGTTCGGCCAGGGCCAATCCAGCCTCAGCGCCTAGCACCATCATCGTCGTGCTGAGGGCATCGGCGTCCAGGGCGGTAGCCGCTAGAACCGTTGCGCTGGCAAGCTCCAATGGCGAGCTGCCGGTCCGCGGATCGATGATGTGATGTTCGCTGAAGTCAGCGGTAAAGGCGTTCATGTAGTCGCCGGAGGTCGCCACGGCCCGCGTGAGCAAGGAGAGCACGGAGAGAATGTCGCCCTGGTCCGCGTGGCGCGGGTGGGTGATTCCAACTTGCCAGGGCGCGCCATCGGCCCGCGCGCCGGCCGTGCGCAAGTCGCCGCCCGCCTCCACCAGGGCATTGACATAGCCTAGCTGCCGAAGCGCTTCAAGGCCGCCGTCAATGACCCGGCCCTTGGCGATGCCGTCGAGCGTCACCTCGGCCCCGGGGATGCCCATCCAAACCCCGCCTCCGCCGATGCGAATCTGGCGATAGTCCACCCGCGCGCGCAGGCTCGGCGTTGCGGGGATGCCATCGCGCCGGGCGTCGAGCAGCGGCTTGACCGTCACATCAAAGGCGCCATTGGTTAAGGCGCCGTAGTCAAGCGCGCGCTGCAGCACATCAAGCAATTCGGCTGGGGCGGTGGCAAGCTGCCCGTCCCGATTCAGCCGGGCCAGCGCGCTGGCGGGTTGGCGATGGTCGAACACGTCGACCAGGCGGGCCATCGCATCGAAAGTCGTCTCAATCGCATTCTGCGCGGCGCCTGCGTCAGGGGCCGACCAGCGGATGGATGCGCGTGCCCATCAGGGTCCGGGTCGCGGAATGCGCCGTCACGGCCCGGTCGCGCAGTGCAGGCGCAAGGGCGCAACCCGCCAGGGTCATTCCGCCGGCGATCGCCGTAATCCGCAGGAAGCCTCGGCGACTGATCCGAGGTGGAGGCAGGTTCGAAAGGTGTGTCATGAGACGGGTCGGTGGGCCGGCATCAGGAATCCATCCGCAGATTTCGCAGATTTCCGCGGAATTGAACAGGCTCCGCGCGCACAAGGAAAAGAATCGGCGGAAATCTGCGAAATCTGCGGATGGATCGCGTACTTTGTTGGCGCAGACACGATTGGGGTTCATTTATCGCCTGGGCAGCGCCGCGGCTGTCGCGGTGGCGCGCGCGCTTGGATCGACGAGCACCGTGTCACGATAGTAACTCGGCGAACGATTCTCCTCGCCGGCGATGTTATCGCGCCACACGACGATGATCAGGGCGACGCTGACCGCCACAAACGCGGGCAAACAGCGCGGATCCCAGCTTGCTTCGGCCGACAGCACGTCCTGGCGGCCGGGTCACCTGCTTCGGTTTTTCCATGTGTCTTGGCTCCAGCCCGCCGCGCTGATGAACCAACGACCGGATCCAGCGGGCACAGGTAGTTGCAGAAGGTCGATACATCATCAGGCTGACCAGCACGACGATGAGCAGCAACGCCCATTGGACCGTTGTGCCGCGCAGGTCAAACAGCGTGGCAAACGGCTCATATCCGGCATAGCCCGGGTTGCGCAGGGCCAGACCGAGGATGATGGCCACCAGAGCCAGAATCCGCTGCAGCCACTTCAAGGGCTCGTGCAGTCCGTGGGCCTGGCTGGCCTTCACCCGGGTCACGGCCGCCAGGCACTCCTGAAAACGCGCCAAACGGGCAAAACCAACTGCAGTAAGCGTTCTTGTTGGTTACGATGGTGGCGAAGATGATGCCGCCGATCAGGAGATACCAATACAGGTTGGTTTGCCAATCCGGCCAGTAGCCGCTCAACAGCGCGACGACCATGCTGATCGTCAGCGGCAGCGTGTACAGAAAGCCGATCGTCAACATCCCGACAATCAGCGTCCCCCACCGAACCGCGCGCTTGACCTTGGGCGCGCGCAGTTTGTGGCCGACGTATCCGGCTGCAAACAGCAGAACCAGGACGATTTCTGGCGCGCCGATCTCGAGCCGGGTCTGGGCCGGCGGCAAAGGAGCCTTAAGCGCATCCGCCGCGACACCGCGCACGGCGTCGCGTACAGCGTTCGCCACGCCCTCGGCGCTCCGGGTCGCGCCGGTGACGCTGTCGAGATCCTGACCGAGCTGCAATGGCGTCTGAATGGCGCGGTTCACATAGCCCGAGAAGAGCTTGCTGCTGCGGACGAGCCGAAAGAAGCCCGGAGATTCGCGCTCCTCGACCATCTCAACCCCAAGGATGGCGCCGGCCGGGTTGACACCCACGACGACGCGCATCGGACCGCCATAGCCCGTGCCGCGTCCAACCCCGGCGTAGCCACGATTGCGCCCGCGGCGTCACGGCCAACATGCTCGCCGCTGCGATCAATGGAAGTGGCGCCCGGCAGCACCTTCGCCAACAAACGTCGAGGCATCCACGCCGGCGCGAAAAAGCCGATCAACCAGGCCGCCACAATGGCGATCGCCGCGCCGATCATGAACAGGCGTTCCCATCGATTGCGTTTCTGATAGGCGCCCGAGCTTCGCTTAGGCGGAGCCGGTGTGACTGCGGGAGGCGGGGGCAACGTGGAGGAGGTCATGAGGAGATCAGCCCTTTGGCGCTGTTGACCGAGGCGTTACACAACGCTCCGGGAGAGCGGCGGGCGCCCCTCCCGAACGTTGCGCGAGGTGACGGTTGGCAAACCGTCAGTCCGTTACTTTCGGCCGCGCAGGAAAGCGATCACCACGCCAGCCAGCAACACCGGCCGCGCTGACCCAGAAGACCATCGCCGCGCGAGGCTCGAGCTCCTGCGCGCTGGCGAGCGGCGGTTCTGCGCCAGGAAACCGATCAACCAATCCACAGCAGCCCGATGACATACACATACCACGGGCGCTTGCGGATCTCGATGTAGTCTCTCTTGGTAACAACTTGTTGTGCCATGATTTATACCGCTCCCACGGGCTGATTGCTGTCAATGCCGTATTCCGGCAAATCGAGATTCCACCACGATTCGCCGCTTGCCTGGGCGCCATACCCGAAGGCGTCGTCCATGCTGCGGAAGAAGCTGTCGGCGAAGGCGCGACCGACATGCCGACCTTGACCATCTCGTGGATCCAGGCCTTGTCTTTCTTGGCGAAGGGGCACCGAAGCAGATGCCACAGTTTGGTCGCCTTCTCGCGCCAGTAGGTCATGCAACTGACGGAGTCCTCGAAGTAGGCCTTGTGCCCGGGGTTGTTCCACGGGCCACGCACCTTCCAGGTGGGCTCGGTGTCGAAGCTCAGCGACTGTGACGGGCACGCCTCGGCGCACTTCTTGCAGGCCTTGCAGAACGCCATGATCCCGGCGTCGATCGGCTTGTCGACGGCCACGGGCAGGTCCATGAGCAGCTTGAAGACGCGCACCATCGGGCCGAATTCAGGCGAGATCATGCGATTTAGGCGCGACATCTCACCCAGCCCGGTGAGGACGCCGAACGCCGGCGCGCCCAACGCATTAATCGAGGACTCGCCCAGCCCCTGATAGCCCAGGCCGCGCAGAAACTCCTGGACCGATGCTGGATGTTCCCGGCGCGCTGCAGGCCAGGGTGGTCGTCTGGCCACCAGTCATCGTCGGCGAGCGGCGCATGGTCTCCGGAGACATCTGCACGGTGTAGGCCATGACGTACTTGCAGCTCTTGGGGATGAAGCGCTGCTTGTCGGTCTCAGACGCCTTCACTTCGTCGGTGAAGATCAGCTCCTTGCCGTCGGGATCCTTGGAGTAAATCAGCTTGCTGGTGTTTTCGTCAAGCACCGTGAAACCGCAGTTCGCCACCCCGAAGTGGCGCATGGCCCCGCGCAACATCTTGGAGGCTTCCTCGGGCGTTCCTGTCCACTTCGGCACGCCCCGGCTCTCAGGCGTCGGCGCCGTCTGCGGGCCGGAGGAACTTCTTGCCCACGCCAACATGCGCCGAGGACATGGCGAAGTCCCGCAACTGGTAGCCATCCACGTTGCCCAGGATGCGCTCTTTGATGAGCTTGGCCCGGCCGCCGTGTATCGGTCGACCTCGGCCTGGCCCATTTACCCTTTGGGCATGCTTCCGCGGGTGCTGCCTCGCTGTAGCGCTCCATGACCTTCCAGTCGATTTCCATGGTGGGCTTGTCGACCGTCTTCACCCACCAGGGGCGCTTCGACCGGCCAGCCGCATCCGCAAATTCCTGCGCTACAAATGCTGGAGATGCGGCCGCGGCAGTCTTGGCGCTGCCGCCGATGGCCAGCGCGCCAGCGCCAACAGCCACTTCGTGCTTGATCGCCAGGATTAAGGCGTCAGACATCGCTCGGCCGGAAGCCATCAAGCAGTCCGGCCCGCACGGCGAACCTGACAAACGCCGCGCGGTTCTCGATACCCAGCTTCTCCAGCGCCCGCTGCCGATAGGTCTCCAACCGTCTTCGAACTGAGGGTGAGTTTCTCTGCGATTTCGCGGCTGGTGAAACCCTGCGCCGACAGCCGAAGGACGTCTTGTTCGCGCTCGGACAGCGTCCCGAACTGAATCGATTCAGATTGCGCTTCGCGTTTTGCGCCAAGCAGGGCCGTCGGACGACAGGATGCAGGTAGCGCTCGCCCGCAAGGACAACCCGGATTGCCTCATGCAGGCTGGTATGGGTGGCCGATTTGGGCATTATAGCCGTCGCATCCCGCCTCCATCACCGGAACCACAAACTCGCGCCGGCTGTGCATCGAAAGCACGATGATGCGGATGCCCGTCATGTCGCGGCGGACCGCGCGGATGACCTCAAGGCCGCTCATATCGGGCAGGCTCAGATCGAGGATCATCAGGTCGGGGACCAGGGTTCGGGCCGCGTCCATCGCTGCCGCGCCGGTTCCCGCCTCGCCCACCACGCGCAAGTCCGTTTCAAGCTCCAACAGGGCGCGCAAACCATCCCGCAGCACTTTGTGGTCATCGACGAGCAGGATTCGGACGACGTCGGGCCGCGCGCTCATGCCACCCACCCCGAGCCTTCTTCAATGGGCACGACAACCCGAATCGTCGTTCCTTTGCCCGCCGCGCTTTCACGCTCAAGGTTGCATTCACCTTGTCCGCCCGTTCGCGCATGCTGACCAGGCCAAGGTGGCGCGCGCCCGTCCATCGCTGAGGGCGAATCGGGACTGAAGCCAAGGCCGTCATCGTGAATCAGCAAGCTGATCGCGCCTACCCGTCTGGATAACGTGATCGACGACCTGAGCCTGGCGTGTCGCGCATGTTGGTCAGCGCTTCTGGGCGACACGATACAGCGACACTTCGATACTGCGGCAGTGATTGGGCATCCGGGTCGATTTGACAATTTGCGATCATCCCGGCCTCTTCAACAGTATCGGCCACGAGCGTCCGCAAGGCCACTTCCAGGCCCAACTCCTCTAGCGCGGCGGGCCGCAGCCGATGGGAGATCGCGCACCTGTTCGATCGTCTGCGACACCATGTCGAGGGTCGACGCAAGGCCGCTCCGGATCGCAGGACTGTCCGCTTGCCTTCCATCGTCTTGAGCCGCACAAGCAACGTTGTCAGCATCTGACCGGCGCCATCATGCAATTCCCGGCCAGCCGCCCGCGCTCATCCTCCGGGCATCCACCAGCGACTCGAGCAGGGCCTGTCGCGCCTTTCCTAGCCAGCTAAGGCGCAGCCAGGCGTTCGAAACCACCTCCGAGATCTGCGCGCCGATGCCCGCCAGGAGATCTCGATCTTCGTCCGACAAGCGTTGTTCGCCAACGCACAGCAGATTGACCACGCCCAGGCGCAAATCGCCCGCCTCGATTGGCAACGAGAAATGGGCGGCCTGCCTCGCGCCAGCACAGGTTGCCGCCATGCGCTCGCAGGCGCACAAGGCAACTCCCGCCGACTCTCACCGCTGAGCAGCATGCGCTGGCATCGGCTCAGCTCCAAGGCCGGGCGCATGGATCAGGCGCGCGCCCAGATCAGGCGCCACGTTGCGCCAGCTTGCGAGATGGAACTGGTTTCGATCCGGATCACGAAGATAGACCCAGCCCACTTCCAGGTTCAGCACATCCAGGACGGCGGCGAGGAATATCGAAGAGCACATCATGGATGTCCAGCCCCGATCCGCCGCCTGGATCACTCGGTTGATGGCGCTTAGCGCCGGTTCGAACGGGTCAGATCGGTCTGAGCCTGGACCAGCCGGTTGGTCATCGTGTTGATGGCCGTCGCGACATCGCCGATCTCGTCCTGGCGTAGACCCGCGCGCGCATCCACCTCGCCTTCAGCGACACGGATAGCCATGGCCCGAAGTTCGCGCAATGGCCGGGTCAGCAAAAGGTGAGCACCGCCGCCGAACAAGATCAGAGGCGGCGGCGGCAAGCCTCGTAACCAGCGTGACGCTGCGCCGCCCGGCTTCCATCGCGGCCTCGACGCGCGATCTGACAGCAAATAGGACAGCCAATCCGACAATCCGGAGGTCATCCAATAGTTAAGCGAAAAACCGAGGATCAATGCGGGTAGTAACGCGATCCCCGTGACCTTGGTGTTCACCGGCACGGACAGGACGAGATCGTAAATCCGTTGCCCGAGTCGGGGCGGCGCATCCGGAAGCTTGCGGTTTTCATCATCGACCAGCGCTTTGTAGATTCTCCCATGCGCGCGTCGTCGCTTCCCCGATTTTGTCCGGCGTGATATGCATCGCCCTGGGCCTGGGCGATGCCTATCACGCGCGAACCGGTCTTGATGTTTGGGCTACAGTATCCAGACTGACAACAAAGGACACCCAGTGCTTGACTTCCCTGAGCAATACAGTCCCATTACTCAGGCGCTCATTGCCACGATCTTCACGTGGGCGTGACAGCAGCGGGCGCGGCGCTGTCTACGTCGCAAAGACGGTCGACCCAAGCTCATGGACTCAATGCTTGGTTTCGCCGCTGGCGTCGCGGTTGCCGCAAGCTTCGGTCGCTCCTGGCGCCGGGCATCGAAATGGCCGAGCAGATGGGGCAGATTTCTTGGCTTACGGCCGTGATCGGGTTCATGGGTGGCAGCATTTCATGAGATTGACCGATCGCCTGCTGCCGCATCTGCATCCGGGGATGGCTCTGAATCAACGTGAGGGGATCAAGACATCCTGGCAGCGCAGCACGCTATTGGTCCTTGCGATCACATTGCACAACATCCCTGAGGGCCTTGCGGTCGGCGTGGCGTTCGGGGCTGCGGCCAATCTCTCCTCCACTACGCTTGGCGGCGCCATTGCCTGGCCGTGGAATTGGCCTGCAGAACTTCCCGGAAGGGCCGCGGTGGCGTTGCCGTTGAGACGAGAAGGAATGGGGAGGACAAGGAGCTTTTGATGGGCCAGGCGTCCGGCATGGTTGAGCCCATTGCCAGCGCGCTCGGCGCCATTTGTGTGTATATGCAAAACATCCTGCCGTATGCGCTTTGTTTGCCGCCAGCGCAATGATTTTGTCGTCGTCGAAGAATTGATCCCCGAGTCTCAACGTAACGAGGCAAACATCGATTTCGTCACCATCGCAACCATGGCGGGTTTTGCGGTGATGATGATCCTCGATGTTGCGCTTGGCTGACATTCTGTCAGCCAACTGTCAGGCCCATACCGCGAACATCGTGATTAGATAAATCACGATGCTTGCCAAAATCGATTCCTGCGCCGTGATCGGCCTCGACGGCACCGTTGTCGAGTGCGAAGTCGACTCCGCCTTCGGGATGCCCTACTTCACCCTGGTCGGCCTGCCCGATGCGGCGGTCAAGGAGAGCCAGGAGCGGATTCGGAGCGCCTTTCGCAATTGCGCGCCTAGTGGCCTACAACCGGGTGACATCAACCTGGCTCCGGCCGACCTCAAGAAGATGGGGCCACGCATGACTTGCCGATTGCGCTCGGGCTTCCTGTCGCCTCGGTTCAGCTCTTGCCTCAGCCCTCGAGGGCGCGCTGGTCGTGGGCGAGCCTGCCCTCGACGGCGGCATCCGGCATGCCCGCGGCGTGCGCCCATGACGGCCTTCGCCCGCGAGCGCGGTTACCGGCGCATCATCGTCCCGGCCTGCGACGCGCCCCGAGGCCGCCCTCGTCCATGGCATCGACGTCATCGCCGCGGCCACCCTGATCGACCTCGTCGTTGCCCTCAACAGCCGGGATCCGCTCGTGGTCACCCAGCCGCCCGCCGACCGCGCTCATGGCGCGCACGCGCCGGCGCCGATCACGGACTTCCGCGACATCATGGGCCAGGAAGTCGCCAACCGCGCCCTGAAAATCGCGGCGGCGGGCGGGCACAACGCCATCATGAAGGGCAGCCTGGCGCGGGCAAGACCTGCTGGCCCGGGCACGCCCGGCATCCTGCCCGACCTGAGCATGGAGGAAGCCCTCGAGGCCACCCGGATTTACAGCGTCGCCGACGCGCTCCCGCCCGACATGCCGCTTATTCGGGCCCGTCCGTTCCGCGCCCCCGCACCACACGGTCTCGCACGCCGGGCTGGTCGGCGGCGGCAAGATCCCGCGCCCGGGCGAGATCTCGCTGGCCCACCGGGGCGTGCTCTTTCTGGATGAGCTGCCTGAGTTTGATGCCCGCGCGCTCGAGGTCCTGCGCCAGCCGCTGGAGGACAAAGTCGTCACCATCAGCCGGGCCAGCGGGACGCTTACCTTTCCCGCCTCGTTCCAGCTCATCGCGGCGATGAACCCGTGCAAGTGCGGCTGGTTTGGCGATGCGATCGGGAGTGCACCTGCGCGCCGGCCGCGGTGCAGCAGTATCAGAGGAAGATCTCCGGGCCGCTGCTGGACCGGATCGACACCTTCTTGGACGTGCAACGGGCGAACTTTGAGAAGCTGAGCGGCACCCGGGCGGAGAACCCCCGGAGGCCGTCCGCGCGAGGTGCAGGCGGCGCAGCAATCAGGCCCGGCGTTTCATCGCCAACGGCATCCCGGGCGCCTACTGCAACGCCGATATGCGCCTCGACGACCTCAGCGCCCATTGCGCCCTAGACGATGCGGGGACCGACTCCATGAAGGTGGCAATGAGCCAGCTCAACCTCAGCGCGCGGGCCTATCACCCGGCCGTGCTCAAGCTCGCCCGGACCATCGCCGATTTGGCCTGCGCCAAGCGCGATCGGAGCCGCCCACCTGGCCGAAGCGTTGCAATACCGGCCGAGGCGAGGAGAGTGGGTCGTAGATTCTCTGTTCCGGTTTACCGTCCCCAGCTTCGCCGGCGAACAGCGAACCGCAACATTCTGAAAATCAGAAAATCAGCTATACTGAAAGCATGCAGCCAACAGTCCAGATCGTCGAGCGGGGTCAGGATCACCCTGCCCAAAGCCTTGCGCGACCAGCCATCAAGCCGGCCCCACAGCGTCATCGACCTTGGAGAGGCGGCTCATGCTCGTTCCCGGGCCGCTCAGCGCCGACCGTCTTGCGGATCAGATCCGTGAACAGCTCGAGTCCCAGGGCGAGACGCTGGAGAGCATGCTGAAACTTGCGCGAGGGTGCGCGATGACGACTCCAGGCGCCGCAATGAACCTGCCTGATGTCTTTCTCGATACCAGCGCCCTGATCGCCGGGTTGCTCTCCGATTCCGGCGGCGCCCGCGCGTTGTTTGCCCTGGGAGAGCGCAGGCGCTGCAACTTTGGTGCGGCCAGGACGTGCTGGCCGAGCTCGACGCGGTGCTGCGGCAGAAGATTCCTCCAGCTGCCCGTGGTGTCCGCCTGGCTGGCCCGGATTCGGATCGAGCTGGTCCAACCACCCTCGATCAAGAGCACGCGGAAAGCTGCAACGGCTCGTCGGCCATGCAAAGGACGCCGTTGTTCTGGCTGGCGCGGTGGACGCCGGCGTGGGTTATCTCGTGACACTGGACCGCGAGCATTTCTTGAGCAATCTGGCGCTGCGGCGCGCGCTGGAATTTCCCATCGGCACCCCCGGAGATTGCCTGGCCTGGTTTCGCGCACTGGGATCTGCAGCCACATACGACTGACGCAAGCCGCTGCTTCGCACAGACAAGCGACCACCACCAACCCAGCCTGAGGAGGCTTGCGCGTTCATTGGCGCGCGGAAGTCGCTCAGGGCTGGGGCTTCCAACTTGGCGCCGCGACGAGCGCGTCTTCGGTGATGCCACCTAGGGCTGAGCGGACAACCACGGACTGTAATCTACGCCATCAGAGACTCTGTCGCCCATACCTCCCGGATTTGTGCCATGAGTCGGCCCCTACCGGTGCCCACCAACTGTTGACGGCATTGACTCGACTGAGCATGAGATTGTTCGCCACCGTAACTCGTGTTTCCCACAAAGCGCGCACGATGTCAGGATCGGCGGGATACTCCGGCGACAAACGGGCCCACGGTGTTGGAACTGAAGACGACTTGGTCAAGAACTGGGGCGCTGGCGCTCGTGCCAAGCGAAATGCCAGTGTCGTTGTGCGCGAAGGTGCTGTTCGTCACAGACAGGTTCTGCCGTTCAGGCTGGTCCGATACCAATGCTGGACTCGACCGTCGCGTAGGTCATAGTGGCGCACACCGCCCTCATTTCTGATTGAGTTCGACGGATATCCACACTAGCCTGGATTCCACCGAAGCGGATGCGGGTGTGATCGAAAGTGGCCTTGCCCGTCGCGGCCGATGTGGATGGCGCCCCAGTCTCCCGCAGCGGGGGCTGTCGCGCCGCCATCGTTGTTCGTGTGTCTCCCCGTCCGCGTCATCCTTCAGGCCGGTGATGATAATCGGGTTCCTGCGGCCGATCCCGCGCTGTCAGTTCCATCCACAACCGGTGTATCCGCCCTCTCCATACAAATGCGACGTCAGAATCACCTTCACCACCGCCCCTTCGCCAATCAGGCTGGCATTGCTGGTAACGTTGCTATCCGCCAACAGGACATACGCCATGCCCGGATTCCTGTCAGCTTCGGAGGGCACCCTTGGCTGGCGCCATACCTAATCCCGCCCATTGGTCTGTTAGCTGTACGCGCTGTTGTTCTGCATCCCCGACCCGTCGAAGATCGCCAGTTCAGAAAGTGAAGAAGACCGCATACCCGGCATTGCTGATGAAGGCCAGTTCGCTGATGACCGGGGCTGTCGCCTCCCTCCGTCTGGTGAAGTCAATCCCATTCCCCCGCGTTGTTCTGGATGACGCTGCTTTCCACTGTCAGCTTGCAGCCGCTTGTCACCCGGATCCCCGGATGCTCGCCCCGAACTCGATCCGCGAGTTGGCCACCATGCGGGGGTTCCGCCCTCGTCACGCGCATCATTCCCAGAGTATCCATACCAGCCACACACCGCCGAAGTGGATGCGGGTGTGTTGATCAATAGAGGCCATGCCCGTCGCGCCGATGATCGCGCCCCCAGTCTCCCGCTGCGGGGGCTGTCGTGGCGCGCCACCGTCGTTCGTGTCCCCCCCGTAGGCGTCAGTCCTTCCAGGCTAGGTGAACATCGGGAGTTTGCGGCCGACCCGTTGCCGTCAGCGTTCCATCCACGCCAATGTAACCCCCTCTCCATACCAGTGCGGCGTCAGGATCACCTTCACCACTGCCCCTTCACCGATCGCAGGCTGGCATTGCTTGTAACGCTGCTTATCCGCCAACAGGACATACGCCATGCCCGCGTTCCTGGTCAGCTTCGAGACACCGCCAGTCGGCCGCCACGCCAAATTCCATTGGTCTCTCTCGTGTTGCTATACGCGCTGTTGTTCTGTATCCCCGACCCGTCAAAGATCGCCGGGTTCAGTGTCAGGAAGACCGGCATACCCAGCATTGCTGATGAAGGCTGTGTCGCTGATGCGGGGCTGTCGCCCCGTCGGTCTGGAATAGAATCAATCCCGTTCCCGCATTGATCTGGAAGACGCTGCTTTCCACAGTCAGCTTACTTCCGCTTGTCACCCGAATCCCCATGCTGGCCCCGGACTCGATCCGAATTCGACGCGCTGTCCGCCCTAGATATGCGACATTTCCAGCGTATCCATACCAGCCAACACCGCCGTAACGGATACGGGTGTGCTCGAAAGTGGCCATGCCGTCGCGCTGTGCAGGATCGCGCCCAGTTTCCCGCCGCGGGGACTGTCACGGGGCCGCCATCATGTTCGTGTCCCCGCCGTGGGCGTCGTCCTTCAGGGGCTGGTGAAGATGACCGGAGTTTCCGCTGACCCCGTTGCCGTCAATGTGCCAGCCACACCGATGCATCCCCCTCGCCATACCAGTGCGGCGTCAGAATTTACTTGAATTCACCCGCCCCTTCACCCGATCGTCAGGCTGGCATTGCCCGTAACGCTGCTTTCCGCCAACAAGACATAGAGCCATGCCCGCGTTCCCGGTCAGGTTCGAGACACCGTTGAAGTTGGCCGCAAATGCCAATCCCATTGGTCGTGTTGCTTACGCGCTGTTGTTCTGGATCCCCGACCCGTAAGGTCGCCGGGTTCGGCGTCAGGAATACCGCATACCCGGCATTGCTGATGAAGGCCGTGTTGTGATGGTCGGGCGGTCGTTCCCCGTTGGTCTGGATGAAGTCGAGATCCCTGTCCCCGCATTGTTCTGCAAAGACGCAGCTTCCATAGCTCAGCTTACTCCCGCTTGTCACCAAATCCCCATGCTCGCCCGGACTCGATCCGCGAGTCGGCTAGCCGCAGCGTCCCGCCTTCGTTGCGCACGACATTCGCGGCATATCCGCCGACTACCGCCCCATAGCGAATGAGGGCATGATCGAAATGGGCCCGGCCAGTCGGTGCGACGTGGATCGTTAGCCAGTCTCCTCCCGCGGGAAACCGAGGAGTTTCCGTCATCGTTCGTGTCTCCGCCATAAGCATCGGTGTGATATGAAGTGAACACAACAGGCTTGTCCACGGTGCCTAATTGCGTCCAAGCGACCATAAATGAAAAGCCCTAGGCCATCAACGGGTTTCACAACAGCCCTGCTCCGCACCGTCAAGGTGGCGCCGTCCAGCACCGTGATGTCGCAAGTTGGCAACAAAGACGGCGCAGGCCCATGTGACGTCGCCCGCGATGTTTCCCGCAGTATGGGATCGCGCCAAGCACGCCGATTTCACTTTTTGGCCCGTGTTGTTGCTCTCATGGGTTTCAGGCAGGGCGTCTCCGTTGAGTCGGCCGTGACGAGCAGCGGCCGAATGCGCCAGGCTGGGTCATCATCTGCGACGCCGAGCTCGATTGACTGGCCCGCAGACAAACCTGCGATCAACCACGTCCCTATAGGGCGCACCAGGCCCAGGCATCCTCACGGGGCCGCCTGCCAGCTAACACAGAAGGGCCCAGCCGCTCCCGGTCCGCTATTCTGAATCACCGCTAATCGTGGCGGTCCCACTGAGCATGACTGGCATCGGGCTCACCCCAATACTGTTGATCTCCACATCGGGTCGTGGCAGCACCGTAACGCGCCCGTGCGAGTTAATAACTCAGACGCGTAGTAGTCATAGTCGCCCACCGTTGTGAACGTGTAGACGAAGCTGGCGCCAGGAGCAATCGTGGCGCCGAGGGCGTTCGAAACGCTTACAGGTCCCTCAGCGAACGCATTGGAACTGGAGCCTGCTCCCAACCTGCCCACTTGTCCCGCTAAGGATCCACGGCAGATGCGCCTTGTAGGGTGTTCCACCGATGAGACGCGCCGTGGCCGAAGCAGGATTCCGCCACCAACGGCTCGTCGGTGTAAATGCTGATAACGTCTGGCGCAAATCCCATGAGCGTGATCGTAATGACGTGAGTGTCGAACGCCGACACGCCAGAACGAGCTTCTCCTGCGCCATATACACGAGAGGACTCCAGTTTCGGACGCACGAGCCAATACAGGAGATAGGAAAACAATGCTGCACAAACACGCAGGCCCAAGCCAAATCTGACGAAACGCATTCGAATGCCCCAGCTTCAGTTGGACCGGCTGTAGCGCTTGCGCTGGCTCTCAACAAATGTCGAGCGTCCAACACAGAACGTCACGCTGTTTCATACTGGGGCTCGAAGTTGTAAGACTAGCGGCCTCAGCCAGAAGCGATATCTATGGAATGAGTCTAGCACCAAACGAAGCCATCAGCGGGGCACGTCACCTCTTTCATTCTTCTGACCGAACGCCACCCATTTCCACCCGCTGCCCTGCCCCTCTCTCCAGCGCCCGCCGATACAGAAACGCCGCGCTGGCCAGATCCTCGACCGCGATCCCAAGTGACTTGAAATCGTAATATCGGCAGCCGATGCGCGCCCGGCCGCGACCCAATCAACACCTCGCCCAACTCGCCCGGGATACTGGGGCGTCCGTCAGCGCGCCCTCGCGCTTGGCCATGAGGAAATCGCCCGACTCATTGCGCGTTGATTCGCGCCGATCCACATACAGCCGGCCGCGCGCCATGGCTGCCGCGTCAAGCTCGCGCGCGTGCGCAACGCTCGAACCCACCGCATTGATGTGCACGCCCGGCGCCAGCCAGTCACCAAGCAGCACCGGCTCGGGCGAGGACGTCGTCGTGCAGATCAGGTCGGCGCCCGTGACCGCCTCTCGGGCCGTGTCGCACACCTCGATCGCGATCGGCAGTGTGTTGGCCTCGCGCTCGGCGAAGGCCCGCGCGTTGGCGGGGCTGCGGCTCCACACCCGCACCCGACGCAATGTCCGGGCCTGGGCCATCGCCTGCAAGTGGGTGTGGGCCTGGGTGCCGCTGCCCAGGATGGCCAGATCGCCAGCATCTGGATTCGCCAGCGTTTGGGTGGCCACGCCGCTGACGGCGGCCGTGCGAATCGCGGTGATCTCGGTGGCGTCCATCAGCGCCAGCAAACGGCCATGTTTGGCCTCAAACAACATGACCGTTCCCTGGTGCGCGTCGTAGGGCGTGCCATGGTTGCTCGGGAAGACGCTGACGACCTTGACTCCGAAGCGATCCAGGGCGGCCGAGTGGGCGGCATCATCCCCAGCGCGCCGAACCCTCGGGCAACCACATCACCGGGCGCAGCGGTCAGGCCGCCTCGGCCGCGCGCAGGAGCGCAGGCGTCGTCCATTGCCTGCATGCATGGGCATGGTCAGCAGCGCGCGCACATCGCCATGGCCCAGGATCAGGACGGTTCCCGGAGAAAGTTCGTTGGACATCCGAGTTACTCAAGCCCGAGGACTTCGGGCCCCCCGGACTTCGCGGCGAGCGTCTTGCCCATCTGGGTGACGCGGCCGTTGGGCGAAAGCGCGGTGATGGCCAACCCGAGCACCGCCGCGGCCAGGCCAATCACAAAGACGGCCTGCAATGCGCCTCCGAGCGCGCCCCTCAAGGCGGCATCTACAGGCGCTCCGGCGCGGGACAGCGGGTCGAGAAGCGTCCCTGAGCCGGACCGCATTAGGCCGGGCCGGCCGCGATCAGGCGCCCATTCAGCCCTGCCGCCAGGCGCCCATCACGTTCACCCCCAGCGCGCCGCCGATGCTGCGGCTGAATTGCAGGGTCGAGGTCGCTGTGCCCAGCTCAAACCGTTGGACGCTGCTCTGCACGGCGATGAGAAAGGCCGGCACCGACAGGCCCATGCCGGTGCCCATCATGGCCGTGAAGATCATGATGTTGAGCTGCGAGCTGGCGAAAAGCGATAGAAGCAGCGTGCCCGCCACCAGGACGCTCATGCCGAGAATGGCGAGGAAACGGAAATTCAGGCTGAGCAACAGACGGCTGCCGATCATGCTGGCGATCACCCAGCCAAACATCATCGGGGCCAGGGTGCTGCCGGCCTCGGTCGCCGAAGTGCCCAGCACGGCCTGCACGAACAACGGGATAAACGACAGGCTGCCGAACATCGCCCAGCCCGCCAGCAGGCCATGCGCCGACGCCACCGCAAACAAGCGCCGCCTGAACAGCGGGACCGGCAGTATCGGATTGGCCGCCCGGCGTTCGATCCGCAGCAGCGCGACCGCGCCCGCGACCGCCACGCCAAGCAGAAGCAAGCCGATCGGCTGGCCAATCGACTGCAGGCCGATCAGCAGCGTCACTGTGACCACGGTCAACATGCCGGCCCCGGCAAAATCGATCCTCGGGCGCTCGCCCGCGCGCGGGCGATCACGCCACGAAAGCCACACGATCGATGCGGCAATGATGCCCGGCACGATGTTTAGAAAGAACACCCACTGCCAGGCGACCTTGTCGACGATGAAGCCGCCAAGCAGCGGTCCCACGATGGAACTGACCCCCCATACGCTGCTGAACAGGCCCTGTATGCGGGCGCGCTGTTCGACCGAGAACATATTCGCCGACCATGATGAAGGCCAGCGAGAGCAACCCTCCCGCACCAGCCCCCTGCACGGCACGGAACGCGACCAGCATCTCCATGCTGCTGGCCAGGCCGCACAACAGCGACCCCGCCAGAAAGATGGCCGTCGCCGTCACATAGACCCGCCTGCGGCCGAACACGTCGGAAAGCTTGCCATAGATTGGCGTGGCCGTCGTCGAGGTGATCATGTAGGCGGCAAACGCCCAACTGTAGATCGACAGACCGCCCAGCTTGCCGACGATGGTCGGCATGGCGGTCGACACCACCGTCGACTCCATCGAGGCGAGGAACAGGCTGAGCATGATCCCTGCGGTGATCAGGACCATGCGGCGGCGGGAGAGCGGTGTTTCGTGCACGGCGGGTATTGTGGCACCAATTCCGGAAACGAGTCCCCCCGGGCTGCGCCCGGGGGGACTCGTTTCCGGAGATCTTCTTTACGGTTTATCCCAGCGGCCCGGGCTGATTCCGGGCGCGTCGCTGGCCATGGGCCGGTTTGTTTCACCCCGCGAACCCCACTTGCGGGTGTTCCGGTCGATGAAGAACGGGCGCACGGCAGATGGGAGCTTCTCCACGTCATCCGGGTTCCAGGCCGCGATCTTCTCCTCCACCGGTCCCGCCCAGCCCGGCCGATACGCAATGGCGAGCATCTCACGGTATCTGTCGCCCACGTTCGGGAAGTTGCCGTGCCAGCATTTGTGGTTCAGAAGCACGGCCGAGCCTGCTTTGGCCGTGACCATGACCTCGTCGGGATGAGCGGCATAACGTTTGTAAGGGTTATTGTCGGCGTGGAAGGACAGGTGCGAGCGCGGGCACCACCCGGAACGGCGAAACCTCCTCGGTCAGGTCATCGAGGTGAGGTACGGCACACGCACCAGCCGGGGCAGCTGCCTTCGTAGCCAAAGATGGCCGAGCCAGGGCTGCCATCGGTGAAAGCGATCCCCTGGGCCGGGCTCCGAGCGGGCATAGGCGTAGGTCATGAAAACGACGTCATCGCCGAAGAGCTCACTTAGAAGCCGACGGTCGGTCCATGGGCAATCAGATCAGTGATCGCGCCGCCCATGAATTGCACACTGCCCTTGGTTTGCTGCTTCACGCTTAGTCCAGTCCGACCGTGTTCAGTTGGGCCGTCTCCGCCTTCAGTCGGGCAATGTGATCGGCGTCAGCAGGCCGGCAGGACCAGGCACCCCGTCCAGCTCGAGGCTGCGAATTGCTCGCCCCGGTGAGCGGACCAGTCCCGATCATCCAGCAGCGCGTTCCGTTCTTGGTTCTATTCATGGTTGTCCCTCCAGCGAATGGCGGCCGATTGGCGATCGGAAGATATAGCGCGCGCTCGGCACATTGGATTCCTCGAGAGTCTCCCGGCGCAAAGCGCGCCGGATACATTCAAGATGGCCGCGGTTCCAAATCTGCGAGAATCTCCGTAATCTGCGGATAGATCCCGGACAAATCCAACACGACACACCCGCCATGCCCATTCTCGACCAACTTCCTCGTATTTCGCTCGCCTTTCTGCCCACCCGCTCCACGAGGCGCCCAACCTGGCCCGCGCCCTGGGCGGCCACGCGTTTTCATCAAACGCGACGATATGACCGGCCTTGCTTGGTTCGGCGGAAACAAAGCCCGCAAGCTTGAGTTCCTGGTCGCGGATGCGCTGGCCCAAAAGGCGAATGTCCTGATCACGACCGGCGCCGCCCAAAGTAATCATTGCCGCTAAGACCGCCGCCGCCGCCTGCAAAGTGGGTCTGCGTTTATATTGGTTTGGACGCCCTCCCATCATGAGAGTTCAGGGCAATATCCTGCTGGATGCGCTGCTTAAGGCCGAGGTTGTGCGCTGCAGCGCGGAAGCGCAGGCCGAAACGCTGGCGCGGGTTGCCGCCGACGAGCGGGCCAGGGGCAATACGCCGTATGTCATCCCAGTGGGCGGCTCGACCGCTGTCGGCGCGATGGGCTATGCCGCGATGATGGGCGAGCTGGCAGGTCAGGCCGCGAGGTTGGCCCTCTCGCCGGCGGCAATCTTTTTTCATCGGGCTCGGCTGGCACGCATGCGGGGATGCTCTCCGGCGCACGCCTGTACGGCCTCGATCTTGCCTTGATGGGCGTCAGCCCCAGCCGTCCGACCCCCACATGCAGGCGGAAGCCGCGCGAATCGCCAGCGAAGGCGCAAGCATTTTGGGCATGAGGCCTCGCCGCGGCGCCAGCCGACTTCGAGGTCGATGACGCCTTCATTGGCCCCGGTTACGGCATCAGCACCCCGCCAGTCTCGAGGCAGTCCGGCTGTTCGCGGAAACCGAGGGTATTCTGATCGATCCGGTCTACGGCCAAGGCCGCCGCCGCGATGATCGCCCACATCCGGGGCGGGCCACTTTCGGCCTGATCAAACGGTGCTCTTCCTGCACACCGGCGGCACGCCAGCGTTGTTTTCTTACGCCGACGACTTTCGTAAGCCCGGAACCGATCTCCCCTTTTTTGAGGAAGAGCCCCGGTTTTGCCGGGGCTTTTCCTAAATAGAACCTTATCGTACCAGACACCCCCCGTTGCGCAATTCTGGTTTTGTTGAAGTAAACTTCTTCGACAATATTTTAATCCGGTAACCGCAGGAGGAACCCATGTCAGGTCGATTTCGCATACTCTCCATCGGGCTCGTCGCAGCCGCCATTTTGGCAACTTGCGGAGCCCCGCCACACCGCCCGCGGCGCCAGCAATACTACCCGCGGCTCCCAAAATATACCCAGGCTGCCAAACCAGCCGCGCCTGTAGCTTCAGCCGCGCCAGCAGCGGAGAGGGCAAGCTGACGATCTGGCTTGCCAAGAGCTTCTACCCCGGGCGCATGCCGCCCAGAAGGACATCTCGTCACGCAAAGTGCGGGCGGCAGCCAAGAACGTTGACTTGACGGTGGTCGAGGACCTCTCAACGGTGTTTTCGGCTCCCCGGTTCAACGCGGCCATCGAAGGACCAAGACCCTCCCAGATGTGATGGTAAGGGCCTCGTCCGACTGGATAGCGAAAGCTCCACAGCCTCGAGGCTGCACTCTCGAGGATGTCGGCAACGTCATCGCCAAGATGAACGCGCTGGGGTGGCGGGTTGCTCGAGAAGCCTGTCAAAGCCGTCACCATCGGCGGCAAACGTGGGCCGTCC
>JADKDT010000026.1 GCA_016714465.1 Candidatus Brachythrix odensensis | reverse complement strand
CGGTTACCCGCTTAACTGCCCGTCAGAACCGGCGGTTCCGAGGCATAGAAGTCGTAGTCACCCGGGGTTATGAACGTAAAGACAAAGCGCCCACCCGGAGGAATCGTCGCGCTAAATGCGCTGAGCCGACCAAGGGGCCTTGCCGCATCCCATACGGTCAGGCGGGCGCATATCAAGCAACCAGAGAGGGGACCCATGCGATCCTTGGAAGATAGGCTTTGTAGGGTGTGCCGCTGTTCAGGTGGGCGGTGGTCGAGGGGAGGTTCAGCCACTCGACCGGAACATCCGTATACGTAGTTACGACATCAGGCGCAAGCCGACTCCGCGTCAGGGGAACCGTCGTTTTGATCCACATCCAATCGGGGTTGGGCTACACCGCCCCGCGCCGCAACCGGCGTCGCGACAAACAATAAACTTGCGAGGACGAGACCAGAAGACCAACGAGCGCGTCCCATCAGGACCTCCACGTCCATGGACCAACCGCTCACGCGCCGCCACCGACAAGATTTGAGTGGCAGATCGCCAACGACTATCCGCACCGTGTGCCCTGCCAATAAGCCTACGCCGGCAATGCGCGGGAGCCCTTTCGTTCAATTCACTGTAGCACCAACGCGGAATCCGGGCAAATCCGTCAGTCCCCGTCTCAGGTCTGATGCAAAGTAAGCGGTTCTACGGCCAAAACCTGCCACTGACAGGCGACGATTGGTGGGTGTGGCACGGTACAGGGATTCGGTCAGGGGACGCTGCAACAGCCATGGCCCCATTTGTGTCGGCCGATTCGCGGTTAGGGCTCGAGTTCCGCCAGCATTTCTCGGGCGCTTGCCGCAAAGGCCTCTTCCCCACACGCCTCAAACGAGGCGATCGCGACCAGCACAAGGTCACTGCCTTTTCCACGTCATCGGAATCCGCAAAAACGCCGCATAGTTTTGTTCGGCGAAACCAGGCGTTGATCTCCGCGTTCTGGGCCAGCCCCAAGCGCCGATTCGGTCATCGCGATGGCCTCGGGCATTCGCTCCATTTCAAGGACCACCCCGATTCGGCCGAGGCTCGCCAGTGCCGGTTCGTCCTGGGTATTCCGGGCCATCGTCGGCGCGGCGCTGTAATGCGCGTGGGCTTCTTCCCCGGCGCTGCGCGGCCAGATCGGCCGTTCCCAGGTGGGTCAGGAAGGTCAGCGCCGGGGCCAATCGTCCCGTTCTTTCGCAATCTCCAATCCGCCCGCGCGTCGGGGCACGCGCTGATCCAGCCCTTCCTTGAACAGGGAAAGTCCGTGAGGAAGTTTAGGGCGCCGATCTCGGCAAGCGGCTCGTGGTTTTCACGGGCAATTCAGATGGCCTGATCTCCATAGAGTTTGGGCCATGCTCCGGTGACCCGAAGCGATGTGGGCGCGAAGCAAGCCCGTCAACGCCGCGATCTGGGCGTGCCCGTCCTCAAGCCTGTCGGCCAGCCCCAGCGCATGCTCATACCGCTCGATCGCTGCGTCGAGACCGTTGTTGGCCAAACATCACGTTCCCCAGGCTGACAATGAACGAGCACTCCGGGCGCTGCAGTTTCAGTTCCTGGGCCGTGCGTAACGCATGGGCATAATACTCGCTGGCTTTGTCCAGCGAGCCCAAGCTTAAAAACAGCCCGCCCAGCCGGCCGGCCAGCGTCATGATCCGGGCTGATCGGCCATCTCCATCGCCACGCCCAGGGCCGCTCAAGGTGCGAAATCGCGCGTGTCACTTCGCCCTGTTCGGCATCCACCTGGCCGGATTGGGTATGGGCATCGGCCTGCAGCGCCTTGGCGGCCGATCTCCTTGGCCAGGCTGAGAGACCGGTTGAGCGCGCGATAGCCAAATTGGGCGTTGCCGAGCGGGCCAAGGCCATCCTTGATATCCGAGCAGGCGCGCTTCCATCTCCTGGTGGTGGCCGGCCCGGGCAAGTTCCAAGGCTTCCTCAACCTGGGTCAGACCCTTGGGCGTGTTGCCGTGGGCGAAGCGGCGCCTGCCCGAGCATAAGCAACGCCTCAATCAGCGCCGGCGAGTCGCCCAACTCGCGTGCCTTCACTACAACGGCTTCCAGACGTTCGATCTTTTGCAGCGTTTCCGCCGATATGGATTCGTGGGTGGATGGGGTTCCTGTCATGGTGTTCCTGTATTCAAACAAGAAACCATCCTAAATCTCCTCGGCGAGATCACCATCCCCGCGCGTAGCGCGGGGATGGTGATCTCGCCGGTCGCTTTTAAGATGACTTCCAGGGTGGCTACCTGAATCCTACCCCGGGCACCTGGCCCTGGGGACTCCAGGCGAGACCACGGGTCTTCAGCACGCGCAGATCCCCTGGTCACCAGCACGGCTTCGACGCCGTCAGGCGTTCGGCCAGGGCCAGTCCAGCCTCAGCGCCAAGCACCATCATCGTCGTGCTGAGGGCATCGGCGTCCAGGGCGGTAGCCGCTAGAACCGTTGCGCTGGCAAGCTCCCAATGGCGAGCTGCCGGTCCGCGGATCGATGATGTGATGTTCGCTGAAGTCAGCGGTAAAGGCGTTCATGTAGTCGCCGGAGGTCGCCACGGCCCGCGTGAGCAAGGAGAGCACGGAGAGAATGTCGCCCTGGTCCGCGTGGCGCGGGTGGGTGATTCCAACTTGCCAGGGCGCGCCATCGGCCCGCGCGCCGGCCGTCCCGCCAAAGTCGCCGCCCGCCTCCACCAGGGCATTGACGCCTTCAGCTGCCGAAGCGCTTCAAGGCCGCCGTCAATGACCCGGCCCTTGGCGATGCCGTCGAGCGTCACCTCGGCCCCGGGGATGCCCATCCAAACCCCCCCCCGCCGATGCGAATCTGGCGATAGTCCACCCGCGCGCGCAGGCTCGGCGTTGCGGGGATGCCATCGCGCCGGGCGTCGAGCAGCGGCTTGACCGTCACATCAAAGGCGCCATTGGTTAAGGCGCCGTAGTCAAGCGCGCGCTGCAGCACATCAAGCAATTCGGCTGGGGCGGTGGCAAGCTGCCCGTCCCGATTCAGCTGGGCCAGCGCGCTGGCGGGTTGGCGATGGTCGAACACGTCGACCAGGCGGGCCATCGCATCGAAAGTGGTCTCAATCGCATTCTGCGCGGCGCCTGCGTCGGGGCCGACCAGCGTGAGATGGATGCGCGTGCCCATCAGGGTCCGGGTCGCCGAATGCGCCGTCACGGCCCGGTCGCGCAGTGCAGGCGCAAGGGCGCAACCCGCCAGGGCTTCCGCCGGCGGACGCCGTAATCCGCAGGAAGCCACGGCGACTCATCGGAGGAGCGAGGGCGGGTTCGAAAGGTGTGTCATAGAGACGGGTCGGTGGGCCGGCATCAGGAATCCATCCGCAGATTTCGCAGATTTCCGCGGAATTGAACAGGCTCCGCGCGCACAAGGAAAAGAATCGGCGGAAATCTGCGAAATCTGCGGATAGATCGCGTACGCTTGTTGGCGCAGACACGATTGGGGTTCATTTATCGCCTGGGCAGCGCCGCGGCTGTCGCGGTGGCGCGCGCGCTCGGATCGACGAGCACGGTATCGCGATAGTAACTCGGCGAACGATTCTCCTCGCCGGCGATGTTATCGCGCCACACGACGATGATCAGGGCGACGCTGACCGCCACAAACGCGAGCAACAGCGCGGATCCCAGCTTGCTTCGGCCGACAGCACGTCCTGGCGGCCGGGTCACCTGCTTCGGTTTTTCCATGTGTCCTTGGCCCAGCGCCGGCCGGCGCTGATGAACTCAACGACCGGATCCAGCGGGCACAGGTAGTTGCAGAAGGGTCGATACATCATCAGGCTGGCCAGCACGACGATGAGCAGCAACGCCCATTGGACCGTTGTGCCGCGCAGGTCAAACAGCGTGGCAAACGGCTCATATCCGGCATAGCCCGGGTTGCGCAGGGCCAGACCGAGGATGATGGCCACCAGAGCCAGAATCCGCTGCAGCCACTTCAAGGGCTCGTGCAGTCCGTGGGCCTGGCTGGCCTTCACCCGGGTCACGGCCGCCAGGCACTCCTGAAACGCGCCAAACGGGCAAAACCAACTGCAGTAAGCGTTCTTGTTGGTTACGATGGTGGCGAAGATGATGCCGCCGATCAAGAGATACCAATATAGGTTGGTTTGCCAATCCGGCCAGTAGCCGCTCAAAAGCGCGACGACCATGCTGATCGTCAGCGGCAGCGTGTACAGAAAGCCGATCGTCAACATCCCCACGATCAGCGTCCCCCACCGAACCGCGCGCTTGGCCTTGGGCGCGCGCGGTTTCAGGCCGACGTATCCGGCTGCAAACAGCAGAACCAGGACGATTTCTGGCGCGCCGATCTCGAGCCGGGTCTGGGCCGGCGGCAAGGAGTCTTAGCGCATCCGCCGCGACACCGCGCACGGCGTCGCGTACAGCGTTCGCCACGCCCTCGGCGCTCCGGGTCGCGCCGGTGACGCTGTCGAGATCCTGACCGAGCTGCAATGGCGTCTGAATGGCGCGGTTCACATAGCCCGAGAAGAGCTTGCTGCTGCGGACGAGCCGAAAGAAGCCCGGAGATTCGCGCTCCTCGACCATCTCAACCCCAAGGATGGCGCCGGCCGGGTTGACACCCACGACGACGCGCATCGGACCGCCATAGCCCGTGCCGCGTCCAACCCCGGCGTAGCCCACAATTGCGCCCGCGGCGTCACGGCCAACATAGTACTCGCCGCTGCGATCAATGGAAGTGGCGCCCGGCAGCACCTTCGCAACAAACGTCGAGGCATCCACGCCGGCGCTGAAAAAGCCGATCAACCAGGCCGCCACAATGGCGATCGCCGCGCCGATCATGAACAGGCGTTCCCATCGATTGCGTTTCTGATAGGCGCTCGAGCTTCGCTTAGGCGGAGCCGGTGTGACTGCGGGAGGCGGGGGCAACGTGGAGGAGGTCATCAGGAGATCAGCCCTTTGGCGCTGTTGACCGAGGCGTTACACAACGCTCGGGAGAGCGGCGTGGCCGCCCTCCCGAACGTTGCGCGAGGTGACGGTTGGCAAACCGTCAGTCCGTTACTTTCGGCTGCGCAGGAAAGCGATCACCACGCCAGCCAGCAACACCACGGCCGCGCTGACCCAGAAGACCATCGCCGCGCGAGGCTCGAGCTCCTGCGCGCTGGCGGCGGCGTTCTGCGCCAGGAAACCGATCAACCCAATCCACAGCAGCCCGATGACATACACATACCACGGGCGCTTGCGGATCTCGATGTAGTCTTTCTTGGAAACAACTTGCTGTGCCATGGTTATACCGCTCCTACTGGCTGACTGCTATCAATGCCGTATTCCGGCAAATCGAGATTCCACCACGATTCCCCGCTTGCCTGGGCGCCATACCCGAAGGCGTCGTCCATGCTGCGGAAGAAGCTGTCGGCGAAAGGCGCGACCGACATGCCGACCTTGACCATCTCGTGGATCCAGGCCTTGTCTTTCTTGGCGAAGGGGCACACCCCGAAGCAGATGCCACAGTTTGTGGTCGCCTTCTCGCGCCAGGAGGTCATGCAACTGACGGAGTCCTCGAAGTATGCCTTGTGTCCGGTTGTTCCACGGGCCTCGCACCTTCCAGGTGGGCTCGGTGTCAAGCTCAGCGACTGTGACAGGCACGCCTCGGCGCACTTCTTGCAGGCCTTGCAGAACGCCATGATCCCGGCGTCGATCGGCTTGTCGACGGCCACGGGCAGGTCCATGAGCAGCTTGAAGACGCGCACCATCGGGCCGAATTCAGGCGAGATCATGCGATTTAGGCGCGACATCTCACCCAGCCCGGTGAGGACGCCGAATGCCGGCGCGATGCCCAACGCATTGGTTGAGGACTCGCCCAGCCCCTGATAGCCCAGGCCGCGCAGAAACTCCTGGACCGATGCCTGGATGTTCTCGGCGCGCTTGTAGGCCAGGGTGGTCGTCTGGCCACCAGTCATCGTCGGCGAGCGGCGCATGGTCTCCGGAGACATCTGCACGGTGTAGGCCATGACGCATTTGCAGCTCTTGGGGATGAAGCGCTGCTTGTCGGTCTCAGACGCCTTCACCTCGTCGGTGAAGATCAGCTCCTTGCCGTCGGGATCCTTGGAGTAAATCAGCTTGCTGGTGTTTTCGTCAAGCACCGTGAAACCGCAGTTGGCCGCGCTAAAGTGGCGCATGGCCGCGCGCAACATCTTGGAAGCTTCCTCGGGCGTTCCTGTCCACTTCGGCACGCCCCGGCTCTCAGGCGTCGGCGCCGTCTGCGGGCCCAGGAACTTCTTGCCCGCCAACATGCGCGGAGGACATGGCGTCCCGCAGCTGGTAGCCATCCACGTTGCCCAGGATGCGCTCTTTGATGAGCTTGGCCCCGGCCGCCGTGTATCGGTCGACCTCGGCCTGGCCCACGTACTTGGGCATGCTTCCGCGGGTGCTGCTGCCCTCGCTGTAGCGCTCCATGACCTTCCAGTCGATTTCCATGGTGGGCTTGTCGACCGTCTTCACCCACCAGGGGCGCTTCGACCGGCCAGCCGCATCCGCAAATTCCTGCGCTACAAATGCTGGAGATGCGGCCGCGGCAGTCTTGGCGCTGCCGCCGATGGCCAGCGCGCCAGCGCCAACAGCCACTGTGCGCAGAAAATTCCTGCGCCCCAGTTTTGGTAGTACTCTCTCTGCCATGATGACTCCTTTCGTTGTCCTGAAAATGCAGGCGAACGTTTACGCGACACAAGCACTTTAGGCGGCGGAGTCATCTCGCGCTAGCGGGAATCGCCTGATCTTGTGTAGGGATTTTCCTGACGTCAAGACACCCGATGATTCGGAAGCGGCAGCCCGTGGCTTCGCCACGGGCTGCCGCTTCCGAAAACTTCGGTGCTTGATCGCCAGGGATTAAGGCGTCAGACATCGCTCGGCCGGAAGCCATCAAGCAGTCCGGCGCGCACGGCGAACTTGACAAACGCCGCGCGGCTCTCAATACCCAGCTTCTCCATCGCCCGCTGCCGATAGGTCTCAACCGTCTTCGAACTGAGGGTGAGTTTCTCTGCGATTTCGCGGCTGGTGAAACCCTGCGCCGACAGCCGAAGGACGTCTTGTTCCCGCTCGGACAGCGTCCCGAACTGAATCGATTCAGATTGCGCTTCGCGTTTTGCGCCAAGCAGGGCCGTCGCAGCGACAGGATGCAGGTAGCGCTCGCCCGCAAGGACAACCCGGATTGCCTCATGCAGGCTGGTATGGGTGGCCGATTTGGGCACATAGCCGTCGCATCCCGCCTCCATCACCGGAACCACAAACTCGCGCCGGCTGTGCATCGACAATACGATGATGCGGACACCTGTCAATTCGCGACGAACAGCGCGGATGACCTCAAGGCCGCTCATATCGGGCAGGCTCAGATCGAGGATCATCAGGTCGGGCGCCAGGGTTCTGGCCAACTCAATCGCAGCCGCGCCGGTGCCCGCCTCGCCCACCACGCGCAAAGTCCGTTTCAAGCTCCAACAGGGCGCGCAAACCATCCCGCAGCACTTGTGGTCATCGACGAGCAGGATTCGGACGACGTCGGGCCGCGCGCTCATGCCACCCACCCCGAGCCTTCTTCAATGGGCACGACAACCCGAATCGTCGTTCCTTTGCCCGCCGCGCTTTCCACGCTCAAGGTTGCATTCACCTTGTCCGCCCGTTCGCGCATGCTGATCAGGCCAAGGTGGCGCGCCCCGTCCATCGCTGAGGGCGAATCGGGACTGAAGCCAAGGCCGTCATCGTGAATCAGCAAGCTGATCGCGCCTACCCGTCTGGATAACGTGACATCGACGACCTGAGCCCTGGCGTGTCGAAGCACGTTGGTCAGCGCTTCCTGGGCGATACGATACAGCGACACTTCGATACTGCGCGGCAGTGATTGGGCATCCGGGTCGATTTGACAATTTGCGATCATCCCGGCCTCTTCAACAGTATCGGCCACGAGCGTCCGCAAGGCCACTTCCAGGCCCAACTCCTCTAGCGCGGCGGGCCGCAGCCGATGGGAGAGATCGCGCACCTGTTCGATCGTCTGCGACACCATGTCGAGGGTCGACGCAAGGCCGCTCCGGATCGCAGGACTGTCCGCTTGCCTTTCCATCGTCTTGAGCCGCACAAGCAACGTTGTCAGCATCTGACCGGCGCCATCATGCAATTCCCGGGCCAGCCGCCCGCGCTCATCCTCCTGGGCATCCACCAGCGACTCGAGCAGGGCCTGTCGCGCCTTTTCCTTTTCAGCCAGCTTAAGGCGCAGCCAGGCGTTCGAAACCACCTCCGAGATCTGTGCGCCGATGCCCGCCAGGAGATCTCGATCTTCGTCCGACAAACGTTGTTCGCCAACGCACAGCAGATTGACCACGCCCAGGCGCAAATCGCCCGCCTCGATTGGCAACGAGAAATGGGCGGCCTGCCTCGCGCCAGCATAGGTTGCCGCCATGCGCTCGCAGGCGCACAAGGCAACTCCGCCGACAACTCACCGCTGAGCAGCATGCGCTGGCATCGGCACAGCCCTGGCCGGGCGCATGGATCAGGCGCGCGCCCAGATCAGGCGCCACGTTGCGCCAGCTTGCGAGATGGAACTGGTTTCGATCCGGATCACGAAGATAGACCCAGCCCACTTCCAGGTTCAACACATCCAGGACGGCTTCGAGAATATCGAAGAGCACATCATGGATGTCCAGCTCCCGATCCGCCGCCTGGATCACTCGGTTGATGGCGCTTAAGCGCCGGTTCGAACGGGTCAGATCGGTCTGAGCCTGGACCAGCCGGTTGGTCATCGTGTTGATGGCCGTCGCGACATCGCCGATCTCGTCCTTGGCGTAGACCCGCGCGCGCGCATCCACCTCGCCTTCAGCGACACGGATGGCCATGGCCCGAAGTTCGCGCAATGGCCGGGTCAGCAAATAGGTGAGCACCGCCGCCAACAAGATCGAGGCGGCGGCGGCAAGCACCGTAACCAGCGTGACGCTGCGCCGCCCGGCTTCCATCGCGGCCTCGACGCGCGCATCTGACAGCAAATAGGACAGCCAATCCGACAATCCGGAGGTCATCCAATAGTTAAGCGAAAACCCGAGGATCAGTACGGGTAGTAACATGATCCCCGTGACCTTGGTGTTCACCGGCACGGACAGGACGAGATCGTAAATCCGTTGCCCGAGTCGGGGCGGCGCATCCGAAGCTTGCGTTTTCATCATCGACCAGCGCTTTGTAGATTCTCCCATGCGCGCGTCGCGCTTCCCCGATTTTGTCCGGCGTGATATGCATTGCCCCGGCCTATGCCAGGGCGATGCATATCACGCCCAAAACTGGTCTTGATGTTTGGGCTACAGTATCCAGACTGACAACAAAGGACACCCAATGCTTGACTTCCTACAGCAATACAGTCCCATTGCTCAGGCGCTCATTGCCACGATCTTCACGTGGGGCGTGACAGCAGCGGGCGCGGCGCTTGTCTACGTCGCAAAGACGGTCGACCCAAAGCTCATGGACTCAATGCTTGGTTTCGCCGCTGGCGTCATGATTGCCGCAAGCTTCTGGTCGCTCCTGGCGCCGGGCATCGAAATGGCCGAGCAGATGGGGCAGATTTCTTGGCTTACGGCCGTGATCGGGTTTATGGGTGGCGGCATTTTCATGAGATTGACCGATCGCCTGCTGCCGCATCTACATCCGGGGATGGCTCTGAATCAACGTGAGGGGATCAAGACATCCTGGCAGCGCAGCACGCTATTGGTCCTTGCGATCACATTGCACAACATCCCTGAGGGCCTTGCGGTCGGCGTTGCGTTCGGGGCTGCGGCGGCCAATCTCTCCTCCGCTACGCTTGGCGGCGCCATTGCCCTGGCCGTGGGAATTGGCCTGCAGAACTTCCCGGAAGGGGCCGCGGTGGCGTTGCCGTTGAGACGAGAAGGAATGGGGAGGACAAGGAGCTTCTTGATGGGCCAGGCGTCCGGCATGGTTGAGCCCATTGCCGGCGCGCTCGGCGCGGCATTTGTGCTGTATATGCAAAACATCCTGCCGTATGCGCTTTGTTTTGCCGCCGGCGCAATGATTTTTGTCGTCGTCGAAGAATTGATCCCCGAGTCTCAACGTAACGAGGCAAACATCGATTTCGTCACCATCGCAACCATGGCGGGTTTTGCGGTGATGATGATCCTCGATGTTGCGCAGGCTGACATTCTGTCAGCCAACTGTCAGGCCCATACCGCGAACATCGTGATTAGATAAATCACGATGCTTGCCAAAATCGATTCCTGCGCCGTGATCGGCCTCGACGGCACCGTTGTCGAGTGCGAAGTCGACTCCGCCTTCGGGATGCCCTACTTCACCCTGGTCGGCCTGCCCGATGCGGCGGTCAAGGAGAGCCAGGAGCGGATTCGGAGCGCCTTTCGCAATTGCGCGCTCAAGTGGCCCTACAACCGGGTGACTGTCAACCTGGCCCCGGCCGACCTCAAGAAGATGGGGCCGGCCTACGACTTGCCGATTGCGCTCGGGCTTCTTATCGCCTCGGACCAGCTCCTTGCCTCAGCCCTCGAGGGCGCGCTGGTCGTGGGCGAGCTCGCCCTCGACGGCGGCATCCGGCATGCCCGCGGCGTGCTGCCCATGACGGCCTTCGCCCGCGAGCGCGGCTACCGGCGCATCATCGTCCCGGCCTGCGACGCGCCGGAGGCCGCCCTCGTCCATGGCATCGACGTCATCGCCGCGGCCACCCTGATCGACCTGGTCGTTGCCCTCAACAGCCGGGATCCGCTCGTGGTCACCCAGCCGCCCGCCGACCGCGCTCATGGCGCGCACGCGCCGGCGCCGATCACGGATTTCCGCGACATCAAGGGCCAGGAAGTCGCCAAACGCGCCCTGGAAATCGCGGCGGCGGGCGGGCACAACGCCATCATGAAGGGCAGCCCTGGCGCGGGCAAGACCCTGCTGGCCCGGGCCATGCCCGGCATCCTGCCCGACCTGAGCATGGAGGAAGCCCTCGAGGCCACCCGGATTTACAGCGTCGCCGACGCGCTCCCGCCCGACATGCCGCTTATTCGGGCCCGTCCGTTCCGCGCCCCGCACCACACGGTCTCGCACGCCGGGCTGGTCGGGGGCGGCAAGATCCCCCGTCCGGGTGAAATATCGCTGGCCCACCGGGGCGTGCTCTTTTTGGATGAGCTGCCTGAGTTTGACGCCCGCGCGCTCGAGGTCCTGCGCCAGCCGCTGGAAGACAAAGTCGTCACCATCAGCCGGGCGAGCGGGTCGCTGACCTTCCCCGCCTCGTTCCAGCTCATCGCGGCGATGAACCCGTGCAAGTGCGGCTGGTTTGGCGATGCGATCAAGGAGTGCACCTGCGCGCCGGCCGCGGTGCAGCAATATCAGAGGAAGATCTCCGGGCCGCTGCTGGACCGGATCGACATCTTCTTGGATGTGCAACGGGTGAACTTTGAGAAGCTGAGCGGCACCCGGGCGGGAGAACCCTCGGAGGCCGTCCGCGCGCGGGTGCAGGCGGCGCGAGCAATCCAGGCCCGGCGTTTCATCGCCAACGGCATCTCGGGCGCCTACTGCAATGCCGATATGCGCCTCGACGACCTCAGCGCCCATTGCGCCCTCGACGATGCGGGGACCGGACTCATGAAGGTGGCAATGAGCCAGCTCAACCTCAGCGCGCGGGCCTATCACCGGGTGCTCAAGCTCGCCCGGACCATCGCCGATTTGGCCTGCGCCGAGCGCATCGGAGCCGCCCACCTGGCCGAAGCGTTGCAATACCGGCCGAGGCGAGGAGAGTGATGGGTCGTAGATTCTCTGTTCCGGTTTACCGTCCCCCAGCTTCGCCGGCGAACAGCGAACCGCAACATTCTGAAAATCAGAAACTCAGCTATACTGAAGGCATGCAGCCAACAGTCCAGATCGCCGAGCGGGGTCAGATCACCCTGCCCAAAGCCTTGCGCGACCAGTACGCCATCAAGCCGGGGGATGTCTACAGCGTCATCGACCTTGGAGAGGGGCGGCTCATGCTCGTTCCCGGGCCGCTCAGCGCCGACCGTCTTGCGGATCAGATCCGTGAACAGCTCGAGTCCCAGGGCGAGACGCTGGAGAGCATGCTGAAACTCGCGCGGAGGGTGCGCGATGACGACTCCAGGCGCCGCAATGAACCGGCCTGATGTCTTTCTCGATACCAGCGCCCTGATCGCCGGGTTGCTCTCCGATTCCGGCGGCGCCCGCGCGTTGTTTGCCCTGGGAGAGGCGCAGGCGCTGCAACTTTGGTGCAGCCAGGACGTGCTGGCCGAGCTCGACGCGGTGCTGCGGCAGAAGATTCCCCTCCAGCTGCCCGTGGTGTCCGCCTGGCTGGCCCGGATTCGGATCGAGCTGGTCCAACCACCCTCGATCAAGAGCACGCGGAAGCTGCAACGGCTCGTCGGCCATGCAAAGGACGCCGTTGTTCTGGCTGGCGCAGTGGACGCCGGCGTGGGTTATCTCGTGACACTGGACCGCGAGCATTTCTTGAGCAATCTGGCGCTGCGGCGCGCGCTGGAATTTCCCATCGGCACCCCCGGAGATTGCCTGGCCTGGTTTCGCGCACTGGGATCTGCAGCCGCATACGACTGACGCAAGCCGCTGCTTCGCACAGACAAGCGACCACCACCAACCCAGCCTGAGGAGGCTTGCGCGTTCATTGGCGCGCGGAAGTCGCTCAGGGCTGAGGCTATCCCAACTTGGCGCCGCTGACGAGCGCGTCTGTCGGTGATGCCACCTAGGGCTGAGCGGACAACCACGGACTGTAATCTACGCCATCAGAGACTCTGTCGCCCATACCTTCCGGATTTGTGCCATGAGTCGGCCCCGTACTGCTGCCCCACCAACTGTTGACGGCATTGACTCGACTGAGCATGAGATTGTTCACACCGTAACTCGTGTTTCCCACAAAGCTGCACGATGTCAGGATCGGCGGGATACTTCCGGCGACAAGCAGGCCCACGGTGTTGGAACTGAAGACGACTTGGTCAAGCACTGGGGCGCTGGCGCTCGTGCCAAGCGAAATGCCAGTGTCGTTGTGCGCGAAGGTGCTGTTCGTCACAGACAGGGTTCCGCCGTTCAGGGCTAGTCCGATACCAATGCTGGACTCGACCGTCGCGTAGGTCATAGTGGCGGCACCGCCCTCATTTCTGATTGAGTTCGACGGATATCCATACCAGCCGATTCCACCGAAGCGGATGCGGGTGTGATCGAAAGTGGCCTTGCCCGTCGCAGCGATGTGGATGGCGCCCCAGTCTCCCGCTGCGGGGGCTGTCGCGCCGCCATCGTTGTTCGTGTCTCCCCCGTACGCGTCATCCTTCAGGCTGGTGATGATGATCGGGTTTGCGGCCGATCCCGTTGCCGTCAGCGTTCCATCCACACCGATGTATCCGCCCTCTCCATACCAATGCGACGTCAGGATCACCTTCACCACTGCCCCTTCGCCAATCACCAGGCTGGCATTGCTGGTCACGTTGCTATCCGCCAACAGGACATACGCCATGCCCGGATTCCCTGTCAGCTTCGAGGCACCCTTGAAGCTGGCCGCCATACCAATCCCATTGGTCGTGTTGCTGTACGCGCTGTTGTTCTGTATCCCCGACCCGTCGAAGATCGCCGAGTTCAGAGTGAAGAAGACCGCATACCCGGCATTGCTGATGAAGGCTGTATCGCTGATGACCGGGGCTGTCGCCCCATCCGTCTGGGTGAAGTCAATCCCATTCCCCGCGTTGTTCTGGATGACGCTGCTTTCCACTGTCAGCTTGCTGCCGCTTGTCACCCGATTCCCGATGCTCGCCCCGGACTCGATCCGCGAGTCGGCTAGACGCAGCGTCCCGCCTTCGATATGCAGCACATTTCCAGCGTATCCATACCAGCCAACACCGCCGTAACGGATGCGGGTGTGCTCGATAGTGGCCATGCCCGTCGCGCCGATGGGATCGCGCCCCAGTCTCCCGCCGCGGGGACTGTGGCGCTGCCATCGTTGTTCGTGTCCCCGCCGTAGGCGTCGTCCTTCAGGCTGGTGAAGACAATCGGGTTTTCGGCTGACCCCGTTGCCGTCAGCGTGCCAGCCACGCCAATGTAACCCCCCTCGCCATACCAGTGCGGCGTCAGAATCAACTTGATCACCGCCCCTTCACCGATCGTCAGGCTGGCATTGCCCGTAACGCTGCTTTCCGCCAACAAGACATAGGCCATGCCCGCGTTCCCGGTCAGGTTCGAGACACCGTTGAAGTTGGCCGCAATGCCAATTCCATTGGTCGTGTTGCTATACGCGCTGTTGTTCTGGATCCCCGACCCGTCAAAGATCGCCGGGTTCAGCGTCAGGAATACCGCATACCCGGCATTGCTGATGAAGGCCGTGTCGCTGATCGTCGGGGCAGTCGCCCCGTTGGTCTGGATGAAGTCGATCCCCGTCCCCCCATTGTTCTGCAACACGCTGCTTTCCACCGTCAGCGTGCTCCCGCTCTTCGTGTCCCCGCCGTAGGCGTCGTCCTTCAGGCTGGTGAAGATGACCGGGTTTTCCGCTGACCCCGTTGCCGTCAATGTGCCAGCCACACCGATGTATCCACCCAGGCCATAATCGTGCGGCGTCAGAATCACTTTGACCACCGCCCCTTCACCAATCGCCAGGCTGGCATTGCCCGGAACGCTGCTTTCCGCCAACAAGACATAGGCCATGCCTGCGTTCCCGGTCAGGTTTGAGACACCGTTGAAGTTGGCCGCAATGCCAATCCCATTGGTCGTGTTGCTGTACGCGCTGTTGTTCTGAATCCCCGACCCGTCAAAGATCGCCGGGTTCAGCGTCAGGAATACCGCATACCCGGCATTGCTGATGAAGGCCGTGTTGCTGATGGTCGGGGCGGCTGCCCCGTTGGTCTGGATGAAGTCGATCCCTGTCCCCGCATTGTTCTGCAGCACGCTGCCTTCCACAGTCAGCTTACTCCCGCTTGTCACCCGAATCCCCATGCTCGCCCCGGACTCGATCCGCGAGTCGGCTAGACGCAGCGTCCCGCCTTCGTTGCGCACGACATTCGCGGCATATCCGCTTCGACTACCGCCCCCATAGCGAATGAGGGCATGATCGAAATGGGCCCGGCCAGTCGGTGCGACGTGGATCGTTAGCCAGTCTCCTCCCGCGGGAACCGAGGAGTTTCCGTCATCGTTCGTGTCTCCGCCATAAGCATCGGTGTGATATGAAGTGAACACAACAGGCTTGTCCACGGTGCCTATTGCGTCCAAGCGACCATAAATGAAAAGCCCCACGCCATCAACGGGTTTCACAACAGCCCCGCTCCGCACCGTCAAGGTGGCGCCGTCCAGCACCGTGATGTCGCAAGTTGGCACAAAGACGGCGTAGGCCCATGTGACGTCGCCCGCGATGTTTCCGCAGTATGGGATCACGCCAAGCACGCCGATTTCACTTTGGCCCGTGTTGTTGCTCTCATGGGTTTCAGGCAGGGCGTCCGTTGAGTCGGCCGTGACGAGCAGGCCGAATGCGCCAGGCTGGGTCATCATCTGTGACGCCGTGAGCTCGATTGACTGGCCCGCAGACAAACCTGCGATCGACCACGTCCCGCTATAGGGCGTACCAGGCCCAGGCATCCTCACGGGAGTCGCCTGCCAGCTAACACTGAAGGGCCCAGCCGCTCCCGGTCCGCTATTCACAATCACCGCGCTAATCGTGGCGGTCCCACTGAGCGCGACTGGCATCGGGCTCACCCCAATACTGTTGATCTCCACATCGGGTCGTGGCAGCACCGTAACGCGCCCGGTGCGAGTTAGCAGCTCAGACGCGTAGTAGTCATAGTCGCCCACCGTTGTGAACGTGTAGACGAAGCTGGCGCCAGGAGCAATCGTGGCGCTGAGGGCGTTCGAAACGCTTACAGGTCCCTCAGCGAACGCATTGGAACTGGAGCCTGCCCCAACCTGCCCACTCGTCCCGCTAAGGATCCACGGCAGATGCGCCTTGTAGGGTGTTCCACCGATGAGATGCGCCGTGGCCGGAAGCAGATTCCGCCACTCAACGGGCTCGTCGGTGTAAATGCTGATAACGTCTGGCGCAAATCCCATGAGCGTGATCGTAATGACGTGAGTGTCGAACGCCGACACGCCAGAACGAGCTTCTCCTGCGCCATATACACGAGAGGACTCAGGTTCGGACGCACGAGCCAATACAGGAGATAGGAAAACAATGCTGCACAAACACGCCAGGCCCAAGCCAAATCTGACGAAACGCATTCGAATGCCCCGCTTCAGTTGGACCGGCCAAGCGCTTGCGCTGGCTCTCAACAAATGTCGAGCGTCCAACACAGAACGTCACGTTTCATACTGGGGCTGAAGTTGTGAAGACTAGCGGCCTCAGCCAGAAGCGATATCTATGGAATGAGTCTAGCACCAAACGAAGCCATCAGCGGGGCACGTCACCTCTTTCATTCTTCTGACCGAACGCCACCCATTTCCACCCGCTGCCCCGCCCCCGTCTCCAGCGCCCGCCGATACAGAAACGCCGCGCTGGCCAGATCCTCGACCGCGATCCCAAGTGACTTGAAAATCGTAATATCGGCAGCCGATGCGCGCCCGGGCCGCGACCCAATCAACACCTCGCCCAACTCGCCCAAAATACTGGCGTCCGTCAGCGCGCCCTCGCGCTTGGCCATGAGGAAATCGCCCGACTCATTCAGCGTTGACTCGCGCCGATCCACATACAGCCGGCCGCGCACCATGGCTGCCGCGTCCAGTTCGCGCGCGTGGGCGACGCTCGAACCCACCGCGTTGATGTGCACGCCGGGCGCTAGCCAGTCCCCCAGCAACACTGGCTCGGGCGAGGACGTCGTCGTGCAGATCAGGTCGGCGCCCGTGACGGCCGCACGGGCCGTATCGCACACCTCGATCGCGACCGGGACCGTGCCCGGCTCGCGCGCGGCGAAGGCCCGCGCATTGGCCGCGTTGCGGCTCCACACCCGCACCCGGCGCAGCGTCCGGGCCTGGGCCATCGCTTGCAGATGGGTGTGGGCCTGGGTGCCGCTGCCCAGGATGGCCAGATCGCCAGCATCTGGATTCGCCAGCGCTTGGGTGGCCACGCCGCTGACGGCGGCCGTGCGAATCGCGGTGATCTCGGTGGCGTCCATCAGCGCCAGCAAACGGCCATGTTTGGCCTCAAACAACATGACCGTTCCCTGGTGCGCGTCGTAGGGCGTGCCATGGTTGCTCGGGAAGACGCTGACGACCTTGACTCCGAAGCGATCCAGGGCGGCCGAATGGGCGGGCATCATCCCCAGCGCTCCGAACTTGTCGGGCAACCACATCACCGGGCGCAGCGGCAGGATCACCTGGCCGCGCGCAAGAGAGCGGAAGGCGTCGGCCATCGCATGCATGCACTGCGCGCATCGTCAGCAGCGCGCGCACATCGCCATGGCCCAGGATCAGGACGGTGCCGGGAGGAAGTTCGTTGTTCATCGGAGCTAGTCAAGCCCGAGGACTTCCATCGCGCGGACTTGGGGCGAGCCGTCTTGCCCATCTGGGTGACGCGGCCGTTGGGCGAAAGCGCGGTGATGGCCAACCCGAGCACCGCCGCGGCCAGGCCAATCACAAACACGGCCTGCAATGCGCCTCCGAGCGCGCCCCTCAAGGCGGCATCTACAGGCGCTCCGGCGCGCGACAGCGGGTCGATCAGCGTCTCGAGCCGCACAGAATTGGGGTCAAGTCCGGCGGCGATCAGGCGTCCGTTCAGCCCTGAGGCCAGGGCGGCGCCCATCACGTTCACCCCCAGAGCGCCACCAATGCTGCGGCTGAATTGCAGGGTCGAAGTTGCGGTGCCCAATTCAACGCGCTGCACGCTGCTCTGCACGGCAATGAGAAAGGCCGGCACCGACAAGCCCATACCAGTGCCCATCATGGCCGTAAAGATCATGATGTTGAGCTGCGACGTGGCGAACAGCGACAGGAGCAGCGTGCCCAACACAAGAAGAAGCATGCCCCCAATCGCCAAAATCCGAAAGTTTAGATTCAGCAACAGGCGGCTTCCGATCATGCTCGCAATGACCCACCCAAACATCATCGGCGCCAGCGTGCTGCCAGCTTCGGTCGCGCTGGTGCCCAGCACGGCCTGCACGAACAACGGAATAAACGACAGGCTGCCAAACATCGCCCAACCCGCAAGCAAACCATGCGCGGATGCCACGGTAAACAGCCGGCGCCCAAAGAGATGGACGGGCAGGATCGGATTCGGCGCGCGGCGCTCGATCCGCACCAGCGCGAGTGCGCCCGCGATCGCCACGCCAAGAAGCAGCCAGCCGATCGGCTGCCCGAATGATTGCAAGCCGATCAGCAAGGTCACCGTGACCACGGTCAGCATCCCGGCCCCAGCGAAGTCAATGCTCGGGCGGCCTGGCGCCCGAGGCCGGTCCCGCCAGGCGAGTCCGACGATCGACGCGGCAACCAACCCCGGCACAATGTTCAGCAGGAACACCCACTGCCATGCGATCTTGTCGACAATGAAGCCGCCGAGCAATGGACCCACGATGGAGCTGACCCCCCATACGCTGCTGAACAGGCCCTGAATGCGGGCGCGCTGTTCGATCGAGAACATATCGCCAACCATGATGAAGGCCAGCGACAGCAGCCCGCCCGCACCGGCTCCCTGAATGGCGCGGAATAGAACGAGCAGTTCCATGCTGGTCGCAAGGCCGCACAGCAGCGACCCGATCAGAAAGATGGCCGTCGCCGTGAGATAGACGACCCGCCGGCCAAACACATCGGACAACTTCCCATAGATCGGCGTGGCCGTCGTCGAGGTGATCATGTAGGCGGCAAACGCCCAACTGTAGATCGACAAACCCCCCAGCTTTCCAACGATGGTCGGCATGGCGGTCGATACCACCGTCGACTCCATCGATGCGAGGAACAGGCTGAGCATGATCCCGAGCGTGATCAGGACCATTCGGGGGCGGGTGAATGGTTTTCGTTCAAGGCGGCTATTGTTGCATTAATTCGGGAACGATAACCCCGGCTCGCCGGGGGTTATCGTTCCCAGAGATGCGCGGTTATTTTTGTCCCAGCGGCTGGGGCTGATCCCGGGCGCGTCACTGGCCATATTGGCCGGTTTGTTCCCCCCGGCGAATTCCCATTTTCGGGTATTCCGGTCGATGAAGAACGGCCGCACTGACGCGGGTAACTTCTCCACGTCATCCGGGTTCCAGGCCGCGATCTTCTCCTCCACCGGTCCCGCCCAGCCCGGCCGATACGCAATGGCGAGCATCTCACGGTATCTGTCGCCCACGTTGGGAAAGTTGCCGTGCCAGCATTTGTGGTTCAGAAGCACGGCCGAGCCTGCTTTGGCCGTGACCATGACCTCGTCGGGATGAGCGGCATAACGTTTGTAAGGGTTATTGTCGGCGTGGAAGGACAGGTGCGAGCGCGGCACCACCCGGAACGGCGAAACCTCCTCGGTCAGGTCATCGAGGTAGTACAGCACCCGCACCAGCCACGGGCAACTGCCCTCGTAGCCAAAGATGGCCGAGCCATAGGGCTGCCCATCGGTGTGAAAGCTGATCCCCGGGTGGCCGGGCTCCGAGCGGGCATAGGCGTAGGTCATGAAAACGACGTCATCGCCGAAGAGCTCACTTAGGAAGCCGACGGTCGGTCCATGGGCAATCAGATCAGTGATCGCGCCGCCCATGAATTGCACACTGCCCTTGGTTTGCTGCTTCACGCTGTAGTCCAGTCCGACCGTGTTCAGTTGGGCCGTCTCCGCCTTCAGTCGGGCAATATGATCCGGCGTCAGCAGGTCCGGCAGGACCAGGTACCCGTCCAGCTCGAGGCTGCGAATTTGCTCGCCCCGGGTGAGCTTGGACCAGTCCCGATCATCCAGCAGCGTTCCGTTCTTGGTTCTATTCATGGTTGTCCCTCCAGCGAATGGCGGCCGATTGGCGATCGGAAGATGATAGCGCTCGCTCGGCACATTGGATTCCTCGAGCGTCTCCCCGGCGCAAACGCGCGCCGGATACATTCAAGATGGCCGCTGTTCCAAATCTGCGAGAATCTGCGTAATCTGCGGATAGATCCCGGACAAATCAACACGACATACCCGCCATGCCCATTCTCGACCAACTTCCCCGTATTTCGCTCGCCTTTCTGCCCACCCCGCTCCACGAGGCGCCCAACCTGGCCCGCGCCCTGGGCGGGCCACGCGTTTTCATCAAACGCGACGATATGACCGGCCTTGCGTTCGGCGGAAACAAAGCCCGCAAGCTTGAGTTCCTGGTCGCGGATGCGCTGGCCCAAAAGGCGAATGTCCTGATCACAACCGGCGCGGCGCAGAGCAACCATTGCCGCCAGACCGCCGCCGCCGCCTGCAAAGTGGGTCTGCGCTGCATATTGGTGTTGACGCCCTCCCATCACGAGGAGTTCCAGGGCAATATCCTGCTGGATGCGCTGCTCAAGGCCGAGGTTGTGCGCTGCAGCGCGGAAGCGCAGGCCGAAACGCTGGCGCGGGTTGCCGCCGACGAGCGGGCCAGGGGCAATACGCCGTATGTCATCCCAGTGGGCGGCTCGACCGCTGTCGGCGCGATGGGCTATGCCGCGATGATGGGCGAGCTGGCAGGTCAGCTGCGCAGGTTGGCCCTCTCGCCGGCGGCAATCTACTTTTCATCGGGCTCGGCTGGCACGCATGCGGGGATGCTCCTCGGCGCACGCCTGTACGGCCTCGATCTTGCCTTGATGGGCGTCAGCCCCAGCCGTCCGACCCCCCACGTGCAGGCGGAAGCCGCGCGAATCGCCAGCGAAGGCGCAAGCATTTTGGGCATGAGCCTCGCCGCGGCGCCAGCCGACTTCGAGGTCGATGACGCCTTCATTGGCCCCGGCTACGGCATCAGCACCCCCGCCAGTCTCGAGGCAGTCCGGCTGTTCGCGGAAACCGAGGGTATTCTGATCGATCCGGTCTACACGGCCAAGGCCGCCGCCGCGATGATCGCCCACATCCGGGCGGGCCACTTTCGGCCTGATCAAACGGTGCTCTTCCTGCACACCGGCGGCACGCCAGCGTTGTTTTCGTACGCCGACGACTTTTCGTAAGCCCGGAACCGATCTCCCCTTTTTTTGGGAAGAGCCCCCGGGTTTTGCGGGGGGCTTTTTCCCAAATAGGGCCTTGTATCGCATGCAGACACCCCCCGTTGCGCAATTCTGGTTTGTTAGTAAACTGTCGACAATATTTCGTCCGAAATACCAACAGGAGGAACCCATGTCAGGTCGATTTCGCATACTCTCCATCGGGCTCGTCGCAGCCGCCATTTTGGCAGCTTGCGGAGCCCCCGCCGCCGCACCGCCCGCGGCGCCAACAGCCGCACCCGCGGCTCCCAAGCCCACCGAGGCTGCCAAACCAGCCGCGCCTGTAGCCACGGCCGCGCCAGCCGCGGCGAAACCCAAGCTGACGATCTGGCTTGCCAAGAGCTTCACCCCCGAGGCCGATGCCGCCCAGAAGGACATCGTCACCAAGTGGGCGGCAGCCAAGAACGTTGACTTGACGGTGGTCCAGGACCTCTCAACGGTACTCGCTCCCCAGTTCAACGCGGCCATCGAGACCAAGACCCTCCCAGATGTGATGGTCTGGGCCTCGTCCGACTGGATGCCCAAGCTCCACAGCCTCGGGCTGCTCGAGGATGTCAGCGACGTCATCGCCAAGATGAACGCGCAGGGTGGCGGGTTGCTCGAGAAGCCTGTCAAAGCCGTCACCATCGGCGGCAAGCAGTGGGCCGTCCCGACCTACGGCGCGACTGAGGTCTTTTACGTGCGCAAGGACATCTTCGATGCCGCCGGCCTCCAGCCGCCCAAGACCTGGGCGGACATCATGACCGTGTCGGAGAAGATTAACAACCCGGGCAAGACCTGGGCCTGGGGCGTCCAGTTCGGCACCCCGTCATACGACTCGGAAATCGCCACGCTCAGCTTCCTGGCCTCGTACGGCGCTTCGCCTTACGCGGAGGACGGCAAGACTCCCAACCTCAACAACGACGGCACGCGGACTGTGCTCAAGATGCTCAAGGACGCCTATGACAAGGGCTACATCCCCAAGGATGCCGTGACCTGGGACGATGCGGGCAACAACAAGGCCTATCTCACCGGCAGCGCCGCCATCGTCCAGAACACGGGCTCAATCATTGCCGCCATGCGCAAGGACGACCCGGATCTGCTCAAGCGCACCTACATCGTGCCGATGCCCGAGGGCCCGAAGGGGCGCGTCATGGTGCAGTATGTCTACGGCATGATGATTCCCAAGGGCGGCAAGAACCTGGAACTCGCCAAGGACTTGCTGAGCGATCTGGTCTCAGTTGGCAGCCAGAAGCGCATCGTTGAGGCCGCCGGCACGAACTACATGCCGTTCTACAAGGATCTGCAGAAGCTGCCGATGTGGGACGATCCGTTCAACAAGACCCTGATCAGCCAGCTCCCGGACGTTGTTGCGGTCGGACACCCTGGCCCGACTACGTTGTGGGCGCTGGAGTCGTGGCGCACCCACAGCATGGCCGAGATGGTCACCAAGGTCCTGGTCGAGAAGGTGTCGATTGATGACGCCATCAAGGAGACCGAGGCCAAGATGACCAAGATCTACAAGCAATTCAACCCCTAATCCAGCTCGGTGGGCGCGCCGGATTGCCTTCGGCAATCCGGCGCGCCCGCCACCTACCTCATGGCCGCGCCCTCCACTCGAGTACCGCAGACATCGCTGGCAAAGCGCATTGGCCGGGATGCGCCGCTGGGTTATGCCCTGCTTATCCCGCTGATGCTGGTCGCGTTCGGCCTGTTGATGTACCCTATTGCGAACGCCTTTGGCATCAGCCTGCAGGATCGCATGCTGGGGGTGCAGGGTCCGTTCATCGGGCTGGGCAACTACATTGAACTGCTGACCGATGACCGGCGCTTCCGGACTGTCGTCACAAACAGCCTGGTCTTTACCCTCGCCTCGGTAACAGGCAAGATCGTCTTCGGGATGGTCATGGCCCTGATTCTGAATCAGCGCATCCGCTTTCGGGGCATGTTCCGGGGCTGGCTGCTGTTCCCCTGGGTGGCCCCGACCTTCGTCACCGCTCTCACCTGGCGCTGGATGTATGACGGCACAGCGGGTGTCATCAATTACGTGCTGCTCAACCTGAAGCTGATCGATGTTCCGATCGCGTGGTTGGCTGAATCAGCAACCGCGCTGGGGGCCGTCGTCGCCACCAACATCTGGCGCGGCTTCCCGTTTTTTGGGGTCGCGCTGCTGGCGGCCATGCAGGCTATTCCGGCCGATCTTTACGAAGCCGCCGATGTCGACGGCGCAACCGCCCTGCAAAAGTTTCTCAACGTCACCCTGCCCGGCATCCGGACCACGCTCGCGGTGACAGCCATGCTCTCCACGATTTGGACCTTTAACGACTTCCAGATCGTGTTCCTGATGACGGGCGGTGGCCCGGCCTATGCCACCCACCTGTTTGCGACCTACGCCTACAAGGTCGGCTTCGAGGGCAGCCGGATCGGCTATGCCACCGCAATTTCGTTTCTATTGGCCCCGGTCCTCATTGTCATGATCATGGCGCTCTCGCCACTCATCATGCGGAGCGAGAACGAATGATGATGAAGCGCCTGCGCGCCCTCCCCAATCGCATCCGTTTGTACGGGTTGCTGGCCGTCTATGTGCTGGTCGTGTCGTTTCCCTTCTATTACATGGTGCTGACCTCCCTTCGCACGCAGAAGGACGTCTACAACAAAGAAGGCATGCTGACACCGGTCAATCTGATCCTCGATAACTACGGGATTGTGCTGGGCAGCACGAATATGACGACCTGGGTGACCAACAGCGTCTTCGTCGGTGTCGCCAGCTCCGCGATCGCCCTCGTGATTGGGACGCTGGCCGCCTACAGTCTGGCCCGCTTGCGATTCTTCGGCAGCAATGCCCTCGCCCGTTCGGTTCTGTTCATGTATCTCGTGCCGAGCTCGCTTCTCTTCATCCCGTTGTATCTCATCATTGCCAACCTCGGGTTGCTCAATTCGCTGTGGGCGTTGATCCTGACTTACCAGACCTTCAATGTGCCGTTCTGCACCTGGATGCTCCTGGGTTACTTTCGCACCATCCCGATGGAACTGGAGGACGCTGCGCGAATCGACGGTTGTTCGCGCCTCGGCGTGTTGGGCCGCATTATTCTGCCGCTCTCGGCGCCCGGGCTTGTCACCGCCTTCATCTTCAGCTTCACCAACTCATGGAACGAGTTCCTCTATGCGGCCGTCATGGCGACCAGGAGTGAGCTCAAGACCATCCCAGTCGGGTTGTACAGCTTCCAGATCGCCGACATCCTGCTGTGGGGCCAACTCATGGCCGCCGCGATCCTTGCGACGGCGCCCGTACTTGTTCTGTACATGCTGGTGCAGCGCTTCGTTGTGCAGGGACTGACCGCGGGCTCAGTCAAGGGCTAACTCGCATGATTACGATTTCATCTGACCGTCTGCTGGAGATTTCGCGCGCCGTCATCGGCGCGGTGGGCACACCGCCCGAGCTTGCCAACGATGTCGCCGAGTCACTCGTCGAGGGCAACCTGTGCGGCCACGATTCGCATGGGGTGATGCGCCTGCCCCAATATGCCAGGATGGCCAAAGACGGAAAGGTTCTGGCGGCCGCCCGGGCCACCCTCGACACACCTCGCCGGCCCGGGCTCGCCATGCGCCGGGTGGATGGCCATTGGGGCTGGGGCCAGCCCGCCGCGCGCCTGGCCACCCGCACGGCCATCGCCCTCGCCGCCGACACCGGTGTCGCGGCGGTGGCCATCGACCACTGCAATCACGTGGGGCGGCTGGGCGAGTACGCGGCGATGATCGCCGACGCAGGGATGCTTGCGTTTGCCACCTGCAACGCCGGGCCGGCTGTCGCGCCTTTCGGCGGGCGAGCACGCGTGTTCGGCACAAATCCGGTGACTTTCGCTGTGCCGCGCCTCAGTGGCAAGCGCCCGGTCCTGGTCGATTTCGCCACGGCCGGCGTGGCCGAGGGCAAGGTCCGGGTCGCGCTCGCGAAAGGGGCGCAGGTTCCACCCGGGAACATCGTCGACGTCCACGGCGCGCCAACGGTCGAACCCAAGGCGTTTTATGACGGGGGCTCCCTCGTCGCCTTCGGGCTGCACAAAGGGTCCGGCCTGAGCGTGATGGCGGAGCTGCTCGGCGGCGGCCTGTCCGGTCTCGGTCCCTCCTGTCTGCCCGGCTTTGCCTCAGGTTTCTTGGCCGGCAACGGGACCGTCATCATGGCCTTCAACATCGAGGACTTCACCCCACGCGATCAGTATCTCGAGCGGGTTGAAGCCTTCTGCGCCAAGGTGGCCAGCTCTCAGCCCGCGCAGGGCGTTTCGGAAGTGCTGCTCCCGGGCGATCCCGAATGGCGCTCGCGCGAGGCCCGGCTCAGGGATGGGGTACCCCTGCCCGAGGCCACCTGGGCCGAGATCGAGAAGACTGCGTCGGAGCTCGGTGTGCCCGTGTGATTCTGAATGGCCGAATCAGGCTTTCACCACAAAGGCACAAAGAATTCTTTGTGCCTTTGTGCCTTTGTGGTGAAAAGGTCCCCGGTCACCCTAACTCGATACCATCATCACCCGCATCCGCTGTGACCGTATCGCCTTCACGATAGCGGCCCTCGAGCAGTTTGATCGACAGCGGATCCTGCAATTCGTTCTGGATGGCCCGCTTGAGCGGGCGCGCGCCGAACTGCTGGTCATAGCCGGCATGAGCTAGATACGCCCGCGCCGCCGGTGTGACCACCAGGCTGAGCTTGCGCTCCGCCAGCCGCTTCATTAGCTTCGACAGTTGGACATCGACGATCCGGATCAGGTCCGCGTCACCCAGCCGGCGGAACATGACGATGTCGTCGATTCGGTTGAGAAACTCCGGCCGGAAGTGCTTTTGCAACTCGCGCAACACCCAGTCCCGCTGGGCCGATGCCGCGCGCCGATCTGAGTCCGGCCCGATCTCCAACTCCTCCGGCACACCCCGGATCAGGTTGCTGGTCATGATGATGACGGTGTTCTTGAAGTTCACCGTGCGGCCCTGGCCGTCGGTCAGCCGCCCGTCGTCCAGCACCTGGAGCAGCACATTGAAGACCTCCGGGTGAGCCTTCTCGATTTCGTCAAAGAGCACCACGCTGTAGGGCTTGCGCCGGACCGCTTCGGTCAGCTGGCCGCCCTCGTCGTAGCCCACATAGCCCGGGGGCGCGCCGATCAGGCGCGAGACGGTGTGCTTCTCCTGATACTCGCTCATGTCGATCCGGATCATCGCCTGCTCGTCGTCAAACAGAAACTCGGCCAGGGCCTTGGCCGTTTCGGTCTTGCCAATGCCCGTTGGCCCCAGGAAAATGAAGGAGCCAATTGGCCGGTTGGGATCCTGCAGGCCGGCCCGCGCGCGACGGACCGCCCCAGAGACCACGCGAAGGGCCTCATCCTGGCCAATCACCCGCTCGCGCAGGCGCTCCTCCATCCGCACCAGTTTTGCGGACTCACCCTCCAGCATCTTCGACACCGGCACGCCCGTCCAGCGGCTGACTATGGCGGCGATTTCGTCGGGCCCGACTTCTTCCTTCAACAGCCGCGCGCCGGTGGGTCCTTCGGCGTTCTGGGCGAGCTGCAGGCGTTTCTGCAAGTCGAGCAATGTGCCGTAGCGCAGTTTGGCGGCCTCGGCCAAATCGGCGCTGCGCTCAGCCTGTTCGATCTTGACCTGGGTCGCCTCGATCTGCTCGCGCAGGCCGCGCACCGACTGGATGGCCTTCTTCTCGGTCTCCCACTGCGCGCGCAGGGCGTTCCCCTTCTCTTTCTCGCTGGCAATTTCGCCCTCGATCCGCTGCAGCCTTTCCAGCGAGGCGGAGTCGCTTTCCTTCTTCAGCGCCTCACGCTCGATTTCCAGCTGAAGCACGCGCCGGTCAATTTCGTCCAAGGCGGTGGGCTTGCTGTCGATCTCCATCTTGACCCGGCTGGCGGCCTCGTCGATGAGGTCGATGGCCTTGTCGGGCAGTTGCCGGTCGCTGATGTAGCGCGCGCTCAGCGTCGCTGCCGCGATCACGGCGGCGTCCTGAATCCGCACCCCGTGGTGGATCTCGTAGCGCTCCTTCAGCCCGCGCAAAATGCTGATCGTGTCGTCAATGCTGGGCTCGTCGACCACGACCGGCTGGAAGCGCCGCTCCAGCGCGGCGTCCTTCTCGATGTGCTTGCGATACTCGTCGAGCGTCGTCGCGCCGATGCAGTGCAGTTCGCCGCGGGCCAGCATCGGCTTGAGCAGATTCCCGGCGTCCATCGCGCCTTCAGCCTTGCCCGCCCCGACGACGGTGTGCAGTTCGTCGATGAAGAGAATGATCCCGCCATTGCTCGAGGTCACTTCCTTGAGGACCGCCTTGAGCCGCTCCTCGAACTCGCCCCGGTACTTGGCCCCGGCGATGAGCGCGCCCATATCCAGCGAGATGATGCGCTTTTCCTTCAAGCCCTCGGGCACGTCTCGCCGCACAATACGCTGGGCGAGGCCCTCGGCGATGGCGGTCTTTCCCACCCCGGGCTCGCCGATCAGGACTGGATTGTTCTTGGTCCGGCGGGACAGAATTTGAATGACCCGGCGAATTTCCTCGTCGCGGCCGATCACGGGATCGAGTTTGCCCTGCTGGGCGGCCTCGGTCAGATCGCGCCCATATTTCTCGAGCGCCTGGTAAGTGCCTTCCGGCTGAGCGGAAGTCACGCGCTGGCTGCCGCGAACTTGCACCAGGGCTTTGAGAATACTGTCTCGGGTAATGCCGCCCTCATTCAAGATGCGAGTCGCCGCCGCCGGGCGGGACCCACTGCCGGCCTGGGCCAGACCCATCAACAGATGCTCCGTGCTGACAAAATCGTCGCGCATCTGTTTCGCTTCAGCCTCGGCCACATCCGTCATGCGGCTGACGTCCCGCGACAACGTGGGCGTCGATGTTGATCCACTGACCTTGGGCTTGCCCCGCACTTCGCGTTCGATCAGGTCATTGATCCGGGTCGGACTGCCGCCGGCGGCCGTAATGACGGCCGGGGTGATCCCGCCCTCCTGGGTCAACAGCGCATTCAACAGATGCTCCGGTTCAATTTGCGAATTGCCGTTCTCGACGGCAACGGCCTGGGCCTTGAGCAGCGCCTCCTGAGCTTTTTCGGTATAAGTGTTTAGGTTCATTGCCATTGGGACATCTCCTCTCTTTGATATCTCATCGTAACCGCGCGCAGAAAATCTTGTTTACGGTAGCGGGTGACTGCTGGAGTGGCGTTGGTGTCGCGTTAAACGCGCATTCTCGCTTCGATTCGCCGATCTGCGTCGTTATGGTTGCACTTTGATCGATATTGATATTCTTTGGAACTTCCTAAAGTTTATTGAAATACATATTGACAAATCTGAATCTTCGTCGTATTGTTCTTTAAGTTCACAGGATGGTTACCCGATTCAGTGGGGTGACACTCAGGGAGGGCGAGAATGGTCGATTTTCAGAATTACGTCGGGCACTTTGAACGGCGACACCAGGAGCTGCTCGACGCTGCAGCCAAGACGCGACGTTACCGCGTGGGGGCGGGCAGCCGAAACGGCGCCCGGCTGATCGCGCTGGCGTCCGCGTTGGAGCGCATTTCCGAGGCCATACGGGCGCGCTACGCAGCCAACCCCATTCAGCCAGCGTCAAACACTGCCGCCACCTGGAGGACCTCATGAACGCATTGCCCGCCGCCTGCCCCATCTGCTCGGGCGAATTGGTCGTCACGGAAGCGCATTGCCCCGCCTGCGACACGACGCTTGGCGGCCGCTTCACCCCGGCCCTCAGCCCATTTCCCGGGCTCAGCGCCGAACAGATCGACTTCGTCCGCGCTTTCCTCAAGTGCGAGGGAAAGATGAACCGGCTCGAGGTGGAACTCAGCCTGTCCTATCCCACCCTGCGCTCACGGCTGCAGGATGTCATTCGGGCAATGGGGTTCGAACCGTCGCGCGAGGAAGACAAGCCGCAGCGCCTTTCGGATGAGGATCGGCGGCGCGTCCTGGATGACCTGGACAAGGGCAGGATATCGTCCGAACAGGCGATGCAGGTCCTGCGCGGCAAGGCAGACGCGTAACCGTGAGGTGATGACATGGGATCTCAAACTTTCAACACGACCGCCAACCCGACCGTTGTCGTCAATGGCCGAAACGATGTCATCGTCATGGGCTGGGATCAGCTCGTCGTCAATATCGAGTTCGACGACCCAGGTGACGCAGCCCAGGAAGACGCGGTGATTAAGGTTCGCACGCGCGGAGATTGCCGGATCAACATGCCGCGGGGCGGCACGCTCTTGATAGAACGCGCAAACAACAGCGCCCACATCGAAGAAATCGCGGGAAGCATCCAGGTGCGCGGCGTGGGTGATGACCTGCGCCTGCGCGATGTCGGCGACACCATCATTGATGCGGTCGGCAACCGCCTCGATGCGCGCGGGGTCAGCGGCTCCCTCGTTGCTCGCAGCGTCGGGGGTGCCGTTTTTGCCCAGAGTGTTTCGGGCAATGTGGCCATCAACGCCGTCGGCAGCAGCATCGAGCTTCGCGAAATCGAGGGGCGCTTCATCGGCGATTCGGTCGGGGGATCGGTCCGCTTCAGCGAGGTCGAGCTGGCCAGCAATCTGTCCATCGGCGGCAGCGGTGAGTTCCGCATGAACCCGGCGCCAGGCGAGAACTACCGGGTGAGCGCGGGAGGCAGCATCAACTGCCAATTCGCGGACACCGCCAACGCGCGGATCTCGGTGACGGATGGCCGGGGCGCCCGGGAGATGATCCTGGGCACCGGCGCGGCTTCGATCGCTCTTTCAGCCGGCGGCAGCGTGTCGATCCGCAACAAAGCATTCGAGGCCCGCGAACCATCGCCCGCGCCGGATGTCAATTTCGACTTCGTTTTTGATCGGCTCGAAGATGCCTTTGACAATATGGGCTTCAGCTTTGACCGGTTTGGCGAGGGCCTTGGGCATCTGGGAAGCCTGGGTGAGCGCATCGCCGATCGAGCTCGCAAGGCAGCCGAGCGGGCCGGCGAAAAGGCGCGCCGCCGGGCCGAAAAGGAAGCCGCGCGCGCCCAGCGCATCGTCGAGCGCGAGACGGAACGGGCGGCGCGTCGAAGCGCGAATTGGAGCTGGTCGTGGGCGACCCCGCCGCCCTCCCCCGGCGGGCCGCCAGCCCCAACCGCTCCGCCTGGGCCCTCAATGCCTTTGCGCCGGCCCGCGGGCCCCGATCTCGCGGATGCCACCCCTCCCCATCAGCCAGTCGGCGACGAAGAGCGGATGGCCATCCTGCGTATGGTTGAACAGAAGAAGATAACGGTCGAACAGGCCGAACTGCTGTTGCGCGCGCTTGACGGCTGACCGTCGCGGGCCCTATCCATGACCATGAACGATCAACAGCGCAGCGACGTCCTGGAGATGATCGATCGGGGCGAGCTGACAGCCGCGGAAGGCCTGCGTATTCTCGAGGCCATGCAGCGCGAGACCGCCGCCCCGTATGCCGAGGCTCAGCCCCCTGGCCGAGCCGGCGACGCGCGCCGAGGCCAAAGCCGATGTGCTCCCGCCTCGCGCGCCATCGCCCGCGATTCCGCGCTCCTTCCGTTATGCATGGGTGGCCCTCACCGCCGCAGGCGCCGCGCTCGCCCTGCTCTTCTCGGCGGTCTTCATCGGGCTGTGGACGACCGGTTGGTTTGGGGCGTTCCTGTCCGTGCTCTGCCTCAGCCCTCTGACCTTGTTGGGTGTCGCCATCGCCGCGATTGGGCTGATCAGCGCCCAGGCGCCCTGGGCGCATGTCCGGATTGACACGGGCGAGGAGCGCTGGCCACGCCGGATCAATCTGAGCGTGCCGCTCCCGCTCCGGCCGGTTGGCTGGCTCATCCGCGTGTTTGGGCGCTTCATACCCGCGCTGCAGCGAACCGTGGTCGATGACGTGCTCGCGGTCTTGAGCCAGGCCGACTTCAAGAATGAACCGTTTATCGTCGATGTCCATGAGGGCAAAAACGGCGAGCGGGTTCAAATCGTGGTGGGTTGATCGATGGCGCAACTTGACACGGACGCCCCGGGCGTGGCCGCGCGGCCAATCCTTGTGGGTCTGGCCCGCGCCATCGACGCGGCGGCGGGCGCGCTGCATGCCATCGCCCGCAGTCGCGCCGCGACGGTGCTGTCCATCGCTCTGCTGATTGGTGGCATCTTCGCCATCGGGCTGCAAGAGACCGGACGGGGCGACCTGCGGGTCTATGACACCGAGGTCTCCCGCATCTCGGCCAGCATGGGCGGGCGATATGTCCGCATAACGGGACGACTGGACACTTCAAAAGCCGTATCAGACCCGCCTGAGTCTTGGGCCGATCGAGCTCCGCGGCGGCGAGTGGGTCAGCCTCGTGGGTCTGGATAATGCCGATCGCGTCTGGGTGACCCGAGACACGCTCCCGGCCGGCGCAACCGGGACGTTGACCCTGGTCGGGCGCCTGACCCTCGGCGATGGCGCGGAACCGCCCATATTTCTCGATGTGACGGCCCCGCCCGATGTTGCGACGCGCGACCGGCTTGCCGCAATGGGCGGAATGTCGGCGCTGGCGGTCATTGCCGGATACATCGTTACGGCATTTGCCAGGCGCGCCGACTTTGCGCCGCGCCTGCCCGCATTTGCCATGGCGGCCGGCGCCGGCGCCCCGGCGTATGTGTGGTTCGGCGAGGTTGTGCCAGGAATGGCAGATTCAAGCGTGAGAAACGCGCCGATCCGAATCGCGCTATCGCGGACCGAGGCCCGCATTACTGGCCAGGATTGGGAAACCGCGATCCGGCATGCCTTCTATGTTTCATCGGTCACCATCGCCACCCGCTTCGGCGCGCTTCCTGGAATGCAAATCGTGTTTGAGGACGCGCGCGGCCTGACCCGGCGAGCGGTCCTGGCCTCGGGCAGCCTTGCGGCGCGCGATCAACTCATCACTGCGCTCACCTACATTGGACGCTAAACACATGTTCAATCCGTCTTCGTCCCCAAACCAGAATGACACGCGCTGGTTGCCGCGTTTCGTGACGATCTGGGCCGGACAGGCCGCGTCCCAATTTGGCAGCCACCTCGCCCAATTCGCCCTGGTGTGGTGGATTACCTTGACGACCCAGTCCGCCGTTGCGCTCACAACCGCGACGCTTGTCGCGATCCTTCCCTCTGTTGTCGTCATGCCATTCGCAGGCGCGTTGGTTGATCGCTGGAACCGGCGCCGGGTGATGCTGGTGACGGACACCTTGAGCGCGGTCGTGGCATTTGTCCTGGCCGGCTTGTTTGTGGCCGAAGTCGCCCAGTTGTGGCACGTCTATGCGGCGATCTTTGTCCGCTCGATCCTGGGCGCCTTCCAAATGCCGGCGATGCAGGCCTCGACCTCGATGCTGGTCCCCGAGGCGCACCTCACCCGGATCGGCGGGATGAACCAGATGCTGCAGGGAGCAATCGGGATTTTTGCGCCGGCTGGGGGCGCGCTCATGCTGAGCATCGCACCGATCTCAGCCGCGATGGCCATCGACGTCTTGACCGCCCTGATGGCAGTGCTGCCTTTGCTCATTGTCGCGATTCCCCAGCCTGCGCGCCAGGCCGCGCCGGGGGCGCATCTGCCCGGGCCAGCCTTGCTGCATGAGATGCGCGAAGGTTTCGCTGTGCTGGCTGGCAATCGTGGTCTGGTCTTCATCGCGGTAATGTCGTCGCTGCTCAACTTCCTGCTCACCCCCACGGGGGCGCTGGCGCCGCTTCTGATCACGCGCCACTTCGCGGGCGGTGCCCCGGAGTTGGCTTTGCTGGAAGGCGCGGGCGGCATAGGACTGGTGCTGGGCGGACTGGTGATGAGCGCATGGGGGGGATTCAAGCGGCGCATCTACACCACGATCGTGGGGGCAGTTGGGATCGGGACGGGAATTGCCGTGATCGGATTCGCGCCAGCCGCGGCATTCGGTATGGCTGTGGCCGGCATGTTTTTGGCCTCGGTCATGCAGGCCCTGGCGAACGGCTCCGTCATGGCGATCTTTCAGTCGGTCATCCCGAAACACGCCCAGGGCCGGGTCATGGCACTACTGGGCACCGCCGCGATGGGCATCTCGCCGCTTAGCCTGCTGATTGCGGGTCCGTTGGCTGAGACGTTTGGTCCACGGGCCTGGTACATCGGGGCAGGGTTGATCAGCATTTTGGTCAGCCTGAGCGGACTGCTTTCGCGCGACGTGCGCGCGCTTGGCGCTCCATCTACCGCGGCAAAGATGACCGTTGCGTCCCAAGTCGCGTCACTCACCTAAACGCGTTGAAGACCCCTAAGGAGAACAATGGCTACAACCGAAGAACGACTCAAGATACTCAAGATGATTGAAGAGGGCAAAATCAGCGCCGATGATGGCGCAAAACTTCTTGCGGCATTGAGCGTGGGACCTCGCCCCTCAACCGCCGCGCCGCTGAGCGCGAGCGCGGGGAGTCCGGCCCGCTTCCTGCGGGTGCGGGTGACGGATTCGGTCACCGGAAAAGCGAAAGTGAACATCAACCTGCCGATTGGCCTGGTGAATGTCGGGATGAAGATCGGCGCCCGCTTTGCGCCTGAAATGAGCGAAATGGACGCGGCCGCCATCGTCGAAGCGATTCGAAGCAATGCCATGGGCAAGATCATCGACGTGCAGGACGAAACCGACGGCGAGCACGTCGAGATCTTCCTGGAGTAGAACCGCGCTCGGCTGGTCTTCAGCGGACCACCTTTAGGGAGTTCGCCGCGCGTAAACATAGCCGCGCCGACTTGGGTGTTCGACGCCCGAATAGGGCGCCCGTTCAATCTCATCCTCGATAACGAACCCGGCCGCGCCCATCTCCGCGGAAATGACTTCGGTCCGCAAGAAGCGGAAATCTACAGACACGGCGATGCCCCACCAGTCCTCCAAGCGGCGGACTTCGTCACCGATGTGAAACGCCACGAGGGCAACCCCGCCCGCGCGCAGCACGCGATGGAATTCGCGGAAGACGTGCGGCCGCTCGTCCGGCAGAATATGAATGACCGCGTAAAAGGCGCACACCCCGGCCAGCGAATGATCGGCGAATGGCAATTGGCGCATATCAGCAGCCGTGCGCGGCGCAATTGGCGCAATCACCCCGGCTTCCCGCAGCATGCCAGGTGAGATGTCCGAGGCGATAACTTCCGCGCCTGCGCTGGAGAGATACCGTGCGACATGGCCAGGGCCACAGCCCACGTCGCCAATCGGCCCGATTCCGCGTGTGTCATCCGCAAGGCGCGAGAGGAGTAGCCGATCAAGTGGCTTGCCCCGCAGTTCGTCCGCAATCCGGGCGGCATAGGCAGGCGCGACTCGATCGTAGCTGGCCCCGAACGGGTTTTCAAAACCAGCCATGGCGTTCGTTCAGCGCGGGAGCTCCGCGAATTCCGCTTTCACCGCATCCAACAGCCCCGGCTTGACCAGCAGGTCCAGCGCCGTGAGCGCCATCGCCTTGGCGGCCGTGCGCATCCCTTCCTGACCCCGATCGGACCAGGCTGCCTCGCGGAATTCAGGCGTGTGCCAGGCGACGGGAAAGTCGGCGATTTGCACCAGGGGGTGAATGGCCGGCACCGCGTGGCTGAGCGCGCCCATATCGGTGCTGGCAGGCCCGTCCAGCTGAACCTCGGTCGAGGACCAGCCCAGGTTGCGCAACTTCTCACCGAAGAGATCCGCCATTACCCCATTTGATGCGACATGCTCCAGAGTGGCTCCGACTTTGAATTCGAGGCGCGCGCCCGTGGCCAGCGCAGCGGCCTCGGCGCACGCCCGGGCCTTGAGCAACAGCTCGCGCACATACATGGTGTCCCGCGCGCGGACGACGTACTTCGCGCTGGCGTACTCGGGGACGATGTTGGCCGCCTGACCGCCGTTGAGTATGATGCCATGCATCCGCGCGTCGGATCGCACATGCTGGCGCAGCGCATTCATGCCGTTGAAGAACTGGATCACTGCGTCCAACGCATTGATCCCCGCTTCGGGCGCGGCGGCGGCGTGACTGGCCTTGCCATGGAAGGCGAGATCGATGGCCGCCACCGCCAGAAACACCGGCTTGGTCACCGTCTCCATCGCCATGTGGGTCATCAGGACGGCGTCCACCTGGGCAAAGACGCCGGCATCGCGCATCGTCACTTTGCCGCCGCCACCCTCTTCGGCGGGCGTCCCAATGACGGCAATCTGGCCCGGCAAACGATCGATCACACGATTGAGCGCAAACCCGGCTGCCAGCGCGGAGGTGGCGATGAGATTGTGTCCGCACGCGTGCCCGATCCCGGGCAGCGCGTCGTACTCGGCGATGAAACCAACCGTGGGGCCCGGATTGACGCCGGAAAGGGCCACAAAGGCCGTCTCCAGCCCGCCCACCCCGCGCTGCACTTCAAAGCCGTGTTCGGACAACGCGGACGTCAACTTCGCGGCCGCATAGCGCTCTTCGAACATGATTTCCGGATGGGCATGGATGTCGCGGCTTATCGCCGCCATGCCGGCGTGGTTCTCATCGATCACAGCGAGAATCTCAGCGGCGAGCGCTGCATATTCGGCTTCGTTCATGTCGAGATACCTCCGGGTCGCCCGTCGGCGCGATCAAAACAAACAGCAACGCCGCGTAATTACGCGGCGTTGCGGCAATGAGCCATGCAGGACTCGAACCTGCGACACAGAGATTAAAAGTCTCCTGCTCTACCAACTGAGCTAATGGCCCTGAGGCTTTTGATTCTATCGCACCTGAGCGGTGGAACCACCGCCGCAGTCCATTTCGCATTTCCACGCTACCCTTGACAAAGAACATTTGTTCTAATATCATCTGGCCACTAGAACACGTGTTCTAGAATCGTTCGGAGCCGCGCTCACCCAAGGGTGGCTGGAACCGGCGAGGCGAGGAAAGCATGTCGAGGCGACTGATGATGCGACTCAATAGCGAATCTGACCAGATTGAAGCCGTCCTGCGTGACCGCAAGGCGCCGGCCTCGGTGGTTGGCGGAAAGGTCACGCCCGGGTTTGTCGAGTTTCTGCTGCGGCCTTACCCGGGCACCAAGGTCAATCAGCTCAAGGCCCTTCGGGCCGACATCGCCCTGGCGGTCGGGAGCGACGAGGTGCGAATCGCACAGCAAGGTCCGCATCTGGCCGTACAGGTCTCGCGGCCATCTGAATCGCGGCGGTCGGTCCGTTTGTCCGCGCTTATGGAGAAGCTGCCTTCGTATGCTGAGCACACGGCGGTCCTGGGTTTGTCCGAAGACGGTGCTCCGCTGATGGCGCGTTTGTCTGCGCCCGAGGTCGGCCACGTCCTGATCGCGGGCACAACCGGATCGGGGAAGACTTTACTGGCTCAGTCGATGGTGCTGAGCCTAATTGCGCGAAATCGGCCTCGCCAGCTTGGCCTGATCGTCATTGATCCGAAACTCCGGGCCGACAACGCCTTTTCGCGGCATGTCGAAGAGCACTTGCTCCTTCCGGTGGCGCAGACGGCTCAGGCGGCCGCTGACGCGCTCACCCGCGCGTGCGAGGTTATGGATCGGCGGGTGATTGACGCCGCGCCAACGCCACGGATCATCATCTTCATCGACGAGTTGGCGGATCTATGCATGACCGGCGGCGCCGGCGTCATCGATGCGCTGACACGCATTGCCCAGCGCGGCCGTGAATCAGGCCTGCACCTGATCGTCTGCACCCAGAAGCCATCTTCCAAGGCCATCGGGCCGCTCCTGAAGGCGAACCTGCCGCTGCGTTTGGTAGGCAAGGTGTCTTCGCTGGAGGACGCGCGGACCGCAGCCGGTCTTCCGGCCACAGGCGCGGAGCGCCTGAATGGACGAGGCGACTTTGTCGCCGTGACCGGCACGCGGGTGATTCGTTTTCAGGCGGCCGAACCTGATGTGCTCGAAATCGGAAGACGCCGGCCAATTCTGGCTGCAGCCAATACGTTTCCGTACCAGCCTGGCCTCCTGGCCAGCCGCTAGTCGCGATAACTCATAAGGAGCCTCATGGACAAGTTCATCAAAACCTCTGCGATCGCCTTGATCATCTTCGCAGTCGTCCTGGCCTTTGTCGTCGGGACGCGAATGGAACAGGCGACCATCGTCCTGTTGAGCGGCGCGGCGGTCGGGATACTGCTATGCGCGCCATGCGCGGCATTCATCACTTTCGCGGCAATGAAGCGTCGCGAGGGCGCGCCTCGCGATGAGCGGCTGCAACGGTATACGGCCCCGCTGCCTCAGGAACCACCCACCTACTGGTCGCTTCCGAGTGGTCCGTTCATGGTGGACGCACGGCGTTTTGCGCCAGGTCTTCCGGCTGGAAATGCGGGATATGCCGACGCAGGATACGCGATGCCCGCCCGGCGCAAGTTCTACGTGATCGGCGAAAGCGGCGAGGTGCGCGATGCAGATGGGGGTGACGACAGCTGACGAGTCGCGGCGGGAGCCGCTGGGCGGGTTCTCTTTCACCACAAAGACACGAAGTCACAAAGAGAATTACAGGTCGCTTTGTGTATTTGTGTCTTTGTGGTGAAGACTTGAGGAGTTCGGCCGGATTTCCTAGAGCAGGATGAGTTCGGTTTGGGGCGTGCTGAGGTATTCGGCGCCCGACGCAGTCACGACGACGTTCTCTTCCAGGCCGAGATAGCCGATCCCGTCGACCATCGTGCCGAGTTCGATGGCGTATACGGCGCCCAGCTCCACCGGCTTGTTTGGGAGGTCGCTGTATTTCGCCCAGCGCGGTCCCAGGATGCTTCCGCCGTCGTGGACGCGCCGTCCAACGTGATGGGCGAAGGCGTGCATGAATTCCGGATAGCCCGCGTCGATGAGCGTCTTTCGGGCGATGGCGTCCACGTCCGCGCCGATAATCCCGGGCTTTATCGCCGCCCGGGCAGCTTCCAGCGCCGCGCGGCACGCCGCCCAAGCCCGCGTCACGGCTTCGGGAGCCTCGGTTTCGCCCTCCCGCAGCACGTAGGCGTCGCGCTGCAGATCACTGCAATAGTCGTCATGGCGCAGTCCCATGTCGAGGTGCAGGATTTGCCCCGGCTGAATGACGAGGTTGGATGGGATTCCGTGCCCGATGGACGAATCGGGACCGGCATTGACTATGGGGTCGGTCAAACGTTCCCAGCCGAACTCGGCGCCCAGAGTGCTGGCAAACTCGCCAGCTTTGGCATGGACTTCGATTTCGGTCATGCCGCGCAGCGGAAGCGCAAATAGCTGGGCGTAAAGGTGTTCGGTCAGACCGATGGTGTGCCGGATGCGGCTGAGCTCAGCAGGCGACTTCCGCTCGCGCAGACGCCGCGCGACATTCTCGGCGCTGGTGAATCGCCCGGGAAAGGGCGTGCCTGCCAGCAGAGTGGCGAGCTTGGCATACATGCCAAAGGTCAGGCCGTCGGAAGCCGGGTCGCTCAGCGAGTAGTTCAACCCGATCGAGCCCGGATTCAGGCTCTCGAGCACCTTGCGCAAGTGCTCCTCGATGCTGGTGTCATACCCGATCACCTCGGTCCATGCCTCCAGCTTGCGAACATTGTCAGCGTCATAGCGGCCGACGATGGCGGTCTTTCTGCCATCCCGCGCAATGATGAGGGCGCTCACCCAGGTCAGCCCAAACCCGGTCAGTAGATCCAGGGCGGGGTCCATCACCTGGCCTGTCTCACGCACAAACGTGATCCAGCAGTCGAGGTTTTGCTCTGCGAGAAGCGCAACGGCCTGGTCGAGTTTTTCCTGGGTAATTGTGTTCATTTGTGGGTTAAGCGTTCAAAAATACTGCTGAATTCTTCATCTGAAAAGAAGCTGATGACGATCTGGCCGCCCTTGCGTCCGCGCTTTAGCGCCACCTTTGTTCCGAGCGCATCCCTGAGCTGCGATTCGTACTGTGGCGCGTCTTTCCAGTCGCGGCTTCGGGTTTTCGGCGCGATGTTTTTTGCGGCCGGTTTCTCGGCCATCCGCCGAACAAGTTCTTCCGTTTGGCGCACGTTGAGACCCTGGCGGGTCACCGCTTCGAGGGCGACGAGCTGTTCCACCGCGGAGGGCAGGCCCAGCAGCGCCCGGGCGTGGCCCTCGCTGATGACGCCATTCATCAGCGCCGCCTGAGCCTGACCTGGCAACTTGAGCAGCCGGACCGTGTTGGTGACCGTGCTGCGGTTCTTGCCCACCCGTTCGGCGACCATTTCCTGAGTCAGGCCGAACTCGTTCATGAGCTGTTGATAGGCAGCCGCCTCTTCAAGCGCGCTCAGGTCGCTGCGCTGGATGTTCTCGATGAGCGCGATTTCGAGCATTTGCTGCGGCGCAACATCCTTGATGATGACCGGCACATGGCTCAAGCCTGCCAATTGGGATGCGCGCCAGCGCCGCTCGCCGGCGATCAGGGTGTACGGCGCGCCCGAACCGCTCGTGCGCGTCACAATCAACGGCTGGATGACGCCGTGCTCGCGAATGCTGGACGCAAGCTCTTCGAGGTTCATCGCTTCGATTCCGCGAGACATCCGAGGCTGGTGCGGGTTGGCCCGAATCTCGTTGACGGCAATTTCGATGGTGCCCTTGGTGGCGACGGTTTCTGCGTCGTGGGCGCCGGGGATGAGGGCGTCAAGACCCCGTCCAAGTCCGATGGGTCTAGGCATGAGTCACCTCTGGAGCGCGCGCGGCGATCGCCGGCGCCGTTACGACGGAGTCGTCCCGGAGAATGATCTCCTCGGACAGCGCAGTGTATGCCCGCCCACCCGGCGAAGTCGGCGCATAAGTCTGAATCGGCTGACCATGGCTGGGCGCCTCGCTCAGCCGAACGTTGCGCGGGATGCGGGTGGCATAGACCTTTTCGCCAAAGTACTTCACCGTTTCGGCGATGACCTGGTTGGACAGCGCGGTGCGCGCGTCATACATCGTCATGATCAGACCTTGAATGTCGACGTGCGGATTGAGCCGTTGGCGCACCAGTTGAATCGTGCGGGTCAGCTGCGACAGGCCTTCGAGCGCGAGATACTCGCACTGAACTGGAATCAGCACGCCAGTCGCGGCGGTTAAGGCATTCACCGTGAGCAGGCCGAGCGAGGGCGGGCAGTCAATCAGGATGTAGTCAAAACGCTCCGCGTCGGTGGCCAGCGCCTGACGCAGCCGATACTCGCGGGCAAGTTCCCCCACCAATTCAATCTCGGCAGCGGCCAGCCCGGGCGCGCTGGGAATGATCGAGAGATTGAGACGCGAATTCACCAGGGTCGCCTTGGCGATCGTGACGTTGCCGAGCAATACGTCATACGACGAAGCGGCAACTTTGTCTTTTGAAATACCGAGGCTGCTCGTCGCATTGCCCTGCGGATCCATATCGAGCAACAGCGTCTTTTTGCCACGCGCGGCCAGCGCCACGGCGAGGTTGACCGCGGTCGTGGTTTTCCCCACCCCACCCTTCTGGTTGGCGATGGCGTAGATGCGACTCATGCTTCTGCGTCCGAGTTTAACCCAGCGCTGCAGCGCGCGATGTCCGCTGCCGTCGGAAGGCCCTGCAGATTCGGTCGCGTGACGGATTGGGCGGCGATGCAGCAAGCATACGCGCAGGCGGCCAGCGCCGTCTGGCCCTGACGCAGCGCGACAAACAGGGTGGCCGCGAAGATGTCGCCCGCACCCGTGGGCTCCACCTCCTGCACATGCGGCGCCGCCACATGGTGGCGATGCCCGTGCAGATACGCCTGACAACCGCGCTCGCCGATGGTGACGACCAGCATCCGGGTGCGGGCTGCCCAGGTCTCAGCCAGCGCCCAGTCACCGCCAATGTCGTCAATACTGCAAACCACGGCATCCGCCCGTGACAAGACGCGCTCAAAGTCCTCCCATGGTCCGGCGACCACGTGGCCCCCGGCGTCCCAGCGCCGCAACCAGCCCTGGGGCGTCACGCCAACAAAGGACTCGCTATCCATCGCGTCGACAATTCTGGGGTCGACCTCGTTGCAGACCGGCGCGAGGTGGGCAATCTCAGCCTGTCGCAGGGCGGGCGTCAGATCGTCCGCCATCAAGCGCCGTGATACCGGACGCGTGACCTGGGTGCGGCGCCCAGCAGCGTAACGATTCTCAAACTGGGTGGTTGTCGGTGTTGCGATTCGCAGCACCTCGATCTCCGGAAACACCGCATGCCAGTCGAACTGCTCACCGGCAGCGGTAAGGACCGTGACATGCTCAACAAACGATCTGGCCGCGCGCGCGGCGTACATGACGGTGCCACCCGGCGTGTTGCCGGCTGGCCAGACATCTTCGGTCACATGGCCAATGGCGAGGTACTCAATCGGGGTCATCATCAGCCTCCAGAGCGGTAGTGGCGCGGGCCCGCCTCGCCCGCGGCGCACGCGACCGAGACCGGCGCCAGCAATTGCGTGGCTACTGCTGCTTGAGCTTAATTACGACCTTGCGGGATGCGCCTTCACCCTGACTCTCGGTGTAGATGCGATCATCGTCCCGCAGGGCCAGGTGAACAAAGCGCCTCTCACTGGCCGGCATGGGCTCCAGCGTCACCGGGCGCCCGGAGGAAATCACCCGCTCCGCCATGCGCTGCGCCATTTGCATAATCCGACGTTCACGCGCCGCCTTGTAGCCATCCGCATCAACCGTAATGCGCAAGTTGGACTTCGCCTGATGCGCCCACATCGTCTGGATCATGGTCTGCAGCGCATTCAGGCCCTCGGACTGGTATGTCAGCAGCATCTCCGCATCCGGTCCCGAGACGTTCACATACAGGGACACCGTGTCGTCCGAGGCGCGCGGTTCCTGAATATGCGCTTCGACGACCGCATCGAGACCCATGCGCTCGACAATGCCCTGGGCAATATCGCGCGCCATTTCGGCCGCGCCCTCGGGCGCGGTCTCGGGCGCTTCGGATTCGGCCGACCGCGGCGCGCGGGCGGGTCGTGGTTCAACCTGCCGCGGCGGGGGCGCGCGACGCTGGGGCCGCTCATCAAATTCGCGGCGGGGAGGCGGGGCTTGCTCGGCCGGCGCGGGGGGTTCCTGCCGCATCACCGGCTGCGGCGCCGGCGCGCGGGGAGGAGGAGGAGGTGGAGGCGGCGGCAGGGGCGCGATCGGGGGCGGGGGCGCCTGCATGGCAGCCATCGCCGCAGCCCGAGTCCGGGCTTCGACCTCGGCATACGGCGTCAGCCGGACCTTGGCCGGCCGCGAACCAATACCCAGCACGCCCCGCGCGCCTTCGTCGAGCACCTCAATGGTGACTTCCGGCGCGGATGAGCTTCAATTGGGACAGGCCCTGGTTGATGGCGGATTCAACATCCGGAGCGGAAATTTCGATGGCAGGCATGGTATTGATCTCCGATTGCGGAGAGCGGCCGGCAGATCATCGCCGGCAGCCAGCGCTACTTCTTGTTCTTGTCCTTGTCTTTTGGCTTGGACAACTCGATGGAAGGCGCGCCCCGGCCCTTGGACTTGGGCAGCGGCGCAGGCGGCGCGGGTGTGGCCGCCGACTTGCTCTTTACGACCGAATTCGACACCGCGGCCGTTCCGCCTGCGTTGGGCAGCGCATACTGCCGCTTGGCATGATCGATGCGCGGCTTGAGCAGGTAATACTGGCCGACGCCCATCAGGTTCGACACCAGCCAGTAGAAGCCCAGGCCGACCGGCGCCGTGAACATGAACATGCCAAACATGATCGGCATCATCCATTGCATGGTCTGGTTCATCTGAGCCGACTGCGGATCTGTCGAGGGCGGCGTCATCAACCGATTCGAGAGATACGTCGTCAGAATGACCAGAATCGGAATGATACCGATCGGCAGGAAGGGAATGAGATAGGCCGTGTCGGGCTGGCCAAGGTCCCAGATCAGGAACTTGCTGTCGATCGGCATGAGCGACGAGATATTGGGCAGGAAGCTATAGACGTGCTTGCCAAGATCCAGCAGGCTCATCGGCGTGACCGCCAAAGACCGCGTGATTGCGTTATACAGACCGATCAGCACCGGAAACTGAATGAGCAGCGGAAGACAGCCGCTGAGCGGGCTGAAGCCCAACTTGCGCTGCTCCTCCATCAGCTTCTGCGGTTCGCTCTTGTATTTCTCCTGCAGCTCCTTGATCTTGGGCTGCATGGCCGCCATCTTCATCGATGACACTTGCTGCCGGAAGGTCAATGGCAGGGTAATCAGCTTGATGATGACCGTCAGGACCAGAATCGCCAGCACGAAGTTGCGGCCCAGCAAGCCGTACAACAGCAGCAGCGCATTGGTCAGGGGATTATTGATAAAGAAGTCGAAGAGATCAAAGCCCATATCGCTCACCCACCCTATTTCTTGATCGGGAACGCCAGCTTGCGCGCCCCGTTCCCCAGATCGAGCGACTGCAGTTTGACGTCACCATCAAACAGTGGCACCCACAGATTTGGGCCGCTCAGCACCGGCGTGGAGGTCATGCGCCGGCCCAGGTTGACCTCGTCCTTCCACTTGCGCGTCACGTCCTTGTATTCGATGCGCCCGTCGGCGGCTGGCCTGACGTTGGTTAGGTCGATGGCGTAGACCAGGGTGTCCAGCGAGACGACATACAGCGTGTCTCCGCTGATCACCGGCTGGGCGCGCACCGCGTTGCGGGTCTCGAGCCACCACAGCGCCTGTCCCGTATCCGCCTTCAGCGCGTGCACCTTTCCGCGCACGTCGGCGGAATAGACCACCCCGCGGTCAACGATGGGATCGCTCCACAGCCAGGCATCCAGAACTGTCCGCCACTTCAAAGCGCCGGTGGCCGCGTCGAGCGCGTAGAAAGTATTGTCGAAGGCCCCAAAGTAGACCATGCCACCGGCAATGGCCGGACGGACGCCGATCGGCGCGGTCGCCTTGTCGAAGGTCCACAACAGCCGGCCGGTAGCGGCGTCCAGGGCATACAGCTTGTGATCCATTGAGGCCTGATACAGGCGCCCGTCCGCCACAGCCGGCCGGCTCCACAATTTGTTGGTCGCGGCAAACGTCCACGCCAATCGCGGCGTCTTGCGCTCGACCCCGTCCTCGTTGATGCTGGTCAACTGCGACGGGTCCAGAGCATACAGGTTGCCATCCCCGTTCGGGGCGAAGATCAGCTTGCCATCCGTGGACACACCGTCAACGTATTCGCGAGATTCAGCGCTGCCGCGGAACCGCCACAGTTCCAGGCCGGTCTCATCGGAGACGCCATAGACGTGGTTGTCGATCATCGATGTGCCAATCCCGCCCCCGACGACAATCGCGCCGCCGAGCCTGACCGGTTGACCGGCGAACGAAACATCGGGCTGGGCCGGGTTTTTGCCAGCCCCGAAGCGCCACACTTCAGTGACATTGTCGAGGCTGACCTTATAGAGTGCGAAATTGCTTGCCAGATAGGCGTGCGTATCGGAGACGATCACGCCGGGGAAGCCGCCCGGAGCAGGCTCGCCGCCGCTGCAGGCGCTCAGAACAAGCGCCGACGCAGCCAGGGCGATTACAGAGCCGCGGAATTTTTTCATGCTTTGGAATTCAGGGTACCGGATCGTATCCACCCGGATGAAAGGGATGACAACGGAGAATGCGCCGGCTGCCGAGCCAGATGCCCCGGATTGGCCCGTGCTTCAGAATGGCCTGCGCGGTGTACTCGCTGCAGGATGGATAGAAGCGGCAAGACGGGGGAAAGGCGCGCGATAGCGTGCGTTGATACAGCCGGATAGGCGCCACCAATATCCGCCGGGCCAGCGACGCCGCACGTTCGGCCTCGCCTGCCTGCGCGGTATCGGAGGTCAACCCGGAAGGATTGCCCGCGCTTTGTTCAGGAGCCACGCTACTTCGCCTTGCGCGTCGAGCAAACCCGCTTTGCCTGCGAGCAACCCGGGTTGCGCGATGAACACCAAATCCCAGTCCGTCATGACCCGGGGCATCAGGCTGCGCAACGCTTCACGCATCAGCCGCCGCGCTCGATTGCGCTGCACGGCCCCGCCAACCCGCTTTGTGGCGATCAGCCCGACCCGGGACAGCAAGCCATCCGCATCGGACCGCCGCGCTGCATTGAGCGATATCTTGCGGCCTCTCCAGAACGTTCCGGTTTCCCGTACGCGCCGAAAGTCCGCTGATGTCCGCAGCCGCGCAAGCTGGGTCATCGTGAATGGGTTACTTGCTGCCCTCAGTGCCCCGCTTGCTGCGGGCCACGGAATACACCTCGTTCCAGTCAATCTGCTTCACGTGGTTGTTCGCCAGCGTGGCGAGATTGGCGCGGCCTGGCGCGGCGGCGCGCGATAACCTTGCGGCCACCCTTGGTCGCCATGCGGGCACGAAAGCCGTGTACGCGCACGCGTCGGCGTTTGCGGGGTTGAAAAGTTCGCTTCGTCATGATTCACTACCTGTTCGTCTTCAATTTCACGCGCAAACAGAGCGCCAAACCACATCGGCGTTCCGGGTGGTCGCGCTCTGAAACGTTATGTCCGTAATGGACGCGAAAGATGATTATACCGCTATCTGGCCCACTTCCGCACCATCTCACGCAGGCGGTCGCGGCTGACCGGTTTGGCGAGGTAATCATCCATGCCTCGGAGCAAACACTCCTCGCGCGCGCCCTGCATCGCGTTGGCGGTCATCGCCACGATGGGGACATGTTGGCCAGAGGCCGCCTCCGCCTCGCGAATGGCCTGCGTCGCCGCAAAGCCATCCATCTCCGGCATCTGACAGTCCATCAGGACCATTCCATACTGATCCCCGTTGCGGCCAACTTCCTGGACCGCATCGCGGCCGTTGCTCAGGGCCCGCACCGCGCAGCCCATGCTCTCAAGTTGCGCAATCGCCAGCCGCTGATTGGCCAAATTGTCTTCCACCAGAAGTATCAGCACAGTCTTGCTTACCGGTGGCAGCGCGCTGGCCCGAGCGGATGAGGCAGGCAGGCGTCCGGCGTAGAAGACGTTGGCAATTGCGTCGAACAAGGACGACTGACGGACCGGCTTCGTCAGACTGGCCGAGAAACCCATCCGCTCGGCCGCTGACGGCTCGAGCTCGTCATGGGCGGTCAGCAGAATCAGGGCCATGGAGGCGAAAGCGCGATCGCTCTTGATGATGCTGGCCAGATCAAAGCCATTGATTCCGGGCATGGCCAGGTCAATGATGGCAACATCGTAGTTCCAACCCGCGACCGCCGCCGTGCGCAGGCTGATCACCGCGTCCGCCGCGCCGCCCACCGCATCGCAGCGCATACTCCACGACGCAAAGTAGCGCGACAGGATGTCGCGGGTGGACTTGCTGTCATCGACAAGCAGGACCCGCAGCCGCGACAGATCCGAGTCCAGTCCACCCTCGGATTCCGATTCATGATTACTCGCTTGAGGCTGCTCAAATTGGGCCGTGAACGAAATCACATGGCGACCGTCCGGCTCGTCGCGCTCGACCAACGTCCCGCCGAGTAAACCAATGATGCCCCGCCTTACCCGGCCGGTGAGGGCGGCCCGGACTGACGTATCGGGTTTCACGTCCGACCGCGCTTGCCCAATTCGGGTGACGCTAAATCGGATTGCCACCCGGCTCGGGAGGGCAAAGGCCGGGTCGCGCTCAACGCCAACGATCAATTCGCCATTGGCGGACGCGTCAACAGCCCCGGCGATGATGCCGGTCAGCGCATCGCGGAGCCGATCCGCATCTCCCCGCAGCCTGGACGGCACGTCGGGGGAGATGTCCGTCATCAATGAGATTCCGGTCGCCTCGGCGCTGACGGAACAGGCCGCAGCCGCGCTCTCCACGGCGGACGTCACATCGAAGTCCGCGCTCGAGAGCTTGAGCGCCCCCTGGGTGAGCTTCGAGGAGTCAATCAGATCGTTGAGGATGGCCAGGATCTGCTCGGTGGAATCGCGCACAATATTGGCGTAAGCGCGCTGCTTGCTGTCCAACGGCGTGTCCAACAACAGATCGGCCATGCCCAGGATGTTGGCCATGGGGGTTCGAATCTCAAGCTCGAGCGCCGCAAGCGTATGTCGTTCTGCGCCGACGCGCTCGGGTTCAACTACCGGGTGTGCTTCCGTCATCTCAGATACCTTCAGGGCGCCAGGGTGGCCTCGGGCATTCATTCTAGGCTTGTCTATCTAGCGAATCTGTATGAATCAATCGAGACGGGGGAGAAGCGGATACAATGCCGGTCATGAGTCCCTCCCCACAGCGCCGCCGGCGCAGCCGAACCCTGTGGTCCATCATCAGTTTGCTCATCGTAGCGACGATGATCGTGAGCATGATCACTGCTTCTGTCGTCTCGTTCAGCCGCGTTCCGTGATAGGTATCCATATGTCCACAAGAATCCAAGTTCGAACCGAGGCCGCGCCCCAGGCGATTGGGCCTTACTCTCAAGCCATAGTCGCGCCGGGGTTCGTTTTCTGCTCCGGCCAGATTCCGCTTGATCCGGCGACCGGCAACGTCGTCGAGGGCGGAATTGACGAGCAGACCCACCGCGTCCTGAAGAACCTGACGGCCGTGGTCGAGGCCGCAGGCGCGTCGATGGCCAAGGTGCTCAAGACGACGGTTTTCTTGCAGAGCATGAGCGATTTTGCGGCCATGAACGCGATCTATGCGACCTACTTCCCGGCGCCCGCGCCCGCGCGGTCCACCGTTGAGGTCGCTCGCCTGCCTCGCAACGTGCTCGTCGAGATCGAGTGCATCGCCCTCGCCTAGCCCACCAGGTCCCTGGAATCGTCATCCCCCTGGCTCCGCCAGGGGGATGACGATTCCAACAACCTAGCGAACGTAGATTGGATTCGTGAAGATCCACGGCCGGTTCGCCCACCGGTAGAAACGGCTGGCCTCGGCCCGATAGACGCCTGGGGCGGTGTCCATCCATTGGAGGACGCGCCCGGTCTGGCGGGCGATCACCTTGCCATCCCGCAGCAGCCGCAACTGGGCCGGGGCTGGGGCCTCGATTCTGAATTGGGTCGCGCCGCCCCGTACCAAAGTTTCGCCCATCGTCGCGACTGCCGCTCCGCTTTTGGCCGTAAACGAGAATCCGCGGGTTGAGGCCGGCCGGTCGTAGCCGACGAAGCAGCGGCCCTCGCCTACGGCCTCAAAGAACATCTTGCGATCGGCGGCGACATTACCGCTGAAGGGCTTCGGCAAGAGCACATGCGTATTGACGCAACGAAAGAGATATTCGTACGCCAGGACCGGACGCGTGATGGGACCGAGGTGATAGGGGGTGCCATGCCCGTCGGCATTCCCGATCGCCACGACCTTCTGGCCGCTGGCGAGTAGCTCGTCCCATTTCCGGACGGTCTGCCCAAACGGGCCGCGGATCGCCCAGGACGGAAAGAACGCATAGAACACGGCCAAGGGCCAGTTTCGCAGGCTGGCCTTGAAGTCGGACATGCAGTTCCACAACTCGATCCCACGGAAGCGCTTGACCCGCCAGTCGTCCCACGGGATGGCGATCGCGTCCATGCTGATCGGGCTGGCCACCTCAAACGGATGGGCGAGAAACGCCATCCCCCCCCGCGCGTTGACCGCGTCGATCAGCGCCTGTGGCTGGGGGGCCAGGAGGGCTAATTCTTCGCTGGTCCCATAGACCAGGCAATGGTTGGCCTGGGGGTGGCGCAGCGGGTCGTGGACTTCCTCGCCGGTCAGGACCAGCGTGCGGCCGATATAGCCGTCAATCCCGCCCACGAGCACGTTGTGGTCGGTCACGACGATGACCTCAACCCCCGTGCGTTGGGCGGCCGCGGCGATGTCTGCGTGATACCACTCGCCATCTGAATACGGCGTGTGCATATGCAGGTTGGCGACGACTTCAATCACGCCGCCGATTCTACGCCCCGGCATGCACGATCAATGCTACCCTTCGCCCATGCTGACCAACACCCAATTGGCCGCCCTGTTCGCCGATATCGCCGGCCGCGAGGACATCCTCGGCGAAAACGCCTTCAAGATCAGGGCGTATCGCAACGTCGCCGAAATCATCGACAACTTCCCCCGCCCCATGCGCGATGTCTGGCAGGCCGGTGCACTCGACGGCGTCCCCGGGATCGGCAAGGAAATCGCCAAGAAGATCGACGAGTTGATGCGGACCGGAAAGCTCGACTATTTCGAACGCCTGCGGGCGAAGGTTCCCGACGGGGTGGCCGCCCTGCTCGACGTGCCCGACCTCGGCCCCAAGCGGGTCAAACTGATCTGGGAGACCCTGGGCGTGACCGATCTCGATGCGCTCGAGGCCGCCGCCCAGGCCGGCAAATTGCGCGATCTGCCCAAGATGGGTGAGAAGACCGAACAGCGCATCCTGGCCGGCATCGCCTCGCTGCGCCGGCGCGCGACCGGCCGGGTGCGCCTGGGAGACGCCTTGCCAGTGGCGCGGGCCATCGTCGAGGCGCTCCGGGACGTCCCCGGGGTGGCAAAGATCGACTACGCCGGCTCGCTGCGCCGCGGGCGCGAGACCATCGGCGATATCGACATCGTCGTCGCCACCACCGAGCCTGCCACCGTCGGGGCGGCCTTCCGCGCCCTGCCGCTGGTGGCCGAGGTTCTTGGCGCCGGCCCGACCAAGTCCTCGATCCGCACAACGGACAATCTGCAAGTAGATCTGCGCGCGGTCGACCCCCGCCACTGGGGGGCCACCCTGCAGTACTTCACCGGCAGCCAGGCCCACAACATCCGCGTGCGCGCCATCGCCCAGCAGCAAGGCCTGTCGCTGAATGAATATGGCGTTACGCCCGAAGGCGGCGAGCTCATCCCGTTTGACACCGAAGAGGGGCTCTACGCCCGGCTCGGCCTGGCCTGGATCCCGCCCGAGCTGCGCGAAGACCGGGGCGAGATCGAGGCCGCCGCCCTCGGCGCGAACCGGCTGCCCAAGCTCGTCACCGCCAAAGCCCTGCGCGGCGACCTGCAGATGCACACCACCTGGAGCGATGGCGAGGTCGATGTGATGGGGATGGCTCAGGCCGCCCTGGCGCTGGGCTACGAATACATCCTCATCACCGACCACTCGCGCAGCCTCGGGATTGCCAACGGGCTGACCCCTGAGCGGCTGATCGCCCAACGGGCCGAGATCGACCGGGTCAACCGCGACCTCGGCGGCCGGTTTCGGGTGCTGCAGGGCGTTGAATGCGAGGTGCTGAGCGATGGCGCGCTCGATCTGCCCGACGAGGCTTTGGCAGCCTGCGATCTCGTTCAGGCCTCCGTCCACACCTCGCTCAGCCAGGCCCGCGAACGGATCACCGCCCGGGCCCTCCGGGCAATCGGCAATCCCAACGTGCACATCCTGGGGCACCCGTCCGGCCGCCAGATCAACGCGCGCGAGCCGGCCGACTATGACTGGGAAGCCTTATTCGTCGGCGCGGCCAAAGCCCGCGTCGCGCTGGAGATCAACGCCAACCCGGAGCGCCTCGACCTGAACGACACCCATGCCCGCCGGGCAGCCGAGCTGGGCTGTCTGCTGACCATCAGCACTGACGCCCACAGCCCGGCGATGCTGGCTAACATGGCGTATGGCGTGCTGACCGCGCGGCGGGCCTGGGTGACGCCGGATCGGGTCGTCAATACCTGGCCCTTGAAGAAGGTCCTCGACTGGGCACGCGAAAGGCGAACTCAATAATAGCGTAGCTGCTTAGGCCCGGTGCCGCGCGCCCCGCTGCCAACCAGAACCAGCTGCCCAATCTGCGTAAATCTGCGGACAGAACCTGCCGCACCCGTGACGAGCCGAGCGGGAATGGAACAGATCGATCCGCAGATTGACGCAGATTAGCGCGGATTGAGGTCTTGGCCGAGTAGTACGGCAATAGTGCGCTATCCTCGCTACCCGTCATGATCGACTATCACATTCACACCCGGTTTTCCCAGGACAGCGACGCCGAAATGGAAGCCCAGTGCGAGGCCGCCATTTCGCTTGGATTGAGCGAGGTCGCGTTCACCGAACACGAAGACTACAACCCTGGCGATCCCACCTCGTTCTACTTCCAGCACGCGGATTACATGCGCGAGCTCGAGCGCTGCCGGGCCGCCTTTGACGGGCGCCTGAAGATCCTGGCCGGGATCGAGATCTCCGAGCCGCATCGTTACCCGCGCGAGGCGGGCGCGGTGCTGGCCAGCCACCCCTGGGATTTCGTGCTCGGCTCGCTGCATTGGGTCGATGGCCAGCACAACGCTTTTCTGCGCGACTTCTTCACCAAGTTCGGCGACTGGCGCGCGTCATTTCGGATGTATTTCGGCGAGCTGCTCGACCTGGCCCGTGACGGCGACTTCGACGTCATGTCCCACATCGACTATCCGGCCCGCTACGGGCACACGGTCTATGGCGACGCCTACGACATCGCCGAGTATGAGGATCTGCTGCGACCCGCCTTACGCATGCTGGCCTCGCGCGGCAAGGGCATCGAGATCAACACAAACCCGCTCTGGCGCAACAAGGCCCACCCGAATCCGCCCGGGATCGTGGTGCGCTGGTTCCGCGAAGAAGGCGGGAAGATCTTGACCGTGGGGTCCGATTCGCACCGGCCCGCGACTACGGGCGCGCATATTCAGACCGCCCTGCGCCTCGCCCGCGAGGCGGGCTTCACCCAGGTGGCAACGTTTGAGCGGCGGGTGCCGAGGCTGGTGGATATTCCGGAGGTGTGACGATCGAAGTAGAGACGCGCCATGGCGCGTCTCTACAATTGTTAACCGCTCCCAGCGGGAGAGGGCGGCGCAAAGGCGCGCCAGCGCCGCAGCGCCGGGTGAGGGGCGAAAACCCCGGAACGCTGAGCCAGATTCTGCGCCGGGAGCGCCCGCGAATCGATTCGCGGGCTAAAGGTCGAGCCAGGTAAAGTCCCTGCGGACCTGCGGATCCAGCCGGTGCCCATGGCACCCAGGGATCCGCTTCGCTCCGGACAGCAGGGGCCTTTGTCAACAGCCCGGCTTGGCCCGCAGCAGGCGAGGCGGGAATATCCTCTCCGGATAGGTGTTTCCTGACGAAGCTTGGAATGAACCTACAAACCGCCATTCCACACCTCAATGGGCTGGGCCGATTGGTATAGTGTTCTCCCATGGCGCTGCAGGAAGTTTCCCCGGCAGATTGGTCGACGCTGCGCGCGCGGCCAGATCGGCCGCGCCTCATCGACGTGCGGGAACCCTGGGAGTTCAACCTCGTCCACCTGCCCGAGGCGGAAAACGTGCCGATGGGCGAGATCTACAGCCTGACTGCCGGCTATGACAAGTCAGCCGAATACGTCATCATCTGCCACCATGGCGTGCGCAGCGCCAATGTTTGCAGTTTGCTGATGGCGTTCGGCTTCAAGCACGCGCGCAATTTTGCGGGCGGCCTGGACGCCTGGTCGAGGATGGTCGATCCCAGTGTCGCGCGTTACTGAACGATTCGGGCGGCTGGCGGTCGCGGCTCTGGCGGCGCTGCTGGGGTTGTCACCTGGCCTGGCCGCGGCCCAGAATCCGTCGCCCACCCCGCCCCCGCCGGCCAGCGTGCGGAATGCCCAGATCGCGCTGCGCAACCTGTCGGTGGCCCAGAAAGTCGGGCAGTTGTTCCTGGTCCAGTTTGAAGGCGATGACGCATCGGCCACGTCCGATATTGCCGATCTGATCGCGAACTACAAGGTGGGGGGCGTGCAGCTCAAGGCATCCCGCCAGAACTTCGTGAATGGACCTGAGGGCCCGCGTCAGGTGCTGACCCTCACCAATCGCCTGCAGACCCTGGCGACTCAGCCCGGATCGGCCGCCGCGACGCCCGAGCAGGCAACCCCGCTCCCGCTTGGCCAACCCAGGCCCGCCCAACCGTCCAACTACATCCCGCTCTTCATCGCCATCGGGCAGGAGGGCGACGGCTGGCCCAATTCCGAGATCACCCAGGGACTCACGCCCCTGCCAAGCGCAATGGCCCTGGGCGCGACGTGGAAGCCCGAATTGGCCGAGGCCGCCGGCAGGACCGCGGGATCTGAGCTCACTCGGTTGGGCATCAACCTGGTATTTGGCCCGATGCTCGACATCGTCGACGCGCCAAAGTCCGGCTCGCCAGGCGATCCTGGCGCGCGGATATTCGGCGGCGATCCCTACTGGGTGGGCCGCTTCGGGGCGGCCATGACGAAAGGGCTCAAGAGCGGCAGCAACGGCCGGCTGGCCGTGGTCGCCACTCGCTTTCCCGGTCTCGGCGCGTCGGATCGAAATGCCGAGGACGAAGCGCCCACCGTCCAGCGCTCGATGGAACAATTGCGCCAGGCCGAACTGGCGCCGTTCTTTGCCGTCACGCAACCGGACAGCGACTCGGGGGCCGTCGTGGACGGGCTGCTCATGTCCCATATCCGATTCCGCGGCCTGCAGGGGAATCCGCGCGCGGTCACAAATCCGATCAGCCTGGATCAACAGGCCCAGAAAGAGTTTATGTCGCAGAAAGAGCTCGCCGCCTGGCGCGCCGCCGGCGGCGTGACGTTCAGCGACGCGCTCGGCGCGCGCGCAGTGCGGCGTATCTACGAGACGCCCGATGCTCCTTTCAACGTGCGGCTCATCACCCAGAACGCCTTTCGGGCCGGGAACGATGTGCTGACCCTGGGCGCCTTTGGCCAGACCAATTCCTGGACTGAACAACGCGAAAACATCAAGGCCGCCATCCGGTCGTTTCAGGAGCGCTATCTCATCGATCCGGCATTCGCGACCGATGTGGACGCCGCCGTCGTCAGGATTCTTGCCCTCAAGCTGAAGCTGTATGGCGACCAGTTCCCCGCGTCCGCGACAAGCGTGGATCCCGATGTGGCTGCCGCGATCAAGCCGAACACGGAACTGGCCGCCAGCATCGCAAAGGAAAGCGTGACGGTGCTCTGGCCTGGCCTGCGCGATTTGCCATCCGCGCTCCCGGCCGCGCCCGGTCCAAACGACAACATCGTCTTCCTGACCGACGACCGCCAGTTACGCGAATGCGCAAAGTGCGCTGCGTATCCAGCCATCCCGACCGGCGCCTTGCGCGATATCGCGCTCCGGCTGTATGGCCCGCGCACGACCAATCAGCTCAACCCGGCCCGGGTGCAGGCGTTTGCCTTCAGCGATCTGGTCACGCTCTCCGCCCGGCCGGCGGCCACCCCGACCGCCGAACCCACCGTCACCGGCACACTCAGAGCCGCGCCCGGCGCAGCAACCCCCGGCCCCGGGGTGCCGGGCGCGCTGGCGGCCATCGACGCCGCCAACTGGATCGTCGTCTCGATGATCGATTTCGACCCCCGAGCTTCGAGCTCGGCCCAGATCTTCCGCGACTTCCTGTCGCAGCGCGCGGAGTCGTTGCGCGACAAGAAGATCGTGGTGTTCGCCTTTGGCGCGCCCTACCACCTCGACTCAACCGAGGTCACCAAACTCACCGCCTACTTCGCCCTCTACCATCGCACCCAACCCGCCCTGGAGGCCGCCGTGCGGGCGCTGTATGGCGAATATGGCCAGGGCGCATCCCCGGTCTCGGTCCCGGCCATCAGCTATTCGATGGCCGAGCAGACTCAGGCCGACCCCAAACAGATCATCCCGCTCGTCCCGCTCGGCGCGACCGACGCCTCGACTCGGACCGTTGGAACGCCGGCCCCCCTGTCGCCGCGCCTGAATGACACCCTCCGCGTGCGGGCGGGACCCATTGTTGATCGGAATGGCCGGGTCATTCCGGACGGCACACCCGTGCAGTTTATTCTGGCCTATCCGACCGAGGGCGTGCGCGAGCCGCAGGAACGGCGGGTGGCGTCGCGGAATGGCTTCGCCGAGACAAACATCACCTTCGAACGCAAGGGCAAGCTCCAGATCAGCGCGCGGACGGACACGGCGCGCCAGTCGGATCTCATCGAAGCCAACATCAGCGACGCGGCGGGGGAAGTCGTCGTCTCTCGCCCAACGCCCTTCCCGACCATCACCAGCGAGCCGCCTCCGACCGTTACGCCACGCCCGACCGAGACCGCCCTGCCGCCGCGCCCGACCGCGACACCACCGCCCGCCCCGCCCGCTCGCAGCACGCTTCTGGCCGGATTCGGCCTGACTCTGATGATTCTGTCGGGGCTAGCGCTCGCCGCGGCCCTGCTTTGGCGGCTGCGCTCACCGGCTGCCCCCGAGGCGCTGATTGCCAGGAATACGTTGTGGAGTTGGACGGCGGGCTGGGCGATCTACGTCGCATTCGGCCTGCTGGCGCCCACCGCCACGCTGGCCGGATCAGGCTGGGCAATTGCGACCGGCATCGCGGTCGTGACGGCCGTCATTACCCTGATCGTGCTCTGGCGCGTCCAACTGGCGCGAACATCGGCGAGCCGGACAAGCGCTGCCGCCGGAAGGTAACACTCATGAATGCCATTAAACGATTCTTCTCAACACTTCTCACACCAGCGCCGCCGGCCGGGCAGGCGAATTCGCTGTACTACTATGTTCGGGGTTCCAGGTGCGGGGCCATCACCCGGGTGAGGATCAACCGGGCGAACGATCTCAGCCGCGACGATGGCGGTGTTTCTTTCATCGTGCGCAAGGGCGCTGTCGATGAGGTGTGCTTCGGGCGGGTCGAGATTACGATTCGCTTCGACAGCAGCTACAAGGAAACGAGCCGCGAAATCGAGGGCGGCGAATTCGTCACCGCCGAGGACCATCAGGCCTGGGTTGCGGCCCAGGCCCGAACGGCCGGGGCCGGGGGGGGTGGTCTGGCATGAAACGGATTCTCGAAAGCTCAAGATATGTCGTGTTGATTGCGGTCATCTCCATGCTCGTCGCGGCAATCGCGACGTTTCTGTGGGGGGCTTTCCACACGGTCGTGCTCGTCGGCAAGCTGATCGCTTCGCCATCGGACGCAGGGTTGATCGTTCCGATCGTGCAGTTGATGGATCTGTTCCTGCTCGGAACGGTCCTGCTTGTGTTCGCGCTCGGCCTGTATGAGTTGTTTATTCAGAAGCTCGCGTTGCCGGAGTGGCTGATCATCGATGACCTCAAGAAGCTCAAGGGCAAGCTCAGCGATGTCGTCATTTTGATTATCGGGATCAAGTTCCTCGAGAAGCTCATCGAATCCAAGAATGCCCAGGACACGCTCATGAACGGGATCGCGGGGGCTGTCGTAATCGGCGCTCTGGTGCTCTTCAACTTCGCTTCCACAAAGGGCGCCGAATAGAAACATGTGGGGAGATGACGCTCCCCACACGCATTTAGGGCCGTTTGCGGGTCAGGCTCGCTCGTTTGACAATCCCGCGGCCGTACTGCTCGCGCAGCGCATCCAGCGCGCGGGCGAGGTCTTCGCGCGCATTGGCGCCGCCCGGGTCAAAGAGCGTCGGCTGGACGCCCCCGGCCAGGCCGCTGGCGCCCACGCCGAGCAGGCGCACCCGCTCGCCGTCGCGCCAGGCGGCGCGCCACAGCGCTTCAATTGCCGCGAAGATGTCATCCCCCAGATGGGTTGGCGTTGCCAGCGTGGTCTGGCGGGTGATGGTCTTGAAGTCATGCCAGCGCAGCTTGAGTTGGATCGTCCTGGCGAAATAGCCGCTGGCGCGCAACCGGGCGGCGACATCATCACTGAGGGACAAGAGCGTCTTGCGCAACAGCGCGGGGTCGGAGACGTCCTGGGCGAAAGTGCGCTCCTCGCTGATCGACTTGACCTCGCGATCAGCGTGCACAGGTGAAGGGTCGAGACCCTGGGCGCGCTCAATAACCCCGGCCGCGTGCGCGCCGAACACGGGCCGCAGCGCTTCTGGCGCGGCGTCCGCCAGGGCCCCGATCGTGTCAATACCGATGGCGCGCAGCCGTTCGCCGGTCGCGGCCCCAATCCCCCACAGCTCTTCGATCGCCATCGGAGCCATGAAGGCTGCCTCCTGACCGTCTGCAATGACGAGCACACCATTTGGTTTGGCCCGCCCGCTGGCCATCTTTGCGACCAACTTGCTGGTGGCCACCCCAACCGACGCGGGCAACTGGTCGTCATCCCGGATCCGACGCTGAATCTCGAGGGCGAGCGCGCGGGGCTCGCCCGGAAAGCCGGTGAGGTCCAGAAAGGCCTCGTCTACCGAGATTTGCTGAATCTCATTGGCGTAGGTCCGGAGCGTGTTCATCACCCGGTCGGAGTGCTCGCCGTAGATGCCGTGCGAATGCGGGACGACGATCAAACCCGGACACAGCCGCAGGGCCTGGGCGGTCGGCATGGCGCTGCGCACCCCGCGCTTGCGGGCGGGATATGACGCGCTCGACACCACTCCGCGCTGATCGGGCCGTCCGGCCACAGCAAACGCCTTGCCGCGCAGCGAGGGGTCGCGCAGTTCTTCGACCGCGCAGAAAAAGGCGTCCAGGTCAACATGCAGAATCACCCGCCGCATGGGCGCATGCTACACCGTGCAGCAGCGCAGGTAGACTGGGCCCGCATGACGATCCGGATCGCGCTTGGCGCGTACCTGCTGAGCGGCACCCCCGGTTTCCGACAGGCCGGCATACATCACTACACCCGGGCTCTGCTGGGCGCTCTGGCGCGCGCGCCGGGACTGAGCGAACGCGATTACGCGCTCACGGCCCTGGTCAGCCCGACCGCGGTGGGCGAAGCGCCGCCCGGGTCCGATCGCTTTGAAGTGCTGGTCGCCCGGCGCGCGACCGAATCGCCCTGGTCGCGCATTCTGGTCGAGCAGCGCGACGCGCCTGGGCTGGCGGCCAGACGCGGCGCAGCGCTCTATCACGGCCTGGCCTTTGCGTTACCGGTGCGGTTGCGCGGCCCCGGGGTGGTCACCGTCTACGATCTGAGTTTCGCGACCGCGCCGCAAACCCACAAAGCCCTCAATCGGATGTATCTCAACGTCGTCACGCGCTGGTCGTGCCGGCGGGCGGCCCGGGTGATTGCCATCAGCGATTGGACGAAGCGCGACATCGTGCGGTTGTATGGAATATCGCCCGAGAAGATCGTAGTGACGCCGCTTGCGCCAGGCGAGGGCATGGGCCCGGCCAGCGCCACGGCCGTGGCGGCTTTCCGCGCTGCGCGCCGGATTGGGCCGCGCTCGATCTTCTATCTGGGCAGTCTCGAGCCCCGCAAGAATCTGGCCACGTTGCTTGCGGCCGTTGCCCAATTGCGCCAACTGGACAACGGTTTTTTCTCAGATGTTCACTTGTATGTCGGCGGGGCGCCGGCCTGGAAGTACGACCCCATTCTGGCCCGCGCGGGCGAGCCGGACCTCGCCGGGGCGGTCAGCTTCGTGGGCCGCGTCGACGCGGCGGATTTGCCCCTGTGGTATTCAGCCTGCGCGGTGTTTGCGTTTCCGTCGCTGTACGAGGGCTTCGGCTTGCCGCCGCTCGAGGCGATGGCGTGCGGGGCCGCGGTTGTGTGCAGCGCCGCCTCGTCGTTGCCCGAAGTGACCGGCGACGCGGCATTGCTTGTTGAGCCTCTGGACGTCACGGGCTGGACGGCCAGCCTGGCAAAGACGCTAGGTAATCCGGACCTGCGGGCGAGCTTGACCGCGCGCGGGCAGGTTCGGGCCGCCGGCTTTACCTGGGCCAGAACCGCCGAGCAAACGCTGAGCGCCTACGCCACGGCCATGTCCAACGCATGACCTACTCAACCCAAACGCGCGCAGCCAATTCGGCGCCAAGCGCCTGCTCGTAGGCGTGGCCGGGCGCGCCGAGCCGGACACGGATCGGGCCGGCAAAGGGAGCGCGGGCAATGACCTGCACGGGCGCCCCCGGCCTGATCCCGATTGAATCCAGATAGCGCAACATCTCGGTCTCGTGCGACGAAACGCGGGTGATGGTCGCAGCTTCCCTGTCGGCAAGATCAACGAGGGCGCGCCACGGCGGGATCACAAGCGACCCATCGGGTCCCGGGATGGGATCGCCATGCGGGCAGCGCCCGGGGCGGCCCAGCCGAACATACATCCGTTCGACCAGCTCGTCGTCCAGCGAGTTGCTCACCGGCGCGGCAACGGGATAGACCTCATGCCAGCCATAGCCCAGCTGTTGAACCAGAAACGCCTCGAAGATGCGGCGTTTGCGGATGGCCTTGAGCGCGATCCCCAGCCCTGGCTCGGTCAATTCGAGGCCACAGGCGCCCTCGCGTTTGAGCAAACCACGCCGGACCAGTCGTTGGGCCATGCGCGACACCGCCGGCGGCGATACGGCCAGCCGCCCGGCAAGGGCCCGCAGCGCGACGCGGCCATGCTCGCTTGCCTCGAGATGCGTCTCAGACAGAAAATCAGTGGCCCCCGCGGTTGCGGTGTGGCGGTGGCGTTCCGCCAGTCCAAAAGTGTCGATTGTCTTCATGCAAAATACCGGGGAATAGGTTATCATAAAGCCCATCAGGAGCTTCCCGGTTGGGAAAGCGACGAAAACTCGACATCATAAGTCTTCGTAGTAGGGGTAAATTAATGAGAATCAATTCAGCGCTTTTGACACGCATTGCCGCGGTATTGTTGCTGGCGCTCGCGCTCAACATGGCCGTGTCTGCGTTCAGTGCCGGCGATGTGGCGCAGGCCGACAGCTCCCTGTACACGCCCGGGGAAGATCCGACCCAAACGCCTCGTCCGCCACCCACCGCAACGCCTATTCCCCCGACGAACCCGCCGCCGACGAATCCGCCGCCGACAAACCCGCCGCCCACTTCGCCGCCCCAGTCGACGAACACGCCGCCACCGCAGGCGACCCCAACACCGACGAAGATCATTGTGCTCCCGCAGACTGGCCTGCCGGATGGCGGGACTGGATCCAGCCTCGCCCTCATCGCGGCGGCGCTTGCCACCGCCGGCGCAGGTCTCTTCGTCGCTTCGCGCCGAACAACGCGGCAGTAACTGGCAGGCGACGCCAGATTCAAGCTCTCGCACGATCTAGTGTGCAGCGGGCGGGGACGCAGACATCTGCGTCTCCGCCCGCTCTGTTATGTAGCGGCATGTCTCAGGACTCACCAAGATCGAGAGACTATCCTAGACAATGAGCAACTAAGATAGCGCAAACCTTCGCCGGCCGAACGACCCTATAGACAACGTAGCACCCAGCGACCGTGGCGGCCAACCCAAACACGGAAAACTAAACTTATGAAATCAGTTCGAAATCGCTCGTTGTCAAAGTTGCTGGCGCTCTGGCTCGTCACCAGCCTTGGCGTAGCGCGCCCCGTTCTTGCCTCGGACCTGCTCATCGAGCCGCCCGCCGACAGACCTGCGGAAGGCGTGCCACTGCGCGCGACCGCTGACGCTGAGGGCGTCACCGTAGCCTGGCAAGGCAAGCCAGCCACGGATCGCGATGGCAAGACCACCGTCGCAGATATCGGCGAATGGCCGCTCGGCCAATACGGCGATCTACGCCTGCCGGTGCAGTATGTGTCGCTTGAGGCCGGCCGTGACGTGAAGATCACTCCGGCGCTCTTCGAGCTGGAGTCAAGTCCCTGGTCAGGCGCCTTTGAAACCATCGAGCCCATTGTGCCGCGCGATCCTGGCAACGGCATGGAATACCCGGAACTTGCCCGCAAGACAGATGGCCAGCTCCCTTCCGGGCCGGTCTTCGTGTCACATGAAGGATTGATGCGAGGCCGACGGATCATTGTGCTTGCAATCAGCCCGTTCTATGCGACAAAGGATGGGCCGCGAATCGCTACGCGGATCGCGGCGCAGATTGCCGGCGCGCGGCTCCTTGACCAGGCGAGCGCCACGGCATTTTCGACCGAACGAGGCACGGAGTTGCCGCTGGCGAAATCGGCCTTGGACGGCCCGAATGCGGCGTCTGCCTACGCCATCAATCCGTTGGCCAACCAGAGCGCGCTGCGAATCACGGTAACGCGCCCCGGTCTGCAGCGCGTACCGGCGAGCGCGCTCAGTTCGATCGGCGCAACGCTGAATGCCACAACCCTCAACCGTCTGCGGCTTTTCTTCCTCGGTAATGAAGTCCCCCTTCACTGGCGGGACATTGGATCCAACGGTTCGCTCGACGCCGGTGACGAGTTCGTGTTCTTTGCGCCCGGCGTTGGCGATCGTTACAACAAGACATCGATGTACTGGATGACGGTCGATGCGAGTGTATCGGGCGCGCGGATGGCCACCTCGAGCGCCCTGGTGACCAACGTCGGTCTTCCAACAGCCACTCAGGTGCGCGAGCGGGGAACCTGGCAGAAACCTCAGATTTTCCAGACGCCAATTGCCGGCCTCGACGGCGACCATTATTTCCACCAGAACATGCGGGCGGGTTTCGCGAGTGGCAACGCCCCTGTTATCACCGTGACAACGGGAGTATCGATGCCGGCGACAAGCGGCGCTTCAGTCGTCACTCTCGATGTCAACGGCCGGACTGGGTTTAACCACACGCTTGTGGCGGTCGCCAGCGGCACCGCCGTCACGTCGACCTGGCTCGGCACGGGCGATTCGTCCCGGGTCTTCACCTTCGCGGTGGCCATCGGCACGGTCGTCATCAACCTGGTGTCCAATCTCGGGGACTCGGTTCTGGCTGACACAGCGCGCTGGGATCGGCCGGTCCTCCCCAACGTAAGCGGCAACGGCGGGGACTTCCATACCATCGCCGGCGTCGAACAGATCTACAGCCTGGCCGGTTACAACGCCGCCTGGCCGATGTACGATGTGACCGACCCGGTTCAGCCGAAGCTGCTTCAGACGTCGGGCAGCAGCTTCCAGTCTGGCCCGGCTGTCCGGCGGGTCATCGTCGCAGGGCCGAGCTTCGTGGCGACACCCGCGGTTGCGGTAAACACCCCGGTCGATTTGGTGGCGCCGCGTAGCGCAGACACCGTCTACATTGGGCCTGCGTCGCTGCTCAACACCCTGAATCCGCTCGTCACGCTCCGTCAGTCCCAGGGATACCAAGTTCAGGTGATTGACGTCGCAGCGATCTATGCGACGTTCGGCTTTGGGATGGTCTCGCCGCCCGCCATTCGAAACTTCCTACGGCATGCGGTGGGATCCTGGACACGCAAACCCGTCGCCGCCGTTTTGGCTGGCGACGGCACCAACGATCCGTTCAACTACCTCCAGAAGACCTACGCATTCCAGAATTACATCCCGCCGTATCTGCTGGATGTCGATCCATACGCCGGCGAAACGGCCTGCGAGACGTGTTATGCCCAGTTGGACAACGATGACCCTCTCAGCGACGGATTGCCCGACATTTGGCTCGGCCGACTTCCCGCCAACAGCACAAGCGAACTCGCCCTGTTGGTCAACAAGATGGTGACTTATGAGTCGAGTTCCACGGTCAGCGCCTGGAACAAGACCATTGGCTGGCTGGCCGATAACTACCGCCAGGCAAACGGCACGGTCGATCCGGGAGGGGACTTTGCCGCCTACCAGGATCGACTGGCCAACTACCCAGAGCAGTCGCCCGCCGGCCTGGCGCCGCCCGGCACCACCAAGGCCTGTGTCTATTTCAACCCATATCTGCCAACGCTCGGGACTAATCCGTGCTTCCGGGCCGATGCCACAAACGCGCACACGCTCACCAAGAAACTGGTGAACGATGGCGCCGCAGTCATCACCTACAACGGCCACGGGAATGAGCAGCAGATGGCGACCACCGACCTGAGTCTGGCCGACCCGTTCTATGCGCTTCTACATTACAACGACACCTTCTGGGAGGGTTTGTCAGACTGGTATGGCGAGCCCTTTCTCGCCAATGGTTCCAAACTTCCGATCATGCTTCAGATGACCTGCCTTACGGGGTCGTTTCAGCGGCCCCAGTTCTACTATCCCCAGTCAATCGACGAGCGCTTGATGTTGACCCCGAACGGCGGCGCACTGGCGGTATGGGGGTCGTCGGGATCGGGGGTTTCGCACGGTCATGACTATCTGGCGCGTGGATTCTTCAATCAACTATGGAGCTCCCAGCCGGGCACGGCGCGCCTGGGCGAGCTCGTTCAGGCCGGCTACCTGAACCTGTTCCAGGGGGCTTATGCCTGCTGCGGCGATTCGATTCGGACCTACCTGTTGTTGGGCGATCCCCTGACAAAGGCGCGCGTCTCCTTTACGTGGATGGGCGCCTACCGGGCGTATGTCCCGACGGTAAGGCGCTAGAAGTTATCCTAAAAACACCCAGCGAGATCACCCTCCCCGCGCTTCGCGCGGGGAGGGTGATCTCGCTGGATGTTTTTAGGTCGATACGCTACAATATTGCAACGCCGCTTCAGCGGCGCTTAACACGCCCCGCGCATGATCGAGCCTGACAGCATTGGAGGTAGTGAGTGGCGACATTGAATCCTGGCGCGCCGCGCCGCAAGCCAAGCCTGAGCAAAAAAACCCGCGAAGCGCTTTTGGCCTACGGGCTGCTCTCGCCGGCGCTTATCGGGCTCATCTTCTTCACCCTCATTCCGGTCCTGATCGGCTTCATGATCAGCCTGGCGAATTTCAGGGTGGTCTTCAGAGAGTGGGTGGGGTTTGACAACTACGCCCGGGCGCTTGCTCCGGACAGCGAAATGTGGCCATCGCTCGCGGCCACGATCACGTATTCGTTTATCAGTGTCCCGATCCAGCTTGGTCTATCGTTGCTGCTGGCGATGGTGTTGTATCAAAAGCTGCGCGGGCGGGCGATTTTCCGGGTCGTCATGTTCCTGCCCTACATCACGTCGACGGTGGCCTCGGCTGCGGTGTGGGCGCGTCTGTACAGCCCCGATCTTGGGCTAATCAACTCGATTATCAAGGCGCTCGGCGGGGAGCCCCTGAAGTGGCTTCTGGAGGACAAGGGCATTTTCACGCTGATGGGTCAGGCAGCCGGAATCACGCTGCCCGAGGGTGTCACTGGACCCAGCCTCGCAATGGTGGCAGTCATCATCTACACCACCTGGGTGTTTGTCGGCTACGACACCACGATCTTTCTGGGCGGCCTCGGGAACATCCCCAACGAGATGTATGAAGCGGCCAAGATCGACGGCGCGGGCAGCATGCAGCTCTTCCGGCATATCACGCTTCCGCTGTTGTCGCCGACGACGTTCTTCCTCATCCTGGTGACGATTATCGGAACCTTCAAGGCCTTCAACCACATCTGGGTGATGACCCAGGGGCGAAACGGCACCAACACAGCGGCAATCCTGACCTACCGGCAGATGTATGAATTCCAGCGCGCCGGCTACGCGTCGGCGCTGGCGTTTTTGTTGTTCACCCTTATCCTTGGCATCACGATCTTCCAGCAGTGGTATGGCAACCGAAAGGTGAACTACTAGGCCTGGCACCCCCATGAATCTAGCCCCTCCCGCCCCTGCACCAGCGCGAGCGCCGATCAACAACCTCAATCGGGCCAATCCGCTGCTGTATATCGTCCTGGTCTTGGTGGGCGTCATCGCCTTGGCCCCCTTTGTCTGGATGCTCCTGAGTTCAATCAAGAGTTTTGGCGATTTCTCGTTTGTTGACTTTAGTAATCTCAAGAACATCGGCAAATCGTTCTGGCCGTGGCCGCCGTTTGGCGATTCGGCGCCGGCCTTTAACAACTTCGCCGAGGCCATGGATCGCATCGATCGAAGTTCGGACTACAAGACCCTCACCGGGATTCCGCTCTTCGTCCGCCAATTCATCAATACGCTGGGCATCAGCGTGGTCACCGTGTTTGGCGTGCTTACGACCTCGGCCCTCGCCGCCTATGCGTTCGCGATGCTCGAGTTCCCAGGCCGCAACATTCTGTTTGTGATCGTGCTGATCACATTGATGATCCCGGAGGAGCTGGTCCTGGTCCCGCGGGTCATCATGATGTACGAGCCTTTGTCGGCGGAAGCGGCGATCGGGCAGGATATCCTGATCTCACTCATACCGAGGTTGGGCTGGCAGAACACGGCGATGGCCCTGACGATCCCTTTCATGACAAGCGCGTTCGCGATTTTTCTGCTGCGGCAATACTTCATGCAGATTCCAAAGGAGTTGTTCGACGCGGCCCGGATCGATGGCGCGGGCCACATGCGTTATCTCACGACGATGATGACACCTCTGGCGAAGCCGGCCATCATGACCGTCGGACTGCTCCAATTCATCGGCTCATGGAATGAGTTCAAATGGACCCAACTGGTCACGCGCACGCTCGAGCAACGCACGCTCAGCGTCTCGCTTCAGAACTTCCTGCAGACCGACGGCGGCGCAGAAGGCCAATTGGCAATGGCGGTTGCGGTTCTCATCGTTGTGCCGATCATCATCCTGTACTTCTTCACCCAGCAATACTTTGTTGAAGGCGTCGCGAAAAGTGGCCTGAAGTAGGAGGAGGTCCATCGGCGAAAATCAAACAGAGTTCCATTACGCCATTAGTACTGTTGCGCTGGCCCGCGCCGCCGCAATGAGTGTATATTGCAGGAGGGGGAAACCCCAAAGCAGGCCGCGATCCGGTTCCCGACGATGAAACGCCAGATCGCGACCATTCACAAAAGAGGAGATACGATGAGCTTCAAGAAAGTTCTTCCGCTCGCCGTGGCCGCCGCAATGCTGCTTTCGGCTTGCGCCGCCGCTGCGCCCGCCGCACCGACAGCCGTGCCCCCAGCCCCGTCAAACCCACCGACGTTCCCAAGGCCGTCGTCAATAACCCGCCAAAGACGGCAGCCGAAGTTGACTCCATCGTTCTGACCAAGGACAAGCCCACCCAAATCCTGTTCTGGCACCGCTACACCGGCGCCACCTACAGCGTTGTGTTTGAGATCGTCAACGACTTCAACACCAAAAACCCGTATGGCATCACGGTAAAACTTGAGAATGCCGGCTCGAGCTACGATGACGTGTTCAACAAGGTGAACGGCGCGATCGCCGCCAATGCCGCCCTGCCGGACGTCGTCATCGCCTATCAGAACCAGGCTGCCACCTACCGCGATCTTGGCAAGGCTGTGAACCTCAAGCCCTTCCTCGATAGCCCCAAGTACGGCCTGACCGCCGATGACACGAAGGACTACTACAAGGCCTTCATCGACAGCGATCGCGCGCCCCAGTTCCCCGGCGAAGTGCTCGGCTTCCCGACCCAGCGCTCGATGGACTCGCTGTATGTGAACCTGGACATGCTCAAGTCTTTGGGCTACAGCGCCCCCCCGAAGACCCTCAAGGAATTCGAGGAAATGGCGTGCAAGGCCTCGGACAAGACCAAGGAGCAGTATGGGTTCATCTGGCGCGGCGACGCGTCGAACTTCGCCTCATTCGTGTTCGCGAATGGCGGCCAGATTCTGAAGGAGGACGCCAGCGCCTATGACTTCAACAGCCCGGCCGGCGTTGAGGCCCTTAGCCTGATCCAGCGCCTGTTCAAGAATGGTTGCGGCGTCGAGCTGCCCACTTCTGAGCGCAACGGCGACCAGACCCGCTTTGCCAACGGCAAGCTGCTGTTTGTGACATCGTCACAGGCCGGTCTGCCGTTCTACGCTGATGCAGTGGCCAAGGGCGCCAAGATGAAGTGGACGGTCACCCGCTTCCCGCAGGCCGACAACGCCAAACCGGCCACGAACCTGTTCGGCGCATCCTGGTCGGTCATGAAGAACACGCCCGAAAAGGAATTGGCGGCGTGGCTGTTCATGAAGGCATTCGGCGAGAAGGACAACACGACCAAGTTCTCGAACATCTCGGGCTACTTCCCGGTCCGCGCGAGCGCCGCCACCGGCGTCGTTGACGCGACCAAGAAGGACAAGCGCTTCGCCGACTACCCCGAGGCCGCCGAGGGTTTCGCCAGCCTGTTCACCGAGGCGATGCCGTATGGCAAGATCGAGGCCCCGATCGCCGGTTATGACCCCGTCCGCGCCGCTATCAACGAGATGGTGATTGCGGTCGCCGTCAAGGGCCAAGGCGATCCCAAGGCTGCGCTGGATGCCGCGGTGACCAAAGCCAACGCGATCCTGAAGGAAAACGCGCCGAAGAGCAAGTAGGCGTTTATTGAAGATCGTCATCGCCGCCCCGGCGTACGCCGGGGCGGCGATGACGATCTTCAAATGGTTTGAATCGGGGTGGCTGACAACAGCCACCCCGGTTTTGTTTTCGCCTAAGAACTAGGATTTCCGGCGGAGCCAGGCCTTTTCCACTTCGATGGCGGCAAAAAGAACCACGCCAGTCAGAAGCGCCAGGGCATAGTCGCCGACATCCAGGGGCTGGACTTTGAAGAAGTCCTCCAGAACGGGCAGATTGAGCGCGAGGATCTGCCCGACGAACACAACCGCAATCGTGGTGAGAAGCGGCTTGTTGCCGCACAGGCCGATCTGAAACAACGACTGACGGTGAGAACGGGCGGCAAGCGCCTGACCGATCTGGGCAAAAGCCAGAACCGTGAACATCATCGTCTGCCACTCGGGTCGGCCATTGGCCCAGTAGTAGAAGCCAATCCCGAGGGTCAGGATGGTCAGCAGCACGCCCACCCAGGCCGCCCCAAGGCCCAGACCGCCGCTGAAAATACCAGCCTTCGGCGACACTGGCGGACGGCGCATGGCATCGCGTTCAACCGGCTCGAAGCCCATCCCAAGGCCGAGCAAGCCATCCGTAAGCAGGTTCAGCCACAACAATTGAAGCGGAAGCAAGGCCACCGGCATCCCCAGCAGTGGCGCGATCAGCATGACGCCGACCTTGCCGATATTGCCGCCGATCGAGAATTTGACGAAGCGGCGCACGTTGTCATAAATCGCGCGCCCCTCTTCGATGGCGGCGACAATCGTGGCGAAGTTGTCATCTCGCAACACCATGTCAGCCGCTTCCTTGGTCACGTCGGTGCCGGTGATGCCCATGGCCACCCCGATATTGGCCTGTTTCAGGGCCGGCGCGTCATTGACACCGTCGCCGGTCATCGCCACGATATGCCCGCGCTTCTGGAGCGCCTCGACGATGCGCAGCTTCTGCTCGGGGGCGACCCGGGCATACACCGAGACGCGCTCCACGGCCGCCGCAAGGCCGGCGTCATCGAGCGCCGCCAGCTCCTTTCCGGTCATTGGACCCACGCTGGCGTCGGGGGCAAGAATGCCGAGATCGGTTGCGATGTAACGCGCTGTCAGGGGATGATCGCCGGTGATCATCACCGGCCGAACCCCGGCCTGACGGGCGACCCGGACTGCCTCGCGCGCCTCGGCTCGGGGAGGGTCGACGATGCCAAAGAAACCGACAAAAATCAGCTCGCTCTCCATTGCCAGTGACGGCGCGCCAAACCCGGGAAGCGGCCGGAATGCCACACCCAGAACGCGCATGCCATTGGCCGCGAGGCCCGCATTGGCCCGCTCGATGCGGGTGCCGTAGTCCGTCGTCATGGGCACTGCGGCGCCGTTCATCCACACCCGGGTCGAAATCGCCAGCAATCCATCGACCGAACCCTTGGTGAAGGCGATGTGGCCGGCCGGCGCGCCGAGCACAGCGAGGGCACGGGCAAGGTCGGGCAACCCGGCCGAGTCAATTACGGCATGAACAGTCGTCATGCGCTTGCGGTCAGAGTCGAAGGGCAGCTCAGCAACCCGTGGCAGGAGCAGCGCAAGCGCCTCGCGGGTCAGGCCGGCGCGGCCGGCGGCAACGAGGAGGGCACCCTCAGTCGGATCTCCAATCGTCTGCGTTCTGGAGGCGGCCGCATCCCATTCGACGAGCGCATCGTTGCACAGCGCCCCGCCCGCGAGGAGGATCTGCAGCGGCTCAGCTTCGGCAGCGAAGGACTTCTCGCCCGGGGTGTAGGAGGGCGCATCCTGACGCATCGTTTCGTCGATATCGACCCGATGGCCGGCGACGTCGAGTACAACAACCGTCATCCGGTTCTCGGTCAGCGTGCCGGTCTTGTCCGAGCAAATAACGGTGACCGAGCCCAGGGTCTCGACCGCGGGCAGTTTGCGGATAAGTGCGTTGCGTTGGAGCATGCGGCGCGCGCCCAGGGCGAGGGTGAAGGTGACGACGGCAGGCAACCCCTCGGGGATGATGGCGACAGCGACGCTGACGGCGGTCAACAGCATCTCCTGGACGGTCTCGCCGCGCCAAACCCCAATGAGAAGCACAAGCACGGCGATGGCGGCTCCGGCAACGGCCAGCCACTTGCCGAGCCGATCCAGGCGGGTTTGAAGCGGGGTGGCCTCGTTGGTGGCGTTTTGGATCAGCGCGGCAATACGGCCCAGTTCAGCCCGCATGCCCGTGGCGATGACGACGCCGGCGCCGCGGCCATACGTCGCCACGGTGCCCATGAAGGCCTGATTGCGCCGATCGCCGAGGTTGCTTGTCTCGGCCGGAAGGGCGGCGGTAGCCTTTTCTACGGCCTCCGACTCGCCGGTAAGGGCTGACTCTTGAATGCGCAGGTTGGCGACTTCAATCAAGCGCAGGTCGGCCGGGACGACATTGCCTGCCTCGAGCAGGACGATGTCTCCAGGAACCAGGTCCCTGGCGGCGAGCTCGCGAACCGTCCCATCCCGGCGGACCCGAACGATTGGGACGGACATGCGCTTGAGTGCGGCCATGGCCCGCTCGGCCCGGTACTCCTGGAAGAATCCGAGCAGTCCGAAAAGTATGACGATGGCAAAGATCGAGATCGACTCGTTGGCCTTGCCAAGAAGGACAGACAGGGCACCCGCGCCTACGAGAATCAGGACCATCGTGGCCGTGAATTGCTCCCACAGAATGCGCCAGGGCGACTTGGCGCCTTTCTCGATGAGGAGATTCGGGCCATATTCAGCCAGCCGCCTGCCGGCCTCGGCCTGGGTCAGGCCGGTTGTGGCGATGACCTTGGTTGACTCCAGGACAGCGTCGACGTCCTGGGCGTGAGTATTGGGTTGCATGCGGCCTCCGGGCGATGTTGCTGTCGCGATAGCGTGCCATCGCGACATAATGCGGTGTCGTGATGGTCTTGCCAAAAGCGCGGCGCTTCCCGGCGACCGGGCAGCCAATCGGCTGCCGTATTGACGATCGTCGGGCCCGAACAAAACGGGCGGCTACTCCCCAACTCGTTGACTTTAGCCGTTGAACGGGTTGCCGTCAAGCGCGCCGACGCGGCTCTCACCGGAGGATCATCCGGCGGATGGGCCGAGGGCGAGATTACGATCCCCGCGCTCCGCGCGGGGATCGTAATCTCACCCTTCAGGTCAGGACCTGACCGGTGGGACGGGAGATCGCTGGCCGGTTGGCCATAGCAAAAACTGCCCACAGGCGTATGATCTTTGGCATGCCTGTCAAAATCCTTCGCCCCGTTCCGTCTGACCTCGATATCGCCCAAGCCGCCGAGATCCTGCCCATTCGTCAGATCGCGGCCAGCATCGGTCTCACCGAAGACGACCTTGAATACTATGGCAGCCGCAAGGCCAAGGTCCACCTGGATGTGCGGGACCGGCTCAAGGACAAGCCCAACGGACGCTACATCGACGTCACCGCCATTACCCCCACCCCGCTGGGCGAGGGCAAGACCACCACCACGATCGGCCTGGCCCAGGCCCTGCACAAACTGGGGCGCAAGACCTTCACCTGCATCCGCCAGCCCAGCATGGGACCGACCTTTGGAATCAAGGGCGGGGCGGCCGGCGGCGGATATGCCCAGGTCGTGCCGATGGAGGACTTCAACCTGCACCTGACCGGCGACATCCACGCCGTCAGCGCCGCCCACAACCTGATGTGCGCGGCGGTGGACAATCATCTCTTCCACGGCAACAAGCTGAACATCGACGCCGACAGCATCGGCCTGCGCCGGGTGGTCGACATGAACGATCGCAGCCTGCGGGCCATCCTGATTGGCCAGGGCGGGCCCCAGGACGGCATTCCGCGCGCGACCGGCTACGACATCAGCGTCGCCTCGGAAGTCATGGCGATTCTGGCCCTGGCCACCTCGATGGAAGATCTGCGGACGCGGCTGGGCAAGATCGTGGTCGCCCTCGACAAAGAGGGCAACATGGTCACCGCGGAGCAGATCAAAGTCGCCGGCGCGATGACCGTCCTGCTCAAGGACGCCATGATGCCGACCCTGATGCAGACCCTGGAGGGTTCGCCGGTTTTTGTGCATGCCGGACCGTTCGCCAACATCGCCCACGGCAACAGCAGCATCGTCGCCGACCAACTCGCGCTCAAGCTCGCCGACTATGTGGTGACGGAGAGCGGATTCGGGGCCGACATGGGCATGGAAAAGTTCATGGACATCAAGTGCCGCTACTCGGGCCTGACGCCGGATTGCGTGGTGATGGTTGCCACGGTCCGAGCGCTCAAAATGCACGGTGGGGTTGGCAAGATCGTGGCTGGCAAGGCGCTGCCGGTTGAGCTCACCCAGGAGAACCTGCCCGCCCTCGAACGCGGGTGCGCCAACCTGACCCGTCAGATCGCCAACGCGCGCAAGTATGGGGTGCCTGTCGTCGTCGCCATCAACGCGTTCTCGAACGACACGCCGGCCGAAATCGCGCTCATCCAGCGCCTGTCGATCGAGGCGGGGGCCGAGGGCGCATACAACTCGACCGTTTGGGCCGACGGCGGCGACGGCGGAATCGCGCTGGCCGAGGCGGTCATGGCCGCCTGCGAAAAGCCGTCCGACTTCAAGTTCCTCTATGCGCTGGACATCCCGATCAAGGAGAAGATCGAGACCATTGCCCGCGAAATCTACGGCGCCGACGGGGTGGACTACGCGCCCGAGGCCGAGCGCAAGATTGAGCAATTCACCAAACTCGGCTTCGACCGCCTGCCGATCTGCATGGCCAAGACCCACTTGAGCATGTCACACGATCCGACCAAACTCGGCGCGCCGAGCGGCTATCGGCTGCCAGTCCGCGACATCCGGGCGAGCGTGGGCGCAGGCTTCCTGTATCCGTTGTGCGGCGACATGCGGACAATGCCCGGCCTGAGCGCCCATCCAGCCTTTGAGCGGGTCGACCTGATCGACGGGCGGGTTGTGGGTTATTTTGATTTTCCGGGACGGCATGTCCCGGCGCGCGCCGGACAGCCCCCGGATTTCGTTAGGCTCGTCAAGGCGAGACAAGCCCCCCCAGCGTCCCCCCCACCAGGCGCACAGCTGCCGCGATGAGTGACGCCAACGCCAGCCCCGCCGCGATACAGCTTGCGCCAGGCCCCAGGCAGGGCTGGTCACCCCGCCACCGCGCCAACAAGGGTCAGGCCGGTCAGAGCGAGGCTCATCCACGGCAAGACAAACAGCGTTTGATACTGGCTGCACAAGCCGACCAGAAAGGTATATGGGCCGTCCCCCAGATCGAAAATCGGCGCGATAAGAAAGCCGGTCAGAAAGCCGAGCAGCAGCATCGCGTTGAGGGCGACCGCCCACGGCATGAGGGTGGCCAGGAGCGGGGGCTGGATGCTGGGGTGATGTTTCTTCAGGACAGTGCGGGCCAGCCAGCCCAACGGCAGGAGCAACAAACCCGACAGCATCAATAAGAGCGCGATGCCCAGCGCTGTCGACTCCGCGGTTCGGTCGCGCCCAGGCGCGGTCAACAGCTCGCCAAAGACCGGTACCCGCAACAGTTCGCCGCGAGTGACGAAGCGGGGCGGTCTCAGGCCCGTGATACAGGCGCTGGAAGGCGCGACCTCGGGATTGGCCACAAACGCGCCCACGATCGCTGACGCGCAAGGCTCCGACTGAAATGCGCCGTGCCCGGTGTTTGGGAAGGTCAATACGGTCGCGCGTTTCAGGCTGCGGGCCGCCTCGCCGCCATTGGCCGGCGGCGTAATTGGATCGAAGCGGCCGTTGAGTACCAGGGTTGGGACATCGCTGAGCACCGGTTCGTCGACCAAGGCCGGGAGCAGATCCACATTCCAACGCTGGCAGGCCGCCTGGAAATCGGCCGCATCCTGCACGGCGTAACGCGTCAGGGCCGGCCGGATGTCGGCGCTAACCGCATCGACCGGCCGGAAGTCGGCATCCTCGGCGCAAATCACAGACATGTACATTCCGCTGGCCACCGACTGGTCGAAGGCGAACAGGCTGGCGACGTTGCCCAACGTACCGAAGTAGTCGTTCGATATCTCGAAGATGATCCCCGGCAGCAGCGGGATGAGCTCGGTCGCGTAGAGCGCCTGGAAGATCAGCCCGGGAAATATATCGCCATCAATGACGGCGTTGTAGACAGCCCCCGTCGCCGGATCGACCAACCGCACGCGGGCCGGCGTCCTCGACAGGCGTTCGATCTGATCAAGATATACCCGTTCAAGCGGGGGATAGTCCGCCGCGCAGCGGGCATCGGCAGCGCAGGCGGCAAACAACTCAGTCAGAGCGCGGTTTTCGGCCCGCGTCGCTTCGATCACGAAGTTGACCTGCGGGGTGACGACCGCGTCCAGGATCACCGAGCGCAGGATCCGCGGCTCGCGCCGCATGGCATGCAGCGCCAGAAGGGTGCCATACGACACGCCATACAGGTTGACCTTGCCGTAGCCGAGCGCCTGGCGCACCGAGTCGATATCGGCGGCGTTCTCCAGGCTGTCATAGGCCGACAGGTTGACGCCCTCGCGAGCCAATCGGTCGTGGCAGGCCTGGGTCGCCTCCCAGGAAAGACGGGAGGCGGTCTGGTGGTCCTGGGCCTGCTCTATCGTGGCCCGGGTCAACGCAATTGACTCGGGGCATTTCAGGGCAGGGATCGATTTCCCCGTGCCGCGCTGATCGAAGAGCACAATATCGCGGGTGGCGCGCAACGGGTTGGCGCCCATCACCGTGACGTACGTCTCGATCGTGCCACCACCCGGCCCGCCCTGAAGCATGACAAACGGATCCGCATCGCGAGTGGCACCGGTAGCGCGCAATATGGCCACCGCGAGCTTGATGGAGGGTCCGTCCGGCTTGGCGTGCTCCAGTGGCACGGCCACATAGCCGCATTCGATCCCCGAGATATCGGCCGGGAAGATCGCATCGAGCGGGCTGCTGGTCTCGCGTTTCAACATCACAGCGCACGGCGCGGGCTCCAGGCGCGCTACTGGGGGCGTCTGGGCTTCGGTCGCGGCGGACGCCGGCGCGGGCAGTCCGAGCGCAACGAACAGAAGCGCGGCAATGCCTGCGCGGCGCCAAAGATGTCGGAGAGTTGTCATTCTGGTTAGGACCTCACCGCGGACATGTTGTTTCGGAAGCGATATCCCCTGCTTCGCCGGGGATATCGCTTCCGAATAACATGGTGTTGGCGCATCTACGATTTCTTCAGACGGCGCGCGCTGATGACGCCGGTGTTGAGCCCGATCAGGTTAAGGCCGCCAAAAAAGCGGGCATGTTCGATCTTGACGCAGCGATCCATGACGACATCCAGACCGCCCGCAATGGCTCGTTCGGCGGCAGCCTCGTTGATGACGCCCAACTGCAGCCACAGCACCCTGGCCCCAATGGCGATGGCCTCATCGACGAGGGGCGGCACATCGGCGGGGTTGCGAAAGACATCGACGATGTCGACACTGTTTGGGCGGGCCTCGGCCAGCTTGAGCAGCGATGGATAGCACTTTCGGCCGAGAATCTCGGTTTCGCGTGGATTGACTGGAATGATGTCGTAACCCTCGGCAATCATGTAGATTGCGGCAAAGTGGCTGGGCCGAAATGCGTTGGCGCTCAGGCCGACAACAGCGATGCGCTTGTAATCGCTGAGAATCTGGAGCCGCTCGGCTGCGGTCGTTATTAGCTTGGCCATGTCAATTATGCGCGCGCTCCCATCGCCTGGTCAAGATCCCACAGGATGTCCTCGATGTCCTCAAGCCCGATGGACAGGCGGATCAAATCGGGTGAGATCCCGGCCGTCTCCTGCTCGGTCGCGCTGAGCTGGGCGTGGGTGGTGCTGGCCGGATGGATGACCAGCGACTTGGCGTCGCCGACGTTGGCGAGGTGGCTGAACAACTGCAGGCGCCCGATGAAGTCCTTGGCGGCCTCGAAGCCGCCCTTCAGCCCGAAGGTGAAGACAGCGCCAGCGCCCAGGGGCAGGTACTTTGCGGCCAGGGCGGCGCTCGGATTGCCGGGCAGGGTCGGATAGTTCACCCACCCCACCCGCGGGTCCGCGGCCAGCCAGGCGGCCACCGCGCTGGCGTTGGCGACATGGCGCTGCATGCGCAAACCGAGCGTCTCGAGACCCATCAGAAACTGGAAGGCATTGAAGGGGCTGAGGGCCGGGCCAATGTCGCGCAAGGATTCGACCCGGGCCTTCATAATCCAGGCGAAGTCGCCAAACGTTTCGAAAAATCGAATCCCGTGATAACCCTGGCTGGGCTCGACCATGCCCGGAAACTTGCCGTTGTCCCACGGAAATTTACCGCCATCAACGATTATGCCGCCGATGCTGGTGCCGTGTCCGCCGATGAACTTGGTCGCGCTGTGGATGACGATGTCGGCGCCCCAGTCGAGCGGGCGGCACAGATACGGCGAGGCAAAGGTGTTGTCGACGACAAAGGGCAACCCGCTGGCATGCGCGATGGCGGCAACCGCTTCGAGGTCCAGGACATCGGCGCGCGGATTGCCGATCGTCTCCCCGTAGACGGCCCGGGTGGCGGGCGTGATCGCGCGCCGGAAGTTTTCGGGGTCGGCGGGATCGACAAATGTCGTGGAAATACCGAACTTACGCAGGGTGATATCGAATTGGGTGTGGGTGCCGCCGTAGAGCGACTTGCTCGCGACAATATGCCCGCCCTGCTCCATCAGCGTGGCGATGGCGATGAACTGGGCGGCATGCCCGCTGGCGAGCGCCAGCGCGCCCCGGCCATTCTCCAGGGCCGCCACCCGCTCCTCAAAAGCGGCCGTGGTCGGGTTCATGATCCGGGTATAGATATTCCCAAATCGCTGCAGGGCAAACAGGTTGGCCGCGTGTTCGATATCTTCAAACACATAGCTGGTGGTCTGGTAAATCGGCATTGCCCGCGCCCCGGTGGTGGGGTCCGGGCGTTGTCCGGCGTGCAGGGACAGAGTGTTGAAGCCAAATTTCCTATCTGCGCTCATGGCAGGATTATAGAAGCGGTCCAAATGGCCCGTGGCGAGATCCTGCGCTGTCATTTGCATTATTCGCCCATCGCGCCCATAATGACCATAGGCGAGATTCGCCAGGCGAGGAACCCCGAAGGATCCGAGTGGGCTTTCAGACCGGCGTCCGCATGGCGCTATTTGCATGTCGGCCACCTGTGCCCGAAGGCCAGAGAAGGTCGCGATGAACCCAGTTTCGAATGCCACGCTCCGCCATTTGATCGAACAGCCAACGGGCGCGTACGTGTCTGCCTACCTGCCGCTGGAGCACGGCGCGATTGGCACCTTGCGCAATCAAGTCGCGCTGAAGAACCTGCTCAAACAGGCCGAGACCCGACTCATCGCGCTTGGCGCGCGCGAAAACGAAGCGGCGGCGTTTCTGGCCCACAGCCGCGCGGATTTGCGCGACAACGGATTCTGGAATCGTGCTGGAAAGGGCCTGGCCCTTTTTCATCGGCGCCGGCGCGCCAATGGACATCGATCTGCCGTTTCCGCCGGCCGAACGCGTTTTTACCGGCGCGCGCTTCGTGATTCGGCCGCTGCTGCCAGCTTTGGGCAATGATCCGCGCGGGAACGTGCTGGCATTGAGTCAGCATAACGTGCGCCTGTTCAAAGTCACCCGCGAGCGCATCGACGAGGTCGCGCTGACGGGCGTGCCGCGCAGCCTGGCCGATGCCGGCCCGGCCGATCCGATGCGCCACGAACGTGGCGCGCGGTCCGTGCCATCGGCCGGTGGCCAAGGTGGCGCCACTGCAATCTCATATGGCACTTTGGTGGATGAGAAGGAGCAGTTGCGGCGCTTCCTTGAGCAGGTCGATGACGGCGTGGTTGGGCTGCTCCGGGATGACAAGGCTCCATTGCTGCTGATGGGGGTTGAGTCGCTGCTGGCAATCTATCGCGAGATCACTTCGCACCCGCACGTCATGACCGAGAGCATCCTGGGCAGTCCAGACCGGATGACGACGTCCGAGGCGCATGCGGAAGCGATGGCGGTCTTTGAAGCCCAGTCCGGCCAGGGCGCGCTGGACGCGAGCCGGCAGTTCCAGAACGCCGTCCAAACACCGCGCGCATCGGCCCACCTCGACGACATTTTGCGGGCGGCGGTCCAGGGCCGGGTGGATGCGCTTCTTCTGGATGAAAGTCGATTCGCGTGGGGACAGTACGACCCGATCACCGGTGATGTGATGGCGCGAATGGGCTACAGCCCGCATCCCGACCACGACGACGCGGAAGAATTAATGGATCTGGCCGCGAGCCAGACCCTGCTTCATCGCGGGACCGCATACGCGCTGCCTGCGAAGCAGATGCCCTTTGGGCTGGCGATCGCGGCCGTGTATCGTTACTAGACCCATTTGGCGAGAGCACAATCCCCGCGCTTCACGCGGGGATTGTGCTCTCGCCAAATGGGGTTTGGGACTTGAGCCGAAAGTGAGCTTGCGAAATATCAGTAATCGGCTATACCTTGTCTCTGGATTCCAACACAACCAAAGACAAGCATGGCCAAACCAATCATCCTTGCCGTCGACGACGATCACGCCGTCCTTAACGCAGTCGAACGTGACTTGCGCCAGAAATATGGCCGCGACTATCGAGTCGTAAAGGCAGATTCAGGCAAGGCCGCTCTTGAGGCGGTCCGCCAGCTCATCGAACGAAACGAGCGTGTTGCGCTCTTCGTCGCCGATCAGCGCATGCCGGACATCAACGGCGTCGAGTTTCTCGAGCAGGCGATGAAGATCTGCCCGGATGCGCGAAAGGTGCTGTTGACAGCCTACGCGGACACCGAGGCCGCCATCGGCGCCATCAATCGGGTCGGGCTGGATTATTACCTGATGAAGCCCTGGGATCCGCCCCAGGAGCACTTGTACCCGATTCTCGACGGTTTGCTCGAGGATTGGAAGGCGAATGCGCGCGCGCCATTTGAAGGGATACGCGTGCTTGGCACGCTTTGGTCGTCGGCCTCGCATGACATCAAGGATTTCCTGGCCCGCAACGCGGTGCCATACCGGTTTCTTGATATCGAGCATGATGCTGAAGCTGGGGAAAGCCCTGGCGACTGTGACGCCGGACGCGGCGCGGATCCCGGTGCTGCTTTTTCCAGATGGCTCGTCCCTCATCCAGCCAACCCAGACCGCGCTGGCCGAGAAGGTCGGGCTCGGGGTCCGCCCGGAGCGGCCGTTCTATGACGTTGTCATCATCGGGGCCGGTCCGGCCGGCTTGTCGGCTGCGGTCTACGCCAGCGCCGATGGCCTGAAGGTCCTGCTAGTCGAGCGCCAGGCGCCGGGCGGACAAGCCGGCAATAGCCCAAAGATCGAAAACTACCTGGGCTTTCCGGCGGGAATTTCGGGCGGCGACCTGACCCGGCGCGGGTCACGCAGGCCCGCCGCTTTGGCACGGAAGTGCTCACCACCCGGAGTGTCACCGGCTTGCGCGCGGATGGCAATACGCGCATCATTACGTTGGACGATGGGAGCGAAATCGGGTGCAAGATAGTCCTGATTGCAACCGGCAAGTGGTTCCGCACCCTTGACCTACCGGGCGTTGACAAGTGGAACGGGGCGGGCGTTTACTATGGGGCCGCCCACACCGAGGCGATGTACTACAAGGACAAGGACGTCGTTGTGCTTGGGGCGGCCAACTCGGCCGCCCAGGGCATGCTGTTCCTGGCTCGTTATGCGCGCTCGGTGACGGTATTGATCCGGAGCGAGCCGGATTGGTCGACCTACCTGGACTCCGCAATCCGCACACACGAGCGCATTCGTCTTCTGGAGCGGTGTGTGCTGCGCGAAATCCATGGCGACGATGTCATTGCCGAGGTGACGATCGAGCATACCCAGACGGGTCAACTGGAGAGGTTGCCCGCCGCGGCGCTGTTCGTCTTCATCGGCCAGAGGGCCCAGACCGATTTCGCCGCCGACCTGCTGCGGCGAACCGACGACGGCAGCATCATGACCGGGCTGACTCTGCTTGAAAACGGCAAGCGGCCCGCGGGTTGGCAATTGGAACGCGATCCGCTGCCCCTCGAGACCTGCGTTCCGGGGATCTTTGCGGCCGGCGATGTGCGCAATGGCACCCGGCACGGCGTTGCGGCGGCGGTCGGCGACGGCGATGCGGCGGTATCAATGTTTTGGCAGTATCTGTCGACAATCTGACGATGGATGCCGCGTTCTTGCGCCAACTGCCCTTGTTGGCCGGCCTGACGGATGAGCGCCTGAACTGGCTGCTCGAACGGGCGACGCTGGAACAAATCGAGCGTGGCCAGGTCATCATCGAAGAAGGCAGCGCGCCCGACGCGTTGTATGTGATTGTGGCGGGCGCGGTTGACATCGTGAAGCGCGCGGGCGGCCAGGATGTGCATCTTGCCGTGCGCGGGCGGGGCGAAATGCTGGGCGAGCTATCGCTCATCGGGAATGAGCCGCGCTCGGCCACGGTCCGCGCGCGCGAGGACGGGCGGCTGCTCAAGATCAGCCGCGAGCTGTTTGAGGCATTGCTGTGCGACAACGCGGGCACGGCCATGGTCATCCTGCAGACGATCATGAAACGGCTGCGCAATACCGAGTCGATGGTCCGCCAGCAGGAGAAGCTCGCGTCGTTGGGCACCCTTGCGGCCGGGCTCGCCCACGAACTGAATAATCCCGCGGCAGCGGCGCGGCGCAGCGCCGGTCAACTCGGGCAGACGATCAATACGTGGCTGGCCGCGCGGGGCGCGCTGGACAGGCTTCGATTACCGACTGAAGTCAATAGCATCGTGCTCGCAAAACTGCGGGAGGACCTCGCCGCGCCGCACCCGCATGGCGCCGCGGTCGTGAGCGCGCTCGACCGCAGCGACCGCGAATACGCGGTGGAGTCGTGGCTCGATACGCTGGGTCTGGATGACGCCTGGGAATACGCCTCGCCGCTGGTCTCCTTTGGCTGGGACCAGCCAAAACTGGCGGCCTGGACGGCGGCCTATTCGGCCGAACAGATTCCCGTCATCGTGCGCTGGTTGGCGGTCGGGTATCTTGTCCACGGGCTGCTCGACGAAGTCATCGACAGCACCGAGCGCATATCGGAGATTGTCAAGGCGGTCAAGGGCTACTCGCACCTTGACCAGGCGGCGATGAAGGAGACCGATGTGCGGGAGGGACTGGAGAGCACCCTTGTCATGCTGAAGCATAAGCTGAAGCAGGGGATCACGGTCGTCCGCGACTTCGCCCCGGATCTGCCTCGCATCGACGCGTATCCGGGCGAGCTGAATCAAGTCTGGACCAATCTGATTGACAATGCAATCGACGCGATGCAGGGACGCGGCGAGCTCCGGCTGACAGCCCGAACAGAGCCGGGCCGGCTTGTGGTCGAGATCGCCGACAACGGTCCGGGCATTCCGGGGCAGGTCTTGCCGCGCATCTTCGATGTATTTTTCACCACCAAGGCGCCGGGCGAGGGCACCGGACTTGGCCTGCACGTCAGCGCGACCATCGTTCAGAAACATGGCGGCGACATCGGCGTGCATTCACAACCGGGCGACACCCGTTTTGTGGTTCGCCTGCCGCTCCGCCAGGACGGCGCGAACCCGCATTCAAAGGAAGCGGCAACAAAATGACAGACGATGAAATCAAGGACATCCTCAAGCGCATTCGCGTGATTGCCTCGGTGGGCCTGTCAGCCGACGAGACCAAGGACAGTTTCGGGGTGGCCACATATCTAAAGCGCGCCCGTTATACCATCGTGCCGGTCAATCCCCGGGCGGACCGGATCCTGGGTTCGAAGGCCTACCCCGATCTGACGGCGGTGCCGGTGAAGGTCGACGCGGTGCAGGTCTTTCGGCCGCCAGCCGAAGCGATGAAGATCGTCGAGGATGCGATCAAGATCGGCGCAAGCGTGGTGTGGATGCAGGAAGGGATCATCAACGAGGAAGCGGCGGCCAGGGGCCGATCGGCCGGTCTTGCCGTCGTGATGGATCGCTGCATGATGCAGGAGCACCGCCGGCTGATGGGGACGCCGATGCAATAGGAACTCCCAATAAAACCAGTTTCCGTGGGTGATTATGCGGCCGGGCGCTGTCCGACGCCGAGGCCGCAAGACCGGGTCAGGAGGGGCAAGATGTTTGGCAAGACCGCATCCGGAGGATCCGCCGATGGTGAGCGCAAACTCGTCACGGTGCTCTTCACCGATATTGTCGGGTCGACCGCTCTGGCGGAGAAGCTTGATCCCGAAGAATGGGGCGAGATCGTGTCGGGCGCGCATCATGTCGTGGGCGAGGCCGTCCAAACATACGGCGGGGTGATCGCCCAACTCCTCGGCGATGGGGCGCTGGCCTTTTTTGGCGCGCCAACACAGCACGAGGATGATCCGGAGCGGGCGATCCTCGCCGCGCTCGACATCCAGCGCCGTGTCGCAGCGTATGCGCGCGAGCTGAAAGCCGCGGGGCGCGCTCCAGACCTGCAGATGAGAGTTGGACTCAATACCGGGCTGGTCGTCGCCGGTAATGTTGGAGCTGGAAGTCATGTCGAGTATCTGGCGGTGGGCGATACGGTGAATCTGGCGGCCCGGATGCAATCCGCGGCGGCGCCCGGCACGATATGCATCGCCGAGGCGACCGCCCGCGCGGCGCGGCATGCGTTCGAGCTTGAATCGTTGGGGGCGCTGGAGGTCAAGGGCAAGACGGAGCCCGTGCAGGCCTTCCGAGTGTTGGGCGCCCGGGCTGCGATAGGAAACAAACGCGGCATCGCCGGCCTGGACTCGCCAATCGTCGGCCGGGAAAGCGAAATCGCACTCCTGCGTCAGCAAATCTCCAACGTGATGGGCGGTCGCGGGGGGATCGTTTCGCTGATGGGCGAAGCGGGTTTGGGCAAGAGCCGGCTGGCCAGCGAAGTCCTGTTGCGCGCGCCCGAGAACTTCGAGCGCCTGGAGGGGCGGAGTCTGTCCTTTGAGTCCGCCATCCCATTTGCGCCTTTCATTGAGATATTTCGTAAGTTTGCCGGACTGCGCCCTGGCGAGGCCAATGCGGAGGCCTACGCCAAGATCGGCGACCCGTTTATCGCCACCATGCTGGGGATCACGCCAGTGGGCGAGGACCTGAACCGGGTGCGTTTTCTCGAGCCGCCGTTGCGGCGCGAGCGAATTTTCGCGGCAGTGATCGATGCCCTGGCGCGCCGGGCGGAACACAAGCCTCTACTGGTGCTGATTGAAGACCTGCACTGGGCGGACAGCGCAACCCTTGATCTGGTGGAGCGGCTGATGGCCACGACGGCCGAAGTGCCGTTGCTGCTGGTCGCCGTATTTCGGCCGGGGCCGGCCGAACCCTCATGGCGCGTCCATCTTGCCGCCGAATCGGGACATCCCGAGCGATACACCCCGATCAGCCTGCAGCCGCTGACGGCCGATGATGCGCGGACCCTGGTCGCGAACCTGCTCGAGATTGAAGATCTCCCCGAGAGTGTGCGTCGTTTGATCCTGGCGCGGGCCGAGGGGAATCCGTTCTACACCGAGGAGATCATCCGCTCGCTGCTGGACGCAAAGCTGGTCATTCGCGACGGCGAACACTGGCGAGCCACCCGCGAGATCGCCAGTATCGCCATCCCCGACACCTTGTCCGGCGTGATCAGCGCCCGCCTGGACCGGCTCGACGAGGCCAGCAAACGAGCCGCCCAGACCGCGTCTGTGATCGGGCGCGAGTTTCAAGCCGCCGTTTTGCAGGACATCTCGGATATGGGGGACGCCGTCGATCCGGCCCTTGGCGTGCTCGAGAACCGGGAGATCATCCATGCCCGGGCAAATATGGCCGGCGACTTTCTATTCAAGCACGCGCTGACCCAGGATGCGGCCTATAACACACTGCTGCTCAGCCGGCGGCGCGCACTGCACAAACGGGCGGGCGCGTGCCTTGAACGCATGGCTCCGGAACAAGCCAACGAAATTGCCCGGCACTACGTGGCGGGGCAGGATCCGGCCCGGGCCCTGCCCCATTTGCTGACGGCAGCCAGCCGGGCGGCCCGCAGCTATTCCACGCCGGAAGCGGCCCGGCTCTATCGGCAGGCCCTGGAGATCGCCCGTAGCCTCGATGATATGGCTTCAGCTCGCCAGGCATTCGAGGGCCTCGGCGGCGCATTGACGCTGTCCGGAGATGTGCCCGGGGCGGTGGCGGTATTCTCGGACATGGAAGCCTTCGCCGTTGCGCACGAGGATACGCCGATGCGGGTGTCCGCGCTGAACAAGGCTGCCTACGTCGCCTCGATGTTGATGGGCGATTTTTCGCGGGCGATGAGCAATCTACTTGACTCGGAGCGCCTCGCCCGCGAATGCGATGACAAGCCCGGCTTGAGCGAACACATTATCACCCGCTGCACCTTGATGATGGCGACCGGGGATTTTGACAGCACCGTGCACTACATGAACGAGGTGGTTGAGATCGGGCGTGAATTGGCGCTCGGCGATCAAATAGCCTTCGGACTCACCCATGTCGCCAACGCTCTGACCTACATGACCCGTTTTGACGAAGCCTGGGAGAAAACGCTTGAAGTGATTGAGGTTGCGACGCAGAGTGGCGACAAGCTGCACCTGTCCGAGGTGCTGGGCAATCCCGTCGCCTTTCACCACTTGCGCAACGGCGACGTCGGACAGGCCATGGCCAACGCAAAGGCCGGCTATGAAATGGCGGGCGCGGTCGGCGGGTACCAGGAAGCGATCGGGGCGCTGATGTATGCCTGCATGGCCCGCACCCGCGGCGAATTCGACGCGGCCAACGCGGCCATTGACATCGCCCTGGATGCCGGCCGGCGAAGCGGCCTGCAATTCTTCGACGCGATGGCCCTGGCCTTCAAAGCCCAGGCGCTAGTCGACCTCGGACCAGCCTTCGTTCCGGAGGCAATTGCCCTGAGCGCTGCAGCGCTCAAATTCATGGACTCGCCAATGGGCGGCATGGCGGCCGGCATGGCGGCCGGGCCGCTGGCCGAAGTCGCGCTTGCGGATGGGCGACCCGATCTCGCCCGCGCGCTCGCTCAACGGGGAATTGACGCGCCAACACCGCATATGTACTTGCAGCGGCCACTTAATCGAGCCGGCGTCGCAGAAGCCCTGCTCGGCGAAGGCAAAATCGACGAGGCCGCACAGGTGATCGGCGAAGCAATCGATGATGCGGCGCGCAGCGGGATGCGCCACCTCGTGCCGGCTTTGGAGCGGATCCGCGGCGCGATCCTGGCGGCCCGCCATGATGACACAGGCGCGCTGGGCGCATTTGAGCGGGCCAATAGGGCTGCCACTCAGATGGGGATGCGGCTGCATGCGATGCACGCCCGAAACCTGCGCCGCCGACGCGCTGCTGAGGTTGCGCAAACGTGAAGAGTCGTCTCAAATGCGGGAATCGGCCAATGCGATCGCGCTCGAAATCGCAGCCTTCATCGCCGACACGGCCCGCCGCGGCGCGTTTCTAGGCGCCTATCTGCAGAGTGGAACGGCCTGATGACCACTCAGCACGACGACGCCCTGCGCGCCCTTGAGCGCGGTGGCCTGCTGCGCCAGTCCGTCGGAAGCGACGGGCGCGAGTACGCCTTTCATCACGTACTCTCGCAAGAGGCGGCCTATCACACGCTGCTGAAAGCTGATCGGGCCCGCCTGCACGGCGATGTTGCCTCAGTAATCCTGGCGCTCCTCAGCGGGCCTGATGGCACCCCGAATGCCAATGACGCCGCGTCTGAATCCGCCGCCAGCCTGGTCTTTCACTTTGAACGCGGCGGTGACGACCAGAAACTATGCGTCTGGGCCGTCCGGGCCGGGGATGGCGCGAACCGGCGCTTCGCCAGCCACGAGGCGCTTGAGTACTACGACCGCGCGCTCGGCGCGGCCGAACGGCTGGGCGTGGCCGCGCCCCGCGATTTCGTTCGAGCCGCCTACAACGGGCGCGGTCACATCCTCAGGACAACCGGCGATCCGGCGGGCGCCCTGGCGAATTTTCAGGGGATGCGGGCCTTCGGCGAGCGGACTGGCGATGAGGGACTGGCGGTTGAGGCGCTGAATCACATCAACACGATCCGGATCATCACTCCCAGCGCCGCTGCTGGCGCGGCATTCGGCGACGTGGATGCCGACCTTTCGCGCGCCCGGTCGCTCGCGAGTGCCCATGGGGATTCGGCGTTATGCGCCCGAGCCGTGTGGAATGCCGGGCTGCGGGTGCGCTTCACCGACGTTGAGCACGCCGCGGCGCTCTTTGACGAGGCGCTGGCCATCACCGCATCCGACCCGGATGGTCAACGCCGCGATCTGCGCGAAATCACGGCCACCGCGGCAGCCGATCTGGCGGTTATCCGGGCCATATCCGGGGAATTCGACCAATCGTGGGCCCACTCGGCTCAGGCGGTTGCGGCCGCAAGGACGCTGGACAATGGCGCGCTGCTGGCTGACGCGCTGGGAAACCTGGCGTTGAACGCCCTCTTTGGCGGCAATCCCCAAACGCTCGTGGCGGCGTCGGATGAAGCGATCGCGATCAGTACGGCCGCTGGCAACCCGTGGGGGATTGCCTACAGCCATTGGCCACAGATTGAACTCATGTTCGACTGCGGTGAATACGAACGGGCCGGGACGAAGGTGGCTGAGACCCTCCCGGCGGTGCGGACAGCGGGAATGCCCGCCTTCATCGGGTTCTATCAATCGATCGCCTGCCGTCTGGCCCGCCTAACGGGCGACTCCAACAACGCGCTTGAGGCCGCGCGTGAGTCGGAGGCGGCCTTCCTGAGCATGGGCGGCGAAAACTGGACAATCACAGGGCTTGGCATTGGCGCGACGGGGGCCCTGATCGCAGGTGATTTGGCCGGAGCCGGCGAGCGGCTCGCCCGGGTCTGGTCGCCTGATCGGCTGCCGAGGCTGCCCTTCCAGGGGTATCGCTGGGTGCTGCCCGCTTTTGGCGAATATGCGCTTCTCACCGGAACCCTGGCGGCGGCCCTGCCATTTCTGGACTGGTATGTCGCGGTGCGCGACCGCCACGGCGCGACTCGAGAGGCGGCCGAGGGTCGCTACTGGCGCGGGCGGCTGCGCGCAGCGGCATCCGACGATGCGGCTGCCGAAGACGATCTCATCCGAGCGCGAGAGACTTTCGAACGTCTGGGTGGGCACGATCAGCTCTGGCGAGTGGATGTCGCGCTCTCAACACTGGCCAGCCGCGCGGGCGATGTCGTCGCCGCTACGGCGGCCTATGCGAGGGCAGCCCAAAATCTTGAAACCCTTGCGATCGGAACTGCCGAGCCCGGGCTGCGGCGCGCGCTGATGCGCAGGCTCAAGGACGAAGCGCATGAATGAAAAACTCAGTTCGCAACTGAGCACCCTCGAGGGCACGGGCCTGATCCGAGTCGCGGCCCGTGAACCGGAATTGGAGTACGCCTTTCGGCATGTGCTCTCGCTCGAAGGCGCGTACGAGTCGATGCTCAAACTAGACCGGCGGCGGTTGCACCAGGATGTGGGCGAATGCCTGGAGCGGGCCCTGGCCGGCAACATCGACGAGTTCATGCCGATACTGGCTCGCCACTTCGACGAAGCCGGCGATGATGCCCGGGCTGTCGACTATTTGTCGCGGGCGGCCGAATCAGCCTCCCGGCGATACGCCAACCGGGAGGCAGTCGCCCTGCTTGACCGAGCTCTGACCGTGGCGTTGCGCGGCGGCGCGACCGGCGCAACGATCGCCGATGTGTCCACGCGGGCGGGCCGGCTGCGCGAGATGGACGGCAACTACGATGCCGCCCTGGCGACCTATGACGCGCTCGAGCTGCTGGCGAAAGAACGGGGCGACATCGGGATGACCTGCCAGGCATTTCTCGCTCGCGCCGCGGTATTCTGCGCGCCGACCAGCCGCTTCGATGCCGCGCGCGGACTGAACGAGGCGAATGAGGCACTTCGACTGTCCATCGCCACGGGGAACCGGGCGGGTCAGGCCAAGGCGCACTGGCTGATCCTGCTCGTCTCCAAGTTCAATCAGGATCCCCTGCGCGGCCTGGAATCCGGAGAAGCGTCAGCCGCGATCGCGCGTGAACTCGGGCTGCAGGAGCAGTTGGCCTACACGCTGAACGACATCTATCCGGTCTACTTGATGACCGGCAGCGTCCACAAGGGCATCGCCGCACTTGAGGAAGCTGAACAAATCTGGCGCGAACTCGGAAATCTGCCGCTCTTGGCCGACACGCTTGCCAATCTCGGCGAAATGCGCGCCTTTGGCGATGGCACGACCGCCGCCGAGCCGACCCTGCGGGAGGCGATCCGCATTACCGACGCCATCGGCAATCTCTGGGGCCAGTCGTACAGCAGGGGGGTCATGGCCCTGTCGCTGTTGGAGGCCGGCCAATACGAGGAGGCCGTCCGACTCAGCGAACTGGCCGCCAGCCTGGGCAAACAAGCCGGTTTCGTCATCGCCCAGATCATGATGCCGTGCATCCAGGCCCAATGCCTGGCCGACCTCGGGCAGCCACAGCGCGGGATTGAGCTGATTCGTCGCGCGGCCGGAATCGCAGAATCGCTGCTGCCCTCGTGGCGCGGCTATCCGGCTGCGATGATGGCCCTGTGCGTCATGAAGCTTGGCGACCTGACCGCCGTGGCCACTGCGATTGAAGACGCGCGACGGCTTGCGTCGAATTACGACATTTCGGCGCTCTACGAACAGATCGCTGAGGTCGAGCACGCCCATCTGGCTGGCGCACACGAAGAAGTCATTCGAAAGTCCGACGAGGCCGAGACGATTTTTGCGGTCTTTGGTTGCCGCTTGTACACGCCCGTATTGTGGACGCGAAAGGCCGAAGCCTACGCGGCCCTGGGCTGTTTTGGCGATGCCGAAGCCAGCGCGCGCGAAGCGTTGGCGCGCTCGGCGGTGCTGGGCGTCCGGCGCGGGCTGTGGCGGACCTGGTCGGCCCTGTGGGTGGCCTTGAACGCCCAGGGACGCGAAAGCGATGCGCGAGAAGCCAAAGAACAGGCCCGCGAAGAGATCGCATATACGGCCTCGCGCGCAGGCAGTGACGACCTGCGGTTCAGCTTCCTGAACCTGCCCGATGTCCGAACCTTTCTGGAGGACAGATGAAATGCGCAGCCTGTCATTTTGAAAACGAAGCCGGCGCCGCGTTCTGTGAAGACTGCGGCGCCCCGGTCCAGCCGGCGTGCCCCAACTGTGGCAATCCGGTCAAGGCCGGCGCCAAGTTCTGCAAAACGTGCGGCTTCAAGCTCGGCGCGGGCCCGGAAGCGCCGCCGCCAACTCGCCCCCGGGCCGCCAACCTCGACGCGCTGCGCCAGGCAGTCCCAAGCGCAGTGGCCGACAAGATCCGTGCCCAACGGGGTCAGAGCGAAGGCGAACGCAAGCTGGTGACAGCGCTATTCACGGATATCGTCGGCTCGACGGCTCTGGCCGAGCACATGGATCCGGAGGATTGGCGCGATGTCGTCACCGGGGCGCACCGCCGGGTGAGCGCAGCCGTATACCGCTACGAGGGCACGATTGCGCAATTGCTGGGCGATGGCGTGCTGGCCTTCTTTGGCGCGCCGATCGCCCACGAAGACGACCCCGAGCGGGCCATCCGGGCCGCATTGGAGATCCTTGAGTCGATGCGCGACTATGCCATAGAGCTGCGGCGCACGCATCGGATCCCAAGCTTCCAGATGCGTATTGGCCTGAACACTGGCCTGGTTGTGGTCGGCAATATCGGCAGCGACCTGCACATGGAGTACCTGGCCATTGGCGACACGCTCAACCTGGCCGCCAGAATGCAGGCGGCGGCGGATGCCGACACCATCCTGATTTCGCAGAACACCCATCGGCAGGTCGGACAGCTCTTTGAATGCGAGGATCGCGGCGAGATCGCGGTCAAGGGCAAGACCGATCCCGTCCGCGTTTTCCGCGTGCTGGGCGAAGTGAAAGGCGCAACCCGCGCGCGCGGCGTCGCCGGCCTGGCCTCGCCCCTTGTCGGCCGGGGCCGCGAATTGTCGACGCTGGCCGACACGCTGGCCGACGCCCGGGCTGGCCGGGGATCAATCGTCGCGATCGTCGGCGAGGCCGGGCTGGGCAAGAGCAGGCTGATCGCCGAGTGGCGCAAGCTCGCCCTGGCCGGCGATATGCCATCCCGTTGGGTGGAGGGGCGCTGCCTGTCGTATACGATGAACGTCGCCCACCACCTTAGCAACGACATCCTGCGTGGCCTGTGCGGGCGCCCGCCGGTGCCCACGACGAAGACACCCGATCCGCGCTCGAGAGTTGCCTGGCCGGGCTGCCGGCCGCGGAGCGCGACGAGGTTTATCCATTTCTCGCCCACTTGCTGGGCCTGTCACTGGACGAAGCGGCCTTGAATCGTGTGCGGTATCTCGACGGCGCGGCGCTGCAGGCCCGTTACGTGTCGGCCTATCAGCGCTTCCTGCTTGGCTTGGCCCGCGACCGGGCAACAATCATCATCTGCGACGACGTGCATTGGGCCGACCCATCATCGATCGAGCTGGTGTCGCAATTGGCCCGTATTTCCGCTCAGGCGCCAGTCGTGTTCGCATTCGTGTCCCGTCCCGAGCGCGACGCGCCCGGCTGGCGGCTGATCAGCGACACCCCCGAGCAAGCCGGCGTGGGTTCGGTCGAGCTGAAACTTGCCCCGCTAAGCGATACCGACAGCCGACAACTTGTTTCCAACCTGCTCGAAGTCGAGGCTTTGCCGGACCGGGTCCGCGAATTGATTCTCAACAAGGCCGAGGGCAATCCTTTCTTCGTCGAGGAGGTGTTGCGGATGCTGATCGATCGAGGCGGCATTGTGCGCGGGTCGCCCGGCGGCGCCTGGGTGGCCACAAGCGACATTCAGACCATTGAGATTCCTGATACGCTGCAGGGCGTTCTGGCCTCGCGGATCGACCGCCTGCCCGAGGAGACCAAGCGTATCCTGCAAATCGCCTCCGTCATCGGGCGGAGATTTCAGGTGAGCGTGCTCGAGGCCGTGCTTGCCCGGCAAGGGCTGCTGTAGCGCTTCCGCGCTAAAATTGCCGCCACATGCTATTCGAAACCGACGCCGCCACGGCGATCCGATCCGGTGTTATCGCCTGTGTGGTGGCCGGCCTGATCGGCCTGGTGTGCCTGGTTCTGGCCACGCTCATCCCGCCCACACTGGTTAGCTTTCTCCTGCTGGTGTTGGCTGTCGCGGCTTGCATCGCCATTGCCTGGCTGATCTGGACGATGCGGGGTTGAACGCGCTGTCCTACAGCCTGGACCGCAACTCCTTCGTCATTCGGCATGGCAACGCGCGCGAGATCATCCCGATGGCTGAGGTGCAACGCATCATCCCGGCCCATGACATCGCGGAAGGAGCGCGTGTTCGGCGCGTCCCTCTGCCCGGCTGGTGGGTCTGCGCCGGAACGCACCCGGCGCTCGGCAAGATACGCTTTTACGCGACCGGTCCGCTGGAGCAACAGTCAGTCATCGTCACGCCCGACGTTTCGTTCGGGGTGTCGCCGTTTGACCTTGATGCCTTTGACGAAGCCTTCGAGACACGCCTGGCGATGCGGCCCACCCAGGAAGTGGCCTATGCCCGAATCACGCCCGGCATGCGATCCAGCGCGTTGTGGGGCGACCGCATGGCCCGGCTGCTGGTCGGCCTGGGTGGCCTTGTGTTCGTCATGCTGCTTGCCGTCGCATTCGGGGGATACGCGGGCCTGCCCCGCTCCATTCCCCTGCACTTCAACAATGCCGGACAGATCGATCGATTTGGGTCGGCCGGGTCGGTTTTTGGCCTGGCTGCAATCGCCTTTGGCGCCCTTGCAGGCAACACATTGCTGGGCGCGCTACTCTTTCGAGCCAATGAGCGGCTGGCGGGCTACCTGGCCTGGGGTGGCGGCATTCTCGTGCAGTTGTTCTTCGGTGTGGCCGCCGCGACTGTGATGGGGGGCGGATAGGCTAGAATCCATGGGAATGATCCTCATAACGGGCGCCACCGGCTGTATTGGCCGGGCAGTGGTTGAACGTCTCACTGCTGCCGGTCACGGCGTGAAGCTGCTCTGGCATTGGAATCATGAGCATCCCGTGCCCCGGCGCGTGTCGGTCATCGGCGGTGACGTGCGCCAGCCCGACACCTTGAATGCGGCGATGACAGAAGATGGCCTGGTTGACACGGTTATCCATCTGGCGTCGACGCGCCGGGAGACGAATGATGGCGGCTTCGACGATGTGAATGCTCAGGGCACCCAAAACGTCATACAGGCCTGCCGCGACAACAAGATTGGCCGCTTGATCACGGTCAGTTGCCTTGGCGCCGAGATCCGCTCCCCGTACCCCCTGCAGCGCAGCATTGGCCGCTCCGAGGAGATGATCCGCAGTTGCGGTCTGAACTTCACGGTGCTTAAGTCGGCGGTGGTGTACGGCGAGGGCGACTGGCTGACCTCCTGGATCAGCGGCATCGCGCGCAGCCTGCCGTTGATTGTTCCGACCCCGCACAGCGGACAAACCAAACTCCAGCCGATCTGGGTAGGTGACGTGGCTGCCTGCGTTGTGCGCTCGCTGACCACCCGCTCAACCTTTCGCCAGGTCGTCCCGATCGGCGGGCCGGCCTCGATGCGGCTTGACGAGGTCTTCGAGACCACCCTGCGGGCGGCCGGCCGGCGCCGGCGCCTGATCCGGGTGCCCACGACGATGACCCGCCAGATCACGCAGTTTCTGGCCCGCTTCCGCGGCGCGTTGTCCGAGCCCGAGATCGAAGCGATGGCCTACAACCGGACCACCGAGATTGGCAGCGTGCATCGGATGTTTGGGTTCGTCCCGGCCAAGATGGCGAACAAGCTTGACTTTCTGGCCGCGGCGCGCTGAATGTCACAGAGCTCGTCTTCAAAATCGATGGCCCCGCCCCGGCGTACGCCGGGGCGGGGCCATCGATTTTGAAGCAATCACGTTACGGCGCGGCGCGCCTCGGTCAGCGCCTCCACGGCCCGCAGCAATGACCGCTCGCCGGGATAGTCCCCAGCATGCAGGCTGTAGTACGCATAACGCACAGTTCCATCCCGAGACACGCCAAATGTGCCCGGCATCTGGAACGGGTCGCCGGCAACTTTGCTGATCGCCTCGCCCTTCAGGGATGCCTTCGCCGTTTCAACCCATACCGCCGGGCCAAAAAGTTGCGCGGCATTGCCGCGCTTAAGGCCCCAGGCGCGGTAGGCGTTTCCGCCTGGATCAGCATAGCAACGCAACCCCGGCGCGCGCTCGGCCGCAAATGCCATCGACTCCTCGGGTTTGGCCAGGACAATGACGATAATCTGAACGCCAAGCGCCTCGATCTGTTTGTTGAAACCGGCCAGCCTGGCCAGTTCGGTCCGGCAAAAGATTCAGGTGAAGTGACGCAGGAAAGACAGCACCGACGGGCGTTCACGCCACAGCGAGGCGAGCGAAACCAATGCGCCGCTCGGATCGAAGACGGGCATGTCGGGGGCGGCCTCGCCGGGGGAGAGGCGGTGGAGGATTTCCATGACTGTCACAGGTTTTGTCAAGTTTGGTCAGGTGGGTAAGGTTTGGTCAGGTTTGATCAGGTTAACTGCGATTGAATACCAGACCGCATCTTATACACCTGACTACACCGTACCTACCTGACCATACCTTACCCACCTGACCAAACCTGACGAACGAAATAGACCCTGGCACCGCACAGATCACTGCCCCTCGGGCGGTTGCCAAAGCTCCACCTTGTTTCCTTCTGGATCGATGACCCAGGCGAACTTGCCGTATTCGGAGTCGTCGATCTTCTCGAGCACATTGCAGCCCTCTTCGCGCAGGACCTTGACCAGGGCGAGAAGATCCTCCACCCGGTAGTTGACCATGAACGTTGCGCTGCCGGGCGCAAACGGGTCACCCTGGGCCGAACCAATGGACCAGATGGTCGTTCCGGCAACCGGCTTGCCTTCGGCATCGGTCCAGGTGAAAGCCGTGCCGCCCCAGTCCTGGACGTCGATTCCAAGGTGCCGCTTGTACCAGGCCTGCAACGCCGGAGCATCCTGGGCTTTGAAGAAGATGCCGCCAATGCCTGTGACTCGTTTCATTGTGCCTCCTAGATTGAGTAGCGGGTAAGGAAGCGTGAATTGTATGCAAAGCGTCAACTCGGTCACCCTGCGGATCGATTCGGGTCCAAGCCCGCTAGTCGACCTGTGCGCCTCCAGTCGCGTTGGCCATCGTCGCCGTCATTCCAGCCGCAAGGTCGCTCGCCAGCAACACGGCCGCATTCGCGACTTGCGCCAGGGGCGTGACCTGCCGCAACGGGACATCCCTGGCAAACTCGCGATGGACCTCCTCAAAGGTAAGGCCCTTCTGGGCTCCGTAGGCTTGCCAGGCCTCGCGAATCCCGGGCACGTCAGGTGACCCTGGAGAACGGACCCAACACACTCGGACCTGCGCAGGTCCATTCTCGACCGCCAACTGCCGGAGGAAGTGCTCGACAGCGGCACACGCTACGCCAAACCCGCCCACGCCTCCAAACGGCTGGCGACCAGCGTTGGCGGTGATCCCCAGGATCGTTCCGCCGCCGTGCTGGGCCATGTGTTTGGCAAGGGCCGTTCCCGTATGGAACCAGGTTGTCAGACCCAGCCGAACGGGCGCAAAAAACGAGTCGAAAGGCATTTCGGACAGCACCTGTCCCTGGACATCATCCCAAGAAACCGCATTGAACATCAGGGAGACGGGCCCATGGCGTTGGACGACCTCGTTGAGGTGTTGCTGGATTGCGCGCGGATCGGTCGCGTCTACAGTCATGACATGAACCAAATCATCTGTTCCGCCAATATCCTCCGCTGCTCGGTCAAGCGGTTCACGTCGACGCGCCGACATCACCACTTTAGCGCCTTCACGCGCAAATGCGCGTGCCACGGCCTTCCCAACTGCGCCCGAAGCTCCATAGACAATTGCCGTTCGACCCGTCAATAGCATGTTCACCCTCCTGTTAGAACCCCCAATAATCGCGAACCATCCAGACTTGCGAACTCACGCCAAAGCCCGTCTGATGGCCAGCAATGGTAACCCGCAGTTTTGCCTACTTTTCCAACTTCTGTTCTATCCAGTCGGCGAGGTCAAGTTCATCAACGATGGACCAGGCATGGGGCATCCGCATACCCCCCAGGTCCGGGCGATAGCCCTTGCCGCTGGTGAGGATCAACTCAGCTTGCCTGTTACCCATGGCCCGCAGTTCGTTGATCGCGAAGTTGACATCGAGTGTGTTGAGCGTGTAAAGATCGGCTGTATAGTACATCCAGAAATGCAATTGGGGTTCGGCGTACATGCGGATGGGAGTGTCTCGCAGGAATTTCAGGTTTCCACCTTGGTCGGCAAAAGCACTGACGGCCGATGCGCGCGCATATGCATCAGGGACCTCATCGGGCGTTCCGCCCAGGGTATCGTGAAGAACCTGAATGACTTGACGCGCTTCGTCCAACAGGGGCGTAGGCTGGTTGCGCCTGACGATCAACTGCAATCCAAGATACCAGCGACGCAAGTCAAGCGGTGGGTCCACGGCAAATATCGCGCGCGGGCGAAATGCGCCAGACAAGCTGCCCTGGACGGCGACCTCGCCATAACGCACCGCGCCAACGCCACCCGCCGAAAACCCGCCCACAACCAGCCTATCCGGTGGGCATTTTATGCGCTCAACAGAGTCTGTCAGCATCGCCTGCAAGGCTTGCAACGAGGATTCATCCATGTAGCCAGTGCCTTCCACGACGGGCAAGCCAACCAAACTGGCGATGCTACTGTTTGCCAGGCGTTGAGGCAGGCAAGAGTCTTTCCACGCATCAATCGTTCCGCCGTACTGCGGCAGGTAGATCACCAATGCCTGGGCCGGGGCATCTGGGAGGTAGGCCCGGTACCGATAGTGAAACGGGCCTGTACCCGAAGTCTCGGTCACCACGTTCGAATATGTCTGGTCCATCAGATCCTCCCTGCAGTCTGCGAATGACAAGAACGGCCTTACCTGAAACGAAAACAGGGGCCATCAGCCGCTGACTGGCCCCTCCGAAATCGCCCATGATCACCATACGCATCACCCAACGGATCCGTTGCGCAATCTCCATCCCGGATGATCGGCCAATACACAGATGTCTTTCGCTCAGTCAGGGTGTGGTTCGCGCTCGGCTTCACACGACGTTGGCAGTCAGGTCCTTCCCCCGGATTGTTTCACGCGGGCATACGGCTACCCAATCTACGCTAATCTGCGGACAAGATCTGGCGTGCCCGTGACGGGCCGAGCGGGCTTGGACGTGAATCTATCCGCAGATTCACGCAGATTTGGGCCTTGCCTGGGTCGTTACAGCAAATGACAATCTGGCGCCGCCCGCTGCATGCGCGGGTCGGTCTGGGCACAGCTCGTCAACCCAGCCCAGCGCTGACCTCGGCGAGACAGGCATGCGCCGCAAGCTCAGCCCGCGGATTCGCAATGGGCGACGGACTCATGACCGCGCGGAGCTTGACATACAGCACGACCGCAGCCCCAAGCGCCGCGCGAAATCGAGAATCGGCCTCGGTCGCTCGAGCGATGGTGTTGAGCAGGAGCCCGCAACCTAACGTTCGAGCGCAGCGGGCGCCAACGTCAGGACGCAAGGCCCGGGCCGGAGAAATTGCACCGCGTTCCGCCGAGCAGGGCCGGGTGGCCTGCCGTTGGCGCTCCGCTTGAGCGAGGAGTTAGGCGTCGCTGCGCGACTGAGCGAGTGCAGTCTGGACTCTGGAGAACTGAGACTGCCATAACCGTTGCATACTCTCGAATGTGGATGGCTTCGAGCACCACTCCATTGGAACGTTGAGGCATTGTTCCATCGAAAGCCTCCAGTCGGCCTGGGCCTCGTTCCAGCTGTATTCAGACGCACCCAGAGCGTCATACCAATGCCGCAGAACAACGAGGTCGCACCTCTCCCTCTCTTGCTCTGGCCACCCCCCCCCCCCCCCGCCCCAGCCCGCCCCCCCCCCCCCCCTGGCCCTGCCAGGGGTAACCCGGATCGAATCTACCCTCTGATCAAGGGCTCGGCTTATCCATGCCGTCGAGAGTGCATCCTGGTTGCGGATGACAGATTCTTGACTCATGTTTGGCGGGAGGGTGTAGGTTGAAGCCGAGGAGCCGGCATGCCTGTTGTTTGCGCCGCCTAACGCTCAGGTTAAGCGGCGGAGCCTTGCGCGGACCGTCCGATGCAACCCATTGTTAGCCGCCCGCGCGCCGGTAGTGCATGGCGACCGCGCCGCACTGAAGCGGCTTCGCCGAAACGAGTTCGAGCCGTCGCGTGCTGGGCAGCCCGCTCTGGTACAGAGTCGGGCCGTGGCCAGCGATCCTGGGGTGGACGAGAAACGCGTATTCGTCGATCAGATCCAGCCGGTCCAGCTCGGTCGCTAGCTTGCCGCTGCCGAGGAGTACGCCGGCCGGGGTGGCATCCTTCAGCATTTGCACGCCCGCGCGCAGGTCGCCGGCGATGTGATGGCTGTTGGTCCATGGGAAGCTCGTTCGCGTCGACGACACCACATACTTCGGCTTGGCCTCCAACTTGGCCGCCCACTCGCGAATCGCTGGCGGCGCCTCGACGTCGCCGCGAGCGACCGCCGGCCAGTAGCTCTCCATCATCTCGTAGGTGACGCGGCCCCACAACATCGCCCCGCCCCCGTCCATGAGGCGGGTGAAGAAGGCGTGTGTCTCGTCGTCGACGATTCCCTCCTGGTGGTCGACGCAGCCGTCCAGCGTGACGTTGATGCTGAAGGTCAGAATTCCCATGGCGGCGATTTTAGTCCGGGGCGAGGCGGACCGACGGACGGTCACTTGTCACCGAGCACCTCCGCGCTTTCGTCGCCCACCTTGCGACCGACATCAGGTCGCGCCCACGACCCAGAATCAGGCGCCCGCCACTCCCGATGTAAACCTTTTCCAGTGACCCTCTGAAACAACCTCCACAACCCCATCGACAACCTTCAAAGCGGTCTCGTCGTCCATCGCAAAGGCCGGCCCCGCGATGTCGGCCGCCCAGCGCTCCGCGTCGGCCAGGGTGTTCCCTGGCATCATCGGGTGGTCGAGGTGCGGGAAGATCGAAAAGTCGACCATCCCCAGGGTCTTGTCATTCGGCGCGGACCGCCATTCCACGAAGTCCGTCCCAATCCGAGGGGTCATCACCATGCTTCCGGCGCTCACACCCACCCAAACCGTCTCGGTCAGTGACGGCAGGAGGTCCGCCAACCCGGACTCCCGCATCCAGTGGCACAGGTAGGTCGCGTCGCCGCCGTCCACGAGCAGGACATCGGCCTCCCGGACCCAGGGCACCCAGCGCTCCTGGCCAATCGAGGGCAGCGCGGTGAGTTCAAGGAGGCCAACCGACTTCCAGCCCAGGCCGACCATGGTGTGCCACGGCGGCGCGCCGACGACAAAGCCCCGTGCCGAGGCTGGCCCGCACATTGGGTGGCCCCATTGGGCCGTGGGGATGCAGAGCGCGTTGGACTCGGCGATCGGCTTGCCCAGCAGCTCGATGAGCGCGTCGCGAATACTGGGATTCGTGACGCCCCCGGACGTAAGCAGTAGTTTCATCATTTGTCCTTGGTTTTCAGCGCCTTGCCTGCTGCGGGCCCAGGCAAGGCGCAGCGGATTGGTCAGGACGGTTAGGTTTGATCAGGTTTGATCAGGTGCGGTCAGGTTTGATCAGGTGCTCACCTGATCAAACCCTATTCACCTGATCAAACCTGACGAACGACCCTAGCGCCGCCGCGTCCATCCCGTCTCCCCGTACTTCTCGCGCAGCAACGCATCGGCTGCAAACGACTCCTCCACCGACAGCGCATCCTCGGTGAGGTCAAGACCGAGATGATCGGCGAAGGCGCCAGCCCAGACCTCGGCCGCGGCGCGCCAGGAAACGGCCCGACCCGTCGCATCCTCGAGCGTCATGGCGTGCTCGCGCACCGCCTCGGGCGAGGGCGTGTCGAGCAAATAGCGGGTGATTCGGGCGATGTCGCCGACAAGCGGCAGGCTGCCATGCTGCATCACCCCGTCAACCCGCCGCCATTGGGCGCTGCCGACCAGCTTGCGGGTCGCGCCATCGCGCCCGGTCCCGACGACCTCGTAGTCGCTGGGCGCTTCGAAGCACACCCCGGTCTTGGCCTTGTCCTCGCGCGCGACGCGGCTCGCCCGCGCATCCTGCACGCCCAGGCGTGCCAGCGCGACCAGGATCGCATCGGCAATGCGGCGATAGGACGTCATCAGGTCGCCTTCGGCGATGGGATGCTCCTTCGGCAACGCCACGCTGTAGGTGAGCTCGTCGGTGTGCAGGATCGCCAGCCCGCCCGTGCTGCGTCGAACCAGGCCCACCCCATCCCGGGCGCAGGCGCTGTGATCGATGGTGTCGTATTTCTGGGCCTGGCCGATGCTGATGGCCGGCGGCGCCCAGGCGTAGAAACGCAGCGTCGGCATCGCCGAACCGGCGCTGACCGCCCGCGAGATGGCCTCGTCGCGGGCCATGTTGACGTCGCCGGTGTGTTCGCCGTCGTAGATCAGGCGGAAACTGTGGGCAGTCACGCGGCCATTCTACAGTTTGATCAGGTTTGATCAGGTGAATAAGGTGGGTAAGGTGGGTAAGGTCGTCACCTGATCAAACCTTACCCACCTGATCAAACCTGATCCACCTTACCCACCTGACCCACCTGATCAAACCTGACCAAACCATGCGCATCACTCCATCGAGTCTTCACAATTCAAGCGCAATTGGGGCCGATAGTGTCCTCATCAGATGCGCGAATGCGCAATTCAAGGAGATAACAAGACATGAAACGTGTGATATTTGGAATCGTGGCGGCCGTCATCGTCGTTGCGGCATTGTTCGGCGTAGGCGGGATGGCCTACCGGATGGGGATCGCCCAAGGCGCCGGCTACGCGGCGCTCACCCTCCCCCGCGGCGACGTCGCGCCTCCGGCGGTTGAGGGGCAGCCCAACTTTGGGCGCGGCCAGGGCTACGCGCCGGGCTATCCCATGCCGATGCAGCCGGGGGCGTACTATGGGCGCGGCATTGGGCCGATGGGTGGGTTTGGGATGATGGCCCGGTTCAATCCGTTTGGCGGGCTTCTGCACATCCTGGGCAGCCTGTTCGTCCTGTTCCTGGTCTTTGCCCTGATCCGCGGCCTGTTCTTCCGGCGCATGGGCTGGGGTGGACGCGGCGGACCTGGCGGCTGGCGCGGGCACGGCGAAGTCCCGCCCTGGGCGATGGAATGGCATCGCAAGATGCATGAGCAGCAGGCGGCCCCACCGCCCGCCGACGCCAAGCCGGCTGACGACGCGACCAAAGCGTAACGCGCCAACTGCGTCAATCCGTTAACAGAAGAAGGGAAGAAGAGAAGGAGAATCCTTCCTTCTTCCTTTCTTCTGTTGATGAGCCTCACGCCAGTATGATTCGCAGCGTCACATCATCATCATGAAAACCATCCTCGTCGTCGATGACGAACCTCGGATTGCCCAGATCGCCGGCGACTATCTCGCCCGGGCGGGCTTTGCCGTGGTGACGGCCGGCGATGGCGAAGCGGCCCTCAAGGCCCTGGTCGAGCGCGCGCCGGATCTGGTCATATTGGATCTGGGCCTGCCCGGCATCGATGGCCTGGATGTCACCCGCGAGACGCGCAAACGCTCGCAGGTCCCGATCATCATGCTGACCGCGCGCAGCGACGAGAGCGACCGGCTGGTCGGCCTCGAGTTGGGCGCCGACGACTACATTGTCAAACCCTTCAGCCCGAAGGAATTGGTCGCCCGGGTGCGGGCCGTGCTGCGGCGCAGCGAGGCCGCCACGACGCCCAGCGACGTGATCCGCTCGGGCGAGGTCGTCCTCGATGTGCCCCGCCTGCGGGCGTCCGTCGCCGGCCGGGCCATTGACCTGACCGCCACCGAATTTCAATTGCTGGCCACCCTGGTCAAGCAGCCCGGGCGGGTCTTCACCCGCGCCCAGTTGCTCGACGCCGCGCATGGGATCGCCTTCGAGTCCTACGAGCGGGCCATCGACGCGCACATCAAGAACATCCGGCGCAAGATCGAGCCCGATCCACGCGCCCCGCCTCATCCTGACGGTCTATGGCGTCGGGTATCGTTTCGCCGATGCCTGAGCAGCCCCACCATCGCCCGCCCTGGTGGCCCGAGGGCGCGGCATTTCCGCCCGAGACCTGGCGTCGCCAGCGGCGCTTTGCCGGGCGCATGCTGTTCTTCGCCATCGGGCTGATCGTGCTGACCATCGGCGCGTGCACCATCACCTTCTGGGTGGCCGCGCTCAATCTGGGCTGGCTTGAGTTCCCGGGCATTGCCGAGGGCATGCCGATGCCGTTCCCACCTCGCGGCGTCGCGCCGAGCCTGTGGGCGACCCGGGTTGGCGGGCTGATCTGGTTCGTCGCCGTTGGCCTGATCATCGTCATGGTGATCCGGGGCGCGCGCCGGCTCATCGGCCCCATCAGCGACGTCATGCTGGCCGCCCAGCGGGTCGAAGGCGGCGACTACGCCGTGCGGGTGCGCGAACGCGGGCCGCGGGATGTGCGCCGGCTCAGCCGGGCCTTCAACGCCATGGCCAGCCGCCTCGAGCGCAACGAGCAGGACCGCCGCAGGTTGCTGGCCGACGTCACGCACGAGCTGCGCACGCCGCTCACCATCGCCCAGGGCCAGCTCGAAGGGCTGCTCGACGGGGTGTACCCGCGCGACGACGCCCATCTGAGCGTGGCGCTGGAGGAAACCCGGGTAATGGCCCGCCTGATCGAGGACCTGCGCACGCTGACGCTGAGCGAGGCCGGTTCGCTCAAACTCGAGCGCGAGAGCGTTGATCCAGGCGAGCTGATTGCCGATGTGGCGGCCGCATTTGGCGCGCAGGCGGCCCAGGCCGGAGTGCGGCTGAGCGCCAACGCCGAGCCGCAACTCCCCGCGCTCGACGCCGATCCCACCCGCCTGCGCGAGGTGCTGAGCAATCTGGTCTCCAACGCCCTGCGCTACACACCTGCCGACGGAGAAATCAGTATTCGGGCCGCCCGCGCGGGCGATAGCGTCAGCCTGAGTGTCTCCGACACCGGCCGCGGCATTCCGGACAGCGACTTGCCCCACATTTCGATCGCTTCTACAAGGGCGCGGACTCGCGTGGAACCGGGCTGGGGTTGGCGATCGCCAAGAGCCTGGTCGAGGCGCACGGGGGCGCGATCACCGCCGAGAGCGCGCCGGGCCGGGGCACAACGATGACGGTCATCCTGCCGATTGCGGCAGGATGACTTGGGCCGGCCCGCCGATGCCGGAGACCAGGGTGGATTGCACGCCCTGTAGGGCATCCAACGCAGCCACCACATCCCTGACCGCGTCCGCCTCGCAGATGCAATGGACATTTGGCCCGGCGTCGATGGTGAAGGCGACCGGCACCCCCGCGGCCCGCATCTCGCGCACCGCGTGCAGGATGGCGAGCGTGCCGGGCAACCAGTACATCAGCGACGGGTCGGAGGTCATCATCACCCCGTGCATCATCAAGGCATCCTGCTCGATGACGTCGGCCAGCAGCCCGAAATCGCGCGTTTCGATCGCCCGCAGGCACAGGCCGAAGCGGCGTTCCGCGTCGGCGACGCGGGCGGCCTGCAACGGCGACGTGCCGGCCAGGGCATGCCCCTCGGTTGAGCCCACTTTTTTGTGCCCGGCGGCGACCACACCGATGACGTCCACGAGGGGCCAGTGATCGGGCGCTGCGATCGTCCAGGCCGAGGCATCCCGCCAGGCCACGATCCCGCCGGGCACGCTGCGGCTGGCGCTGCCGCTCCCGCGCCGGGCCAGGGCCGAGAGCTCGGCCTCCGGTTTGGGCAAGCGCAAGGCGGCGCAGGCCGCGACGGTCAGCGCGGCGAAGGCCGAGGCGCTCGACGCGATGCCCGCCCCCATCGGGAAGTTGTTGCTGGAGATGACTTGCGCGCGCGGCCGATTCGCCTGAACCAGATCGAGGTGCGCGCTCACCCGCCGGGCGGCCTCGGGCGACGCCGGTTGCTCATCAATAACGACCTCGTCTTCTTGAAGCGCGGGATCAAAGACCACCCGGGTCGCCGTAAAGAGGTCGGCCAGGTTGAAGGAGATCGAGGGGTTGGCCGGCAGCCGCAAGGCATCGTTTCGGTTGCCCCAGTATTTGATCAGGGCGATGTTGGAGCAGGCGCGGGCAGTGGCTTTCATCGGGTCGATTGTGCCACGGGTGTTTTGTTGGGAGCGATATCCCCCGGCTGCGCCGGGGGATATCGCTCCCAACGTGTATCCAGTAACGCGGTTAACAAGCGCTCGTCAGGTCGTCAAAACCACATTCGAAGCGCAGTCAAAACCCGGCCATGACGGGGTGGGCTTGTTTCGGCACGCGATCCCGATAGACTCAGGCGGACTGAATACGGGTTCGCCAGTTGGCCAGGCAGTATCCAGTCATCTGGCCAGGCACCCAGACCCGATCGTCCGCTACGCTGATCCCAATCGCATGAGCAAACCCACGACAACCCTCGATGCGCTCCCGGCGCGCGCGAAGACCCTCATCGCCGGTGTGACCGGACAAGGAGCGGCCTTGATCAAGGCCCGCGCCATCGGTTTGCGCGAAGGCCGATCCATCGAAGTCATCGCCCGGAGCGGGAGGCTGATTCTGGCCCTGGTTGGGAATTCGAGGATCGCCCTGACCCTTGATCTGGCCCGGCATATTCAGGTGCGGGCACTGTGAGCGATGCGGGCTGCCACACCAGCGCAGCACCGGAGCTCCAGGCGAGCCGGACGGCCGGCAAGGCGAGGCTGAGCGTCGCCATCGCCGGCAATCCGAACACAGGCAAGACCACCCTGCTCAATCACCTGGTCGGGGCCAACTTCAGCGTTGGCAATTGGCCTGGTGTGACCGTCGAGAAGAAACAGGGTTCGGTCGTCTTCAACGATGTCGTCCTCGATTTCGTCGATCTTCCAGGCATTTACACCCTTGAACCCGTCTCCGACGATGAACGCATCGCCGTCGACTATCTCAAGACCGAAACGCCCGACCTCATCCTCAACGTCATCGAGACGCCCAACATCGAGCGCAACCTTGTGCTGACCATGGAACTGGCCGAGATGGGCATCCCCATGGTGATCGCCCTGAACATGGCCGATGAAGCGGTCCGGGCGGGACTCTCGGTGAACTGCGCGACACTCGAGCGCCTGGCCGGCATTCGGGCGTTGCCAACCGTCGGGAGGACGGGCCAGGGGGCCAAGGCCCTGCTTCCAGCGCTCATTGACGCCCAGGCCCAGCAGCGCTTTCCGCGCAACCTGCCCTACGGCGATGTGTTGGAACAGCACCTGCGGGCGTGGGACGACGTCGCCACGTCCAAGCACGACGCGCTGCAACGCGTTGCCGCAGATCCAAACGCTGTGCGCGCCATCGAGGCCGTGAGCGGACAGGACTTCGCCCAGGTGGTCCGCGACGGGCGGGCGGGCGCGGCCGAAGGGCTGTATCGGGCGGTGGCCCGCCGCCAGCCAAAGAAGGGGCGCGAATTGACGGCCGCCCTCGATTCAGTGTTCCTCCATCCGATCCTCGGCCTCGGCGCCTACCTGGTGATCATGTATCTGTTCTTCAAGATCGCCTTTGATGTCTCGGCTCCGATCATGGCCTGGCTGGATGGCTTTATCAACGGCTTTGTCGGCCCGCTGGCCAGCCAGATCCTGCTCGCCATTCAGGCGCCCAGCTTGCTGGCCGAGTTCGTGGGCGAGGCCGTCATCGGCGGGGTCGGCTTTGTGGTGACCTTTCTGCCCTTGATCGTGATCATGTTCTTTCTGCTCACCCTGATGGGGATGACCGGCTACATGGCCCGCCTGCCTTTTCTGCTCGATCGTTTCATGCGCCGCTTCGGGCTGAACGGCAAGGCCGTGATCCCGCTTCTGCTTGGGCTGGGCTGCAACGTGCCGGCGGTGATGGCGACCCGAACCATGGAGAGCCGCCGCGACAAACTGCTCGTCACGATGATGATCCCCTTTATCTCGTGCCCTGCCCGGCTGGTAATCTTCTCGTTCTTCGCGGCGCTGTTCTTCCCAAATCCGGCGCTGGTCATCATGGGCCTGTACATCGGCGGCATTGTCGTGGCGGTGCTGACCTCGATGCTGCTGAAGAACACGCTCTACCGTCGCGAGGCGACCTCGATGCTGATCGAGCTGCCACCGTATCGGATGCCCCGGATGCGCACGATTGGGGTGATTGTGTGGAGTCATGCCCGCGAGTTTCTGCGCCGGGCGGGCACAACGATCTTTGCAGTCTCGATCATCGTGTGGTTGATGATTCATATCCCGTTTGGGGCAACGCCGGAGGAAAGCGTCGTCGCCAGGGTGGGCAAGGCCATTACGCCGATTTTCGCCCCGCTGGGCATCGACGACTGGCGCGTGACCACCTCGCTCATCCCGGCTTTTCTGGCGCGCGAAACGGCGCTCAGCTTCATGGCCACGGTCTACTCGGTCGAGGACGACGCGCCGGCGGCGACCTTTAGTCCTGCGGAAGCGCTGGGGAAACAGGCAACAGGCCTGATCAGCGCGCTTGGCCAAAGCGCGGCCTCGCTGGTCACGATCGGGATCAGCACGTTGCAGACCGAGGACACGAGCCAAAGCGCGCTGCGCGTGGCGATCGGGCGCAGCATGACCTCAGCCGCCGCGCTCTCGTTCATGATCCTGATGCTGCTCTACAACTCCTGTCTGGCGGTCGCCAGCGTCATGGCCAAGGAGATCGGGCGGAAGGAGTCGCTGGCTTTTCTCGTCTACAGCTTTGCGCTGGGCTGGGGAGTGGCATTTGTGGTCTATCGGATTGGGCTGTTGGTGGCACCAGCCGGCTAGGGCTGCGCGCGGCCAATGCCCGGCGGCGGTCAGGTGAGGTGGAGAATAGGGAGTCTATCCGCAGATTACGCAGATTCGCGCTGATTCTTTTCTAAATGGGAATCGGCGTAAATCTGCGGAATCTGCGGACAAGAAAAGGGCAGTGAGGTGGGCGATGATGATCCGGCCTGAGGCTATTCCAGTACTTCCGAATGGTTCGGAGGCCGTGCCCATGCACGGGGGCAAAAAGGCCGATTGGGCGCAGGTTGATGCCGACGGCAAGCTCGTGCTCCCGGCAAGTGTGGCTGCGCGCCTCGGGTTGACGCCGGGCGCACGCGTCCGCGTCGACGAGGACACCAACAGCATTCGCCTGCATCGTCCCGCCACACACCTGACCAAGATCTATCTCGAGCCGACCACGGCCTGCAATCTCGACTGCGTCACCTGTTTCCGGAATGCCTGGGATAGCGAGATGGGACGAATGAGCGACGAGACATTTGAGGCGGTCTTTCGCGGAATCGCACGCCTGGAAACCCGCCCGCTGGTGTACTTCGGCGGGATTGGCGAACCCCTCGTCCACCCCCGCACCATTGAATGGATTGGGCGCCTGCATGGCCTGGGCTGCCGGACCGAGATGATCACCAACGGCACACTGCTGGACGCGGCCCGGGCCAAGGCGTTGATTGGCGCCGGGTTGGAGATGCTCTGGGTTTCGATCGACGGGGCGACGCCCGAGAGCTACGCCGATGTACGCCTGGGCGCCGAGCTGCCCAAGGTCATCGAGAACCTGGCCCGCCTGCGCGACATGCGCCCGGGCGGCCACTTTCCGAAGCCGGAGATCGGCATCACGTTCGTCGCCATGAAGCGGAACATCAAAGACCTGCCCGCGTTGCTCAAGCTCGCGACGAGCCTGGGAGCGCGGCAGTTCTCGGTCAGCAATGTTCTGCCCGTCACCCAAGACCTGCAGGACGAACGGCTGTATGTGAAGACCTTGCGTTCGACCGCGTTCATGGACTCCGGGCGCATCCCCCGTTTGTCGCTGCCGCGGATGGACTTCGACGAGTCCACCCGGGATGCGCTCTTTGGCGCCTTTGGCAGCGGCTGGCGGGTGAATTTCGGCGGAAACTCCTGGGCCCAGGGGACCGATGTTTGCAACTACGTCGAAGACGGCTCGATGTCGGTGGGCTGGAACGGCGACGTGAGTCCGTGCTGGCCGTTGTTGCACACGCACGGAAGCTACCTGCATGGCCAGCCGCGCTCTTCGGTCCGACACGTCATCGGCAATGTGCGCGAGCGGGGCTTGATGGACCTGTGGCTCGACCCCGCCTACGTCGCCTACCGCGAGCGGGTGCAGGGCTTTGGCTTTCCGCCCTGCACGTTCTGCGGCGGATGCGACATCTCCGACGCCAACGTCGAGGACTGCTTTGGCAACCCCTTCCCCACCTGCGGGGCGTGCCTGTGGGCCCAGGGTGTGCTGAAGTGCCCATAGTCATCGTTGAATCGCCACGATGAACAGCAAGGTGAACAACGTGCTGACGACCAGTTGGCGGGTGCCGATCGCCGCCGGGCGCGCGCCGATGGCCGGGTGATCGGTTCCCCACAAGGTTTCGGCAAACTGAAGCGCAAACGGGACGAATACCCAGCCCGGCTGAAGACCGGTCAACGGGCCAAGCACGACCGCGCCGAGCAGATTGGCGCCCGCAAACAGGATCGGGCCCCTCCCGGCGGCGAAACGCGCGCGCCGGTCGGGGACAACCTTCCATTCGCGCTGCTCTAGACGGAAATAGGCGTAGGCGATTGAGGCCGCGGACTGCGCCCACACAAGCCCCCACAGCAGCAAGCCGCCGGATTCATAACGTCCAATCCCCACCCAATAGGCGGCTGGCGCGGCCAGGGCCAGCGCGCCCGTGCCAAGCACCTCGATCCAGAGCTGGCGGCGCTCGGCGCGGCGGCTGACCAGTAACAGGTGCCAGGCGAAGATCGGCGCGGCTGGCAGGGCCAGATAGAGCACAGATCCCGCGCCCAACGCGATGAGGGCGACAGCTGCGAGGGCGGCGATCAGGCCATATACCGCGAGCCAGAAGAGCGCCGCCGGCAAGTCGGTCCTCGGGCGGCGGCCGGACTCGACCTTGATCGCCATGGTCACCGGCTGACGGATGAGAAACGCCGCCATGGCGGCGATGACAAGCGCGACGGATGCGGGCGCGATGATCCCGCCATCGAACAGGCCGATCAGGAGCGGCATCCCAATGAAGACCCACGAGCCGTGGTCCTGCGGGAGGGCAATCTGGCGGCGAAAGAGCCCGTTCATGACTTCCCTTTGTCGTTCCGCCCGCCGTCGGAATCGGTCTGGCTGGCGATCCAATCGATGGGGCTCAAGGCACCGGCGCGCTGAATGAGCTCGGAATCCCAGGAAATCAAGGAAGCGTCCATTAACACTGCGGTTGCCGCATACAGGGCGTCCATGCCGCGCAACCCGCGTTCGCTCCCCAGCGTCAGCGCCTGGTCGAGCAGCCCTTCATCGATCGGATGGAGCTGAAGCGCGGGATACGCGCGCAACCAGCGGGCCGCCTCATCCGCAGGTCCGACGCGCCGCAAACGCCGCGCCAGCGCGCATGTGACTTCAAGCACGACAATCGCTGGTCCATGAAGCGCCAGCTTCTGTCTTGAGATCATTTCAAAAAACGTTGCGCTCTCGCGATGATGAGCGTCCCGCGGATCGAATGCTGCCACCCAAACATTTGCATCCAGGGTTAACATGCCTCAGGAACGCTCCAGCCGATTGCGGTCGTTCTCCAGGATCTCGCGGGCCGACGGACCCTCAGGCGCATCCCGTATAGCGTCTTCGCCAAGTCGAATCCAGCCCTCGAGCCATTTTTCGGCCGATAGTGTCGGGGCGCCCGCGGGCTTCTCAGACAACCACGCCTCATATAGCTCTGTCGTAACCTCGCGGATGGAGAGCCCCTGCATTGCCGACTTGGCCTTTACTCGGCGATACAGCCCGTCTGGGATATCGATGGTGGCTTTCATGCTTTACAGTTTACTTGCTTTCCGCACCATGTCAAGCCTGAGAATAACGGTGAACTTTCGGCGTGGCGAGATCACCATCCCGCCCTTCGCGCGGGGATGGTGATCTCGCCAGACGTTTTTTGGCTGGCCGCTATCCGCGCACCTTTGCCAGGCGGCGGAACTTGTCGACGGACGGCATCTCGCCATGCGGCACATCGATGACCGTCGGCCCACTGGCCTTCAGACCGACTCGGATGGCATCAGCAAGCTCGCTCAGGGTATTCGCCCGCAAACCGACTGCCCCGAAGGCCTCGGCCAGCTTGACGAAATCGGGGTTAACCAGATCGGTGGCGATGACCCGATTGCCATGCAGGTTCTTCTGCATCTGCTGGACGTTGCCGTAGGCGTTGTTATTGAAGACAAGCGTCACCAACGGGATCTTGTGCTGGACGGCGGTGGCGAGCTCCTGAGAAGTGAACATGAAGCCGCCATCGCCGACGACGGCGATCACCGGCAGGTCGGGCCGGGCGACCTTGGCCCCCAGGGCGGTCGGGAAGCCGAGGCCAAGGGTGCCCTGGTATCCGGTCGTGAGGTAGGTCCGCGGCTTGTAGACGGGCAGCACGTAGCGCGCGGCATAGGTCACCTGGGTCAGGTCCTCGACAAACACGCCGTCTTCACCCAGCCCATCCCGAATCACCTTCAAGTATCCGAGCTGTTCTTCGAGGTAGGCGGTCTGGGCGGCCCAGTCGGCCTTAATCTCGAGCATCTCTCCAGTGCGGGATGGGCGGGGATGGTTGTGCTTTGCCACCCCTGCGATGAGCTCGGGCAGCGCATCCTCGGCCCGGGCGGTCAGAGCGATGTACGGCCGGCGCAAGATCGTATGGGTGGTCGGGTCGACGTCAAGATGGATGACTTTCAGGTTGGCATCCACCCCCCAATCGGTCAACGGCGAGCGCAGGTAGGTCCCAATCGCCAGGACCACATCGACTTTCTTCCAGTAGCTGTGCGAGGCCGGCAGGTGCAGGCTGAGGGGATGCCGCCCATCGATGACGCCGAGACCGGTCCGATGCGCGACGACCGGCGCCTGAAGTGCTTCGGCCAATGCCAGGACCTCATTTCCCACGCCTTGCGCCCCACCCCAACATAGATGGCAGGGTTCTGGGCGTGGCCCAGCAATGCCGCCGCCGTTTCGATCAGCCCGTGGTCAAGCGGCGGCGCGTAGGGCGGCAATGCGATGGGCGCTGTGTCGACCGGCCCGCGCTGGGCGAGCACATCCATCGGCACTTCGAGGCCGACCGGGCGCGGGCGGCCCGAACGCATCTGGCGAAAGGCCTCGGCAACTTGCATCGGCGCCTCGGACGGCGCGTTGACCCGCTCGGCCCACTTCGTCAGCGAACGCAGAATCCCGATCTGGTCGGGAATCTCGTGCAGGATGCCCTCTGCCCGGCCGATTTGGGCGGACGGGAGTTGCCCGATCAGGGCCAGCACCCGCGCGTTGAGACTATAGGCGGTCGCCAGCGCCGCGGTTGCGTTCAGGAATCCGGGCCCCGGCACAACGCTGTAGACCCCGACATCGCCCCGCATGAGGGCGTAGCCCAGAGCCATGAAGGCGGCCCCCTGCTCGTGGCGGGTGTGGATCACCCGGATTTCGCCACGCCGGTCGTAGAGGGCATTAAACAGAAAGTCGTTCTGCACGCCCGGAAGGGCGAAAAGGGTATCCACGCCCTGGGCGATCAGGCTGTGGACGACGGCTTCGCCGCCGGTCATGGATCCGATGGACATAAGCTCCCCTAAGAATCGTCGATCAGACGATCTCGGCGACCTTTACCGGCCGCCCCTCGCGCAGGCTGCGGGTGGCGGCAAGGGCGACTTTGAGCGTTTCGAGCGCGTCCGCGGCCGAGGGTGTGGGCGGGCGGCCCCCGCGCAGGGCCTGGAAGAAGGCTTCCATCTCGAGCTTGTAGGCGGCCTCGAAGCGGTCGGGGAAGCTCTCGAAGTGATCGACGGTGCTCTGGAAGCGGCCATAGGTTGCCAGCGGGGTCTTTTGAGGCGGCTCGATGACGAGCTTGCCGGCCGAGCCCGCGACTTCGGTCCGGATGTCGTAGCCCCAGATCGCCCGGCGCGAGCCCTGGAGCGTGCCCAGCGCGCCGCTGGCGAAGCGCAGCACCGCCACCACGGTATCCACATCGCCGGCCTTGGCGAAGGCGGGATCGACCTTGACATCGCCCCACGCAAAGACCTCATGCACCTCGCCCATCAAGAAGCGGGCCAGGTCGAGGTCGTGGACGAACATATCGACGAAGATGCCTCCGCTGCTCTCGATGTAGGACATCGGGGGCGGCGCAGTATCGCAGCTCATCGCCTGGAAGCGCTCCAGCGCGCCGATCTTGCCTTCAGTGATGCTGCGCTTGGCAGCGGCATAACCGGGATCAAAGCGGCGCATGAAGCCGATCTGGACCGGCACTCCGGCGGTCGCGATAAGGTCGACCACCCGGCGGGTACCGGCCAAATCCTGGGCGATGGGTTTCTCGCACCAGACCGGCTTGCCGGCCCTGACGGCGGTTTCGAGCAGGTGGGCGTGGGTGGTGGTCGGGGTCGAGATCATGACCACATCCACATCGGCCGCGGCGATGGCGCCCTCGATGTCGGTCGTGGCGCGTTCGGCGTTGGCGATCGCCTGCCCGCGCTGAGCGGCCTCCAGAAATGTATCGGCGACGACCGCCACCTTCACTCCGCGCACGCCCATCAGGTTGCTGAGGTGGGTGAGGCCCATCCGGCCTGCCCCAAGAAATGCGACTCTGAATTCGGTTTTCATGTTCTCCTTTTGCTCAGGCGTGATTTTGCGCCAGCATTTGGCTTTTCAACAGAAGAAAGGAAGAAAGGAAGTTGTGGCGGGAAGCATCTCCTTCGTTCATCTTCCGTTCTTCCGTTCTTCTGTTAAGAAACCGTCGCGGCTGAAAATGACGCTTGACGTCAGTAGTAGCGCTCGTTTTTGCGCATCTCGGCCCAGGCGGCCCGGGCGGATTGGACGTCGGGGTTGTCACTGACCTCGGCCGGCGGGACATCCCACCAACTGTGGCCCGGCACGCCCACATATCGATCGTTGCGCACGTAGATCACCGTGGTGGCCGGATTGGCCCGCGCCTCGCGCAACGCGGCCGCAAATTCGTCGGTCGTCGCGCACTCGAGTACGCGCGCGCCGAGGCTGCGCGCATTGGCCGCAAGGTCGACCGGCAAGTCCTCGGCCTCGTCGCCATCCTCGGCCAGGCGCCCCTGCCCCGCCACCGGCGCGGTGTAACGTGTGCCGAAGCCCTTCTGCCCAAGCGAGCGGCTCAGGCTGCCGATGCTGTTGAAGCCGCGGTTGTCCATCAGGATGATGATGAGTTTGATGTTCTCCTGCACCGCCGTGACAATCTCGTTGGCGAGCATCAGATACGAGCCGTCGCCGACGAGGGTGTAGACCTCGCGTCCCGGGTCGGCCATCTTGACCCCAAGCCCGCCCGAGATCTCATAGCCCATGGTGCTGAAGCCATACTCGACGTGATACTGGCCGGGGTGGCGGGACCGCCAGAGCTTGTGCAAGTCGCCCGGGAGCGAGCCGGCGGCATTGACCAGCACGGCATCCGGATCTCCTTGCTCGTTCAGGACGCCCACGAGTTCACTCTGGCTTGGCAAGGGTTGATTGCGGCGGTTGTGAGAAACCATCGACCGCGGTCTCCCAGGCAGTATGCAGGGCCCTGGCCATGTCGATGTGGTTCTTCGGGGCCATCCAGCCGGAGAGCGCGTCGCGCAGTTCCTCGAGTGTGGCGCGCGCATCACCGACCAGCATCAAACCGCTGTGCTTGGCGGCGTCAAACTCGGCGACGTTGATGTTCACAAACGTCACGCCGGGATCCTGAAACTGGGTCTTGCTGGCGGTGGTGAAGTCGCTGTAGCGCGTGCCGATCCCGATCACCAGGTCGGCCTTGAGAGCAACGTCATTTGCGGCGAAGGTGCCGGTGGCGCCGATGCCGCCCATGCACAACGGATTGTCATACCGCAAGGAGCCCTTCCCGGCCATCGTCTCGCCGACGGGGATGCCGGTCGCGGCCACAAAAGCTTCAAGCGCCGCGGTGGCGTCGGAGTAGCGCACGCCGCCGCCAGCCACGATCATGGGGCGCTGACTGGCCCGAATGAGGGCGGCCGCGCGCATCAGCGCGACCCGGTCGGGCCGGTTGCGCGGGACGCGCCACACCCGGGGCTCGAACATCGCGGCGGGAAAGTCCCAGGCCTCGGTCTGGACGTCCTCGGGCAGGCAGATGGTGACGGCGCCGGTCTCGGCCGGGCTGGTGAGCACCCGCATGGCCTCAGGCAGCGATGTGATCAACTGGTCGGGCCGGTTGATCCGATCCCAGTAGCGGCTGACCGGCTTGAAGCAGTCGTTGACCGAGACGTCCTGCGAGTGCTCGGACTCGAGCTGCTGCAGCACGGGCGCGACATTCCGGCGGGCGAAGATATCGCCAGGCAGCAGCAGCACGGGCACTCGATTGACCGTGGCGGCGGCCGCGCCGGTGAGCATGTTCAGCGCGCCCGGCCCGATCGACGAGGTGCAGGCCAGCGTGCGCAAGCGCAGGGCGTGCCGGGCATAGGCGGCTGCGGTGTGGACCATGCCTTGCTCGTTGCGGGCCTGGTAGTAGCGCAGGGCCGGGTATTGGCGCAGGGCCTGGCCCATCCCCGCGATGTTGCCGTGGCCAAAGATGCCGAAGCACCCGCCGAAGAACGGCTGGGTGACGCCATCGCGCTCGGATGATTGGGCCAGCAGGAATCGGATCAGAGCTTGCGCGGTTGTGAGTCTTGTGATGTGCATTAGGTATTGAATTTCCTTGCAGGAGAACGGGAGAACGGGAGAGGTCGATCTAGGTGTTTTGCGTTGTGTTCAGGATTGATAGTAGTCAGGATGAGCGACGCGTCGAAGACCATAGCGAAGCATCGAAACGTTGAAGTTCAAGAGCAGACCAAGCTTAATCTGAGTCGCCTTCAAATACGAGATCAGTTGCGCGTGGTGCACGTTCGCCATTTCTTCAACCGCCTTCAGCTCAAGTATCACCGCGTCGGCGACGACGAAATCCAATCGCTGCTCACCCACGCGAACGCCCTTCTAGATGACCCAACTTCGGGTGGAAGCTTGACTTTCGTCTCGGTTGCGCCCCGCCCAAGGATCGGCCACCGTTTGCGTCGTACTCGGTCATCGTTATCAAGCCCTCCCTCAATTCCTCCCGTTCTCCCGTTCTCCTGCAAAAGACCGTTGATCAGTACAACGGCAAGCGTGAGTCCGTGCCGCGGTAGGCCTGCTTGACCCAGGTATGGGCAGGGTCATCCTGGTTGGCCAGGCTTTGGGCGCTGCCGGCGAGGACGTTGAGGTAGTACGTTGTGTAGCCCGGCCCGCTGACCACCGGATGATAGCCCTCGGGCACGAGCACGGCGCAGTTGTCCTCGGCGCGGACGATGGCATCGAATCCGAGGCCGGCCGCCTGCAGTGGCGACTCGGGGCTGGTATACACCCGCTGGTAGGCGAAGCCCGCGGGGCGATCGATCTTGTAGAAGTAGACCTCCTCGAGATCGGCTTCGATCAGCGCACCGTCCGCGCCAACGATGTGGCGGTCGTGCTTGTGGGGCGGGTAGCTGCTCCAGTTGCCGCTCGGCGTGTAGACCTCGACCAACACCAGGCGATGCACCGGCGAGCCCGGCGGGAGCAGGTCGTTGATCTGGCGGCTGACGTTGTCGCCGCCGCGGATCCCGCTCTTGACATTCTCGGGGCGGATCAACCAGGGCGCTGAGTCGCGGTCGGTCGGCACCCACGTCACGGCGAACTCGCCGCCTTCCTCCGCGGTCACGTCGAGGTGGGTGCGGCGGGGAGATATAAGGCATGCGCGCCGCCGGTAAAGACGGACGATCGTCCGCCGATCCCCGACCAGCTTCCGCGGTTGGAGGTCACCCGGTAGCGGCCGGTCAGGTTGACCAGGGCGAACTCGTTTTCGCCGGTGTCAAATGACACGCGCGCGCCGGTCGCCAGGCGGCGAGCCTGGAAGGAGATGAACTCCCAGCCGGCGCTTTTGGGGGTGATGGACAGGATGACATCGCCGCTGGCTGCGGGACGAACGAGGAGGTTTTCCGCTGTGTATTGCATCATGGCAGTGGGATGAGCCGGCGTTGCGCGTCGGCGGGAATGGATAGTCAGTCGCGTGGCTCTCTATTCTCCCCCCGATCTTTCGCTTGTGGTTCAAGACGCGCACCCCGTCGCGGCCGATAGCAATTCCCCCGCGCGTACTACTGCGGAGACCTTTCTTCCACAAATTACGCAGATTCACCCAGAAAGAGTGACTGCTCATATCAAGTGCCTTGCGCCGCGCTGACAGCCGGAAACAAGAACCCAATCTGCGCGAATCTGCGTCAATCTGCGGACAAAACCTGCCGTGCCCGCGACGGATCGAGCGGGCTTGGACATGGATCGATCCGCAGATTGACGCAGATTCGCGCAGATTCGGGCCTGGTCTGAGCAGTCACCAGGAATATGTTTGGCAGTTGGGAGTGCTTGAGCCTCCCCAGATCGGTGAGAATCTGCCGAATCTGTGAATAGATCCCGATAGTCGGGCCGGGCCTGGGCGATCCGTCCGGCGTCGTACAATCTGCTCACCCCGGAAGCAAGAGGAGACATATGACCACGACCCCACTGCGCAAGCGATCCGAAATCCCGGTGGAACACACCTGGGATACCGCCAGCATCTTCCCCGACCTCGCCGCTTGGGAGGCCGAGATCAAGGCCGTCGACGCCGATCTCGCCCAGGTCGACGCCTTCAAGGGCCATCTGGGCGACTCGCCGGCGCACCTGGCGGACTTCCTAGACCTCAGCGACGCGCTGTCGCTGCGCCTGGGCAAGATCTACGTCTATGTCTCGCTGAACAGCAGCGTCGACACGACCGATCAGGCCTGGCAGGCCCGGAATGGCCAGGCCATGGGGTTCTTCGCCCGGGCCCGGGCCCGCATGTCGTTCTACAAGCCCGAGGCGCTCCGGATCGGCTTTGACACGATCAAGCGCTGGACGACCGAAGAACCGCGTCTGGCCCTCTACGCCCACCACTTCGACCTGCTCGAGCGCGAGGCCGCCCACGTGCGCTCGGACGAGGTCGAGGAACTGCTCAGCCAGATGGGCGACGCCTTCCAGTCCGCCCGGCGCATCCACGGCATCCTGACCGACGCCGACCTGCGCTATCCCCCCGCGACGGACAGCGCCGGCGCGACGGTTGAACTTGCGTTGGGCAGCATGCAGACCGCCCTGCAGAGCCCGGACCGGGATCTCCGCAAGTCGGCCTGGCGCAGCGATCGAGACGCCCACCTGGCGGCCAAGAACACCATGGCCGCCTGTCTGACCACCGGCGTCAAGCAGGATGTGTTCATGATGCGGGCCCGCAAATACGGCTCCTCGCTCGAAGCTGCGCTCGCGCCGAACACGATCCCGGTGGAGGTCTTCCACAACCTGATCGCGGTCTTCAAGAAGAACCTCCCGACCTGGCACCGCTATTTCGAAGCCCGGCGCAAGTTGCTGGGCGTCGAGACCCTGCACCCGTGGGACATCGTCGCGCCGCTGACGAGTGCCCCGCCCGAGGTTCCGTACGCCAAATCGGTCGAATGGATTTGCGAAGGGATGGCCCCGCTCGGGGCCGAGTATGTCGAGGTCGCCCGGGCCGGGATGACCAGCGAGCGCTGGGTCGACATCTATCCGAACGGCGGCAAGCGCCAGGGCGCGTTCAGCAGCGGGTTGAAGGGGACCAAGCCCTTCATCATGATGAGCTACAACGACACGCTCTTTGCGATGAGCACACTCGCCCATGAGCTCGGCCACAGCATGCACTCGTGGTACTCGCGGCGCGCCCAGCCCGGGATATACGCCGGGTATTCGCTGTTCGTGGCCGAGGTCGCCTCGAACTTCAACCAGGCCATGGTCCGAGCCGATCTGCTCAAGCGCTTCCCCGAGCGCGACTTCCAGATCGCGCTGATCGAAGAGGCGATGGCCAATTTCGGCCGTTATTTCCTGATCATGCCCACCCTGGCCCGCTTCGAGCTGGAGGTCCACGAGCGGACCGAACGAGGCGAAGGCCTGAGCGCGGACGCGCTGAACAAGCTCATGTCCGACCTCTTCCTGGAGACCTACGGCGAGGCGATGAAAGTCGCGCCGGAGGATGTGCCGCGGGTGGGCATCACCTGGGGCCAGTTTGCTACGCATATGTACTCGAACTTCTACGTCTTCCAGTACGCCACCGGCATCTCGGGCGCGCATGCCCTGGCCGATGGCATCCTGGCCGGCAAGACCGGCGCGGTCGACAACTACCTAAAGTTCCTCAGCGCGGGCGGCTCGCTGCACCCGCTCGACGCGCTCAAGCTCGCCGGGGTGGACATGACCCAGCCCGAGCCGGTCGAGAAGGCCTTCGCCGTCCTGGCCGGGCTGGTGGAGCGGCTGGAAGCCCTCGCGTAGATCCGCTTGGCCATCTATGCCAGCGCATTGCGGGCTCCCCAAGGGTTGTCATCCTGAGAGCGGCCCGCCGAGCCCAAGCATGCCAAAGCGTAACGGGCCGCGCGAAGGACCCCTGTGACGGATAACGGGGTGTCAACCGGGGTCTAGCGCCCGTCCGATTACCCATACGCGTCCGGGCGACGCAGACAGGGGTCCTTCGCTCGCCCTCAGAACGCGACCCCAAGCAATTACCCTCCGGTTCTCCCTTTGACACCTTGGGGAGCGCGGGAGAGAGAAACAAGATGACACCAACCACCACCACCATCGACTCCCATATCCAGGCCAATCTGGAGCGTTCTCTGTCCGAGATCTCCACGTTGTGCGCCCAGCCCAGCGTGAGCGCGCGCGGCGAGGGCGTGCGCGAGTGCTCGGCAATTGTCGAAACCCTCTTTCAGCAGTACGGTCTGCGCACCCAGATCGTCGAGACCGGCGGCCAGCCGGTGGTGCTGGGCTTCCTGGAGGGCGCGTCGCCGCGCCGGCTGATGTGCTACAACCACTACGATGTGCAGCCGCCCGAGCCGCTGGACAAGTGGACGACCCCGCCCTTCACACCGACGATCCGCGATGGCGCGCTGTATGCCCGCGGCGCCCGCGACGACAAGGGCGAGATCGTGTGCCGGCTGGCCGCCATCGACGCGGTCCGGGACGCCCATGGCGGAACGCTCCCCTGCTCGATCGTGATGGTGGCCGAGGGCGAAGAAGAGATCGGCAGCCCGCACATGAAGGACTTCGTGCTGCAGAATCTCGAGCTGCTGCGCTGCGACGGCGCGATCTGGGAAGAGGGCGGGACCGATGAGTCCGGCCGGCATCGCATGCCGCTCGGCGCGCGGGGCATCCTGGCCGTCGAACTCAGCGTCGAGACGATGGCCCGCGACGCGCATTCGGGCGGCGCCCACATCCTGCCGAATGCCGCCTGGCGCCTGGTTCGCGCGCTGAACACGCTGAAGGACGGCGACGAACACATTCTGATCGACGGTTTCTACGAGCGGGCCTGGCCGCCGAGCGACCTCGACCGCCAGTTGCTGGCCCTGCAACCCGATCCGACCGAGATGCTGCGGGCCGAGACGGGGGTGAAGACCTTCCTGGGCGGGATGTCTGGGCCGGCCCCTCAACAAGGCCGTCTTCAATCCCACCTGCACCATCGAAGGCATCACGACCGGATATCAGGGTGCCGGGTTCAAGACCGTCATCCCGGCCCGGGCCAGCGCCAAACTGGACTTCCGCCTGGTGATGGAGCAGGATCCCGAGGACATCTTCGCCAAGCTGCGCCGGCATCTGGACGCGCAGGGGTTCGAGGACGTCAAGGCCGAGTGGCTCGGCGCGATGTGGCCGACCAAGGCCGCCCCGGACGATCCGCTGGTCGTGCTCGCCACCCGCGCGGCCGAGCAGGTCTACGGCAAGCCGAGCTCGCTGATTCCTACCGCCGGCGGGAGCAGCCCGATCTACGCCTTCTCGCGCCCGCTCAACATCCCGGTGATCACGGCTGGGATTGGCAACATGCAGAACCGCCAGCACGCGCCGGACGAGTTCGTCCGGCACGCGGCATGTTCGCTCCTACGGTTGCGGAATGAGTAAAGCAACGGCACGCGGCATGGGCTCTTTGGTTCGCGCGCCAACGATAGCCTGCGACAGGCGAGATTGCCGGGTTTCTTGCGGGCATGACTTCAAAGGTCTTTCAGATTGGTTCGACGCCATCCGAGTCGGGCGAGTGTCAGGATCGCCTCGGCTTTCACGGAAACCACGCGTCCCGGCCAATTGCTTTGGTTAATCCGGAGCTAACAACAGTTGTTGAAAAAAGAATCGTTGTTACCGCCCGGGAGGTACTGCCGATACCTCGTATGTGGTAGTCCCTCAGCCACGCATAGCGGGTCGACACCGCCAGCTGAGCACGCAGATTCCAGCATTCGCCGATGACGAGTTCCCACCAGACACGGGGCCAGCCAACTGGATCGCGAAGAGCTGCCAACACAAGCTTGGCGATGAACAGACGAAGATCCGAGATCCAAAATTAGGCACGCGATCCGGCTGGCCAGCCCGTTTCCTCCAACGAGTCTCTGCATCGGCTGCACGAATCGCTGCGTCATACCACAGCTCGCGTGCCAGAAGGATACTTGGCGTATCTTGAAAGAATGCGCATCTATCGGCTACGTAGTTGCGTGTCGCCGGCAAGACCAAGAACGGGGCCTCCCACGGGCCACCTGCGTGCTGCACGAAACTGGTCCCGGAGCCACAGCAGGGCGGCGGCCAGCCGCGCTGTGCCCACCAGGCCAGGTGCCGCAGGAAGCGACGAGCGGCAGGCTCTGACTCAGGAGACGCTGGCGCGCGAAATGCGCCGAGGTCTGGGAGCGGTCGCATGCGGCGACACGTTACTGGTGCTTTCTAGCCCGTAACTCGCGCGTCCGGGACCCGACGCGCGATCGCGCCAAGGCTGTCGCCGCTTCCCCGAGGCGCCTTGCGCGGTGAGTCCAAATGACGATGGAGGCACTACGCGTCCAGCGCATCCACCCGCGCGGCGCAGGCGGGATCGCGGAAGTCCTCGACCGTCATCAGCAGCGCGTCCTCGCGGTTGTTCGGGTAATAGCGCTTGCGCCGGCCCACCTCGACGAAACCATACTTGAGATACAAGCGTTGGGCGGCGATGTTGCCCACCCGGACCTCGAGGGTGATGAAGATAACCTCTCGCCGGGCCGCCTCGCGCATGAGCTCGATCATCAGCCGCTCGCCCACCCCCTGCCGCCGCCAGATCGGGGCGCTGGCAATCGTGCCGACGTGGGCCTCATCGGCCATCATCCACATCACCGCATAACCGGCGATCGCCCCACCCTCGGCCTCGGCGACGACGCAATACGCGTTGGGGTTGTCGCTCAGCTCGTAGCGATAGGCCCGCTCGGGCCAGGGCAGCGGAAACGACTCGGCCTCGACCGCCATCACCGCCGGGATGTCGGCCAGCGTCATCGGACGAACGTCAAAGCGAGCCATGCCCGCGCCGCTCAGGGGTGAATCGGATGAGCGTCATGGCTTCGTCGGCATCGCCGCGCTGCCAGCGCGCGTGCCCGATCTCGGCCAGATAACCCGCCCGGCGCAAATTGAGCGGGGCCGGCGCAATCGTCGCCTTGCCGTGCAGCAGCGCCTGCAGCCCGGGCGCGACGTCGCCGCACACCCAGGCCGGGGCCGAGATCGCGTCGGCCAGCTCCTGCCAGGTATGCACCTTCCACGGCTCGAGCGCGACCGCCCCACCCTCGCGCCATGCAAAGCGCCCGGCCGCCACCCTTCCACGCCCGACTTCGATCACCGCCACGATCGGCAGCGCGCCGACCGGTTGCGCGGCCAGCAGGACGTCGAAGGCCGACGCGCCGTACACCGGCAACCCGGTCGAGACCGCCATGCCCTTGGCAATCGCCAACCCGCAGCGCACGCCCGTAAAGGATCCCGGTCCAATCGCGACCGCGACCGCGCCCAGATCCGCCGCCTTGATCCCGCAGGCGAGCATCAACTCGTGGATGCGCTGGCTGACCGCGGCGGTGTGATGGCGGTCAGTCTCCCAGGCGATCTCCGCCCGAATCGCAGTGCCGTCCCGCAGGGCGATGGCGCTGCGGCGGGTGCAGGTGTCAATGGCGAGCAGAATTTCGGGCATGATGTCAAACGCCAAAGGCCTGTTTGCGGAACTTGAGCAGAATTTGCCAGGCCGACGCGCTATGGGTCGAAAAGGTGAGGTTGCGCTTCGAGCCGGCGGTCGCATCAAAACGGACCCTTATCGCATCCCCCGGGATCCAGCCCTCGGCGCGTTCGGGCCACTCGATCAGCACCACCCCGTCATTCTCCTCGATCAGCTCGCGCAGACCGATCGACTCAAGATCTGCATCGCGCTCAGCCCGATACAGATCGACGTGATAGAGCCGTGCGCCGGTGTCCGGATCGCGGTGATGCTCCTGCAGCATTGTGTAGGTCGGGCTGCGCAGCTCCTGGGCCGCCCCCCATCCCACCCCCACGCCCCGCGCAAAGTGGGTCTTTCCGGCCCCAAGATCGCCCTGAAGCGCGACCACGCACACGGCGGGCAGGAACATTGCCAAGCGCGCGCCGAGGCGCTGGGTCTGCTCTTCGCTGTGGCTGACGCACTCGAACGAAAGGGGGTCCAGAATGGGCACGCTCTCATTTTACCGATATCGGGCCCGATCCGGATAGAATGATGGCCCTCTTATGCCGACCCAAGAACGAAAAGACATCCGCAACATCGCCATCATCGCCCACGTTGACCATGGCAAGACCACCCTGGTCGACGCCATGCTCCGCCAGGCGCACGTCTTCCGCGACAACCAGGTCGTGGTCGAACGCGTCATGGATTCGAACGATCTCGAGCGCGAGCGCGGGATCACGATTCTGGCCAAGAACACCGCCCTGAACTACCGGGGGGTGAAGATCAACATCGTCGACACGCCCGGCCACGCCGACTTCGGCGGCGAGGTCGAGCGCGTGCTGAACATGGTCGACGGCGTGCTGCTGCTCGTCGACGCCGTGGACGGCCCGATGCCGCAGACCCGTTTTGTGCTGCGCAAGGCCCTCGAGCTCGGCCATCGGGCCATCGTCGTGGTCAACAAGATCGACCGTTCGACCGCCCGCCCGTCGTTCGTCACCAACGGCACCTTTGACCTCTTTATCGAGCTGGGGGCCACCGATGCGCAGGCCGAATTTCCCATCATCTACACGAACGCCATCGAAGGCAAGGCCTGGCGCGTGCCGCCCGCACCCTTCAGCGCGGGTCCGCCCATGGAGGGCGATGGGATCGACCTGCAGCCGCTCTTTGACGCCATCCTCGACTATCTGAATGGCCCCAAGATCGACCCCGACGCGCCCACCCAGATGCTGGTCACCGCCCTGAGCTACGACGACTACAAGGGCCGTATCGCCATCGGCCGCGTCTTTGCGGGCTCAATGACCAAGGGCCAGGAAGTGATGCGGATCGCCGTGGACGGCACGCAGTACAAGGCCAAACTCGCGACGGTCTACACCCATCAGGGGTTGGAGCGGATCGAAGTCGACAGCGTGGCCGCGGGAGATATCGCCGCGGTGACCGGCCTGCCCGACATCTTCATCGGCGAGACCATCGCCGACGCGCTGAATCCGATCGCGCTCCCGCCGATCCGGGTTGAAGAGCCGACCGTGCGGATGGTCTTCGGAGTCAACACCTCGCCCTTCACCGGGCGCGAGGGGAAGTGGGGCACCTCGCGCAAGCTGCGCGAACGCCTGTTCAAGGAGCTCGAGCAGAACGTGGCCCTGCGGGTCGAAGACGGCCAGAGCGCCGATACGTTCATGGTCAGCGGGCGCGGCGAATTGCATCTGGTGATTCTGATCGAGACCATGCGCCGCGAAGGCTACGAATTCCAGGTCGGCAAACCCGAAGTGATTTTTCACGAGGGGCCAACGGCGAAACACTCGAGCCCTATGAGGACCTGTATATCGAAGTGCCGGAGGAATACCTCGGCCCGATGATGGACATGCTCGGCGCGCGCCAGGGCCAGATGCAGGACATGAAGCACGGCGAAAAGAATGTCAGCATGCACTACCGGGTTCCGACCCGCGGCCTGCTGGGCTTCCGCAGCGCCGGGCTGACCGCCACCCGCGGCACGGTCGTGACGAACACCCTGTTTGCGGGCTATTTCCCACTGGCCGCCAACATCCGCCAGCGCGATCGCGGTTCGCTCATCGCCTGGGAAGACGGCATGGCCGTGACCTACGGCCTGCGAAATGCGTGGGAGCGCGGGATTCTGTTCATCGAGGCGATGACACCGGTCTACGAAGGGATGATCATCGGCGAGCATGCCCGCCCCGACGATCTCGAGGTGAACGTCTCGAAGACCAAGCACCTGACCAACTTCCGGATGCGGGCGGTTGACAATGACACCAGCCGGCTGCCGACGATTCGGCGGATGTCGCTGGACGAATGCATCGAGTTCATCAACGACGACGAGATGGTCGAGGTGACCCCCGAGAGCGTGCGCATGCGCAAGAAGACCCTCAAGAAGGATGAGCGCCAGAAGGTCGCGTCGGCCGCGAAGAAAGTCGAATAGAATGAGCTTGGTCAAGACGATGGCATCCCCCGGCTCCGCCGGGGGACGCCATCTCCCAAAGTAGTTTTCGAGCCGCACCGAGGCTGATACACTAACCGCCGTGGCACAAGCGCTCTATCGAAAATGGCGTCCGGCCAGCTTTGACGATGTCGTCGGCCAGGAGCACGTCACCACCACCCTCAAGAACCAGATTGCGACCGACCGGATCGGGCACGCGTATCTGTTCGTGGGTTCACGCGGCTGCGGCAAGACCACCAGCGCCCGGATTTTCGCGCGCGAGATCGGGATCTCGGATTTGCGCAAAAAGGATCCCGCCCGCGCCCAGCAGATCGCCGACGCCATCACCGAAGGGCGGCATCTCGACCTGATCGAGATCGACGCGGCCTCGCATACCAGCGTCGACGACATCCGCGACCTGCGCGACAAGGTCGCCTACCAGCCGAGCGAGCTCAAGTACAAGGTCTACATCATCGACGAGGTCCACATGCTGTCGACCTCGGCCTTCAACGCCCTGCTCAAGACCCTCGAAGAGCCGCCGCCGCACGTCATCTTCATTCTGGCGACGACTGACCCGCAGAAGATCCCGGCCACCGTGCTATCGCGCTGCCAACGCTTTAATTTCAGACGCGTACCGGTGGCCCAGATCGTTGGGCGCCTGCGGGTGCTGTGCGACGGCGAGGGGATCGAGTGCGATGACGCCGCCCTGACCCTGATCGCCCGGCATGCCACCGGATCGCTGCGCGACGCGGTCAGCCTGCTCGACCAGCTCGCCTCGTCGAACTCGCTGCGCATCACCACCAAGGACGTCCGCGACGCGCTGGGCAGCACCGACGCGGCCACGGTCCGGGCGCTGGTGGACGGGATGGTCAGGACGGACATCGCGGCCGGCCTCGACGCCATCCAGGCGGCCGTCGACCAGGGCGCCGACGCCCGTCAGATCGCGCGCCAGGTGATCGACCAGTTGCGGGCCGTGATGCAGGTGCGGGTGAGCGCCCGTCCGATTGGCGGGAGCGATTTGAGCGAAGCGGAGAAGCTCGACTTGAGCCATTTCGCCGAGCAAGCCGACACCGGCCTGTTGTTGCGCGGGGTGCGGGCCTTCAGCACGGCCATCAACGATATGCGCCAGAGCACCGACAGCCAGATGCAGATCGAGCTGGCCTACCTCGAGTGCGTCACCGATGCGGCACCGGCCGCAAGTCCGGCCGCGTCAAGCGCCGCCGCCCGATCGACCGAGCCAGTACGAGCCGCAGCCACGCCGGCGACCCGCGAACCTCAACACACCTGCCGCCGCCCACGAGCCCGCTTCGCGCCCGGCCGAAACAGCCCATACAGCGGGACCGGCCCAACCGGCTGGCAGCCCGGGCGAGACCCTGCGCGCGCAGTGGCCCCAACTGGTCAAGGACGTCAAAGCCACCAGCGCGTCGACCGCCTCGATCCTGCAGTACTGCCAGCCCTGGGGGGTGGATGGCACAACGGTCCAAATCAAGGCCAGCCAGGACTGGCAGCGGGCCCGGCTGGACGACCCGGCCAACAAGAATCGCCTGATCGCGGCGCTGAACCGGCTGCTGGGCGGGACCTACGGCGTGCACGTCTTTGTCGGGCAGCCCCAGGTCGATTCGGGCGATGATCCAGTCGTGCGGCGCGCCCAGCAACTCGGCGGCAAAGTCCGCGACACCAAATAGGAGGCGAGCGGATGCGCCCAGCGACCAACCCAACCGCACTGCGCGTGCAGGCCCAGCTTGACGCGCTTGGCATGGGGCATCAGATCGTCGAGTTCGAACAGACGACTCGCACGGCAGCCGACGCCGCGGCCGCGATTGGCTGTCAAGTCGGACAAATCGTCAAGACGCTTGTTTTTCGCGGCGCGACCAGCGGCCAGGCGGTATTGGCCCTGGTGAGCGGGGCGAATCGGGCCAGCGAGCAGAGGCTTGCGGCGCTGGTCGGCGAGCCGATTGGCAAGGCCGACGCCGATTTTGTGCGGGCGACCACCGGTTACGCCATCGGGGGCGTGTGCCCGGTCGGGTTGCCCGAGCACGTGCATGCCACCTTTATCGATCAGGATTTGAACACGTATTCCGAAATCTGGGCGGCCGGCGGCACACCCGCCTCAGTCTTCAAGCTGACCCCGGATGATCTGCGGGTGATGACGCGGGGCATTGTCGGCGTTGTGTGTGGTTAAATCGCGCACAGGAGAAAACTACAAATGGCAAAAGGACGACGAACAGATTTTGTGCCGCGCGGCTCACAGCCAACCGGCGGCGGCGGTATGGACGCGGGAACGATTCAGCGCATCCAGAAGATGCAGGATGACATGAAGCGCACTCAGGAAGAGCTCGAGACCGAGACCGTCAATGTCACGGCAGCGGGTGGCGCGATTACGATCACGATCACCGGACACCAGCGCGTGCAGGCGATCAAACTCGATCCGGCCCTGGTCGATCCGGCGGACGTGCCCATGCTGGAAGACACTCTGGTGGCGGCAGTCAACGAAGCCATCGTGGCGTCGCAGGCCCACTCGGCCAAGCGGCTCGAGGCCGTGACCGGCGGCGTCAACATCCCCGGCTTTATGTAGGATGCCCGCAACCCCCCGCTCTTTGCCCCCGTCGGTCACCCGGCTGGTCGACGCGTTTTCGCAGTTGCCCGGCATCGGCCCCAAGACCGCCTCGCGCCTGGCCTACTTTCTGCTGCGCGCGCCGCCGGAGACCACGATGATGCTTTCGGACGCGCTGCGCGACCTCAAAGCCCGCACCCGGTTGTGCTCGGTCTGTCTCAACATCACCGAGAGCGACCCCTGCGAAATCTGCTCGGAGCCCTCGCGCGATCGCGGCGTGATCTGCGTGGTCGAGGAACCGCTGGATGTCACCGCCGTCGAGCGGGCTCGCTTCGGCGGGGTCTATCACGTATTGCATGGGGTGATCTCGCCCATGAACGGGGTCGGGCCGGATGATCTTCGCCTGCGCGAGCTCCTCGCGCGGGTGAGCGCGGGTCGCGACGGCGTGCCCGCGCGCGAGGTGATCCTCGCGACAAATCCAACCCTCGAGGGTGAGAACACGGCCGCTTACATCGGGCGCAAACTGGCCGGAAGCGGGGTCAAGGTCAGCCGCCTCGCCCGCGGGCTGCCGGTCGGCGGCGACCTCGAGTATGCGGACGAAATCACCCTGAGCCGGGCCCTCGAAGGCCGGCAGGAATTGTGATACCGGAATGGGATTCCCCAATTGATGGATACTCGTAAACAGGAACAGAACTGACTCCCGGGCGGATATTCGGCGTCCCAACGGATGCCGGGACGCCGAATATCCGCTCGGGCAAATGGAGAAAAATCATGTCAGAAGGATTTACCAACGTCGCCGGGCAACGCCTGGATGTGCCGGACCCCAATGTCGCGCTGCAGGGCACGACTGTCGGCGGTTCGGCCTACAAGATCATCGGGACGACGCTCCAGGCGGTGATCCTCAATATGCGCAACGGGGCAAACATCTACACCGAAACCGGTTCGCTGTCCTGGATGGGCGACGGCATTGACATGAACACCAACATGGGCGGGGGCCTGGGGGGCATGTTCAAGCGGGTGGTGTCAGGCGAGTCGCTGTTCATCGTCGACTACGTCGCGAAACGCGAGGGCGCGATGGTCGCCTACAGCTCGGACTTCCCGGGCAAGATCGTGCCGGTCAACCTCGCTCAGGGCCAGTCCCTGATCGCCCAGCGCGGGGCGTTTCTGGTGGCCGAGAAGACGGTCGCCCTGAGCGTCGCCTGGAATCGCAAACTCGGGGCCGGGTTCTTCGGCGGCGAAGGCCTGGTGATGCAGCGCTTTGACGGGCCGGGCACGTTCTTTGTCAGCTTTGACGGCGAGATCGTTGAATACACCCTGCAACCCGGCGAGCGGCTGAAGGTCGACACCGGCCATGTGGCGATGTTCGAGCCGACCGTGAATTTCGACGTCGAGATGGTCAAGGGCGTCAAGAACATCCTGTTTGGCGGCGAGGGTCTATTCTTTGCCACCCTGACCGGGCCGGGCCGGGTGTGGCTGCAGACCATGCCAATGGCCAAGCTGGCCGGGGCGATCTTCAAATATCTGCCCTCCGGCGGAGAAGGCAAGAGCGGCGGAATGAACGTCAATCTGGGCGATCTGTTCAAAGGCTGATCACCGCCAAGCGGTTGTAATCGAGGCGCTATGGCCCGGCTCCGCCGGGCCATAGCGCCTCGACTCTTTCTCCGCGAGGAGAAGCACAACGAACGACGGCAACTCCAAGCCGGACCCACAATGCGAACCCGTCCACGCCAGCGAAGGCGGACGTAAACAGCGGAATCACGGTGCCATGCGCGACGCACACGCACGCGCCCGAGGTTGGGCCGGCCCGCGCGCCAAGCACGCGTTCGATTGGAGTTTCGAGTCGCAAACGGGCCTGATCGCCGGACTCCTCGCCGTACTCGAGGCGATCCGGGCGGGCAAACAGCCGCGCGATGGCGGCCTGCCATTCGGCCTCGTCCAGAAGCTTTTTCGCGCCGCGGCGGTGCTCCGCCAGGCCGGCGTCGACGCCGTGCGGCAAACCCAATCGCGCCGCGACCCGTTCGGCGGTCTCAAAGGCCTTGGGCTCGTCGCTGCTGGTGATGGCGCCCGAAGGCGCGTAGATGGCCAGCGCATCGGCCAGGGAGTCGCAGCGCCGACGGCCCTCCGCGCTCAGGCGCCAGTCTCGGGCGCGCACGCCATCGACGATTTCAGGCAGCGAGTGCTTCACCAGGATCAGGCGCTGAGCGGATACGGGAAGATTCATCGCCGCGCAGATTATACGAAAAGCGTTTGTTCGGGAGCGAACTCCCCGTCCCGGCGTACGCCGGGACGGGGAGTTCGCTCCCGAAAACACAACCCCGATAGAATGCCCGTTACGTGAAAGGCGTAATTGGCACTCGGGTGGCAGGCGGCCTGTCGCCGCGCCTCGGAATCGGCCTTGTGGCCGCCGCGGCGGTGGCCGCAGGGCTCGCGATCGGGTTATTGCCTCTCGGCGCGCTGGCCGCCATCGCAGGTGGCCTCGTCGTCCTGGCCGTCATCGCCGCCATCCTGATCGAGCCCAGCATTGGTCTGGCCCTCACCCTGATCGCCGGGCCCTTCGAGCCGCTCGAGCAGGTGCGTCTTGGCCTGCCCATCGACAGCGGCCAGGCCCTGTTTGCCCTGACCCTCGGGGCGTATGCGCTGCGCTGGCTGAGCGCCGGCCACCCAATGAGCGCCGTTGATACAGCAGCGCTTCGGAAGATCATCGCGTTCTCGGCCCCGATTCTCGTCTTCATCGGCGTGGGCGTGCTGTCATTCTTCCCCGCGACTGATTTCCGGCTGTGGCTGAAGGAATGCGTGAAGTGGGTGGAGATCGCCCTCATGCTCACTCTGGTCGCGATGGAGGCGCGCGCGCCGGGCCGGAGGCGGCTCATCCTCGCCGCCCTCTTGATCGTTGCCGCCGGCGAAGCGCTGTTTGGGGTGTATCAATTCGCGTTTCGGCAGACCGGTCCGCTCGAGTTCGGCCTGCCGGGAGGGCGCTTCTATCGCGCCTCCGGGACGCTGGAACAACCCAACCCGTTCGGCGGTTATATGGGCCTGAGCTGGCCAATTGCCTTCGCGCTCGGGATGACCTGGCTGCGCGAGACGTGGCAGCGCCTGCGCAATGGCGATTGGCGCGGGGTGATTGCCGCGCCGGGCACGGCGCTCGCCGGACTGGCAACGCTCCTCGTCGCCATCGCCTGTGTCGGCGGATTGGTGGCTTCATGGTCGCGCGGGGCATGGATCGGGGCGTCAGCGGCCGGCGCGGCGATGCTCATTGCCATGAGCGGACGCCCGGGACGGGCCCTGGCCGCGGTCGTGGCGGGCGCCGTCCTCGTTGTGGCGCTCTGGCAATTCGGGCTGATGCCGGCTGCGATCGTGAGCCGCCTGACCGAATTCACCACCCAGTTTGATTTCTCAAATATCGATGTGCGCGGGACCTATCTCACCGCAGGCAACTTCTCGCTGATCGAACGCCTCGCCCACTGGCAAGCCGCCCTCGGGATGATCCTGGATCACCCCTGGCTGGGGGTGGGCTTCGGCAACTACGGGGCGGCATATGAGCAATACCGCACCTTGCGCTGGGCCAATCCGCTCGGGCACGCCCACAACTACTACCTGAACATCTTCGCCGAGACGGGCATCCTGGGCCTGCTGGCCTATCTCGGTGTGTGGGTGTCCATCGTTGTTCAAGCCCTGCGCGCAACGGGGCGGCGCCACGCGCCGGCGCTGCGCTGGATGGCGATCGGGCTGTTGGGCGCGGTCGCCCATCTGAGCGTCCACCACCTGTTCGACAACCTGTATGTCGCGAATACGTTTCTCCTGATCGGCGCGTATCTCGGGCTGTTCGCGTCAGCGCGGATCGAGGCAGACGCCGCGCGAACACGCGAGGCAACTGCAGAGTCGCTGGTGTAATTGTGGCCGGAAGCGCGATCCCCCTGCTGAAGCAGGGGGATCGCGCCTCCGAGGAATACGGGGCCAATGTGCCCCAGACTATGAAATCAATGGACTTGTGCTTTCTTCCCGCGCTTGAACAGGTCGGCCTGATCAAGTCGGGCCAACTGTCGGCCCGCGAATTGCTCGAGGCGCACCTCACCCAGATCGGGCGGGTGAACCCGGCCGTCAATGCCATCGTCACCCTGGACCCTGAGGGCGCCCGCGAGCAGGCCCTGGCCGCCGACGAGGCCCAGGCTAGTGGCGCAACGCTCGGACCGTTGCACGGCCTGCCCGTCGCGCACAAGGACCTGCTCGAAACCCGCGGCATGCTGACCACGTATGGCTCGCCCATCCACCGCGACTACGTGCCAGACTTCGATGCCCTGCTCGCTGAACGCATCAGCGCCGCCGGCGCGATCCGGATCGGCAAGACCAACACGCCCGAGTTCGGGGCAGGCTCGCAGACCTTCAACCCGGTCTTTGGCGCGACCCGCAATCCCTACAACCTCTCGAAGACCGTCGGCGGGAGCAGCGGGGGCGCGGCGGCGGCCCTGGCCTGCGGGATGATCCCAATCGCGGACGGCAGCGACATGGGCGGCTCGCTGCGCAACCCGGCCTCGTTTTGCAATGTCGTCGGCCTGCGCCCGTCGCCCGGCCGGGTGCCGGCTGTGCCCCAGCGAATGGGCTGGTTCACCCTGTCGGTCGAGGGCCCCATGGCGCGCACGGTTGGGGATGTCGCCCTGCTGCTCAGCGCCATCGCCGGCCCGGATCCGCGCGCCCCGTTGTCGCTGAGCGAGCCCGGTTCGGACTTCGGGCAGCCGCTCGAGGGCGACCTGTCCGGCGCGCGGATCGCCTGGGCCGGCAATCTCGGTTTGCCCTTTGACCCTGAGGTCTTGCGCGTGGTGAACGCGCAGCGCCGGACATTCGAGGCGCTTGGGTGTGTGGTCGAGGATGCCCGCCCCGATCTCAGCGCCGCGGACGCGATCTTCAAGACCCTGCGGGCGTGGAGTTTCTACGCTGGGCACGCCGACAACCTTCGTGATCGGCGCGGCCAGCTCAAGCGCACGATTATTGACAATGCCGAGCACGGCGCGCGGCTCAGCGGCGCGGATGTCGCCCAGGCGGAGATCGCCCGGACGCAGCTATTTCTGCGTGTCACCGAGTTCATGCGCCGTTACGACTTCATCGTGCTCCCAACGGTGCAAGTGCCGCCATTTGACGTGACCCTGGAGTACCCGACCGAGATCGACGGCGCGCCGATGGAGTCATATATCGACTGGATGCGCTCGTGCTACTACATCTCGACGATTGGCAACCCCGCCCTGTCGGTCCCAGCCGGATTCACCCGGGCCGGGTTGCCGGTCGGGCTGCAGATTGTCGGGCGGCACCACGACGATTGGGGCGTGCTGCAACTTGGGTTCGCTTACGAGGCGGCGACAGCGCTTTGGAAACGGCGGCCCAACCTCGACCTGATCGACACCCGCTAAAATACGCCGGGCCATGAAGAAGCTGCAACTCCGCCGATCCGGCCGAATTGCGCTTGCGGCTGTTCTGGCAACCATCGTCCTGGTCGGCGGATTGGCGTTTGTCAGTCTCAGCGCATTTCCCCAGCTCGGCGCCCAGGGCGCCGATATTCTGCGCAAGATCATCGGCGACCCGGCGGTCGCCCAGCTCGAGACCTTTGTTTACACCACCGAGGACCAGTTCGAGCAGATGCTTTTCCGTCTGGGCCTGAAGCGGGTGGAAGTGCCGTGGGTAAACGCGGCAGCCATTGTCGTGGCTGAGACGCCGGTCGATGCGCCGACGCCCGTCTCCACCCCCTCTCTGCCCGGCGGTATCGCCGCGACGGCGATCAATCCGATGCAGGCCGAACCCGCGCCTTCGCCAACCCCGCGGATCTTCACGCCAGCGGTCGTCACGCCCTTCACCAAGCGCGCAGACGAAGGCAAGTGGGCACCTTACATTCTGGATGCGCGCGGCCGGACGATTGCGTATCGGGCGGTTGTCTATCCTGACACGCAGCGCCCATATGTTGGGGTTGGCCTCGTCGCGATTGACCTTGTGAATGCGCGGCTCGGTTGTGTGGTCGGGACGGAAGAACCGGTCTCAAAGGCCGTAATCTCGCGAACCGGCAAGATTCCGTCGAACGACTTCGAGGCCGGGCGCCTTTTTGCCGTTTTCAACGGCGGATTCAAGACCCAGCACGGACGATTCGGCGCTTTTGCCGGCGGAAAGGAACTGGTTCCACCCCGCGAGGGCATGGCCACGGTCGCCCTGGACAAGGATGGCGCAATCCGAATCGGGCAGTGGGGTGATCCGGGGCTGGTGATGCCCGCCACCATCGCATGGCGCCAAAACGGACCACCGGTCGTCCACAATGGCGAGATCAACCCCCTCACCAATAACAACGCGGCCAGCAACTGGGGGGCCAATATCGATGGCGCGGTGGCGGTCTGGAGGTCCGGGATGGGGCTGAGCAAAGACGGCCAGACACTCTTCTACGTCGCCGGCAATAACCTGGTGGCGTCCACCCTGGCCAAGTCGCTCAAAGCTGCCGGCGCGCACAACGCAATGCAGCTCGACATCAACAATTTCTGGGTGCAGTTCTGCGCGGTCCGGGCGGATGGCGCTGTGCTCAAGCCCGAACCGCTCTTCGACAGCATGAAGGCCCAGCAGCCGGAACGCTACCTAAAGGCATACAGCCGGGACTTTTTCTATGTCAGCGCGCGGCAGTAGCCGCGGGCGCGGCAGTAGCCGCGGGCGATTGACCTCCAACCGTTGTTAATCGGAGGTGATACCCCCCAGCGGAGCTGGGGGGTATCACCTCCGAAACAAACCATGAATACACAAACCTTTGACCAATACCTGACCGACAACCACGACCGCCTGCTCGAGGACTACAAGGACTTCCTGCGCCAGCCCAGTGTGGCAGCGACGGGCGAGGGCATGACCGAGATGGCCGCCCTGGTTGCCCGTCGACTGGCGACGCTTGGGGCGACCGTACAGATCGTGCCGACCGAGCCCGGCGCGCCGCCGGTGGTGTGGGCGGAGATCGGCCAGGGCGACAAGACGCTCCTGATCTACAACCACTACGACGTGCAACCGGTCGAGCCGCTTGACCTGTGGGAGAGCCCGCCCTTTGAGCCGACGATCCGGGACGGCAAGATCTTCGCCCGCGGCGCCGCCGACGACAAGGGCGAACTTGTCACCCGCATCCACGCCATCGAAGCGTGGCTCAAGACGCAGGGCCCGTTGCCGTTCAAGATCAAGTGGCTGATCGAAGGCGAGGAGGAAATCAGCAGCCCGCACCTGCACGGCTGGATTGAGAAACATCGCGACTGGCTGGTCGGGGCGGATGGGTGCCTGTGGGAGTTCGGCGGCTTCGATGATCAGGGCCGCTTCGAACTGACCATGGGTGTGAAAGGCATCTGCTACGTCGAACTGCATGTCCAGGGCGTCAGCCACGACCTGCACTCGTCGCTGGCCGCCATCGCGCCCAATGCGGCCTGGCGCCTGGCCTGGGCGCTGAACACAATCAAAGGGCCCGACGAGCGCATCCTGATCGACGGCTACTACGATCACGTCCGCGCGCTCTCGCCAGCCGAAGAAGCGATCCTGCGCGAGATGCCCTTCGAGTCTGAGAAGGAAGCGGCCTTCAAGGCGAAATGGGGGATCGACAGCTTCGTCACAGGCGTGACCGGCTACGACGCGATCAAACGGCTGTTCTTCCAGCCTACTGCGACGATCTGCGGTATCACTTCGGGCTGGCAGGGCACAGGGCCAAAGACGGTGCTCCCGGCCAAAGCCATGGCCAAGATCGACTTCCGGCTGGTGCCGAACTTGACCCCCGAGGTCGTGGTCGATCTGCTCCGCAAACATCTGGACGCGCGCGGCTTCAACGATGTCGAGATCAAGCTGTTGGGCGGCTATCGTTCCGAACTGTCAGACGTCAATGCCGGGATCGTCCACGCCTGCGCGCGGGCCGCGGAACGCACGTATGGACAGAAACCCGTAAAAGTGCTGCTCAGCCCGGGCTCGGGGCCAATGTGGTCGCTTTCTTCGTTTATCGGGGGTGTGCCGGTCGTGTGCGCGGGGATTGGCCACCCGGACACGCGGGTGCATTCGCCCAACGAGAACACCATCCTGGCCAACTACTACGGCGGGATGCGCTTCATCGGCGCGCTGATCGACGAGTTCGCGGCAGGTTGATTTGGCGGGTCATATCAGGGAGCGACATCCCAGGCTCCGCCGGGGATGTCGCTCCCTGATATGACCCGGCCCACAACCTATAATCGCTTCCCGATATGTCAGTACTCACGGGAAGCGGCCTGACCCGCAGCTACGGCGCGTTTGATGTCTTCACCGACATCAGCGTGAGCGTGGCGCAGGGCGACAAGATCGCCCTGGTCGGCCCAAATGGGTGCGGCAAGACCACCCTGCTGCGCATCCTGGCCGGCGTCGATGAGCCCTCGCGAGGCCAGGTCAACGTCGCCCGCGACGTCAGCCGGGGCTACCTGGCCCAGACGGCCGAAGACGCCAACGATTTCACGATCTGGGAGGAGTGCCAGGAGGCGTTCGGCGATTTGACCCGAATGGGCGCCCGCCTGGCCGCACTCGAGCTTGCCATGGCCCAGCCCGAGACCCAGGAATCGGCCCTGGCCGCCTATGGGCCGCTGCAACACACCTTTGAGGCCCGCGGCGGTTATACCATCGACACCCAGATCAAGCGGGTGCTGACCGGGCTGGGCTTCAAGCCCGGCGAAGAACACAAGCGCGTTGCGGTGCTGAGCGGCGGACAACGGGTGAGGGCCGCATTGGCCCGCCTGCTGCTCGAAGCGCCCGACATACTCTTCCTGGACGAGCCAACGAACCATCTCGACACACAGGGGATTGAGTGGCTGGAGAGTTACCTGCAGGACTGGCCGGGCACCATCATCGTCGTCTCGCACGACCGCTATTTCATGGACGAGGTGGCGGAGCGGATCTGGGAGATGCAGGTCAGCGCGCCCTCTTCCGACAGCCGCCAGGTGCTATTCGAGGCATACCGCGGGGGCTACACCGACTATGTCGCCCAGCGCGAGGAACGCCGTGAGCGCCAGACCAAGGAATTTGACGCCCAGCGCGAGGTCATCGCCAAACAGGAAGAGTACATCCGGCGCAACATGGCCGGGCAAAACACCGCCCAGGCCAAAGGCCGGCTCAAGCGCCTGAACCGTCTGGAGCGCCTGGAAAAGCCAATCGAGCAGCGGGTGATGTCGCTGCGGATGGCCGGCACTTCGCGCAGCGGCAACATCGTGCTCGAGACCCACGGGCTGCGGGTGGGATATCGGGATGCGGCAAAGGCGCTCTTCTCCCCGCCCAACCTGCAGCTGCTGCGGCTCGAGCGGGCCGCGCTGGTCGGGCCGAACGGGACAGGGAAGACCACCCTGCTCAAGACCATCCTGGGCGATCTCGAGCCGCTGGCCGGCACGGTCAAGATCGGCGCGGCGGTCAAGGTCGGCTACTTCGCCCAGGCTCACGAGGGGTTGGACGTGGAGAAGACCCCGCTCAACGAGTTGCTGGACGCGAGCCCGGGGCTGACCCTGCCCGAGGCCCGAAATCTGCTTGGGCGTTTTCTGTTCAGTGGCGACGACGTGTTCAAGAAGATCGGCGCTTTGAGCGGCGGCGAGCGCGGCCGGGTCGCCCTGGCCAAATTGACCCTGCAAGGGGCGAATCTGCTGCTTCTCGACGAGCCGACGAATCATCTGGACATCCCGGCCCAGGAGATTCTGACCGAGGCGCTCAACCATTTCGACGGAACCCTGTTGGTCGTAAGTCATGATCGTTATCTCATCGCCGCGCTGGCCACCCAGATCTGGTCGCTCGAGCCGGCCGGCGACGGGTCCAGGCTGAGCGTGTTCCGGGGGCCCTACGACGCCTGGATCGAATCGAAGCAGCCGGGCGCCCCAGTCCCAGCCCCCGCCGAGGCGGCCAAGACCCCGTCGTCGCGCCCCGCTAGCGCAAAATCGCCGGGGGCCAGGAACCAGCCGCCCCCGCCCCCGCCGCCGCCGCCGTCCGCGGCCGCCAGCAAGAATCGCGAGCGCAGCCGGCTGCGCCAGCTTGAGCAGGCTGAAGCGCGGATCGCCACGCTTGAGCGCAAGCTGAGCGAACTGAATTGGGAAATGGAAGTCCACGGCGCCGACTACGAGAGGCTGCGGCCGCTCATGGCCGAGTACGCAAAGATCGAGAAGGACCTGGAGGCCGCCTGGGCGGAAATCGAACGCATCGGATAGGTGTTTCCCTGAAGCGGAACCCCCGCCCGAGCCGGGGTTCCGCTTCAGGACTGGAATCAAGGACGATGATGCAGCTCTTTGTCAACCATGTTCATTTGATGCCGGGCTGGATGCGCGAGGACGCCACGCCCGAGGCCTTTGACCGCCTGGCCGATGCCCTGGGGATCGAAGGCGCGGTGTGCTTTGCCCCGTTCAGTTACCAGGTCGCGGGCCGGGTTGACCACAACCGTTGGCTCGCCGAGGCGCTGGCCGGGCGCGCGGACCGGGTTGGCTACGGCACGCTCGATCCGACCCGCGCTCCGGAAGATCAGGTCCGCGCGATCGCCGACCTGGGCTTCCCCGGGATCAAGCTTCACCCGCCCGCCCAGCACTTCCACATCTTCGACGACTGGTCGCGGCGGGCCTACGCCGAGATGGAGAAACGGGGTCTGATCGCCGATTTCCATCTGGGTGTGCATTGGCATCGCCTGCGCGATTACGATCCGCTGCTGTGCGACGAAATCGCCCATCATTTCCCGGGCCTGAAGATGGTCTATGAGCACGTGGGCGGCTGGCATTACTTTCGCCAGGTCCTGGCCGTAATTACCAATAATCACAACCGGGGCAATCACCTGTATGCCGGCATCGCCAGTGTGCTCGACCGCGAGAATCAACGTTACTGGTATCTGGGCCCGGATGGCCTGGACGACTGCCGCTGGCAGATCGGCGAGGATCTGCTGATCTACGGATTGGACTTCCCGTATAACGGTCGCATGCAGATTGCGCGCGATCTGGCCCTGATTCGCGGTCTGCCCTGGCCGGACGAGGCCAGGGACAAACTGCTGGGCGGCAATCTGCTCCGCCTGATCGGCCGGACGGGCGGGACGGCGGGCCGCGTGGGCGGCGATCCAGTTTCTGTCCGATAGTTGACCGGCGCTCCGCTCAATCGGATCTATCCGCAGATTCCGCCGATTCTCGCGGATTCGGATTTTGGATTGCGGATAGCTATCCGGAAGAAATCGGCGTGAATCGGCGAAATCTGCGGATAGATTCCATGCCTCATCCGGTGCGGCGCACGGCGGATATAATGCCGCGTGCCTGTTTTCCAAGTGACGGTCTCGCAACGCGACGCGCAGGACGATTCCCAGGAAACAACACAACGCCTCTATTTCCTGCGCGGCCATGCGCTTAACGTCGAACACGTTGCCCGCATCAGCCAGACCCTGCTGGCCGACCCGGTGACCGAGTTATGGGCGATCGGTCAACCCGGGGTGCCTGAGGCTGGTCACACGATCGAGATCACTTTCCTGCCCGGCGTGACCGACAGCGTGGCCGAGAACCTGGTCCGCGCCGCGGAGGAACTCGGCCTCCCGGCACTCGAAGAGGCCGCGAGCGGAATGCGCGTCATCGTCCGCGGCGACGCCGACCCTGCCCGCTTGCATGATCTCGCGCGTGCCCGCTTTGCAAACGAGGTCATTCAGCGCTACGTCATAGATCAGCCCATTCCGCCACCGTTCACGTCTCTCGTATCAGGCGACAGCGACCGGGTGGAGACGATCGCGTTGTCGGGGGCCGACGACGACGCCTTGCTGGCCATCAGCCGCGAGCGCCGGCTCGCGCTCGATCTCAACGAAATGCGGGCGATTCGCGACGACTATCGCGGCGAAGCGCGCGAACCGACCGATGTCGAGCTCGAGACCCTGGCCCAGACCTGGAGCGAGCATTGCGTGCACAAGACCTTCAAGGCCCTGATCAATGTCGATGGCGCGGCGATCAACGGACTGCTCAAGACCTACATCCGGGCGGCGACCGAGAAGCTCAACAAGCCGTGGGTCAAGAGCGCCTTTGTCGACAACGCCGGCATCATCGCCTTCAACTCGCGCTGGGACCTGGCTTTCAAAGTCGAAACCCACAACCACCCCTCGGCGCTCGAGCCCTTCGGCGGGGCGAACACCGGCCTCGGCGGCGTGATCCGGGATGTGCTCGGCGTGAGCGCCCTGCCCATCGCCAACACCGACGTGCTGTGTTTTGGCCCGCTCGAGCGAACTGACGTGCCGGCCGGGGTCTTGCCCCCCCGCCGGGTCCACGACGGCGTGGTCAAGGGCATCGAGGACTACGGCAACAAAATGGGCATCCCGACCGTCAACGGCGCGGTACTCTTTCATGAGGGCTACACCGCCAATCCCTTGGTCTTTGCAGGATGCGTCGGCCTGCGACCAGCCGCGCCCGCCGCGCGTCCGGCCAGCGCGGAGGCCGGCGATCTCATCATCGTCATCGGCGGGCGAACCGGCCGCGACGGACTGCGCGGGGCGACCTTCTCCTCGATGGAGATGGGCGCCGAAACCGGCGGGATCGCCAGCGCCTCGGTCCAGATCGGCCATCCCATTCACGAGAAACAAACGCAGGAAGCCATTCTGCGGGCCCGGGATGCCGGGCTGTATCGGGCCATCACCGATTGCGGCGCGGGCGGCTTTTCCTCTGCGGTCGGCGAGATGGCCAGCGGCCTTGGCGCGACTGTTCAGCTCGACAATGCCCTGCTCAAATACCCCGGCCTGCAGCCGTGGGAGATCTGGCTGAGCGAGGCTCAGGAACGGATGGTCCTGGCCGTGCCTGCCGAAAACTGGCCGGCCCTCAAGGCGATCTGCGACGGTCAGGACATCCCCGCCTTTGCGCTGGGCGTATTCGAGGACAGTGGGCGGCTAACGATCAAATACGCCGGGCGCATCGTCGGCGACCTCTCGATTCAATTTCTGCACGAGGGCATTCCCCAGCGCCGGCTGTCCGCCGACCCTGTCTCCCGATCGGTCAGCGGCACACCGCGCGCCAGCAGGCGCCACGCCAGCGCACGGCATGCCGCCAGCGATGCCACAGCGGATCTGCTGGCCCTGCTCGCCCACCCGAATATCCGCAGCAAGGAAGCCATCGTCCGCGTGTTCGACCACGAGGTCAAGGGCGCCACGGCAGTCAAACCCTTCGTCGGGGCCGCCAATCACGGGCCCGGCGACGCGGCCGTGTTGGCGCCGGATCCGAGCTCGACCCTGGGCCTGTCTCTCTCAAATGGGATCTGCCCGCAGTATGGCGAGCGCGATCCGTATGCGATGGCCTGGGCGGCGGTCGATGAAGCCCTCCGAAACGCGGTCGCCGTCGGCGCCGACCCCGACCGGATCGCGATCCTGGACAACTTCTGCTGGGGCAACCCGAACCTGCCCGACCGTCTGGGCAGCCTCGTCGCCTGCGCGCAGGGGTGCCACGATGCCGCCCTGGCCTACGGCGCGCCTTTCATTTCCGGCAAGGACAGCCTGAACAACGAGTACACCGGCGCGGACGGGGCCAAACACGCCATCCCAGGCACCCTGCTCATCTCCGCCCTTGGGATCGTGCCAGATGTCCATGCGACGGTCACGATGGATCTGAAGCAGGCCGGGAACGCGCTGTATCTGGTCGGCGACACCCGCGACGAGCTGGGGATGAGCCACTACGCCGGGCTGCGGCAGGGCGCGCATGCTGACGCGATCGTCCCCCAGCCGGTGCCGGGCGCCCTCGCCCGGCTGCGCGCCTTGCACGGCGCCATCCGGGCCGGTCACGTACGGGCCTGCCACGATTGCAGCGAGGGCGGCTTCGCGGTCGCTCTGGCCGAAATGTGCCTGGCTGGCAGGTTGGGCGCGTCCGTGAACCTCTCGGCGCTGCAGGCCGACGCGGGCGACGACATCGTGCTCCTTTTCAGCGAATCCGCCTGCCGGCTTATCGTCGAGGTTGCGCCAACACACACGGCCGCGTTCGAACGCGCCCTGGCCGGGACGCCCTGCGCCCGAATCGGTGATGTCGCCTCCGCGAGCACGCTGACTGTGACCGGGCTGGGCGGCGCAAAGGTCATTGACGCCGACATCGCGCGGCTTGAGCTTGCGTGGCGCGGGGCGATCGCCCCCGATCCGCCCGTGGCGGCGCGCCCGGCCCCAGCGCGCGCGCCACTCAGCCTCCCGTCCGTCACGCCGGGCAAGCGCGTGCTCATCCTGCACGCCAACGGCTCAAACCGCGACCACGACGCGGCCCTGGCGGTTGAACTGGCCGGCGGCCTGCCCGAGATCGTGCACGTCAACCAGGTGCGCGCGCGATCGCGCATGCTGGCGGACTATCACATGCTCATCCTGCCGGGCGGGTTCTCGTATGGCGATGACCTCGGGGCGGGCGTGCTGTGGGCGCTCGATCTGCGCGAACGGCTTGGGGAATCACTACAGGCCTTTGTCGCGGCTGGGCGGCCCGTGCTCGGGATCTGCAATGGGTTTCAGGCGCTGATCAAGGCTGGCCTCTTCGAAGCTGGCGTATTTGCGGGCGGCGAGCGGGCAATTACCCTCACCTACAACGAGCGCCGGCGCTTCGAATGCCGCTGGGTGATGCTCGAGCCCGAACCGGGCAGCGTCTCGGTCTTCACCCGCGGGCTGGGTGAGCCGATTTACTGCCCGATCGCGCATGGCGAAGGCCGCCTGGTGACACGCGATGATGAGACGCTGCACGGGCTGTCGGCGCGGGGGATGATCGCGCTGCGCTATCTGGGCGAAGACTACCCGCATAATCCGAACGGGTCGGCCGGCAGGATCGCCGGCCTTTCCAACGCGCAAGGCAACGTGCTGGGCCTCATGCCGCACCCGGAGAACAACATCTTTCCCTGGCAGCATCCGCGCTGGCACCGGGGCGAGCGGGGCATGGGCGGTTTGGGCCTGTTCTCCAATGGACTGCGGAACGCATAGCAAAGCTTGTTGGCCGAGACGATATCCCCCGTCCCGGCGTACGCCGGGACGGGGGGATATCGTTTCGGGATAGGGAGGCAGAATCTCATGTTGAGTCACGACGAACTGGTCGCCGCCATACCGAACGCCCTGCAAACAATCGATTTGTCTGGGCTGGGCCCGAAGTTCAGTGGCAAGGTGCGCGACATGTACTCGCGCGCCGGCGGCGCGCGCATCCTGATCACGACCGACCGGGTCTCGGCCTTCGATGTCGTGCTGGGCACGATTCCGTTCAAGGGCCAGACCCTGAACCAGCTCAGCGCCTGGTGGTTCGAACAGACCCGCGACATCGTGGCCAACCACGTTATTCGGGTGCCGGACCCCAACGTCACCATCGCCCGGGAAGCCCAGCCGCTCCCAGTCGAAGTCATCGTGCGCGGCTACATCACCGGGGTAACCAAAACCGCGTTGTGGACGATTTACGCGTCCGGCGATCGCAAGCCGTATGGGATTGCGCTCCCGGACGGGCTGAAGAAGAATGACCCGCTCCCCGAGCCGATCATCACCCCGACGACCAAGGCCGAACAGGGTGGCCACGACGAGCGCCTGACCCGCGCGGAGATCATCGGCCGGCGCATTGTCGAACCGGCGCTGTGGGAACAGATCGAGCGCGCGGCGATTGCCCTGTTCAAGCGCGGCCAGGAGGTCGCCCAGCACGCCGGGCTGATCCTGGTCGACACCAAATACGAATTCGGGCTGATCGACGGCGAGCTCGCCGTCATCGACGAAATTCACACCCCCGACTCATCGCGCTACTGGACGGCCGACTCGTACGCCGCAGATCCGTCGGCCCCGAAGAACTTCGACAAGGAGTTTCTGCGCGAGTGGTATGCCGCCCGCGGCTATACGGGCGATGGCCCGCCGCCGGCCATGCCCGCCGACGTCCTGGCCCAGGTCGCCGCGCGTTACATCGCGGCCTATGAGAAACTCACCGGGCTCGTCTTCGTCCCCGGCGAGCAGCCCGCGTCAGAACGCATTGCCCGGAATCTGAATCAACAACCATGAACACCCTCGCCGTTATTCTGATGGGATCGCGCGGCGACCTTGAACACGCCCAGAAGATCGCCGGGCCGCTGACCAGTTTCGGCGTTCAGGTCGTATTGCGCGTTGGCAGCGCCCACCGCACGCCCGAGCACGCCCTGGCCATCCTGCGCCAGTACGAAGCCGATCCGCGACCCAAGGTTTACGTCACCATCGCCGGAAGGAGCAACGCGCTGAGCGGCTTCACCGACCCGCAGGTGAGCGCGCCGGTGATCGCCTGCCCGCCGCCAAGCGAGAGCTTTGGCGGGGCGGACGTTTTTTCGTCCCTGCGGCTACCCAGTGGTGTTGCTTCGGCCGTTGTGCTCGAACCGGTGAATGCCGCCATCCTGGCCGCCAAGATCCTCGGTCTGGCCGACCCCGAGGTGCGCGACAAGGTTGTCGCCTATCAGAAACAGGCGGCCGCCAAAATCCTGAGCGATGACGCTGATCTGAACCCTGGCCGGTAATTCCATGGACATATCCTTCGAGGACGACAAACCCCACGACGAATGCGGCATATTCGGGGTCTTCGCCCCGAGCCGAGACGTGGCCCGGCTGACCTATTTCGGGTTGTACGCCCTGCAGCACCGCGGCCAGGAAAGCGCCGGCATCGCCACCAGCGATGGGCGGGCCGCGCACGTGCACAAGGACATGGGCCTGGTGTCGCAGGTTTTCAACGAGGCCAATCTGCGCCCGCTGGTGGGCACCCACGCCATCGGCCACAACCGCTACTCCACAACGGGCTCGTCGCATGTCAAGAATGCCGGACCGTATCTGGTCGAAACCATCCACGGCCCGCTTGGCGTGGCGCACAACGGGAATTTGACAAATGCGCTCGAGTTGCGCCGGCGCCTGCTCCAGCGCGGGGTTGGCCTGTCGTCGAGCTCGGACAGCGAAGTCCTCACCCAGGTTCTGGCCGCCCCGCCCGCGATCTGGAACGAGCCGAATGGCGCCGCCGAGGAGGCCGGCCCGGACGTGTGGGTGGCCCGTCTGCAAGCCATGATGCGGGTGGTCGAGGGCGCCTATTCGCTCACCATGCTCACAAACCAGGGCATCTTCGCCGCGCGTGATCCGCTTGGCCTGCGCCCGCTGTGCCTGGGCGAGATCGACGGCGGCTATGTCGTGGCGTCCGAGAGCTGCGCCCTGCAAACCGTGGGCGCGCGCTTCATGCGCGAGGTGGAGCCCGGCGAAGTGCTGCGGATTGACCAACAGGGTGTGACGTCGACGATCACCCGGCACTCCGGCAAACGCGCGCTGTGCATCTTTGAGCACGTCTATTTTGCCCGGCCCGACACGGTCCTCGAGGGGCAGGTTATCCATGAGGCCCGCCAGCGGGCCGGACGACAGCTCGCGCGCGAGGCGCCCGCCAACGCTGACATCGTCGTGCCCGTCCCCGACTCCTCCACGCCCGCCGCGATCGGCTACAGCCTGGAGTCGGGCATCCCCTACACCGAGGGGCTGATCAAGAACCGCTACATCGGGCGGACCTTCATCCAACCCGACAAAGAATTGCGCAAGGTCGGGGTGCAGCTCAAATACAACCCGCTCTCAGCCAACTTGCGCGGCAAGCGGGTGGTGATGATCGACGACAGCATCGTGCGCGGCACGACCGCCGGCCCGCTCATTCAGCTGCTCCGCGACGGCGGGGCCAGCGAAGTGCACGTGCGGGTGTCCTCGCCACCGGTCCGCCACCCCTGTTTCATGGGGGTCGACATGGCCACTCGCAAGGGGCTGATCGCCCACACCCTCGATGTCGAGCAGATCCGCGCCCACATCGGGGCCGATTCGCTTGTGTATCTCAGCCTCAACGGATTGCTCAAGGCCACCCATGGGATCGAAGGCGCGGCAGCCGAGGGCGTGCCGCATTTGGCGAATGGGCAATCCTCGTTTTGCGCGGCCTGCTTTTCGGGGCGCTATCCCATTCCGATCCCGGCCTGGTTGTTCGATGACGATCGGGACAAGACCGTCTTTGAGCTATGAACATCCTCATCGTGGGCAATGGCGGGCGCGAGCACGCCCTGGCCTGGAAGTTGACCCAATCGCCGCGGGTCCAGTGTATTTACGTCGCGCCGGGAAATGCCGGCACCGCCGGGCACAACGTCGAGATTGCGGCCGATGACATCCCCGCTCTGCTGGCATTTGCGCGCGAGAATCAGGTTGATCTGACAATCGTCGGCCCCGAAGCGCCGCTGGCCGCCGGGATCGTCGATACCTTTCTCGCCGCGGGGTTGCGCGCGTTTGGGCCAAAGCGCGCCGCGGCAAAACTCGAAGCGTCCAAGCTCTTCTCAAAATCGATCATGCGGGCGAGTGGCGTGCCGACCGCCAGTTTCGCCGTCTTCGATGCGTTCGATCAGGCGTTGCGATTTGCGCGGGCCCTGCCCTTTGGGTCGGCGCCCGCCTGTGTCGTCAAAGCCGACGGACTGGCCGCGGGCAAAGGCGTTTTCGTGTGCGATGACGCGGACGCCGCCGAGGCGGCCCTGCGCCGGATCATGCTTGAACGTGAGTTTGGCGAGGCCGGCGCGCATGTCATCATCGAGGAGCGCCTGAGCGGGCGCGAGGTTTCCTTGCTGGCCTTCTGCGATGGCGCGCGGGCAGTGCTGATGCCGCCCGCGCGCGATCACAAACGCATTGGGGATGGCGACACGGGCCCAAACACGGGCGGGATGGGCGCATATGCGCCCGCCCCTGACGTATCGCCAGGCCTGTTGCGCGATGCGCAACGGCTAGTGTTTGAGCCGATCCTGGAGGCGATGCGCGCTCAGGGAACGCCTTACGTGGGTGTGTTGTACGCGGGGCTCATGCTGCTCCCGTCCCTGGGCGGCAGGGCCGAGCACGTCTCCGTCCTGGAGTTCAATTGCCGCTTTGGCGATCCCGAGACCCAGGTCATCCTGCCCCTGCTCGAAACGGATTTGGCCGATGTGCTGACCGCCTGCATTGACGGCGCGCTCAATCAGGTCGAAGTGGCCTGGCGACCGGGTGCGGCCGCGACCGTTGTGCTTGCCTCGGGCGGTTATCCTGGCCCGTATGAGAAGGGCCTGCCCGTCCATGGGCTGTCCGACGTGCCCGCGGACGTCACAGTTTTCCACGCTGGCACGGACACGCAGGGCAACCAGGTGCTCACCCGGGGCGGGCGCGTCCTCAACGTCACCGCGACGGGGGCGGACCTGCCCGAGGCGCTGGCCCGCGCCTACGCCGGCGTCTCCGCGATTCACTTCGACGGCATGCAATACCGGTCCGATATCGGCGGCCATTCCGCGCCCGGGGTGGCCCGATGAGTGATGCCTACGCCCGCTCCGGGGTGAACATCGGCGAGGGCAACCGAGCCGTTCAGCTCATGAAGGACGCCGTCCGCAGCACCCACGACGCGCGGGTGCTGGCCGGGATCGGCGCGTTCGGCGGGATGTTCGACGCCTCGGCGCTGAAGGCGATGGCTGCGCCGGTGCTGGTCGCCAGCACGGACGGGGTTGGGACCAAGACCAAGGTGGCCGCGGCGATGGGCCGCTGGGAGACGATCGGTCAGGATCTGGTCAACCACTGCGTCAATGACATCCTCGCCCAGGGCGCCCAACCGTTGTTCTTCATGGACTACATCGCGGCGTCGAAGCTGGACGCCGGGCAGGCCGCCACCGTCGTCACCGGCATGGCCGTGGCCTGCCGCGAGAATGGCCTTGCCTTGCTGGGCGGCGAGACCGCCGAGATGCCCGGCGTGTATGTCGACGGCGAGATGGACGTGGCCGGGACGATCGTCGGGGTGGTCGACCGAACGCAGGCCATCGATGGAACGCGCGTCGCAGCCGGCGACGTGATCCTGGGGCTGCCGTCCAATGGGCTGCACACCAACGGCTACTCGCTGGCCCGGCGCGCCCTGGCAGGGCTGGATTGGTACATCCAACGTGCCGATCTTGGCGCCAGCATCGGCGATGCCCTGCTGGCCGTGCACCGCTCGTATCTGACCCAGTTCCGGAAACTCGACGCCGCCAGCGTTCGCATGCATGGCATTGCCCACATTACCGGCGGCGGGCTGCTCGAGAATGTGCCGCGCGTCATGCCCAACGACCTGGCGGCGGTTTTTCACGTCGGCGCGTGGCCGGTGCCGCCCATCTTCGAGCTGATCCGCCAGCACCTGGGCGATGTCGCGCGCGACGACCTCTACCGGGCCTTCAACATGGGCCTCGGGCTGTGCGTGGTTGTGGCGCGGGTTGATGCCTCCCGTGCGCTGTCCGCGCTCGGCGAAGGCACACTCGTGGGCGAGATCACCCGGCGGGCCGGCCCGGCCGTCGTCCTCGAGGCGTGATGAACCCGCCACCCGTCAGGCTTGTCGTGCTGCTGTCTGGCTCGGGCAGCAATCTGCAAGCCATCCTCGATGCCACCCGCAACGGGCCACTTTCCGCGGCCGCGGTTGTGCTGGTCGTGTCGGATCGGGCCTCGGCGTATGGCCTGGAGCGGGCCGCCCAGGCCGGCGTGCCAACCTTGCTCCTGCCGATCCGGCCGTTTGCCCAGGCCGGCAAGACCCGCGAGGAATACGATGCGGCCCTGGCCGAAGCCATCCTCCCGCATGCCCCCGACTTGATCATCTGCGCGGGCTGGATGCGCATCCTGAGCCCGGCCTTTCTCGATCGCTTCCCGGGCAGGATCATCAACCTGCACCCGGCCCTGCCCGGCGTGCTGGCCGGCAAGGACAGCCTGCGCGGCACCTTCGAAGCCGCCCAACGTGGGGAGCCAGTCCCAACCGGGTGCATGGTTCACCAGGTGATCGCCGAAGTTGATGCCGGCGCAGTGATTGACAGCGAGGCCGTTCCGGTTGCGCCGGAGGACACGCTCGAGGCGTTCGCGGCCCGGATGCACGCGGCCGAGCATCGCCTGATCGTGCGAGCGATCGCAAAGGTCCTCGGACTTTCAACGCGCTGAGCATGGCCGACACTTGGCGGGTTTCGCGCTCGGGATCTATCCGCAGATTTCGCAGATTCACGCTGATTTTTTCTGGTGGATGAACGGCAATCTGCGCAAGAGCCAGGATTGCGGGTGGTTGAAAAAAGGAATCGGCGAGAATCTGCGAGATCTGCGGATAAAACCGACCCCCTGATAGACTGCATGCCTCTTGAAATCCGCCTGGGCGCGCCTGCTCGTTCTCTTCACCGTCGTCAGCCTGATCGAGGCGGTTTTCTACGGGTCGCTCTCGGCCTTTATCCCGCTGCACCTGCCCGATCTCGGGATTGCCCGGGCTGATGTGCAGCCCTGGGTCGGGGCCATCACCTCGTTCGCCTCGCTGGTCGGCATCCCGCTGGTTCCAATCTGGGGAACGCTGGCCGACCGCTTCTCGCGCAAGTTCGTCATCGTGCGCTCGTTCGTCATCCACCTGATCGCGACTGTCGTGATGCTGGCCGCGCCCAACGTATGGGTCTTTGCCGCGGGCCGGGCCCTGCTCGGCTTCGCCAACGGCGACACAGCCCTGATGCTGGCCAGCATGGCCGAGCGCGCGCCGGCCGGCCGGCTGGGCTTTGCCTTCGCCGTTATCAACAGCTCGCTCTCGGTCGGGGCCTTTGCCGGCGCGCTGGCCGGGGGACCGATTGTCGACCGCTTTGGCTTCAATACGCTGCTGGCCGGGATCGGGGTGATGCTCCTGGGCGTGGTCGTGGCCCTGATGGTGGGATACCGCGAGACGCCCCGCACGCGGACCAGCCGGCCTGTCGTCACCCTGGCCATCGAGTCGGTCAGAATCATCACCCGCTCGCCGGCCTTGCTCACCCTCTTCATCGCCCAATTCGCGGTAGGCACCGGCTGGATGCTGGTCTTCACCTATTCCCCGCTGGTTGTGACGTCGTTCTATACCGGACCCGATCCCGGCACGGCCGTCGGCATCGTCATGGCCGTCGGCGGATTGGGCACCCTGCTGCTCGGACCGCTGATCGGCTCGACCGCCGATCGGGTTGGCTATTGGCGGGCGCTGCTGGCCGTCGTCACCGCCGTCATCGGGCTATGGATCGCCCTCACCTTTGTGCGCGATTTGGGCGCCTTCATCCCCCTCTGGGCAATCCTGAACGGGGTCATGTCATCAGTCTCATCACTGGCCTTCAACATCGTGTCCAACGTCGTCGACGACGATGCGCGCGGTCGGATCATGGCCTTCGCCTATCTGCCGCTCAACTTCGGCTCGTTTGTCGGGCCGGCCCTCGGCAGCCTGATCACCGGGATCAGCTTGTATGCGATCTTCCCGGCGGCCGCCGTGTGCGTGGCGATCGGGTTGGCGCTCTTCCTGCGCGCGCGCACGCTGTCGCGGATGCCCGCGCGCGCCTGAATACAGGAATAGATGCGCGATGAGCCTCCCCGCGCTTCGCGCGGGGAGGCTCATCGCGCCACACGTGCTGGAGGATCGCTACTGTAGCGGCGTTGCCCGCAGCGCGCCCAGATGGCTCTGCAACACACCCAGGCCGTAGCCGAGCGGGCTGCCCACGTTCAGGAAACGATAGCCCCAGCTCATCTTCTGCTGCAGCTCAGCCACGTCGACGAGGGTGGTCCCAGTCGCGATGCCGGTGCCCCGCAAACGGCGTGGGATGTCGCGCAGAATGTCCTGCACACGCGGGTCCTGGACCTGGGTGACGATGCCGAGGCTGGCCGAGATGTCCATCGGCCCGGCGAAGAGCACATCGATGCCCGGCACGCGGGCGATCTCGTCGAGGTTGCGATAGGCTTCCTCACTCTCGATTTGCAGCACCAGCACCGTCTCCTCGTTGGCCGTGCGGATGACGTTCCCCCAATCGTCACCCGTGATCGATGGCCAGTTGGGCGACACGCCGCGCTGCCCGAGCGGAGGATAACGGGCATACTGCACCGCCCGGGCAGCCTCTTCGGCGGTGCTGATCTGTGGCACCATGACCGCAACCGCGCCGCTGTCGTAGGCCTTCTTGATCAAGTGCGGGTCATTCCAGGCCACCCGGATCATCGGCGCGACACCACGCATCCGGGCGAGCCCGGGGATCACATCCATGGCCTCCACGCCATACGGTTGATGTTCGGTATCAACCCACAGGAAGTCGATGCCCGCGCCGCACGTCTGGGCTGCCACCGAGGCGGTCGGGGCGCTCAGCACGCTGCCCAGGACGAGTTCGCCCGCGCGAATGCGGGACCGAAGCGGATGGGGATAGGTCGATTTGTTCATGATGAATGCATTGTGCCCGCGTCCGTGGCGCGCGGCAATTCGTCGTCGCCCTGCGGGATACGTCGCCACAATGGCTGACCGAAGCGGAGGGATTCGTCAAACCCGGCGATAATCGCCCGCTGTTGTTTGTCGAACCGCCGGAGGAATGCCGTGGCAGCACAATCATTTCGTATCCAAACCTTTGCCGCTCTGGCCTCGCTCGCCTTGCTCGCCCTGGGCGTCGGCCCCGCCACCGCTCGCGAGACGCCCTTCCAAGCGACCATGCCCAATCCGCCCCGTCGCCCCGCGGCAACCTGTGATGTGCCGACGGCCTATGCCACGATGCAGGCCGCCCTGTCCAACCCCGGCTGCGACCTTGTCCGCATTCGGACGTCGATCATCAACGAAAGCGTGACCATCACCCGAAACGTCACCATCGATGGCAACTACTGATCGGGGGCTTCGTTCTGGCAGCCCCGGAGCGGGATTTGGACCGACCGCGTTATCACCGCCACCGGCGCGTCGACCGTGATCACGCTCACCGACATGAATATTGAGTGGGGCAAGACCACCGGTGACGGTGCCATCATCCTGGCCCAGGGCGGCATCATCCTGTCCGGGGTGGACGTTCGAAATGGCCGCAGCGGCGGCAGCGGCGGGGCGATCTTCACCACCGGCGCGGTCACCGCAACGAACTCGACCTTCAGCTCGAATGGCGCCGAGGGCGGCTATGGCGGCGCGATCAGCGCGACCTCGGTCAGCCTGATCAGCACAACGATCCGGAACAGCTTCTCGAGCGGCCGAGGCGGCGCGATTTACGCGTCGAGCCGGGTGGCCCTCAGCGCCGGGAGCGTCCTCATCACCAACACCGCGCTGGACTACTCCGCCGCCGTGACTCAGGCCTACGGAGGCGGGATCTACCTGCAATCCGGCACACTGAGTGTTGACGCCAGCAGCCTGATCAACAACGAGGCCAACGCGCCGCAGGGCGGCGAAGGCGGCGCCATCTACGCTGGTCCGTCGAGCGCGATCACGATCACCAGCAGTGCCGTTGACGTCAACAGCGCCGTTTCGTCGCTCACGGCCGCCGAAAGCCACGGCGGCGCCATCATGCTGGGGCGCAACAGCCGGCTCATATCGCGTCGAGCGCCTTCAACAGCAATCTCGCGCTTGCATCCAGCGGGCCCAGCAGTGGCGGAACCGCCCGGATTGGACGCGACAGCGTGGTCACGATTGCCAACAGCGCATTCCTACAAAGTGGCGCGCAAGGCGCTATGTCGGCCGAGGGTGGCGCGCTGTGGATCGGCCCGGCCGGCGATCTCACCCTCAGCGGAACCGAGATCCTCAGCAACTATGTTTCACTTCTGGGCGCCGCAACGGGAAAGGGCGGCGGTGTGTATATCGGCGCGAACAGCGTTGTCACGCTGACAGGATCCGAGGTCAATGCCAACCACATCAACAGCGCATTTTCCCAGCCGCGTTATGGCGGGGGAATCTATCTCGCCAACGGCGTTGTCGCCAGCCTGAGCGGGGGCGCCTTCAGCGACAACCTCCTCACCCGAGGTGACGATGCCGACTCGGACGGTGGCGCGCTGTATGTTTCCACGAATGCGACGGCCGTCATCAATGACATGGTCTTCGATGACAACGAGGTCTGGGCGTATGGGGCCGTGCTCAAGGGCAACGGAGGCGCAATCTTCTCGGCCGGTTCGATCACGGCGACCAACAGCGTGTTCCGGCGCAATATGGCCGAGCGCAGCGGGGGCGCGATCCACGTCGACACGGGCGCGACCGCGTTTATTGACGCCTCCACGTTCGTGTCCAACACCGCCTCCTATCGCGGCGGCGCGGTGACCGCCAGCGGAGACACCACCGTCCAAAACAGCACCCTGCGCCAGAACGGCAGGGACCGAACCAGCCAGACTGGCCTGGTCACGTTTGGCACGCCGGGCGGCGGCGCGCTGTTCACGGATGCGTCATTGCTCGTCGTCGATTCCACCCTCCGCGGCAACGATGCCGGGGTCAATGGCGGCGGCGTATTCAACAGCGGGGGAACCCTCACCCTGCGCCGCGCAACAGTCCAGGGAAACGCGGCGGTGGAGCCGGGCAGCGGGCTCGGCGGCGGCATCGCCAGCACCAATGACGGCCTGACCGTTATCCGCTTGAGCGCCATCTACTCCAACACCAGCACCGGGTCCGGAGGCGGCATCTTTGTGAGCGGCGACACTGTCCTGGCAATGACAAACAGCACTGTCAGCGGCAACGCTGCAGACACGGACGGGGGCGGAATCCACGCGGCTTCCCGGATCACCGCCACGCTCAACTCGAACACCATCGCCTACAACACCGCCGACGCTGACAGCAACAATTCTGGCGATGGCGGCGGGTACTCCGGCGGAAACCTGCTGAACGGCATTTCCTTTGTGATGGAGAACAACATTCTGGGCGCCAACTTCGATCTCTCGGGCGGGACCGTGCGCCCGGATTGCGATGGCATCTTCAACAGCGATGGCCACAACCTTGTCCAGGATGACACGGGCTGTACGACGGCCTTTGGCCCGACTGACATTCGATTCGCCGACCCCTTGCTCAAGGACCTGGGCGACTATGGCGGGACGACCTGGTCGCATGACCTGACGGCGGCCAGCCCCGCCGTCGACACCGGGACATGCCTGGCCACCGACCAGCGCGAGGCGCCCCGCCCCGCAGGCGCCGACTGCGACCGCGGCGCGATCGAGCGCGACGGGATCGTGCCACCCACACCCACGCCGACCCCAACCGCAACACCCACCCGCACCCCGACACCGACGGCGACGCAGACCCAGACTGCGACACCGACCCGCACGCCAACGGCAACGCCAACACGCACGCCCACAGCGACCGCTACGGCATCGCCGACCCAGACGCCGATATCCACACCGACCGCACGTCAACGGCAATTCCCGGCGCAAACTGCCACGCCGAACGCCTTCTACGGGGCAACCTCACCAACCCTGACGCGCACGCCGACGGTGACTCGGACGCCAACAGCCACGCGCACTCCCACGTCCGCGCCCGCCGGGGGACTTTGACGCCAACACTGACACCTCCGCGACGCCGACGCTGTTCTTTACGTTCTTGCCGCCTCAGCCGGTTTTCTTGAGATTTAGAATGGTAAACCGGTCAACCCTTAGTTGCGCTGACCGGTTTCCCATTCGCGGCCCCAAACAAGAAAGCGGCGGGTGTGGGACCCGCCGCTTCAATCGGACGCCAAGACCGACACGCGAGCAGCTTACGCCGTCACTGCTGCGTGGGCCAGGAACTTCTCCGCCTCGAGCGCCGCCATGCAGCCAAAGCCGGCCGAGGTGATCGCCTGTTTGAACACACGGTCATGGGCCTCGCCCGCCGCGAACACACCCGGCACGCTGGTATGAAGCCGGTCGTCGACCGTGAGATAACCGTCAGCATCCATCTCCAACTTGCCCTGGAACAGCTGGGTGTTTGGCTCATGGCCAACGAAGACAAACACGCCTTCGACCGGGCTCGACTCAGTCTTGCCGGTTACCACGTTTTTGAACACCACCGTGTCGACCTTGCCGTTCCCCGTGATCCGCTCCACGACAGTGTTCATCACATACTCGATTTTGGGGTTCGCGCCGGCCTGCTTCTGCAGGGTCGCGCCCGCCCGGAACTGATCGCGGCGATGGACGATCCGCACCCGCGAGCCGAACTTGGTCAAAAACAGCCCTTCCTGAAAAGCGCTATCCCCGCCGCCAACGACGATGATCTCCTTGTTGCGGAAGAAGAAGCCGTCGCAGGTGGCGCAATAGCTCACCCCGCGCCCAACGAACTCGGTTTCGCCGGGCACGCCCAGCGGCCGTGGCGTGGCGCCGGTGGCAATGATGATCGACTCTGCGGTGTAGGTCTGCCCATCGGCGACGAGGGTGAACGGGCGCTGGCTGAAGTCGACCGAGTCGACGACGGCCTCGATCATCCGCGCGCCAAAGCGCTCGGCCTGTTCGCGCATGGCCATGGTCAGTTCCGGCCCCTGCAATCCATTGGGGAAGCCGGGAAAGTTGTCGACTTCGGTCGTCGTCGCGATCTGCCCGCCAAAGGCGGGGCCGACGAAAACGATGGGATCCAATAGCGCGCGAGCGGCGTATAGCGCCGCGGTCAGGCCAGCCGGACCTGAGCCAATGATGGCGATTTTCTCAGTCATGTGGTTAGGAACTCCTCACGGAACCCAATCCCGGAGGCGATACGCCGCGACTCCGTCGCGGCGTATCGCCTCCAGTTTGGTTGTGTTTCTGGGTGTAAGTCTACGCCGGGTTGCTGAGCGCTCCCGGTCGCGCTCAGCGAGCGCTCAGGCTGACGATGTCGCCGAGCACGCCGCTGGCGGTTACTTCCTGGCCCGCGCCGCGGCCACTCACCGATACCGGGTTGTCGCTGAAGTGCCTGGTCGTGAAAACCACCACGCTGTCGGTCGCCCGGATCAGGCCGAGCTTGCTGTCGGGCTCCGCCCCGGCCAGACCAACCTGGCAACGTCCATTTTCGATGCGGGCCGCATAACGCAGTTTGCGCCCGCCGCGGGTCAGCTCGCCGGCGCGGGCCGCCATCGGCCCATCCAACGCGTCGGCCTCGCGCAGGAATTCATCGACGCTCAGCCCATCCATCGATGCGGGATACAGCGGCTCGATTCCGACGTCATCCATTCCGAGTCGATATCCCAGCATCCGGGCCAGAATCAGCGCCTTGCGCGCCGCGTCGCGCCCGCCCAGATCCTGGCGCGGATCGGGCTCGGTGTAGCCGCGCTCGCGCGCTTCGCGCACGGCCGCGCCAAACGGGCGGCCGGCCTCGAGTTGAGCCGACAGGAATGCCAGTGTGCCGCTGAGCGATCCCTCAATTTTGAGAATCTCATCGTTGCTGTTGAGCAGCGTGTTGAGGGTCGAGATGACCGGCAGGGCCGAGCCGCAGGTGGTCTCCCAACGCGCCCGCCCGCCCGTGATGTCGTCCCACCATGCCAGCGGCCCGGCCAGGGGCAGCTTGTTGGCCAGCACCGCCCCGCCTTGCGGGCTCTGGGCGGCCCGCCGCAGGGCGGGAACCGCCACATCGCTGGCGGTGCTGTCGACCAGGATCACATCATCGGCCACAAACGGGTCGAGGGCGGGCGGCGCGGGCGCGTCGTAACGGTCGAAAGAACCGGTTGCGGCTTTGCGCGCGTCCAGGTTTCGGAGCATGTCGTCGCTCAAACCCGTCCGCTCGATGCGCGCGCCCCGGCTGTCGGCAATACCAACGATCTCGAGGCGGAGGTCGCAGCGTTGGGCGTGCCGCGCCCGCGCGGCGATGATCTGGCGGGCCAGCGCGCGCCCGACGCCCCCATAGCCGATGAGGAAGATAGGTTGTATTCTCATTGCGTTTTGTGCCAATCGAAGATCGGGGATTGCCGGCAACAACCGTCCCCGGCTGCGCCGGGGACGGTTGTTGCCGGATAGTCAGCGACGTCCCGTCAGGCCTGAATCGGCGTGAATGGCGTGACCTGGGCCACCGCCGCCCGCGGAACGAAGGTGCGATACACCAGCGTCCACACGGTCGCCCGGAAGGCGATCAGCACGGCTGCCAGCAGCGAGGTCACGATGATGGCGAACACGAACGACACCGCCAGCAGGATCCAGGTCACGGTCTGGATCTGGGTATTAATCTGCGTCAGCAGCAGGATGACGCCAGGGGCCATGATCGCGCCCAGCACGATCGCAAACAGGATGCCCGCCACGAAGCCGATCACCACCAGAATCAGGCCGATGAGAAAGATGTCGCCAAAGCGGCCCTTGAACATCGACCAGCCGCGCCGGATGCCATCCATCGCGCCGGCGCCTTCCAGCATGATCGCCCGGTCGCCAAACACCTTGATCCCGCGCGAAATGATGTCGTAGACAAATGCCAGCAAGCCAACCGGAATCACGATGCAGAACATGCCGCCCAACGTGGCCAGAATGGCTGGCCCGGCGTTGCTCCGGCTGGAGCTGTCGCTGACGGCCGCCGCGATCGCGGCGCCAAAGATGACGACGACGACTGCCAGCACGATCACACCAACGATCAACGTGGGCAGCCAGAGCACGACTCGCATTCCCACGAGGCTCCAGAAACGGGCCGAACCACGCTTGAATGCGGCCCCAAATGACATCTTGCCGGTGGCATCCGCGTCATCCGCACCCGCGATCAGGCCGCCATTCGCAATCACGCCGATCACGGCGAAGATGATTCCGAGAATGGCGAATACGCAGATCAGCGCGGCCGCCACAACAAGAATCCCTTGAATCTGCTGGTCATTCAGGCGCGGCAGGTTCGGCAGACCGGGTGTTCCATTTCCGCCGCTGCCGGAGCCGCTCGGAATGTTGAAGTTGCTGCCGCTTCCCCCACCACCCCCGCCACTCCCCAGCGCGGCGAGAAAGCCGAGAATCCAAAGCGCCTTGTTGCGCCAGACGATGTTGATCGAACGGGAAAGAATATTGCTAATGTCCATGTTGTTCTCCTGACCCCACTCTTACGCATTGGCGCCGCTTTCGTCGCGGCGGTCTATGGGATGGCTTCTACTCCCACTCGATGGTCGCCGGCGGTTTCGACGTGATGTCGTAGGTGACCCGGTTGATGCCGCGCACCTCGTTTACGATCCGGGTGCTGATCCGGGCCAGGACCTCATACGGGATACGGGCCCAATCCGCGGTCATGAAGTCGTCGGTGGTCACCGCCCGAATGGCGCACACCTCATGATAGGTGCGGCCATCGCCCATGACCCCAACCGCCCGAACTGGAAGCAGCACGGCGAAGGCCTGCGACGTCAAACGCATCAAGCCGGCCCGGCCAAGTTCCTCGAGGGTAATCGCATCCGCCGCCCGCAGGCGCTCCACCCGCTCCCAGGTCACCTCACCCAGACAGCGCACAGCCAGGCCTGGCCCCGGGAAAGGCTGGCGCCAGACCAGCGCTTCAGGCAAGCCCAGCGCCGCGCCAATCGCCCGCGCCTCGTCCTTGAACAGGAATCGGAGCGGCTCGAGCAGATCGAACTGCATGTCTTTGGGCAGGCCGCCCACATTGTGATGGGTCTTGATCTTCGCCGCAGACTGCCGCTCCGGGCCGCGCGATTCGATGACATCCGGATAGAGCGTGCCCTGGGCAAGAAAAGGCCGGGCCGAGCCCGGCGGGCGCACGCCGACCGCGCGCTCGACCTGAGATTCAAAAACCCGCACAAAGCGCTCGCCGATGCGTTTGCGCTTTTCCTCCGGATCGGTTACGCCCTGCAACGCGCCCAGGAAATCCTCGGAGGCGTTTACGGCCAGAAGCCGGATGCCGAGCGCCTCCTGAAAGGTCTCGATCACCTGCTGGCCCTCGGCCTGGCGCATGAGCCCGGTATCGACAAACACGCAGGTGAGCTGGTCGCCAACGGCCCGATGCACGAGCGCGGCCGTGACGGCCGAATCCACCCCGCCGGACAGACCGCAAATCACAGGCCGGTCGCCAACCAGGGCCCGAATCTTGGCCACGCTCTCCTCGATGATGCCGGCCGGTGTCCAGTCGGCCCCGCACCCGCATACCCGATGGACAAAATGGGCAATCAGCTCGCGCCCGCGCTGGGTGTGGTTGACCTCGGGGTGGAACTGAATGGCAAACAGGCCGCGCGCCTCGTCAGCCATCCAACCAATCGGCGTGCTCTCGTTTGAGGCGATCGCTCGAAATCCGGGCGGCAGCGCCGCAACCGAGTCTCCATGACTCATCCACACATTCAAATCGGCCGGCCCATCCGACCAGATCCCGCAGGTGTCCAGGCGGATCTCGGCCGGGCCATATTCGCGGCGCGTCGCCGCGACCACCTGGCCGCCCAGGGCATGGGCGAGCAGGTGCATGCCATAGCAAATCCCGAGCACCGGCACGCCTGCTTTGACAACGTAGTCCGGGAGTGTTGGCGCGCCGTCATCGTAGACGCTGTTTGGGCCGCCCGACAGGATGATGCCGCGCGGCTGGATCGCCATGACCCTTTCCATCGGGGTGTCCCATGGAAAGAGCTCGCAATACACGTTGGCCTCGCGCACGCGCCGGGCGATAAGCTGCGAAAACTGCGAGCCGAAATCGAGGATGGCAATGCGCTCAGTGCTCATTGGGCGCGATTATCCCATCGGCTACACTTAACGGATGGAGATCAACCAGCTTTCGCAGCTTGTGTCGTATGTGGATGCGGAACGCCGGAAGGACCGCCAATTGCTGGTCCAGTTGCAGGAGCGGGTCGAGGGGTTGTTGCGCGAACTCGAGGCGCGCACCCGGTATGCCTCGCAGCTCGAGAGCCAGGTCAACGACCTGAAGCTGCAGGTGCAGCGGGTTGGCGGGTGGCCAACGGTCATTGATCAGGTCCGGGCCGAGTTCGCTTCGACCATCGAGCGGGTCGAGGATCAACGCTCAAAAGGCGAGCGCGAAATGGTGCGGGTGCGCCAAATCGAGATCGAATCGCTTGTGCGCCAGCTCAATGAACTGCGCAAAGAGGTCAAGCCATACGGAGCCTATTCCGAAGCGATCGAAGTGCGCCGCCAGGAAGATGCGCGCTTGTCCGAGTTGATCGGCAAGACCCAGCTCCAGGTCACCGACCTCGACCGGCGGCTGGAAGCGCCTGGCAATAGCATCGCCTATCTTGAGGAACAGCGGCGCCAGGACAACCGGCGCATCCTCGCGCTTGAGCAGGATCTGAACGAGGTCCGCAAGCGCATCGAGACGTTTCCCCCCCAGCTTCTGTTGCTTGATGAAGCGGTCCGCCGCAAGAACACTGAGATCGAGGAAGCTGCCAAGGTCCTGGAAGCCCAAAGCCGGGTCATTGAATCGCAACGGTGTCCGATATCCGGCGTGAACGGCAGTTTGCCGAATACGCCGAGATGGTCGAGCAACTCAAGGAGCGCGCAGCAGCCGTCGCGTCTCAGATCATCGGCTTCACCCAGATGCGCGAGGAGGTCCGCCGTGCGCTGGCCGATGTGCCCGAGGTCGAGGCCCGTCTCGAGGCGCGGGTAAGCGAGATGTCCGAAATTCAGCGCGACAGCATGGACAAAGCCAAGCGCATTTCCGACGAGTTCCGCGACAGCATCATCAAGGAATGGCGCAGCTTCGAGGTCGCCCAGGTTGAGCGCTGGAGCGAGCGCGACCGGCGCGCCTCCGATGTCACCCCGCGCATCGTCGCGCTGGAGGAGGAGATCGCCCTTATCCCGCCCCAGATTGCGCCGATATATGAGATCTTCGAGCAATGGGCCAAGGCCTATTCCGAGGCCGGCCGAGTCTGGCTGGTCGAGTCCAACAAGCTTCTGGACGCCGCACGGGTCAATATTCCGACCGACGTGAAGCTCTCCCGCCGCCAGCGCAAGAAGATCGACGCGCAGAAACAGGAAGCCGAGGCCCCGGCGGATCCTGATCTCGTCGAATAGTCCCCATGGCTCGTCTTGTTAACAGAAGAAGGGAAGAACGAAGAGAGATGCGGAAAATCTCCCTTTCCCTTCTTTCTTCCCTTCTTCTGTTAGTGATGTTGCGCGTTATCGCATAACGTACGAGGACAGCACTGTATGCGAACCATCGCCACCGCCGGCCACGTCGACCACGGCAAGTCGACCCTCGTCCGGGCCCTGACCGGCATCGACCCTGACCGGCTCAAGGAGGAGCGCGAGCGCGAGATGACGATCGATCTCGGCTTTGCCTGGATGAAGCTTCCCAACGGCGAGGCGCTCGGGCTGGTCGACGTGCCGGGGCACATCGATTTCATTGAGAACATGCTCGCCGGTGTCGGCGGCATCGACGCCGCCCTGATCGTCATCGCCGCCGACGAGGGCATCATGCCCCAGACCCGCGAGCACCTCGACATCCTGCGCCTGCTGCATATCCCGAAAGCCGTGGTCGCCCTGACCAAGAGCGACCTGGCCCCCGATGCGGAATGGCTTGAACTCGTGGCGGCGGAAGTCCGCGGGCTGATCACCGGCGCGCCATTTGCCGACGCCGCGATCATGCCCTGCTCGGCCCGGGCGAAGACCGGCCTCGACGCGCTCGTTCGAGCGCTGCAGGCCTGTCTGGCCGATGTCCCCGACCGGCGTGACGTCAATCGAGCCCGTCTGCCGATCGACCGGATCTTCACGATGGCAGGGTTTGGCACGGTCGTGACAGGCACGCTACTGGACGGCGCTTTTGCGGTCGGGGACGAGGTCGAGATCGTCCCGGCCGGGTTGACGGCCCGCATCCGCGGCCTGCAGACCCATCGCCAGAAACGCGAACGGGCCGAGCCGGGCGGGCGCCTGGCCATCAACCTGTCAGGTGTCGATGTCGGGCAACTCCGGCGCGGCCAGGTTGTCGCCCGCCCCGGCACGCTCGCCCCGACCAGACTCATCGACGTCAGCCTGGAGGTTCAGCGCGCGCCGAGCACGGCCAGCGAGGGCCGCTTCGCCCACAACACCGACGTCAAGGTCTTCGCGGGCGCGGCCGAGAGCGTGGCCCGGGTGCGGCTGCTCGAGGGCGACATCCTCGCCGCGAGAGAGGCCGCTTTCGCCCAACTCGAGTTGCGCGAGCCGCTGGCGGTCGCGGCCGGTGACCGCTTCATCGTCCGCCTGCCCTCGCCTTCGATCACGGTCGGAGGCGGGCGAATCGTCGATCCGCATCCGGCTGGGCGCCATCGCCGGCGGGCCGGCAAGGCCGACGCGGCCACCCTCAGCCACCTTCGGGCGCTGCTCGAGGGCACGCCCCGCGAGCGGCTGGAGAACGCCCTGCTGGCCCTGGGCTTCTGCGCCCGCCCGGCCCTGGCGAAGGCCGCCGACATTCTCGAATTCGAGGCTGAGCTGGCCGGCCTGCTGGCCGAGGGTGGCGCTGTCGAAGTCGACGGCGTGCTCGGGCTGGCGGCTCTGTGGCGGTCGCGCCAAACGCAATTGCTCGACCTCCTTGCCGCCCACCATCGAGCCCAGCCACTGCAATTCGGGCTCAGCCGCGAATCGGCCTGGACCCGGCTTGGCCTGGGCCCGCGCGAGTTTGGGGCGCTGGTGCGGTGGAGCGTTGGGCAGGGCCTGGCCATCGATGATGCCGACACGCTGCGCACCGCCGGGCATTCCATCGTCTTTGCCCCGCCCAGCAGCGCCAGGTCGACGCGCTGCTGGCCCAGTTCGCCGCCCAGCCGCTCAACACACCGTCGCCCAAGGACTGCCGGGCCCAGCTCGGCGACGCGGTCTACGAGGCCCTGCTCAAACTCGGCCGCATCCGCCAGATCAATCCCGATGTCGCGCTACTACGCGAGACGTACGCGGACGCGGTGGGCAGGATTCGGGCGCTGATCGGAGACCGCGGCACGATCACCGCGGCGGAGGTGCGCGACGCGCTGGGGACCACCCGCAAATACGCCCTGGCCCTGCTCGAGCATTTGGACGAGAGCGGCGTCACCCGCCGGGTGGGAGATGCGCGAGTGCTACGGTAGGCGTGGGCGCACGGTGGGATGTTCTTGATAGATCCGCGTTCGGGGCAGCCCAGACTCGTGCCTTCCTGAACCTGGGAGGTGGGCGCCAACAGGTCGTGCCTGCCAAGAACCCTCAGCGCCCACCTCCCAGGTTCAGGAACACTCCCGCGCGGCGAGAGCCTTGGCTTCGGCGAGCAGCGTGTCATTGAGGTCAAGTGTCGTTCTCAAGACGGCTTCCCTTAACCAGGTGTATTCATTGCAATCAAGGTATCCGCGAAACGATTGACTTTGCGAACGCCCGCGTCTCTCCGATCTTGAAATCTGTCTCTTCATCGATGCTGCCCGCCTTGATCGCAATTGCGAGTTTTTGGGCAGCTTGATCAAAGGCCTTCCTGCTTGCGCTGTCATTGCACTTCTTTTGGTCAATCGGGAATCCTCCCATTGACTCAAACAGGCTGTCGCGCGCGTTGTCCGACAAAAAACCTGACCAAAATTGGACTCCTGGAAGTTGGCGATCCAATGGCAAGGTGATGGCTATAACCATCTCGGGCAGGAATAAAGTGTCCGCGTATGGATTGCACAAAGCGTCAACGTTTGGCAGCCTCGTAACGATAACAACATCTTTCCGGACATAGTCGCAGGTAGTCGCGTCCAGGAACAGCTTGCATCCATCAATTGCATGAATGCCGGTCTTGTCGACTGTCCGAAAAACCTCGAAAGATACTACCTTCTGTCCGTTCGCAGTAGTCAAGGCTTTGCCCACCCCACTTGGTGCGCCCGGCACGCCGAACTCGTAAGAATAGGAAACCGCCGCATCGGCCAGGAAAAGTGCGGATTCCGATCTCGCCCCAGCGTGCCGGGTAGGTGAACCCAGCCCCAGCTTGTCATCAGCGCATGTCAGAAGATCGCCGTTGTGTTGGCAATTGAGTCTGTCTTGAGTAATCGCGGGGGTGGGAATCGGCGTCGGAGCTTCGGTGGCGGATGGCGTGGGAGTCGGCCTCACGAGTGTTACCGTGGCGAGAGGCAAAGCAAGCGTTGGGGTCACAGTTGCTCTTGGCGTGACCGTCGCCTCTGGCGTGCTGGCAACACCACACGCTCCAAGAGTTACAACGCAAACCACCATAAGGCCGGCTTTCGTTGATCGAGACATTTGCACCTCGGCTCACCCTGGTCCCAAGATCTTCCGGCACCAGGTGTCCTGCATCCGGATGAAGCGGCGGGTGTCGCGCCGGATCTCGACCAGCGCATCGTCCAACGTCATGCGACCGGTCACGACCCCGATCATCTGCCGGTAGCCCAGGGCCGACATCGCGGGCAGGCGCCGGGCCGCCTCGGCATCGAAACCGTGCGCCGCGAGCTCGGACAGCAATCCACGGGTCTCCTCGATCCAGCCCAGGCGGATCATCTCCAACAGCCGGGCATCCGCGGCCGCATACAGCGCCTCGCGCTCGGGCTGCAGGTGGACGATCTCGATCCCCGCCCGGTCCACCGGAGAGCGGCGCTGCAGCGCACTCCAGCGCTGGCCGGTGACCGTCATGACCTCGAGTGCCCGGATCACGCGCCGGACGTTGCGGGGATCGATGGTCACCAGCGCCTCGGGGTCGCGCGCGCGCAGCTCGCGGGCCAGCGCCGCGCCGCCATCGGCTGCGGCCTGGGCCTCCCAGGCGGCCCGCAGATCGGGTTGCGGCGGAACCTCGGGCACCTGCCAGCCTTCCAGCACGGCCGTCACGTACTGGCCCGTCCCGCCGACCAGGATCGGGGTCCTCCCGCGCGATTCAATATCGGCGATGGCGGTCCGCGCGGCGGCGACATACTCAGCCAGACCAAACGCCTCGTGCGGCGCGCGCAGGTCGAGCAGATGGTGGGGGACGGCCCGCTGGTCGGCCGGGCTAGGCTTGTTGGTCCCGATATCCATCCCGCGATACACGTGTCGGGAATCGGCCGACACGATCTCGCCCTGGCGTTCCGCGGCCAGGGCCATCGCCCGAGCGCTCTTGCCGGAGGCGGTTGGGCCAATGATGATGATCATTCCATCGGATTATCGCCCTCGGAAACATCTATCCACAGATTACGCAGATTTCCGCCGATTCCTTCTTGCTGCAGATCGCATCATCCATCCCAATCCCCAATCAGCGAAAATCGGCGTAATCTGCGGATAGATCCAGGTCCGAGCCCGCTCGGCCCGTCACGGGCGCGGCTGGTTTTGTCCGAAGATTACGCGGATTGAACCCCTCCGTCAGGTTGTCGCAGGATGGGCGATGGCCACCCGCCCTGACGCAATTCGGCGAGCGGACGCATAATAGTTGAGCGGGACAATTCAGCGTCCCGTACTGGAGAGAGACATGATTCGCACACGCGCACTACTAATTCTGACGACCCTCGCTCTGCTGGCAAGCGCCTGCAACAACCCGACCCCGACCGTCCGGCCGCCCACGCCCGCGCCGGCAACCCCTGTCGCGGTCGCACCGAGCCCCACCCCGCGGCCGCTGGGCAACCCGATCGTCGTCGATCGTTCGCCCGCCCGCGGTGAAGAACTCGCACTCGATAAACCGATCTCCCTGGTCTTCGACCAGGCCATGGATCGGACCTCGGTCGAACAGGCCATCCGGGTGCGCTCGAACGGCACAACTGTGAGCGGGTCCACCTTCACGTGGACGCGTGACAACGCCGTCACCATCACCCCGCCAGCCGGGTGGGAAACCGCCACCTCGGTGGAAGTGGATGTCGCCGACACCGCCAAGAGCGCGCGCGGGCTCAAGCTGGGCAAGGTCGAAAATTTCAAGGTCAATGCCGTGGGCGGCCTCTTTGTCGCTCAGACCCTGCCCGGGGACAAAGCCGCCGATGTCTCGGCCGACACTGGTATCACCCTGCTCTTCAACCGCCCGGTCGTTGCGCTGACCCTGCTCGACCAGCAGGCCGCACTTCCGAACCCGGTCTCATTCTCGCCCGCCCTCGAGGGCCGCGGCGAGTGGCTGAACACCAGCATCTACGTTTTCCGTCCTGCCCAGGCGCTGCTGGCGGGCGTCGCCTATCGCGGCACGGTGGCGGCGGGATTGAAGGACACGACCGGGGCCGTGCTCAAGGAGGATTACGTCTGGACCTTCAGCGTGGCCGCCCCGATTGTCAAGAAGTTCAACCCGTCCCAAACCATCGACGTAGACCTGCGCCAGCCCATCAGCGTGACCTTCAGCCAGAAGATGGACCATGCCAGCGCCGAAGCTGCTTTCTCGATCACCCCCGCGGTGAAGGGCTCGTTCCGCTGGGCGAACGAGGCGCCGACATCCGAAGGCGGCCCGGCGCCGGCGCGCCTGCCCGAGGGTCAGCCCGCCCTGGCCCAGACCGGCGAGGTCATGGGTTTCTGGCCGGACGCCCTCTATCCGCGCAACACCAGCTATAGCGTGTCGGTCAAGGCCGGCGCGCGAGGTCGGGCCGGGGCCGGGACGCAGAACAACGCCGGGATCACCTTCCGCACCCTGCTGGACCTGGCGATCCAGTCGACCCGGCCGGCGAACGGCGCGACGAACTGGGCACCCGGCAGCGGCGTGCAGGCCCGCTTTACCTCGCCGGTCCTGCCCGAGACGGTGATGCCCAACGTGCGTTTCGAACCCCCCATCTCGCTCACCCGGGTCTACAGTTACTACAACCAGTTCGACCGCACCTTTGTGATCAATGGCCCGTTCGCGCCGTCAAAGCGCTACACCGTCACATTTGGAGCGGCAATCGCCGACAAATACGGTCAGACGCTTGGGCGTGATGCGCAAATCTCCTTCACCACCGACAAGCTTCCGCCCTACTTCGCCCTGCAGACCCGGGCCCAGGTGGGCACCTACAACGCCGGGGTCCCCACCCGCCTGTTCTCGTCGTATCGCAATGTCAGCCAGTTGAACTTCAGCCTGTATGCCCTGAGCCTGCAGGAGTTCTATCAGATGACTGGCCCGGACCGGGCCTTTGAAACCTTCCGCAGCCTGATCCCCGAGCGCCGCTTGCGAACCTGGTCCCTGCGCTCCGAAACCGGATTGAACGAATCGGCCGTGTATCGGGTCGCGCCAGCCGCGGACGGTGGCGCGCTGGCGCCCGGGATCTATTTGCTCACGGCCTCGGCCCCCGAGGTGAAAGGCGAGGGCGAACAGCGCCACATCCTGGTTGTCAGCAACCTGCAGGTCGCGGTCAAGAATGGTGAACGGGATGCGCTTGCCTGGGTGACCGACCTGGCGACCGGAAAGCCCGTCGCCAACGCCTCGGTCGCGCTGCGCGGCAAAGACTTCGATCTGCTGGGCGGCGCCGACAGCCGCACCACGCCTGATGGCATCGCGGCCTGGGTTTCACCCGCAAAAATGGATCCCTTCCAGCCAGTCTATGCCATCGTCGGCCAGCCCGGCGAGGCCCGGTTTGGAATGGGCCTGAGCCGTTGGGCGAGCGGGATCGAGCCCTGGGACTTCAATGTCCCCACCCGCTTTGGCGAAGAGCCGCTGCGGGCGTATGTCTACACCGATCGGCCGATCTACCGGCCCGGCCAGATGGTCTACTTCAAGGGCGCGCTCCGCGACGACGACGACGCGCGCTACAGCCTGGCCGCCTCGCCGGGAACCGTCGACATCATCGCAACAAATGACCAGGGGCAGCAGGTTTACAGTGCAACGCTTTCGCTGTCAGCGGCGGGCACTTTCTCTGGCGCGGTGATGCTCGACAACAGCGCCGGAACGGGCTACTACAACATCGCCGTGCGCGGACCCGCGCCAATCGCCGCAGCCGGACAACGCGAAGACGGGTTTAGCGTCTATGGGGCGGTCGGGTTCCAGGTTGCCACCTATCGCCGGCCCGAATTCGAGGTCAGCGTCACCCCTGCCCGGACCGACATCGTCGGAAATGGGACCGTCACCGCGGTGATCGAAGCGCGTTACTTCTTCGGGGGCAACGTCGCCGGGGCAAGAGTCGAATGGTCGTTGCTGCAGCGCGACTTCTTCTTCAATCGTTACGTGGGCGAAGGCGGCTACGCCTTTGATGACTACGACTACTTCACCTTCGGGCGCGGCCCGGGGTTCAACGAGCCTGTCGCCAGCGGCACGGGTGTGATCGGCCCGGATGGCCGGCTGGTCATCGACGTGCCGGTCGACATCGCCCGTCGCAAGAATGGCGCGTCCCTGATCCTCGAAGCCAGCGTCACCGACGCCGATGACGCCGCGGTCGCGGCCCGGGCCGAGATGGTCGCCCACAAGGGTCCGATTTACTTCGGGATCACGACCGAGGACTATGTGGCCAAGGCCGGCGGGCAGACCAAGGCCCTGATTGTCACGGTCGACACCCAGGGCCAACCCGTGCCCGACACCGAGACGCAGGTGGTGCTCACCCGGCGCGAGTGGTTCACCACACAGATCGAAGACGCGGCCGGGAATCGCGAATACGACTCCGTGCCGCGCGACACGCCTGTGCTCACCCGGACCGTGCGGACCGGCGCAGATGGCAAGGCATCGGTCAACATCGACGTGAAGGACGGGGGTGAATACCGGTTGGTCGCGTCCGCGACAACGCCAGGCGGGCCGCGTGGGGCCGCATTCCTGTATGTCTCGAGCCAGTCCGGCGCGTATGTCACCTGGCGGGTGAACAACAACGACCGGATCGACATCAAGGCTGACAAGGCCGCCTACAAGGTGGGCGACACGGCCAAGATCCTCGTCCCGTCGCCCTTTAGCGGCACGGTCACGGCCCTGGTGACGGTCGAGCGCGGGCGCATCCTCTCATCCCGGCTGGTAACCCTCAAGACCAACAGCGACATCATTGAAGTGCCCGTCGACGCCAGCATGGCTCCGAACGCCTATGTCAGCGTCCTGATCGTCAAGGGCATCGACGAACGGGGCGGGCTGCCGGCCTTCCGGCTGGGCTATGCCAGCTTCAAGGTCGATCCGGGCGCGTTCGCGTTAACGATCGAACTCAAGCCGGACCGGCAGGCCTATCGCCCGCGCGACACCGTCACCTATGACATTCGGGTGACCGATGCGAGCGGCCGGCCGGCTCAGGCCGAGCTTAGCCTGGCCCTGGTCGACAAGGCGATCCTGTCGCTGGCCGAGCCCAACAGCATCGGCATTCTCGACTACTTCTACGGCGCGCGCGGGCTGGGCATTCACACCGCGTCATCGCTCAGCGTCAACGTCGACCGGGTCACGGCCGCCCTGGCCGCTGAATACGGCAAGGGCGGCGGCGGCGGCGGGTTGGCCAGCGCGGCGGACGGCGTCTTCACCCGCGAAAACTTCAAGGACACCGCCTACTGGAGCGCCGACATCGAGACCAATGCGGCCGGCGAAGCGCGCGCCCAAATCGTCCTGCCCGACAACCTGACCACCTGGCGGCTGGACGCGCGGGCAATCACCCGCGACACGAAGGTCGGCCAGGCCACCAATGAAGTGATCAGCAGCAAACCCCTTCTGGTTCGGCCAGTGGTGCCGCGATTCTTTGTGGCCGGAGAGTCGGTGACGATTGGCGCGGTGGTCAACAACAACACGAATGCCGACGTCGAGACCGATGTCAGCATCGAAGCCAAGGGCGTGCGTGTGACCGGCCCGCTGACCCAGAAGGCGACCGTCAAGGCTGGCCTGACTGCGCGCGTGGACTGGGTTGTCATCGCCGAGGACGCCGCAGCCGCCGATCTGACTTTCAACGCAAAAGGCAGTTCGTATCAAGACAGCGCCAAGCCGGGCCTGGCCACCGCGCCGGGTGGCGGCATTCCGATCTTGCGCTACAGCGCCCCCGAGAACGTCGGGACCGCCGGAGATCTGTCCGAACCGGGCAAGCGCCTGGAACTGCTGGGGCTGCCCCAGCGCCTCGACACGGGCCGCGGCACGCTCGAGATCCAGGTCGACGCGTCACTTGCCTCAGCCACGGGCAGCGGGCGGCTCGCCCTGGAGCTCAGCATCTATGAGGACAACGAAACCACGGCCTCGCGGCTGCTGGCGGCCCTGGCCGAGATGTCGATCCCTGGCCGCGCGATGACGGCAGCGCGCGCCGACGCGCTGGAGTCGGTCCAGCGGCTGGTGAACTACCAACTGAGCAGCGGCGGGTGGTGCTGGTGGCGCAACGAACAGTGCCTGGCCAACGTGACGATCAGCGCCTGGGCCTACATGGCTCTGGCAAAGGCGCGCCGAGCCGGACTCTCGGTTGATCCCGGCGAGCTCACCCGGGCCGAACGCTATGTGCGCGGCGCCCTTGTGAGCGTCAGCGCGTCGACGTCGGCTCGGGCAGCCAATCAACAGGCCTTCGTGACCTTCGCGCTGGCCGAAGGCGGCGCAACTGGAATCCAGCCCCAGCTCAACTTGCTCTATGAACAGCGCGAGAAGCTGGACTACTGGGCGCGCGCGCTGGTGGCGATGTCCATCGCCACTCTCAATCCGACGGACTCGGCGCTGCGCAGCCGTTCCCAAACCATGCTGGGTGATCTGGCCAATGCCGGAATCGCCAGCGCAACCGGATTGAGCTGGCAGGAAAAACAACCTGACTGGTACAACTTCGCGTCCAACACCCGCACAACAGCCATGGCCCTTCTCGCGTTTGCCCGGCTTGACCCGACAAACGCGCTGTTGCCCAATGCGGTGCGCTGGCTGATGGTGGCCCGCCAGGGCGACACCTGGGAGACGAATCAGGAAATCGCCTGGGCGATAGTGGCCCTGACCGAGTGGATGAAGTCGAGTGGCGAGCTCAACCCCAACTACGACTGGCGGGTCACCCTCAACGACGACAGCGTGTTGAACGGTAAGGCCTCGGCCGAAACGCTGGCGACCCCGTCAACGCTGTCGATCGACGTGTCAAAGCTGCTGCGCGGCCAGACCAACCAGATCGGCTTCGAACGCGGCGCAGGCACGGGCCGGATGTACTACACCGCCCAGCTCAAGGCCTTTGTGCCGGCCGACACCGCCAAGGCTGTCAATCGCGGCATCACGATCGCACGAAAGTACGAGTTGGCGGACTGCCAGCCAGAAGCAGGCAAGCCCTGTCCGGCTATCTCGAGCGCAAAGATCGGGCAGGCCGTGCGGGTGCGCCTGACCATCGTGGCCCCGAGCGATCTGTACTTCGTGAGGTTGTCGGATGCCTTTCCAGCAGGCATGGAAGCGGTGGATAGCTCGCTGCTCACCACGGCCCAATCCGGCCCGGCGGCCGAAAGCGCGCCCAGTTTCGGATCATTGCGCGGCTGGGGCTGGTGGTGGTTTGGCAATAAGGACTTGCGCGACGAGCGCATCGACGTGTATGCGGATTCGCTCCCGCGCGGGACCTACGAATACACGTATCTGCTACGCGCGGGGCTGGCGGGCCAATTCCAGGCAATTCCGGCGCTGATAGAACAGCGCTACTTCCCGGAGGTCTTTGGCCGTAGTGATGGCGCGGCCTTCCGCATCGAGCGCTAGCCGTCATCCCGACTACATCCGGCGAAAACACGATCCCCGCGCTGCGCGCGGGGATCGTGTTTTCGCCGGATGTAACCAAGTTCGTTTCGAGCTGCCGTTTTTGCCAGCCTAATGTATATTGGGCTGCACGCGCAGGTTCAATCGCTCGTCCGCACAGCGGATATTGCAAGATTGGACCAAAAACGAACGAACAAGGATCGGTCCGTGGCAGTTCGTACAAGAGCACCCAAACTCCGTCGACAATGGATTGCGCGGCCAAATGCATTGGCCGCGCTCGGTAATACGCTGGACTTCGCTCTGGTGCTCATCGCGGCACCGGCGGGATATGGCAAAACGGCGCTGGCGTCGCAGTATGCGGCTAGCCAGCCGTCAGCCTGCGCGTGGCTGACGCTTACCGAAGCAGAGCGTGACCCGACTGTCATGGCGGCGATGATGCGCGAAAGCATTCTCTGTCTGCACCCTGAACTTCGGACAGCCGAGGCCGCCGCATGCGCCGAAGCACAGCCAACCGCAAAGACGCTCATTACCTTGCTCTCAGCGGATGGCGTCGCGCCCCTGACTCTCGTGCTGGACGACCTGGGATGTGTCGATGATGCGCCGCTTGCGATCGAGTTGATCTACGGGCTGGCGCGCAAGGCGCCGGAAGGCATAACGTTCCTGGCTCTCTCCCGGGCCTTGCCCCGTTCATCGCCCGATCCGCTCGTCGCCCGCCAGCAGGCCACGATCCTTGGTTCATCCCTGCTCAAGCTTCGGGAGGATGAGGCCCGCGAAATGATCGCCCGCCTGCGCGGGGTGCGGCCCGAGTTCATCTCCGCCGATGACGTCGCCGGCGCGCTTGTCGACTCGGAAGGGTGGCCGACCGGGCTCGCGCTAACCGAACAAGCCAGCGCCATGGTCGAGGATCGGGGCGGCTCCAGCGCTGAGAAGGCCGCCGATTTGATAGACGAGTACCTGGCTGACGCGGTTTTTTCGAAGGTGCCCGCCGAGACGCTTGATTTTCTGCGTCATGTGTCGATGCTCGAGCCATTCACCGAGGCCCAGTGCGCGCGGGCGGGGGTGCCGGACTGGGGCACGGGTTTGCATGATGCGCAGCGGATGAACCTGTTTCTGTCGTCGTCCAGCCTCGCTGGCGCGCCGCGGGTTTACCGCATCCACCCGCAAGTGCGGGCCAGCCTGCAGCGCGCCTTCGCCCGCCACAATCCCGGCGAATATGCGCGGGCAAGGTCAACGAAACTCATTGATGAGGCGAGGACCGGCGCTGTCACCGTCTCAGAGCCGACAAGCGGCAACCGAATTGAGGCGCGCGGCTTTGGGGTCGGGCGGGTTTGGCGGAACGGCGAACTCATGACGGCTGCGCAATGGGGCTACAACATTCCGCGCGAGCTTCTCTTCTTCATGCTGACCGCAAAAACGTCAACGCGCGAGCGCATCGGGGGCGTGTTCTGGCCCGACGCCAGCACGTCGACAATGCAACGCGGCTTCCACAACGCCAAGTTCGCCATTCGAACGGCCCTCAAGGACCAGGCGATCCTGTATGCCGACGGCGTCTATTCGGTCAACACCACCCTCGACTTGAGCTACGACGTATGGGACTTCGAAAGGCTCGTCACCGCAGCCGGGCGCGCCAACCAGGACGAGGCGCTCAACTTGTATCTGTCCGCGGCCGATCTGTACACCGAGGACTTCCTGGTCGATTCGACCCTTGATTGGGCGCTCGAAACGCGCCGCAGGTTGCAGACAAAATTCGTGCGCGCCTGCATCGAAGCGGCCGGGCTTGCGCTGCGACGGAATCAGCCGGAATTGATCTCCGAGTTATTGATGCGGGCGTACTACCATGATCGAACGCGCGAGGAACTTGCGCGCGCCCTGATTGTCACCCAGGCAGTCATGGGGAATCGGACTGCCGCCCTCGAGACCTACTCCGATCTCTCGGCGGTCCTCCGACGCGAGATGAACATCAACCCACAACCCGAGACTGAGGAGCTGGCGCGGCGCCTGCGCCTGGCCGAGCCGGTCTCCGACTTGTTTCCGCCTCTGCGCCGTTCGCAGCCCTGAACGCGCCAACGCAATGCTGATTCGAAAAATTCGACCACCGCGGGCGCGAGCGCGCGCGCTATGAGGGCGACGTCATCGAGCGCTCCGCGCGCGCTGTGCGTCTTCGCGCGGTTTGGCGGACGCCGCCTGTCGCGCTGCCCTACGTGACGATCGAAACCGGCGACGTCGTGATTGAGGACTTCTACGCCGATCAATGGCGGAATGTGATGGCGTTCCAGTCCGGCACAACGGGAAAGCTCAAAGGTTGGTATGCCAACGTCACGCGGCCGGCCCAGATCTCGCAGGATGTCATCGACTGGGTCGATCTGGCCCTCGATGTCTGGATGTCGGCGGATGGCGAATTGCGGATCCTGGACGAAGATGAGTTCGAAGCATTGGCCGGCGAGCTCGAAGCGGAGGTGGCCGCGACCGCTCTGGCCGAGGCCGAGCGGGCGGCCGACGACTTGCGCGCGCGTTGGCGCGCGCACGCCAATGACCGTATCGCGGCGGCTTTGGGCGATCGGGGCTGGACGATCGGCACGGCCGAATCCTGCACCGGCGGCCTGATCGGCGACACCCTGACCGACCGCGCGGGAAGCTCAGCCTATTTTCTGGGCGGGATCATCTCGTACGACGATCGGGTCAAACGCGAGCGGCTTGGGGTCATGACCGCCACCCTCGAGTCCGCCGGCGCTGTGAGCGAAGAGACCGCGCTCGAAATGGCCCGCGGCGCGCGCCGCGCGCTCGGCGTCGATGTCGCCGTCAGCGCGACCGGGATCGCGGGACCCGGGGGCGGAAGCGTCGACAAACCGGTGGGGCTGGTTTGGCTGGCCATCAGCGCGCCAGGGGTCGAACGCGCCGAGCGCTTTGTCTGGCCGTTCGACCGGACGGGCAACAAGCGCGCCAGCGCCGATGCCGCGCTCAGGCTTGTGCTCAAGGCGTTGGAGCCTGGCCCGGCGGAAGCCTAGAGTCGCGCATGCCCGGACAAGTCAGCCCGCCGCCAGCCCCGCCCGCGCATACCGCGGAATTCTGGACCGCCCAGCAGCGCCAGGCAAGCTCACTCCACGAGGTGTCGTATCGAGGCTGCTTCAAGCCCCAGTTGCCAGCCTACTTCATCAACCGATTCAGCCGCCCCGGCGACCTGGTCTACGATCCCTTCAGCGGGCGCGGCACGACCGCGCTGGAGGCCGGGCTGCTCGGGCGCGGGGTGGCCGCCAACGATGTCAACCCGCTCAGCCGGATGCTCCTCGAGCCGCGGTTCTGGCCGCCCGAATCAGATGCGCTCATGGATAGACTCAATACGTTACATTCGGCGCCGGCGGCGCCGGGCGAGGACGGGTTGGATCTCTCGATGTTCTTTCACCCCGACACCGAGCGCGAAATCCGGCAACTCCGGGCCGCGCTGCGCGCGCGGCTGGAAGAAGGGCGCGAGGACGCGCTCGATCGCTGGATTCGAATGGTCGCGACCAACCGGCTGACCGGCCACTCGCCAGGATTCTTCTCGGTCTACAGCCTGCCGCCCAATCAGGCGGTCTCGCAGGACAGCCAGCGCAAGATCAACGCCCGCCTCGATCAGACCCCGCCGTATCGAGATACCCGCGCGCTCATCCTGCGCAAGACGCGCAGCCTGCTGAGGAATGTGACCGCCGAACAGCGCCAGGCGCTCGCGCGGGCCAGCGAAACCACGATATTCCTGACCGGCGATGCCCGGCGCACGCCCGGCCTGCCCGATAACAGCGTCGTCCTTACCGTCACGTCACCGCCCTTTCTCGACGTTGTCGACTATGCCGCCGACAACTGGCTGCGCTGCTGGTTCAATGGCATCGATGCCGGCCAGATCGCCGCGGGTCTGACCACGCCGCGCGGGTTGGCGGCCTGGTCTGAAACCATGGGCGATGTGCTGATCGAACTGCAGCGGATAACCCGGCCTGGCGGGCACATCGCCTTTGAAGTCGGCGAGGTGCGCGGCGGCAAGATCCGCCTCGACGAAGCGGTCGTGCCGCTGGGAGAAGCGGCCGGGCTGATGACGGTTGGGGTTTGGATAAACACCCAACGTTTTACAAAGACCTCCAACATCTGGGGTGTGAGCAACAACACCCATGGAACAAACACCAATCGGGTGGTTGTCTTTCAAAAACCATGAACCAGGAACAACTCGACCACATCGCCCGCGATATCGGCACGCCGTGCTATGTCTATGACGCCGAACGCATCCGCGAAAACTATCGCGCAATTTCGGGCGCCTTTGCCAGCGACACGCCGCTGATGATCTGCTTTGCGGTAAAGGCCAACGGCAATTTGAGCGTGCTCCGCATGTTGCGCGAGCTCGGCGCCGGTTTCGATGTGGTGAGCGCCGGGGAAATGCAGCGGGCGCTGCGGGCCGGCGCGGCGCCCGAGACCATCGTCTTCGCCGGAGTCGGCAAGACGGATGCAGAACTTTCCGCGGCGCTGCTGGCCGGGATCGGCTGGATCAACGTCGAGAGCGCGCAGGAGCTCGGCGTGTTGAGCGATCTGGCCAGCCACCTGGGCCGCAAGCAGCGGGTCGCCCTGCGCATCAACCCAGGCGTCGACGCCCACACCCACAGCTACATGACGACTGGCAAGGCGAGCAACAAGTTTGGCATCGAGCGCGAAACCGCGCTGGACATCGCCCGGCGCCACGCCGACTACCCGGGCGTCAGCGTCGAGGGCATCCATTTTCATATCGGCTCGATGGTGACCGAGCCCGAACCGTACGTGGCGGCGGTTCAGATCGCCCTCGGACTGATTGCCGAATTTCGGGACTTGGGCGTTGTCATTAACACGTTGGACATCGGCGGTGGCTTCGGGGTGGCCTACACCCCCGACCAGATCGGCGCGCCGCTGGGTGAAATCGCGGCCGCGATTCTGCCCCTGATCAAGGCCGCCGGGCTTGAGCTTCATCTCGAGCCGGGCCGCTACATCGTCGCCGACGCCGGGGTGCTGCTCACTCGGGTTTTGTATACAAAAAACAATGGTGGCGTGAACTACGCCATCGTCGACGCGGCGATGAACGATTTGATCCGGCCGGCGCTGTATGGGGCGCGGCACATGCCCACGCTTGTTGGCGTCAAACAGCCGGGAAACTCGTTGCTATACGAACTTGTCGGCCCGGTGTGCGAGTCGGGCGACTTCCTCGCCCATGAGGCCGAGCTGCCAATGCTGGAACGCGGGGCGTTGATTGCGTTCGGGCATGCCGGCGCCTATGGAATGAGCATGGCATCCAACTACAACACCCGGCCGCGCGCGCCCGAGGTGATGGTCGACGGCGCAACCTGCCGGATCATTCGGCCGCGGGAAACGCTCGAGCATTTGATGGCCGGCGAGTGAATTGGGGCTGTTTTCGGGTTGACCCAGTCATCCGCGGGATTACAATCCATGCATTGGCGTAACTGCCTATGCTGGGCTCGCAGGATTGTGCGGGCTCAGGCACCAAATCCAAATAGGAGAAGCATTTCATGAAGTCCAAGATGACGATGCCCGTGCTCTCGCGGCGCAAGTTTCTGGTCCTGACGGGCCAGGGCGCAGCCGCAGCCGCTTTGGCCAGTTGCGCCGGCGCAGCGCCGGCCGCCCCGGCCGCAACCAACGTTCCCGCCCCAGCCGCGCCGCCGAAAGTCTCGGGCAAGGTTGAATTCCTTGCGTGGGGCGACACCGGCGACATCGCCACATGGGAGACGTTGCAGAAGACGTATTTGCAGAAATATCCCGATGTGCAGTTGACGTTGACGCCGATCACGGACCCCAACAACAACTTCTACCCGAAGCTGCAAACCTCTATCGCCGGGGGCACCCCGCCTCAGGTCGCCTCCTTCCAGGGCTGGGAGTGGCAGGTCTACGCCGACAAGGGTGTGCTCGCGCCGATCGACGATCTTATCAAGCGCGACAAGGCCGAGGCGGCCTATCCCGACCTCAAGTCGCTGAATGACAGCACCATCCGCAAGGGCAAGCGCTACATGATTCCGATGCAGCTTGCCACGATGTTGATGTATTACGCCAAGAAGCCCTTCCAGGAGGCCGGTATCCCATTCCCGACCGACGATTGGACCTACGATCAGTTCATCGACATCGCCCGCAAGTTGACAAACCCGGCCAAGAAGATGTGGGGCATCCAGCCCAACAACTCCTGGTTCCGCGACATCCATTGGATCCGCGGCACCGGCAAGACCGAGTTCGACAACATCATGGACCCCAAGAAGGCCCAATTCAATCAGCCCGAAATCGCCGCGGTGCTCCAGCAGGTCGTCGTCGACTGGGCCTACAAGGACAAAATCGCCCCGACCTCAGCCGACATGACCGGCGGGGCCAACCAGCTTCAAACCGGCAACACCGCAATGCGCTACGAGGGCCCGTGGTTCTTCCCGTCGCTGAACTCGCAGAAGTTGCGCGACGACAAGAAGAATGTCGAATTCGACGTGGTGCTCATGCCGAAGCAGGCCGACGGCAGCCGCCCGCATCGCGGCTGGTCCGAGGGCATCGCCGTGCTCAAGAGCAACAACATCGAGGGCGGCTGGTCGCTGGCGAACTACTTCAGCGGCGAAGAGGGCCAGAAGATCTATGCGACGAACACTGGCCGCATCCCGAGCATTCAGAAACTGGTCAACGACTGGTGGATCCCAACCGTCGCCGATGCCGGTTTCGGAGTGAAGAATGGGAAGGCCTTCATCGAGGCCAACAAGAACACCCAGCTCGACGTCGTCAGCGGCATTCCCCGCTCGAAGATGTGGGCCGAGGTCGTCAAGCCGACGGCCTACGATCCGATGGTCGCCGGCACGAAGAAGGCGAGCGAGGTCCTGGCCGACGTCGACGCCAAGCTCAACAAGTTGCTCGACGAGGACTGGGCCGCCAACAAATAACCGCGTCCGAATAGACGCAAGTTGCAGTAAAGAGGGGCGCACGAATGTGCGCCCCTTCTCGCATATGGCAAGGCTGATTCCCGAGACGATATTCCCCGTCCCGGCGCACGCCGGGACGGGGAATATCGTCTCGGGAGGTCAGTATTGTTAGCGGTTCTTGGGATTCAGGACTATGGCATCAACATCTTCGTTCTTCCGTGCGCCCACCCGAGTGCAGCTCCGCGAATGGCTCGACGGCTATATGTTCGCCCTGCCCTTCATCATTGGTTTTCTGGTCTTCTTCCTTTTCCCGATGGGCTATTCGGCCTGGCTGGCCGCCCAAAAGTGGGACCTCATCGGCGAGCCGGTATTCGTGGGCTTCGCCAACATTCAGAAGGCGCTCACCGACGAACTGGCGCTCAAGAGTCTTTATAACAGCGCCTACTACACGGTCTTCGCCGTGCCATTCCAGCTCGTGATTGCGTTCACCCTTGCGCTGGCGCTCACCCAGCGCGTCCGCTTCCGCGATTTCTATCGGGCCGGGTTTTATCTGCCAATCATCATCCCCGTCGTCGCCAGCGCCGTGGTCTGGCAGCGCGTCTTTCACCCAGACAGCGGGATCATGAACAACTTGATGGGCATCTTTGGCGTGCCGCCTCAGAAGTGGCTGTCCGACACCAACCTGGTCAAACCGGCCTTTATCTTCATGTCCTTCTGGAGCATCGGACGGATGATGGTGATCTTCATCGCCGGGCTGGGCAACATCCCGCAATCGCTGCTCGAAGCGGCCAGCATTGACGGGGCCGGCAAGCTGCGCCAGGTGATCTCGGTCACGGTCCCGCTCATGACCCCGTTGATCCTGTACAACTCGATCATCGCCCTGATCAACTCGTTCCAGTCCTGGATCCCGGCCGACATCATGACCGAGGGCGGGCCTGAGAATTCAACGCTCTTCGTTGTGCTCAATATCTACCGACAGGGTTTCAGGTTCTTCAACATGGGCTACGCCAGCGCCCTGGCCTGGGAGTTGTTCGTCATTGTCCTCGGCCTGACCCTCGTGCAGTTCATCACCTCGCGCAAGTGGGTGTATTACGAGCAATGACAAAAACAACGCTCACCCCCCGCAAGATCAGAGAGTACATCGGCCTGGGCGCCCTGCAGATCGCGCTGTCGATCGCGGTGTTTTCGTTCCTCGTGCCGACGCTGTGGATGGTGTCGTCATCCCTAAAGTCCAGCACCGAGATCTTCGCCAACCCCATTGTGTGGATTCCGGCAGAACCGCGTTGGCGCAACTACTTCGAAGTCTTCAACTCGCCTGCCCTGCCGATGCTGCGCTTCGCCTTCAACACCTTTGTCATCACCGGCCTGGCCGTGCTCGGCGCCGTGCTTTCGTCGGCCGCGGTCGGCTACAGCCTTGCCCGCATCCGCTTTCCCGGGCGCGATATCCTGTTCGCGCTGTTGATGGCGACCACCCTTCTGCCCGATATCGTGATGCTGATTCCGCGCTTCATCGTCTTCCGCAACCTGCCGATGTTGGGCGCCAACGAAGCGGCCAAGTTCAGCAATGAACTGCTCAACATCTTCCCGTGGATGAATCGACCGACCTGGCTTGACACGCCGCTCCCCCTGATCGTGCCATTCTGGCTGGCGGGAACCGGCTTGTATGTGTTCCTCATGCGCCAATTCTTCAAGGGCATCCCGATGGAGCTCGAAGAGGCGGCCGTGATGGATGGCGCGAGCCGTTGGTCAATCTTCTGGAAGATCCTGCTCCCGCTGGCAGACCCGCGACCGTCAGCGTCGGCGTGTTCGCGCTGTTCCAGCACTACAACAGCTATCTCGAGCCGGTGATTTTTCTGAACAACAAGGACAACTGGGTCTTGTCGATGGCCTTGCGGGCCTTCAACGACACCTACAACTCGCAGTGGGAGTTGGTCTTTGCCGCCTCAACGGTCATGGTTATCCCGATGATCATCCTGTTCCTCGTCGCCCAACGTTACTTTGTCGAGGGCATCGCGACGACGGGGTTTGGCGGGCGGTAGTCGTAATGGTTTTGGAGTTGATATCCCCGGCTAGCCGGGGATATCAATTCCAAACAGTGCTCACGTTGACCAACTTCGACCCGCGGCTCGGCTCGCCCGAGTTTTTCGAGAACCCGTATCCGATCTACCGGCGCCTGCGAGAAGAGGCGCCGGTCTACTGGAGCGCGGCCTGGAACGCCTGGGTGCTGACCCGCCACGCGGACGTCGTCGCCATCCACCGCGATCCCAGAACGTTCTCCAGCCACGGGCGCGTATCGGCCCAACTCGACCGGCTGCCTGAGCCGGCCCGCAGCGAAGTCGGCCTGCTGCGCCGGCACTACTCGGTCGGGCTCACCCACTCCGACCCGCCCGACCACACCCGGCTGCGGGCCCTGGTCAGCAAGTCCTTCGCCCCGAGCCTGATCGAGTCGCTGCGCCCCAAGTTCGAGGCGATGACGGCCGAGTTGCTCAACGCGGTGGAGGGCAAACCAGCCTTCGACGTAATGGAGGCCCTGGCCTATCCCCTGCCGGCGACCATCATCGCCGTTATGCTGGGGGCGCCAGCGGCTGACCGCGACCTGCTTCGCAAGTGGGCCTTCGACGTCAACAACCTGCACGCCCGCCCGGGCCAGCCCGACCCCGAGATCACCCTGGCCACCCAGCGCGGGCTGGCCGACTTCCGGGCCTATCTCGCGGATCTCATCGAAGATCATCGCCGCCACCCGCAAGTGGATGTGCTCAGCCACCTCATGGCCGCCCGCGAGCAGGGCGACGCGCTCAGCGACGACGAGCTGGTCTCCACCTGCGTCACACTGTTTGTCGCCGGGCACGAGACCACCACTCACGCTCTGTGCAATGGATTGATCGCGCTGCTGCGCCATCCGGCTCAGCTCGCCCAGCTCAAGGCCGAGCCCGCCCGCCTGCCAGAAGCGCTCGAGGAGCTGCTGCGCTACGACACCTCGGTCCAACGCAGCGCCCGCCGAGTTACACAGGATGTCGACATCGGCGGGCATCGCATCCAGGCCGGCCAGATCGTGCTGGGGATGATCGGAGCGGCCAACCACGACCCGGCCTTGTGCGCGGAGCCTGACACGTTGGACATCAACCGCGCGGCGGTCAAACACAGCGCGTTTGGCTTCGGAATCCACTTTTGTCTGGGCGCGCCCCTGGCCCGCATGGAGATTCCGATCGCGCTGCGGCAATTGCTGGCCCGCTTCCCGCGCCTGGCGCTCGACCCGGCCCGCCCGCCGCGCTGGCGGCGCGACGTCGCCCTGCGCGGGGTCGATGCGCTGTGGGTCACGGCCTGAGTCACTCCGGGTTTTTCACCACAAAGGCACAAAGACACAAAGGAAAACACCGTCTTCTTTGTGTCTTTGTGCCTTTGTGGTGAACCAACTGTGGGAATCAGGCGATCACCGGCACTTCAACCTCTAGTCATGCAACCGTCTGTACTTCTCGCCCCCGCCGCCGGTGACGCTCTATTCAGGGGTTTTGACCGCCTGGCCGAATTGCTCGCCTACACCCTTGGCCCGAGCCAGGGCCATGCCCTGAGCGAGAGCCTGACCAGCCGGGCCAACCGGCCGGAATTCGTCAGCGATGCCGCCGTGCTCGCCCGCCGGATGATGCAGTTCCCCGATCGGGCCGAGGATGTCGGCGCGATGCTGCTGCGCCAGCTCGTGTGGCGGGTGCATCTGCGGGCCGGGGATGGCAGTGCGACCGCGGCCGTGGTCGCTCAGACCCTCCTGCGTGAGGGCCGCCGCCTCGTCGCCGGAGGCGCGAATCCGATGCGCCTGCGGGCGGGCGCGGAGGCCGGGCTTCAGACGGCCATCGCGTCAATCGCCAGCCAGGCCCGCCCCGTCCGCGACTACGGCGATCTGATCCGGTTGGCCCTCACCGCGACCGGCGAGGAGCCCCTCAGCATTGCCCTGGGCGAGATGTTCCACAACCTCGGCAACGGCGCGCACATTGACGTCGAGGAATTTGCCGCGCCGTACATTGAGCGCGACTACCACGAAGGCGGGCGCTGGAAGGCCCGCATTTCGTCGCCGCACCTCTACACGGATGCGGCCGCCCACAAGGCGACACTCACGAACTGCGCCGTCGCCCTGTTTGACGGCGACGTGACTGAATTCGATCAGGTGGAGCCTTTGCTCCGTTTTGCGCTCGAGCTCGCGCCCGATGGCGGAGACACGCCGGTTCGGGTCGCCCTGTTCGCCCACGAGGTGCGCGGCGAAGCGCTTGGCGCGCTGATCGCCAACACCCAGCAAAAGAAGATCCAGGCCGTCGCCATCGACCTGCGCCGGGCCGGGGCGCAGCGCGAGGCCGATTTCGACGATCTGGCGGCACTGACCGGGGCAACGGTCATTGCCCCGCACGCGGGCGGGCGGCTCCAAGCGCTCGGGCGGAGCGACATTGGCATGGCCACTCGCGTTTTCGCCGGAACCGAGGATGTCATCGTCGCGGCCGAAGGGCGCCAGGCGGTTCGCGAGAAGGTCATCCGATCGCTCAATGGCCGCGCCCGCAATCGGGCCCTGCCCGACGCCGAACGGGATGATGCGCGATTTCGGATCGCCCGCCTGATCGGCCAGTTGGGCACCCTCAAGATCGGCGCCCACACCGAGGCTGAGCGCGCGTCCTTGCGCCAGAAGGCCGACAAAGGGTTGCGCATTCTGCCGCTCGCCCTCGAGGAGGGCTGGCTGCCTGGCGGCGGCGGCGGGCTTGTTGCGGCCGCGCAGGCGGTTTCAGCCCGCGCCAGTGCGCTGGCCGAGACCGATCCCGAGCTGGCCTGGGGCGCGCGCGCGCTGGCGACCGCGCTCGAAGCCCCGTTCCGGCGGATCCTGTCCAACGCACGGATTGACCCCGCGCCAAAGCTGGCCGAGGTGCGCGCGCGCAACGCGAAGCGCGGCTCGAAGGATTTCGGCGTCAACGCGCTGCGGGGTGAGATCGTGCGGATGCCCGAGGCCGGCATTCTCGACGCGGCCGGGGTGATGCGCGAGGCCATCACCGCCGCGGTGAGCGGGGCCATGATGGCGCTCAGCACCGACGCCACGGTGCTGCGCAGCAACCCGCCCCTGGTCTACGAGCCCTGACCGTCGTCAAGGAATTTGCCGAAAGACCCCGGCCCCCCCCCCCCCCCCCCCCCCCCCCCCCCCGCCCCCCAAAGAGCAAATCTATAGCCCGCGTTCGTAGATCCTGCGCAGCGTTTCCTCGATATCGGGCTCGCGCACGGCGAGGTCATCGAGCGGGTAGCGCGCGCTAAGCCGGCCGATGAGCTCGGCGGCCGATGACTCGGCCCGCGCAAAGCGATACGTCGCGCGCCGGCCCTCGCGCCCGACCAGGCGCGCGCCATCGACGGAGACATCAGCATAGTCACCTGCGAAATCGACCTGCAACTCACGGTCGCCGCCGTAGCGGGCAATCAACTCGGCCAGCCGGCCGTCATAGATCAGCCGGCCGTGGTCGATGACGATCACCCGCTCGCACAACCGTTCCACATCAGACAAGTCGTGGGTGGTCAGGACGATGGTCGCGCCGCGCTCGCGGTTGATCTGGCGAATAAAGGCCCGAATGCGTTCCTTGGCCACGATGTCGAGGCCGATCGTGGGCTCATCGAGAAAAACAATGCCCGGGTCGTGCAGCAGCGCGCCGGCCAGGTTGGCCCGCATAAGCTGGCCGAGCGACAGCGTGCGGACGGGCTGGCGGATGAACTCATCCAGCCCGAGCAGGTCACGAAACGTCTTCAGATTCGCCGCGTAGCGGCGGCCGGAATGGCGTAGATATGGCGCAGCAGGTCGAAAGAGTCCTGCACGGGCAGGTCCCACCACAGCGTATTGCGCTGGCCGAAGACGGCCCCGATTCCGGCCACATGGGCCCGCCGCTCGCGCCAGGGCACCCGCCCGTTGACGCGCACGCCGCCCGAGGTCGGGACCAGGATGCCGGTCATGATCTTGATCGTCGTCGACTTACCCGCCCCGTTTGGACCGAGATATCCGACGATCTCGCCCGGATGAATGTCGACGCTCACGTCGTCGACGGCGGTGACTGTCCGCATCTCGCGCGCGACAAGGCCGCGCAGGCCGGCCAGGCGCCCGCTGGGGCGATCGGCGACCCGAAAGGTCTTGCGGAGATGTTCCAGCGAGATGATGGCGCCCATTCACACCCCCGTCGACGCGTAGCGCCGCAACCCGAAACGAAATCCGAGGAAGGCCAGGGCCAGCAGACCGAAGCCAGCCAGCGGGGCCAGAAACGACGCCCAGACCGGCAGGCCGGCCGGATCGGGCAGGTCGAAGAAGAACAGGGCCGGGTAGTAGATGATCAAGGCAGTCGGAATAACGTAAGTGAAGATCCGGCGCAGCCAATCTGTGTAGATGTTCATTGGGTAGGAGGCCATCGTTGTGCCGCCATAGGTGAAGACGTTGACGATTTCGAGCGCCTCGGTCGTCCAAAATGACAGGGTCGCGCCCGCCACAAAGAGCGCCCCATAGAAAGCGACCGCGCTGGCAAAGACCAGCGGGAGATAGGCCAGCTTGAGCGGCGTCCAGGCGATGCCCAGGTTGGCAACCGCCAGGACGAAGATCAGCCCGCCCTCCAGAATCCTCCCCACCCGCCTGAGCACAAACTCCGAGGCCAGGATCTGGACGATGAGATTGACCGGGCGCAACAGGATCTGGTCGAGCGTGCCGCGCCGCACGTGCTGGCTGAAGCTGGCCGGGTCGAAGCCGCTGAAGAGCATGTCCATCACCCCGAACGCCGCCTCCGTCAATCCCCACAGGAACGCGATCTGCCAGATCGACCAGCCGCCCAGCCCGCCAAAGCGCCCGAATGCGAGGGCCAGGGCCAGGAATTCGACAAACGTTGACAGGAATGCGCCCAACGTGTCAAGGGTGAACGACACGCGGTACTGGAGCTGCGAGCGCATCGACGCGGCGATCAGGCGGAAGTAGATCACTCAGCCCCCCTGAATCGTCAGCCTTCGGATGCCCGAGGCGAGCACCAGCCGCGCGCCAAGATAGAGGGCCGCGGCCCAGAAGATCTGCAACGCGATGGCCATGAGCGCATCCGCTCCCCGCGCCACATTCACGAAGATCTCGATCGGGGTGTTGATCATCCCGGCGAATGGCAACAGCCGAATGGCTGCGCTGATTGCGTCCGGGAAGAAGGTGATCGGCAAGAAGAATCCGGCCAGAAACATCTGAACAAAGATCGCAATGCGGGCAACCCCCATCGCGTCGGTGGTCCAAAACGCGACCAGGCTGAACATAAAGCGCCAGGCGAAGGAGCAGAACCAGGCGAGCCCAAGCGACACACCGAGGAGCGCCGTCTGGCCGGCATCGGCGGGCAGGATGATGGGATAGGCGATCCCAAATGTGAGCAATAACGGGACGCCGCGCATCAGCAGCTGCGAGACTGCCCGCCCAAAGTCCTGGGCGGCCCAGTACCAGAAGAAGTCTACCGGGCGCTGCAGATCGTTGGCGATTTCACCCGTCTTGACCGAGCGCAGCAGATCCCACCAGCCCCAAAGCGCCACCCACCCGATCAGAGCCTGGGCGACACCCATAAAGGTGACACTCTCACGCAGGCCATAGCCGGCGACGGGCGCGCCGCCGCGCGCCTCGAACAGGGCGATGACGACGGCGGCTCGGAGCAGGCCGAAGAAGAGGTTGGTGACCAGCCCGGCCAGGTTTGCGGCGCGGTAGGCGAACTGGCGCTGAAAGGCCGAGCGGGCCAGGGCGAAGAGGGCGGGCATAACGTATTTTTCCTGCACCTCGGAGGTGGCCGCCCGAAGCTCGCAACCGGCGCGGTTCTCTGGCGGCCACCTCCGAGGTTCAGCCCATCGGCGCCTACCCGCGAGGTTAATCCGTCACTACTCCCACGCCGCCTCGCCGCGCGCCACCCGGCGCTGGGGCGAGTGTTCGACGAGCTGCATCAGCTCGATCGCGTTGCCATCCGGGTCGCGCACCCAGGCCTGCCAGTTGTGGTCGAGACCCAGGCTCGGGCCGCGCTCGATGGCGATGCCGTCCGCGCGAAGCTGTTCGGCCATCGCCTTGACATCGTCGACCACCAGGCACAAATGCATATAGCTGATCGGCTGCCCGCTCGTCAGCGGGCCTGAGGCGGGGAAGACTTCGATGAAGCGATCGCCGGCCACATGCAGGTAGACCAGCATGAGCGAGCCATCCTCGCGGTTGAGGCGAAAGGCCTCTCGAATCCCGAGCTTGGCGTAGAAGGCGAGCGCGCGATCGAGATCGGTGCAGGCAAAGGCGGCGTGTCCGAGATCGGTAATCATCGTTATCTCCAATGCCTCCGCCGCACACCGGAACCACCAGCAATTTCAGTTTCGGGGACGATATCCCCCTGCTTCGCAGGAGGATACCGTCCCCGAAACCGGGTTCTGCGGTCCCTAGCTTGATGCAGCGGAGGAAGTTCGGGTCGGTAATTCGTAGACGTCGTTCATCGACGTGATCACATCGTTCAGGCCGGCCATCTGCTCGGTGATGTTCTCACGCAGGCGCTGGGTGCGGGCGCTGTTCACATCCCGGGCGTCGATGAGCAGCATTTGCGAATAGACAGTTCCCAACGCGGTGAGCGTATTTTCGAGCTGCAACTCGGCCTTGTCCATCGTCGTATCGAGGGCTTCCAACATATTCAGCTGGCCCTGGCGTTGATGAATGGCATTTGCGATTTCGGCTTTCACCGACTCGTCGCGCTCCTGGGTCATGCGCATCTTGAGCTGTCCGATCGACTGCGGAATCGATTTGGTGTCCTTCTGGATCACATCATTCAGCCGATAGGCGTCGATCTTTTGCGCGAGCGCGTAGATCCGGCCCACCCACTGCTCGACCTGATTCGAGACATCCTGCATCCTGACCGTGAAAGCGCCCTCGCCGGCTTTGGCCACAACCTGGTCAATTCGTTCGCGGTAATCTGTGGCGCGTCGGACGATGTCGCGCAGATGAGCGCTCTCGATTTTCTCCAGGTCGTACTCTTCGCGCAGGGCCTGGGCGGCCGCCTTCTCGCCGACGGAGCGGTCGAGGACCTTCGCGCCGACGGCGATCAACCAGATCGGCACGAGGCCAGCCAACCACGCAATGGCCGGCAGGTCGAGAATCGGCACGCGCACACCCAGACCAACCAGCAGGATACCGGCAGCCACGATCAAGCCGCTGAGCGGGGTGAGGACGGCGTTGGCAAGGATATTGCCAAACGTGCGTTGACGCAGTTTCATATCGGTGCGCGGACAGCCCTGGAACTCTCAACAACACCCTGTTCCGGAGGCGATATGCCCGCCCCGACGTACGCCGGGGCGGGCATATCGCCTCCGGAAGGGGTATTGATAGGAGTGCCTACTTGTTGATGCCCAGGCGGCGCTTGCGCTCCTCGAGCTGCGAGTCGAGCTCGCCCTTGCCGAGCGCCTCGTCCATTTGGGTGTCGAGATTCTGGGCCGCCATCTCCGCCCGGGCGCTGGCCGAATCGAGCCGGTTGCGAATGCCCTCGGCGATGCGGGCCACGTCCTGATCCCCCATCCCGGCCAGGTCGTCGATCGACTTGATGGCCCGGTTGGTGAGTTCCTTGGCCTTGGCCAGCTCGAGCAGATGGGCCATCTCCTCGCGCTGCTGGCGGATGGTTTGCAGCTTGGTCTGCAGTTTGAGCCGGGCGTTGAGCAGCGACTGGTACTCGGATGCCTGGCGGGTGGCCTGTTGCTCGTACGTCTCGGCCATGGTCTTGACCGAGTTCAGCTTGGACTGGGCCGCCCGGGCCAAGTCATCCTTGCCCTGGCTCAGGAACATGTCGATGTTGCGGTCCAGGTCGATGACCTGTTTCTTGAGCTCATCGCGCTTGCGCTCGAGGGTCTTGACCTGCCCGCCCACGGTGGCGGCGGCATCCTCCAACGCGTCAAGGTTGTTATCGACGTCGCGGATATACTGATCGATGACGGCAATGTTGTTGCTTTGGAGGGCCTTGTCCACCAGCGCGTGGAGGTTCGCCTTGATCAAGGTATCGACTTTTTCGAGTAGAGAAGCCATGAAATCACCTGTTGTGGGTCGCCTGTCATCTGGATGTCAAGCGGATTGACCATCGGCGCGTTAGTCTGTGTCAACGTGCCGGCGCGGCATAGTATAGCCAAGAGCGCCGGGAGAAGATCGCGACGCGATACGTCGCACGGAGAAGAAACAATGAAAGCTCGAACCCTCATCCCAACCTTTCTGCTGAGCGTGTTGGCCCTCGCGTCCTGCGGCGCGGCCGCGCCGGCCCCGTCCAACCTCGGGCGCGAATCGGTCGCCCCCTCGGCGCCAGTGACGGCACCCAAGGCCGGCGGCACCGCCGCCGACGCCCAATCCCCAGCCGGGCAGACCGATCTCACCGACCGGTTGGTGATCCGTACCGCGAATCTCACCCTGATCGTCAAGGACACCCTGGCCAGTCTCGACGAGATCGGCCGGATGGCGACCGAGTTCAAGGGCTTCATCCAATCGTCAAATACGACCAAATATGCCCAGGGGTCGCAGGCGACGATCGTGATCAAAGTGCCCTCCGACAAGCTGGATGCCACGCTTGAACGCGCGCGCAAGTTGGCGATCGAAGTCCGCAACGACCAGGTCACTGGCCAGGATGTGACGGCCGAATTCTCTGATCTCAGCGCCCGGATCAAGAACCTGGAGGCCGCCGAGACGCAACTCCGAACCATCCTCGAGAAGTCCACCAAGACCGAGGATGTGCTGGCCGTGTATCGCGAGCTGACCTCGATCCGGGGTCAGATCGAACAGGCCAAGGGGCGGGCTCAGTTCCTGGCGACGTCTGCCGCGATGTCGACCGTGACGATCTCACTCATCCCTGACGTCATCGCCCAGCCCATCGCGGCCCCGGGTTGGCGCCCGGAAGGCGTGTTCAAGAACGCAGTCGAGGCGCTGATCCGAATCCTGCAGGGGCTTGGCACCCTGATGATCTGGCTGGTGGTCACGGTTTTGCCGGTCCTCATCATTCTGTCCCTGCCCTTCGTGGCCCTGATCGCGATCGTGCGCGCGCTGAATCGCCGCCGCCCGGCGAAGGCGCGACCCATGCCGATGATGCAGCAGCCGCCGATGGCGCCGCCGCAGCAACCGCCCGCGCCGCCGAAGGCGTGAATCTCAAACGTTCCTTTCTGAAGCGATGTGTCCCCGGGCTTCGCCCGGGGACACATCGCTTCAGAAACAACCCTACAGAATGCGAGACCTCCTCAACGACATCGGCGACTGGCAGGCCTTGAGCCTGCCGGTCGCCGTCGCCACCGTCATCCGCACCTGGGGCAGCGCGCCGCGCGGCGCGGGGGCCAAAATGGCCGTCGCTGAGGGCAACCGGATCTCGGGCTCGGTCAGCGGCGGCTGCATCGAGAGCGCGGTCTACGAAGCTGGGCTGGAAGCGTTGGGCGGGGGCGGGCCGCGCACGCTGCATTTTGGGGTCGCCGACGAGACCGCCTGGGAAGTCGGGCTGGCCTGTGGCGGTGAGATTGAGGTTTATGTCGAGGCGCTGGCACCTGAGACCGAGTCCCTGTGGCGCGAGGCGGCTCACACTGGACGCGGCCTCGGCATGGCCATCGTTGTAGGCGGGCCCTTTGAGCACATTGGGCGGCGGGCCCACCTGTGGGCGGACGGCAAAGCCGACAACCTGGACGCGCTCCCCGGGCTGCGATCCGCCCTCGAAGCGGCCTTGCTTCGAGGCGGCCCGATCCGGGCGCAGGTTGGCCCGCTTGACGTCTTTGTCGACGTCATCCTGCCGCCGCCCAGCCTGATCTGCATCGGGGCCGCCCACATCGCGATCCCACTGGCCGACATGGCAGCCACGCTTGGATTCCGAGTGACGGTCATCGACCCGCGCAGCGCCTTCGCCACCCCCGCCCGCTTTCCGCGCATCGGCGCGCTGATCAACGACTGGCCGACCCGCGCCCTCGCAGAGATCCCGCTGACCCAGGCCACCGCCTTTGTCGCCCTCAGCCACGACCCGAAGATCGATGACCCTGCCCTCGAGATCGCGCTTCGCAGTCAATCTTTTTACGTTGGAGTTTTGGGCAGCGCCCGCACGCATGCCAACCGGCTGGAACGCCTGCGCGCAGCCGGTTTTGGCGAGCCCGATCTTGCCCGCCTGCACGCGCCGATCGGGCTCGACCTCGGGGCGCATGCGCCCGAGGAGATTGCGCTGTCTATCCTGGCTGAGATCGTGGCGGTCCGCAACGGCCTGCCGGGCCGACACTAACTCCCATACGCAAGGAACCTGCCAGAAACGATAGTCCCCGGCAGAGCCGGGGACTATCGTTTCTGGCAGGTTCCTTGCGCAGGCTCTAGGTGACGTACTTGAAGCTGAGCAGCTTCTTGTTTGTCAACACATACACCAGGTTGTTCACCGGGTCGATCGACATATCAATCATGTTGGCGAATTCGAGGCCGGGCGGTCGATACTGGCGCTGGAACTCGCCGTTCTTGCCAAGCTGCCAAATCGCGCCGTTGTCGACATCCGCGAGAAACACGCTGCCGCGCTGCTGTTCCTGCGCGCTCAGTGCGATGGCAACCGAGCGGCCAATCGGCTCGGGCGGGGAGACCGCAAACGTCGCCGGAGCGCTGGTCAGATACTTCAACACGATGCCGTTGCGTTGCAGGACGTAAACCGCGCCATCGACGGCGATATCAATCGTCGTCGTGAGCGGGCCGTATGGCACGCGGAAATAGGGGCTGCTGGCGAAGGCCCCATCGGATTGGCGGGTGAGGCGCCAGATCTGGCCCACCCCCGCATCGAGGGCATACAAATTGCCGTTCCACAGTTCGCCCGCCACAATCTGACTCGTGCCGCTGATGAGGCCAGCTGGCCATCGAATCAGGCCGGTCTGGTTCTCGGCGGCCTTGTACTCGAAACCTGTCTCCGCCCCAAACAACACCGCGCCTTCGGTCCGCCAGCGATCGCCGACCGAACTGGCCCACGCGACATCGCGCAACTGCGGGCCATTCGGCTGCTGGGGGAGGATGAGCTGAAGCGCATCCGCGGTTGGCCTGCCTGCGTTGCGCACGAGGTGATCGACCGTGCCGTTTGCCCGGTCCATCACAAACGCGCCGAGGGTCGAGGCCGATACGCGGCGCTCGTCGGAGGCCGCCGCGAATTCATAGACGCTCGTGACCTGTATTCGGGTGATCCGCCGCAATTGATCCAGCCGCGCGCTCAGCTCCGCCTGCGGGCGGTCAAATGTCTTGTCTCCCGGGGCCTTCGCATTGAAGGCGGCAATGGTGTCGAGCGCACGCTGGACGGCGCTCCGCTGAGCGTTGGGATCCAGGCCGTCGGCCGACGCCTGGGCGATCTGTGCCTTGGCCAGGTCCTGGAGCTGGATGCGCTCGGCCTGGCCGCTCAGATTCATATACAGAATCGTGACGATGACGGCGACGGCGATCGGGAGCAGGATCGTCGCCGCGCGCAGTCCGATCATCGCCGTCCGCGAGCGCTCGGCCGCATCGATGGCGCGGGGCGCCTCAGGCAACATGCTGGCCGCAACTTCGCCGAGTGTCTTGCGGGCGGCGCCGCCGGCTTTGCCCAACCCAAAGCCAAGCGCGCCGCCAACCCGGCCAAGGACCACCTGCGCGCCGCTGGCCAGCGAACTGAGCGGCGAGGGGGCCGAGGCGGAGCGGCTGGACGCGGCGGCGGGCGCCAGGGCGGCGGCGGTAGCCCGCGGCGCGATGGTGGCTGGCGCAACTGCGGCGGGGGCTACTGGCGTGCCATAGGTCACCGTGTCTGTCAGAGTCAGCGCCACACCGGTCAGGCTGCCCTGCTTGACATTGGCATTGAGATAGCCGGCAATCAGACGAGCCTCGCCCTTCCCCATGCATCGGTTGATCAGTTGATCGTTGACATCCCGGCAGGAATACGAACCGGAGATGACAAAGGCATCACCGGGCTGCCACGGGAAGTTGGAGAATTCGACGTCCTCAGTCCGCGCCGCGCCGATGGGCGACTGCAGCCGGGCCGGTTCAATCCGCTCGAAAGCGCCGGCCCGTCCGCGGGCAAAGGCGAGGGCGGGCCCAGCCTGGGCGATCACTACTTTGCCGGCATCCGCGGCCACGCAGGTCAGCGAGCCCTCAAGCCGCGTCACCGCCCCCCGATTCAGGGTCAGCACGGAATCACTGGCTCGGGTGATGGCGGCCCGCAACGCGGCGGTCTGACTGCCAGGCGCGCGCCAGTAGGCGTCGCAGGCAGCGCCCCCGATCTCAGCCAACGCGTCGGGCGACGCCCCGGGAAAATCCATGAAGACGACAAGAGTCTCGCCGGGGCGGGCCGCGCGGCGGCCAGATTCCTGAGCGATGACCTGGGCAGCCTCGCCGAACTCGGTGCCCTTGATGACGTGGATGGTCGAAACAGATATCTGCGGCACAGTCGCATTTTAGTGCGTCCCGGGCCGGGGCGCAATCCATGCGCGCTGTCAGCCAACCGTCAGCTTCAACATCCAACCCCTGCGGTATGATCATCGCGAAATGATTCCCGTAACAGCCGAACAGTTTCGTCAGGTCATGCGCCGCTGGGCGAGCACCGTCAATATCGTCACCACCCGCCACGAAGGCTTTGACTACGGGCTGACGGTGACGGCCTTTTCGTCCCTGGCCGCGACGCCACCCCTCGTATTTGCCAGCATCAACACCCACACCCGCACCCATCCGTTGATCGAGAAGAGCGGGATCTTCTGCGTGAACTTCCTCTCACCGACGATGAAGCACATCTCGGATCGCTTCGCTGGCCGCCTGCCGGATGAGGAGCGTTTTGCCGGTCTTGCCCATCGTGTGGCGGTCACCGGCGCGCCGGTGCTCAACGACGCGATCGCCTTTCTCGATTGCAAGGTCGTGCAGGCTTTTGCCGCGGGCGATCACACCATCTTCGTCGGGGAAGTGCTGTCGGGCGATGTGCAACATCCTGACCAGACACCCCTGCTCTATTTCAACGGCAAGTATCGCGGCCTCGGCGGCGAGATCACGGAGTAAGGCCCAACATGGGAATCAAAGCGATCACCGACGCGTTTGCGCGGGCCAGAGCAGAGGGCCGGCCGGCGCTCATGCCCTACTGGCCGCTGGGGTATCCGGACGCCGAGACTTCGCTGCGGGTGGTCGAGGCGATCGCCCGGGCCGGAGCCGACATGATTGAGTTGGGCGTGCCCTTCAGCGACCCGCTTGCGGATGGCGTCGTCATTCAGCGCGCCACCCAGGTTGCGCTCCGCCACGGCGCAACGGTGGCCGGATGCATCGCGCTGGCCGGGCGGGCGCGCGCGCAAGGCGCCAGGCTGCCGATGTTCGCCATGGGCTATCTGAATCCGCTGCTCGCGCACGGCGAGACCGCCTATGCCGCTGACTGGCGCGCCGCGGGAGTGGATGGCCTGATCGTCCCCGATCTCCCGCCCGAGGAGTCGGACACGCTCCGGGCGGCCTGCGACGCCAACCAACTCGCCCTGGTTCAGTTCGTTGCGCCGACCTCGACGAGCGCGCGGCTGGGGCTGGCGGCCGCCGCCGCAACGGGATTTATTTACGTTGTGCAGGTCACCGGCGTGACTGGCGCCCGGACCGAGCTCGCGGCCGGTCTGAGTGATTACGTCGCGCGGGTGCGGGCCCAGGCCGGGACCACGCCAATCGTGGTCGGTTTTGGGGTCAGCACCGCCGCCCACGTGCGCGCGATCGGCCGCTTCGCCGACGGCGTCATTGTGGCCAGCGCGCTGATTCGCGCAGCGGGTGATGCCGCCGATCCGGCCGCGGCCGCCTACGATTTCGTCAAAGCACTCAAGGAGTAAACCAAACATGTCTCATCGCAGTCTCTTCGCATTCGCCAGGACAACAACACTTAACATCATACGCGGAGCCGGTCGCGCCGGGGCCGGGCTTGTCGCGGCGGGCGCGCTGGCCGGATGCGGGGGCGCCGCCCCGCCCACCCCGGTGCGGATAATCGTGCCGCCCACCCGCACCCCGGCGGCCGCAGTCCCGGTGTTGGTGGCAACCGCGGCCATTGCGCCGGCGGCCGCAACGCCCGCGCCAACAGCCCAGCCGACAGGCCAAGTTGAGGCGTTGCCGAGCGCTGCGGAAACACCGCGCGTTTCGACGCCAACAGCCACCGCGCCCCCTGTTCCACAGGCAGGGGGCGCGGCCGTCGCAAACAGGGCGGCCGCAACCCCCCGGCCGACGGCAACGCCTCGCGCGAGCGCCTGCGTCAACGTCACCTTTGACGAACTGCGCAAGAAGGGACCCCGGCCCGCGGCATTGGAGACGCTCGCTGACGGCGCCTGCGTCAGTGTCCGCTTCGCGTCGGGTGATGAAACGCGCTACGTTTGGCATCCCGCGGGCGCGCGATTCGCGCCAGGATCCAGCATGTATGTGCGCTGGAAGGACGGCCTGGTCTCGGTGTTCAGGAAAGACGGCGTGCTCAAGACGAATGAGTACTACCGGGGCAGACAGCAGGAACTGGCCCTGCTGCAGGAAAATGGCAAATACAAGCTTCCCGCAAGCGGCAGCTTTGTCTTCAGTCTCGACGGTGACAGCCTGGTCGTGGGTCTCGTCGACACGCTCATACGCGCGCGCTGACCAGCGCCGTCGCGCTCTGTCTGAATCATTGCGCCCCGGCTTCGCCGGGGCGCAATGATTCAGACAGAGCGCGACGGCGCCGAGAATGTCGGTGATACACTTTCCGTCAGATCTGCAAGCCCATATTGGAGTCCTGACGTGAACATCAAAATCGAACCCGTTTCGGATACGTCGCCGGTCGTCCTGCCAGAAAACCTTGGCTTCGGTCAGATTTTCAGCCGGCACATGTACATCCAGAAGTACTCACCCGACAAGGGGTGGCACGACGCTGTCATTGGACCGTATGGGCCACTCTCGCTCGCGCCGGCCAGCGCCGTGCTGCATTACGGGCAGGAGATTTTTGAAGGCACCAAGGCCTATCGCCGGCCCGACGGACACATCAACCTTTTCCGGCCATGGGAAAACGCGGCCCGCTTCAACCGCTCGGCCAAGCGCATGGCGATGCAGGAAGTGGATCCCGAATCGCATGTCGACGCGATCGCCCAGCTCGTGGCCATCGATCATGCCTATTGCCCGCCCGCCGCGTCCGGTTCGCTGTATATCCGCCCGACCCTGATCGCGTCTGATCCGACCCTCGGCGTGACGGCGAGCAAGACCTACCTGCACTATGTCATCCTCAGCCCGGTCGGGAACTACTTTTCCGCGGGCGCCAAGCCCGTCGCCGTTTACATCTCAGATGAGTATGTGCGCGCGGTGCGGGGCGGCACCGGGGCGGCCAAAACCGGCGGCAACTACGCGGCCAGCCTGTTTGTGGCCGAGGCGGTGGCCAAGAAGGGCTACCAGCAGGTGCTCTGGCTGGACGGCATCGAGCGCAAGTATGTCGAAGAAGTGGGGGCGATGAACATCGCTTTCGCCTACGGCAAGCACATCGTCACCCCGGCCTTGACCGGCACCATCCTGCCCGGCATCACCCGTGACTCAATGCTCAAACTCGCGCCAGACGTCGGTTATACGCTCAGCGAGGAGCGCCTGGACGTCCACACGATCATCAAGGACATCGAGTCGGGCAAGATCACGGAAGCCTTCGGCATTGGCACGGCGGCGGTCGTCGCGCCTGTGGGGCGCTTCGGATATGAAGGCAAGGACTACACCGTTGGAACGGGCAGCATCGGGCCTGTGGCCGCGCACTTGCGCCAGTCGCTCACCGACCTGCAGTACGGGCGGGCGCCCGACCCATACGGCTGGACGATGAAGATCGAAGCCGCGAAATAGAGGTTATCCTGAAACAGGTTGCGAGATCACACTCCCGGCGCTTCGCGCCAGGAGTGTGATCTCGCCGTTATTTGGCATACAGCCGGGTATACGCCGCGTAGTTCACCGAGATGTTGCGGACGTAGGTTACGGGTTCAGACAAGGTCATCGCCTCGATGAAGAAATCCGGATCGCCACCGCCGGCTTCGCGCCAGCGCAGTGCGCGGCCGGGGCCGGCGTTGTAGGCCGCCAGCGCCGCCACGAGATCGCCATCAAACCCCTTGACCTGCCGCGACAGGTAGTAGATCCCAAAACGCACGCTGACGGCCGGCTTGTTCAGGTCCTGGGTGGTGTAGTTGGGCGGCCAGTTCAATTGGCCGGCGATTTCCTTGCCGGTGGCGGGAATGACCTGCATCAGGCCGCGCGCCGCGGCGGACGACAGCGCGTTGGCCTCAAACAGGCTTTCCTGCCGGATCAGCGCATAGATCAACAGCGGATCAAGCTTGAATTCGGCCGCGGCAGGCTCGATGAGCGCGGAGAAATAAGTGGGATACGCCAGGCGGGCGACGAAGTCAGGAGCCGCCAGGAGCCCGCCGGGCGCGCGCACGGCAAGCCGGGTGGCTGCTTGAATGCTATGGCGATACCCGCCCAACTCTCGCCAACGCACCGCCGCTTGAAAGAGCGCGACCGGATCCGCGCCCAGCTCACTTAGCGCGGCGTCGAACTCCGCCCCGGCCTCCGCGCCCAGGCCCAGCCGCTGGAGCGTCTCGCCCCGAACAAAAGCGCGGTTCAACGTCCAACGGGGCGTGGAAACCCACGACACAACGCCTGTGGCGGCGCTGATTGAGGCCGTCACGGTGACGCCCGTCCACCCTGACAACCAGGACAGCGCCTCGTCGAATCCCGCGGCTGCGGAAATCGACTGGACTTCAGCCGACGAGCGGGTCATGGGCGCCCGACCGTCGCGAAGCTCAGCGGAGCGGACTGCCTCATAGCTCGACGGCGCGGTCCGGGTCAGGGCCGCCCACCAGGCGCTGGCGATATCCTGCTTGCCGGCAATTTGGGCGGCCTTGGCGATCCAGAAAGGCTCGCGCGCGCCGATCGCAAGGGCTGTCGTGATCGGGGGCGCAGCCTTGAGGACCGCCTCGCTCCCACCCGCGCGTAGACGGGCCACGGCTGCTTCGCCGCGCAAACGCTCGGCCTCGTCCGCCGACGCGCCAGGGACGGCGGACGCGTAGGCGACCGCGGCTTCGGCCATCCGTCCCGCGCGCTCGAGCACCCGACCAGCGCTTGCGAGCGCATCCGACGCGGACGGTGTGCCAGGATTCGCCTGAGCGCGCAGGCGATACAGCCGGACCGGCTCGTCAACCGCGCCTGCTGCGGCGAGCGCATCGGCTTCAGCGATCAGCGCATCGGCATAGCGGGCCGAGCGCGGGTTGGCAATCAGGGGGTCCAGGTTGCGGGCGGCGTCCACCAGGCTGTCGAGCGCGATGTAATTCAGGCCCGCCCAGTACAGGATCTCGTCCGTCCGGGCGGTCTGCCCCGGCCGCGCGTCGTTGATGGCGCGGATGAAGGCCTGCTGCGCCGACGGGTAGTTTCCCGCATGGTAGTTGACGATCCCGCGCTGCAGATTATCGACCAACTGCGCGGCGTCCAGCAATGTCAACAGGGCCGAGAACGCAGCAGCCTCGGCCGGATAGTCCGTCAAAATCTGCTGCATCAGCGCATATCCCGCGACTTCGTCGCCACCGGCAACCTGAACCTTCGCCTTTTCCACCAGAATACGAGCACGATAGGCGGGGATGCGGGCGAAGGCCAGAATCGCGTCATAGTCAGCGGCGGCGCCGTCAAAGTCGCCGGAGAGCTGACGCGCGAGGGCGAGTTTCTCGCGCCGGACCGCCGCCTGTGATGCGCTGGTCGTGTCGTCGAGCGCGCGCAAAAATGGGGTGATGGCCTGGGCCGGAGCCTTGATCGCTATTTGCGAATCGCCAATCCAGCCATACAGGTAAGTCGAGATCGGGCTAGTCATTGTGAGCGCGGCCGACCAGGCCGCAATCGCGCCCGCGTGATCGCCCGCCTGGCTGCGCGCGCGGCCCAGCAAAACCCGAGAATCGAACGCAAACCCAGGGTTGGGCGCGCCTGCCTCTGCTTCCGCCAGATCACGCGCGGCGCCGGCGGCATCACCTTCCGCCAGCTTGAGCTGGCCCAGGCGATAACGTGCGTTTGCCAGTTGCGAACTTTTGGCTGGCAGAAGCGGAGCCGCGCGCTCGTAAAGCTCGATGGCGGATGGCCCGGCGCCTGCGCGCGCAGACGCTTCCGCATTCGCGATCAAGGTCCCTGGATTCGGGGTGGGCGTGGGCGTCGGGGTCGGCACTGACGTGGCGGTCGCGGGCGGCATTGGCGTCGCCGTCCAGGCTGGCGTCAGTGTCGGCACAAGCGTCACGCTGGTGATTCCAACGGAATCGGCGGTCGGCGCCCCCACCCGCATCTCGAACCAGGGCGTATTGACTGAACAGCCTGCCAGGACGACTGAAAGAATCAATGCAACGCCGCGTGAGCGTCGATGCCAGACGGGTGAAGCCAATCTCGGTCGCATCCAGTCATTATGCGCATGCTCCGGGCTGAGACTCCAGCCGGAAGCTGTCCCCAGGAATGGGGCGGGATCACAATCCCCGCGCTTCGCGCGGGGATTGTGATCCCGCCCTACGTTTGTGGGATGACTTCTAGTCTCTGAGCAGCGCGCGAATGCGGGCGACGCTGGCGCGCAAATTGCCCTCAACCCGCTCAGCGCGCAGCCCGGGAATGACCGGCACGCCCGCCTGAAAGCCCATTCCGCCCAGCACGAAGCGCGGTAAGCGCGCGGGCGGAACGCCCGCGAGGGCGCTCTCCAGCCCGACCAGCATTTCCGCCGAATGGGCCGTCATCGCCGATATGGCGACAACACCCGGCTGAAGTTCACGGATTGCGCGGACCCAGTCCGGCAAGGGCACATCGCCGCCGAGATAGCGCGTATTGTGTCCAGCCCGGCGCAGCATCAAGGCCAGCATCAACACCCCTATCTCATGGCGCTCGCCCGGCGCGCATCCGAGCAGTATCAGCGGGCCTTCGCCAACCGGCTGGGCATTCAGCAATGCCAGCAATCGCCCGAGCAGGTACGACGTGGCGAAATGCTCCGTCACAACGCTGACTTTGCCGGCATGCCAATCGTCTCCGATGAGGGCAAGCGCCGGCGCGATCACGCCTTCGCAGACGTCTTCAAGGGAATACAACGCAAATGCTTCAGCTAAGACAGCTCCGGCAGCGCGCTCATCCAATGCGCTGAGCGCCGCCTTCAGGGTGGCGCTCAGCCGCGGCAGATCTTGCAGACGGTCAGGCGTCATTTCGGGCGAGAGCGCGCCATCGCTCGCCGCCAGCATCATTTCAAGCAGCGCCACGGCCCGGCTGATGCTCAGCCCGGTCTTGGTCTTCTGATCAAGCCATTCCAGAATGGCGATGTCGCGCTCCGAGTACAGCCGATAGTTCCCGCTCGAGCGCCCCGGGGAAAGCGCCTTGTGGCGCCGCTCCCAGGCCCGCAGGGTGGGTGCGGGGATGCCTGTGCGCTGGGCGACGGCCTTCATGTTGTAGATTGGTTCAGTCGAGAATTTCAGGAACGAAGGATCCATGCTTTGCTCTCTTCCGGACAAGCCTCCTCGAAGACCGGCCAGCATGCCAGACCCTATCGAAACCTTGTACAGACTTGTGAGTTTACGCCAACTTGAGCTCAGCCGCAAGGGCAAATGGCGCACTGCCACGGCCGATTCCTCAAAAGTCATCCTGGCTGTCAGTCGAGAGCCCACAATCCCCGCGCGCGGGATTGTGGGCTCTCCTAACCTTTTCGGGCCCCTCTATGGAGTTGCGGAAAGCGCGCGCGGCACACAGTACTGGCTCGCCTGGGCCAGCGCAACGGCCTGGGCGCGGGCCAGGACTTCGACAGTAAGCCGACCTTCAAATACCTCGGCGACCGCATCCCCAAGACCGATTTCGATGCATCCCCAGCCACTGACGACGGGCGTCACGACCGCCTGCCGGGCCAGTCTGATAAGCGCGTCTGCGCTCGCGGCATCGAGGCCATCCCGGCTGCGCAAGCGGTTTACCGCCGAGGCCCGCACCGGGAGTTCGCGCGTCCGGGAAGCCCACAGAGACGATTGAGGCTCGTCGAGCATCCAGCGCACAAAGCGCCATGCGGCATCCTCCCGTTCCGGGTCACCCGGCGTGAGCGTCCAGACCCAGCCTTGATACCCAACCTGGCCGGCGCCAGCCGGCGCGGGCGGCGATGCGACGCCCCACTCGAAATTCGCGCCGTCCTTGACGGCGGTTCGATAGTCGGCCAGCTGATCAGTCCAGTCAAAACTAAACAGGGACCGGCCGGCCGCGAACTCATCCCGCGGTTGCTGGGCGTTCAGCGCCCGCCGAATCAGTCCGGCATTGGCGAAAATGCCGAGCCGCGCAGTTGATGTGATGGAGGTCTGGGATGAGAACCGGGGCGCAAAGGCCTGCGTGCCTTCGTCTGTCGCCAAGCTGCCGCCGAACATATACAACCAGTCGGCGTAGGTCGCGGCATCCGCCTGGCTGATCAGGCACTGGGTGCCCCTCAGCGGATCCGACGCGCGTCCACACACCGTGGCCAGGCGGTCGAGATCCCGCGGCGGGCCATCAAGGCCTTCCGAGCGCAGCCAATCCCGGTTGTAGAACATCGCCCGCGCGGCGCCGCCATATCCAAGCCCGATCGTTTTCCCCTCCCGGGTCCGTCCGGAGCGGAAGACGAAATCAAAGAGATCGGATCGATCCTCCGGCGAGAAACCGCCCTGCTCGCTCGATAACGCAATATAGTCATCCAACTGGCGGGCCAGCCCGTTTCGGAACAGCAGGGCCGCCATCGAAGGGGTGGCCAGGGTCAACGCCGGCTCGGCGCCGCGGCCCTTGCCGTCGAGCATCGCCGCACGCATCAGGGCCGCGTCGCGCCGTTCGGCCACGACCACGCTCCCGGTCCGGTTGGCGGCGTTCCATTGGTCCACCAGGACCTGCAACGCGCGCTCGCGCGCGCCAGCGAACGAGTGCCAGACCACGACCACCGTGACGCGCGGATTGGCGCAGGACGTCAGACACAAGGCGAGCGCGAGGACAAGGGCCAGGGCGCGCTTCATGGAATCCGGGTTGCCTGGGTGAAGCCGCGCGGATCGCGCGACAGGCGCGCCGCGATGGTGTCCGGATCATGACCAGTAACGACAAGCGCGCCCTTATCGATGGCCCAGGCCTGCCAGCGGCGCTTGGTGTCGATTGTCGTCATCGGGAGGACATCGTAGGCGGTGACCCACGGCAGGCGGCAGAACTGAATCATAACGGTGGCCAGCTCACCGAGGTAGAAGAGCAGGCCGGCGGCGGACGGCGCGTCCAGCACCGCGTCCTCCAGGATCACGCTCTGATGTCCTTCCGAATGGCCCGGCGTTGACACAACCCGCACACCTGGGACGATCTCAGCGTCGCCTTCCAGCAGGGTCAAGACACCCCTGGGCCAGCAAGGGCTGGTAGTTCTCCGGGAAATAGGTGTTGCGGGTGCGCTCATTGGGGCGCGACGCGGCTTCGTGCTCCAGCGCGCTGGACAAAGTAGCGCGCGAGGAAAGGTCGGGGCAAAGTTGTCTGGGTCATACGGGGTGTTGATCCCGGCGTAACGCCCTCCGACAGCACGCGTCGCCCAGCCACAGTGGTCGCCGTGCAGATGGGTCAGGATGACGATATCGATCTGCTCGGGTGCGACACCCTGGCGGGCCAGATCGTCAAGCAGGGTGCCCGCGGGCCGCTCGATCGGGTAGTAGTCCCCAACCAGGGCCTTATCGCCGCAGCCACAATCAACCAGAATGGTCTTTCCGCCGACCCGGATCAAAACACAGCGCAGCACCTGGATGATCCGATTCTGCGCGTCGGGGGTTTGCAGCTGCGTCCAACGCACGCGCGGAACGAGTCCATACTGCCCGCCGCCGTCCGACATGCAGTTTCCATCGGAAAGCAAGGTGACGCGCGCGGTGTCAGGCTGGGTCATGGTGCGAAGGGATTATATGCGCCGCTGCCTGGAAGCCATCCGAAAGACAGTTGGCGAGATCACTCTCCCCGCGCTTCGCGCGGGGAGGGTGATCTCGCCCCTGATTTTCAGGATGACTTCTAGGTAAAATCAAAGTCATGGCAACACCGATCATCTCGATCAACGACCTCCACGCCCATGTCGGACAGACAGTCACCCTCCAGGCCTGGCTGTATGACAAGACCCCCAAAGGCAAGCTGATATTTCTTCAGGCCCGCGACGGCACCGGCCGCTGCCAGTGCGTGATGTTCAAGGGTGATTTTGATGAGGCGACCTTTGAGGCGGCCAAAGCCCTGCCACAGGAATCGTCGCTCACGATCACGGGCGTGGTCAAGGCCGATCCTCGCGCGCCCGGCGTGCCCGGTGGCTTTGAGCTGGGTGTCAAGGAGATCGCGATCGTGCAAACGTCGGCCGAGTATCCGATCACGCCCAAAGAACACGGGATCGAGTTTCTGATGGATAACCGCCATCTGTGGATTCGCTCGGCGCGCCAGTGGGCGCTGTTGCGGGTGCGGGCGACGGTTATGCGGGCGATCCGTTCGTGGCTGGATGGGCGCGGCTTTCTCGAAATGAGCACCCCGATTTTGACGCCCTCGGCGGCGGAGGGCACAACCAACCTGTTTGAGGTCGGCTACTTCGACGACAAAGCCTATCTCGCCCAGACCGGCCAACTCTACAACGAAGCGAACATCTTCGCCTTCGGTCGAGTGTACTGTTTCGGTCCGACCTTCCGGGCCGAGAAGAGCAAGACCCGCCGGCATCTCACCGAATTCTGGATGGTCGAGCCCGAGATTGCTTTTTGCGACCTCGATCAACTGCTCGAGATCGAAGAGCAGTTTGTCAGCCACATCGTGCAGACCGTGCTGCGCGAGAATGCAAATGAGCTAAAGACGTTGGACCGGGATGTCAGCAAGCTGGCCCACATCGCCCCGCCCTTCCCGCGCATCACCTACGACGACGCGGTGGCAAAGCTGATCGAGATGCAGGCCGGCCTGCGGGCGGGCACGCCGGTGCTGCGCCACGACGGCAAGCCGCTCGAGGGAATCGAGGATCCGGCCCTGCTCGACATCACCTGGGGCATGGACTTTGGCGCGCCGCACGAGACCGCCCTCACCCAGCTTTGCGCCAAGCCGGTCTTTGTGACGGGTTTCCCGACGGCGATCAAAGCCTTTTATATGGAGCCGTATCCCGGCCGGCCGGAGGTGTGCAAGAGCGCGGACTTGCTCGCGCCCGAGGGCTATGGCGAGATCATCGGCGGCAGTGAGCGCATCAGCGATCCGGCCCGGCTGGAGGAGCGCATTCGCGAGCACGGGCTGCCGATGGATCCGTATCGCTGGTATGTCGATCTGCGCAAGTACGGCAGTGTGCCGCACAGCGGCTTTGGCCTTGGGGTGGAGAGAACGGTGACCTGGATCTGCGGCACCGAACACATCCGCGAAGCCTCGCCCTTCCCCCGCCTGATCAACCGGATGTATCCATAGGGTGCGTATCGCGCGGTGTGATTCGGAAACGCCAGCCCCCGGCGGAGCCGGGGGCTGGCGTTTCCGAATCACACCCAAATCAGCGACCGACCGCGGGCACAAATGCGCGAGGTTGGACGGGACCGCGGGCATACAGCTTCAGCATCATCGCGGTGTAGTTCCCCATGCTTCGCCACTCCGCCTGAAAGAAGTTGAAATCGGTTAGTCCATAGGCGTTGCGATAGTAGCCATACTGAATTGGGGTCAGCGCAACCGAACCGACCGTGAATGGCGCGTTCAGACGCATGCAGGGCGTCAGTGCATCCGTGTCGACATATTGCCCGTTTGTCATCCCCTGGATATTCACGGCAATGCCATGAAAACCGCTTGTTTCAAACGTGACCGGCTGGGCGAATCGGATGGTTTCGCTGTAGGTCATCCGGGTAATGAATTGGCGGGCGCCAATCGAGATGTCCTGCACTGGTCCGGCCGGGCCTGAGAACAAAGGATCGAGTCCTGGATTCATGTACTCCCAGAACTGAACTCGAATCCGGACATCCTCCCAGGCCTGGCCGGTCGTCGAAACAAAGTGCGCTTCCATGCCGGTGATGGCAAGCGGCGCGCCGGGATCCGCCACAGCGATGGGCAGGCCGATATGCGTTCTGGGCGTCGATGAGGTGAAGGTGCAGGTCACTCCGCTGGCGGTATCCAACACGATCACTTCGCCGGGGCCCGGTCCCGCGACGTTCGAAGCGATGGTGGATTGTGCGCGCCCAAGGACCGAGAGGGTGAAGAGCGCGGCCAGCCCGAGACACCTGAGAGGTGTTGCAATGGGCATCGCTTGGGACTATACCGGCTATTAGGGCCTTGATACGACTCCTTATAATCTCTAGATGCGCCGCACCTGGGCCGTCCTCGCGCTTGTGTCCGCTGTCGCGCTTGCCGCGGCGGCCGCGGCCTTCGTCCAGACGGGCACAACGCGCTGGCTTGAGACGCAAACGGGGGAGACGGCCCCGGGCGGACAGGCTCGGGCGCTGTGGAACGCGGCGCTGGACCTGGCCCGTCCGCCGCTGAGGCTGGCCCCCGACGCGCCGATGAGTCCGCGGGTCGCGACGCCATATGCCGTGAACACCTTTCTGCACCAGGAGGTCGAGCCCGCCAAACGCGCCCGCCAGCTGCAGATGATTCAAGACGCCGGGTTCGGTTGGATCCGCCAGCCCTTCCCGTGGTATGACCTCGAAGTCCAGGCCAAGGGTGACTTCACCGATCGGCGCACTGCGCCGGCCAGGAGCGCCTGGGACAAATACGACAACATCGTCGCATTGGCGGAGCAGTACGGCGTGGGCCTCATCGCCCGGCTCGAGGCGCCCCCGGAGTGGGCCCACCAGGGCTACGCCGACCTCGGCACACTCGGCCCGCCGGCGGACTTCGCCGACTATGCGGATTACGTGGCGGCCGTCGCGCAGCGCTACAAGGGCCGCATCCGAGCCTATCAGTTGTGGAACGAGCCCAATATCTATCCCGAGTGGGGGGCCCAGGCGGTCAATCCCGAGGACTACGCCAAGATGCTGTGCCTGGCCTATCAGCGGGTGAAGGCGATCGATCCCGACGCGATCGTGCTGGCTGCGGCGCTGGCCCCGACGGTCGAGCAGAGCGGGCGCGATCTCAGCGACTTGATCTTTTTGCAGCGGATGTATACCGCCGGGGCTGGAAAGTGCTTCGACGTGGCCTCAGCCCAGGGTTATGGCCTGTTCTCGGGTCCGGAAGACCGTCGATTGTCACCGTTGGGCACAAACGTCGCCCGGCACACCCTGATGCGCGACATCATGGTTGCAAACGGCGACGCAGGCAAGCCGATCTGGCTGGCCGAGGCGAACTGGAACGCGCTCCCGCCCGTAAACGCGGGGATCGCCGGGTATGGCAACTTTGGGATCGTGACACTGGAGGAGCAGGCCCGCTACGTGCCGCAGCTCTACGCCCGGGCCCGGCGCGACTGGCCGTGGGTGGGCGCGATCGCGGTGTGGTTCTTCAAGCCGGCAAGCGATGCCGACAAGAACCAGGCGGTCTACTACTTCCGCATGCTCGAGCCGGATTTCACGCCATTGCCGCTGTATGAGGCGCTGAAGGCGATGCAAAAGTAGGACCGCGACAGGCTGCAGCAGGTGGGCAATCACCGCCGGGCCAGGTTGAACATCGCCCCGCTAATGACCATCGCCGCGAGCGAGGCAAGTGTATAGACCAGCCACAGCGGCCAAACCGTCACCGTAGCACCGACGACGAGAAAGAAGCTGGCGAAGGCGAAAGTGCCCAGCAGCACCCCACGCAATACCCGCAACGCGCCGTCCGCGCCATGCTGCGCGTGGGCAAAGGTCACCATCAGCGAGGCATACAGCGGGATGGGCGAGATCAGCCCACTCCAGGTTGCGCCAAGCACGTCGCTTGCCCCGGTGAGGGCCAGCACAAAGGCCGTGGCCAATACCACCCGGAACGGAATATCCCAGGCGGGCGCAATGACGACCGCCTGAGCGGCCTGTGGCCGGGGCGTAATCCGTAAGGCCAGCAAAATCACCGCAAGGATGAGCAAATACAACGGCAGCACGGGCAGCGTCAACTGCTTCCAGACCAGGGTCATGCCGAGAAAGCCGAGCAACCCCATCCCAAGAGCTGCGGGCCAGCGCGCGCGCCGCGCAACAAAGGCATAGATCACGCAGAAGACGCTGGCGCTGGCCGAGCCGCTCATCGTGCCAAGGGCGGCATCCGCCGCGAACTGAGGCGAATGCTGCAGAGCCAGGAAGATGCTAACCGGGCCGCTGGTCACCGGCAGGCCGGCGATCCAGCCCCCCACCCCCACGCCCAGGCGCCGGCTGATCCAGGTTGCGAGCGCCATCACGATCGGGGTGGTGATGAGCTTGTAGAGCAGCAGATCCACGGGTGGGACTCCCAGTGAGGTGTTTTTCGGAATCATCCTCGCCGGCTCCGCCGGCGAGGATGATTCCGCAGCTGGTCAGGCGCCGGACGGCAGGCACTCACCCAGCGCCGTGATCAGCCGATCGATGTCGGCCCGGGTGTTGTAGCCCTGCACCGACACGCGGATGAACGGCCGGCCCGACCAGACCAGCAGCGGGATCTCAATCTGGTACTCGTCGTAGAGGCGCTGCTTTAGGGCAAGCGTATCCGTGCCTGGCGGCAAGGCCACGCCGGCGAGCTGGCCAATCCAATGGTCGCCGATGAAGTGCGACGGTTGGCCGGTCAGGGCCAGCAGGCGATCGCGGGCTTCACGGGTGATGGCCCGGCACTCGGCGCTGACCCGCTCCCAGGCGTGATCGCGCTGGAAGGCAATCGCGTCCGGGGTCGCCAGGAACGCGGCGATATCGCGAGTTCCCCAAAACTCGTGGTGATCGACAAACCGCGACGGGCCGGGCGCGACCGCCTCGTAGCCCCAGCTCACGACCAAGGGTTTGAGCAAGGGCTGAACTTCACGTCGGGCAAATAAAAAGGCGCTGCCCTTGGGCGCGCACAACCATTTGTGCAGATTGCCCGTGTAGAAATCGACGCCCATCGCTTCAAGGTTCAAGGCGAGCTGACCCGGGGCATGGGCGCCATCGATGAGGGTCAGGATGCCCGCCGCGCGGGCGCGCCGGCAGATCTCTTCGACCGGCAGAATGACGGCCGTGGGGGACGTGAGGTGGCTGAGGTAGATCATCCGCGTGCGTGGAGTGACGTTGCGCCAGAGCGCTTCGACAACTTCAGCGGGATCGGTGAGCGGATACGGGAGGGCCGCGGCCCGATAGGTGAAGCCGCGTTCGCCGGCCAGAAAACGCCAGGTCCGATCGCAGGCGCCGTACTCGTGGTCGGTGGTCAGCACCTCATCGCCCGGCCCAAGTTCAAGGCTGCGCGCGACGATGTTGACCCCGGTCGTGGCATTGATGACATAGACCAGATCGTCCGCGGCGCAGCCGAGATAGTCGGCCAGAGCCACCCGAGCGGAATGCATCAACTCCTTGTAGCGCCGGCCAAGGAAGAGCACGGGCTGGCGCTCGAGTTCGCGCTGCCAGTATTGATAGCGCTCGAACACAGGGATGGGCGTGGCGCCAAATGAGCCGTGATTCAAAAATGTGATGGCCGGGTCGATCAGGAAGTACGAGGCGAGGGCGCTGCTGGGATCCATGGGGGTGATTCTATGCGGTGGACTGACGACCGATGACCGATGACGGAAAGAGTGCTTGTATTTCGATTGGAGCACGGCATACGTTGGGATGTCTCAGTCACTTGCTAACGTCCTGGTCCATCTCGTTTTCAGCACAAAGGAGCGCGTCCCACTGATCAATGACGCCTGGCGTGGAGATATGCACGCCTATATCGGCGGCATTATCCGACGTCGTGGAACCAATCTTCTCGCGGCCAACTCCGTCGCCGATCACATCCACCTCCTATTTCCGTTGCCGCGCACAATCACCATTGCTGATCTCGTTCGCGAGATCAAGACCGGCTCGGCTCTGTGGACTCATGGAAGGAATGTGGCACCGATGCCTTTTCATTGGCAGGCGGGATACGGAATCTTCTCGGTGAGTCCCCAACATCGAGCCGTTGTCATGCGATACATCGCCAATCAAGAGAAGCATCATCAGACAGTGTCCTTTCAAGATGAGTTTCGTCAACTGCTGAGCGAACACGACATTGCGTTCGATGAGAATTACGTGTGGGAATGACGCTCGGTTCCCAGGGTTCCGCTGCGCTCCACCCTGGGCTGTCTTCGCCGGCCCCGTTGGGGCCGGTTTCGACACGCCAAGACCCGCGCGCCAACGGCGCGCACATCGATAGCCCAGGGTGGAGCGCAGCGGAACCCTGGATTTCGCAGTACCCTGGGCTGACTTCGTGCGGCCCCGTTGGGGCCGGTTTCCGCACGCCAAGACCTGCGCGCCAACGGCGCGCGCGTCAATAGGCCAGGGTGGAGCGATGCGGAACCCTGGACAGGGACGCGGGCGATTTGATGGCGCCTTCCGCCCGGATAGAATATGATTCATGCGATCCAATGACTCGTTCTTTCCGCTCGCGCGCATCATCGCCGCGGTGCACATGTTGCCCAGCGAAGGCAGCCGACGCCCTGACGGGCAGCCGCGGGAACAGATCATCAATCACGCGCTGCTCCACGCCCAGATTGCCTGGGACGGAGGCGTGCGGGCGCTTTACCTGCAGAACACAAACGAGTTGCCAATCGCTCCGCGCGCAACGCCCGAAACGATCGAGACGATGATCGCCGCTGGATCGGCCGTGCGCAAGGCCTTTCCGGATATGGCCCTGGGCGTCACCCTGGTCGAACACGGCGCAGCCGAGGTGCTCGACATCGCCAAGGCGATTGACGCCCAGTTTGTGCGGATCAAGACCTATATCGGCACGATGATCAAGGCCGAGGGCATGCTGCATGGCTGCGCCTACGAAGCCATCCACCACCGCTACGACATCAAGGCGACCGACATCCGGATTTTCGCTGACGTGTATGACCGTCTGGGCGAACCGCTCGCGCCACTCCCGCTCAACGAAGCTTGCCGCCAGGCCGTCGACTTTGGCCGGGCCGACGCGTTGATTCTGTCGGGCAAGACCAGCGAACAGAGTATTCGCATGATCGACGACGTGCGCACGATGCGCCTCGGCGCGCCGCTCATCCTGGGCGGCGGCATGTCTTTCAGCAACTTGCGCTTTTTCGCCAACCGGGCCGACCACTTCCTGATCTGGGCGGGTTTCGTCAAGCGCGGTCTGCCAGCCCAGAACGGCGTCCCGGTTGAATGGGATGGCTCGCTGATCAAGGCGTTCGTTGAAGCGACGAAGTAGGTGCAATTCCATCTGCGCCGGTTTGAGGAAGTGACGTCGACGATGGACGTTGCGCGCGAATTGGCGGAGGCCGGCGCGCCAGAAGGCGTCTGCGTCGTTGCGGGCGCGCAAACGTCCGGACGTGGCCGCATGGGTCGAACCTGGTTCTCACCTCCCGGAACGGCCCTTTACATGTCTCTGTTGCTCCGGCCCACCTTTCTCCCAACCGCCCGCGGGGGATGGCTGGCGATGTTGTCAGCTGTGGCGGTTCGAGGCGGCGCGCAGGCCATGCTGGACACGGCCGGCTGTCCAACGGCCGATCTCGCCCTTAAGTGGCCGAACGATGTGCTGCTCGGCGGGCGAAAGCTGGCGGGCATCCTGATCGAATCCACGTTTGCGGGGGATGGGCTTGAACGGGTCGTCGTCGGGATTGGGCTGAACGTAAATACGCGCTTTGACCAGGCGCCCGAGGAAGTTCGCCTGCGCGCGACCAGCCTGCGCGAGGCGGTTGGGGATGCGCTTGACCTCGATCAGGTCCTTGCGGCGCTGCTGGCGGCCCTCGAGGCCCGCTATGAGGCGCTGCGCGCGACGCTGGCCAGTCCGCAGCCGGAATACGTCCGGCATCTGGCCACCCTCGGCACGCGCGTTCGGGTGCTGGGCGGGTCAAACGTGATCGAAGGGCGGGCTTTCGGGGTCACCGACGATGGCGCGCTTCGTCTCGAGACTGCTTCCGGCCCGGTCGACGTGTCGTTTGGCGATTTAGGATGAGCTCCCGCGGCTCCGCTCATACAAGCCCCACAAGCGGGATCTCGGGTCTACAATAGCACTGCTAGAACATTCGTTCATGATGGATCAACCCAACAAGCTCTTCATTGGCCGTGATTTCACGCCATCCTCCAAGTCGACTGGCGCGCCGTTTTACCTGAACGCCCGCTCATTGACCACGCACGCCCTGTGTCTGGGCATGACGGGGACAGGCAAGACCGGCCTGGGGGTTGTCGCGCTCGAGGAGGCCCTGCTCCAGGGCATTCCGGTCATCATCATCGATCCCAAGGGCGATATCACCAACCTGGCGCTCAATTTTCCGAGCCTGGCGCCGGACGAGTTCAAGCCCTGGCTGCATGAGGAAGACGCCTCGCGGCAGAAGCTCACCCTCGATGCCCTGGCGGCGCGCACGGCCAAGCAGTGGCGCGACGGCTTGAAGGAATGGGACATCGCTCCCGAGCGGATTGGCACGCTCCGCGATCGGGCCGCGTTTCGGATCTACACCCCGGGCAGCGACGCCGGGATTCCAGTCAACATCCTGCAAAGCCTCAACCCGCCCAGCCAATCCTCGGGCTTGAGCTGGGCGAAGAACGGCGAGGCGCTGCGTGAGCGGATTGGGCAGATGTGCTCGGCCTTGCTCCAGTTGATCGGCATCGACGCCGACCCGCTCCAGAGCCGCGAGCATATTCTGCTCGCGACGATCTTCGAGGCGGCCTGGCGGGCCGGCCAGTCGATCGATCTGCCCGTGTTGATCCGGATGATCCAGGAACCACCCGTGACCCGGGTCGGCGCCTTTGACATGGACGTGTTCTATCCCAAGGCGGATCGCTTTGAACTCGCCATGGCCGTGAACAACCTCATCGCTTCACCGTCATTCGCGACGTGGAGCGCCGGCCAGTCGCTCGATATTGCCGAGTTGATCAAGCCGGTGCGGGGTGTGGGCGGAGCCAACCCGGCCGGGCGCACACCCGCCAACATTTTCTATGTCGCCCATCTCGGCGACGCCGAGCGCCAGTTCTTCATCACCCTGTTGCTGGCTCAGCTCGTATCGTGGATGCGGGCCCAGACCGGCACCTCGCAGCTGCGCGCGCTGGTCTACTTCGACGAAGTGCACGGCTATCTGCCGCCCTTCCCGCGCAATCCGCCAACCAAAGCGCCGCTGATGGCGCTGATCAAACAGGGCAGGGCGTCCGGGCTGGGGTTGTTCCTCGCCACCCAGAATCCGGCTGATTTGGACTACAAGGGCCTGTCGAACATTGGCACCTGGTTTGTCGGCCGCCTGCGCACGGGGCGCGACCGTGATCGCGCGCTGGAGGGGCTCGAGGGCGCCGGCGCGGGGTTTGACCGAGCCGAGTACGAGGGGCCGCTCAGCACGCTGCCGCCGCGGGTCTTTTTGGTCCAAAGCGCGACGACCGAGCCGGCATTTGTCCAGACACGTTGGGCGATGAGCTTTCTGCGTGGACCGCTGACCCGCGACGAGGTGACGATCCTCCAGCCCGAAAACGTCTATGTGGGCGTGGATCCGGCTGCGGAAAGCAAGGGTTCGCCCGCCGTCGCTGGCGGCCCACCGGCAACGGCGGTTGAAGCCGTGCGCGCAGCGGCGGTCAGCGCGCCTTCCACGACGCGCCCGGTGATGCCGCCCGATGTGCGCGAGGTCTTTTTGCGCTTGCGCGACTGGTCGACAAATTCATACCGCGCGCCGCAAACGCTGCTATCGCCCTTCCTGCTGGCCAGCGCGCGGGTGCGCCTCAACGACAAGCCCAGCGGCGTCATCTCCGATGAGCGGGCAACCTATCTGCTGCCGCTGCCCAAGGTGCTCACGTCGCCGGACTTCAACCATGCCCGGGTGCTGGCCAGCTTCCAGCCGACCGATGTGTCGCCGGAGCCGCCGCCCGACGCGACCTTTGCCGCGCTGCCGAGCGGCATCGCCCCGCGCTGGATGAAGCAGGCCGAGCGCATGTTCGTCGAGCACGTATATCGGAGCATGAACCGCACAATCTACCGGAACACCACGCTAAAGTTGTTCGGGATGCTGGACGAAACGATGGGCGACTTCCGGGCCCGCTGCGAGGCCGCCGCCCGCGATCGGCGGGACGACGACGCCTTCAAGGTGCGCGAGCAGTATGACCGCCGTTATGCGGCGCTGCAAGCCCGCATTGCGCGCGAACAGCGCGAGCTCAGCAGCGACCGGGCCGACCTCGACGCGCGCCGGCGCGAAGAGACCCTGACCAACGTCGAGTCGATCTTCAACTTTGTGATTGGCAAGCGCCGCCACACCGGACGCGGCGTCTCGCACGGGGCCACCAAGAGCCGCATGACCCGCGCGGCGGAGATGGACCTGCGCGAAAGCGAACAGACCGTCGCACAGCTCAAAGCGCAGGCCGAGAATGTGCTGGCTGAGTATCGGGCCGCGCTGGACGCCCTGAACACGCGCTGGATGCAGACGATCAACGATGTCGTTGAGCTGAAGATCTCGCCGCGCAAGTCGGACATTTTCGCGGACCTAATCGTCGTCGCCTGGGCTTAAGCCGCCCACGACACAGGTTCTGTCGGGACTTTTACGCGCCTGGCTACTCCTGCTTTAGCAACCGGTCAGCGTTGGCGGCAGCGATGGCGGCCGCAACGGAATCGTTCATGATTTCCACCCGGAGTTGGCGGCTCAGGGCCGAATACCGGGTGATACGCACGGCGTTGCGCGCTGATTTCGCGTCCGGATCCGCGTAACGCGGCGCAATGACCCCGGTAAACAGCCTCAATACCAGATAGAACATACCAGCGCCGACGACGGCCAAGGCAAGATAATTGGCGGCCACCAGGTTTTGTCCGCGCTGCGACCAGAACCAGAACAGGCCGGCAACGACGCCGGCGCCTGCCACCACCCCAAGGATCAGACCGATGCGACCAAGCAATTGTTCGGTCGCATTCTTGGTCATGGCCATGGCGTGGTGGGTGGCGCACATGGGCACTGCGAGTCTTACGGTGACTGTGCGCTTGCGAAACCGGACCGATCGCGAGACCTCGAAGGTCGCTTCAGCCGGCTGTTGACATTGGACGCATACCGGTGGAAAGTCGACCTGTGTACCCTTCACGGTTAGTGATGTGGACATATCGGGCACCTCATCAACCAATATAGCCCCGACTGATGTCTTTTGCAATGGAACGGCTCCCGCCCAAAGCCGACTCCGACCACGCCAGCGGATCCACCTGGAAGTTTTGTGGATGGCTTTCAGAATCGGACATGGTCAAGGTAAGCGCCGCTCCTCAGTAGAACGGGGCGAACCTGGTCGTAGCTCAAACGATTTGGTTTCACCCGTGCCTGGCTCGCGACCGCCGCCAGCGTGCCAGCCGCCTGTCCAATCGCCATCGAGATGGGCGTCACCCGAAAGGCCGCCGCGGCATCGTGGGTGGCGCTGATGGCGCGGCCGGCCACGATCAGGTTGGCAGGTTTTTCCATGAGCAGACAGCGCATGGGTATGCCATAGGCGATGTCGGGACGCAGATGGGTTGTATTCGTGATGCCTTCGGTCGGCGAGTGGATATCGATGGGGTAGCCGCCGAGCGCAATCACGTCCTCAAAGCGCCGCTCATCCATCAGGTCTTGGGCAGTGAGCGTGTATAGCCCGGTCACATGCCTGCTCTCACGCACGCCAACCTGGGACGATGTGTCCATGCGCACGCAGTTTTCAAAGCCCGGGCAATACCGCCGCAGGAACTGGAAGATTTCGACGCACTGCTGGCGTCCAATGGCCTCGGCCTGACTCAACTCGAACGGCTCGGTCGCGCGCAAGCCCTGGATGCGTGACGTATTGACGATGATGACGCCCGGGACGTGGGTCTCAAAGAAGAGGACAAACTCGCGCGGGACGCTGATTTCGCCGCGGGCCTGAGCGGCGCGCCAGGCGTTTACGTAACCGCCCAGGCTTACCCGCGCCGACCGATTGACCATCTCGGGCGTGCCGTGCGGAAACTCCTCGGGATGGTCGTTGACGTACTGACGCAGGCGCGCCATGTCGACGTTCGCGACCTTGAGGTTCATCGTCATGGGCTGGGTGGCATCATCGCCCGCGCGCCCGTACTGAAACGGCACCCCCGAACGGGCCGCGAGATCGGCGTCACCGCTGGCATCGACAAACACGTCGGCCTGATAGCGGGTCAAACCGGCCTTGTTGCACACCACAACGGACTCGATGCTGTCCTCCGCCAAGATGACATCCGCCAGCATGGTGTGATACAGGATGCGCACCCCGGCCTCGCGGGCCATGGTCTCGAGTTCGATCTTGAGGCCCTCGCTATCGAAAGGGGTCACGGTGCTGCAATAGCCGGTGCTGTCCAGCGTGTGCCCCGGGCTGGCGTTGCGCTCGACCAGGCGCTCGATGAGCTCCTCAGGCAGGCCGCGCACAACCTGCTGGTTGGCCCGGTTGTGGAAGCTCATCATCGGGCCGACGCCCATCGCCGTCAGCGAGCCGCCCAGAAAGGCGTACTGCTCGCACAACAGCACCCGCGCGCCCTGCCGGCCGGCGGCGATGGCCGCCATCGATCCCGATGGCCCGCCTCCGATCACGATGACGTCGTAGTGCTCGCCCGTGTTGACGGCGAGCGAAAGTGTCCCCATGGCTATCCCTTTACTCCTGTCTGCATGAAACTATCGATGATCTGGCGCTGAGCGAACACGTATACGAGCAGCACGGGCACCACCGCCAGAGTCGTGGCGGCGAGCTGCAGATGCCAGAGTGGCGTGCCATATGCGTCGACGAAGTTCGCCAGCGCCAACGGCAGCGTAAAGAGCGGAAGGTCATTGACATACAGGAGCGGCTCGAGATACGCGTTCCAACTCGACAGGAAGGTCAGCACCGCCAGCGCGCCCAGCGCAGGCCGCGCAAGCGGAAGCGCGATACGGACAAAGATGCCAAATCGATTGAGCCCATCCAGCATGCCCGACTCCTCGATCTCGCGTGGAAGCTGGAGAAAGAACTGGCGCATCATAAACGTCCCGAACACGCTCCCGGCGCCAAAGATCGGGATGATGATCAGCGGGATATGGGTGTTGACCCAATCGAACGCGGTCATCGTCCGGAAGTTGGGAATGATGGTGACCTCGGCCGGGATCATCAGGGCGCACAGCACGAGCAGAAAGAATCCGTTGCGCCCGCGAAAGCTGATCCGGGCGTAGGCATATCCCGACAAGGATGCGATCAGCATCACGCCGATCGTCACCACCGTGGAAATGAACAGGCTATTGGCGTACTGACGGGCAAAGGGCTGATACGAGAATACATCGACAAAATTCGACCAGTTGGGGTTGGCTGGAAAGAGCGGCGGCGGAAACGCGAAGATGTCATTCAAGCCCTTGACCGAGCTACTGATCATCCACCAGAACGGAAACACAAACGGCACGCTCATGAGGGCCATTACCAGATAGGCCCGCCAGTGGCGCAAGGCAGCGAAACGCCGCTGTGACGGCGATCGTGGGAGGCTAGACTTCATTGTAGACAAACCTCCGCCGAAGCGCCCACTGAACCAGGGTAAGCGTCAGCGCGATCACAAACAACACCACCGCCAGGCTGCTGGCGTATCCGGTTTCAAACACTTTGAACGCCTGGAAGTAGATGTAGTAGACGAGAACAAAGGTCGAATTGGCCGGTCCGCCCTGGGTGAGCAGCACGATGTGATCGAATACCTGCAAGGAGCCAATGACGGTGATCACCGTGACCAGCATGGTCGTCGGGGCGAGCAGCGGCAGCGTAATCTTGCGAAAGACCTGCGCCCGGTTCGCCCCGTCGATCTGGGCTGCCTCGACCAGCTCGGACGGGATGTTCTTGAGGGCCGCAAGAAAGATGACGGTATTGAGTCCGACGGTCTTGATGACCCGGCTGAAGATCACCGCCGCCATCGCCCATCCTTCGGTGCGCAACCAATCCGGTCCGTTGAGGCCGAGTACGGCCAAAAACTGATTGATCGGTCCGCGCTCCCCCTGCAGGAGGAACTGCCAGACAATCGCCCAGGCCACCGATGCCGTGATCACGGGCGCAAAGAAGACAGCCCGAAAGAACGTGATGCCAGCCAGAGCCCGGGCCAGCAGATTGGCCAGCAGAAGCGCCAGGGCGATATTGAACGGCACGAGCCCCGCGCTGAAGACCAGCGTATTGCCGATCGTCTTCCAGAAGAGCGGATCCTTGCCGAACATCGTGGCGTAGTTGTCCAACCCGATGAAGCTCACCTTGCCGGAAAGCAAGTTGCGCGACTCCATGCTGAACAGGAAAACCGAGACGATCGGGATGAGGACGAAGACTGTGAACCCGACCAGTTGCGGCGTGACAAAGGCATAGCCCCAGACGGAATCCTTCTGCGCCCAGGTGAGGCCACGCCGGCGCGGCGGAATTGCGGAATTCACAGGCGGCTCCTCTGCGCCAGATCCCGAGCCGGAGGTGGTCCGGGATCTGGCGCCGAATACGATGCGGAGTGAAGGAGCGTTACGGCGTCAGCAAGGGAGCGATCGCCTTGCAAGCCTCGTCCATCTGGGCCTTGACGTCGGCGCCGGGCAACCACGTCTTGTCAAGCACGGGCTTAAGCGCCAGCTCGATCTTGGCGAAGTTGGTGTGCACCGGGACGATCTTGCCCTTGTCGATGCCCACGGCAACAGATGCCTTCATCTGTTCGGCGGTCACCATCGGATTGGAGGTCAGGAAGGCCGGGGCCTCGAACACGCTCTTGCGCGCGGGCGGGAAGTAGATGCTCATCTTGGCCGTGTTCTCGGCGTTGGTCATGAAGGCGGCGAAGTCCAGCGCCGTGGCCTGGTTCTTTCCCGAGCGGAAGACGCCGAGCGCAGCCTGTCCGACCATTTGGGAATCACCCGCCGGGCCGGATGGCAGCGGGATGACGTCCCACTTGAAGGGCGCCTTGTCGAGCTTGGCCAGGCGGCTCAACTGGGCCGTCGCCATGCCCACCTGACCGGCATAGAAGTCACTCTTGTCGCCGATCGGGGTGGCCGACTTGTCCTTGAACAGCATGTCGTGAATCAACTGCATCGCCTTGACCGAGCTATCGGCGTTGAGCATGCACTTGGTGCCGGTGGCGTCCCACAGGTCTCCGCCATAGGCCCGGATCACCGGGGCGATGATGTTGGCGTTGTAGGGGAAGCTGTCGACCGGCTGAAAACCGTAGACTCCGCCGCCCGTCGCCTGGATCGCCTTGGCGGCCTGCGCGAGCGTCTCCCACGTCCACTTGCCCTGGGCAAGCAGCTTGTCAGGCGTGTCAGTGCCAGCCTTGGCAAAGAGATCCTTGTTGTAGACGACAAAGAACGGAGAGGTTGAGAACGGAATGCCATACACGGCGCCGCCGCGCTGCCAGAGACCCATCGCCGGCTGCGAATACTCGGCGAAGTTGTAGCCCTGAGTCTTGTCGAGGCTGGGCTTCTGGTCGACCAGGACGCCGGCATCGATGAACGCCGGCGCAGCGTTCTCGACGACCCACCCGAGGTCAGGCGGATTGTTGCCCGACATCTGCACAGTCAGTTTCGAGAGGTAGTCGGCAAACGGAATGACATCAAACTTAACGCTGACGTTGGGGTTCTTCGCCTTGTAGGCGGTTGCGATGTCGTTCATCGTCTGAAGGTGCTTCTCGTTGCCGCTCCAGACCGTTACGCGCAGGTTGACCGGCTCGGCGGCCGCCGGTTTCGCGGCGGCCGGCGGGGCGGGCGCCGCTGGCGGGGCCGCGGGCGCGGCGGCGCAGGCCGACAGGACGAGAGTGGCCGCCATGGCAAGCGCTGCGGCGCGAATGAGATTGGACGATGTCATTGGGTTTTTCTCCTTGGCATTTGCGATCATTTTGGTTTTGGCGCGCAGTTCTGCGCGCCAGATCAGCGACTAGGTGCAGGAACAGAACCAACCGTGTCGCCGGCGATCAGGCGACATGGCAGGACGACCCGCCGAGGCTGCGATCTTCCGGCTTCTGGATACGTTCAACCAACAGGCGCACGGCGGCGGCGCCCATTTCCTGGCGCGGCACGTCAAAGTAGGTCCAATGCGGCCGGGGCGCGTCGTCGGCAAGCAGGTCATTGCCGAGCACGGCAAGAGAGAAGTCCCGGCCGGCGCGCAAGCCCAGGGCATCGGTGGCTTTAAGGACCGCCCGGGCGCGGTCATCGCGCGCCACAACGAAAGCAGTCACGCCGTTTGCGAGCAATCCTTGAACGGCGCCAAGATTGATTGCAGAAGCGGAAATGGCGGACTGTCGCAGGGTCAGACCATGCCGGGCAATCCCGGTCCGAAAGCCCTCATCGCGGTCGAGGCTGGATTCATTGTCCTCGCCCGTGGTCAGCATCGCCAGTTCGCGGTGCCCGTTTGCCACCAGGTAGTCAACCATCTCCGCGGTCGCGGACACGTAATCCGCCGCCGAGTAGGACAAGCCATTCAACCGCGACGTGCGTCGACCCACATAGACGAAGGGGAAATCTTCATCGAGCAGGCGCTCAAGCTCGCCCCGATCCGGGTCGGCCCCCAACAGGATGGCGCCATCAGCCAAGCGAAGGTGATTAACACCGTCGCGATACACCCGCCGGCGGCCGGTCGCGTCCCTGGTGCGCGTGAACAGGACCAGATCGTAGCCGCTCCGTTCGGCCTCTTCCTCGATCCCCACCAGGAAGGGGTTATAGAAGTCGCGGTGCTCGACCGGAAAAAGGGCCTCGTAGGTAAACACGCCGATCAAGTTGCGGCGGCCGCCCGCGAGCGACACGGCCAATGGATCGGCAACATAGCCCAGCTCTTTGGCCGCCACCGTGATCCGCTGGCGCGTCTCCTCGCTCACCCGAATGCTGCCGCCCTGGCGTCCATTCAGGACGGCCGAAACGACCGCCGAAGAAACCCCAGCCATGCGGGCGACATCGCTCATCTTGATTCGGCTTGCCATTGGATAATCCGCTTAATCATCAGTTCATGAACATGATTAAGCGCATAATCAAACTACCACGTGCTTTGTCGCTTGTCAAGCCCCCATCAGACAAAACTCCTGGAAAGTCAAAACCCATGCGATCAACCCTGAGCCATACAGCCGCCCGAGTATCGCCTTACCCAATAGCGCTTCTCGTCGAGTTCAGATAAGTGCGCGCAGAACCGGCCTCAGTCGCTCCGCCATTCGCATGAAACCTAGATCGGTCGGATGGGATCCATCTACGGTAGCCTCCCCATCGCCACCAAGAAGACCATCGCCCGGAACATACCGCACCAGTCCATCAGTAGCCATCCAGCTCTCCGAAATACGCCGAAAAACATCACGGCTAGCTCGATTCCGGTCTCCTAGCTTCGGTACGACCCACGAGTTGCTGTATGACCGATCCTCCACCAGAACCATCGGCACCAATGGCCTCGTCCTTCGAAGATAGGCAATAAACGGATATGCCCTTTCCGCAATCAACTCAGGCTCCATGTTTGGAAGGCAGTCAATGACGTACACACTGGCGTCGAGCTCCCCAAGAAGCTCTGCGAGGGCAAACTCCATCTTGCCTCGGCCGGAAAACCCAAGATTGAGAATTGGTCGGTCAAGCCATCGCCCCAGAATTGCGGCATGGCACATACCAGCTCGCGAGGCGGCGCAACCTTGCACGATCGACGTGCCATAGACGACAATCGGTTTCGGCCGCAGCGTTGAAACGGGAACGAACTCCGCATCTCTATGTACGCCTATGCGCAGCTGTTCGATGCCGTTGTAAAGGGGCAGATACAGGCGATATCTCCGCTTGCCGGGTTCAAGTCCACTGACTAGCAGCAGCTCAACATCAGGGCTTGTCTCGGGTCGGCCCACAGCGACCCACTTCCACTGTCCATCAACGTCTTGGGCATATAGGTCTATGCCGCTAACCGACGTGGCCGGCATGTGAGGTAGTGCGATAGCCGTTGATAGGAGTTTCCACGTCGCATAGATCTCTGTTGCGTCGGAGACGAACTCGGTGTACATGCCCGCTGAGTGCTGACCAAGATTCCAAATGTCTACATCCAACATACTACGCGCATGTCGGGGCAATCTGCTGTAGTATCTTTCGTTATCTGTCCAACCTTGCCCCTCGACTCCCCACTCGCGCACATCATGCCAACGTATAGAATCACGCGTGTTTGCAGGAAACGGCGCACGGTTCGGGTCTGTCATATAGAGAATTGTATCGACCTTGTCACATTAGTCACAGACTGGAAGACATCCTGAAAATGGTGGGCGAGATCACAATCCCGCGCGAAGCACGGGATTGTGATCTCGCCAGGCATTTTTGGGACGACTTCTAGGTCAGAATAGCTTGCGCGAAACGTTCTTCCGACCCTATCTGGGCCAGGCCACGGACGGGCGGCGCGGCCCGCTTAGAATCCACGCCATGGACAGCCTTATCCTCGGCGTCGATGGCGGACAGACCAGCACCAAGTGTGTGCTGATACGCGCCGACGGCCGCGTGCTCGGGCATGGCAGGGGCGCGGGGCTGATCCACCTGGCGGCCGAAGGCGGCCCGGAGCGCATGCGCCAGGCGCTGGGCGCCTGCATCTCAAGCGCCTTCGCCGACGCCGCTATCGAAGCGCGCCCGCTCGAGGCCATCGGTCTCGGATTGACCGGCATTTCCAGCGCGACGGCGCCCGAAGCGCACACCGTGCGAACCCTCGTGGCTGAGGCCTTCGCGCCGAGGATCGTCGTGGTTGAGAACGACGCATACACCGCCCTGCTGGGCGCGCATGCGGGTGGGCCGGGCGTGGTCGCAATCAGCGGCACGGGCAGCATCGTGTGCGGCCTTAATGCGCGGGGCGATCTTGTGCGGGCCGGCGGCTGGGGCTGGCTGCTCGGCGACGAAGGCAGTGCGCTCTGGATCGGTCGGAATGGGCTGATGGCCGCCCTACAGGCGGCGGACGAGATCGGTCCGCCAACCGCGCTGGTCAGCCGTTTTCTCAGCTACTTCGAGATCGGCGACTTGCTGTCAGTCAAACCGCTGGTCTATCGCAGTGATTTTGGAGCCAAAGGATTTGCGGCCCTGGCGGCCGTGTTGAGCGACGCCGCCCGCGACGGCGACGCGGTCGCGCTGGGAGTTGTCGCCAGCGCCGGGGCCGCGCTCGCCGAGTTGGTCGCAGCCGTTGTGCGGCGCCTCGGCCCGGATTCCATTTTGCCCGTCGCCCCCGTGGGCGGCGCCTTTGAACACGTGCATGGCCTGCGCGACGAATTCATGCGTGCGCTGGCCGGCCTGGCGCCGGGCTGCCCGGTGATTGACCCGCTGACATCGCCCATGCATGGCGCGGCGCTCATGGCCCGCCGGGCTGCGGAGCTGTAGTGGAAGCGCCACGCCCCGGCTTTGCCGGGGCGTGGCGCTTCCGATGATTCCCGCCGTGGAGGACAATAGCCATCATGAAGATCACCCGTGTCCGCGCGATCCTGACCGCCCCCGACAACATCGCCCTGGTCATCGTCAAGGTCGAGACCGACCAGCCCGGCCTGTATGGCGTAGGCTGCGGCACGTTCACCCAGCGCGCGACGTTGGTCGCCAGGGCGGTGGACGAATACCTCGACCCGCTGCTGCGCGGCCGCGACCCGCGGAACATCGAGGACATCTGGCAGATGACCCGGGTGAACGCCTACTGGCGAAACGGACCCGTGCTCAACAACGCGCTCAGCGGGGTCGACATGGCGCTGTGGGACATCAAGGGCAAGGTCGCCGGGATGCCGGTGCATGACCTGCTCGGCGGCAAGTGCCGGAATGGCGCAATGGTGTATCGGCATGCCGACGGGCGCGACGCGCAGGAAGTGCTCGACAACGTGCTGGCCTACCGTGAGCAGGGCTTTCTGGCCGTGCGCTGCCAGATGGGCGGCTACGGCGGGCGGGTGCGCGACATCAATCGCGATAACGCGACCGCTGGCAAGGGCCAGAAACAGGCCACCCAGCGCATGAAACAGATGGATCAGCTTGAGAGTGACTTTCCGGGCGCCTACTTTGACCCCGATGTCTATGCCCGCTCGATTCCGGGGATGTTCGAGCACATTCGGGCGGCGATTGGTTTCGATTTGCACTTGCTCCACGACATTCACGAGCGAATTGCCCCCATTGAAGCCGTCCGCTTCGCCAAGGCTGTTGAACCCTACCGGTTGTTCTTTCTCGAAGACCCGCTCGCGCCCGAAGAGACCGAGTGGTTCCGGCGGCTTCGGCAGCATTCGGCCGTGCCAATCGCGATGGGCGAGCTCTTCAACCATCCACTCGAGTGGCGCAGCCTGATTACCGAGCAACTCATCGACTTTATCCGGGTCCATATCTCGCAGATCGGCGGGATCACCCCAGCCCGCAAACTCGCAGCGTTGTGCGAGGCGTATGGCGTGCGCACGGCCTGGCATGGCCCGGGCGACACGTCTCCGGTCGGGCACGCCGCCAACCTGCACCTGGATCTGGCCTGCCACAATTTTGGCATCCAGGAGGTCATCAACTTCCCGGACGTGCTGTATGAGGTTTTCCCCGGATTGCCGACGGTGCAAGGCGGCTATCTCATGCCCAATGACAGGCCGGGCCTGGGCATCGACATTGACGAGGCCAAGGCCGCGAAGTACCCCATTCATATGATCCCGATCGAGTGGACCCAGAGCCGTCTGCCGGATGGCACCCTGTGGCATCCATAGTTGGAAGCGAACCTCCCCGGCGGGGCCGGGGAGGTTCGCTTCCGGAGAGCCAATATGAGTAACTTGCTCGAAAGACTGCGCGGCGGCCTGATCGTGTCGTGCCAGGCCCCGGGCGATAAGCCGATCTAGGGGCCGCGCTTTATGGCCGCCTTCGCCCAGGCCGCGGCGCTCGGTGGAGCGGTCGGCATTCGAGCCAACGGGGCCGCCGATGTGCGGGCGATCCGGCGGACGCTCGACCTGCCCATCATCGGGATTAACAAGCTGCGCGAGACCTGGCCGGTCTTCATTACGCCTACGGTGGCCTCGGCTCGGGGCGTGGTCAGAGCCGGCGCGGAGATCGTTGCGTTGGACGCCACCGACCGGGCGCGCCGGGGCGGGCTTGGGCCGGCCGAGCTCATTCGGCAGGTCAAGGCCGAGCTGGGCGTGCTGGTGATGGCCGACATCGACACCCTGGAGAACGGCCTGCGGGCCGCCGAGGCGGGGGCCGATCTGGTTGGCACAACGCTCTCGGGCTACACTGAGGCGACCGCCCACCTGCTTGGCAAAGGCCCGGACTTCGCCCTGCTTCGGGCGCTCGCGCGACGGCTCAAGACGCCCTTAATCTGCGAAGGCCGGATCGAATCGCCCGAGCATGTCGCCCGAGCCTTTGACGCGGGCGCGTTCGCGGTCGTGGTCGGCACAGCCATCACCAACCCGACGGCGATCACCGCGCGCTATGCAAAAGCGGCAAAGCGCGGGAACGACTAGACGTCATCGATCGGGCCAGACACAAATCAGCGCCAATCTGCGTCAATCTGCGGATAGATCAAGGTCCATGCCCGCTCGACCCGTCACAGGCACAGCAGGTTTTGTCCGCAGATTGACGCAGATTGGCGCAGATCATGCAGATGCGTCTGGCGGTCGGAGCGTCGCGCGGTCCTTGGTCAGAATCGTTGCAGCAGGAACCGCTTCCAGCCGCGAGAGGACACGCCAGGCCGCCAGGGTCAACCAGCGCGAAGGCGCCTTCTTCTGCCCAAACTCCCAGTCCTTCCAGGCGGTCCAGACCGACTCCAGGGCGTACCGCCCGTTCAAATCGGCCTTGCCAATCAGGTTTGCCGCCATGTCGCGCAGTCGATCGTCGCCTCGCAGCCATGGGAAGCGGCTGAGCACGTCCAGCACGTTCATGAGGTCATACCAGATGAAAGGGACCTTGAGTTTGCGGAAATCGGTGCCCATGAAGAACATATACGGGTGGCGCGCCCGGCTGTCCGCCCAGAGCGACAGGAGCGACTCGGTCCCGACCCGGGCCGCCGCGCCGTCACGATACGCGTCCAGCTCAGACAGGAGCTTGAGCATGATCAGGGTCGCGAAGGGGCACGGATCGTCCTTGCGGCCCGGGCCGCGAAAGCGGCCGAGCTCCCTGGAGACAGCGCACGGCCAGCCGTTGTGACGGCTCAGACCCGCCAGGTGGGCAACTGCCCTTCGCACGGCCGGATCGTCTTTCAGGCCGAACCTGACCAGGGCATAGGCGACAAGCGGCGCGTCGCACAACGCCCAGGCCCAGGTGTCAGTCCCGGTCCCCCCGAAATGGACGGGCACATTGGTCGGCACCTGATGCGGTCCCTCGCCCGACTGGCGCTGGCCGATGCGGGCGATGATCCGATCGATCCCCCGATCGCCGGCGCGCAGGCCGAGATCAGCCAGAAAGGCCAGTTTGTGAAAGGGCTGGCCGGCGCTCTTGTGGCTGGCGATGACGGTTCCCGGCCAACCGGCCAGCTCGTCAATGAGGCCGCGCACCAGGGGATGATCGAGCATTGCCGCGCGGGCGGCCCTGACTTCGACTGCTGTTTCGGGCTGTTCGAGCAAGTCCAGCCGGGTCCGATACGCGACCCACGGGTCGCCCTCGAGCAGCCAATCGATCGGCGCCTTCACTTCACAAGCTCCGACTTGCGCTGCGCCCGGCTTTGCTGCACGGGCTGCTGGCTGATCACACCGAGCGCGGCAGCGATATCTTCGGCGATCATTCGGCGCTTGCTTCGCTCGATGAAGAAGCTCGGGCCGGCTTGAAGGTAGGACGGAAAGACCCGCATCCCGCGAAAATGGAACGCCTGACCGCGCAGTTTGTAGGTCGAATCGGCTGGAATCACCCGCGGCTCGCCTGCCCGCCGGGCAATACCGTTGAGAGCGCGAATGGCGACATCCCCCATCAGCAGGATCGCTTTGGCATTCTTGAACGGGGCGAGTTCGTGCTCGAGCAGACGCGAACAGGCGTCGATCGTCGCGGGCTTGAGACCGTAGCCAAGCTTGGGGCACTTGACCGCGCTGGTGAGATAGACCCCAAGTTTCAGAATGTCACTGATGGACTCGACAGGCGCGCCGGCATCCTGAAAAGCCAGGATCGTTGTGCGCGAAAAAGCGACGCCGGGCCGCCGCCGTAGTCATCGTCAGGCGACGCCGGCACGGCTTCGGAGACAAGAATGACCGAGACCGCATTCGGGTCGACCCAGATTCCCCGCGCCGAAAAGCGATCGGACTGGACATCGGCGCACGAGAGGTCCGGGCACAGCATGGTTTGGATGGTTCGCATCTCCAACCTCCTTCCCGGGCGAGGAGCGACTGCGTTCCTCGCCCCACTCCATTATGACGTTCAATAGCCCCGTTGCCAACAGCCTGCCGCATGGCTCTTGCAGAGTGAAATCGCAAACGGCAATGTCCGACTTCGCTGCCGCCCGACGCGCTTGCGGGACGAAAGGGCAACAGAAGAGGTGTGGCAGCTTCCCTTCTTCCGCTCGACCCGGCGGATGCGGCTGATGCAACGCGAGATGCCCCTATAATGCGCCCACAACCAAGAACCGGGGAGTCCGCGGACGCGGGCTGAGAGGGCGCTCAATCCAGCGCCGACCCTGGCCGGCCTGATGGCTGGCTGCACCTGATCTGGATCATGCCAGCGTAGGGAGAAAGGTGATGCGCGAATCACCATCGTCGCACTCGGCGCCCTTCACGATGATCCGTGAGGGGCGTTTTTGTTTCGAGTGAACATGCGCACGATCATCATCGCCAATGGCACGCCCCCGACGGCCGCCGACCTCGACCGCTGGCTCAAGCCGGGCGATCGCCTCATCTGCGCCGACGGCGGGGGCCGCGCCGCACTCGCGGCCGGGCTCAAACCCGACCTCGTCATCGGTGACTTCGACTCGCTGAGCGAGGTTGAGCTCGCGGCCCTTACGGCCAGTGGCGCCGCGCTTGAGCGCCATCCCCGCCAGAAGGACGCGACCGATCTCGAGCTGGCCTTGCGGCGCGCCCTGGTCGATGGCGCGACCGACATCGTCGTACTGGGCGGGCTGGGCGGGCGGCTCGATCACACCCTCGCCAACGCGATGCTGCTGGCCCTCCCGGGCCTGTCTGGCGGCCGGGCAAGGATGGCGGGTGGAGCCGAAACACTATTCGTCATCCGAAGCGGGGAAACACTCGCGCTGAACGGCCAAACCGGGGATACCGTGTCGCTGCTGCCCCTGGGCGAGGCCGCCGGAATCGTCACCTCGGGTCTGGCCTATCCGCTCCGCAACGAAGCATTGCGGGTTGGACCCGCCCGCGGAGTGAGCAACGAGATGTACTCGACCCGCGCCACCATCCGCCTGGGAACGGGCTTCCTGCTGTGCATCCACATCCGGCGCGAGGCCGGACAAGACTCGCCGCCCATCTCATCGAAATAGACGAACCATGAACAAACGAATCAGCCTGCTCGCCCTCCCGCTCATCCTGGCCGCCTGCGCCGTCGCAACGCCCGTGCCGACGATGCCGCCACCCACCGCGACCCGCCCGCCGGCAACGGCCACTGCCAGGCCGCCGACTACGGCCGCGCCAACGGCGGCGCCGACCGCAACAGCGGTCCCACCCACAGCGACACCGAAACCCGCCCCTGGCACGGGGACGGTGATGACTCACGACAGTTTTGCGATGAGCAATGCCGTGCTGGCCGCCTTTGAGGCTGAGTCTGGGATCACGGTCAAGGTGCTCAAGGCCGGCGATGTCGGCAGCGCGTTGAACAAGGCCATCCTGACCAAAGATGCGCCCCTGGCCGACGTCTTCTACGGCGTGGACAACACTTTTCTGTCCCGGGCCCTGAGCGCCGGAATCTTTGATCCCTATGCCGCGCCGGCGCTGAGGAGCATCGCCGATCGCTACAAACTTGACCCGCAGAACCGGCTGCTGCCGGTCGACTACGGGCACGTGTCCGTCAACTACGACAAGGCCTGGTTTGAAGCGAAGAAACTGGCCCTGCCGGCGACGCTCAAGGACCTGGCCGATCCAAAGTACAAGGGCCTGCTGGTCGTCGAGAATCCGGCGACCTCGTCGCCCGGGCTGGCCTTCCTGCTGGCGACCATCGCGTCATTCCCCGAGGGCAGCGCCTACACCTGGCAGCAATACTGGGCCGATCTGCGCAAGAACGATGTGCGCGCGGCCGAGGGCTGGGAGGCCGCCTACTACGGCGATTTCAGCGGGAGCAGCGGCAAGGGCCCGCGCCCGCTGGTTGTGAGTTATCAAACCAGCCCGGCCGCCGAGGTGATGTTCAGCGAGGGCAAGCTCAGCACGCCGCCGACCGGCAACCTGGACGCGGCTGCCTTTGAGCAGATCGAATTCGTCGGCATTCTGCGCGGGACCAAGAACCGGCCGGCGGCCGAGCGCTTCGTCAACTTCATGCTTGGGCCCGCGGTCCAGGCGGATGTGGCGGGCCAGATGGTGGTCTATCCGGTCGCCGATGGCACAAAGCTCCCAGCCGAGTTCGTCCAGTTCGCGCCCGCGCCCAAAAACATCGTCACCCTTGCCCCGGACATCATTGACCAGGGCCGCGAGAAGTGGATCGAGGCGTGGACGAAGATCGTGCTGAAATAGCGGATGTTGGGGATGGGACCGCAGGCCGCAGACGGCAGACCGCAGGAGAATCGGACCGTGCTGGCCGCCGTCCGCAGTCTGCCGTCGGCCGTCCCGCTCGCCCTCCCCTTCGCCTTCCTCGCCGTCTTTCTGTGCTACCCGCTGGCGACGATCGGGGCGCTAAGCGCGGCGCCGAGCGCGGTGAGCGGGGGCGAGCTCGTCGCGACTCTGCTCCGCCCCGAAGCCTACTTCGAGACCGTTGTGTTGAGCGCCGCCCAGGCCGGCGCGTCTACGCTGCTGACACTCGCGCTTGGGCTGCCGGCGGCCTATGCCTTCGCCCGCTACCGCTTTCGGGGCGACCGCCTGTTGCGCGCGCTGGCGGGCGTGCCCTTTGTCATGCCCGCGGTCGTGGTGGCCGCCGCGTTTGCGGCCCTGCTAGGACCGCGCGGGCTGGCCAACACGGCTCTGCAGGGCTTGCTTGGCCTCGACCAGCCGCCCATCCAGCTGCTGGGCACGCTGCCGATGATTCTGATCGCCCACGCCTTCTACAACGTCAGCGTCGTGATTCGGATCGTGGGAGGGTTCTGGAGCGCCATCGATCCGCGCCTGGAGAGCGCGGCCGCGACGTTGGGGGCCAGCCGCTGGCAAACCCTGTGGCGGGTGACGCTGCCCCTGGCCCTGCCCGCCATCGGCTCGGCAGCGGCGCTGGTCTTCCTCTTCACCTTTGGCTCGTTTGGGGTGGTGCTGTTGCTAGGCAACGCGCGCTGGGCGACGCTTGAGGTCGAGATCTATCGTCAGACCGCGCAGTTGCTGCGGCTGGATGTGGCGGCCGCCCTGGCCTTGATCCAAATGCTGGCCACCGTGGCCCTTGGCCTGGTAAACAGCCGGCTGCAAGCCCGGACGGCCGCGCCCCTGGCGATGCGGCTCGCGGCCGACACCCGCGCCGCGCCGCGTGGGCCGGGTCCGCGGGCCCTGGCCTGCTTTGCGGCGGCCGTGTCATTGCTGCTGTGCGGCCTGCCGCTGGCGGCGCTCGTTGCAGGCAGCCTGCCGCTGGACGGCGGGCTCGATCCGAACAGTCTCTTTCGCTATTTCATCGCCCTGGAGCGCAATCCGCGCGGTTCGGCGTTCTTCGTCCCGCCGCTCGAGGCGATCCGCAACTCGGTGACGGCTGCGACAGCAACGGCCGGCCTCGCCCTCGCGCTCGGGTTGCCACTGGCGGTGGGTATGACGGCGGACCGCCGGCGGGGACCTGTGGTCACCCCTGCCCTGCTTGACGCCCTGCTCCTCCTGCCGCTCGGCACCTCCGCGGTGACGCTGGGGCTGGGCTACATCGTGGCCTTCAATCGCCCACCCCTGCAAATGGTGGGATCGCCATGGCTGATACCACTGGCCCACACTTTGATCGCGCTTCCGTTCGTTGTGCGCACCCTGACCCCGGCCTTGCGCGCGCTCGATCCGCGCTTGCGCCAGGCTGCGGCCGTACTGGGAAGCCCGCCCTGGCGCGCGCGGCTGGAGATCGATTTGCCTTTGCTCGCCCAGCCCCTGATCGCCGCGCTTGCGTTCGCCTTCGCCACCTCCCTGTGCGAGTTTGGCGCGTCGCTGCTCATTTCCCGGCCCGAGTTCCCGACTGTGCCGGTGGTCATCGCCCGCCTGCTCAGCCAGCCCGGAGCGCTAAACTACGGCCAGGCCCTGGCCATGAGCAGCCTGCTGATGGGCGTCACCGCGGCCGGGATGCTCCTGATTGACCGGCTGCAGCCCAACCACGAACTATGACCGAGCAGCAAATCGCCCAACTGATCTGCGCCATCGGCGGCCCACTGCTCATCCTGGGCGGCCTCATCGCGCTGGCGTTTCGGCGCCGCTTTCTGGCCGGGACTGCCCGGGCCACCGGCGTCGTGAGCCGGGTGGAGACCTTTCGGGACAATCGGACCTTGTTCTCGAACCAGGCCCATATCCTGTTTCACACCCCCGATGGCACAGGCCACACGATCATCGACACGTATTCGGGCCGGCGCTTTTATCGGGCCCAACAGAAGCTGACCATTGCTTACGATCCGCTTGATCCGGCCCGGGCGATGCCGGTGAATTTCAAATCGGTCTGGGCGTTGCCCGTCATCCTGGGCGCGTGGGGGCTGCTGTTGAGCGGGGTCGCCATATACACCCTGTTGCGCTGATGTTATCCATTCGGGCGATCACCAAGGATTACGACGGCGCGCCGTTGCTGCGAGGCGTATCACTCGAAGCCGCGGCAGGCGAGGTGCTGTGCCTGCTCGGCCCGAGCGGCTGTGGCAAGTCGACACTGCTGCGGATCGTCGCCGGGATCGAGACCCAGGAGAGTGGCGAGGTCTGGTTTGATGGATCCCGCATCGACGGGACGCCCGCCCATGCCCGAGATTTTGGGATGATGTTCCAGGAAGGCGCGTTGTTTCCCCATCTCAGCGCGGCCGACAACATCGGCTTCGGCTTGCGCATGCGGGGCGAGACGCCCGCCATGCGCCGGGCGCGGACGGACGAGCTGCTGGCGCTGGTCGGACTGTCCGGTTTCGGGCCGCGCAAGGTCTACACGCTCTCGGGCGGTGAGCGCCAGCGGATCGCCCTCGCCCGCACCCTCGCGCCCGAGCCGCGCCTGCTCATGCTCGACGAGCCGCTCAGCGCCCTCGACCGGGAGCTGCATGACCGCCTGCTGGATGAGCTGGGCCAGATCCTGGCCCGGGCCGGGCGCGGTGTTACAACGCTATATGTCACCCACGACCAGCAGGAAGCATTCGCCCTGGCCGATCGCATCATCGTCATGCGCGAGGGCCTGGTCGCCCAGGCCGGCACGCCAGATGAAATCTACCGCGCCCCGGCCAGCGCCGATGTCGCGCGCTTTCTGGGGTTTTCCAATCTGCTCGAAGCGAAGGTGCTTTCACGCGAGGCGGATTCGATCGTGGCGCGCACCGCGTTGGGCGACGTCCGCCTGGCCGCCAGGCCGGACCTGAGCGCCGATATGCCAGTGATGCTGCTCATCCGACCCGAGGCCGCCCGAATTGGACCGCAGCCCGGCGGATGGGTGGTGGACGGGGTCGTGGGCGAGCGCTCCTTCCGCGGCGCGCAAACTCGGCTGCAGGTCACGCCCGCGCGCGCACCGGAGATGACGCTGACGCTCGTGGTCTCTGGCCCCGCGCCGGCGGCCGGGCAGCCAGTTACGCTCACGATTGCGCCATCGGACTGTTCGCTCATCCCAGGGCCAGCGCGCTGATCCCGATCACCATCAGCGCGGCCGCGAAGAGCCGGCGGCGCGAATCACCCTCGGCCAGCAGGCGCGCGCCAAAGAAGGCCCCGATCAGGATGCTGATCTCGCGGGCTGGCGCGACATAGCTCACCGCCGTCGTCGACAGGGCGGTGAGCACCAGGATGTAGGCCAGCGGGCTGAGGATGGCAATCCCGAGATACTCCTTCTTGCGCAGGGCGAACTCGCGCCGGACCTCGGCGAACCTGGGCAGGGCCAGGGGCGCAAGCAGCAGGGTGCGCGAAAACCCGTCCCCAGTCGTAGATCAGCGGTGGAATGCCCAACGATGACACACCACGCTTGTCCCACAGCGTATAGACGGCAATGAAGACGCCGGTGATCAGCCCGTAGAGGACAGCCGCCCGCACGCCGCTGGCCGCGCGATGGCTGCCGACCCCCTGGCGGGCGCGCGCGCCGGCCAGCAGAAAGACCCCCACCCCGATCAACATCGCCCCGCCGAAGGCGATTGGCGAGGGTCGCTCGCCGAAGAAGATGACCGCGGCCAGGGTTGAGAGCGTGGGGCCGGTCCCGCGGGCAAGGGGATAAACCAGCGAAAGATCGCCCTCGCGATACCCGCGCTGGAGGAGGACAAAGTAACCGGTGTGGAGGACGCCGCTGATCATCATCGCCAGGACGCCCTCGAACGGAATCGCACGCGGGGTGGTGAGGAGGGTGATCAGCGCGAATGGGAAGTAGATCAGGGCCGACAGCGCGCTGTAGGTCCAGACCGACAACGCGCCGCCGCCGGCCCGCTTGGCGAGGAGATTCCAAGTGGCGTGGCAGACCGCCGAGAGCAGGATGAGCCCGAGCGAAAGGGCCGTCACATCAGGCGCCCGCGCCCGGCTCGGATGGGTCGCCCTCGGCCCGCCGCTTCTCCATCAACTGCTTCTCGGCCAGATACTGAATAAACTCGAGGGCGGTTTGCCGGCGGGTGCCCTGGAGTGAGGTGTAGAACGACATCAACATCTGAATGTCGGGGTTGGGGGTGAAATCCCAACTCGGGTTGATGCCCTTCCAGTCGCTGAGGATGTCCTGGAGGGTGGTGCCATACAGCACGGCCAGTCGATCGAGTTCATCGACGGTCGGGCTACTCTTGTTGGTCTCCAGGCTCGAGATGTAGCTGGAGCTGCGATCCAGACCACTTTTCTCGATCACTTCGGCCTGGGTGAAGTGCTTCTTCTCACGCAGGCGCTTGAGGAGGTATCCGAGGCTGTCCATCGCGGCGGGAGTATAGCGCGGGCATCATGGAAACCTCGCGGGTAGGCGCTGTGAGTATTCGGCAACCGTGAGCCCTGGGCGCCTACCTGCGAGGTTTTTCCTCCAAGTTGCGTAGAATGACGCAACGCACCCATGACCGACCCTCGACGCTTTCGGCAACCCCGCGGCATGACCGCCTTCATCGTGGTCTGGCTCGGCCAGATGGTCTCGATCCTGGCGTCGCGCATGTCGCAGTTTGCGCTGACCATTTGGGCTTACCAGATGACGGGCAGCGCAACAGCGCTGGCCCTCGTCCAGGTGGCCTTCATCACGCCGCTTCTGCTCATGTCGCCTTTCGCCGGGGCCCTGGTCGACCGGCACAACCGCAAGCTCATGATGGCCTTGAGCGATCTCGGGGCCGGCGCTTCGACGGTGTTGATTTTTATCCTGTATCTCGGCGGAGGGTTGCAGATCTGGCACCTCTACATCGCTGCAGCCATCTCCGGCACGTTTGAGTCCTTCCAATTCCCGGCCTACTCAGCCAGCATCAGCCTGATGGTTGGCAAGGAGCAACTTGGGCGGGCCAACGGATTGGTCTCGCTGATGGATGCCGGCCCCGGCGTCGTCGCCCCGCTGCTCGCTGGCGCGCTCTTTCCGATGATCGGCTTGTCTGGCTTGTTGACGTTTGACATCCTGACCTTTGTCCTGGCCGTTGGCGCGCTGGCCATGGTCTTTGTCCCCCAGCCGCCCCCCACAGCCGAAGGCGCGGCGGGCAAGGGAAATCTCATCCAGGAGGCGATCTTCGGCTTCCGCTACATCTTCGCCCGGCCCAGCCTGCTGGGGTTGCAGCTCACCTTTCTGTTTGGCAACTTATTCAGCGGCATCGGCTTCAGCATCATGGCGCCGATGATCCTGGCCCGAACCAGCAATGACGCGTTCACCTTTGGCAGCGTGCAGACCGCCGGCGCGGTCGGCGGCATTGTCGGCGGGGTCGTCATGAGCGTGTGGGGAGGCTTCAAACGGCGCAGCTTCGGCGTCGTGGCGGGCTTCGTCTGGTCGGGGCTGATGGGGATGCTGATCCTCGGGCTGGGCCAGTCCGCGCCGATCTGGCTGCTTGGGAGCTTCCTGGGCGCGCTGGCCATCCCCTGACCAACGGTTCGAATCAGGCCATCTGGCAGGCCAAGGTCGCGCCTGACACCCAGGGCCGGGTGTTTTCCGCCCGCCGGCTGATCGCCTGGATCACCAACCCCATCACCCCCTTGATCGCCGGCCCGCTGTCCGATTTCGTGCTCGAGCCCGCCCTGCGCAACGGCGAAAGCCCCATGGCCGGGCTGTTTGGCAGCCTGGTCGGCGTCGGCCCAGGGGCGGGAATGGGTCTGCTCATCGCCTTCGCCGGCATCGCGAGCGCGCTGGTCGGCGCCATCGCCTGGACGTCCCGCCCCGTCCGCGATGTCGACAGGCTGCTCCCCGACGCGATCCCTGCGAAAATGGGCGCGCCATGACGATCTGGGATACCTACCCCGCCGACTATCGCGCTCCCGTTGTCGCCCGCATCCGGGCCGCCGCCGGCAGCGGAGACTGCGTCTCCGTTGTCGGACTCAGCGGGGCCGGCAAGAGCAATCTGTTTGGCTGGCTCGGCCACCGCGCGCCGAGTCCGCCCCGCTGGGCGCTGGTCGACTGCAACCGCCTGACCGAACACACGCCCGAGGCGCTCTTCCGGCTGGTTCGGCGCGCGCTCACTGGTTCCGGCGCGCCGGTGGACGATGAAATTTCAGCGTTGGACGTTGCGCTCGACGCGGCTGTCTCCGGCGAGGTTGTCGCGCTATTGCTGGATCGGTTTGACGCCATCATTCCATCGAGCGCCATCGCCGGAAATCTGCGCGCCCTGCGCGATGCGCGCAAGTTCCACCTGTCCCTCGTTTTTGGCAGCCGGCATGGCCTCCCCCCCGCCAGCGAGCTGGCCGAGCTGTGCCATGCCAACACCATCACCCTCGGCTGCCTGAGCGCCGCGGACGCAGGTTGGAACGTCAGGGTATTTGCGGAGCGCAAGGGTTTGGACTGGGGCCCGGCCGAGGCCAGCCTGCTGGCGCGCGTCACGGGCGGGTATCCCTCTCTTCTCCGGGCCGGGTGTGAGGCCCTTGCGGATGGTGCGCCAATGACGACCGCCGGCATTGGCGCGCATGCGGCGGTGCGAGCCCGGATTGAGGAATTCTGGTCAGACAATCCCTCGCCCGAAGAATTGCGCCGAGCGGGCCTCGACGGGTTGGCGTTGCTGATGGACGGCCATCCCGCGCGCGAGGCGCGGGCGCAGGGTTTTGACGCCTCCCGGCTGACTGCCCTCACGGCCAAGGAAAGCGCGCTGCTCGAATTTCTGCGCGCGCATGCCGGATCCGTCTGCGACAAGGACGACCTGATTCGGGCGGTCTGGCCGGAGGACGCCATCCTGGAGCGCGGGGTGCGCGACGACAGCCTGGCCCAGCTTGTGCGCCGCCTGCGCGAAAAGGTCGAGGCCGACCCGGGCAAGCCGCGCCATGTGCAGACCGTGGCCGGGCGGGGATACCACCTTCAAGGCCTAGATCTGCGGGAGGAGAGGTGGTTTGAGCGCAGCGCTGGCGCGCATGCGCGGATCGAGCTTTCCGCCGAATTATCCGACGGTATCCCCCCCCCCCCCCCCCCCCCCCCCCCCCCCCCCCCCCCCCCCCCCCCCCCCCCCCCCCCCCCCCACCCCCCCCCCCCCCCCCCCCCCCCCCCCCCCCCCGCGCCTGCCAGCTTTGTCCGTTGGGCGCAACCCGCAAGAACGCCGTGCCCGGCGAGGGGCCAAAGAACGCGGCCCTGATGCTGATCGGGGAGGGGCCGGGCTTCAACGAGGATCAGCAGGGCCGCCCGTTCGTCGGGGCCAGCGGCAAGTTCCTCGATGAGTTGATCGCCAGCGCCGGATATCGGCGGGCCGATGTCTTCATCGCAAACGTTGTGAAGTGCCGCCCGCCCGAGAACCGCGACCCGACCCCCGACGAGATCGACGCGTGCCGGCCATTCCTCGATCGGCAGATCGAATTGATCAATCCGGCCGTCGTCGTCACCCTGGGCCGCTTCTCCATGGCCCGCTGGTTCCCCGGGGCGAAGATCTCTGCGATTCATGGCAAGGCCAGGAAGATCGAGGGCCGGACCATCGTGCCGATGTTCCATCCCGCCGCGGCGCTGCATCAGCCCGCCCTGCGCGACGCCATCATCGCCGACTTTGAAGCGCTACCCGCGCTCATCGCCGCCATCGCGCCCGAACGAAAGACGCCGCCGCCTGAACCGCCCGAGCAGTTGAGGTTGTTCTGATGGCCTCGGACTAACCTCGCGGGTAACCGCTTGGGGCTTCCGCTGGCAGAAGCTCCGAGCGGTTACCCGCGAGGTTAGTCCCGTACAGCATGCCTCTCACCGCCGCCTCCCGCGCCTGGCTGGCCGACGCCCTCGACGCCGCGCCGAACGACATCCGCATCGAGCCGATGGCCGGGGCCACCTCCTCGTCGGTCTACGCCGTGCGTACGCAACCCGGCGTCGACGCCGTCCTGCGCCTGTTCGACAACGCCGCCTGGCTGGCCGACGAGCCCGACCTGGTGGCGCATGAGGCCGCGGCGCTGGGCGAGGCGGACCGCGCCGGTTATCGTCCCGCCCCGCGCCTGATCGCCTGGTCTGCCGAGGACGTCGGATTTGGCGCGCCGGCGCTGCTCATGAGCCGGCTGAGCGGTGAGGTCGTGCTATCGCCAGGCGACCAGGCTGCCTGGATCGAGCGCCTCGCGTTCGCGCTGGCCGCGATACATCGACACCCCGCCGTCGACCTGGGTTGGAATTACTTCCCGTGGTTTGAGCCTGCGGACGCGGTTATCCCAGCCTGGTCGCCCAACCCCTCGACCTGGGACTCCGCCATCGCCATCGCCCGCCACCCTGCGCCCGTGGAAACAACGGTCTACATTCATCGCGATTTCCACCCGGTCAACGTGCTGTGGGAGTCTGGCGAAGTCAGTGGGATCGTGGACTGGGTCAACGCCTGCCGCGGCCCGGCGTCGGTCGATGTCGCCCACTGTCGCTGCAATCTGGCACTCATGTACGGCGCGGCGGTCGCTGACGCCTTTCTGGCGGCCTATGTCACGGCGACACCGGGCTTCCGGCATGATCCGTATTGGGATGTCGGGTCGCTCCTGGAGTGGGCGCTCCCCCAACCGACGCCTTATCGGCCGTGGGCGGAGTTTGGGCTGAGTGGCATGACCGTGGCGCTGATGGAAGCGCGAGCCGAGGCCTATCTGGCGAGACTCCTCGCCAGATACGAGGACTGGAGGCTGGAACGCTTATGAAGGCCGCCAACCCACCCACGTTTTTCGACACGCCCATCGAGTTCAGGGCCTGGCTCGCCCGCCATCACGCCAGCGCGGAGGAACTCTGGGTCGGGTTTCGCAAGAAGGGCACCGGTAAGCCGAGCATCAGCTGGCCCGAGTCGGTGGACCAGGCCCTGTGTTTCGGCTGGATCGATGGCTTGCGCAAAACCATAGACGCGGATGCCTACATGATCCGCTTCACCCCCCGCCGCGCTGGCAGCACGTGGAGCGCCGTGAACATCGCCAAAGTTGCGACACTGACCGCCGCTGGCCTCATGCAGTCCGCCGGCCTGCGCGCCTTTGAAGCACGGATTGAGGAGAAGAGCGGCATCTATTCATACGAAACGCGGCCGGAAGCGCTCCCCGAGCCCTATGCCGCCATCCTGCGCAAGAACCAGGCAGCGTGGGATGACTTTCGCCAGCGCTCGCCTTCCTATCGGCGGGGCGCGATCGGTTGGGTGATCAGCGCCAAGGCCGAGGCAACCCGCCTGCGCCGCCTGGCGATCCTGATCGGCTGTTCGGCAAAGGGCGAGCCTATTCCGCACCTCGACCGGCGGCCCGTGGCTGACCCTCGCAGGTAGGTGCCCTTCATGCTTAACCTCGGAGGTGGGCGCCACAGAGCTCAAGCTGCGTCGAATCTTCGGCGCCCACCTCCGAGGTTTGGGCGAGAGCATCTCACACTCCATATTCATCCAGAAACGCCAGCACGGCCCTCGCCGCACGGTCGGGCGCCTCCATCGGCGGCACATGCCCCACTCCGGACATTACTTCGAGCCGGGCGCCGGGAATGTCGCGGGCCAGGATATCCGCGATGGCGCGGAAGTCTGCGTGATCGTGCTCGCCCGCCAGCGCCAGGGTTGGCGCCTCGATCTCCCCAGCCGCTCCATCGTCGGTTTCTCCGCGCGCGTGCGGATTGCGATTTCTCCAGTGCCAGCCCGAATACGCGCCGACCTGTTGCGCCATCCACGCCGCGACTGCTGGATCGCGTTGCGGCCAGGCCAGGAGCTCGGACGCCAGCCACCCCTTTCGAATCTCGTCCAGGCTGCGCTCGCGCACGCGCAGATCCCAATCGATCGTCCAGCGGAACCCATCCAACGTTGCGTCCACAGCCACAAGCGCCGATACCCGCTCGGGATGCGCCAGCGCAAAATCGATCGCAACCCCGCCGCCCATCGACAGCCCCACGATCGCGGCGCGGTCAAGGGTCAGGCCGTCCATCAGCGCGGCAAGATCAGCCATGTGGGTGTACGGGCCCGTGGGCGGTTCGGATCGCCCAAACCCGCGCAGATCGACGGCGATGACGCTGCGCCTGGCGGCCAGCAGCGGCGCCATCTCGCGCCACATGTCCAGATCCAGCGAAAATCCGTGGACGAGCAGCGTCGCCGGGCCATGGCCCGAGCGCTCATATGCCAGCTGCGCGCCGTCCGGCAGGGTGAAGCGTTCAATCACGGGCCAGAGTCCTCGAGGCTGTAATCGCGCAGTTTGGACGACAACAGATTCCCGCCAATCGCCACGGCCAGACACGCTACGCCACTCAGGAGAGCCACAGCCGGCGCGCCGTAGTACTGCGCGATCACGCCCGCCAGCAGGCTGCCAAACGGGGTGACCCCCTGCAGCGCAAACAGATACGTGCTGAATACGCGCGCGCGATAGGCCCGCGGCACCGTGATCTGCAGAATCTGGTTGGCGTTGTTGTTCTGGGTGACCATCCCCCACCCGCCCACCACCATCAATCCGACCGACAGCGGGAGCCAACGCGAGAACCCCACGCCAACGACGGAGAACGCGAAGGCGAACTGCCCGGCGATCATCCACCAGCCCTTGCGCTTCGCATGGGCGAACCAGCTCAGCAATACCGACGCCACCAGGGCCCCTACCCCTTGCGCAGTGACGAGCAGGCTGTTGCGGGCCGCTACTGCCGATTCAATGTCACCGGCCTGGGCCAGCACATCCCGGGCAAAGACCGGAATCTGCTGCACGGCCGGCCAACCAATAAAGCCCAGCACCGCGGCCATGATGATCACCATCTGGGCCAGCCCATGGTTGCGGATAAAGCGCTGGCCCTCGCGAAACGCATCCATGGCCGCGGCCTTGGGCGCGGGCGCAGCGTCATCATCGTCCACCCGATACCCGCGCGACAAAAGCGGCAGCAGCAGCAACCCGATGATGACGAACAGGTAGCTCACCCCGTTGGCGACAAACGCCCAGCCCTCGCCCCCGTCGGCCATCAGGAGCAGAAACGGCGCCGATAGCGACGGTCCAATCACCCGGGCCAGATTGAACGCCGCGCCATTGAGCGCAATTGCGCTTGGGATCGCTTCCTTTCCCACCAGCTCGCTTTGCAGGGTCTGGCGGGCGGTAATCTCGATCGAATTGGCCATGCCCAGCACCAGGGCAAGCACGATGATGTGCCAGATGGTGATGAGCTCTGCCAGCGTCAAGGCCGCCAGGATGAAGGCCTGGGCCATCATCACCGCCTGCATGGCAATGACCACCTTGCGCTTGTCCAGGTGCTCCACCCAAACGCCGGCCGGCAGGGTGAAGAGCATCGACGGCAGCGTGCCCGCAAAGGCAACGAGGCCCAGATAAATCGGCTGGCCCGTAATGCGATAGGCCAGATACGGCAGGACCGCGTTCTGCATCCAGGTGCCCACCAGCGACATGAACTGGCCGAGCAGGAAGACCCGAAACCCGGGATAGTTCATCGCCGGGAAGCGGGCTCGCTTCACGGCTGGCGCGCCAGCGGTGGAAACGTGTGGTGCCACAGGCGATATCGTAACTCAGGCAGAGCGATCAACGAGGGATGGCCCTCTGGCCATCTACGGAGGGGAATCGGCGACAGACGCGTCCCGCGGCTTGACCGGCAGGTCTGAACTCTCGCCCGCGACAAGATTTTCGATTTGCCGGATGTAACGGGTCGATTTGAGCGCGCGCTCGAGTGTGAAGACGAAGTAGCGCCGCATCGCGCTCTCGACCTGCTCAGCCACGGCCTCGGGCACATCCAGGCGATTGATCTCGGCAAACTCGCGGGTCTGCAGGGCCCGCATGAGCATCAATGCGCTCCGCGAGAGCATGAACACGTCCCGCGCCTGCAGCGCCGCGCCGGCAACCAGCGTGCCGCTTTCGGCCGGGGAAAAAGGCGTATTGCGCTCAGCCTCGCCCGCGTCGACTTCGAGCGGCAGCCCGGTCTTTGCGCAGCGGAAGAGCTGCGGTCGGTATCCGGCCAGCGAGAGCAACCGCATCTCAAACAGCCTGGCCGCCAAGGATGGATCGCGCGCTTCGCACAACCACATCAACCCGGTTGACAGCAACGCATACAGCGCGGCGTCCTCGCTCTCCTCCTGGGCAAACTGGTCGCTGAGTTCGGCCAGATAGTGCGCGTAGCTCCCCCGGCGGAGATCTTCGCGCAACGCCCGGTGGGTTTCGATCGCCTCGGCCTGGGTGACGATGTCAAAGAGCCGCCCGCGGGCGAGCATCAGGGTCACCCGGGTGAAGAGCTCAACGTGGCCGGCTTTGCGGCTGGTTGTCTTGCGCGCGCCCTTGGCCATCACCCGCATCTTGCCAGACCGGGGCGTGAGCAACGTCAGAAGCCGATCCGCTTCGCCATAGTCATCGCGGCGCAAAACAATCGCTTCGGTGGAGTAGACGCGTGGACGCATGGATTAATTGGACGACAGACGGCGGACCGCCGTCCGCCGTCCACGCGCTAGCGTTGACATTTGCGGCAATAGTGAGTCGCGCGCTGGCCAACCAGGATGCGCTGAATCGGCGCGCCGCAGCGCTGACAGGGCTGGTCGGTCCGCCCATAGGCGTGAAATTCGTTCTGGAACTTCCCGCCGGGATACACCCAGTCGATGCTTGCCCCGTTGGCGTCCAGACCCGCCTGCAGGGCAGACCGAATGCAACCGTGCAGGCGCTGCGCGTCACTGTGTTTTAAAGAAGATGCCAGGCGGGTCGGCCGCAGCTGGGCCCGCCAGAGTGACTCGTCCGCATAGATGTTGCCGATCCCGGCCACAAAAGTCTGGTCAAGCAGGATCGGTTTGAGCGCCCCCTTCTTGCGCAGCCGCCGATCGATAAACGACGCCACATCGATCTCCAATGCGTCCGGGCCAAGCTTGCCGGTCACGTCCTCGAGCGCCCTCGGCAGATAGACCCGCCCAAACTTACGCGCGTCGTCGAAGCGCAGCGCCAGCCCTGAATCCAACCACCACACCACCCGGGCGTGCGGCGTGAGCGCGGCCTCGCGCGGCACAACCTCGAGCCGGCCGCTCATCTTCAGGTGGACCAACATGACGCCCGCCGGATCGAGCGAAAACGTCAGGTATTTGCCGCGCCGCCCGACCGCGGTCACCCGCGCGCCCACGACGCGGCCTTCAAAATCCTCGGCGGGCAACCCCGACACTTCGCGCGCCCACAACACCTGCGCGCGCTCGATCACCCGGCCGACCAGCGGCGGCGCCCCTTCCGGGCTGCCATCGCGCAGGCTGCGGGCGACGGTTTCGACCTCAGGCAGCTCAGGCATCCATCAACTCCGGGGCACCGTTGCGAGCATGTGCGCCAGTGTGCGCAGGCTGGCAAAACCAAGGCGCTGCAACGCGGCGTGAGCGGCTTCGCTGCCCGGATCGTCCAGCCGGGACTGATGGGCCTGAATCGGCCTGCGTCCGCGCGGATTGAGCCGCGCCAGGGCCGCGCTCAACACGCCCAGAAGCTCCTCCGCCTGGGCATCCGCCGCCGGCATGAGCTCAATCAAGGCGTTTTCCTGATCGCGACCCATCCGCAGGCGCAAGGCAGCCCGTTCACCCAGGCTTAACCAGGTCACCGGGCTCCCCTCGAAGGCGTTCATGATCCGCCACCTCAAGTCAGGCCGATAGTCATCGGATGAAAACGGCTCTGCATGGGTGAGCCCATGCGGGATGTTGCGCCGGCTCAACGCCCACACCCGCCCGCTTTCGCGCCAGCCGATCGGCCGGGGTTTGATGGGTCCGGGCGCCTCATACGTAGTCTCCAGCGGAACCGTGCCCAGAGCGGGCCGGGCATAGTGCGCGACCAGGCCCGTGACCGCAAATCCCAGGCGCTGGTAGACCCGCATCGCAGGCGCGTTGCTTTGGCTCACCTCGAGCGCCACCCGCGTGCCGCCGCGCCCTTCCACATAACGCATACAAGACATCACCAAGGCCGTCGCGATGCCGCGCCCGCGAAAGCTTGGATGCGTGCCGACGTTGCCAACCACCCACGTATCCGAGCGGGCCCGATTGCGCATGAGCGAGGCGTTGCCAACAATGCGACCCTCCTCGATCCACAGAAATCCGGTCGCGCCATCGGTCATAGCCACATCGAAGACGCCGAAGTTGCGCAACATACGCAGCATCGCCTGACCCTCTTCGTCGGCGGGCTCGTCGCGAAATGCGGTTTCCAGAAGATCCGCCAGGGCGACGCCATCGCGACGGGGGTCCATCGGACGAATATGCGGATCGGTCGACGCAACACTGCGTCCGAGCGAAATCACCATGCGCGAGTAATGATACGCGCTTCAGGAGTGCCGTTTGGGGGTGAGCCACCCGGGCAGCAATGAGGCGGCCCGGCGCAGGCTGAGCGACGGCTGAAAGAGCTCAATCAGGGCGGCCTGCAGGCTTTCTGGATCAACTTCAAAGATCAGCCGGCCTTCGTGGGCAATGCTGATCTTGCCGCGCTCCTCGGAGATGATGACGGCGATGGCATCGGTGCCTTCGGTAACGCCAATCCCGGCCCGGTGGCGCAGGCCGATTCGAAAATCATCCACGTGCTGGACGGTGAGCGGCAACACGCACCCCGCCGCGGCGATCCGCCCGCCCCGCACGATGACGCCGCCGTCATGGAGGGCCGTGTTCGGATGGAAGATGGTGAGCAACAACTCGGGCGACAACTTCGCGTCGAGGCGCACGCCGGTGTCGACCAGATCCTGCAGACCGGTCTCGCGCTCGATGATCATCAGCGCCCCGACATTGCGCGCCGCAAGACGCTGCGCGGCATCCGAGACCACCCGGACGGTCACCTCCAGATCGCTCCGCCGCGTCGTCGGGACCACATCGGAGAAACGCCCCAACCGCTCGAGGGCGCGCCGGAGTTCGGGCTGAAAGATGACCGGGATCGCGACCAGCAGCGCCGGAATGAGCGCTCGCATGATCAGGCCGAATGTGGGCAACTGGGACAGGCCGCCCAGAATCGCACCAATGATGACGAGGACCATCAGACCCCGGAGCAAAGGCACAGCCTGGGTGGCCCGCACCAGATACAGGGCGAAGAACACCACCAGCGCGACCAACGCGATATCGACGATCGCGAGGCCATTCAGCCGCTGCAGAATCCAGGGCAGTTCGGTCATCCGGCCATCAGCCTGACCAGCACGGCCTTCTGGGCGTGCAGGCGGTTTTCCGATTGATCCCACAGCCCGGACTGCGGCCCGTCCGCGACCTCGCCACTGATCTCCTGGCCGCGATGGGCGGGCAGACAGTGCATGACCATCGCCTCGGGCCGCGCGCCCGCCAACAGCTCGGCATTCACCTGATACGCCGGGAAGATCTTCATCCGGGTTTCGGCTTCCGCTTCCTGGCCCATGCTCACCCACACATCGGTATAGACCACTTCGGCATCCTCGACCGCTGTATGAGGATTGGCCGTTTGAACAAGCGACCCGCCGGTCTCCTTTGCGTAGGCCTCTGCCCGCGCGGCAACATGCGCGGGGAGTTGGTAGCCCTGCGGCGAGGCCACGCTGAGGTGGCCGCCGAGCATCGTCACCGCATAGGCGAGCGAAATGGCGACGTTGTTCGCGTCGCCGACAAACGCCACGTTGACCCCTCGCAGGTCCCCCTTGCGCTCGATGATGGTCATCACATCGGCCAAAGCCTGGCACGGGTGCTCGGTGTCGGACAAGCCGTTGATGACAGGCACCGATGAGTACTCGGCAAGCTCCAGGATATCGGCGTGGGCATACACCCGGGCCATGATGCCGTCGGTGTAGCGCGACAACACCCGCGCGATGTCAGCCGGCGATTCGCGCTTGCCCATCTTTGCCTCGTCCGGCCCAATGTAGAACGCATAGCCGCCAAGCTGGCGCATGGCCATCTCAAACGACACGCGCGTGCGCAACGATGACTTGGTGAACAGCATCGCCAGGGTCTTGTCCCGAAGGAGCGGGCGAGAAGCGCCGGCGCGGGTCTCCTGCTTCATCTTGATGGCAAGATCCAGCCATTCCTTGATTTCGGCCGGGGTAATATCGGTCAACGATAGTAGATGCCTGGGCATGGCCGAATTCTACCGTCGGCGGTCACGGGATGCTAGAGTTGCGTCTCTTCATCATGCTGCGCCGCTATTTCGGGCTCGTCCTCATCCTCGCGCTCACCCTTGCGGGCGCGGTGGCCGAGACCCTGCGCGACGATCTGTGGCAGCGCTATCGCCGTTACGCCAGCCCGTATCTGGCCCCGGCGGCTGCGGGCGCGCCGGCGAGTCCGCTTGCCAGCCGAGTGGTGGTCGTCGTCGTCCGCGACCTGCGGCTCGACGTTTCGCGCAGCATGCCGACCCTGAATGCCTTGCGCGATCAGGGCGCCGAGGTCGTCCTCGCCCTGCCGGGGCCAACGTATCGCGCCCCGGCCTGGATGACGCTTCTGTCCGGCGCAACACCCGAAATCCACGGCTTCACCACCAACGACACCATCGGCAAGATCGCGCCGGACACCGTGCTCCGTCGCGCGCTGGCGGCCCGCCGCAACACCGTCGTCATCGGCGGGCAAATCTGGGAGGATGTGCTCAACAACGACATCCAGCGCTTCGACCTCGCGCCTGCGCCGGCGAGCGGCGACATCGACGCAGAGACGGCCCGGGCAGCAGTTGAGGTCCTCAACGACCGGCTGACAAGCGCGCAACTGGTCATCGTCGAGTTGGAAGGCATGACGAATCGGTCCGACGCCCGATCTGTCGAGCGGGTCGACGCGGCCCTCCGGATCATCGCGGATGCTGTCTCGCTACCCGGTCCGCGCGCGACCGCGGCGCTGCTGGTCGTTGCCGATCGCGGCGTGCTGTCGGATGGCTCCGACGGCGGCGACGAAGAGGCCATCGCCCGGACTCCCTGGTTATGGCCGGTCTCGGCATCCGGGCCGGGGCGCGTCTCAGCGCGTCAGCCACGGCCTTCGCGCCCACGCTTGCGGCCCTGGCCGGGCTTGGCATGCCCGCCCAGGCCCAGGGCCCGATCCTGTCGGCGGCGCTGCAACCCGCCCCGCTGGAGGCGTCCGCAACTCAACTTGCTACGTTTTACGAGGCCTGGAGCGAGGTCATCCGCCGCCCGCGCTTTGCCGCCGAGCTATTTCGCGGCGCGCAACCTATGATCAGCGCCGGGAGCGAGACCGCCTATCAATCGTTGTACATATCGATGACGGCGGCCGCCGAAGCCGTGCGCGAGGGCCGCCTGAGTATGGAGCGCGCCCAGCGGCTGCCGGTCGTGGGCGGGATCGCCCTGTTGATGATCGCGGTTGCCGGCCTGTGCGTGTCAGCGGGCGGATGGCGGGCCGTGGCCGGCGGCGTGCTGGTTCTGGCTGGCGCCGCGGCCTTCTTTGCCCTGGGCCGCAACCACGAGTTGTCGCTGACCTCCCTGCCGGGCGGGTTGGTTGCGCCCTTCTATGACGAGACCGCTCGCGATGCCGCGACGGTGTTTGTCGTCGCGAGCTTGCTGGGGGCGGTAACGGCGGCGGCCCTCGAGGATGTGCTCCAGGCGATCACGGCCGTCATGTCAGCGCTGGGTCTGGCGGTGCTGGCGCTATTGTGTCTGCCGCTCTACTTCTATGCCCAGCAGGGCGCCGCATTTACGTGGGCGCTGCCCGACACGCGCGTGCTCTTTGCCGCGTTGACGGCGCTCACCGGCATCGCCGCGATCGATCTGCGGGTCCTGCCGGGCAACCTGCCCATTCCGCTTGGCGCATTGATCGCCGCCGGCGCGGCGCTGGTGTATCTGCTCGTGCGACGGCGCCCGGCGCGGCGTTGGGATTCCCTGCGATGACGGCCGCCGGAGATGCCCCGATCGTCATCGCGCAGATCGACAATCCGCGCCTGGCCCAAGCGCTGGCCGACGCAGCGGCCGAACTCGGTTGGCGGGTCATCTTTGTGGACGCGGAAATGCGCGCGCGCTATCGCCTGCCCGAAGCACGCGGCGGCGGACTTGACATCGTCGGGATGCTTGTCGACCTGGGGCCGGCCCTGCTTGCGATCGGTCTCGATGAGCGCGTGCCGAACTGGGATCGTCTCGTGACGGCGGCGAAGACAAATCCCGCTTCGCGCAGAATTCCGATCCTGGGCATCGGTCCGGACGAAGCCTCGGCGCGGGCGGCCGGCTGCGACGCGGCGCTGACAGCCGACGCATTCATCGCCGATGCGCGAAAGTCCCTGGCCGCGCATGCGCACATCGACGACGGGGCCGAGCTCGCCCGGCAGGCGGCCCTCCCGCTGCCGGGGGCTGCCCGGCGAGCAATTGCACAGTTCAACGCCGGCGAGTACTTTGAGCAACACGAGAGTTTCGAGCACGCCTGGCGGGCTGAGCCCGGGCCGGTCCGTCAGCTGTATCAGGGCCTGCTCCTGATCGGTGTCGCGTTTCTGCAGATTCAACGACGAAACGAGGCTGGCGCGCGCAAAACCTTCCAGCGCGCGCGACAGTACCTGGTAGCGCTGCCCGACGTGTGCCAGGGCGTTGATGTCGCCCGCTTTCGGAGGGAGGCCGAGGCCGCCCGGCGCGAACTCGAGCGACTCGGGCCGGAGGGCATTGAGCAGTTCGATCCGGCCATCTTCTGCCGGATTCACCGGGTGGATTAGGGGTGTGCCTGAAGCGGAATGCCCTGCCCCGGCGAAGCCGGGGCAGGGCATTCCGCTTCAGGCAATACTGGCCGGCTTGCACGTATCATGGACGCCATATGGCCTACGACTTCACCAACAAAATCGCCCTGATCACCGGCAGCAGCCGCGGCATCGGCAAGACCACCGCCCTGCACTTCGCCCGGATGGGCGCCGACATCGTCGTCAACTACTTCCGCAAGCGCGAAGCGGCCGAGGAAACCGCCCGTGAGATCGAAGCGCTCGGGCGCAGGGCCCTGGTCGTCAAGGCTGACGTCGGCGACCCGGATGACATCAACCGGATGTTCGCCGAAGTCGAAGCATCCTTTGGCGCGCTCGATTTCCTGGTCAACAACGCCGCCTCGGGCTACATTCGGCCGGTCATGGAACAGAAGGTCAAGGGCTGGGACTGGACGATGAACATCAACGCCCGATCCGCGCTGTTCACAACCCAAAAAGCCGTGCCACTGATGCGCAAACGCGGCGGCGGCGCGATCGTCAACCTCAGCAGCATCGGCGCTGAGCGCACCCTGCCGGACTACGTCGTCATTGGCGCGTCCAAGGCCGCGCTCGAAGCGGTCACCCGCTATTGCGCGGTGGAGCTCTCGCCCGACAATATCGTCGTCAACGCGGTCTCACCCGGCATCATCGATACCGACGCCATCGAGCACTTTCAGTTTGCCGACCTGATGCTGAAGATCGGCACCGAGCGCACGCCCGCCGGCCGGCTTGTTTCGCCCCAGGACGTCGCCAACCTGGTCGCCTTTCTGTGCAGCCCAGAAGCAAACATGATCCGCGGTCAGGTGATCTTCATCGACGGCGGCTACATGGTCGCCACCCGGTGAACATGGCCGTCGCCGCGCTGATCGCCGTCATCGCGGCGATCCTGATTTGGCTGTCATTTCGGCTCCGGCGGGGCGCCGGACTGCCCGAGGGCGAGGTCATTTACAGCGACACGGGGGCCTGGACGCGCAACGGCGAAAGTCTGCATTCAGACGTCCATGGCCTGGTGGGCAAGCCCGACTACCTCGTCCGGGCCGGGCGGCATGTCATCCCGGTCGAGGTCAAGGCCGGCCCGGCCCCTGAACAGCCCCGCCTTGGGCATGTGCTCCAGCTCGGCGCATACTGTCTGCTGGTCACCGAGCGCTTTGGCGCGCGCCCACCCTACGGCATCATCCGCTACAACGACAAGAGCCTGAAGATTCCGTTCGAGCGCGGCCTGGAAACAACGGTGCTCGAGACGCTGGCCCGGATGCGCGCCGACGCCGCGCGCGCCGGCGGCGCGCGGCGCGACCATGCCGACGCCCGCCGCTGCGCGGCCTGCGGCGTGCGCGACGAGTGCGCCGAACGGCTATAGAAGCCCTCCTGAAAATCATTGGCGAGATGACCCTCCCCGCGCTTCGCGCGGGGAGGGTGATCTCGCCCGATGCTTTTGGGATGACATCTAGAATCAGGGTATGAACCAACTTATCGGCCAGGCCGCCGCGTTTTCGGCGGTCGCCGCGACGGTTTTCCTCGGGCTCACCTGGGTGCTCTTCCTATCGCCGGCCCCGGCCTTGCCTGCAAATCGCCCGGCCTTCCCCAGAAATCTCGCGATCGCCATCGCGGCGCTGCTCTCCCTGGCGATGTTGCAGAGCTACACGGGCGGCTTCTGGGACGCCAGCTTGCACGTCCAAACGGGACAGGTGCCCGCCGGCGCCGACTTCCTATGGCCGCCGCACATCCTGCTGTACTCCAGCTTTCTGATCATGCTCGCGCTTGGAACGATCGGTCTGGCCGCACTTGGCATCCGCATGCTGCGAGTCGGTGTGCGCGACCCGCGCCAATGGGTGCGGGCCGTCCCTCAGCTCGGCATCGCCGCCGTTGCCTCGATTTACGTCTTGTCCTCGATTCCCGGCGACGCGCTGTGGCACGCCATCTTCGGAGTTGATCTGACCGCCTGGAGCCCACCCCACTTGTTGATCGCCGCGATGATGTTTGTCGTCTTCTTCGCCACGATCAATCTGCTGGCCGTCGCCAACCCGCCCACTCAGCGCGGGATAGGGACGCAATTCTGGATGGTGGCGCTGCTCGGGCTGCTGTGCGCGATGATCTACCTCACCGCCGTCATCGAATGGGAATTCCCCGGCGGCACAAGCCCGGTAGTCGCCGCCCGCCCGGGCTGGCTCTATCCGACCCTCGCCGGCACGGCGATGATGATCGGCCCCATGCTGGCCCGCCGGATCGTGCCCTGGCGCTGGGCGGCCACGCTGACATCCGTCGTCGCCTATCTCTTTCGGTTGTACATCGTGGCCTGGCTCAGCCTGACCGGCAATCTGCTGCCGTTTCTGCCGGTGGTCTCCTTGCTTGGCGCTGTAGCGATCGATCTGGTCGATGGCGCGCGGTATCTGAACCCATGGGTGCGGCGCCTGGCCCTCGCCGTCGCCTACACCGCAGGCCACTCGATCCTGGCCCTGCCCTACGCCGCGCAGCAACCCTATCTCAGCCTGCTCGCGCCGGACTTTGTGTGGGCGGTGCTGTCAATGACGGCAGCCGCCTTTCTGATCGCGTGGGCGGCCGACGCGCTCGGGCCGGTCCTCGCCCGGAGCGGGGGCGGCGCCCCGACAGCCGGAAACAGCGGACCAATCCGCGCCAATCTGCGTTAACAGGCGGACAAAACCGGCCGCGCCCGTGATGAGCCGTGCGGGCTTGGATACGGATCTATCCGCTGATTCACGCCGATTGGCGCAGATTAAGTCAGAAACCGCGGCATGACGTGATGCAGTTGAGCCGCACCTTGAAGGTGCAGCTCAACGCGCCCGACTTACCCGCTAATCCTAGGGGGCGATGTCCCCGGCCGCCGGGGACATCGTCCCTTAATGGATTAGCGAGGGGAAATTGTGCCTAACGACAAACGATCGGAAAATATAACCACGGCGTGAGCGCCGGCGTCGCGCTGGCCGTCGGCGAGGCCGTTGGGGTTGGCGTCTGCGTGGGCGTGGTCGTCGATAGCGGCGTCGCGGTCGCGGTCGACGTTACCGATGGGGTCGGGGTCGCGGTTGATGGAACGAGGCAGCCGTTGCCAAGCTTGAGCGTGACGGTGTTGACCCGGCCGATATCGTTGACCACGAGATCGGCGGCGCAGAATTGCCAGTTGCCATTGGCTCCAAGACCGGTGAAACCCCCAAACGAGGCCAGCGACCCGGCGTCGCCATCCGGATTGGGCCGTAACGCGCAGCGGCCATTGTCACGGCATACCCCCTGGGATCCCGTCAAACCGGCGCCCATGGTTTCCGCGTCAAACAACCCGGCATCCGTATACGTGATGGGATAGCCGGCGAGCAGATCGGCCGAGGACCCGGACGCCGGCTGGTTGAGCATCGTCAGCTTGACGCCGCCAGGCGCAATCAGCGACAGGCGTAGATCGTTGATCCAGGTATGCGACATCGCCACCCGAACGCTGACGCTCGTCACCTGGCCCGCCCCGAGCACTGGCATCACAAAGCAGACGGGCGTCGGATTGTTATCCGGGATCAGCGCATTCGGCGTGATCGTGACATCGGCGCCGCAGCCGGCCGGGGTGATCTGAGTCGTGAAGGTCAACGCCGGCGACCAGTCGCCTTCGCCGCAGGCATCGACTGCCCGCACGCGCCAGAAGTAGGGCGTGCCATACCGCAGCACAACGTTTGATGCGTATACCGTGAGGGGGGTGGTGGCGCTGATCGCCAGCGCGACGAATCCGGGATCGCTCGCCACCTGCAGGCCATACCCCGCCGCTCCCGGCGAGGCTACCCAACTGAAAACGGGCGCGGGTGTCGAGTCGGTGATCCCCGCCGCGGGCGAAAGAAGCGTCACGGGGGCCGCCGTCCCGGTCAGGATCGACAGGGTCGCCGACACGGCATGGGTGAGCGTCGCCGCCTGGCCGCTGAACACCAAGACGCTGGAGCCCGGGGCCACGCTGCCGGTCGAGATTGTGAACGGGATCTGGGCGGGCGGCAGCGCCGGCGCAAGCGGGCTGGCAAGCGCGCCTGGCGGCGCGCCCGACACGCTGAGCGAGATGGGCTGAGCAAAGCTATTGATCGTGCCCAACGTCAGCATGTACGTACCAGACGCTGGCGCGCACAAGGCCACCGCGGAGGGCGCGACAGCGAGGGTGAAATCCGGAGTGACCGGAACTGAGCCATCCACGCCATCCAGGACCGTCGCACCGGTGCTGGCCGGGTCAAGCCACGGCTGCAGGCTGGACGCCGCCGAACCGCCCCCTAGCCAGGCCGGGGCCAGCCGGCCATACCAGTCGTTGCCCTCGACCCCGCAGGCCGAGGTCCCGCCGTGCAGGGTGCCCACAATGCGTCCCCCGCCGTCGAAGAGCGGTCCGCCGTCCGAGCCCGGCTCGGTCGTGCCCGTCTCGTAACCGCTGACCCACAGGTGCGAGCCATCGCCGGGTGTGTCCTGCCCGGCGTAGGCGGTGATCGAGATCGGGCCGCTGTCGAAGCTGATCCGCTTCTCATCGGCGTTGGGGTGATGGATGACCGCGCCGGTGATCGGCGCGACTGGCGCCACGCTCCAGCCCGCGTAGAAGACACCCCACGAAATGGGCGGCGAACTGCTCAGCTCAAGCAGGGCGCTGTCGGTAGCCGTGTAAACCGCGCGGAGGGACGCCCCACTCACAAATCGGGCCCGGCTGCCATCGCCGGTGCCACCGCTCGCCACGCTGCCCGGCGCGCGGCAGATCGTATTCTCGAATCCGAAATAGGCGACAACACTCGGCGCGCTGGCGGCCGACAGATTGCAATGCGCGCCGGTCAGCACATACGGCGGGCGGCCCGGGCCGGTCGAATTGAGCAGCGCCCCCGAGCACACGTACGCCCCGCCGACCTGGATCAGGGCAACGCTGCGGGTCTGAGCGCGCAGGCCGTCGGCGTCGCTGCAGACCACATCGACATTGCAGGCCCCCGATTCGGGCAGGAAGGGATCGCGAAAGACGCGCCCGACAGTGGCGAGCTGAACGTCGACGTGCTTGGCGGCGGCGCTCGGGGCCGTGACCTCGATGACGGCCGCGGCGCCGTCGATGGCCGGCGTCCACAACTCCCCGCCTGTGTGGCCCAAGGAATGGGCCCAACGCAGCAGATCCATCCAATGACAGGATGCGCATCGCTCCGCCAGAAGGCAGGCGCAATCTGCTAAAGCCAAAGGTCTGGCCCTGCGCGCCTGGCGCGCGCACCGTCAGTTGCCAACGCCAGGCGTTACCGTCATCCTCGACCGTGCCGCTGTTGCGCGTGTCGGCGGCGACGGTGATTGGCGCGGCGAAACGACGGGCGAGGCCAAACCCTGCCGCGGCCGCCTCGGCCTCGCGCAAGGCGAGGGCATTGATGGCCGGCAGCACAAGTTCCGCCGGCGGATCGGCTGGAGCGAACGTCGCGCCGGCCCGCTCAGCCGCCGGGGCGCAGGCGGCAAGCGGGGCCGCGGCAAAAACGGCCAGCGTAAGCCGAAAGAGCTGGTTTTTGGGGACAGCAGCACGCATTGCGCCCGCATTATCGCGGGATGAGCGCGCAAGAAAAGGAGCGGCCCACCTTGAAGGTGGGCCGCTCCTGACGGGAACGGCACCCTTGTCGGGGCCCCCGCTACCCGCTGCTGGCGTCGGCCTTGTTCTTGGTCACCGACACGTTGAACTTTGTCATCGTCGTCTTGCCGGCATCGTCAATCTCGGCGTGGTGCACACCCACACAGAATTGATACTCGGTGGTTGCCCCGATGACCTTATAGAACCACGGGATTCGCCACGTCAGCTCGCCCCGGCCGGTCTTTGGCGTTCCCGTCCGGACCGTGTCCTGCCCCGACATCAGCGTGCCATTCGCGCTATTCCCGCCGGCCTTGGCCTTGATCCAGGTGCCAAGGACAGGGTGGATCACGGTCTCCGAAAACTTGCCCGTTCCGCTGACCGCAATCGGCTTGGCCTTTTCCAGGCAACCACTGCCTTCCCAGGGCGCGGCACCCTCCCGAATCGTGACCCATTTGAACGAGACGTCCTTGGGCGACAGATAGATCGCGGCCTTGAAACCGGCGCTAGCCATGCCGCTGACGTGCCAGGATGTCCCCACCTGCTTGAAAATGACGTCCGAAGGGGCCACAACCTGGAAACGTTTCGATGCCAGAACGGCGTTACCCGCGGTGTTCTTGAGCTCGAGCACAACCGCGCCCCCGACGGATCCACACTTGACCTTTGCCGCGCCCGTGGTTCCGGAATTGGTCACGGTTGCCTTGCCGCTCTTGACCGACCATTCCATCGCTGTTGGCGTCGACGGCACCGGATCCTCTACGACGCTGATCTCGAGCTCCTCGCCGACGCCATAACGGACTTTGCTATGTCCAGCAAAATTGTCGACCGGGGTGACCGTTACCGAATACTTCGCCATGATTCCCTCCCTGAATTTCTGACCCATGAATCGCTCAAAACGAGGCGACTGCGCTAAATTGTAGGTTTGCGGCTCGCGCTGTCAAGCAGCAACGGCACAGAAATATTCGGAGAAATCACAATCCCCGCGCTTCGCGCGGGGATTGTGATTTCTTCAATCATCCCGAAATCAGCTCACCGCCATCGACCACGATGACCTGGCCGGTGATCCAGGTCAGCTCGGGGTCCGACAGCGCCCGGATCGTCTTCGCGACATCGGTCGTCGTCGTCAGCCGGCCGCTCGGATTCTTCTTGATCGCGTTCTCGACGATCTTGTCGCTGCCCGGAATCTTGCGCAGCGCGGCGGTGTCCGTCACGCCAGCCATGATGCAGTTGGCCAGGATGCCATGCTTGGCGAACTCGGAGCCGAGCTGGCGGGTGTGGCTTTCGAGCGCGCTCTTGGCCGCCGAGACCGCGCCATACGACTCGATCGCCTGCACGCTACCGGCGCTGGTCATCCCAAAGAAGCGGCTGCCCGGGCCGAGCAGCCCGGCCCGCCACAAATCCTGGGCCCAATACACCAGACTGTTGGCCATGACATCCAAGGTCATTTCCATCTGGGCCCGGGTCAGAGTCTGACCGTTGATGTCGCCGATGAAGGGCAGCAGCGAGCCAAAGGCCACCGAGTGCATGATGACGTGGATCTTCTGCTCGCCGACCAGCTCCTTGATTTTGACGATGGCTTCGGCCCGCTTCTCATCGCTGGCGATGTTGGTGTTGGAGTACCACACCTTCACTCCGGTGGCCTCCAACTCCGGCACGAGCACGGTCTTGACCGCCTCGAGACCGGCCCCCCGGTCGAGGTGCAGGCCGATGATGTTGACCCCGTTGGCGGCCAGTTCGCGCGCGGTCGCGGCCCCAAACCCCGAGCTCGCGCCGAGGATCAGCGCCCAGCGGCCCTTCAAATCTGCTTGTGACATTCGTTTGTTGCTCCTTGTTTTCGTTTTTCAGCCCCAAGAGCCACTACCAATACCTGCTCCGGAGGCGATATGCCCGGCTACGCCGGGCATATCGCCTCCGGAAAACAGGTATTGTTGGTGGTTCTCAGGCTGGCATCTCAAAACCCCGCAGTAGCGAGGTGACATTCTCCCCGAGTTCCCGAATGGCGTAACCGCCCTCCATGATGAACACCGTCGGCGCGCCAAGTTCCGCCAGCCTGGCCCCGATCCGGCCATACGCCTGGCTTGGCAGGGCGAAGTCGCCCAGCGGGTCGCCGGCGAAGGTGTCGACCCCCAGCGAGACCAGCAGCGCCTCGGGACGGTAGGCGCCGATGGTAACGCAGGCCGCGTCGAGGGCCGCCAGATACTGAGCTTCGTCGCAGCCCAGCGGCAGCGGATAGTTGCGGGTGAAACCCAATCCGCCGCCCGCCCCGGTCTCGTCGACGTAGCCCATGAAATACGGGTACTGCCGGTCCGGGTCGGCGTGCAGCGAAACAAACAGCACATCCTCCCGGGCATAGAACAGGTGCTGGGTGCCATTACCGTGATGGAAGTCGATGTCGAGAATGGCCACCCGGCCCGCCCCGCCCTTCCGGCGCAGCCACTCGGCCGCGATGGCGACGTTGTTGAGGAAGCAGTAGCCCCCGCTCATGTCGGCGTGGGCGTGATGCCCGGGCGGGCGGCACAGCCCGAAGGCGCTGCGCGCGCCGGCGGCCACCTTCGCCGCCGCCGTCAGCCCGACCTGGGCTGAGGCATACGCCGCCGCCCACGTGCCCTCGACCACGACGGCCGAGAGGTCGAAGTTGTAGTAGCCGGCCCGCGCGCCGGGCTTGGCCGGCGGGCGGGCGCGCCGCGCGAAATGGCGGGTCAGGAAGGTGTCGGGATACACCCCGCCCGGATCGCGGCCGTCGGCCAGCCAGGCCGCATAGACGGTCTGCAGGTAGTCGATATACCCGGCGTCGTGGACGGCCAGGATCGGATCGAGGCCGAAGTCGTGGGGAGGGACGATGGCGCCCAGCCCGGCCGCCTCGACCGCGGCCCGGATGATCTCGGCCCGCGAGGGCGATTCGAAATAGGGGATCAACTGCCCGTCGAGAAACTCGCGGGCGGGCGCGTGCAGGGCATGGGCGGGCGTGTAGACGGTCTCCATCGCTCGTCAGGCGCCGAGTTTGTTCAATGCTTCGTGGCAACTCCCGCAGCCAATCGCGGGCTTGTCCACCTCGACCATCTTCTTGGCGCACACCGCATACACGCCCACCTTTTCGGTCAAACCAAGAAAGCCCTTCTCCACCTTCGCCTCAAGAGCCAGGTGCGGGCAGGCGTTCTGGCGCAGGATGTCGGGCACGGGGCATTTGCCGCACAGGCTCGGCTTCCACGCCCCGCCCTGCGGGTTGCGCTCGAGCAGCCGGCAGGCCTGCGTGTCACGGCCGCGGTGATAGTCGGCGTAGTAGTACTTGCACTCTTTTCCGGCGGGCGTTCGCATGAGGGCCGATTGTAGCGGGGGCGCTTTCCTGCCCATCCCTGTTCAAATCGCCCCCGCCCCGAGCAGCTTCCGGACCGCCTGGCGAGCCTGGCTGAACACCGGCTCGGTCTCCATCGACCACAGCCGCGGGCGCGGCAGCCTGACCGGCACGATGCCCGCCACTGTGCCGGGGCGCGGGGCGCAGACAACCACCCGATCGGCCAGAAAGACCGCCTCGCCGATGCTGTGGGTGACCAACAGACAGGTCGTGCCGGCCGCGCGCCAGATCGCCTCGAGCGACATGGTCAGCCCTTCGCGCGTCATCGCATCCAGCGCGCCAAACGGCTCATCCAGCAGCAGCGCCGGCGGGTGGGTGGCCAGGGCCCGGGCCAGCGCCGCGCGCTGGGCCATCCCCCCGCTCAGCTCGCGCGGATACGCCCGCGCAAAGCCTTGCAGCCCGACCAGCTCGATCAACTTTGTGTCGATTCCCTCCGTTTTTCGGCCGGCCAGCTCGAGCGGCAGGGCGACGTTCTCGGCCACCGTCCGCCACGGCAGGAGGCTGGGTTCCTGAAACAGAAACCCGACCTTGCGTCATGGCCCGTTCACGCGCGCGCCGGCGACTTCGACCCTCCCCGAGCTCGGCTCCTGCAACCCGGCGATCAGGCGCAGCAAGGTGCTCTTGCCGCATCCGCTCGGCCCGACCACCGCCACGAACTCGCCGGCCCCCACGTCCAACGTGAAACCCCGCAGCGCTTCAACACCGCTGGGATAGGAATACGAGACGTTTGTGAGGGAAATCAAGGCAAAAACTCATTCGTGAAATACGTTCCCGCTTCGAGCGGTTTCTGAATCTGCCCCATGGCGAGCAGGGTGGCCTGGGTCGACTCCCAGGCGGCGGCCGTCGAGGCGCCCTGCTTCCCGCTGGTCTTCATCATCTCGACCGTGGCCAGCATGACCTTGCGTTGGATCGGATCGTCGGCCTTTAGACCCTCGACATATTTAGTCGCGATGGCCAGCGCGGCATCCGGGTCCTTGATCGTGTCGGCCACGCCGCGCAGCAGAGCCTTGCTCATCCCGCGCACGAGCGCCGGCTTCGTCCGGATCGTCTCCTCGTTAGTCATCAGCCCGTTTCCGACCAGATTTACCTTCTCGCCGACAATGAACACGGTGACCGGAAAGCCGCTCTCAGCCAGGGCCAGCGGCTCGTTGTTGACATAGCCGACGGCGGCGTCGACCTTGCCCTGCTGCACGGCCTCGCGCTGAGTGAAGCCGATCGCCTCCTGTTTGACATCGGCCTCGCTCAGGCCATTGGCCGCCAGAAACGCCCGCCAACCGACATAGGTCGCGCCAAAGAATCCGGCCAACCCAATCCGCTTGCCCTTGAGGTCGGCCGGGGTCCGAATCCCGCTCGAGGCCAGGCTGAACACGGCCACGGGGAAGGTGTGATACCACTGCGCGACGTATCTCACGGGCAGGCCCTGAGCCCGGGCCAGGACAACCTGCTCGCCGCTCACCACCGCGAAGGGCAGCGCGTTCGCCCCGACAAGTTTGACCCCGTCGGTCTCGAACTTGTAGTCGAAGTCGATCTGGATGCCCTCGGCGGCGAAGTAGCCCTTCTCAACTGCGACGTAAAACGGCGCGTACTGGGCGTTCGGGATGTAGCCCATCGGAAGGCGCACAACGGTCGGACCTGTTGACGTGCCCGGCGCTACGCAAGCGGACAGCGTCAGGGTGGCGGCGAGGAGAATGGCGAATGGTTTTTGCATGGTGATAGGGTGCGTCAGGACGCGCGTGACAGCCTGCCTTCCAACGCGCGCACGCTGGCGTTGAGGCCGAGGGCCAGGATGACGATGGCCAGGATGCCGGCCATGACCAGGGCGGTGTCGTACAGCCCGTTGGCCTGGTTGATCAGAAAGCCCAGCCCGCGGTCGGCGGCCAGGAACTCGCCAGCCAGCGCGCCCACCATCGACAGGGTGGCGCCCACCCGCAGCCCGGCGAAGACGAACGGCAGCGCGGCCGGGAGTTCAAGCTTGAGAAACGTGTCGCGCCGCGAGGCGTGATGGGTGCGGAACAAGTCGCGCCAGAGCGGCGGGATGCCCCGGATGCCGGCGATGATGTTGATGGTGATGGGGAAGAAGACGATGATGGCGCACACCAGGATCTTCGCCCCCGGCCCGCTCCCGAACCACAGGAAGATCAGCGGGGCGATGGCCACAAAGGGCACCCCCTGCGACGTCACCACCACGGGCGAGATAAGCCGCTCGGCCAGGGCCGATTTCGCGGCCGGGTAGCCGACCGCAAAGGCCAGCAACGTCCCAATCACCAGGCCCGGCAGCGCCTCGCTCAGCGTGACCAAAGCGTGCCGCGGGAGCGTGCCGTCGAAGAGCTTGTCCACGAATCGCCCCACCACCACGACCGGCCCGGGCAGGATGAAGGGCGGGTAGAACAGGCTCAGGATCTGCCAGAACGCCACGACCGCTGTCAGCGACACCGCCGGCGCAAAGCGCAGCAATGCCGCGCGAAGCGCCACGCGTTGGGAGGGGGCAGTTGGGTTGGAGGTCGCCATGGTGCGCTTCCGAAACGCATATCCAGTCGTCGGGGCACGGCATGACGCGCACACGCGGCCCGCCACTGCCGTGGCGCCACCGCGCTCGATTGGCCGCTCAGGGAGCGGCCGCCTTCTTGCATCCAGACTGTGACTGTCGGCGCCGGAGTCTCACCGGCTCATGCGCGCGATGCGCGCTCGTGGGCTGTACCACCGATCGGGAATTACACCCTGCCCCGAAGGCCGTATTTGGTTTCGATCAGAGACGAATCTTGATCTCGTCGCCCTCGATTCTAGTCTCATAGACCGGGATGGGGCCCGCTGCCGGAAACGTCCCATGGCCAGTTTTCAGATCGAAGCACGCCCCATGCCGCGGGCACATCACGCACGTATCCATGACCGTGCCCTCCGCCAGCGGACCGCCATCGTGGGTGCACACATCGCCAAACGCCCGAAGCTCGCCGCCGATCAACGTCAGCGCAACCGGGATGTCATCGACCAGGGTGGCGAAGAGCTGGCCCTCGGTCACATCCGATACGCGCGCGGCAAAGACGAAATCACTCACGCTTATTTCTCCACGGGCAGGCCAACGCCGTTGCCCCATTCGGTCCAGCTTCCGTCATAGTTACGCACGTGCTTGAACCCGAGCAAGTGAGTGAGGACGAACCAGGTGTGCGAGGAGCGCTCGCCAATCCGGCAATACGCGACGATTTCCTTGTCCGGCGTGATGGCCTTCGCGCCATACAGGGCGGTCAGGTCATCGGCCGACTTGAAGGTGCCATCCTCGCGCACGGCCTGGGCCCAGGGGATGCTCTTTGCGCCCGGGATGTGGCCGCCGCGCAGTGCGCCCTCGTTCGGATAGTCAGGCATGTGCATGCGTTCGCCGGTGTACTCCTGCGGGCTGCGCACATCGACCAGCGCGCCACCCGCCCGGATGTGCTTCAGCACATCGTCGCGGAAGGCCCGGATGGTCTTGTCGTCCCGCTCGGGGGCGACATAGCGCGTGGCCGGATACGCCACGACTTCGCGGGTCATGGGCCGGCCTTCCTCCGCCCACTTGCGCCGCCCGCCGTTGAGGATCTTGGCATTGGTGTGGCCAAACAGCGCAAATACCCACAGCGCGTAGCACGCCCACCAGTTGCTTTTATCGCCGTAGAAGATCACCGTGTGCTCGGGCCCGATCCCGCGCGCGCTCAGCAGCGCCGAGAAGCGCTTGGCGTCGAGGTAATCCCGGGTAAGCGAATCATTCAGGTCGGCGACCCAATCGATGTGGATGGCGCCGGGGATATGGCCGGTGCCGTACAGAAGTTGGTCCTCGTTCGATTCGACGATGCGAATGGACGGATCGCTCAGGTTGGCGGCCAGCCAGTCGGTCGAGACGAGGGCGTTCGGATTTGCGTAGTTAGTCATCGGATGTGCTCCAGATCAGTCAGATATGTGTTTCTACCTCAGATCGCTGATGCCGGTCTGAGACAGATTCACAACCCCGCTTAAATTCAAAGTTGACAGGTGTTGAATTATAGCGGCAGGGACTTCACTGCAGCACTTCCGACCGATACAACACGGCATACGACCCGATGCGTTCCTCGAGCACGCGCAAAAAGATGTCCGCCGCGCTGACCAGGTTGCCCTGTCCGGCGTCGGTTGTGGCCACCCGCAGTTTCAGCTCGGTGTCGTCGACATTCCGCCGACGCGAGTAGGCCCGCCCGAGCGCGTCCAGACCGGCCTGAGCCGCATCCCGCGCGCCAGCCGGCTCTCCTTGTGCGACGAGCGCGCGCCCGACAGCGAGCCAGGCTCTCGCCTCGGCCAGACAGCCATGCCGGGGCGCATGCGGCTCCGGCTCGGCCTTGAGGCGTACCACAACGACGCCCCGGCCCGCGGCGCCATCCAGATTGCGCTCGGCCGCGAGCTGCCACACCCCGCTGGATTTGATCGTGATCGTAAAGTTCGTCATGTTTTCCCACCTGGCGTCTGTTCACCTGGGTGAGCGGCGCGCTTGTCTTCGTCGTTTGTGCTTGATGTATGAGGTTGGAGAAACGTTTCTCCCGTCGCTGCACAACGATCCTGGGTGGTTGGTGTAAAATCGGAAACATGCGGGTGTAGCTCAGTTGGTAGAGCATCTGCTTCCCAAGCAGAGGGTCACGGGTTCAAATCCCGTCACCCGCTTATCGATCGTGATACTGAATGCGAAATCCCCCGCCCCGGCGCACGCCGGGGCGGGGGATTTCGTTTGCTCAAGGCGATACGGACTAAAATCGACGCGTGACGCCCTCCCCGATCAGTCCCCTGCTGTCCTCACTCGAAATCGAAACCGGGCCTGCTCCCACGGCCAGTGTGATCTGGCTGCACGGGCTTGGGGCCGACGGGCACGACTTCGCGCCCGTGGTTCCCGAGTTGCGCATGCCGCCGGGCACCCCCACCCGCTTTATCTTCCCGCATGCGCCCGAGATCCCGGTCACCCTGAACGTCGGCCAGGTCATGCCCGCCTGGTTCGATCTCTATTCGTTTGACTTCGACGGGCCGGAGGATGAGGCCGGCCTGGCCCTCAGCCAGGCGGCCATCGCACAATTGATCGCCCGCGAGGAAAGCCGGGGGATCCCAAGCAACCGAATCGTGCTGGCCGGGGTTTTCCCAGGGCGGCGCGGTCGCCGTTTACACCGCTACCCGCCACCCCAAACCCCTGGCCGGGGCGATGCTCTTGTCGACCTGGCTGCCGCTGGCGCAGACACTGGCCGCCGAAGCCAGCCCGGCCAACAGCGGCATGCCGCTCTTGATCGCCCACGGCCGCCAGGACGATATGGTGCCGATCGCGTATGGGCAGGCCAGTCGTGACGCGCTGCGTTTGGCGGGGTATGCCGTCGAGTGGCGCGAGTACGATATCGCCCACGCCGTCAGCAGCGACGAAATCGACGACATCGGCGCCTGGTTGCGCCGCATCCTCTGACCCCCTTACCAGAATGCAGTACCCGACCGCGCCACTTGCCTCTCCCGTCCCGCCAACACCGCCGATGCCCGCCCCGGACAACGCAGGCTGCCTGCGCGCCGGAATCTTCATCCTGCTCGGCGCCTGGATGATTGGCATAACGGTTTTGATTCAGTTCAGCCTGTGGGCGGCCGTCGATATCGCGATGGCGGAGAGCGCGCCCCTGCCGGCCCTGGTCCCACTGATCGCGTCGCTCGCCCATATGGTCGGGCTGGCGCTGCCGACCGTGCCCATGGCGGTATTCCTCAAGCCCGGCCGGCTGCGCGACGCGTCGCGCGCCTGGGCGGGCAGCGCGATGTTTGTCGGGTTGGCCGGGCTGGCCCGCCTGTGGCCCAAGACGGCCACCCAGCCCGCCGCGCTGACGCTGATTGCGTTGTGCGTCGCCCTACTCGCGCTGGTGCTGCTCCTCCGCCGAAAAGCCTCCGTCGCGCCGCCCGCGGCGTCGATCGTTTTGGCGGCGGCGCTGGGAGGGCTTGCCGCCTGGGCCTGGCTGCGCTGGGGGGCGCTGGGCTCGGCGCTCGATACGCTCCTCGCGGTTGCCGCAGGCGGTCTGGTGGCGTTGCTGGCCAGCGTCTGGATCGATCGCACGCTGTACGCGCCCGCGCGCCTTCCGGCATCCGGGCGAAGTCTGATCTTCGAGGGATCGGTGATCGGGGTGGCCCTCATGGTGGCCGGCTCCGGCGCCGGCTTCGATGGCGCTCAGATCCTGCTGATGCTGCCGTTGTGGGCGATCGGCGCTGCCGCCGCGGGGCTGTTCCGGCTGGGCGGCACCCGGGCGATGGCCGCGCTCGTCGCACCCGTCATCGCGCTGCCCCTGGCGCTCGTGGATCCGGATGAGCTCACCTTACTCCTGGGCGGGCACGACGTGCTCAGCTTCATGCCGGCTGCCGTCGCGGCGGCTACCCTGAGCGCGCTTGTGCTGAGCGCCATCGTGCTGCTTGCCCGGCGCCGCCTGGGGACGCCGCGCGTAGCGCTGGCCGCGGGTCTGGCCGCTGTGGCCGCCCTCGGACTTATCGCCACATACGCCCTGGCCGGCAAACCGGGGTTGTACGGCGAACGGCTCTTTGTCATCCTGAAGGACCAGGCGGATGTGCGCCCAATGGCCGCGATTGCGGACCGCGACACCCGCATGAAGGCGGTCTACGACACCCTGACGGCCCATGCCGACCGGACCCAGGCCCCGCTGCGCCGGACGCTCGCGCAACTCGGGGTTGCCCACACACCCTACTACCTGGTTAACGCCATTGAGGTCGAGGGCGGCCTGCCCATGCGCGCCTTCCTGTCCGCCCAGCCCGAGGTCGCCCGGGTCATCGACAGCCCGCGCCTGCGTCCGCTGCCAGAGGCCGCGCCCGCCGAAGCCGGGGACGAACCGGCGCCCCTCATTCCGCAATGGAATTTGACCAGCATCGGCGCTGAGCGGGTGTGGAACGAGCTCAGGGTCACCGGGTCCGGGATCGTGGTCGGGCAGTCCGATAGCGGGGTTGATGGCGCGCATCCCGCCCTCGCCAGCGCATACCGCGGGCGCGGCGGGCGCGACGACTACAACTGGCTCGACCCCTGGAACCGCTCGCGCAGCCCGGTCGATATCGGAGGTCATGGCACCCATACGTTGGGCAGCATCGTCGGGCGGGCCGCCGGCCGCGTTGCGCCGACCGGCGTCGCGCCGGACGCGGAATGGTTTGGGTGCGTCAATCTCGCCCGCAACCTTGCCAACCCGGCCCTGTATCTGGATTGCCTGCAGTTCATGCTCGCGCCCTGGCCCCAGGCCGGGAATCCGCTCCGGGACGGCAATCCAAGCCTCGGCGCGCACGTCATCAACAATTCGTGGGGCTGTCCCCCGCTCGAGGGCTGCGATCCGCAGGCGCTGGAACCGGCCGTAAACGCCCTGCGCGCGGCCGGTGTCTTTGTCGTCGCATCGGCTGGCAATGAGGGCCCGCGCTGCGAGACGGTCAAGGATCCGATCGCGCTGTATGACGCATCCTTCAGCGTCGCCGCCGTCGACAGCAAGGGCCAGATTGCGGACTTCAGCAGCCGCGGACCGGTGAGCGTCGATGGCAGCGGGCGGGTCAAGCCCGACATCGCGGCGCCCGGTGTGGGCGTGCTATCGACCCTGCCCGGCGGGACGTATGGCTCAAACAGCGGCACGTCGATGGCCGGCCCGCACATCGCCGGGGTCGTTGCGCTGATGTGGTCCGCCCAGCCCAGGCTGATCGGCAACATCGACGCAACCGAGCGCATCCTGCGCGAGACCGCCCGCCCGGCCCCCGCCAGCGGGCCGACCTGCGGCGGCACAAGCGCGAACGTGTTCGGGGCGGGCCTTGTCGACGCCTATGCGGCGGTCAGGGCCGCCCAGGCTTTCAAATAGGCGCCCGACCTGTCAGGTTACCTTTTTGCGTGCCTTGTATTCCGGCCGGTCCCACGCCCGCGTCGCGAGAATATCGGCCAGAATCTCGGCCGCCGCCCAGGCGTCGGCATAGCGGGTGTACAACGGCGTGAAGCCAAAGCGCAGGATGTCCGGCGCGCGGAAGTCGCCGATCACCCCGCCCGCGATCAGGGCCTGCATGATGGCGTAGCCCTCCGCATGGGCGAAACTCACCTGGCTCCCGCGCAGGCGATGCTCGCGCGGGGTGAGCAAAGAAAGGCCCTGCCCGGAGCAGCGCGCCTCGACCTCGGCGATGAAGAGATCGGTCAGGGCCAGGGACTTGGCCCGCATCAGGCCGAGATCAGCCTCGAGCATTACATCCAACCCACACTCCAGGGCGGTCATATTCAAGACTGCCGGCGTACCGCAGATCGCCCGCCCGATCCCCTCCGCCGGACGATAGTCGGACGAAAAGGCGAAGGGGTCGGCATGCCCCAACCAGCCCGACAGGGGCTGGCTGAAGCGAGCATGGTGCCGGCCGGCGACCATGATGAAGGCCGGCGCCCCCGGACCGCCGTTCAGATACTTGTAGCCGCATCCGACCGCCATGTCGGCCCCGGCGGCGTTCAGATCAACCGGCAGCGCGCCGGCCGAGTGGGCGAGGTCCCAGATCACAAGCGCGCCAACCGCATGAGCTTTGGCCGTTAACCGGGCCATATCGTGGATCCGCCCGGTGCGGTAGTTGACATGCGTCAACATCAGCACGGCCGTGTCGCTGTCGAGGGCGGCCTCAATTTCGTCAGGCGTCTTCAGGACCAGGTGATGCCCGTCATTGAGCAGGCCGGTCAAGCCCTGCGCCATGTACAGATCCGTCGGGAAATTGTCCGGCTCGGACAAGATGACTTTCCGGCCCGGGTTGAGCTGCAGCGCGGCTGACAGGGCCTTGAAGACATTGATCGAGGTCGAGTCCGCGCACACGGTCTCGCCAGGACGGGCGCCGATCAAACGGCCAATCTTGTCACCCACCCGCAACGGCATGTCCATCCACCCGGCGGTGTTCCAGCTCCGGATCAGGTCCCGTCCCCACTCGTCTGAAATGGCGCGGGCGACCCGGGCGGGCGTGTCACGCGGGAGCGCGCCGAGCGAGTTGCCATCCAGGTAGATTAGGCCCACGGGCAGGTTGAAACGCGCGCCAAACGCGGCCAGCGGATCGGCGGCGTCGAGGGCCTGGATGGACTCGGGAAGATTTTTCATGGCGGAGACTCTTTCCGCGAGGATGTCCCACGTCGCGGCGTACGCCGCGACGGGGGATATCCTCGCGGAAATTGGATTTGGGGGTGACGCTAGGCGGTACCAACGTCCCAGGCCAGGTCTTTGGCGCTAAAGCTGCGGAAGGCGAGCAGGGTGTGGGTGCGCCGGACGCCCTCGATGCGCGAGATCTGGTCGGGCACGGCCTCGGCCAGCAGGTCGTAGTTCGCCACACGCACAATCGCAATCACGTCGAAATCGCCCGTCACGCTGTAAACCTCGGCCACATTCGGCGAGTTGGCAACGGCCTGGGCGACAGCAGAGACCTTGTCGGCGTCGGTTTCGATCATCACAAATGCGGTCAGCATGCCCCGATTGTAGTGCGTTGCAGGGTCTCTGGAAACACAATGCCCGCCCCGGCGTACGCCGGGGCGGGCATTGTGTTTCCAAGGTCCCATCAGCCACCAAGGGCCTTGAGCGCGTCCCGTGCCGGAGCAAAGTTGGGGTTGTCTTTCAGGGCCGCCTCAAATTCGACGCGCGCGTCGACCGCCTTCCCCTGGGCCAGATAGGCCCGGCCGCGCCACAAATGGCTTTCTTCGAGCCCATTCGTCGTCGACAGGGTCTGAGTCGCGAGCTGGACCAGGGTGCCATATTCGCGCGCGCCGAAGTAGGCCTCGTACGGCCCAAACTGATACCAAAGCATCCGCCAGGGCAAGCGCAGCCCTCTGGCCGTGTCGAAGGCGCGCGCGGCACGGGTGTACTCACCCATCTGGACGAGAGTAGAACCGGCGTTGAACCAGGCGAACTTGTCCTGCGGGTTGGCGTCAATGTCGGCGCGGGCCGCTGCCAGGGCCAGATCGCGCATCGCGCGATCGTCGGCCCGCGCGCCAAGCAGGCGCCGGGCCAACCCGGCCTGCTCGGCCTTCCAGACCACAATCACGGTCCGGTTGAAGACCTTCCACCGCGCGTCAAAGGTGCTCGACTCCTCGCGCAGGTTTTCGCCATGAAACGAGTCATCGAAAACCAACGTATCGTCCTCATAGCCCTTTAGCAGAATGTAGTGCCCCATCTCGTCATTTGGAGTTGGGATAAGCCAGCTCTCGACGATCACGGGGAGGCCGTTGCTGACCAGCCCACGCAACATCGCCAGGTCCGCCCCAATCACCACCCGGGCGCCGAAGCCCAGCGACACGGCAAAGTCGACGATTTCACCGGGCGACACGTTTTTGTCGTCCTTGTTTGGGCGCATGACGCTTGCGACTTGAGTCTGATTCTCAGCCCGGCCGAAGTATGACAGGAGCGTCGCCGTCGTGGCGGGACCGCAGTTGTTGAAAGTCTGCCGTTCGTAGCGAAAACCGCGCAGGAGGGCCGTCTTGAGCGGGACATAGGTCGGCGCAGGCACGGGGGTCCGGGTCGGGAGTGGCGGACGGGTCGGGGCCGGCGTTGCGCGTGGCGCGTCAGTCGGCACGATGGCCAAGGTGGAACGCGGCAGGGGCTCCTCCGTTGCAACGGCAGGGGGTGGCGTGGGCGTTTCCGTTGGCTCGAACACTTCAGCAACCCGCGCCAGGTCAGGCGTCACCGCCGGCGCGAAGTCGGTCGGCGCGGGCGGGCGCGGCGTGGGCGGGTCGATGAGCGCCTGCAGACGGCCACAACCGGCCAGGCTAAACGCCACCGCCAGCCCGCACAGCCCTTGGATCACCCGCATTCCGCTGCCAGTTCCATACACAAAGAACAGTATAGGCGGGCGGGCGTCTCGCGCCCACCGCCTGCCCGCCGCGCACCGAACGGTTGAACGCCTCGCTTGTCAATTCGAGAGCGTCATGCTAAATTGATTGTGGTGCGCGACGATCCAGTTGGGATTAACATCTTCCTGCCGCACGTTACTTCGACTGACTTTTTTGTCAAGAATCTCCCGGAGGCAATCAATGAATCTCGGTTTTAACTGGAACGCAGTTCCACTGTGGGTTTGGGGCCTGATGATCCTGACGCTTGGCGCGCTCATCATGCTTGCGGTTGACATTCTCGTGCTCGGGCGCTGGCGCCGTGGCCAGACTTCAAAGAAGATGCTGGAATACGAGGCCCAGATCGCGTCGTTTGCGGACGAGAAGGCTGGCATGAACGCGTCGCTGACCCAGGCTCAGACCGAAGCCAAACAGCGCCTCGACCTGGTCGCGGCGCGGGAGAAGGAGAGCGCTGATCTGAAGGCGCAGATCGGGAATCTTCGGGCCGAACTTGACACCGGCGCAAAATCTCGAATGTCCTTCCAGAGCGATGTTCAGACCAAGGATGGCTTGATCGCCGACTTCAAGGCCCAGATGGGCAGGCTGCAGGCCGAACTGGCCGCCGAGAAGAGCAAGGGCGGAAATCTCGCAGCCGAAATCGGAAAGCTCAGCGCAGCGGCGGGCGCGGGCGCGGCCCTGAGCAAGAACCTCGAGACCGACAAGGCAAATCTCCAGGCCGATCTGGAAGCGGCCCGCACGGCGCGGATTGCCGTTGACGCCGAACTGAGCGGCCTGAAAGCCGATCTGCCAAAACTTCGGGCCAACTTCGAGGCCTCCCAGGCCGAGCGGCGTCAGCTTGAGGCCGATTTGAAAGCCGCACTGGCCGCCCGGGCGAGCGCGGAAGCCGAGGCCAACGCGCACAGAACCAGCTTTGAGGCCCAGCTTGCTGAGTTTCATGTTGCCAAGAACAACGCGCTCGCGCTGGATAGCGCCGCGAAGGCGAAAGACGCGGAGTCTGGCGAGTTGCAGGAAAACTATCCGCCGCGTTGAAGGAGCGCGCCGCGCTTGAAGCGGGGTTGCTGTCGCGCGACACTGAACTGGGCGAATTCAAGGTCAGACTCGGCGGACTTCAGGCCGAATTGGACAAGGCAAACGCCGCGCATTCGAACGTGGCTTCCGATGTCGTCAAGTTCAGCGCCGGCGCGGCCGCCTCCGCGGCGCTGGCCACAACGCTTCAAAGCGAAAGCGCCGAGCTCAAGGCGAAGCACGCCGCGAGTCAGGCCGATCTGGACGCCACCGCCAAGGCCAGGAGCGACCTGGAAGCTCAGCTCAACGCTGCGCGCGCCGATATCGGCGGGCTGCGGGCCAAACTGGATGCCGCCACAGCCGCCACGGCGCGCATGGCGCCAATTGAGGAGATCGAGGGATTCAAGGCGCGCATTGCCGCGCTCGAGGGTGAAGTCGCGGCGGCCAGGGCCGCGCGCGCGGACGCCGAGGCGCAGAGTCAGGTCTTCGCCGCCGACGCCGGCATGTTGCGGACGATGGAACAGGAACGGGCCAGCCAGCTCGAGGCGGACGCCGTCACCCGGGCGGGCTTTCTCGGCGAGTATGACGAGAAGAACGCCCAGCTCGGCACTGCGCTGGCGGATGCGGGCATGTGGCGCACCCGATTTGAAGAGACCAACGCCGTCGCGGCTGACCTTGAGGCCACCGAGAACGAAACCAGCGGCCGGTTCCAGATCGCGCAGGCGGACGCCGGCATGTGGCGCGTGCGGGCCGAGGAACTCGAAGGAGAGAAGGCCAGCCTCGAGGAGACAAGCAACGAAACCAGCGGCCGCTTCCAGATCGCGCAGGCGGACGCCGGCATGTGGCGGGTGAGGGCCGAGGAACTCGAAAGCGAGAAGGCCAGCCTCGAGGAGACCAGCAGCGAGGCCAGCGGCCAATTCCAGATCGCCCAGGCCGACGCCGGAATGTGGCGTGTACGGGCCGAGGGACTCGAAAGCGAGAAGAACAGCCTCGAGGAGACAAGCAACGAGACCAGCGGCCAGTTTCAGATCGCCCAGGCCAACGCCGGGATGTGGCGTGTACGGGCCGAGGAACTCGAAAGCGAGAAGAACAGCCTTGAGGAGACCAGCAACGAGACCAGCGGTCAATATCAGATCGCCCAGGCCAACGCCGGGATGTGGCGCGTGCGGGCCGAGGAACTCGAAGGAGAGAAGGCCAGCCTCGAGGAAGCCGGCAACGAGACCAGCGGTCAATATCAGATCGCCCAGGCCAACGCCGGGATGTGGCGCGTGCGGGCCGAGGAACTCGAAGGAGAGAAGGCCAGCCTCGAGGAAGCCGGCAATGAGACAAGCGGCCAGTTCCAGACCGCTCAGGCCAATGCCGGCATGTGGCGAGTGCGGGCCGAAGAGCTTGAGACAGAAACGGCCAGCATCAAGGCATCCGCCGAGGACGCGAGCGCCCGCCTGCAAATCGCCGCCGCCGATGCTGGAATGTGGCGAACACGGGCCGAGGAACTTGAAAGCCAGAATGTGAGCCTGGAGCAAAGCGGCAGCGATGCTGGCGCCCGACTCCAAATCGCCATCGCCGACGCCGCCATGTGGCGAACCCGGGCCGAGGAATTGGAGGCTGACAAGATCCTCCTCGAGGCGAACGGAAGTCAGGCGAGCGCACAACTGCAGGTTGCAACCGCGGATGCCGCCATGTGGCGAACCAAAGCCGAGGAACCGGTCGAGGCGCCAGCCGAATTGGTTCAGGCAGCCCGCGAACTTAGCGGATTGACCCTCAAATACGACGCGCTCCGATCCGAGTTGAACAACGTCACCGAAGACCGGGCCCGCCTCGGACACGAGTTGGCCGAAGCCCGCCACGCCCACAATTCGGATGTAGAAGAAGTCCGCGTGCTGGTGCCCGCGCTCAAGGCCCAGTTGGATGCAGCCTCCAAGCGCATGGCGGTGCTCCAGGCCGATCTGGATGACGACGACGAAGAGCGGGATGGCCTCAAGGCCCAGATCGAGAAACTTCGGGCTCAATTGAGTGCGCAACCCGCATCCGCCGCAGTCGCATTCGCTGCGGTCGCAGCCGGCGGGGCCGGCGTAGCGGCCAGCGCCACTGCCGATCCCGCCATCGCATCCGCGCCTGTTGTCGAGCCGAGCACCGCGAAAACTCCCCGAGTCGCACTGGCCGCGTTCAGCGTCGATGGCGCCAAGACCTACACCACCTCCTGCCCGCAGCACTTGTCGGATGTCAAGGGCATCGGGACGGTGTGGGAGGGGCGCTTGTACGCTGCGGGGATTGGCACCTATTGGGAACTGGCCCAAATCACGAAAGACGAGCTCCTCAAGATCCTTCAGCCATCGGGTCTGCAGATGAAGCGCTTCGATCATGCGGCTATCGCTGCGGACGCGCTGCGCCTGGCCGGCGAGACTGAAAGCAAGGGCCGCGCCTGGGATTCCCAGCAGCCCGATGATTTCGGGCCGATCGATGGTCTTGGATTCACTTATGAGAAGCGCCTTTATGACGCGGGCGTGTGCACCTACGCGGCGCTTATCGAGGCCAGCGACGCGCGGCTCGAGGAGATCTGCCGGCCTGGAAAAATCCGCAAGCCCGACTTCGCCAGTTGGCGTGCCCAGGCGCGCCAGTTGATGGCGAAGAAATAGTCCCCCGACGTGACCCAGTTTCTTCTGGCCCCGGGCGCATCCCGGGGCCGGAAGTTGCCCAACCGATATGAGCGACACAAACAAGAAAGATAGCAGCCCGGGAAAATTCTGGGTCAACTGGTTCGATCCGCGCGCCCTGGCGGTCCTCGGTGTGATTCTGGTGGCGTTGTGCTGCGTCGCCTCCGTCATCGCCCTGTGGGCCAACAACGCCGCGCAACCGGTCGCCATCACGAGGCCGGCGCAGGGCGCCGCGCTGGAAGTCGGCAAACTCGGCGATATCGAGGGGACGGCCTCGCCTGGCGCGCAGATCAAGCTGTATGACGGTTCAACCTTGCTCGGCGAGGCGCGTGCCGACTCAAGCGGGCGCTGGAACTTCCCAGTCCCGGCCGGATTGGCGGCTGGCGGGCACACCCTGCGCGCGGATGCGCTCGACGCCGGAAACAGACTGACGTCAGCCAGCGTCGCATGGACACTGGTTGACCCGTCCGCCGTCGCGCGCGCGCCTGGGGTCAAGCCGGCGTTTACGGCGCCAGCTGCAGGAAGCGCCTTTGTGGCCGGACAGCAAATCAACTTCGCCGGCACCGCCGGGCCCAGCGCCACCGTCCGGCTGCTTGCCGCGGACGGGCGCGTCCTTGGGACGACCATCGCCGGGGCCGATGGCGTATGGCGCCTGCAGGCGCCAGCAGCGCTTGGCATCGGCCCCATCACCGCCCGTGTCGTCGGCCCAGATGGCGCGAATCTGGATTCGGCGCCCTTAAGTCTGATTTTCAACCCCGCGGCCACGGCCATTCCTCCGACGCCAGCCCCGCCAGCATTGCTCGCGCCTTCGTTTGGCGTTTTGCCCGGGGTGTTCCCGCCCGCCAATCCGCTGAAAGAGGCGCCTGCCGGGGTAAAAGGCGCCGCCTACGATGCGGTAACCGAACTCGCAGGCACGGCTGGACCGAATGCCAGAGTGCGCTTGTTTGACGGCGACATCGTGATCGGCGAGACCACGGCGGACGCCAAAGGCAATTGGTCCGTCAAGATCGCCACGCCATTCGCCCTGGGTCCCCATTCGATCACCGCTGCCGCCGTTGATGGCGCCGCGATTGGCCCGCGCAGCGTCGCCCAGGTCTTCACCCTTGTCCCTGTCCAAGTCGTCGCAGTTGCGCCGACCAAGCCGCCTGAACCAACCAGGTTGCCCGAACCGACCAAAGCGCCGGAGCCAACCAAGATCCCTGAGCCAACCAAAGCGATTGAACCCACCAAGGCAGTCACCGCCGCGCTGCCCGCCCCAGCCGCCACGCTGGCCCCGACAAAGGCGCCTGAAGCGACCCAGGCCGCGCCAGCCGCGGTCAAACCCGTGTTCCTTGCGCCGCCACCCGGCGCGAACGTCGTTGCCGGCCAGCCGATCGAATTCTCCGGCACGGCTGCGCCCGGCGCAACCGTGCAGATCATCGGCGCCGACGGCAAGGTCATCGGGACAGCGATCGCGGGCGCGGATGGGAAGTGGACGTTCAAGCTCCCGGCCGCGTCAGTGGGTATGGGCCCCTTTACTGTCCGCGTGATCGGACCCAATGGCGCGGCCCTGGACTCGGCGCCGCTTGCGGTCAACATCGCCCCGGCACCCACGTTCGCGCCTGCAGCCACGGCTGCCGCAACACAGGCCGCGCCGGCCGTCGCGCCCTCGGCTACGCTCGCGCCTGCAGCCACGGCTGCGCCAATCGTCGCGCCCACCGCTACGTCCGCGGCAACCAAGGCGCCCGAAGCGACGAAGGCAGCGCCGGCCGCCGCCGTGACGGCGACTGCCAGGCCGACCAATCCACCCGAAGCGACCAAGGTTGTCGCGCAAGCCGCAACCGCAGCTCCAACCAACCCTCCCGAGGCGACCAAGGTTGTCGCGCAGGCCGCAACCGCAGCCCCAACCAAAGCGCCGGAAGCGTCGCCGACGCCGCGCGTGCTGCTTGGGGTCACCGGAGACCAGCCTGAAGGCGCAACATCGCTGCCGATTGTGATCGGGGCTGCGGCTGTGCTAGCCCTGGCGGCGATGGCCCTGACCCGCAGGCGCATTCGATAGCGCTGACCCAGGTTTTTCGAAAGCGAAGGGCCCCGTCCCGGCGTACGGCGGGACGGGGCCCTTCGCTTTCGAGTATCTTCCTTAGGTGGCGGCACCGCGGGATACCGCGCTGACTTCGCCATCGCTCACCCGGATGCGCAGGGCGACGCCGGCGCCGGCCTGATCGACCTGTCGCACAACGGCCTTGTCCAACTCGGTCGACACGATGGCATAGCCGCGCGCGAGAGTCGCCAACGGGCTGTAGGCCTCGAGCTTGCCGCGCGCGCCCGCCAGCGCCGCGCGGTCCAACGCAATCCGCCCGCTCATCGCGCGGGTCAGCCGCGCGCCAAGGTCGCGCACCTGCTCGCGGGCCCGGGCCAGTTTTGCCGCGGGGCTGAGCGCCCGCAACGCGCGCCGGGCGGCCTCCAGGCGGCCGCGCTCGGCTAGCACGCGTTCGGTCAGGATCTGTGCGCTGCGGGCGGCGAGCGCGTCCACTTCCTGGCGCAGGGCATCCCCATCCGGCGTGATCAGCTCGGCGGCCGCCGAGGGCGTCGGCGCGCGCACATCCGCGGCGAAATCGGCCAGGGGTGAAATCAATCTCATGCCCGACCCCCGACACGACCGGGGTGTCCGAGGCGGCGATCGCCCGGGCGACGCGTTCGTCGTTGAACGCCCACAGCTCTTCCAGGCTGCCCCCGCCGCGCGCCACCAGGATCACATCGCACAGCCCGCTCAGATTCAGGCGTTCGATGGCCCGCACGATCTGGGCCGGGGCCTCGGCCCCCTGCACCAGGGTGGGCGCCAGAATCACTTCGATCAGAGGATAGCGCCGGCGCAGCACGTTCTGGATGTCCTGAAAAGCTGCCGCGGTAGGCGAGGTGACCACGCCAAGCACCCGCGGAAATTCCGGGAGCTCCCGCTTACGCGACGCATCGAACAGACCTTCGTCCGAGAGCTTCTGCTTGAGGCGCTCGAACTCGGCATACAGATCCCCCACCCCGGATGGAGCAAGCGCTTCAACATAGAGCTGATAGGCCCCATCGCGCTCGTAGACGCTGACTTTGCCGCGCGCAACGACGGCGTCGCCGTTGCGCGGGACGTAGGTCCGCAGGCGGGCGGCGGCCGAGCGCCACATCACGCACTTCATCTGCGCCCCGGCGTCCTTGAGGGTGAAATAGACATGGCCCGAGGCCGGGCGGACGAGGTTGCTGATCTCACCCGAGATGCGCGCGTCGGACAGGGCCGGATCGGATTCGAGGCGTGCCTTCACCCGGGCGGTCGCCTCGGTCACCGTCATGGGCTCGTCGAGGCCGGGAAGCATGGATTGCCAGGTGGGCATGTGTGGTTGGGCTCCTATTCGCGAAAGAGTGGCGCGCCCTCGCGCTCATAGCGCGGATCGAGCAGCGGCAATGGCAGTTGCGTGAAGTTGTCGTAGACCTTGACGTCGCCAGTCGCCATGAAGCGCTCCTCTGGCGGCAATCGCATGGGGTGGAAGTCCGTGACGCGTGTGCCGGCAATCCACTTCAGGGTTGGGATTGCGCCAAGCGCGGGTGTGCCATCGTGCTGTCCGGACCATCCTCCCTCGACGCGGGCCGAGACCTTGTAGTCGGTCGTCAACGCCCGGCCGGACAGCCAGTAAAGCGACACGGACGCATAATCGTCTTCAACACGCGCGCCCGTCAGCGTCACACCGTCGGCAAATGGCAGGTAGCGCTCGCCCGGGCGCGGGTCAGGGAGTGGCAGCGCGATGCCATCTATGTCAAGGCCAAGGCCATTCGCCGGGACTGTGTCGAAAATCAGCGTTGTGCAGCCGGTCGCGGCGGGTAGGGACGCCGTGGCCGGCGCGGCAACCTGTGAGCGCAGCGTGATGCTGGCGGCAACGCCGGTCGCCCAGTGGGTGTAGACCCGCATCTTGCCCGGGATGCCCAGGTCGTAGTCCAGGCCGATCAGCGCGGGCCGGTCGCCACTCGCGCAGGACTGTGGCCAGCGCATCGGGCGGGTCGTCGCCAGGGGCGCGCTCGGCGCCGCCACCAGGGTCCGCGACGCGACGGGGAACTGCGCGCCGGACGCGTCCACAAACTGGACGAACCCCTGACCCGTCGGGCGATAGGCGCCGACCCGGATTTCAATCGGACCCGGCGGGATATCCAGCGGGACCCCAAGCAGGACCAGTTCGGAAAGCACTTCTCCCTTCGCAAGCTTCTGAAATAGACGGATGTCGGTGTTGGAAGCAAGCCGGCCATCTGGATAGAGGATTCGGATTGTCAATGCCTCATCGAACATGATCCTTCCGTTATTGCGCCAGGTCACGCGCACCGGCAACGCGCTGCCAGCCGTTACGGAGCGCGCAACATCTAGCGCCAGCACCTCGATGCGCCCATCGAAGATAGAGAGTGGCGTACCCACAACCCTAGCGGTCTGGCACGGACTCGTCCGCCATATCGGCACCGCCCCGACCGGTTCGACGCAGATACCTCGGGCCTCGAACTGCGGGCCATAGACGGTCAGCACGGTGGCTGGAGCCACCGCCGCGCGCCGGGCGAAGGTGTCCTCGTAAGCTTCGGCGCCCTCGGGGTAAACGTAGCGCGCCTTGACGTCGGACCGGACGCCCTCGATCGTCTGCAGCGCCCAGATCGGGGTGATCTGATGCCACTGGCCCAGGATTGTCCCGTTTTGGGGTGTCGCCTCAAGCGCCGCCGAAGCCAGCGCGCGGTCGCCCTGGTCGGCTGCCAACTGGGCAAAGCTGGCGAAGCGCGAGACGCCATCGACAATCGAGACAATCGACAGGGCCGCCCCCATGACGAGCGGCGCCGCGCCGCGCAGGCGCTCGACCAGCCCGACCGACACTCCTGGGCCAGGTGTCGACCGCGCACGCACGCTCAGGCCTGGCCGGCGATCAGGCACGGACTCACCTGTCGCCGCCAAACTTGCCAACCTCGGCGATGCAAGCGCGGCGATACCCAGCCCTGCCCCGGCCACGGCGATCACCCAGGCCGGCAGGGCGTACTCGACGGTCTGGGGCGCACGATAAGTCAGGGTGACAAACAGATGCAGCCCCAGCGCGCCGGCCAGAGTCAGCCCGAGCGCCGTGCGCCGCCAGAGCAAGCCCACCCAACCAATCGCCATGACCCCGAGCGCCGCGGGACTGAATTGAAACGCGAGCAATTGCGGCAACAGCCGCATGCGCTCGTTGTAGAGCGCCGGCTCCACCCGCACAAAGTAGAAGAAGTCACCCTCGAAGCCGCGCGCAAGGGCGTGATCGAGGAAGCCGTTCAGGCTGGCCAGGTTGCCATGATCGAGCGGGCTCGGGGCAGTATTCCGGAGGGGAAGCAGCAGCCAGACGAATTGGCAGGCGGCGAACACGCCGATCGCGGCGAGCAAACCGCGCCCGTGCTCGCGCCGCGACGCGGGGGCGCGGAGGTAGGTGATCAGGATGAAGAGGCCCAGAACGGCACCCGGAAAGACCAGCGAAGCGTGATGGCCAACGCCAAGACCCAAACCAACGGCGCTGGCGAGCAACGCCGCGCGGGCAGCGGTGAAGCGCTGGGCGGGATCCGTCTGCGTGCGGCGGGCCGAGTCCGCGGCCACGAGGGAGGCGACCAATCCGACACTAAACAGCGCGGTCAGGCTGCGGATATTGGCCGTCGTCGCCTGTGACCAGAAGGTGACGCTGGTCGCGAGGGCGAGCCCGGCGGCGAGGCCGGCAAGGCGGCGCGTCCAGGCGCTTGCGGGACGGGTGGATGCCACCAGCGCGGCCAGCACCGCTGCGCCCAGAGCCGAGGTCAGGGCCGAGAGGAGCGAAATGCGGACGAAGGGTGAGGCGCCGATGGGCAAGTGACTAGCCACCCAGGCCAGCAGTGTGTAGAGCGGATAACCGGGGGGATGCGGGATGCTGAGCGTCCAGGCCGCAATCTGGAGTTCGCCGGCGTCAGCGGCCTGCACGTCACCCCGGAGCGTCACCGAATACAGGACAAGCGCCGCGGCAAAAACGACGGCGCCGACGGCCAGATCCAGCCGCCGCTCGGCCCGCGCCGTTGGGTCGCTCGCTTCCTGCATGCGCATCGTGGCCGATTATCGATCACGGATGACAGGGAAGGGATCTATCCGCAGATTTCGCAGATTTCCGCAGATTCTGTCGGTATGGGGAACCGCAATCCCAGAAAAGAATCTGCGCCAATCTGCGTGAATCTGCGGACAAAAAGCAACGCCCGGCGCGACCCAGGGGTTCGCCGGTTCACATCAGGGATCTATCCGCAGATTTCGTAGATTTACGCAGATTCTGTCTGTATGGGGAACCGCAATCCCAGAAAAGAATCTGCGCCAATCTGCGTGAATCTGCGGACAAAAAAAGGCCAACGCCCGGCGCGACCCCAGGGGGTTCGCCGGTTCACATCAGGGATCTATCCGCAGATTTACGCAGATTCACGCAGATTCCTTTTCGGCTTGGCCTTGGCCTTGCCCGCCTCGGTCGCCGCGAACGAGCGGGTCATGGTCTTGATGTGCTCGACCTTGCGAAAGCGCAGGGCCGACCAATCTTCGTCGATGGCGACCTGGCGGACCGGTTCATACCCGGCCGCGGCCAGCGCCGCCCAGCCCGTGTCGCGGTTGAACTCGCAGGTGTACTTCTTTGAGCTGCCCTTGGGATAGGCGAACCACAGCACCGCGTCTCCAGCAGCATTCGCCGTCAGAGCCTTTGCCGCGGCATCGACCTCCTTCTGCGTGATGGTGAAGGCGATGGCGAAGGCAATGGCCTTCGCCGCGCGCGCATCACGCACCACACTCACCCCGGCCAGCGCGGCGAGCTCAGGCTCGAAGCTGGCCGGGGCGTTCACGACGACGATCTCGGTCTGATCCTTGAGGTTGAGTTTGTGGAAGACGCTGGGCGTTGTCATTGCGCTCAATTCCGACGCGAAATTTAGGAAAGTCCTACTGCCCGCTGGCCTTGGCCATCGCATCGGCGATCGGCGCGGCCAGCCGGGTGAGTTCGAGCGGCAGGATGTATTTCGTCGACGCGCCGGCGCCGATTGACTTGAGCGCTTCCATGTATTGCAGCGCCATCGTGTTGGCGTCGACGCCTTTGGCCACGGCATAGATGTTGCTCAACGCATCCGCGTAGCCCTGGGCGCGCAGGGCCTGGCCCTGCCGTTCGCCCTCGGCCGACAAGATCTGGGCCTGCTTCTGGCCCTCGGCCTTGAGAATGCTGGCCTGCTTGTCTCCGGTCGCAACGGTGATCGCCGCCTCGCGCTTGCCCTCGGCCTCCGTCACGACCGCTCGGCGCGTCCGCTCGGCGCTGACCTGGCGGTTCATCGCATCTTGCACATCGCGCGGCGGCACGATCTCGCGGATCTCGACCGCCGTCACCTTGACCCCCCAGCGCTCGGTGACTTCATCAAGCTTGGTCCGCATGACGTTGTTGATCCGCTCGCGCTGGGCGAGCACATCGTCCAGGCTGAGATCGCCGATGACGGCCCGCAGGGTCGTCGTGGCAATCCCCTGCGAAGCCGCCGCGAAGTTGCCGACCTGCAGCACGGTCGCCTTTGGCGAGAAGACCTTCCAGTAGATCAGGAAGTCGATGTTGATCGGGGCGTTGTCGCGGGTGATCGCCGTCTGTTGCGGCACTTCCATGAACTGCTCACGTTGGTCGACCTTGACCGCGGTGTCGATGAAGGGGATCAGGACCACCAGGCCCGGCCCGCGCTCGCCCAGGCAGCGGCCAAGGCGGAACAGCACCAGCCGCTCGTACTCGCGAGCGATGCGAATCATCGATGAGGCCAGGCCGAGCAATACCACCAGAACGATCAATCCGACAAACAACAACGCTCCCGCGTTCAAAATCGTATTCATGCGAATCTCCTTTTGCGGATCAGACCTTGTTGACCTTGAGGGTCAGGCCGTCCACATCTTCAACCGTCACAGGCGTGCCAGGCTCGAGCGGCTCGGTCGCGCGGATCGTCCAGATCTCGCTGCGCACCTGGGCGGTGCCGACCAGATGATTGGCCGCCGAAGGCGCGACGACGATGACGCCGCTCGCGCCCAGCAGATTTTTCTGGCTGATCTCGGGCTTGAGCCGCATCGCATCGACGACCCGGGCCAGGCCAAACACAAAGAAGGCCGCCGTCCCCGCCGTCACAATCGCGATGAGCCACAGCGACACGCCCGTCGCCGCAGCCGAGAACTCAAACAGGAAGAGCGATCCGACAGCGAGCGTGATCGTCGCGCCCAACGCCATGAGTCCACTCTGAAACTTGAGATCGGCGATAAACAGCGCCACGCCCAGCAGCAAAAGCACCAGCCCGGCCAGATTGACCGGGAGCTGGGCCAGCCCCACCACGGCGAGCACAAGGCACAGTCCGGCTGCCACCTCCGCCAAGCCAGAACCGGGTGTGCTGATGGCAACAGCGAGCGAAATCAAACCGAGCACCAGCAACACATACGCGACATCCGGCGTCGCAATCAACCGAAACAGCGTTTGTCCGAGGTCCATAGAACCACTTCCTGGCTCCATTGTGGACCCATTCCGTTGGAATGCAACCGCGATCACGGAGGACACGGAGGCTGCGGCTATCACGGAAGCGATAGGCTCGATGTACTCGACGTGTCCGCGTCATCCCCCGCCAACGCCTCGGCCGTGAGCGTGTGGCGGGCCAACAGCGGCGGGCCGGCGCCCAACGCAGCGATCCGATCACCCCAGTAGAACTGATCGGTGGCATGCGGGATGACCAGGGTCGGCAGCCCGGCCCGCAGGCTGTAGCCTGTCGTGCCCGCCCCGCCATGATGGACAGCGCCCGCGACGCGCGCAAAGAGCCAGGCGTGCGGCGCGCCCGTGATCGGGAAAACGCGCGGCGAGCAGGCCAGGGCCGCGTGCCAGGCCTGCGGCGCCGCCACGACCGCCCGCGTCCCCGACAGCGCAACGGCCCGTAGAACCAGGGGCAGCATCGCCTCCGGGTCGCGCAGGGCAGCCGTGCCAAAGCTCAGGCTGAGCGCGGGGGGCTGCTCTGACAGGAAGGACTCAAGTCCTGCGGGCGGCTGCCACCCAAAGTCGTCATCCCAGAACCAGTATCCCAACACCTGGTGACCGGCCGGCCAGTCGGCGGGCCGGGGCGACACGGCCGGGCTGTAGCCATACACGGCCAGCGCATTTGGCCCATACAACTCGGCATACGGGTAGAGCAGTGGCGCGGCAGGCAGCCCCAGCGCGCGCGTCCGCCAGGCATTGACGATCCCCCGCCACGGCGCCCACATCACCTGCTCGACGATGCGATGGGTGAACGCGTTGCCGCCCGCGCCCAGGCGCACCCGCATCGGCAACAGCGCGCTGGGATGCGCCCGGGTGCGGGCGAAGGGCTGTAGAAACGCCCAGGCGGGCGGAATCCCCAACGCCTCGGCGATATGAGCGCCCCAGACCGTCGGCAGGCCAATCACCAGCGCCCGCGATCCCTGGCAGGCTTCCCAGGCGCTGGCCAGCATCTGCCGGTAGACCGGGCGGGCGTCTCGGGCATAGCGCAGCGACGCTTGCAGGGTTCGGATCAAGTTGCCGCTGTCGTTGAGGGCGGCCTGGGCGTCCGGGCGGGCCAGAAGCTCGGACGGATTCCCCGCAAAGCCCGTAAACGGCAGGCCGCTCGGGGCCACAAAACTTCGAAAGGCCTCCGGCGCGACCAGCCGGACCCGATGCCCGGCCTCCCGTAGACCCAGACCCAGCGCGACATAGGGCTGGACGTCGCCGCGGGTGCCGCTGGTGAGCAGGGTGATCGGCCCGGAATTCGCCACGCTCGTCCGATTATCTGCGACGGGTATTCCCGGATGCGTCAATCCCCCGCTTCGCGGGGGAATGGCGCATCCGGGAACTGAGCCTCGCCAGGACCGCGACGTCAGTCAGCCCGTAACGGTGGAACTTCAGCTTCCGGTGGCGGAGTAGGCGCGTCGGCGCCGGCCGGCGAATCCCAGTACAGCGGCCCCATCTGCGCGCCAAGCAGGGCTCGGCGCAGGTCGATCACCGCCGCGCGCGCCCGGGCCACTGTGCCCATGCGCTCGGCGTCCAGGTACGTCTCGAGGGTCTTGCCCGATTCGTCCAGAAGCTGCAGCAGGTTCTGGGCCTGCATGTCGATGCGGTCAATGGATGTGTGAATCATCGCGCGCCTCCCGGCCTGAATCAGCCAAACTTGTAAGCCACCCCAAAGCCGCCTCGAGGCAGCTTCCAGCCGATGTTGGTGAATGGGCAACCCACCCGGCAGCTCCCGCATTCGACACAGGCCTGATAGCCAACCATCGTCCGGTTCTCACGATCGAGCTGGTAGACGCTGACCGGGCAGAAGTACAGGCAGGGCTTGAGCACGCAGCGCGCGCACACCGCCTCGTCCTTGATCCACAGGTGGGCCTCGTCCTCATCCACGTAGTACTTGAGGCTGGCGATCATGTCGTCGGCGTTCACCCGCGGCAGGCTGTCCCGCAGGGCCGGATCCAGCGTCGGTGTTTGTTGCTCGCTCATAGTCCCATCCCTCGCATCAGCCGCATCACGTCCTGGGCGACCCCCAGGAACGAGCGGCGCTTGCCCAGGCTGCGCACGATGTCCTTCTCCATGTCGCGCTTGGGCATGTCATGGGCGTTGAAGTAGCGCATCGCCGCGTCGTTGACAAAGTCGACGTAGGTCTTCATGAAGTGGGGCGTGCCATCCAGGAAGTCGGTCATCCGCCGGTACTGCTTGAGGTCCTTCATCACAAAGCTGGCCTCGAGCTTGTCGCGATACGCCTGCAGGTGGCGGGCGCTGAAGTCCTTGCTCGAATGGGCCTCGATGGCGGCCTCGGCCGCGAACTTGCCGGCCATCATCGCCAGGTTCGTCCCCTCGCGATGCATGGCGTCGACCATCCCGGCCGCGTCGCCAGCGACCATCACCCCATCCGCATACAGTTTGGGCATCCGGTCGTAGCCAAACTCCGGAATCAAGTGCGCGCCATACTCGAGCGACTCGCCGCCGGCCAGCAAGGGTCGTATCGCCGGGTGGGCCTTGAATCGGGCCAGCACCTCGTGCGGGCGCAGACGATGCTCAACAAACATCTCGAGCAGCATCCCCACCCCAATGCTGATGCTGGTCTTGTTGGAATACAAGAACGCCGTGCCCGGCAGCCCCAGCGTGGCATCCCCAAACAGGTCGATAGCCACCCCTTCCTTCAGCCCGGTCAGCCCAAAGCGCTGCTCGATCGTCGCCTGGGGCAGACCGATGACTTCCTTGACCGATAGCGCCACCAGGCGGGGCGGCAGATCGCCCTGGGCCAGCCCAAGTTTTTGGGTCAGCAGGTTGTTCACGCCTTCGCTCAGGATCGTCACCGGCGCATATACATCGCCATCCGGCCGATCGGTGCGCACGCCAATCACGCGGTCGCGGTTGTCGCGCAGCACATCGATGACGGCGGTCTTGGCGATGACGAGCGCGCCCTCGGCCACGGCCTGACGGGCGAACCATTCGTCAAAGCGGGCCCGCAACCCGGTGTAGGCGGCGGCGGGTTCGACCTTGTATTGCTCGCTGCGGTGCATCATCCGCACAACACTGTCGGGCGAGAGCAGCCAGTAGCCCTGCTCGGTCACCGGCCGCTCAAAGGGCGGGTTCTTGGCCATGAAACCGGGCAGGATTTCCTGAATGGCGCTGGTGTAGAGCACCCCGCCAAACAGGTTCTTGCTGCCCGCAAAACGGCCGCGCTCGAACAGCACGACTTTCAGGCCAGCCCGGGCCATGATGATGGCCGAGGCGAGGCCCGATGGCCCGCCCCCGACCACGATCGCGTCGAACTTCAATGTGTCAGGCATGGTTTCCTCCGCGCCCGCTCAAGCCCGGGCCAGTTTTGTCTGGCGGGTCAGTTCGGGGACGATGTCATACAAGTCGCCGACGATGCCAAAGTCAGCGATCGAGAAGATCGGCGCCGCCGGATCATTGTTGATGGCCAGGATGAAGTCCGAACCGAGCACACCGACCCGATGCTGGATGGCGCCGCTGATCCCGCAGGCGATATACAGCCGCGGGCGGATGGTCTTGCCGGTCTGCCCGACCTGATGGGCCAGGCTGATCCAGCCCGCGTCGACGGCCGGGCGCGAGGCCCCGACCACGCCGCCGAGCGCGTCGGCCAGGGTCTGCAGCATGCCAAAGCCGGCCTTGCCGCCCACCCCCCGCCCGCCGGCGACGACGATGTCGGCGTATTCAATCGACGCCTCGTCTTCGGCCGGGATCAGGCGGGCGATCTTGACCGCGACCTCGTCCTCGCGCATGCCAAGCGCCTCGCGCACGATCTCGCCTGCCGTCGCCGTTTTCGGCGCGGGCGTGGGCAGCACCCGCGGGCGGACCGTCGCCATTTGCGGGCGCGACGTCCGGCACAGGATCGTCGCCATGAGATTGCCACCAAACGTTGGGCGTGTCGCGGCCAGAATCTTCTTCTCCTTGTCGATGGCGAGCTCGGTGCAGTCGGCGGTCAGGCCGGTCCGCACCCGGGTGTCGACCGCGCTGGCCAGGTCGCGCCCCATCGTCGTGGCCCCAACGAGGAAGATCTCGGGCCCATATTTCTTGACCGCGATGGCAATCCCAAACGAATACGGCCCATTCCGATAGTGGGCGAGGACGGGATCGTCAATGACGATCACCCGCTGGGCGCCATAGGCGAAGGCCTGCTCGGCCAGCCCCGCGACCTGGTGGCCGGCAATGATGCCCTCGACCCGCCCGCCGGGCAGGTCGGCGGCCAGCCGGCCCGCCGCGCCGAGCAGTTCCCAGGACACCGGGTGGATTTGGCCGTTCTCTTGTTCGATAAAGACCCAGATGGGTTTGATGTTGTCAGTCATATGGACTCCTGCAGACTCCCCACACGATGATTTTTGGGGAAACCTCGGCTTCGCCGGGGGTTCCTCCCGAGTGATGATCTAGACAAGAACCCCCGCCGTGCGGGCGGGCGGCCAGCGCGGCCGCCACGGCCTCGGCCGGCGCGCCCGGGTTGGCGGTGACGCGCTCGCCGGCTTTCTTCAGGCTGGGTGTGTGGGCGGCCCCGACGATGGTCGGCGAGCCCTTGATCCCGATCTGCGCCGGGTCAAAGGCGACCGGCGCGCTGGCCGACCACAACTCAGGCTGGAAGTTCACCGCCCGGAGCATGTTGGCCAGGGGCGCGCGCTGGACGGCCGCAATCTCTTTCTCGACCGTCAGCAGGACCGGCAGGCGGACATTGACCACTTCGATCCCGCGCGCGACCCGCCGATGGATGACGGCGGTGCGCGCCACCGGATCGAAGCGCTCGACTTTGATCGCGCAGCTCAGCACGGGCACATCCATCCGCGTGGCGACCCCGGGCCCGACCTGGGCGGTGTCGCCGTCGATGGCCTGCTTGCCAAACAGCAGCAGGTCCACCGGCAATTCGGCATCCAAAGCCTGGATGGCGGTGGCCAGCACATACGAGGTGGCCAGGGTATCGGCGGCCGCGAACTTCCGGTCTGAGATGAGGATTCCGCGGTCGGCCCCCTGCTCCACGCACTCGCGCAGCGCTTCGGCCGCCGCGGGCGGGCCCATCGTGAGGACGGTGACCGTCCCGCCATGCAGTTCCTTCAGGCGAACGGCCAGTTCGAGGGCGTGGACTTCATACGGGTTCAGGATCGAGGGGACGCCTTCGCGAATCAGGGTGCCGGTCTCGGGATTGATTCGGACATTCGACGTGTCCGGCACTTGCTTGATTGCGACGACGATGTGGATCGCCATGGACAAGCTCCTGCCACGCGGGTGGGCGCGGCCTGGTCACGATACGCGATCCTGCCCAGGATTGCGCCAGACAAGCGGCGAGTTCCCGCCTGTCCACCTGGTTGGTCTTTCGGACGGCGTATTGGCGAGTCGGCCTGCCCCGGCGTAGCCGCTATGGCATTTAGTTAAGCCACATTCAACGGCCGGCCCCGAAGGGGCCAATGAGATACCAGGGCGAAGCCCCGGGAAACCGACGCCCATCCGATTTCCGCCCTGAAGGGGCGGCATAGCGCGGCAGGACTTGCGACCCGCCAGGTTGGCCCACCGAACCGATCTCTATTTCGCCCTTTCAGGGCTCATCTTGTGTTTGGTGGCGCGACCCAGGGCTTCGCCCTGGGCTATCTCATGTGGCCCTTTCAGGGCCAGGTGCTCACATCGTGTCATCGGCGGCCAGACTGCGACCACGCCATCAAACACAGGAGCGCTGCACATCGTTTCTGGCGAAGGCCACGCTAACTGAATGCCATTGGGCGAAGCCGGGGCATACCGATATGCAGGCAAATCCGGGGCTGACCTACAATCCAGTCATCATGAGTGACCAAGATGTCCACCCTGAATCGTTGATGATGTCGTACGGCTACAAGCCGGAACTGTCTGAAGGCGCAGCCAAGAGCCCGATCTTCCAGACCTCGACCTTTGTGTTCAAGAACGCGGCCAGCGGCAATGCCTTCTTCGAGCTGTCCTCCGGGTTGCGCGAGCTGCGGCCAAACGAGGAAGCCGGCCTGATGTACAGCCGGATGAACAACCCGGATGTCGAGATCCTCGAGGAGCGGCTCAAACTGTGGGACGGCGCCGAAGCCTGCGCGATCTTCAACAGCGGCATGGCCGCCATTTCGACCACCATCCTCAACCTCGTTCGGCCGGGCGACCTGATCCTGTATGGCTCGCCGCTGTATGGCGGGACCGACAAGCTGATGACGGTCACCCTGCCCGAGTTTGGCATCCACACCGTGCCGTTTCGGCCGTGGGAGTCGATGAAGGAGGTCGAGCAGCGCCTCAAAGCCTCAGGCTTCGCCGACAAGCTGGCGATGATCTTCATCGAGTCGCCGGCCAATCCAACCAATGCCTTGACCGACATTGCCGGTTGCCGGGTGCTGGCCGACAAATACGCGACGCCCGGCCGGCCAGTCCGGGTCGTCGTCGACAACACTTTCCTCGGCCCGCTCTGGCAGCATCCGATCAAGCATGGAGCTGACCTGGTGCTCTACTCCGCCACCAAATACATCGGCGGGCACAGCGACCTCATCGCCGGCGCCTGCCTTGGCTCCAAGCTCCTGATCAAACGGCTCAAGTCGATGCGCAGCTTGCTCGGCACGATTGCTGGCCCATGGACGAGCTGGCTGATGTTGCGCAGCCTCGAAACGCTCAAGATCCGGATGGAGGAACAGGGACGGAATGCCGAGAAGGTGGCCGCCTTCCTGAACAAGCATCCCAAGGTGACGGCCGTGCACTATCTGGGCAATCTGACCCGCAAGGATGGCGCCCAGTACCGCATCTTCCGCAAACAGTGCACCGGCAAAGGCGCCATGCTTTCGTTCGAAATCAAGGGCGGGCGCGACGAGGCCTTCCGTTTTCTCGATTCGCTGCGCCTGATCAAGCAGGCGGTCAGCCTGGGCAGCACCGAGAGCCTGATCTGCCATCCGGCCAGCACAACGCACATTACCGTTGCGCCGGACGAGAAGAAGGCCGTCGGGCTGAGTGATCAGCTCGTCCGCCTGTCAGTCGGGGTCGAGCACCCCGACGATCTGATCGCGGATATCAAACAGGCGTTGGCCAAGGTGAGAATCGGAGACGGCCTCACGGCGTCTCTACGGGGCGGATGGTCCGCCGAAGAGGGGACGGCCCAGGGGGCGTCTCTATCGGCCACCGGCGGATACGCAAGGCCGCGCGGGCCGATGTACTCGGACTTCGGCCGGACCAGGGCAGCATCCTTGTACTGCTCGATCACATGCGCGCTCCAGCCCGCGATGCGGGCGCAGGCAAACATCGGGGTGAAGAGATCGATCGGAATCCCGACGTAGTACATCATCGACGCGCTGTAGAAATCGACGTTCGGGTAGATCTCGCGATGACGCAGCACGGCCTGCTCGACCATCCGCGACATGGTGTAGTACTTCAGCGCCCCGACCTTGCGCCCCATTTCCTCCGCCAGCAAATTCAAGTGCCGGGCGCGCGGATCGCCATGCTTGTAGATGCGGTGCCCAAAGCCCATGATCAGGCGCTTGGTCTCGAAGGCCCGATCGACCCAGCCATCGACCTTGCTTTCATCGCCGATCTCTAGCAGCAGCTTCATCGTCGCTTCGTTTGCCCCGCCATGCAAGGGCCCCTTGAGGGATGCCAGCGCGGCGGTCACCGCCGAATGCAGGTCCGCCTGCGCGCTCGCCACCGTCCGGGCCGTAAATGTGCTGTTGTTCATGCTGTGATCGGTCAGCATGACCAGATACGCGTTCATCGCCCGCGTGAAATCCGGGTCGGGTGTTTTGCCGTTCAACATGTAGAGGATGTTGGCGGCGTGCCCAAGCTTGGGGTCGGGGGCGATCACTTCCTGGCCGTCGCGGATGCGCTGGAAGGCGGCGCAGATGATCGGGAACTGCGCGATCAGGCGGGTCGCCTTGCGCAGCGTCGTCGGAATCGTGATGTCCTCGATCAGCGGATCGTAGTTGGCCAGCATTGACACGGCGGTGCGCAGGACGGTCATCGGCACAACGTGCTCAGGCAACGCCTTTAGCCACGCGTAGATGGGCTCGGGCAGCGTGCGGTTCGCCACGAGCTGCCCAACAAAGGTCGACAGCTCCTGCTCGCTCGGCAGGTGGCCATACAAGATCAAGTGGGCGACCTCTTCGAACGAGGCATTCCCCTTGACGAGATCGTCGATGGAATACCCGCGATAGATCAGATTGCTGTTGTCGCTGTCGGGATGGCTGATTTCGGTCTGGGTGAAAACAACGTCGGCGAGTCCTTTAACAATGGGCATGGCTGAATTCTATCAAAGCCCTGAATGCCTGGCGAGATCACAATCCCCGCGCTTCGCGCGGGGATTGTGATCTCGCCAGGCCTATTGGGAGAGCTTCTAGGCTCGGGCGCGGGCTTCGACGTTCTGATCGGCGGCGAGTTCGCGCAGGTAGTGCACCTCACCCGTGCTGAACTGCACCCGGGCATCCCGGATCCGGGTCGCCGGGCCGAGGCCAAAGTGGGCGACCGGCTCCATCTGGCATAAATACCCGCTCCCGCCATCGATCCAGCGCGTGCGCTGGCGGCCGCCCTCGGGCGTGTCATAAGTGACGGTCACTTTGGCGCCGATGGCCGGCGCGCCGGCAGCGGTCCGCGGATGAATGCGCAGCCAGTGATTGCCGTTCGGCCGCCCAAACAGCAACGCATTCGGCTGCGGGGCGCTCTCGCCATGGGCGACAAACAGGTCGAGAAAGCCGTCTCCGTCAAGATCGCCCACGCTTGCGCCGGTCCCGGCGCCCTCAGGGTATTCCGCCTCTGGAATATGGCATTCCAGCAGTTCACCGCCCTCTTTCACCTTGAACATGCGGTTGGTCTGGCCAAGGTTGTTCATGAAGATCTCGTCCAGGCCGTCATTGTCGAAGTCCGCGACGATGACGGTCCGGATGCGGCTGGGTTGGGCAAAATCCGGGGTGGCGAGATCGACAAATCGCTTCGCGCGCCGTTCCCAGGCCATGAACCGATGCGGGCCCTCCCAGTTGCCATACACGAGCCCCGCCCGCCCATCGCCGCGCGCGTCGATGACGGCCACCCCGCGTCCATGCGTCTCGGCGTCAGTCAGCCCCAGCTCGGCGGCGGTCTCGACGAATTTGCCGCCGGTATTCCGGAAGAACGTGTTGGCGTCGTTCTCGTTGACGCAGAAGATGTCCATCGCGTCGCCGCCCAGGATGTCCTGGCAGACCAACCCGCGCCCGCCGGTCACGCGATGCAGGCCAAAATGGGGAGCCCGATCGGGCCAATTCCCGCTGCCATCGTTGAAATACAGCCGGTTGGGCGCGCCGTAGTTGCAGACATAGGCGCTGAGCTGCCCGTCGCCGAGCACATCGAGCCAGGCCACGCTCCGGCCAGCCGCCAGGTTGCGTTGCGGATGGCGGGCCATGACGTCTTCGTAACGGCCATCGCCCAGGTTGATGAACAGGCGGTCAGGCTCCGAGTTTGGCCCGGCAAAGGCGCTGGTGTTGAGGATGTAGAAATCCATCCGCCCGTCGCCATTCGCATCGGCGGCGGCCACCCCGATGGCGCTCGCCCCCGCATCCGCGAGCTCAGCCGGAGCGACATCCACCCAAGCCCTGCCCTGGGATTTGAACAAGCGGTTGGGTCCGGCGACAGTGCCGCACAGGATCTCCGGCCGGCCGTCGCCATCCGCGTCGACGATGGCGCATCCGTAACTGCGCTCGGGAGGATTGGGGCGCAGGAGATGCGAGCGATCGCTGAAACGCACCCAGGGATGATGTCCGTTCAGCGCCATAGTGGTTGCCGGGCGGATTATCGCCCATCCCGCGTTCGATGAGATGGGCTCCACCTTCGAGGTGGAGCCCATCTGGTGAGGCTCGTCAAACCCGCTTCAACGACACAATCGCAGGGCTCAGGTCGAACATCAGAAAGCCAATAGGGATCCTGATCACGCTCATGCACAACGCATATGCCACAGACAGCCAGAGCGCGCCGCCCACCAGCCGACGAGCAGGAAGTACGGGATGCGAATGAGCATCGAAATCTGGGGCGCCTCGCGGACCGCGCCGCTCGCCTGGACTTCGACCACCCGCCGGCCGCGCAGGGCCATCACCTGCGGCACGTCGTTGAGCATCGCCGCGCCAATCGGCAGGCCCAGAATGGTGACCATCAGCACCCAGGCCACGATCACCCAGGCCCCGCCCAGCCACCAGCCGATCAGCAGAAAATACAGGATCTGAATCAGGCAGCCCGGATTGTTGGACTGCGTCATCGTCGCGGGCCGTCGCGGCCCTTGTGGTGTTGTCATCGTCGTAAACTCCATGTTTCCGGAGGCGGTATTCCCCGGCGTACGCCGGGGAATACCGCCTCCGAAATCGTCTCGTAAGTGCCCCTATATTTGCGGGTCAAAGGGCTCGCTGACCGGCGCGGGCGCAGCAGTGACAGGCGCGAGACTGGTCGCGACCGGGGCCGGATACGGCTGAGTGCCGAAGCGGGTTAGCACCACTGCCCCGACCCCGACCGCCGTCGACACAAAGGTCAGCAGTCCGCCAAAGAAGGGGATCACCCCCAGCACAGCCAGGCACAGCGCCCCGGCCGCGGTCTGCCCCACCACGGTCCAATCGGCGCGATTGAGCGCTTGCATCAACCGCTCGCCGACCACCCGCGAAACGGCCGCCCAGCCGAGCAACATCGCCCCAATCAGCGCAACGACTGCCACCAGGCTGGCCGGGATCAGACACAACGTGATCGCCAGCACGACCGCGATCACCGGGACGGCGATCAGGGTCAGGGCGCCAAGCCCGCCCGCGACAACGGCGTTCTCGCGCAACACGCCCTCGACCTGGCGGACATGCCGCGGGACCAGCGCCAGCACCGCGAGGGCAGCCAGCACCGCCAGGGCAATGTTGACCAGGCCGCCAAAGAAGTCGCGAACCGCCCGGCGCAGCCACTCAAACGGCGATACGTTTACCGACGGCGCGCGCGGCGTGTCCGGCGCCGACGGCAGGGGCAACTGGGTACTGCGCCCGCTGGCATAGCCGCCATCGTTGTCGAGCCGGCCGCCCAGATAGGTCTGGTTGCCCTCGAGCCGGCCGCTCTTGCGCAGGCGGGCATTCCCGCCGGCCATGACCAGATCGCCGCGGACCGTGCCGGCGATATCGATGTTGCCGCCAAAGACGTTCAGCTTTCCGTCAACCCGGCTGCCCTCTTCGAGCACAACGTTGCCGCCATAGACCGACAGGTCGCCGTCAATCGTTTCGTTGCTGCGCAGGGTAAAGTCTTCGCCAAAGATGCTTTGCGAGCGCAGGGTGCGCCGCTCGGCCGGGGCCGGCGGCTCGGGGGTTTGCCCGAGCGCCAGCCCCGGGCCGCACAACGCAATCGTCAAGCCTGCAAGCGCGGCCAGCGCCAGGCGGGTGAATGTGTGATGTCGCATGAGTCTCTCCATGTTGTGGGTTCGAATGCGGGCCTACCGCAACCGCAGAGATGACACGCCCAGGGTCGCGCGAATGGTCACCGTTGGGCCGGAAGCGTTGGCCCGACCGGGCGAATCATAGGTATCGCCGCTGCGGGTCCAGCCCTCGGTCCGCACGCTGGTCAACCCGCCGTCCACGATCACCCGAATCGGCGTCCCGGCGCTTTCGATCGTCAGCGACGACGCGCCGCCATCCAGCGTAATCTGGGCATTCCGGGTGAGCTTGCCGTCGAAGGCCAGGGTGAGCTCGCCCGCTCCCGCGCTGATTTTGGCCTCGCCGATATTGGCGTTGGCCAGGCCGCGCAGCCGGGCCCGGGCCGCGCCGCTCGTGAACTTCAAGCGCTCCATGGCTTGCGGGTTTGGCCCGCTGAAGCGTATCTCGGTATCGGCTGCGCCGACCGCCCAGTCCACATCCCGCAGCGGCACGCCCCCCAGATCCCAATCCGAGTCCGCCGCGCCTTCGCGGACGACCAGATTGATCGGGACGCGCTTGCCCAGGCTGAGCGTCCATTCGTTCTGCAAGTTGACCGGCGTCGTGCCGACGTAGTTGCCCTGGCGCAGGTCAACCGAGCGCGAACCGGTGGTGAGAACCGGCAGGATGGGCTCGAAGTTGTAGTCGATCCGGCCCATCAGAATGCCTTCCTCACCGGGCGTCACCCGCACCCGGGCCGCGCCGGTGGTCAGGGACACCCGCCAGGCGTCTTCGACCAATTCGGGATACGGGATGCTCACCCGCAGGGTCTGGGTGGGACCGGTGTTCACCGTGCGCAATTGCGCGCCGCAGCCGGCTGTCATCAAAGCCACCACCGCCATGGCGGCGATGGGCTGGTGTGTGATTCGTGTGTTCATCATCTGCCTTATGTGTCGCCGCGCCCAAATGGAGTTGCGCGGCGTGTTCGTCAATACGCGCCCGCGGGGGTGAAGGTTGCGGAGGTCCGTTCGATCGTCATCCCGCGCGAAAGCGCGGGACCCATACCGAGGACAGCCAAAGTCGCTGCCAAGCGCATCTTCGCCCGGGACACTAAGAGGTTCCGCGCTTCTCGGCGTAGGCCGGAGTTTCGCGCGATGACGATCGTTGGGGATTTGAGTTGGGTGAGGACGAAGGAGTTGCCTACCCCCGCGCGAGCGCCCTTCGCGGTGAGAAAAGCCTGACCATGGCGAACATCCATCCACCCACCAGAGCGGCCAGCGCGCCCAGGGCCGCCAGACCCGCCGGCGCATCGATGACGCCCTGCGCAAATGCAACGGTCAAGGAGAGGATCGCCCGCGGCAAATCAAGGAACGAATCGACGATGGCGCTCGCCGCCGATAGCCAGGTCAACCAGGCTTGCGGGGGGATGAGGATCGCCAGGACCATGGCAAAGACGACCATGCTCAGCGCGCCGAACACCGCCAGGCCGGCCGCAACCAAAAAGCGGGCCGAGCCTGCCTCGCGCGCCGGCGCAACACGATGGGCGGGCGCCACCCGAACCGCCGCCATCACCCCGGCCGAGAATCCCGCCGGGGCAACAACCGGGGCCACGCCGGCAAAAGCGCGATCGACAACGGACATGCGCTCGAACAAGGCGCGCTCGTCCGGGTGCGCGTCGAAATGCGTCTCGAGGGCCACCCGTTCGTGGGCGGCCAGCGCCTCGCCGTCGAGGGCCTTCATCATCACCAGGTCAAGGTCAGTTTCCGGTGTCATGTCCACCCTCCTCATACCGTCAGCCGCTTGGTCAGGGGCGACTGGGCCAGGGCCCGCCGCGCGCGAAACAGCCGCGACTTGACCGCGCTCAGGCTGGCGCCCGTCGCCTGCACGATTTCCTCATAGCTCATATCCGCAACGTAGAACATCTGGACCATCCGCCGATCCTCTTCGGGCAAGGCCGACATCATCTGGTTCAGCACCTCGCGTTGCTCGATGGCCGCCACTTGAACGTCGGGGCCAGGCTCGTGGCTCGGAATCTCAACCTCGGGCGTCTCGCCATCGGCGTTGGGCGGCTGATCGGAGAAGGCCAGGGGCTCGATCCGTCGCCGGCGGATGCGATCGATGCACAGGTTTGAGGTGATCGACATCAACCAGGTCTTGAAGCGCCACTCCTGCTGATACGACGCAAGCTGCCGATAAGCCTTCAGAAACGCATCCTGCGCGGCGTCCCGGGCATCCTCTTCGTTGTTGAGCATGCGCAGGGCCAGGCGATAAACGCGATCCTGATGGATCTCGACCAGCTCCTGGAACCGCTCGGTGTCGCCAGCCAGAACGGCCCGAATTCGAGCCCGTTCCTCGGCCACCTCATCGATCGGCGGGGCCGCGGGCAAGGCAGTCGGAACCGGGCGCGCCAGAGCGGCCGGTGTTCTCGTCATCGGGAAAACCCCGTTCCGGGCGAATCCGCCGGGAGCGCCAATGGATATCGCATTCACAGTGTGGGCACTACTACGCGCAACCAGCCGGGCAGGTTGCGCGCGGCTCTAATTGCCCCTTCGGCCCCGCACGGAATCCAGTGCGCCGATAGGCGCGAATGTTCCCTGCACCTCGGAGGTGGGCGCCCACAGGTCGCGCCTGCCAAGAGCCCTCGGCGCCCACCTCCGAGGTTCAGGAAGGCACGGTGTGGACCACCGCGAGCAGAAAATGCGCGGCCGCGGGGGTAGAGACGCGCCGCGGCGCGTCTCTACCTAGCGCACATCGATCTCGCGCAGAAAGACCATATCGTTGCCATCGGTGCTGGCCTTGCCCGGATTGGTCACCCGCAGCCGGGTGTTGCCGTCATACATCAGAATCCCGATCCGATACCGGCCGGACAGGGCCTCCACCGGGATGGCCAGCTCGTAGCTGTCATTGACGATGGTCCCGGCCCGCCAGGTGACGGTCGGCACGGGCGTGCCGTTGTTGCGCGGCTCACGGTCCTCGCCCTGGCGCACAACGCCGCCGCTGCTGTGGATGAGAAACCAGGCCACCCGATACCCGCGATTGACGGTTCCGGTGGCACGCCACTTCACGTCAAAGCGCACGCGCTGGCCAGGCTCGTAGCTGTCACGGGTGAGCCGGACGTTCTCCAGAACCACCGGGGGCATCAGGACGTTCAAGTCGAAGCGCCCGCCCGTGCTCAAGGTAAGGGTGAGCGTGCCGCTGACCGAAAGCTTGGCCCCGGCCCTGGGATCGGAATCGAGGATCTCCTTCTCGGGCTTGTAGTCGCCGGTCTCGCTCAGCACAATCGTCCAGCCGACCGCGCGCAGGGTCTGACTGATGGAGTCGTCGAACTTGCGACCGACCAGACCCTGCGGTACTTCGGCCTGGGGCACCGGCTTGGCCACGATCAGGGTAACGACGCTGTTTTGCTGCAGGCGCGTCCCCGCCGGCGGACTTTGGGCCAGCACGATGGGCTGGGTGACCGACCCATCCGGCCGCTCTTCGACGCGGGACTGCAGCCCGAGTTGGCCAAGTTGGGCCTGAGCGATATCCAAGGGCAGACTGATGAGCGAGGTCAGGGTAATCACCCCGGGGGCGGACAGAGTCACCCGCGGGGGCGCATTGGAGGTCGCAGCCGGCGCGGACGGAGTCGGGGCAAGCCCGCGATTAGGGTCGGTATAGGCCTGGTAAACAAAGGCGTACAGCACGATGAGGCCGGCCAGGCACACAATCACGACCAGGCCCAACAACCAGAGCAGGATGTCGTTGGATCCGCGGCCCTGTTCAGCGCCATCGGCGGCCGTGTAGGCGCCGGAGGAGCCGGTCATGCCGCGCTGTGGACCGGTTGCGGCGGGCGCGGACGCGCTCATCCCCATGCTCTGGCCGGTCTGGGCAGCGACAGGCCGCGAGGCGCCCGCCTGCGGCGGCATGGGCGCGGGGCGGGCCGCCTGCGACGGCCCGCTGCCCTGCCCCGCTGCGCCAGCGCTGCCTGAGCGAGTCGACGACGTGCCCGCCGTCGCAACCGGATGGGAAATCGTGTATTCCTCGCCCTGCTGAAGGTAGGCCGCTAACACGCGGGCGAGTTGATCGGCGTCGCGATAGCGGTTGGCCGGGTCCTTGGACAACACCCGCCGCACGATGGCCTCGAGCTGCAGCGGCACGCTGGGATTGAGCGAGGTCAACTCGGCCGGCTCGACATTGAGGTGCTGGCGGGCCAGCTCGCGAGCATCCTTGCCCTCAAACGGCAGCCGCCCGGCCAGCATCTCATAGAGCACAACGCCAATACTATACACATCGCTGGCGGGCGTGGGCGGGTTGCCGGTGGCCTGCTCAGGCGCGTAGTACTGGGGCGATCCCCACACGGTCTCGGCCTTCTCGGCCACCATCGAGGTGTAGGCCCGGGCGATGCCGAAATCGGTGACCTTGGCCCGGCCCTCGGGGGTCAGGATGACGTTCTGGGGCTTGAGGTCACAGTGCACGAGGCCGCGGCGGTGGGCAAAGCCGACGCCCTCGGCCACCTGGCGGGCGATGTCCACGGCTTCAGCGATGCCAAAGGGGCTGGCGGACAGGCTGCGCTCGCGAATGGCCTGTTTCAGATCGTGGCCCTCGACATACTCCATCACGATGTAATGCCGCGGGACGCCGTTGATCATGTCCTTGCCCACGTCGTAGATCGTGACGATGTTGGGGTGGTTCAGATTGGCCGCGGCCTGGGCTTCCTCGCGAAAGCGCTGGACAAAAATCGGGTCCTGGGCGTAGCGGTCGCGCAGCGTTTTGACCGCGACAATGCGGCTCAACAGGGTGTCCTGGGCCTTGTAGACGGTCGCCATCCCGCCGCTGGCGACGACGGCCAGCAGGCGGTAACGGTTGTTTAGGAGTGGCGCGACTTGGGACATGGTGCGTAAGTAACCCGGCTAATGCGCCGCCGGGGCGGCATCTGCGCGTTGTCGGCGTCGGTCGCGCGCGGACTTCTTGATATTCTCGACATTCGCGCGGTAGTAGTGGTAGTAGGAGTCGGCGTTGGAACTGCGTTGAGATTTTCCCTCGAACAATGTCGTGCGAAATTGATGGATTCTGGGCAACTGAGAATTCGTAAAGTAGCTTGTGCCGGCTGCGACCAGCACACTGGCAAGTATCAGCCACCACCACACGGCCAGAAATCTTAGGTACCGCAGCGTTTCCATCGTGTTTGGGAGAGAAACAAAGTATAGCCGACGGTTTTTGCGGGCGAGATTGTGCCGAAAGACGTCCCCGCTTACACGGTCGGCTGCCCAACCGCGGGCGATCGGGCTCGGATGACCCGTCTGGCCCACGGGCAGGCCTTGGCCACAAGAGGTAAGATCGAGAAAGCCAACTCAGCCATGCGCGGCCTGGGCCAACCAAGTCGCCGAGGCGCTCGAGCGCGCCGGCCACTAGACTCCGACCCTACCCAATCCAATCCATGACCCACTCCCCACCTGCCGCGCTTGTCACCGGCGGGGCCGGTTTCATCGGCTCCCACATCGTCGACGCTTTTCTGGCCGCCGGGTATCGGGTCAGCGTCATTGACAGCCTGCGCACTGGCCGGCGTGAGAACCTCAACCCGGCCGCGACGTTCCACGAGATCGACCTGCGCGATGCCGACGCGGTCGAGCGCGTGCTCGCGGCGGAACAACCCGCCGTCATCAGCCATCAGGCGGCCGCCGCTGACGTGCGGGACAGCCTAGCCCATCCGCAGGAGTACGCCCAGATCAACATCGTGGGCACGCTCAACCTGCTCCAGGCGGCCAACGCGCATGGGGTCAGCAAGATCGTCTTTGCGTCGACCGGCGGGGCCGTGTATGGCAACCCCGGCCACCTGCCCGCGACGGAGGAGACCCCGGCCGCTCCGCTCGACCCGTATGGGGTGAGCAAGCGGGCCTGCGAGTACTATCTCGAGAGCAACCGGCTCAACTTCGGGCTGGACTATTGCGCGCTGCGCTATGGCAACGTGTATGGTCCGCGCCAGAACGGCCAGGGCGAGGCGGGCGTGGTGGCGATCTTCACCGAGCGCATGCTGGCCGGCGCGCCTGTCCTCATCCATGGCGACGGGCAAAACCAGCGCGACTTTGTGTTCGGCCCGGATGTCGCCCGGGCCAACCTGCTCGCCGCGACACGCGGCTCGGGCGTCTACAACATCGGGACCGGCGTGGGCACCGACATCAACACCGTATTCGCGAGGCTGGCCGCGCTCACGGGCTACGCCCGCCCGGCCGAGCGCGGGCCGGCCAAGGCTGGTGAAGTGCGGGCGACCTGGATGGCGTGCGCGAAGGCGGATCGCGAACTGGGCTGGCGCCCGACGGTCGGCCTGGCGGACGGATTGGCCCACACCGTCTGCCACTACCGGGGCCCGGCCGGCGCGGCATGAGTGACATCATCGATAACTCGGATTGCCCGTTCATCCGCAATCTCGACGATCTGCCGATCCCGAAACATCACCTGCTGGCATCTGCTAAAAGCATCAACGGGCCGCGGGTGCTGCGCTCGGCGGTCGAAATCGCGCTGGGCACGCTTGGCTGGGTGAAGTAGGGCTCGGATCCCCCCGGAAAGCAAAACCCCCGGCCCGGCGCGCGGCCGGGGGTTTTTGCTTTCCGGGGAATGGATAGAACTCATCCTAAAAACGACTGGCGAGATCACCATCCCCGCGCTTCGCGCGGGGATGGTGATCTCGCCGAGGATATTTAGGATGGCTTCTATCCATCAGGTTATGATCGCCTTCTATGGAGTCGAATGAGGTCGTGGCTGCCCCCGCGGGCCCCGGCCGGGTCATCGTCGGTCTGATCAAGACCATGCGCCCGCGCCAGTGGGTGAAGAACGCCTTTGTCTTTGCCGCCCTGGTCTTTGACAGCAAGATGCTCCAGCCAGGCCCGCTGGCGGCCACGATCGCCGGGTTCTTCGCGCTGTGCCTGCTCTCCTCGTCGGTGTATTTGCTCAACGACGCGGTCGACGTGGAGAAGGACCGGCTGCACCCGAAAAAGCGCAACCGGCCCATCGCCCGGGGGGACGTATCTCCGCGCCTGGCCATCCTCGTGGCGGCCGTGATCGGGATCGGAACTCTGATCGCATCCTTCCTGCTCAACACGGTTTTCGGCTGGATCGGCCTTGCTTATCTGGCGATGAACGTGTGGTACTCGTATCAGCTCAAGCACATCGTCATCGTCGATGTGCTGACCATCGCGGCCGGGTTTGTGCTGCGGGTGGCGGCCGGCGTGCCGCTGGTGAATGCCGAGCGTTTCTCGCCCTGGCTGTTCGTGTGCATGTCGCTGCTCGCCCTCATCATTGGGTTTGGCAAGCGCCGCCAGGAGCTGGTCGAACTCAAGGGCCGGACCAGCACCCGGGCCATCCTGGGCGAATACAACCTGCCGCTCCTGGATCAGATCATCACCATCGTGACCGCCGCCGCCCTGGTCGCCTACAGCTTCTATACGTTCTCCGCCCCGCAACTTCCGGCGAACCACAGCATGATGCTGACGATTCCGTTTGTGCTGTACGGGATTTTCCGTTATCTGTATCTCGTCCACGTGCGGGGCGAAGGCGGCGCGCCGGAAGAAATTGTCTTCAAGGATCGCCCGATCCAGGTCGCCGGCGGGTTGTGGGCGCTCTCGGTTGTGCTGGTCCTGTACGTGGTGAAGTAGCGCCGCCAGGAGATCCGGCCCGGATCCTGGAAATGGGGCACCCTCATTTTCGGAATCGTGGTTCAATTGCCTTGTAGGGACTGCTCTGGCCATCCGGACGCCGGGCAGTCCTCAGGAGGAAACATGAAACGTTGGTCAATCGCCCTTACCGCCGGCTTTACGGCGTTTTCTTTGGCCGCCTGCGGGAGCCAGGCCGAGCCCACCAAGGCGCCCGCGCCCGCGGCCACCCAACCGCCCGCCGCCGCAGCCACGCAGCGCCCGGCGGCCACCTCCGCGCCGGTGGCTACCGCCGCGCCGCGCCCGACGGAGGCGCTCAAGGCCACTGAAGCGCCAGCGGGCGGCGCTCCGATCGACCTGAACGACCTCGAGCAGAATCTGGAGAAGCTGAAGAGCTACCGCCTGGCCTGGTCCATGACCTGGGAGGGCAAGGACGACAAAGGTGCCGCGCAAACCGGCAGTATGAGCTGGCTGCAGGAATACGTCACCGCGAGCAGGGACCAGCACTTCTGTATGAACACCGCGACCACCGAGAAGCCCAATGGAGAGGCGTTTGAGTGGTTCCAGGTTGGGGATGCGTTCTACATCTATGCCCCCGAAAAGACCGGGGCCGAGAAATGCTTCGGCATGACCGGCTCCAACACGCAGAACAATTCCACGCCTTTCAAGCCGTCTGACATCCTCGGCGGCACGCGCAACGCGAAGCTGGTCAAACGGGGCGACACGGTCAACGGGGTGGTCACGGATCAGTACGCCATCGACGAGAAGAATGTGGCCCTGGGCGCGTCCGCAACCGTGGTCGGAAATGTGTGGGTTGCCCGGGATGGCGGTTACGCGGTCAAATATGCCACCACGGCCAAGGGGGCCAGCCTGGGTTTGTTTGGCGCGATCAAGGGCGATGGCACCCTGACCATCGCCTATGACCTCACCGATATCAACAAGATCAACGCCATCACGATCCCGGCAGACTGCCCGAAGCCAGGCTCCGGGTTGCCCGTGCCGCCCGGCGCAACGGAAAAGACGTCGATCGGCGCGATGACCACCTTCAAAGTCAAGGACGCCACCAAGGTCGTCGCCGACTTCTACAAGAAGGAATTGGCCGCGCTCGGCTACAAGTCCGGCGACGAGAACAGCTTCGGAGACATGATGACGGTGAGTTTCAGCAAGGCCGACTCCGATGTCTCGCTCATGATCACCCGGGAAGGGGATACGACGAACGTCATTGTGACCGAAACAAAGAAGTAAATGCTCTTGTCAGAACATCCTTCCTGAGGCGAAGTCCCCCGGCTTCGCCGGGGACTTCGCCTCAGGAGATTGGTTCTGTTTGTGGCTCCAGACCTGGCCGCACACTGCGGCAGGCGAACCACCGCGCGGCCTAGCGAGCAATCGGATTGAACACGGCAACGATACGCAGCGCATGCGCCAAGGTCATCCTGTGCGGCGAGCACGCCGTGGTGTATGGCCGGCCGGCGATTGCGCTGCCCCTGCCCGGCCTGCGGGCAACCGCGACGGCAACAGCGCGCGAGCCGGGCGATGACGCGCGCGCCGACGACGTTGATGTGATCGCGCCCGACATCAACGCCCGCTACTGGATGCGGCTGCAGCCTGGCCGGCCGATCGCCCGCATCATCCAACTCACTCTGACCCGGATCGGGATGAGCCCCGAGCACGCTGATTGGCGCCCCTTCACGCTCAGCCTGACATCGGACATTCCCGTCGGCGCGAATCTGGGCAGCGGCGCCGCGACCTCGGTGGCCGCGGCCCGGGCCACCGCCGCATTCTTTGGGCAGGCGCTGTCACCGGAGGACCTCAGCGCGCTTGCGTTTGAGGTTGAGCGAATGCACCACGGCACACCCAGCGGCATCGACAACACCGTCGTCGCATTTGAGCAACCAGTGTGGTTCGTCCGCGGACAGCCGCCCGAGATCCTGGCCGCGGCGGGCGCGTTGGCGCTGGTCATTGGCGACACGGGCGAGTCGACCCCAACCCGTGTGCCGGTCGGCGACGTGCGGGCCGCCTGGCAGCGCGACCCGGTTGCGTATGATGCCCTCTTCGACCAAATTGCCCGGCTTGTCATTCAGGCGCGCGACGCCCTGCTCGCCAATGACCTTCCAGCGCTCGGTGACACAATGAATGCCAATCACGCATTGCTCCAGACCCTGACGGTCAGCAATGCCGGCCTGGATGCGCTCTGCGCCGCCGCGCGTGGCGCGGGCGCGCTCGGGGCAAAAATGTCGGGCGGGGGGCGCGGTGGGAACATGATCGCGCTGGCCCGCGACGACGGGCATGCAGCTTCCGTGGCCGACGCCCTGCGGGCGGCGGGCGCGACCCGGGTGTATAGGAGTCGATGAAGATGCGTAGCTTTTCGCGGTTGGCATACGGCGCTCTCGGCGTGGGCGTGGCCACGCTGGGCGGCGTCGCGCTGGCGACCGCCGGGCTGGCCTTTCTGATCGGCACGCCCCGGCGCATCTTCAATCCGCGCAAGTCGCCGGCCCGGCGCGGGGCGGCCTGCGAAGACGTCACCATCACCCCGCGCGGCGGCGGGCCGCGCCTGGCGGCCTGGTCGCTGCCGGCCCCCGGCGCACACCGGGCAATCATCCTCACCCACGGCAAGGATGCCAGCCGGACCGCTGAGTTCTTCGGGCGCTTCACGGAGTTCGCCGGACGGTTGCAGGCGCGCGGTTTTCAGGTGCTGATGCTCGACATGCGCGGCCACGGGCAAAGCGAAGCCGGCGGCCACACCTTTGGCGCGCGCGAGCGGCTGGACGTGCTCGGGGCATGGGATTGGCTGCGCGCCCAGGGCTTTGAGGCGGGCATGATTGGCCTGCTGGGCGTGTCGATGGGCGCGGCGGCCAGCATCGGCGCGCTGGCGCTGGAGCCGGAGATCCGGGCCGTCATCGCGGACGGTGGCTACGCCGACCTCCCGGCGCTGATCGGCAACCGCTGGCGGGCGCTCACCCGCCTGCCCATGGCCTGCGCCCTGCCCGGTTGGTGGCTGGCCCAGCGATTCGCCCGGGGTGATCTGCGCGAAGCCCGGCCGGTGCGCTGGAGGCGCAAAGTGGATGGGCAGAAAGTGCTGCTGATTCACGGTGATGGCGACCGGGTCGTGCCGGTGCAGGACGCCTATGCGCCGTGGGCGGCCCGCCCGGAATGCGACCTGTGGATCGTGCGCGGGGCGCGGCATGGCGGGTGCTACGCGCAGAATCCCGAGCGTTATCTCGAGCGGGTCGTCGGATTTTTGGACAGCCGTTTGAAATTGTAGAGACGCGCCATGGCGCGTCTCTACCACCCCCCACACATCGCGCCGGCCCACGCCCCCCCCCCCCCGGGCCCGGCCCCCCCCCCCCGCGCCGGCCCACGTAGAGACGCGCCATGGCGCGTCTCTTCCGCCCCCACATCGGCAGAAGCGCCATGGCGCATGTTTCCCGCCCCACATCGCGCCGGCCCACGTAGAGACGCGCCATGGCGCGTCTCTTCCGCCCCCACATCGGCAGAAGCGCCATGGCGCATGTTTCCCGCCCCACATCGCGCCGGCCCAGAGACGCGCCAGGCGCGCCACCCCCCATCGGCAGAAGCCGGTCCCGCCCCACATCGCGCCTAGAATTAACCGTATGACTCAATACCGTGGCTATCGTGTGGAATCCACGCGACTAAAGAATTGGCCCTACACAGCCGGAAGCTACTTCGTCACAATCTGCTCACATAAACGTAAAAGGGATTTCGGCTTCATTGAGGACTTCCAAATGAATCTGTCCGAGATTGGGAAACTCGCTGACATCGCTTGGGCGGAGATACCACGCCATCATCCACATGTTGAACTTGATACGTGGATAGTCATGCCGGATCACGTGCATGGAATCCTGCATATCCACATCAATAACGAGCGTCCCGACCTCCGCCCGGATTCTGGCAACGGCGCACAAACCTCAAACGAATTCGGTCCACTTCTCAAGGGGTCGCTCCAGGCAATCATGAATAGTTACAAGGGAGCAATCACACGACAGTGCGGAAAAAACGGCCATTCCGACTTCCGGTGGCAGGCGCGATTCTGGGACCGCCTCATTCGAAATGAACGCGAGCTTATTGCCGCACGGGAGTACATCATGGCCAATCCCGCCAAGTGGTTCGAAAACGCGGCAATGACCAGCGGGATATGGATGTGATGGGAATGGTTGCGTAGAGACGCGCCATGGCGCGTCTCTATCTTCCCCACATCGGCAGACGCGCCATGGCGCGTGTATCCCGCCCCATACCGAACCGGCCCACGTAGAGACGCGCCATGGCGCGTCTCTACTCTTCCCATACGGCGTCGCCTTCGTCATGCCCCTCCCCCGGCGTTGAGCGCGCCTCGCGCGTCTCTATCTCTCGGCCTCGGCAGCCCACCGCGCCATCCCGCCCCATACCGCCGGCGCCGCCATGGCGCGTCTCTACACTCTTGCGATGACGGCGTCGCCCATCTCGACTGTGCCGACCACGGTGGCTCCGGGCGAGCGCACATCCCCGCAGCGCAGGCCGGCGTTGAGCGCGCCCTCGATCGCGGCTTCGATCGCATCGGCCTCGGCCGCGAGCCCAAACGACCAGCGCAGCATCATGGCGCAGCTCAGGATCGTGGCCAACGGATTGGCCACACCCTTTCCGGCGATGTCCGGCGCGCTGCCATGGATGGGCTCATACAGCCCGCGCGGAAAACCGTGCCGGTTCTTGACGTCGCCGATCGAGGCGCTGGGCAGCATCCCCATTGATCCGGCCAGCATGGCCGCCTCGTCGCTCAGGATGTCGCCGAAGAGATTTTCGGTCGCGATGACGTCGTATTGGCGCGGGTTGCGGACCAGGTGCATCGCGCAGGCGTCGGCGAGCACATCCTCATACTCCACATCCGGATACTCGGCGGCGACCTCATGGGCGATCTCGCGCCACAGCCGGCCGGTCGCCATGACGTTGGACTTGTCGGCCTGGGACACTTTCTTCCTGCGGCCGCGGGCAAGTTCGAAGCCCACCCGCATCAGGCGGCGGACTTCCTCTTCGGTGTACGCGGTCGTGTCGACGGCGGCCCGGTTGGGCTTGCGCCCGCTGCGGCCCTGAGGCTTGCCAAAATACGCCCCGCCGGTCAGCTCGCGCAGGATGATCAGATCGACCCCACGCACAACGTCGGGTTTGAGGGTCGAGGCATCGATCAGGGCGTCGTAGACCTTGACCGGGCGGATATTGGCGAAGAGCTTGAGGCCCTTGCGCAGGCCGAGCAGGCCCTGCTCCGGCCGGACTTTGGCCTTCGGATCCTGGCGCGGCCCGCCCACAGCCCCGAGCAGAACCGCATCAGAGGCTTTGGCCTTGGCCCAGGTGTCGGCGGGCAATGCCTTGCCCGTCTTTTCGATCGCGCCGATGCCAAGCAGGGCGGTGTCGAGCTTGACCGTATGGCCATATTTCTTGGCGATGGCCCGTATGACGCGCACGCCCTGGGCAACGACTTCAGGGCCAACGTAATCACCGGGGAGGACGCAGATTCTCAGTTCCATGATGTTTGCTAAGAACTCCTAACAGAACCGGTTCTCCGAGGCAATATCTCCCCGGCGAAGCGGGGAGATATCGCCTCGGAAGATGGTTCTGGCAGGAATTCTTAGGGCTAAAAACAGACCGCCGCCCGCAGTTGCAGGCGGCGGATGAGAGCGGGCAACGGGACTTGAACCCGTGATCTTCTGCTTGGAAGGCAGACGCTGTAGCCAACTCAGCTATACCCGCGTAACCGAGATTTTAACATTACGGCGCGTGAATGCCGGCTGCGCCGGCATTCACGCGCCGATCAACCCTCTTCCGTCTTCAGCTCGCCGAGCTGTCGCAACTGCGGCAGTCCAAGCGCGACCAGGACGACGACGATGAGCGTGCCGATGCCCCCGCCGACGACGGAGAGCACCGGCCCAAAAAGCTGGGCGGTCAACCCGCTTTCGACCGCGCCCAATTCGTTGGACGAACTGATGAACACCCGCTCGACCGCGCTGACCCGGCCGCGCATCGCGTCGGGCGTGCGCATCGGGACCAGCGCGCCGCGAATGACCATGCTGATCATGTCAAAAGCCCCGGTGAAGGCCAGCGCCACTGCCGACAACCAGAATGTCGTCGACAGGCCAAAGACAATCGTCGCAACCCCAAATCCAGCGACGACGACGAGCAGCAACTTGCCGGCTTTGCGAATCGGCGGGAGCTGGGTCATCACCAGGGACACGACGATGGCGCCCGCGGCCGGAGCGGCGCGCAACAGGCCAAATCCGTCGGGCCCGACGTTCAGGACGTCCTTGGCAAACACCGGGATCAAGGCGACCGCCCCGCCAAAGAGCACCGCGAACAGGTCGAGGGTGATGGCCGACAGGATCATCTTCTCGCGAAAGACAAAGCGCGCGCCGGCCAGGACATCCTTGAGCGTCGCGGCCTCATGCGCGGGCGGCAGACGCCTCACGTTCAGAGACCACACGCAGGCGGCGATGACCAGGGACAGGATGGCCGAGATCACATAGCTCAGAGTCGCCCCGAGGTTGAGCGGACCGCCGATGATCTGGATGGGAGCCATTACCGCGATCAGGCCGCCGGCCAGGGCGGGCGCGACCATCGCCGCCAATTGAAAGGCGGTCATCTCCCAGGTCACGGCATTCCCAAATGCCGCGCTGGGCACGCTCAGCGGCAGAAATGCCCCGAAGGCCGGGTTGTTGAAGGTCCGCGCGGCGCTGGTCAGGGCGATAACGCCCAGAATCAGGGGGATCGGGCCGCGGGTGAAGGACAACGCGGCCAGCCCCAGCGCGGCGATCACTTCAACGAGCCGGGCAGCGACGGCGACCTTTTTCCGATCAAAGCGATCGGCGATGTGGCCGGCCGGCAGGGCCAGCAGCAGGACGGGCAGAAATTCCACGAGGCCCACCGTTGCCAGGACGAGCTTGTCATTGGTGCGCTCGTAGAGTTCCCAGCTCAGCGCGGTCGTCTCGAGAAAAGAGCCGATGATGCTCAGGGTCGACGCCGCCAATATCAATCGAAAGTTGCGATGGCGAAGCGCAACATAGGGGTCGCGACGGCTCAAGGCAGGCGATCCGGAAGCTCGGGCTGGGCATTGACGGCAACGTTGATCTGGACGCTGGCGTCGCGAATGGCGAGCGACACCCCAAACAATGGCACGCTCACCCGGACAGGGCCATCATTGACGACCGTGATCCGCACCCGGCCGCTCGGATCGGTGGTCACCTGGGCGAGCGGCGCGCCGCTCTGCTCGTCGGCCACCCGAATCGATACACTCCCAATCCCCTCGTTGAGGTCATTGGCGAGGTTACGATTGGTGTCGACAAACACGGCCAGATCGAGGGTCACGGTCCGGGGTGGCGGAAGCGAGGTCGGGGTGGCAACGGCGGCGCGGGCGGGATCGATCGGGCGGAAGACCAGGTTTTGAGCCGGGCGATTGGTGGGGAACGGCGTATAGGTCGGCTCGGGCGGAAGCGGCGTCGACGGGACGAAGGGCGGGAAGGTGGGCCCCGGCGTCCGGGTGGGGAGCGGCGTGGCAGTGTTGGGCAGGCCAATCGTGCATCGGAAGGAGTAGGTCCTGCCGCCGGATTCGGTCGCGTTGGTCGGGTTGACCTGGCCCACCAGAACGTAGGCGTTCCCGGTATAGGCCGAGAGCCACGAGAAGCGGCTGCGGAAATTGCCTGTAGAGCGATCGGCGGCCGAGATGTCATCATTCCCGCCGATGCCGACCCGATCACCGTTGTAGACGATGATGTTGGTGTCGGCGCCTCCACTCCAGGTCATCGGTCTCGCAGGTGTAGAACACGCCTTGCTTGACCGGCAGTTTGAAGTAATCGTTGTCGGTGTCCGAGGCCGAGCTGGGGTTGATGGGCACGAAGTTCAGGCCATCGATCTTGATCCCCGGCGCGATCAGGCTGGCATTGTCGAAGCTGCCGTTGTATTCGAGGCGATCGGGCGAACCGGGAAACGAGGTCGGCGTTGGCAGGATGGGCGTTGCGGTTGCGGTCGCCGGCAATACCTCCAACAGTTTCAGCGAGTAAGTCTGGCTGGCGGTGCGCGGCGACTGGTCCGAGTTGCGGACGAGCAGCCAGTAGATGCCATCCCCGGCCGCGGCAAAGGTCACCTTTGAACCACGCACGCCTGCCTGCCAGCGATTGTTCTGGTCGACCAGACGCGTGGGCGCGCCTGCCCCTTCCACAAGGGGCGCATAAACATAGAGGGTGGTCTCGACACCCGGCTGGACGTTTTCGGTCGAGGCTTCATAGACGCTCCCGCCGCGAGCGAAAAAGTAAACGTAGTCGAATTCGTTGCCGGGCGTAAAATTAAGCCCGCCGATCGTCTGGCCGACGGCGATGAAGCTGGGAAGCCCATTGGCATGGAAGGCGGCCGTCTGCGCTTCTGTAATCGTATCGTTTGGCTCGAGCGAATCCACGCCGAGGACCTGTGGCCCGATGGGAGTGGGCGTCGGCGTACTGGTCGGAACGGGCGTAGGCGTTGGGGCGACAGGCCCCGCGCTGCAGATGAAGACTTGATATGGGTAGTTTTCGGTGCCAGACACCGAGGCCGCATTGAAAGCCGCGAGACCGAGCTGATACAGGCCCGGCACAGACGCATAGAAGGGCACATTCGGTTCGGCGCTTTGCACCGGCGCAGGCGCAACGTCGCTGTTCGATGGCGACTTCAGCTGGAGATTGAAGACGATCGGGCTTCCGTTGAACGTATTTCGCACCGAAATCGTGTAGAAATAGTTCGCAGAAAGTTCGATGTTGTACCAATCAACGTCATACGATGGGCTTGTCTGTTGCCAGAAAGTAGCGTCCCTCACGAGTTGAATCGTATCGGTCACGTACTGCTCGCATTGAATGAAAGACAGGGGGAATCCTGATTGCGTGACGTTAAAAGCCGAGTTTCTTGAGTTGTTGTACTCATAGGTGTCGGTGTAGATCGGCGATAACAGGGTCGGCAAGGGAACGAGCGGCGCATTCGACACTTTCGGCGCGGCGGTCGCGGGCAACGGCTCGGCCGTCGCAAAAGCCCAGGCCAGCAGGCCCACGCCGACGAACAGCGTGAGCAGGCCCGGGAGACGGCGCAAGAGCCGCGAGCGAGTAATGTGTTCCATGCGCGTTGAAGTGTGACTTTACCACTGGAGCGGTGTTCCTGCACCTGGGAGGTAGGCGCCGCATTGCCTCAACGGTGACGAATCGATGGCGCCTACCTCCCAGGTGCAGGAAGGCCAGGTGGTTCAGGCAGGCTCAGCCCGGCTCTCGAGGCCGGCCCGGTCGAGGACCGTAATCTTGCCGGCCTCAAGGCCAATCAGGTCGAGACCTTCCAGTATCTTGAGGGTGCGCCCAACCATTTCGCGCACGGTCCCGACCTGGCTGGCCATCTCGGTCTGGGTCAGCGTTACAACCTCTTCGCCGCGCTCGGCGGACTCGGCCCGATCAAGCAGCAGCCGAATCAACCGCGACTGCACGGTGTGCAGGGCCAGCTCGTCGACCAGGCGCACCAGATGGCGTTGCCGGCGGGCGAGGTCCTTCATCATGACCAGGGCGAGCCGGGGCTCGCGGGCCAGCAGGTTTCCAAAAGCTTCGACTGTGCACACCAGCGCGTCAACCTCGGTCAGCGCCTGCAGGCTGGCCGGACAGCGCCCGCCGTCAATCAGCGGCACAAGGTTGACGTGATCGCCTGGACCCGCCACATGCATGACCTGCTCGCGACCGGTGGTCGCAGTCCGAAAGACCTTGACCCGCCCGCGCAGCACGATGTACATGGCCTCGGCGGAATCGCCTTCAACCTGAAGCATCTGCCCTTGCTCGAAGCGGCTGATCGTCGCCGCCTGGGCCATCAACTCGACCCACTCGCGCGGCATCGATAGGGTGGCGGCCATGGGTTTCATCAGCGCCTGGATGTGGCCGGGCGGCATGGAAATGGGTGTGCCGTGCATGATTCTCTTGCAGTGTGACTTAAGTCATAGCGCCGCGACGGGCATTGCTCTAGTCTAGTCGCGTATGTTCGAGGAAGACAAGTGTAGCGCGTGCGGGGCGACGTTCCTATTGGGACTCAGCCAGATGGAGCCCGCCTCCAGGCCGCGCTGCGCTGTGTGCGGGGCCACCCTGGCGGTGGTCGAAGCTGAACAGCCCTACACGATCGAGTTCGCCTCTGATCAACGCGCTCAAGGACATCCAAAAAACGTGGACGAGACCGCAGGCCCCGCGCTTCGCGCGAGGACCGTGACCTCGCCCGATGTTCTTTGGACAACTTCCACACAAGAAGGAGAATCCCCATGAAGTTCCGCCTGTCCCCCGTCATCGGCATCCCGTTGTCGATCCTGTTGTTCCTGAGCGCCTGCGCGCTCTTTTCACAGGTCTACACCTGGTTGGTGCCCGAGCCCAAAAAGGCTGCGGTTGTCCGGCCGACCGCCGCGCCCGCCACGGCCGCCCCGGCGGCGCCGGCAAAGACCGTTGCGCCCGTCGCCGTGGCCGCTATCCCGGTCTCAAATCCGGCCGCGCCTCCCGCCCAGGCCACGCCCTCAAAGCTCGAAGGTCCCGTGATCGAGACCCTGGAACTGAAAGGCGTCGACATCGGCTATAGCCCGAACAACTTTTTGGTTGAAAAAGCCGGGCGCTACAAGATCAGATTGATCAACAAGGGCACGATCATCCACGACGTAACGTTCGCCGATGGCACCCAGATCATCGCCAAGGCCGGCGAGACGGTCGAGGGCGATGTGATGGTCCCGCCAAACGGTCTGGCGTTTATCTGTTCGCTGCCGGGCCACAAGGAAGCCGGCATGGTCGGCGCCATCTCGGTCAAGGGTTCGGCCGCCGTCGCCAACGCGGCCGGCGGCAGCGACCATGGCGGGCCGGCGCCGTCGACCGACATCCTGCCCGACCCCGGGGCCGCGGCGCCAGTGCTCTTCAACCCCGCCGCGCCAAAGGCCCTGCCCGGCACGGTCCATGACATCGACCTGGTCGTCAAGGAAATGCCGATGACGGTCGCCAACGGCTTTGTCCAGGCGGTCTGGACGTTCGGCGGGACGGTCCCCGGTCCGGTCATCCGGGTGAAAGTCGGCGACACCGTCCGCATCCACCTCAAGAACCCGAAGGACAGCAAGCTGCCGCACTCGGTCGACTTTCACTCCAGCATGGTCGCCTGGAACGACGAGATGACCTCGATCAACCCGGGCGAAGAGAAACTGTATGAGTACAAAGCTGAGTTCGCCGGGGTGTGGATGTATCACTGCGGCACGGCCCCGGCCCTGCATCACATCGCCAACGGCATGTACGGCATGATGATCGTCGAGCCCAAGGAAGGGTTGCCGCCAGTTGACAAGGAGTTCGCCTTCGTTCAGAGCGAGTGGTATCTCGGCCCGCAGAACGAACCGAGCAGCCTGAGCAAAGCCGCGGCCGGGGCGCCCTCGCCCGATTACGTGGTCTTCAATGGCGTTGCGAATCAGTATGTCGACAACCCAATCGAGATCGGGGTGAACAAGCGCGTGCGCGCCTTTGTGCTGAACGCCGGTCCGAACATCGACAGCTCCTTCCACATCGTTGGCACGATCTTTGACACCGTGATCAAGGAAGGGGTCAGCCTGACGCCCGACAACAAGGGCCGCTGGGGCTCGCAGGCGGTTGACTTGTCGCCCGCCCAGGGCGCCATTGTCGAGTTCAGTATGGCCGAGGATGGGTTGTATCCCATCGTCACGCATGCCTTCAACTTCGTGGGCCGCGGCGCGCTGGGTCTCTTCAAGGCCGGCACAGGCGATCCGAAGAAGAAGTAATGGGTTTGTTCACAGGTTTCGGCTGGCAGCGCGCCCTCCCCACCCTCGCGCTGCTGACCGTCCTGGCTGGATGCGGGGGCGGGCAGCTCCGCGGCGGGGTGTTCGAACCGCCGCAGCCCGCCCCCGCAGTGGTGCTCACCGACCAGCGCGGCCAGGTGTTTGACCTCTCAGCGCAGACGGGCAAGGTGGTGCTGCTCTACTTTGGCTACACCTATTGCCCGGATGTGTGCCCGACCTCCCTGGCCGACATCTCCACGGCCAGGCGGGAGTTGGGCGCCGATGCGGCCCGGGTCCAGGTGGCCTTCGTCACGGTCGATCCGCAGCGGGATACGCCCCAGGTGATGACCCGCTATCTGGGCGCCTTTGACAAGGCGTATTTGGGTCTCAGCGGCACAACGCTCGAACTCCAGCGGGTGCTGGATGCGTATCAGGTCAAAGCCGTCCGGCGCGACACAGAAGGATCGGCGAGCTACACCGTCGATCACACCGCCTTCATCTACGTCATCGACCCGCAGGGGCGGCTGCGCGAACTGCTGCCCTTTGGCACGCGGGCCGATGACATCGTCAACGACGTGCGCCTGCTGCTGAGGAAATGAGATGACGCCCGAACTGGCCCGCCCCGCGCGCCGGCGCGGACTGTGGATCCTCGCGGCGATCATGCTGGCCGCGCTCGGTCTGGGCGCGGCGCGGGTCGGCGCGGTTTGGCAGTTCGAGCGGAATCACCCCACCGAGCACGAGATCATCATCATCGTCCCCAAGGGCACGGCGATCTTGCAGGCCAATGGCAAAGACAGCCTGATGATCCCGCGCACACTCTGGCTGACGGTGGGCGACATGGACACCCTGGTGATTCGCAACGAGGACGACTTCACTTTGCGGGTGGGCCCGTTTCGGCTGGGGCCAAACCAGCAATACCGCCAGCGTTTTCGGTCGCCAGGCGTGTTCAAACTGGTGTGCAGCACGATGTATCACGAGGACGAGACCGTGATCACCGTCCTGGCGTCGAAGGATCCCGCTGGAACCTGGTTATCGAATCTGTTCCGGTGAACGTTAAGGGGAGGCGGATAAACCTCGCGGGTAGGCGCCGTGCGTTCTATTCGGGTGCGGTTCTTTGGCGCCTACCCGCGAGGTTTCTCACAACGGGTTTGGATTTATCATCCGGAAACAAGTGGACCCAAACATCATCGACATCAGCGTCTGGCGACGAAGCGCGGCAATTCTTCGCCGCCAAATTTCCGGCCGGATATATCGAGGGATCGCCCGCGTCGGACGGATACCTGCGTTTCCTGGTTGAGGAACTCAAGCCGCTCATCGACGCGCGCTACCGCAGCCTGCCCGATCAGCCAAACACCTGCATCATGGGTTCGAGCATGGGCGGATTGGTCTCGCTTTACGCGATCGCGCAGTACCCCGAAGTCTTCGGCGGGGCGGGCTGCCTGTCCACCCACTGGATCGCGGGTGAAAACATGCTGGTCGATTATTTGGGCGAGCGCTTGCCGCCGCCGGCCAATCACCGGCTGTACTTCGACTTTGGGACGATCACCCTGGACGAGGCCTACGAACCGTTCCAAGTTCGGATGGACGGCTGGTTGAGCAAGGCGGGCTACGCGCTGGGTCAGAATTGGACAACGCTCAAGTTCGAGGGCGCCGCCCACACCGAGGCCGCCTGGCGCGCGCGGGTGGATCTGCCCCTCCGGTTTCTATTGAGTCAGCAGGCATAGAACCCGTGCAGCCAACAGAAGAAGAGTAACTTCTCAGACCAAGGGTGCGGGCCCCACGCCGATGGCGCAAGCGGTGACTCTGTCTTGGCTCATAGGGTTGTTGTCGTCGCGCGTACCCCACAAGATTGTCATCCTGAGTGCGCCCAATAGATTTTCGCGGAGACGAACGTTTCGGGCGCACGAAGGACCCCTATTGCCTATCCCCGGTTATGCGCAAATCGGCAACAGCGATATGGCGCCGAATCATGTTTCATCCTGCCGCACGTCACAGGGTTCCTTCGCGCGCCGTTGACGCGTGTGGATGCGAGCGCTCGAAGCGGCGCGCTCAGGATGACACAGGTGGGGGTGCGCGCTGCCTGTGGCCTGAGCAGCTACGAAGAAGAGAAGAAGGGAAGCAATCCAATGCTCTTCTTTCTTCTCTTCTTCTGTTGACGTTGATGCCGGTATGGGCATTGGGCAATAGCGGGCAGATAATGGACACAACCATGTTTTCCAAACCCGCTCGACCCGGCATTGGAGAGGTTCGAATCGTGGTTGACCGCGATCGCTGCCTGTATTGCGGCGCGTGCGTGGCGGCTTGTCCACCGGATTCAATCTACCTGCATAACGGCACATTGACAATCGACGCGACGCGCTGCACCGGCTGCGCGCGCTGCGCGCGGATGTGCCCGGTCGGGGCATTGACGACGTCGCAGGCTGCGACGCCGAACGGCTCGAACAGCCATGCCCCGCAGCGTTGACGTCCTCGTGGTCGGGGGCGGACCGGGCGGCTCGGTCGCCGCGCGTCGCTGCGCTGAAGCTGGCCTGCAGGTGCTGATGATCGAGAAGCGCCAGGAGATCGGCGCGCCGGTGCGCTGCGGCGAGGCGATCGGCGCGGAGGCCACCCGGGCCTTCATCGACCTTGATCCGAAGTGGATCGACGCGCGAATCACCCGCTTTGCGCTCTGCAACGGAGCGGGATCGCGGGCCGTGCTGCCCTCCGAACTCACCCTGGTCATCAACCGCAAGCTGTTTGACCTCGAGCTGGCCCGCCTTGCGGCCCGGGCGGGCGCCGAGGTGCGCGCGCGCACACAGGCGGAAGGGTTGTTGACCGACGGGCAGGGCAACGTGTCCGGCGCGCGAATCAAAAGCGTGGGACAGCCCGAGGACGTGCAGGCCCGAATTGTCATCGCCGCGGACGGGGCCGAGTCGCAGGTGGCCCGCTGGGCGGGGGTCAGGACCGTGCCCGCCCTGGCCGATCTGTATGTCGGCCTGCAATACCTGGTGTGCGCGCCGCCGGGCGTTTGGATGCCGGACGTTGCCGAATACCACTTTGGCCCATCGATCGCGCCCGGCGGATATGGATGGGTGTTCCCAAAGGGGGATGATACTGCCAACGTTGGGCTTGTGCTCGCCGGCGACCGGGCCACGGACGGGGAAGCCCGAGCGTGTCTGGATCGCTTTGTGGCACGACGGATCCCGGACGCCAGCATCCTGAGCGTCGTAGCCGGGGGTATTCCCGTCTCGGGCGGGCTCAAGCAGATATCGACGGGAGGGTTGCTTGTCGTCGGGGATGCCGCCCACCAGGCCGAGCCCATGACCGGCGGCGGGATCAACCTGGCCATGATGGCGGCCGAGCTGGCCGCCCAGACCGCCATTCAGGCGATTCGACGCGATGACACGTCGGCAAAGGCCCTGAAGGCCTATGCCGATGCCTGGCATTCGCGCTACGGCCGCCAGCGGGCAGGTTTGCTCAGCCTGCGGCGACTGCTGGCCGGGATGAGCGAGGGCGAGTATGTCGACATCATCGCCACCCTCGCCCGCCAGCCGGCCGACAACATGAACCACGGCCAACTCATGCTGGCTGCGTTTTTGCGGCATCCCCGCCTGCTGCTCGAGGCCCGCGCGCTGGTTGACATTGGGATGCATTTGAAATAGTCAGTGCCTCAAGAGCACTTTCAAAACCAGTCGCCGAGGCGCTATGCCCCCGGCTTCGCCGGGGGCATAGCGCCTCGGGAAACAGGTTCTGAAAGGAGTTGTTCAGGTGGGCTCCTGCGAGGTGGAGCCCACCTGCCAATCGGGCCGATACTAGGCCCATGAACAGAATTACCGTCGCCCCTTACGGTTCTTGGAAATCGCCCATCGCCGCCGACCGCGTCGCCGCAAAGTCCATTCAACTGGCCGAGGTGGCCGCGGACGGCCCGGATGTGTACTGGATCGAACTACGGCCGGCCGAAGGCGGGCGAAATGTGATCGTCCAGCGCAGACCGGATGGCACAACCCTCGACCGCACACCCAAGGGGTTCAACGCCCGCACCCGCGTCCACGAGTATGGCGGCGGCGCGTATGTGGTCGCGGACGGCGTGATCTGGTTCAGCAACGACAGCGACCAGCGGATCTATCGCCAGGCCGGGGAGGCTGCCCCGATCGCAATCACACCCGCACTGTCATACCGCTTTGCGGATGCCGTCTACGATCGGGCGCGCAATCGCCTGATCGCCGTGCGCGAGGACCACACCAGGGCGGGCGAAGCGGTCAACACCATCGTCGCGATCCGCGCTGACGGCGATCTGAACGGCGGAACGCTCCTGGTATCGGGCAATGACTTCTACGCCGCGCCGCGGCTGTCTCCTGACGGCGAATATCTGGCCTGGCTCACCTGGAATCATCCGAACCTGCCCTGGGACGGGTGCGAACTGTGGGTGGCCCACGTGGACAAGGCTGGAACGTTGGACGAGGCGGTCAAGGTTGCCGGCGGCCCGACTGAGTCGATCTGCCAGCCCGAATGGTCGCCTGACGGCGTGCTGCACTTCGTCTCGGATCGGACAGACTGGTGGAATCTGTATCGCTGGCGGGCCGGGCAAGTCGAGGCGCTCTGCCCAATGGCGGCCGAGTTCGGCCAGCCGGCCTGGCAATTTCGATTTTCGAACTACGGTTTTGCGGACGGCGGGCCGATCGTGTGCGCGTATACCCAGGACGGTCTGGGCCGCATCGGTCTGCTCGAGCCAGGCGCTGGCGGGCTGAAGCCAGTCGAAAGCCCGTTCAGCATCTTTGGATCACTCCGCATCTCCGGCGCGCGCGCCCTGATGCTGGCCGGTTCGGCGACGGCGCCAACGGCGGTGACCGCCCTGGATCTCGCGACGCTCGCCTGGACGTCGATCTCCGAAGCGCTCGCTTCGGAGATCGATGCCGCTTACTTCAGCGTGCCGCAGGCAATTTCGTTTCCGACAACCGGCGGCGCGATCGCGCATGCGTTGTACTACCCGCCGGCCAGCCCGGACTTTGCGGCCCCCGAGGGCGATCGACCGCCGCTCATCGTGCGCAGCCACGGCGGGCCAACCAGCGCGGCGACGGCGGCCTTTGGCATGGGCGTGCAGTACGTCACGAGCCGGGGTTTCGCGTTCGTGGACGTGAACTATGGCGGCAGCTCGGGTTACGGGCGGGCGTATCGCGAGCGGCTGAAGGGCCAATGGGGCGTCGTCGACGTCGACGACTGCATCAACGCGGCGAGGTATCTGGTCGACAAGGGCTTGGCTGACGAGGACAAGGTCGCCATCGAGGGCGGCAGCGCGGGCGGCTACACCACCCTGGCGGCCCTGGCCTTCCGCGACTACTTCAAAGCGGGGGCCAGCCTGTTCGGGCTGAGCGAGCTCGAGATCTTCGCCAAGGAAACCCACAAATACGAGTCGCGCTATCTCGATGGCCTGATCGGCCCCTACCCCGCCCAACGGGACTTGTATATCGAACGCTCGCCGCTGTTCAAGGCCCGCAACATCTCGGTTCCGGTGATCTTCTTCCAGGGTGACGAGGACAAGATCGTCCCGCCCAACCAGGCCGAGCTTATGTTCGACGCCGTTCGCGCGCGGGAGATCCCAACCGCGTATGTGCTCTTCAAGGGCGAGCAGCACGGCTTTCGCAAGGCCGAGAACATTCAACGCACGCTGGAGGGCCGGCTGTATTTCTACGCCAAGGTCTTTGGCATCCCGCTTGTAGATGACATCCCGCCGTTGGAGATTGAGAATCTCTGATCATTACGAAAACACGCGCTCGAGTCTGTTTTCGAAATCACCCTCCCCCGCCCCGGCGTACGCCGGGGCGGGGGAGGGTGATTTCGAAGAATGCTGATTCTGACCGGCAGACGGCTTTCCGGACCACGCTTGACGCGTGCGCGATCGGGCCAATACTCAGCACACCCACGCGGGTGCCGCGTGGACGGGTGGGCAGATTTCAGGGGAGGGGAACATGAATGCGCGCATCAATCATGTGCTTGGGTTTGGGGGCGCTGTGGCGCTCGTGGTCGCGCTGGGTCCCGGCCCAACGCTGAGCCAGCTCGGCGGGCCGTTCACGCCCGTGCCATTGGCGATCAGCGCCACACCGAATGGGACCGGATTCACCTATCAAGGTCAGCTCCGCAAGAACGGAGCGCCGGTCAACGCGGCATGCGCCTTCACGTTTGGTCTCTTTGACGCGGCCGCGGGCGGCGCGCAGGTCGGCCCGGCCGTCGTGTCGCCCACCCTACAGGTCTCCAACGGTTTGTTTAGTATCGCCCTCGACTTTGGCCCGGGGGCAATGAACGGCGAGGCGCGCTGGCTGGAGATCCAGGTGCTGTGTCCCGGCGACGGCGGGCCGGTGCTGCTCAGCCCGCGCACGGCCCTGCTGCCCGCGCCGTACGCCCTGGCTCTGCCGGGCATGCGCACCCCGCGCGGGAATAACGACGCAAATGGCGATGCCACGATCAACGTGATCGGGGGCACAGTCAGCAACACCATTGCGCCGGACAGCTTCCTGAGCGTCATCGGAGGCGGCAGCCACAACGCCATCGGCAAGGACAGCGGCGGGAGCACCATCGCCGGCGGCAACACCCACGTCATCACCGACGTGTCTTACAACAGCACGATCGGGGGCGGCTATAGCAACACGATTCATGGGCGGAGCGCGGGCGCGGTCGTGGCTGGCGGGATTTCAAACCTCATCACGGGTAACAGTGATGAAGCGACGCTCGGCGGCGGCGCGAACAACCGCATCGATGGAGTCAGCACGTGGAGCGCGCTCTCGGGCGGCTACGCCAACGTCATCACTGGCAGCATTTTTGGCGCCATCGGAGGCGGCTATGTGAATGGCGTCGGCGCCTCGAACAGCGGTGTGGTTGCCGGGGGGGCGCTGAACGCTGTGAGCGCCAGCCCGTATGGGGCCGTCGCGGGGGGTTACTCCAATACATTGGCCGCCAGCAGCGTCAGCGCCATCGCCGGCGGAGAATTCCAGCGCATCACCGGCAGCGGCTTCGCCTCGCTCGGTGCCGGCAAGAACAACGCCATCACCGCCAGCGACGGGGCGGCCATCGCCGGCGGCGAGGCCAACACCCTGGCGAACAGCGCATACGCCGGCATCGGCGGCGGGCGGGCAAACGCGCTGGCTGGCGGCGGCTACGGCGTCATCGCAGGGGGGTGGGACAACCGCATTCAGTCCAGCCCATATGCGGCGGTCATCGCCGGCGGCATTTCGAACACGATCAGCGCCAGCAGTTACGCCGTGATCGGGGGCGGCTTCCACAACCAGGTGCTGAATGGCAGCACGCTTAGCGTGATCGGGGGCGGGGCCAACAACAGCGCCGACCTGACCAGCACCCTGTCCTTCATCGGCGGCGGCGACATCAACGCGATCAGGAGACAGCAGTTACAAGAGCGTTATCGGTGGCGGCGAGTTCAACACCATTCGCGACGACAGCCCCTACAGCGCCATCGGAGGCGGATGGGTCAATCAGATCTCCAGCGGGAGTGATTGGGGTTTCATCGGGGGCGGACACGCGAATCTCATCACCGGCACCGCCTCCTACGCGGCCATACCGGGCGGCGAAAGCAATCAGGTCAGCGGCGACTATGCCCTGGCCGGGGGCCGGCGGGCCCAGGCCCTGCACAACGGTTCGTTTGTGTGGGGCGACTCGACCAACGCCAATGTGGCCTCGACCGCGCCCGACCAGTTCGTCATCCGGGCCAGTGGCGGCGTGTCGCTGCCCGTAAATGCCGGCAATGGCGGGACGCACCCCTTTGGCGAGCATTGGCGCGACAACGCCGTTCAGGCCTGGGCTTCGGTGAACGCCGCCGGCACGCTGTTCGCCTCCTATGGCGTCTCCAGCGTCGCGCACACAGTACGGGTATCTATACGTTTACGCTTCAGGTCGGCGCGGTGGACAACACCAGGATGGCGCCGGTGGTCACCCCGGAGATTGACGCCCCACCCACCAGCGCCGCGGCCGCGCGTCTTGTCAGCATCAACACCCTCAACGGGACTACCTTTGTCGTCTACATCACAAATGGCAGCTATGTGCTGACAGACAACGACTTTGTGATGATGCTGACGGGCCGCTAACCGCAGGCGCGTTCGATCAGCCGCTGATACACGCCGACGGCCTGTTCGAGCTGGGCGACGTCGATATACTCGCCCACCGTGTGGGCCTGGGCGATGTCGCCCGGGCCGAGCACGACCTGGTTGGGCAGTTTCGCCTCGAAGATGATGGCCTCGGTCCCAAACGCCACGGTCTCGGGCGCGATCCCGCCGCAGGCCTCACAGGCCATCCTGACCATTTCACTGTCCGGGCGCACGTAAAAGTACGGGTTGCGCTTGACCGCGACCTCGAGCCCATGCCGCTTCGCGGCGTCGACCAGCAGGGCGACCGCGCCATCGTTGTCGACGTTTGGCATATCGCGCAGGCTGAGCAGGGCCGTCGTCTTTGGCGCGGTCACATTCGACTTCGTGCCGTAGTCGGTGACGATCATGTTGAAGCCAAACGAGGGCGGGCTGAACTCCGGATTCAAGTAGCGCGGATCGGTCCGGAAGACCGGCACGAGCGCCGCCATCTCGGCCAGAAACGGGGCAATCTTGAAGTTGGCCGACACGCCCTTCTCGGTGCTGCTGTGGGCGGCCGCCCCAATCGCGTGCACGGTGACAAGCGCCCCGCCCTTATGGCTGTAGACCGGGCGCAGGCGGGTCGGTTCAGCCACGACCCCAAAGGCCGGCCAGTTCTCGGCGAACAGCTCCGACTGGGCGGCGACCTGATAGGCGCCGCCATAGCCCACCTCTTCGTCAGCCGTGACGACGACGTAGACCGGACGCTTGAGCGCTTTCACGTCGAGGTTGGCCGCCGCCGCCATCGTTGCCGCCAGGGGGCCCTTCATGTCGCAGCTCCCGCGCCCAAACAGCCGGCCGTCCGCAATCACGGGATCAAACGGCGCCCAGCCGATGTCGCCCGGCACCGTATCGGAATGCGAAAAGAAGCCAATCCCGCCCCGCCCTGCGCCTTTGCGGGCAACCAGGCTGACCTTCTCCAGGCCGTGGTCGTCATACGACAGGCGTTCGACCTCAAAGCCTTCGCGCAACAGGACGTCGCGGGCGTACTGCGATACCTCGGCGTTGCTGATGCTGCTGACGGAGGGGATGGCGATCAGATCACGGGCGACTTGGGTGGCGGAGATTGACATGGGGTCTGTGGGATATGGAGGTCCGCATGATCACCCCATACCCCCCCGCCCCGTTTCGGCCCGCCGGCGGCGACAGGTGGGGATATGGAAACGGCCGGGACGCAAGCAACTCACCCGTCACTTCCGAGCGGTGACGAACGGATTGAGCGCCTCCACCCCGAGCCTCTTGAAGTCGGCAACGTTGCGGGTCACGACCACGAGCTGGCGCACCCGCGCCGTCGCGGCAATCATGGCGTCCTCGTACAGCGTATTGGAGGCATGGCGCATCAGCCGTGCCCACTCCCGGAACGCGGCAGCGTCCATTGGCAAGACGTTGAAGGTCGCGGCAACTTCGTCCAACCACCGCTCAAGCTCACTTGCCTTCTTGTCGTCCTGCTCCCGGGTGATCTCAATGCCAGCCTGAATCTCGCCTATCGTCACCGCGGAGACATGCAGCTCGGCATCCGTTACGCTGTTGATCCACTGCATCACCGCACCGTGAGGTTTCGGCATGCGAAGCTCCGAAACAACGTTTGTATCCAACAGGTACATGGCGCTTATCGAAGCGCGACGGGAGGCCGCCGTCGCGCAGAACCCCTGGCAGGAATGGGAATGTCCGCCCGACCATCCTCCGAGAGCAAGAGATCCTTAAGGGAGCGCCGTGACGAGGCCTGCAGCCGGCGCCACTCGCTGGCAGGCACCAATACCGCTGCTTCAGCGCCGCGCTTTGTCACCATCTGCGGTCCTTCCGTCAAACACCTTTCCAAGAACTCGCTGAATCGGGCCTTCGCGTCATGTACAGGCCAAGTTTGCATTGAGCCACCTCCTCATCTGACTAGTTATATGACTAGTCTATCATAAGGTGCAACCCGATCTGCCGGAGCTTCGTGTCACCCCCCACTCAAGCAGGCGCGCGCGGAGCGGCACCCTACCGCCGGATGCCTGGCATGAAGATCTTCATCGGCGGCGGGCCGTTGAATTCAACCGCCCCCATATCGCAGCGACCGCCGACCGGGCGGGTCGTGCCGATCTGATCCTTCGCCAGGACTTCTCCGGCTAAAGTGCTGCACCCGTTCGGATCACCCACATCGATGGCCGGACTGTTGAATGCCAACGGAACGCGCGGATTCACCCCGGAGACGAGCGGGCCAAAACGCGTCGTAACCGTAATGCCGTCGCCAATCTGATTGAAGAATGGAAACGTCGGCAGGCAGAACCGCCCGTTCGGTTCGGCCAGCACCGAAAACAACATGACGTCGATGCTGGCGTTGTCATCCTCGCCATCGCAGTCCGACTTGATCCCGTTGGACAGTCGGTTTTCCGCCACGATCGAGTTCATGATCGTGATGTCGGTGCTGGCTTCGATGTTCAGACCGCCGCCGCCGGCCCCGGCGACGTTGTAGGCGATCGTGGCGTTGCTCAAGTGCAGGCGCCCAAAAGCGGGCACAAACACGCCGCCGATGCCGACGCCATAGTTGCTGATCACCGACGTATTCGCCAGCTCGGCCGCGCCCCGGTTTTCCAGCCCGCCGGCCGTGTTCGCGCTGTTCCAGAAGATCGAACTGTCGCGGGCGAACAGCGTTCCCCCGTTGCGAATACCGCCACCCGTCCCGGCCTGATTTTCGCGAATCGTGGTCGAAATCATGGTCGTGACACCATCGTTGCTCAAACCGCCGCCCGCGACGTTGGTGCTGTTGTCTTCACCTCAACCCGCCGCAGGGTCAGCGCGCCTGCGTTCTTGATCCCGCCGCCATCCAGTCCAACCGCATTCGCGCCGCCGGTCACCGTCAGGTCCTGGATCAAGATCGCGCCCCCGTCCGCCTCGATCACCCGGCTGCTCGACGCCGACTGCTGGATGAGGGTCTGCCCCGCCCCCACCCCGACGATATCGATGGTGCCGGTGAGATTGAGCCCGCCACCGGTGATCTGACCCGAGCGGGTGAGTAGATACGTGCCAGCCAGGAGGGTGAAGACGTGCCGCGGCCCTGCCCCCAACGCGCAGCCGCCCACCGACACGCCCTGGCGGACCGACTCGGCCGCCTCGCGCAGTGAACACAGTCCGTTGGGCGAAAAGTCATCGCCGAAGGTATTGATCGGGACCGCGCTGGACGCGGGCGGTGTTGGCGTCGGGGGCGGGGTCGGCGTGGCTGGCGGCGACGCTATTCCGGTGAACTCGACCGCGCCCATGTCGCAGCGACCCTCGACGATGCGAGCCGCCCCGAGCTGATCTGTTGTGGGCGCCGTGTCCGCCGTGCCGATGCAGTCCAGCACATCGCCCCGATTCACCGCCGGGCTGGCGGCCAGCAGCGGCAGATACGGGATCATGCCCGCAACAAAGCCCATCGTCCCGAACTGCGGGGTGATGGGCTGGCCGGCAGTGCCAATCTTGTTTTCGAAGACCGGTGTCATGCCACACCCGCCCGTGCCAACAAGCGAATACAACGCCTGTCCAACACTCCCGCGGCAATCGGACGGGCCAACCCCGGTCTGGGAGTTCTCAGCCACGATCGTGTTTTCAAGCACCATCACCGACGCGGCGCCGATGCTGAGGTGGAGGCCGGCGCCGACATTTCCGGACGCATTTCGCGCGACCGTTGAGCTCCTCAGATGCAATGGACTGGCCGAATTGTGGCGAATCCCGCCACCCAAACCGCTCCCCGAGGAATTGCTGATCACGGTCGTGTTGAGCAGGGTGGTAAAGCCGTCGCTCGCAATTCCGCCGCCGGCGCTGCTGGCCGTATTCGACGCCACCGCGCTCGCCTTAATCGTCAACACGCCGCCGTTTCGAATGCCGCCGCCCTGGCTGGCCGTGTTCCTGTCAATGAGGCTGGATTGAACCGTCATTGTGGAGAAGGTCGAATTGGCGATCCCGCCGCCGCCCGAAGCCGAGTTGGAGAAGACCCGGACCGCGTCAAGGGTGGCGGTTGCATTGTTTTGCAGGCCGCCACCCTCAGAGCCGTTGCCGCCGGTAAGCGCCAGATCGCGCAGGGTCGCCCGCCCGCTGTCAACGGCAATCACCCGCTCCCCGCTCACGGTTTGCTTGATGAGGGTCTGGGTCATCCCCGAGCCATTGATGACGACTGTGCCAATCAAGTTGAGACTCCCGCCGGTGATGGCCCCGGTCCGGGTCAGGGTGTATGTGCCGGTCGAGAGCTCGATCGAGGGCGTGCCGATCACCGGATATGCGCAACCTCCAACCGCGTTGCCCTGGCGGATCGTCTCGACTGCCTCGCGCAGCGAGCACAAACCGTTGGGGACAAAGTCATCGGTGAACGTATTCACGACGATCGGGTTGATCAGAGCGCCTGGCCCGCGCGGCGTGACCACGGCGGCACCGGCCGCCTGCCCGCCAGCGGCGAGACAGGCCAGGGCGAGCGCAAGCACGAGTCTGGAAATTCGGGACGTGTTCATAAATATGTCGGAAGCGGAATGCCCCGGCGTACGCCGGGGCATTCCGCTTCCGAATCTTCCTACTGTCGCACCATCGGCAGATACACCCGATGCGGCGCGTCGAGGGTGTTGGTCTGTTTTCACGTCTACCCATAGTCGGCGGGCATATACAGGCTGTCCGGCGTATTGATGCCGTCTTCGCCGCCGAGCAACGTGGCTGCGAAGATACCGGGCAGCATCGGGATCTCGGGCCGGAAGCGCATCCCGATCACTTCGCCGTCATTGAAGCCATACAGCAGTTCAACCGTGCCGGTGATTGGGTCGCCGTGCTCATCGCGGACGATCAACTGATGGATCAGATCAGAATTCTTCAGCGGCACGCCAAAGGCGGCCTGAATGGATTCCACCTCGCCGACGAAGTCGGGCGCGGGCGAGACCGCCTGCGGGCTCAGCCCCCACGGCGCGCCGGGCATGATCGTCCACGGGCTGTAGTTTCCGCTCTCGTCATAGGCGCGCACGCCCACGAAGACCGGCTGTCCGTCCGCGAGGCCCCACAGCTTGCCGTCGAACTGGGTGGCGCTGGCGACGCCGTCCACGCTGTTGGCAAGGCGCAGATTCGTCCCGCGGGCCAGGGCGGCCGGGCTGATCTCCTTGTCGCCCATGGTGCGGGTGTAGATGAAGGACTCGGATTCGTTGACGAAACCGTATCCGATCTCATAGCCCGCCAGGTCCTTCTCCGTGTTGGGATCCCAATTGGCCTGCACGCTGCGCGGTAAGGCCAGCGCGTTCAGGCCCGCCGGCGCCGCGGGCGGCGCCGCATCGGTGATTGATAGGTTGCGCGTGTCAAAGAGCGTGACGGGCGCGTTCTTTCCATCATTGACTGTCGCCACCCAGCGATAAACGCCGCTTGGCACCTGGCCGCTTATGAACCAGGTATGCGAGATCGTTCCCTGGGCGGTGGTTGTGAAGATCGGGGAGATGGCGCCCTCGACCAGCGTGTTCGTCGTCGTGTCCACCCGGCCATAGGCGAAGGTCGTCAGCGCATCCGGGCTGTCGGTGTCGGTCACGATCACCGTCAACGTGCTCGAGGTGAGCTGCCCAAGGCTGGACGAGGACCCGGTCTTGACATGTTCGATGACGGGCTTCTTGTTGCCGACGTAAAAGACGATCTCATACTCGGCCGGCGCGTTTTCGATATGCAGCGTCCATGTCGTCGGGGCCGCGTCCTTGATCACATAGCCCAGGTCGTTGCCCTTCGTGATCACCGGCGAGAAGTCCGTGTCGTAGAACACCGTGACGGTGTCATGGGCCGAGGGGCCGATGACGATCTGGCCGCGGGTGGTCTGCCGCGACAACGTGATTGCCGGGGTCGGCTCGACCGTTCCGCTGTAGTGGATGCCCAGATACATGTCGGCCTCATGGGCGACCACGACCGGAACATCGACGCTCACGGTCGCCGCCTCGCCCTTGTCCGGGCGGGCCAGCCCGCGGCGCACGGCATAACCGGGCTCGCCTCGATCCGCGGCGGCCAGGACAGCCCCGCCGTTCACCAACTGATACTGATCCAGGTTGTGGTCGAAGACGAGGAAGCTTCCGCTGCCCAGGGTTTTGTTGAAGTTCATGAACATCGAGTAGTCGAAGCCAAGAATCTCAAAGGTCCCCTTCATCCCGGCCGTGTTCACGCTCGTGCCCGGGATGTTGAACTCGCCCGCGGCAAAGCTGATCCCGGCCAGGGTCCGGTCCTTGCGCGGCAGGCCGAATCCGAACTGGCCCTTCTCCAGCCCGAAGTTCAGATTGGCCGTGCCGGCGAACTTGCGCACACCATTGACCTTGCCGATCCGGACCTTGGCATTCCCATGAATGAAGAGCGCGTCGACGTTGAACTCGGCGTAGAAGCCCTTGCCCCGCGGGCACTGGCTGACCGGCGTGCTGGCCGGGGTGCCAGGCGGGCAGGCGTTGAAGCCCGCCCCATCCCCGATCTGCATCTGGGCGCTGGCGACGTTGAAGATCAGGATCTTCAGTTGGGCGCCGAGCGTCATCGCAAAGGGATCGGGCCGGACCAGGGCGTTGCCCGTCATCGCCACGATCGGCGTGCTGAGGTTGCCGGTCGGCGGCAAGCGGGCGGTGCTGTCCACCCCGATGCCCAGGGTAAAGGTGATGGCCCCCGTCTTGAAGTGCACTCCGCCGGTGAACTTGGTCAGTTCGACACCGCTGCTCGCGATCGGGATGCCGGGGTGGGCCTCGAAGGTCAGGGTCGTATCAACCTCGTCAATCTCGTTGGTGCTCGGGATCGAGACGACCTTGGCTGAAATACTGATCGACTTGTCCGCGCTCGGCTCGAGCCCGGGCATGCTGAGTTTGGCCCCGCCGGTAAACGAATAAGCCTTGACCTGCTGCCCACCCACGGTCACCATCTGGGTGGTGAATCCGCCGGTGAAGCTGCCAAACGTCATGCCGGCAACCTTGAGCGGCGGCAGGGTGATCTGCCCGCCGGCGATCGAGACATCGCCGTTGCCGAGCATCTTGAATCCGTTGATGGTCGTGCTCGGCCCGCCGCTGGCCCCGCCACCGCCGAAGTTGAGCGGCAAAGTCAGGCTGGCCTGGCCCACCTCGAACCCGCCATCGCCGATTGGCCGGACCGTGGCCAGGGCGAGCTTGAAGCCGGCCAGTTTGATGCTGAAGGCCGTCATCACGCCATCGATGCGCTTGAAGCACGGCGCAGGCGCGCCGGCCGCATTGCAGTCGGCGCGCACGTTCTTGCCCGCCCGGACCACCAGGCTCACCGACGGATTGACGCTGTTTCCGCCGGCGTCCTTTGCCCCGCCCGGAATCTTGATGTTGACGTTGCCGGTGAAGGTCATGCTCAACGTGTTGCTGGCCGCCCCGACCGTGCCGATGAACTGGGTGCCGCTGAACGTGCCGGTGCTGATCGGCGGCGACTGGACCGTGCCGCCGTTGAAGGCGAACGTGAACTTCTTTGTTTTGTCCACGCCCAGCTTGAGGCCGCTCAGCCCGGCCTGGCTCTGCCCGCCAAACTGGCTCGCCCACTGCATCGTGATGTTCTGCGCGTTCAGCCCGTAGAAGTTGCCGAGGGGATCGCCCTGGAGTTTGACGTTGGTGAGATTGAACTTGAGCGGCCCCATGTTTCCGACAAAGGCGGCGATGCCCCCATCGAAATAGGGCTTGAGCACGGTCTGGCTGTTGACCGTTGTGGTCGTGATGCCAATCCGCATCTCGGTCGTGATCGGATTGGTGCTGGTCATGTAGTCGCCAAAGTCGAGGGTGGTCCGGATCTTGAGCAGTACATCCCCGCCCTGATACTCGATGCCCAGCGTATTCGCCTTGAGTCTGACGGCGTCGCCGAGGGTCAGATCCCGGATGCTGACCTCGGTGCCTTTGATGCTCCACTTGCGATCCTTGTACTTGAGGCCGGTGAAGCGGGCAATAAGGCCGGGCTTCGGCGGGGCAGGATCGGCCAGCATGGCCAGGTCGGGGTTCTTGTCGGCCATCAGTTCGACCATTTCGGCCTCGAACTCGCCCTTGCGCAGGACGATGTTGCTGAGGTCCAGGGTGGCCGGGCCAATCTTCGGGCTGATGTCGCTCAGGCCGCCCTCGAGGAAGTTCTCCTCGGTGAAGACCGCCCGCAGCCCGAGCTTGATGTTGTCGGCGGCGTTGCTGCTGACGGCGAGCGTGATCGGGATCGTCGCCGTGAATCGCCGCGCGTAGAGATCGATCGTCATGCTCATCTGGTCGCGCATCGTCAACTCTTCGCCCCAGAACTCGGTCCCTTGTACGCCGGCGATATCGGCCCAGAACAAGTCGAAGGTACTGCCGAGGGGGCCATCGAGGTTGTCGTGGAGTTCGGGGGCCGTGTTGCCGATTTTGCCCTTGACCACATCCCACTCGAGCAGATCACTTCGTGAGATCGGGCCATCAATCGGATCAACGATGTAGCCCGAACCGATCAGATGCTCACCATACACGTCGAACTGGGCCTGAAATCCGACATCGCCGATGATGATGGCGGTCTTGCGGCCGAGCAGCGGATTTGTGCCATAGCTGACAGCGCCCAGGAGCGCGCCGCCCGGGTTGCCGACCCGAACGATGGGCTGCGGGTCCGGCTCCAGCCCGATGGTGACATTCCCAACCGCGGTGAACGAGCCGATCTCGGAGACATCGTCCTGCACCGTGTCGCCGCACACGCTCCATAGATCGAGCGTCCCGGGCGGCGAAACCAGCCGGCAAGACCGCTGAGGCAGAGCCGGGCTCGAAAGGGCCAGGGCCTCGGCTCGGGCCGCAGGCTGAATCTGAGCCTGGACGAAGGCGCCCGCCATGAAGATAAGGGACGCCGCCGCGCCGGCGATGACGGCGGCTGAACGCGCGCGCCGGGAAGGGTCGGTTCGATTTGGGTTCATGAGTCCTTTGGAGGTATTCGGTCAGGCCGCGTCGGCGGCATCATGGGTGGCCAGAGTTGACTGGGTCGCGGAATGGTTCTCAGCGTGCGTGGATTGCGGATACTCAGCCACCCAGGCCGCCAGCGCGTCGAGGGCGTCGGCGGCCCGGCGCTCGGCGTGCAGCGCGTGCGAGGCCGCGGCCGTCCACGCGTTATGGCTGCGCACCGCGCGGTCCCAGGCCTCGAGACCCGCCGGGAGATCCACCGCGCCATTCAGCATCGCCACGCGCAGCCGGCCCTGGGCGCTCAGAAGAATGCTGGAGACTCGTTCCCAATCCACGGTGGGACAATACGCGCGCGCCGGTACAAATGTCGGTACAAAATCCAGATCACTATGCCGCCCCTCCTCAGATCACAGGCGGGCCCCGACCGGGACGACCGGGCAGCCGCCTTTGCGCGCACGCTCACGAACGCCTTGCGCGAGCTCGGAATCCGGCATCGCGATCTGGCGGACGCGGTGGGCGTCAGCGTGCACACGATCGCCTCATGGACGCGCGCCGACGGGGCCAGGATCCCGAGCGGCGACAACCTGCGGCAGCTCGTTTTCTACATCGAGCAACGCCGCCCAGGCACCGGGCGCGCGATCGAGGCCCTGGCCAGCGACGATCGGCCCTCCGGCGCGGCCGTCCCGGCCCGCCCAATCGCCACCACCTTCATCGGCCGCGATGCGCTGGTTGAGGAAGTCTTCGCCGCCACCCAGTCCAGCCCGCTGGTCACCCTGATTGGCGTGGGCGGGGTGGGCAAAACCCGGCTCGCCTCGCAAGTCGCCTCGCTGGCGGTGATCGCTTTCGATGACGGGGCCATGCTGGTTGAGCTGGCCCCGTTGGGCACGCCCGGGCTGGTGCCGATGGCCCTGGCCTCCGCCCTGAGCGTCCGCGTGCCGGCCGGCGGCGACGCGCTGGAGGCCATCCTCCGGCAGTACGAGCATGCCAATGCCTTGATCGTGCTGGACAACTGCGAGCACTTGCTGGCGGCCTGCACGGCAGCGGCGGGCGCCATCCTCGGCCGATGCGCCCGGATGCGCATTCTCGCCACCAGCCGCGAACCGCTGCGCGTGCCCGGCGAGACGGTGATCCGGGTGCCTCAACTGGACTTGCCTGACGCCGCCGGGACGCTCACCCGCGAATCACTCCTGCGCAGCGACGCGGCCCGTCTATTTGTCACCCGGGCGATGAATGCCCGGGGCGGGTTCAAGCTCGGCCCGGAGCAGATCAGCCAGGTCGCCAATATCGTGCGCAAGTTGGATGGCCTGCCCCTGGCGATCGAGCTGGCAGCTGCCAGCGCCGGGATGATGGATTTGGGTGAGATTGCGGCCCGGCTCGACGATCGCTTCCGCCTGCTTGTCGGCGGCGGACAGACCCTGAGCCGCCACCGCACCCTGCAGGCAACGATGGACTGGAGCTATGCCCTGCTCACGCCGTCCCAGCAGGCGGTGTTTGCCAGCCTGGCTGTCTTCCGCGGCGGCTGGACCCTGGAATCGGCGACAGCCGTGGTCGATCCACGCCGGACGCTCACCCGCGAGCCAATTGCCGCGCTGATGAGCGGGCTGCACGAAAAATCGCTGATCACCCTTGAGACGAGCGAGACAGGCGCGCGCCACGCCATGCTCGAGACCATGCGCGAGTATGCCCTGGACCGTCTGGCTCAGACGAGCTGGGCGGCCGAGGCGCGCGAGCGACACGCGCGCTGGTGCCTTGCGCTTGCCGAGGCATCCGACCCGGCCCTGCGCTCGCGCGAGCAGCTCGCCTGGCTGGCCCGCCTGGACGCCGAACATGCCAATCTGCGGGCCGCGCTGGATTGGGCCATCGATGGCGCCCGGGATCCCGAGCTGGCGGCCAGGATGGTCGGCGCGTTGCGGGTGTACTGGCAGCGCCGGGCCCACTATCGGGAAGGATATGACTACGCCGAGCGCGCCCTGGCCTTGCCTGGCGCCGCGACCCTGCCGGCGCGGACGCGCGGCGGGGCCCTGCTCAGCGCCGGCATTTCGGCCTTCTTCCAGGCCCGCTACCGCGACGCCAGATCCGCCCTCGAGGCGGCGATGGCGGCCTTTGACGCGGCCGGCGATCGGCCCGGCCGGGCCAGGGCCCTGATCGGATTGGGCGAAATCGCGATGTATCACGACGAGTACGCCCTGGCCGAGTCCCACGCCGCCGAGGCGCTGCGGCACTATTCGGCGGCGGGGGACGCGTGGGGAATCGCCTTCGCCCATTCGGCCCGCGGGTATGCGGTCGGGCGGATGCCAAACACGCCCGAAAATACGCGGGCGATGCGGGAGGCGTTCGAGCAGGCCGTGGCGGGCTTCGAGGACTGCGGCGATCGCTTTGGGCTGGGCGCGGCCTTGAACGGCCTGGGCGGGGCCGCCCTGCACATCGAGAACTATGCTGAGGCCGAGGGCTATTACCAGCGCAGCCTGGCGATTCACCGCGAGCTTGACGATGAGGAATGGGCCAGCCGCGGATTGAACAACCTCGGCGTTTCGGCCCGCGGCCAGGGCGACACCCGGCGAGCTCTGGGGCTTTTCGAGGAGGCGCTCCAGATTCGCCAGCGCCTGGGCGCCGCGTTCGGAATCGCCACCCTGGAACACAATATTGGAGATGCGCTCACAGCGTTGGGCGAGCCCGAGGCGGCGATACCGCATATGCGCGAATGCGTGCGGTTGAACCTGGGCTACAACGATTTGCACGGGCTCGCTCAGGGCTTGGCCGGGATGGCTGGGATCTGGCTGGCTCAGGATCGGCGGCACGCCGAAGCGGTCCAGCTGCTCGGGTTTTCAGCGCCGCATCTGGGCTACCCGGGTCCAACGGCCGGGGGCAGCGACCTGGTGGAGTTTGCGGAGAAGCTCGCCCTGGCGCGTCGAGGGCTGGGCGAAGCGGGCCTTGCCGAGGCGCTGGCGGCCGGCGCCCAAATGCCGGCGGCCGAAGCCGCGGCTCTGGCGTTGGAAGTGTGAGGCGGGGGCATGGAGCGCGGGCATCTTGCCCGCGCGGTTTAGGGAGGACACCGAGAAACGCGGCGCTCAGCCGCGACCGCGCGGGCGAGACTCCCGCGCTCCCAGTCAACCCAAGTTGGGAGCGCGGGCATCTTGCCCGCGTGATCCAAGGGGGACACCGGGGAATGCCGCGCTCAGCCGCGACGGCGCGGGCGAGACGCCCGCGCTCCATCCCAAACCGCCGCGACGGCGCGGGCGAGACGCCCGCGCTCCATCCCAAATCGCCGCGACAGCGCGGGCGAGACGCCCGCGCTCCATCCCAAATCGCCGCGACAGCGCGGGCGAGACGCCCGCGCTCCAACCCAAATCGCCGCGACAGCGCGGGCGAGACGCCCGCGCTCCAACCCAGACCGCCGCGACCGCGCGGGCGAGACGCCCGCGCCAACCCAGACGCCGCGACCGGCGAGACGCCCGCGCTCCAACCCAGACCGGCGCGACCGCGCGGGCGAGACGCCCGCGCTCCAAATCGAGGGGCGCACATCCGTGCAATCCGCAGCCTCCGTGTCCTCCGTGATCGACCCTTGACAAACCGATCCTAGATGATATAGGATATATCCTATGGCCGCGACGCCGCCCCCCGTCAGATTTTTGGCGCCGCCTCGGCCGCTTTTCCGCAGCAAGAAGGAATCCGTCCTCGACGCGATCCGCAGCGCCATCGTCAGCGGCCAATATCGCCCCGGTCAAAAACTCGTCATCGACGAAATGGCCGCCCAGTTCGGGATCAGCGCCATCCCCATCCGGGAAGCATTGCAGCAGCTCCAGGCGGACGGGCTGGTCAAGATCGAGCCGCATGTCGGCGCGACCGTCACACCGATCGAATCAAATCTGGTGGAGGAGATCTTCGATCTTCTCGAGGCGCTGGAGCTCATGAGCGCCCGGCGCGCGAGCGTGCGCATGACGGCGGATCAATTCAAGGAGCTCGAGGCCATGGTATCGCAGATGGACGGTATGCTCGCTGACCTCGACGCGTGGTCGGCGATGAACGTGCGCCTGCACACCTTTATCTGCGAATGCGCGGATATTCCCCTCGCCCAGAGCATGCTGGTCAAGGTCCTCGATCACTGGAACCGGCTGCGCAAAGTGCACCTCAAGGAAGTCCACGCCAAACGGGCCCATTTGTCGCAACAAGAACACTGGCAGATTCTGCGGGCCATGAAGGCCGGCGACACGGATCGGCTCGAGCGCATCATTGGCGAACACAACCGGGCGGCGCGGGACGCCTACACGACTGAACTCAACCGGGCGTTACTGCAGGAGAAGGCATGAGCGAATACCGCAAGATTGCCGCGCTCAAGACGGCCGAGGACTTTGCCGCCTACTGCCGGAGCGTGGGGGCGGATCTTGCCTTCGATCCGGTCGTGATCCGCGACGGCAGCTCGCCCCTCGCCCAGCCCTACGCGTTGCGCAGCCGGTCGATTGGCAACCGGATCGCGGTGCTTCCGATGGAGGGCTGGGATGGGACGGAAGACGGTCTGCCGACCGACCTCACCCGGCGGCGCTGGCAGCGCTTTGGCTTGAGCGGCGCCAAGCTCATCTGGGGCGGCGAGGCCGTCGCCGTGCGCCACGACGGGCGGGCCAATCCGAACCAGCTCGTCCTGGCGGAGCACACCGTCGGCGCGCTGACCGACCTGCGCCAGAGTCTGGTCGACGAGCACGCCGCCCATTACGGCCGGGTCGACGATCTGATGATCGGCCTGCAGCTCACCCATAGCGGGCGTTTCGCCCGGCCCAACGACAAGAAGCGCCTCGAGCCGCGGACCGCCTACCGGCACCCAATCCTCGACCGCAAATTCAGCGTGCCCGAGGGCGCGCTCCTGTCTGACGACGACATTGACCGGTTGGTGAAGGACTTTGGACGCGCCGCCGTCCTGGCCGAGCGGGCCGGATTCGACTTCGTCGACCTGAAGCACTGCCACGGCTATTTCGGCCACGAATTGTTGAGCGCGGTCGATCGCCCGGGAAAATACGGCGGCAGCTTCGAAAACAGAACGCGTTTCATGCGCGAACTGGTCGCCGCCGTCCGGGCCGTCACCCGCCTCGACATCGGCGTGCGCCTGAGCGCCTTTGACTTCGCGCCATACAAGCCCGGGCCGGACCGGGTCGGCGTGATGGACTGGCCGCTTAGCGAGCCCTATCGTTATGCATTCGGCGGGGACGGGACGGGCTGCGGGATCGACCTGACCGAGCCAAAGCAATTCCTGGACATGCTGAGGGCGCTTCAGCTTGAGATGGTCTGCATCACGGCCGGCAGCCCGTACTACAACCCGCACATCCAACGCCCGGCTATTACTCCGCCCAGTGACGGCTATCTGCCGCCCGAGGACCCGCTGGTGGGGGTAGCCCGCCAGATCAACGTCGTGGCCGCCCTTAAGCGCCATGCCCCCGGCCTGTTGTTTGTCGGAACCGGCTACAGCTACCTTCAGGAATGGCTGCCCAACGTCGCCCAACGCGCCGTGGTGGACGGCCTGGTTGACTTCGTGGGTCTGGGCCGGATGGTCCTGAGTTACCCGGAGATCCTTGCGGACGCGTTGCGCGGACGGGAGCCGCAACGCAAGAAATACTGCAGAACGTTCAGCGATTGCACAACCGGGCCGCGCAACGGTCTTGTGTCCGGATGCTATCCGTTGGACGACTTCTACAAGATCCACCCGCACAAAGCGCTGCTCGACGAAGCCAAGAAGCGCTAGACCCGTCCGCCGGTCGCGACGTCCCGCGCGCGTCCGGCGCAGCAACCCTGTCACGGGACACATTAGCAAAAAGGAAGGAAGGATCGTCATGAAGAATATCGTCTCCCGCAGAAAGTTCCTGAAAGTGGCCGGCTTTGGCGCGGGCGCAGCCGCGCTCGCCGCCTGCGGCGGCGCCGCCGCCCCAGCCGCGCCAGCCGCCACCGCCGCTCCGGCCAAGCCGGTCGCAACGACGGCGCCCGCCGTCGTGAATACCGCCGTGAATATGCGGATTGCCTGGTGGGGTTCGCAGGACCGCCACGACCGGACCATCAAGGTCATCGAGCTGTATCAGAAGAAGAATCCGAACGTCAAGATCGCCTATGAGTTCGCGAGCTTCAACGATCACCTGACCAAGATGACGACCCAGGCGGCCGGCAACTCCCTGCCCGACATCATGCAGCAGGACTACGCCTGGATCGCCGAATGGGCGGGCCGCGGCCTGATTGTGCCGCTCGAGGAGTTCTCCGCGAGCGGGGCTCTGGACCTCAAGGATTGCGCCGACGACTTCACCAAGGGCGGCAAGGTCGCCGGCAAGCTCGTTGCGATCAACCTCGGCTCGAACTCGCAGACCTTCCTGGCTGACATCGACCTCTTCAAGAAGGCCGGCCTGGAACTGCCCAAAGACAACTGGACCTGGGACGACTTCGAGCAAATCGCCACCACGATCAAGGGCAAAATCGGCTTGTACGGCGCGGGCAGCTCGCTTTGGAACGAGCAGATTTGGAAGTCGCTGTATCTGTCGCTGGGCGGTTGGGCCTATGCCGACGACGGCACGGGGCTCGGCTACACCGACGACAAGCCGTTTGTTGACCATCTGAACCGGCTGCTCCGCCTGTCGAAGGCGGGCGCGATCCCGACCCTGGCCGATGATCTGGCAAACTACTACGACAAGAGCCTCGAGCTGCAGGCACTGCCGACCGGCAAGTCCGCCGCGGAAAGCATGTGGAGCAATCAGATCGTCGGCTCGTGGAAGGCCGCCGGCGAAACGCGGAACATGAAGATGCTGCCCCTGCCCCGCCCGGCCGGCGGAAAGAGCTCGAACTACATCAAGCCCAGCCAGTTCTTCAGCATCACGAAGGACAGCAAGGTCAAGGTCGAAGCCGCCAAGTTCATCAGCTTCTTCACCAACGACCTCGAGGCGAATGACATCCTCTTCGCCGAGCGTGGTGTGCCGATCGCGGCCAAGGTGCGGGATGCCCTCAAGCCCAAGCTCGGCAAGTCGCAGACCGAGATGTTCGAGTACGTCGCGCGCGTCAGCAATGACGTCCAGCCGATCCGGCCGCCGGACCCAACTGGCGCGAACGATGTTGTCAAGAACATCTACGTTCCGCAAGTCATCTCACCCGTGCTCTACGAGAAGATGAAGGCGGAAGATGCCGTCGCCCTGCTCCGCAAGGAAGCAACCGCGATCCTGGCCAAGAACAAGAAGTAATTGCGTCAACTTTTACGCGGCGTGCGAACGCCTGGGTCTGCCAGGCGTTCGCACGCCGCGTAAACCAACACCGGCGAGGCGAATCAGAATGGCAACCGTTGCTATCCCATCCGCGTCAAAAGCCGCTCGCCGGGCAAGAACCCTGCGAAACAATCTGTCCGGCTATCTCTTCATCGGTCCGTGGTTGTTGGCGTTCCTGCTCTTCACCGCAGCGCCGATGGTGACCTCGCTGTACTTCTCGTTCACAAACTACGATGTCTTTACGGCCCCCCAGTGGGCGGGTCTGTCCAACTTCGAGACGATGTTCACGAAGGACGGCCGCTATTGGAAGGCCGTCCAGGCCACGCTTACTTTCGTCTTCACGGCCATCCCGCTGCGCCTCGTCGTCGCCCTCGGGCTGGCCATGTTGCTGAAGGCAGGCCGGCGCGGGGATGGGATATACCGGGCCGCCTACTATGCCCCGAGCATCGTCGGCGGCAGCGTGGCAGTGGCGGTGATGTGGCGCCAGGTGTTCGGCACCCAGGGCATCATCAACGCGATCAGCGCGATATTCGGACTCCCGGCAATCACTTTCCTCGGCGATCCCAACTGGGCAATCTGGACGCTCGTCGCGCTGGCGGTCTGGCAATTCGGGTCGCCAATGCTGATCTTCCTGGCAGGGCTGAAGAACATCCCGACCGAGTTCTATGAGGCGGCCTCCATCGACGGGGCCGGACCGATCCGAAAATTCATCACCATCACCCTGCCGCTGCTCTCGCCGGTCATCCTGTTCAATCTGATCATGCAGATCATCAGCGGCTTTATGGTCTTCACCCAGGCCTTCATCGTTACCGGCGGCGCGCCGCTCGATACGACCCTGTTCTACGCGCTCTATATCTATCGCAGGGCGTTCGAGAACTTCCAGATGGGCTATGCCTCGGCCCTTGCCTGGGTGCTCATGCTCGTCATCGGCATCTTCGCCGCCGTCGTCTTCAAGACGTCGTCGGGGTGGGTTTTCTACGAGAACAAGGACGGCAATTAGCCACGCGGAGACATACCGATGAATATCGCCGCCAAACTCCCAAGCCGCCGCAAGATCGCGGGATCAGTCATTTACCACGTCCTCGTGGCCGGCTTCGCGCTGGTCATGCTCTACCCGCTGCTGTGGATGTTCGCGAGCTCGTTCAAGCCGAGCGAGGAGGTGTTTCGGACCGTCACCTCGCTCATCCCGAGCCGGATCGAACTTGACAACTTCGTCCGCGGCTGGAAAGGCTTCGGCGGAACCACCTTCACCACCTTCTATGCGAATTCGCTTTTCTACGCCGGGATGGCCACCGTGCTCTCGGTCGGCGCCTCGTCGATTGTGGCGTATGGCTTCAGCCGGATCAAGTTCGCCGGACGCGGGTTCTGGTTCGCCTGCATGTTGATGACCCTGATGCTGCCCGTCCAGGTCACCATCATTCCGCAATACGTCGCCTTTGTAAATCTGCTTGAGTTGCGCAACAGCTTTCTGCCGTTGCTCCTGCCGCGGATGGGCGGCCAGGCCTTCTTCATCTTCATGATCATGCAGTTCATCCGGGGCATCCCGAAGGAACTCGATGAGGCGGCCGAGATCGACGGGTGCGGGCGTTTCGGTATCTTCTTCCGGATCATCCTCCCCCTCATCCAGCCTGCCCTGATCACAGCGGCGATCTTCTCCTTCTACTGGACCTGGGAGGATTTCCTCGGACCGCTGATCTACCTCAACGCGCCCCAGCAGTACACCGTGTCGCTCGCCTTGCGGGCCTTCTCCGATCCGTCAGCGGGCACGGACTGGGGCGCCATCTTCGCCATGTCGTCCGTGTCACTGGTCCCAGTCTTCCTGATCTTCATCTTCTTCCAGCGCTATCTCGTCCAGGGGATCAGCACCACCGGCCTCAAAGGCTGAAACCCCGCGCGTCGACGGGCCGGCCCGTCGACGCGCGGAAAACATTATGAGATTCTCCGTAATCGGTATCACCCACAGCCACATCTACGGGCAGGTCAGGTGCCTGCTCGACGCCGGGGCGACCTTTGTGTCGTGGATCGCCCGGGACTCGGAGCGCAGCATCGAAGCCGCCTTCGGGGCCGCCTTCCCCCAGGCGCGCCAGGCCCGCAGCGAAGCCGAGATTCTCGAGGATCCGTCGATCCAGCTGGTGGTCACCTCGACCGTCCCGGCCGATCGCGCCCCGCTCGGAATACAGGTCATGCGCCACGGCAAGGACTTCATGTCCGACAAGCCTGGCTTCACAACCCTCGCCCAGCTCGAGGAGGCCCGCGCCGTCCAGGTTGAAACACAACGGATCTACTCGATCTGCTACTCGGAGCGCTTCGAAAACCGGGCCACGGTCCGGGCCGGGGAGCTCGTCCGGGCCGGCGCGATCGGGCGCGTGCTGCAGACCATCGGGCTTGGCCCGCATCGCCTGGGCGCGCCGTCGCGCCTGCCCTACTTCTTCGAGCGCGAGCGCTATGGCGGCATCCTGTGCGACATCGCCAGCCACCAGTTCGATCAGTTTCTGTTCTTCACCGGTTCGACCCGGGCCGAGATCGTCGCCTCGCAGGTGGGCAACCTCGCCCACCCCGAATATCCCGGCCTCGAGGACTTCGGCGACGTGATGCTGCGCGGCGACGGCGGGAGCGGCTACATCCGCATCGACTGGTTCACCCCCGACGGCCTGCCAACCTGGGGCGATGGCCGGTTGACGGTGCTCGGGACAGAGGGCTACATCGAACTCCGCAAGTACGTCGACATCGGCGGGCGGCCCGGGGCCAACCACCTCTTCATCGTCGACCGGCAGGGCGTGCGATATGAGAACTGCGACGCGGTCGAACTGCCCTACGGGCGCCAGCTCGTCGCCGACGTCAATGACCGCAGCGAGACCGCCATGACCCAGCGGCACGCCTTCCTGGCGGCTGAGCTCGCCCTCAAGGCGCAGGCCTCGGCCACCGTGATCACCCAAGACAAATGACACACCCCAAGCTCCGCGCCGTGGTGGTTGGACTGGGCGTTGGCGCCCAGCACGCCGCCGCCTATAAGTCCCTGCCCAACCTGTTTGACCTGGTCGCCATCTGCTCGCTCGAAGACGACAAGAATCGCCAACTGGCGGCCGAGCTCGGCGTGCCGCTCACCCTCACCCGCTACGAGGATGTCCTGGCCATGCCGGATGTCGACGTCGTCAACATCTGCACCCCGCCCATGCTGCACAGGCCTCAGGCGATCGCCGCGCTGAAGGCCGGCAAACATGTCGTGTGCGAGAAGCCCCTGACCGACTCCCTGGCGGGGGTTGACGAAATGGCCCGGGCCGAAGCCGAGAGCGGCCGCCGGCTCATGCCGGTATTCCAATACCGCTTTGGCGCGGGCTTGCAGAAGGTCAAACGATTGGTCGACGCGGGGCTGGCCGGCGCGCCGCTTGCGGCCAGTATCGAAGTGCACTGGCGGCGCCGGGCGGATTACTACGCGGTGCCCTGGCGCGGAAAATTCGCCAGCGAGCTGGGGGGCGTGCTCACCACCCACGCCATCCACGCCGTCGACATGCTGACGTATGTGTTTGGCCCGGTCCGGAGCGTCTTCGCCCGGACCAGCACACGCAGCAACCCGATCGAGGTCGAGGATTGCGCCGCCGTCGTCTTCGAGCACGCCAACGGCGCGCTGTCGACGCTGAGCTGCACCCTCGGCTCGGCGGCCGAATCCACCCGCCACCGGCTCGTCTTTGCTAATCTAACGGCCGAGAGCAACACTCGGGCCTATACCAACTCGCTGGATCCGTGGACCTACACCCCGGACCGGCCGGAAGTGGCGGATGGGATAACCCGCCTCATCGCCGACTATGACGCCACGGCGGCGGGCGAGGCCCAGCGCGCCTCGGGGGGCGGCGGCGGAAGCGGTTCTTTGCAGGGCTACACCCCGCCGGCCCGTTACGACGCGCAGTTGCTTCGCTTCTATCACGCCATCGTGAACAATACGCCGCTGCCGGTCGACGTCGGCGACGCCCGCAACGCGATCGAGCTGCTCAGCGCGACCTATCACTCCGCGCGGATTGGCGCGCCGGTCAGCCTGCCGCTTGACGCTTCACACCCTGTCTACGGCGGATGGTCGCCGCGCAACGCAACCGGGAAGTCATCATGAAGAAATACGCAATCGTCGGTCTGGGTCATCGTTCGTCGATGTTCACCACAGCCATCCTGGGCCGCTTTTCGAAGGAGGCCAGCCTGGTCGGCCTGTGCGACACCAACCAGACTCGGATGGATTACTACAACGGCGTCTTCGCCGCCGAGTACGGCGCGCCGGCCATCCCCACCTATCGGGCCGAGGCCTTTGATCGCATGATCGCGGAGGGCAAGCCCGATGTCGTCATCGTGACCTCGATGGACCGGACCCATGACGAATACATCAACCGGGCCATGCGCCTGGGCTGCGACATCATCACCGAAAAACCGCTGACCATCGACGCGGAGAAGTGCCAGTCGATTATTGATTGCCAGAAGGAGACCGGCAAAAAGGTCACCGTCACCTTCAACTACCGCTATTCGCCGCACAGCTCGAAAGTCAAGGAGCTCCTGCAGCGCGGCGCGATCGGGCAGATCCTGTCGGTTCATTTCGAGTGGCTGCTCGACACCCGCCATGGGGCCGACTACTTCCGGCGCTGGCATCGCGACAAGGCCAACAACGGCGGGCTGATGGTCCACAAGAGCACCCATCACTTTGACCTGATCAACTGGTGGCTGGCGTCGGCGCCCGAGACCGTGTTTGGCTTCGGCCGCCGCGCGTTCTATGGCAAGGCGAACGCCGAGGCGCGCGGGCAGACCAACACGTATGCCCGGGCGTACGGCGAGCCAGCCGCCGATCATGATCCGTTCGCCATCCACCTCGAGAAAGACGCGCGCTTGAAGGGCCTGTATCTCAATGCCGAGCACGAAGACGGCTACTTCCGCGACCAGGGCGTTTTCGGCGACGGGATCAGCACCGAGGACGACTATGCCCTGGCAGTCCGGTATGCGAGCGGCGCGACGATGACCTATCACCTCAACGCCTACGCCCCGTGGGAGGGGCTGCGGGTGATGTTCAATGGCACCCGCGGCCGCCTCGAGCTCGAGTGGGTGGAGAGCGCCTTCAACACCCTCGACGACGGCGGGACGGTCGAGGACGCTTACGCGCGCGAGTTCGGCCTGACGGCCGCGCCCGTCGTCCAGCGGGTGATGGATCCCACGATCACACTTCAGCCATTGTGGGGCAAGCCACTTCGGGTGCCGCTGGGCGCGCACTCCAAAGGCGGTCACGGCGGCGGCGACGAGCGCCTGCTGTCGGACCTCTTCTCGGGCCAGCCCGAGGCCGATCCGCTCGGCCGGGCCGCCGGTCTGCATGACGGCGTGGTCAGCCTGCTCACCGGCATCGCCGCCAACAAGTCCTTTGCGTCAGGCCAGCCCGTCCGGGCAGACCGCCATGTGATGGTCGCCCCTGGCGGGGCGGTGCCGGGATCAAGCACCGCCATTGACTGGGAGGCGACGCTGGCCTATCGGCGACATCTCTGGTCGTATGGCTTTGCCGTGGCCGAGGCGATGGACACCGCCCAGCGCGGAATGGGGCTCAACTGGACCAGCGCAAAGGAACTCATCCATCGTTCGGTCGCGGAGGCGGCCGCGCTGGGCGCCACGGTTTTCAGCGGGGCCGGCACCGACCAACTGGCGCCCTCACCCGATCTGACCCTCGACCAGGTCGTGGCCGCCTACCTGGAGCAGATCGGCCACATCGAATCGGTGGGCGGCCGGATTATTCTGATGGCCTCACGGGCGCTGGCGGCCTGCGCCCGCGGCCCGGAAGACTACGCGCGGGTGTATGAGCGCGTGCTCGGCCAGACCAGCCGGCCGGTCATCCTGCACTGGCTGGGTGACATGTTCGATCCAAAGCTGGCCGGCTACTGGGGATCGCGCGATCTCGGCCCGGCGATGGACACCTGTCTCGGCATCATCGCCGCGAACGCCGCGCACGTTGACGGGATCAAGATTTCGCTGCTGGATGCCCAACGCGAAATCGACATGCGCAGACGCCTGCCGCCGGGCGTCCGGATGTACACCGGCGACGACTTCAACTATCCGGAGCTCATCAAGGGCGATACGCTGGGCTATAGCCACGCGCTGCTGGGGATCTTCGACGCCATTGCCCCGGCGGCGGCGGCCGCCTTCCACGCCCTCGACCGCGGTGATCTTGCCGCCTACGACGCCATCCTCGAGCCGACCGTCGCCCTGTCGCGGCACATCTTCCAGACTCCGACCTACTCGTACAAGACCGGGGTGACGTTCCTGGCCTGGCTCAACGGCTACCAGGCGCGCTTCGAGATGCTGGGTGGGCAGGAAACTGCCCGAAGCCGGCAGCACCTGGCCGATCTCTTCATCCTCGCCGACCGGGCCGGGTTGTTGCGCGACCCCGACCTGGCAGTCCAACGCATGAACGCCTACCTTTCCTGACAGAATTTCCCCGGATTTGACATCGCCCGGCGGAGCTGGGCGATGTCAAATCCGGACTGTTTCAAAAAATGACCCTCACCCAGACACTCCTCAACCGATTCCCCGGCGGTTTGTATCCCGCCTCGGTGGTCGAAGCCGGCGGCGCCGCCTATGGCCTGCGCCGCCGCCATGACGGCAGCCGCGCCCTTGCTGTTGCAGCACCGGCCGGGCATCCAGCGCTGGCGGCCTTTCAGGGTGAACGCCAGGCTGTCGGCGACGCAACGGTGATCGAAGGCGCCGTCGATACCGCAAACGCCCGCGCGCTGCGCGAATCGCTGCCCTGGCTGCGGCCCGTGCCACTCGGGCTGGCCACCTCGGCCGGATGCGGCGACCGGCTGGGCCTGGCCACACCCGGGCACGCCCGCGCGTTTCGGGCCGTGGGCGGCCGCATCGCCGCCATCTTCGCCCAGCAATCCATCCGCGAGATGGTCCGCACGAACCGCAGCCCCGACAACGTCCTCACCGATGCCACCTTTGGGGCGCTGCAGGCCGGCTGGCGCGAACCGATCGGGGCGGACGCCGATCACTTGAAGACCCCGGCCGACATCGACGCCTGCGCGGCGGCCGGGTTCAGCTTCTTCACCATCGACCCCGGCGCGCACGTCAACGACGCGGCCGAAGAGATGCAGGCCGGCGCGCTCGAAGCCGCGGCCGTGGCGCTGCCCTGGGCCAGCTTGGAGACCAGCCATTCGGACTTCATGGCCCGTTACGCCGGCAAGACGATCGATTTGGACGATCGTCAGGTGCTCATCACGCCCGCCGACGCCGCCCGGGCGGCCGTGAAATATGGCCGGGCCGTCGCCCACGTCGTCGCCATGCAGCGCCATCTGGCGACCCGGCTGAAGGCCTACGACCTCGAGGTCTCGGTCGACGAAACTGAATCGCCCACCCGCCTGGGCGAGCACATCATCATCGCCAGCGAGCTCAAGCGACTCGGCGCGCCGGTGGTGAGCCTGGCCCCGCGCTTTGTCGGCCGCTTCGAGAAGGGCGTCGACTACATCGGCGATCTAGACGCGCTGCGTGAGAACCTGAACGCCCATGCCGCGGTCGCCCGGGCGTTTGGGCCTTACAAGCTCAGCCTGCACTCGGGCTCCGACAAGTTCAGCGTGTATCCGCTGATCGTGGCTGCCACACGCGGCGTCGCCCACCTCAAGACGGCTGGCACGAGCTATCTCGAGGCCCTGCGGGTGATCGCCGTCGGCGAGCCGGGCCTCTTCCGCGAGATCGTCGGGCTGGCCCGCGCGCGCTACGACACGGACAAACTGACCTATCACATTTCCGCCCGCCTCGAGCGCGTGCCCGCGCCGGAGGCCCTGTCGGACGACGAGCTGCCGGGCCTGCTGGACGCCTTTGACGCGCGCCAGGCGTTGCACGTCACGTTTGGATCGGCCCTGGCGCGCTTTGGCGTTGAAATCATGTCGGCCCTGGCCGCGCGCGAGGAGGCCTACGCGGCCGGCCTGGAGCGGCACTTCGTCCGGCATCTCGCGCCGTTTGCTCGGGCCGCTTAAGAGCGCTTGGAGTATTAAGAATCTATCCGCCGATTTCCGCAGATTTCCGCCGATTCTTTTTCCTTGTTCCCACGGCACATGGCCAAATCCGCGGATAGACGATTTACGCAATAGCATTCACAGGAGAACGGGAAAATGGGAGAGACCACCAATTCTCCCGTTCTCCCTTTCTCCTGTAAGAAGGGAGCAGTATGAGCAAGTGGGTTCTTTCACCCGATCGTTGTTTTGATCCCGACCCCGCCCAGCGCAGCCTGACGCGGGAGCTTTACGAAAGCGTGCGCGACCTGCCGCTGATCTGCCCGCACGGCCACGTCGACCCGGCCCTGCTGGCGGATCCGGGCGCAGGCTTCGGATCTCCGGCGGATCTGTTTATCATCCCAGATCACTACGTTGTGCGAATGCTGTAGCGCAGGGCGTGCGGATGGAGGACCTCGGCATCCCAGCCCTTGACGGTACACCGGTCGAGACCGACCACCGGCGGATCTGGCAGCGCTTCGCCGAGCGCTTTGATCTCTTCCGCGGCACGCCGACAGGCCTGTGGCTGGCCGACGAGCTCATCAACGTGTTTGGGGTCAGCGAGAAGCTGAACGGCGGGAGCGCCATGGCGATCTATGAGCACGTTGAGGCCCAGCTCAAGAAGCCGGAGTTCTCGCCCCGGGCGCTGTTTGGGCGCTTTGGCATCCACACGTTGTGCACGACCGACCCGGCTGGGTCGGATCTGCGCCATCACGCCGCCCTGCGTGAGGCGGGCTGGGGTGACCGGGTGCGGCCCACCTTCCGCCCCGACGCGGTCGTCAACCTGCGGACCGCCGGCTGGCACACGCATCTTCGGGCGCTCGGCGCGGTGGCCGGCATCGCCATTGAGGACTACGCCAGCTTCATCCGCGCGCTCGAGCAGCGGCGCGCTGTCTTCAAGTCGATGGGAGCGACCGCCACCGACCACGCGGCGGAGACCGCCTTCACCGAGCGGTTGAGCGCCGCCGAGTGCGAAGCGACCTTCGCCCGCGCGTTGCGCGGCGACGCGGACGCCGACGACGCGGCCCGCTTCACCGGGCACATGCTGATCGAGATGGCCCGGATGAGCGCCGAGGACGGTCTCGTCATGCAGCTGCACGTCGGCTCGCTGCGCAACCACAACGAAGCGATCTTTCGGCGTTTTGGGCCTGACAAGGGCGCGGACATCCCGCTGGCGGGCGAATTCACCCGCGGCCTGCGGCCCTTGCTGAACGCGTTCGGCAACGATCCGCGCTTCAGCCTGATCCTGTTCACCCTCGACGAGGCTGTCTATTCGCGCGAGCTTGCGCCGCTGGCCGGGCATTACCCCGCGGTCAAGCTGGGCCCGCCGTGGTGGTTTCACGATAGCGTCAACGGCATGCGGCGCTTCCTCGATCTGGTGACTGAGACCGCCGGCCTGGCCAATCTGGCAGGCTTCAACGACGATACACGGGCGTTCTGCTCGATCCCGTCCCGCCACGATGTGTGGCGCCGCGTGAGCTGCGACTGGCTGGCGGGCCTGGCCCTGCGCGGGCTGATCGACGTGGATGACGCCCGGGCCATGGCAGGCGATCTCGCCAGCGGCTTGGCCGAACGGGCTTACAACCTCGGTTAGGGTCCCGAAAAACACAATACAGGATGGGAAATCCCCGGCTTCGCCGGGGATTTCCCATCCTGTATTGTGTTTTTCGGACTCACTGCGCACAGTGAAAGCGATAGCGGTTACCATAGCCCCATGCGTCGATTCGACTCTCGCCGACTCGCGGCGGTTCTTCCCCTGGCCACTGGCGCCGGCCTGCTGGGCTTTCTGATCGCGCGCGCTTCGCTGTGGCTGGGATTTGTACTCGTCGCCCTCATTGGGGTTGGCTTGATCATCGGCGTTTGGCGGCGGGCCAGCCCGGCCGGGCGCGCCGACCTGCTCGGGCGCGCCCGCGCCGGGGTCCTGGCCGGTCTGATCGCGACCGCCTGCTACGACGCCTCGCGCTACGTGCTTGTAACGGCCTTCGAGAGTTCAGTCTGGCCCTTCGCCGCGTTTCCGGCCTTCGGCGGCCTGTTGATCGGCCCCGCCGAACCTTATGATGCCCGCCTGATCGCGGGAACGGTCTTCCACATCGTCAACGGCGTGGGCTTCACCCTCGCTTATGCCCTCTTCGTCCGGCGTCCGCGCATCCTGACCGGGGTGCTCTGGGCGCTGGCGCTAGAAGCCCTGATGCTGACCCTGTATCCGACCTGGCTCGACATCAAGGCGATTGGCGAGTTCACCCAGATGTCGATGCTGGGCCACGTCGTGTATGGCATCGTGCTGGGCGCGTTGACGCGGCGCTGGGTGCCGCGCCCGGCCGAGGGAGGAATGACCGCATGAAGCTGTTTGACGATCTCGCCCGTTTGTGGTGGGTGCGCGTGCCGGCCCTGCTCGGGCGCATCTCCGGCCTGCTCACGTCCCTGGCCAGCGACGGCGCGTATCTGCGCGCCTGGCCAGCCGCCGCCGCGCTCGCCCCGATCGGCTGTCTGCTGTTCGGCCTGCTGGCCGGTTGGACCCATTTCTCGAATTCCTACATCGCCCTGTCGTACACCAACTCACTCCTGCTCATGGCGCTGCTGACCCTCATCAGCGGCCTGGGCGGCGGGCTGGGCCTTTACCTGTTGATTGGCTACATCTTTGGGGACTTTCTGCTGTTTGGGCACGGCGAATACATGGGCGCGCCTTCGGCCCAGATCATGGCCCGCCTTGCGCTGCCCATCGCCTACCTGCTGCTGGGCAAGCTGCTGATCCTTGCCCCGGTGGTCAGCCGCGGGCTGCGCCTGCAGTTGCTGGACAAGCTAAGACTGTCCGGAACGGCCGGCACAATCGCCCACGCCGCCGTCCAGGCCGCGCTGCAGGCGGCATTGGTCTGGGTGTGGGTGCAGGCGGCGCCCACCCTGATCCGCCCGATCTACACCTGGCGCGGCGGCGCGCCCACCAGCGAGGCAATGGCGCCACTCCAGGAATCGGGGATGCTGCTGGTCGCGCTGGCGCTCCTGATCGGCGCTGTGCGGGTAGTGATCGAACGTTTGCCAGCCGCCCAGCGCGCCGCGGCCGATGCCCGGCGCGATCTCCGCCAGACGAGGGCGGGCGCGCGCGCGCTTCAGCCGCCCAGACTACCTGTCTGGCTGGCAGCCGCGCTGCGCTCGGCGTTCGCCACCTATTTGCTGGCGGGATTGATCGTTACATTTCTGGAAGGGGTGCTCTTCTTCGGCCTGACCCTGGCCGGGCAACTGCTGCGCGGCATGGTGGCGACCCGACTTGCACCGCTGTCGCGCTTGATGGCGCGCGTTCCGATCGTATTGCGCCTGGTTGCAGGAGGCCTGGTCAGCTTCGCGCTGGCCTCGTTGCTGGTGCCCCTGGTCTGGAACTCAACCCAGACCTTCTTCCCGATCATGATTCCGACCGCGACCTCGATGGTCGTGTTTGCGCTGCTGATGCCGGCGACGCCTCTGGCGCCCGCGCCGGCCGGCACGACAGTGGAGGCACGCTCATGAGAATTGCGATTCGGATGCTTCGCGCCGCCGGGCTGGCATTGGCCCTGGGTTGGTTCGTTCTGCCGATGACGGCCCAGGCCGACAACTGCAGCGGTCTCGGCGACTGCTACTTCACCATCGCTTCGGCGGTGGGTGTCGCCGCCGGCATCGGCGTCGGCGCGCTGGTGCTTGTGTTCTGGCCCGAGATCCTGCGCGCGCTGAATGGGTTTCTGGATCCGGGCGCCGGCGATGTCGTCGGGCCGGAAGTGACTGAGACTGGCACGTTGGAGACAGTCGTGCCGCGCGACACGCCCGCGACCGGCGGCACGCCCGCGACCGGCGGCACACCTGCGACCGGCGGCACACCCGCGACCACGCCCGCGACCGGCGGCACACCCGCGACCGGCGGCACGCCCGCGACCGGCGGCACACCCCGCGACCGGCGGCACGCCCGCGACCGGCGGCACGCCCGCGACCGGCGGCACGCCTGCGACCGGCGGCACGCCCGCGACCGGCGGCACACCTGCGACCGGCGGGACGCCCGCGACCGGCGGCACACCCGCGACCGGCGGCACGCCCGCGACCGGCGGGCGGCACACCTGCGACAGGCGGGACGCCCGCGACCGGCGGCACACCTGCGGCGGGCGGCACGCCCGCGACCGGCGGCACGCCGACGTTCGAAGCCCAACCCGCGCCGTTGACGCAGCCGCCGGTTGCCCACCCGCCGCACGAAACCGCGACGACGAGCGGACCCGGATCCAGCGCGACCACCTCACCTGACTCTGACTCCGCCCATCTTGCGTCCGATGAGGTGATGACATCTGGCAGCGGTCACGCGGCGCAGGCCACTACCTCGAACGAGCCAACGGACATTGTCGAAGCAATGGGAACGGCATCGAGTCATGGTTCGCAGGCGACGACCGCGAGCGACATCGGGCTCGCTGAGCACGGCCACGGGTCCCAGGCGACTACCTCGAGCGACATCGGGCTTGCTGAGCATGACCACGGGTCGGCGGCAACGACCGCGAGCGATATCGGGCTCGCTGAGCATGAGCACGCGTCACAGGCGACGACCGCCAGCGATATCGGGCTCGCTGAGCATGAGCACGCGTCACAGGCGACGACCGCCAGCGATATCGGGCTCGCTGAGCATGAGCATGCGTCACAGGCGACGACCGCCAGCGATATCGGGCTCGCTGAGCATGAGCATGCGTCACAGGCGACGACCGCCAGCGACTCGGGGTTTGCGGAGGGCGGCCACGGCACGGCGGCGACCACCTTGAGCGATACCGATCGCGCTGCACGTGGCCATGACGCAGCAGCCACAACCGCAAGCGATGGCGGCAGCGCCGACGATGGCGGAGAGATCCACGCCCGCAGCAGCCACAACCGCGGACGACGGACCCGTTGCGGACACGGGAGATGCCTCCGCCAGCCAGATCAGCGAGGAAGCGCGCAGAGCCGGCAAGCAGGGGTGATGCTCGGGCAATCGGGAAGAATCGGATCCAACGCTCTAAGTACCATCTCCGGCTATAGCCTAACCTCCATCAACGGAGTGTCGCGGGTGGAGCTTAGGTTTTTGCCCAATGGCATGAAGTTGGTGACGCATTCGATGACCGGCCCCAACGGGGCCGAATGAGATAGCCCAGGGCAAAGCCCTGGGAAACGAACGTTAATCCAATTCGAGCCCTGAAAGGGCGACACCATATGCCGGGTCGTTGCCCGCTTGTTTCCCCCAACGACGCGGATCATGATTTCGCCCTTTCAGGGCTCAAATCGAACGTGGTGCCCGAACCCAGGGTTCCGCTTCGCTCCACCCTGGGCTGTCTCCTTTGGCCCTTTCAGGGCCAGGCCAAAAGCGCTTAACTTAACGCCATTGGGCTTTAGCCTGCCTTTGCACTTAGAGCGTTTGACGCTTTTGCGTCCATATCCGGGCCAGCAAGCACCAGCGCTCCAACGACGGCATGTCGCCTAAGCCCCGATGAACAGCAACGGATCGCCGGCGTTCATCGCCAGGGTGGTGACAACATACATGACGGTCCCGTCCATCGACGCGATCGCGGTCTGCACGGTATTACCGAGGAAGTCGGTGACGTGGCCCAGGTTCTGGCCGGTTTTGACCGTATCGCCAACCTTAACCTGCGGATACCACAGCCCATCATGATCCGAGCGCATCGAGGCTGAATGCTCAAGCACGTGGGTGGGCATGGCCTTGAACCCGCGCGCGAGTGAGCCAGCGAAGGCGAGCGATGAGATCAGCCCGTCATACATCTGCTGGACCTCGGCAGGCGACCACTGGCCCTGCCCGCCGACCTCGGTGAGCACCGCCGGCACGCCGATGGCGGCGGCGGCCGAGACCGTGCTGCCCTTGACGCTTGAGGTCATGATGTAGCGAATGCCAAAGGCCTCGGCCAGCTTCATCGACTTGGCGTCGACGGCGGCGTTGCCGGTGATGCTGATCACGCTGAAGGGGATGAGGGCCTCGTTGATGTCGCCGCCGTGGCAGTCAACGTAGAAGTCGGCCTTTGAGATGAGGTTGGTGAAGATCCAGTGGGCGAGTTGATCGGCAAACGAGCCGTCGGCCTTGCCGGGAAAGCAGCGGTTGAGGTTCTTCTTGTCCGGCGGCGCAATATAGATTGCCCGTTTGGCATAGGCGGTCATGCTGGCGATGGGGGCGATAACGAGCTGGCCGCGCAGCGCCGCCAAATCGGTAGTCAGGGCGAGCTGCATGGCGGCGGCGGTCCCCACATATTCGCCGCCGTGGATGGCGGCGGTGACCAGGACCGTCGGGCCATCCTGCGCGCCATTGAGGACAAACAGGGGGAGTTGGGTCGGGGTGCCGGCGATGATCAGTTCGAGGACTCTGGCTTCGCGCGCGCCGGGCGCGGCCGTGACACCCGCGATGGAGAAGGAGGATTTGGACATGCGGGGATTGTAGGGGCGGTCCCGCGCGTTCAGTTAGGCCGCACCTTGAAAGTGCGGCCTAACTGAATCCCTTCACCGCCGCATCACCCGCGGGAAGTAATAAACCCGCGCCGGGACGCCCGGGTCCGCCCGCAGCCAGGTGTTGGCGCTTCGCGATTCGTTGCCCCGCCGCCAGACGCTGTCGCTCAGATTAAGCGACCAGCCGCCAGCTTCGAAAGGGCTGGTGCCTGGGAAGCCCCAATGCACGTGGAACCAGCCGGCGCCCTGCGAGGCATACCCGCACACCTCGCTGAACGTGCCGGACTTGAGTTGGCCGAGCGTCTCGCCCTGGGTGACGGTTCGGCCCACATACAGATTGGCGCTGTAGAGCAGATGGGTGTACATCTGGGTCCCGATCTTGATCGCCGTTGACGTCTCGCCCACCCGGGGCGCGCAGCGATAAGTGATCGTTCCGGCCGCGCTGGCCAGGAGCTGGTTTGGCGCGTGCCCGGCGGCGGTGTTTCCATCCGAGAGCATGTCAACGGCCATCCAGCCAGACACCAGAGATGGGAAGCCATTGGAATGCACGCCCAACGAACCGTAGTACATGTTCGTCCCGTCCGGCCAGGGGAAGCGGTAGGCCGAGGCCGGCAAGCTTGGACGGCGCAGCGGATCCAGTCCAAGTTTTGCAGACGCGTCGAGGATGTGCTCGGGGATGCGCTCAACGATCGCCGTGAAATCGGGCGTACCTTCGAGCGCGCCCGTCCAACGCCCATCAGCCAGGCGCGCGATCGCGACAAGCCCAAACCAGGCCCCGTTGTCCGGCAGATTCCAGGGCCTGTCGGGCGTGAGGCCGGAAAGCCCGATCACCGAGACGAGGGCATGGTCGCCAAGGAACCGCACATCCGTGATGGCGTAGGCCTCGACCGGAGGCAGCGCCACTTCCACATCGCCGAGCGCCTCGCGAACGGCCTCCTCGGCGGCCGAGTCGATGGCAATGGTGCCAGGGACCATCCGCACGCTGGGCGGCGCTGGTGGACTGTCATCGGCGGCAATGGCCACGGCCGGGAGCGCGAGCAACACCGCCGCAACCGCAATTTGTGCGAGCTTCGGAATCACGCCAACTTGCCGTCGCATGCCCCCAAATTTACCAAAGAACCAGAAGGGCGCAGTTCGGTCATGGCTGATGAAAAATCGATTGCAGGAGAACGAGAGACCGGGAGAGGATATTTACCCTCCCGTTCTCCCGTTCTCCTGCAAATTGCTTTGGGCGCAGTTGGTGCGGCGGGGCTTCAGCCGGAGAATTGCCCCGGCTGAGCTGTTTCTGGCGATTGCGCTGATCGCCTCGCGGGTCTACACTCCGGCTTCAATATCCACCTGCCGGTCAGCCAGGACCCAACATTCAGTCCGGAGGCTGCACCATGAAAACGCGCCGCATTTCCATTGGGATCATTTCGGCCCTTTTTGCCGCATCGCTCGCCGCCGGTGCGCGAGCCGATCTCGGCGGGCCGTCCAATCCAACCGCGCCGCCGCTGGCCCAGAACGGGTCGGCCTTCACCTACCAGGGGCAACTCCGCAAGAACGGCGCGCCGGTGAACGCGAGCTGTGATGCCAGCTTCAGCCTGTACGACGCGGCGACGGGCGGCGCGCAAGTCGGCGGGACCGTCACCTCGCCCACCCTGCAAGTGGCGAACGGACTGTTCACCATTCCCCTGGACTTTGGCTGGAACTTTAACGGCGAAGCGCGCTGGCTGGAGAGCGCCATCGGCTGCGGCGAGGCGCCGACGATCTTGACGCCACGCACCGCCCTGCGTCCTGCGACCTACGCCTTTGCCCTACCGGGGATGCGGACGGTGCCGGGCAACAATGACGGCGGGGGAAATCCAACGATGAATGTGATCGGCGGGGTCGTCAGCGGGGCGATCAGCAATACCGTCAGCGCAAATAGCTTCAACAGTGTGGTTGCCGGTGGCGTTGAAAACCGGATCGACAACGGCAGCAATCGCAGCGCCATCGGCGGCGGGACTGGCAACATCATCGACAACAGCAGCATTTTGGGCGTCATCGCCGGCGGCAACAGCAACATCATCAACGGAAGCATATGGAGCGCCATCGGCGGTGGCTTGAACAATCGTATCGACAAGAGCAGCGATTACAGCGCCATCGCCGGCGGCATTGGCAACATCATCGACAACGGCAGCGATATGAGCGCCATCGCCGGCGGCATTGGCAACACCATCGATTACGGCAGCGGTCTGAGTGTCATCGGCGGCGGCAGCCTCAACCGTATCGACAGCGCCAGCCTTTACAGCGCCATCGGCGCCGGCCAGGACAACGTGATCAACGCGGCGAACCATGCCGTCATCCCTGGTGGCTATGCGAACCGGGTTGAAGGCGACTACGGTTTCGCGGCCGGCCGCCGGGCCAAGGCGCTGCACGACGGCGCCTTCGTTTGGGGTGATTCGACAAACGCCGACATCGCATCGACCGCGGCCAACCAGTTCATCGTGCGCGCCAGCGGAGGCGCGCAACTCATCGGTGTGGCCTCACCCGCGGCCACCCAGTTGACGGTGGCGGGGGTCATCTCGACCACTGGCGGGGTGAAGTTCCCCGACGGCAAGACCCAGACCAGCGCTGCCCCGACGCCGTCAAACATGATCATTGTGGCCAAGAGCGGCGGGGATTACACGACGATCAGCGCCGCGCTGACGAGCATCACCGACAACTCGGCCGCGAATCGATATCTCGTCTATGTCGCGCCCGGCACCTACACCGAGACCGTGACGATGAAACCGTATATCGACATCGAAGGCGCGGGCGAGCTGGCGACCAAGATCACCCAGGTGGGAAACCCGAGTGGCGTCCCCACGCTTTCCGGAGCCGACAACGCCGAGTTGCGCTTTCTGACGGTGGAGAACACCGGAGGCTTCGACTTCGCGGTCGCGATCCGAAACGTTTCCGCCTCGCCGCGCCTCACCCACATCACCGCGAGGGCATTGAACGGAGCCGAGACCGACGGGATCAAGAACGTCTCCTCCTCGCCAAAACTGGAGGGGGTCACGGCGAGCGCCACCAGCGCGGGCGGAAATTACGGGATGTACAACACCGATTCATCCCCCACCATCAACAACAGCGTCATCTCGGCCAGTGGCGGGACCAACTTTGGGATCTACAACGCGACCGCGGGCGGCTCGTTCACTGTGCGGGTGACCAACTCACAGATCGCCGGGAGCAGCTTCACGATTGTCACGGTCCCTCCTACTCGATGAGTGTTATCGCGTCGCAGCTAAGCGGCGGCGCGATATTCGGCGGCGCGGTAACCTGCGTCGGGGTCTATGACGAGAACTTCGCCGCGCCCGGCTATACGACCTGCCCCTGAACAAATACGTTGATCGGAGGAGCCATCCCCCAGCTTCGCTGGGGGATGGCTCCTCCGAATAGAATACGGGAAACTATCACATGAAACGCAGCCTGATCCTTCTGATGATGTCGGCGTGGGTGCTTGCGTGGCGCTGGTTGGGCCAGCAAACCGCCTCGGCCCAGACCGGCGGCGGCTACGACCTGACCTGGAACAGCATCGATGGCGGCGGGGCGACCTTCAGCACCGGCGGCGGATATTCGCTGGGCGGGACCATCGGTCAGGCCGATGCCGGCGCCGCGAGCGGTGGCGCGTACTCGCTCAGCGGCGGGTTCTGGGCCGGCATTCCGGCGACCTACAACGCCTTTGTGCCGATTGCGATGCGGTAGGGATGTAGAAGTCAGGTGAGCCGCACCTTGAAGGTGCGGCTCACCTCTCCCAGCCCCGTCATCCGCGCGAAAGCGCGGGACCCATACCGCGGACGGGAAACATTGAGGTCCCCGTTGGTTTCGTACCGGCCTGGATATGGGTCCCGCGCTTTCGCGCGGGATGACGGGCGGTACAGGGTAGGGGCGACCGCGGCTCGCCCCACCAATCGTGCGTTGCGCACTGACAGGTGAGCCGCACCTTGGAGGTGCGGCTCACCTATTCACGCGACGTAGGCATTTCTGCCAGCCCGATTGCGACAATCGGCCCTCGGGTCTACACTCCGGTCTCAATATTCATCCATCCGGCCAGCCGGGGCGATCAAGAAGCAATCTGGAGGCTGCGCCATGCAACAAGGTCGTATCTCAATCGGAATCATCGCCGCCCTGTTGGCAGCTTCGCTTGTGACCGGTGCGCGGGCCGATCCCAATCTGGCGCAGGGCCCCACCGCCCCATTCGGGCAATTGGGATTCGCGTTCACCTACCAGGGCCAGCTCAGGAGCGGCAACGCGACTATCAATGGGTCCTGCGACATCGCATTTCGCGTCTTTGATGCTGAGAGTAGTGGCGGCCAGGTCGGCGCCACGTTGACCAAGACCGTCGTCCTCACCGGCAGCCTGTTCACGACCGCCCTCGACTTCGGCCCGGGCGTGTTTGGGGGCGACGCGCGCTGGCTCGACCTGCAGGTGCGCTGCCCCGCGGGAAGCGGACCTTTCGCCGGCCTGGCGCCGCGCCAGGCGTTGACCGCCGCGCCGTATGCGCTCTTTTCGGCCGCGCCCTGGGTGACCAATGGCGGCAGCCTCTCCTATATCGCCGGCAATGTCGGTATTGGGACGACAGCGCCGCCACAGAAACTCTCGGTCAACGGGATCATTTCCACCACGGGCGGCGTTCAATTTCAGGATGGGACGCGGCAGAGCACGGCCTATTTCCGCCCGCCGCAACTTCCTGGAGCGGGAATCGCCACGACCCTGGACAGCACGGATGATGTCGGCCGCTATTCCTCGATCACGATTGGCCCGGATGGGCTGGGATTGATCAGCTACTATGACGTCACCAATGAAGACCTCAAGGTGTTCCATTGCGCCAACGTCGCCTGCACTAGCGGGAGTTTGACCACGCCCGATAGCACAGACTGCACCGGCCAGTATTCGGCGATCACCATTGGCGCCGATGGATTGGGGCTGATCAGTTACCAGGACTGCAGCAACGGAGACCTCAAGGTGTTTCATTGCGCAAACGCGGATTGCAGCCTCGGACTTGGCACGTCCATTGACACCGCGGGCACGGTCGGCCAGGAAACCGCCATCACAATCGGCGCCGATGGGCTTGGATTGATCAGTTACCAGGATGTCACCAATGCTGATCTGAAAGTGTTCCATTGCGCCACCATGGACTGTAGCAGCGGCGTCGCGACCACGCTGGATGGCAGCGCGAATGACGTCGGCTGGGTTTCCTCAGTCACCATTGGGGTGGATGGATTGGGGTTGATCAGCTACTATGACGTCACCAATGAAGACCTCAAGGTGTTTCACTGCGCAAACATGACATGCACCGGCGGCATCTCCAACACGCTGGATTTCTTGGGGACGGTTGGTTTGTATTCCTCGATCACAATCGGATCAGACGGGCTGGGGCTGATCAGTTACAACGATCAACACAACGGAGACTTCACCGATTTCGACCTCAAGGTGTTCCATTGCGCCAACGTCATCTGCAGCAGCGGCACCGCCAGCACCGTTGACAGCGCTGTCGCCTTCGTCGGCGAACTCACCTCGATCACGATTGGCGCGGATGGACTCGGGTTGATCAGTTACCGAGACGGAACCAACGGAGATCTCAAGGTGTTTCACTGCGCCAACCTCGCCTGCAGTAGCGGCATCGCAAGCACCCTGGATGGACCGGACAACGTGGGCATCTATACATCAATCACAATCGGCGCGGATGGGCTGGGCCTGATCAGCTACTACGACTACACGAATGGTGACCTCAAGGTGTTTCATTGCTCGAACGTCTCCTGCGCGCCGTACACGCGCGTTGGACGATAGGGGAAAGTCACTATGAGACGCACTCTTCTTCTGATCCCTGTCGCGGTACTCCTTGTGTTCAGCATCGGCACGGCCAGCGCCCAGACCGGCGGCGGCTACGACCTGACCTGGAACAGCATCGATGGCGGCGGGGCGACCTTCAGCACCGGCGGCGGATACTCGTCGCTGGGCGGGACCATCGGTCAGGCCGATGCCGGCGCCGCGAGCGGTGGCGGCGTCTCGCTCAGCGGCGGGTTCTGGGCCGGCATTCCGGCGACCTACAGCGCCGCCTTTGTGCCGATTGCGATGAGGTAGGGGTGGCGAGGGGCGGTTCGCGACCCGCGCTCCGCTTCCCCCCCGCCCTGCCCCGGGCGAGCGCGTGGCGTTCAAACACTGAGGGTCGTCCCATCAACACCGTCCATCCCGGGTGAAAAGCCGGGATCCATCGCAACCGGTACCGCCGGGGGACCGGGTGCCCCTACCCACGGTGGACTGTGGCCGCTGGCGCCCCGTCGCGTCCCCGCACGCCGCCGCCCCGGCCGCCGGCCCGCTCACCCGACCACCGTTGGCGCCCGGGCGTTCGGGGGAAGAGTCCCCCGCGCAACCCCGCGGGGCGGCACCGATGACTGCCTGCGCGCACCTGCTGCGGCGGGGGGGCGGGGCCCGGGCGGGCGGCCGGCCGCGCGCCGGGCTGTTTCACACCCCTGTGTGCCGGGGGGGGCGCCTGTGGCGCAGATCCTGGCTGGCGAAGGCGGTCATGATGCCGTGGAGCTCTGGCCTGGCGCCGGAATCGTTGGACAGTTGATGGACAAGCTTAAACTGAATCCTGCCCACGAAGCGCGTTTCCGCGAGTTTCTGGCAACATCCGCATGTCGGTCGGGCGGAGGAGACTCTGCGCGCGAACCGCCCGGTGCGGCGATCGAATAGCGGCGGCAAGACTGGCGAGAGCGGCAATTGCGGCGCTATTCGATTGCGATGGCACGTTGTACGGCGCGCAGTACGGGCGGGCGCTGATGGACTACGCGCGCGCGCATGGGCGCGGCGGGGCAGCCCGAGCGTATTACGCCGCCAATCTACTCCCCTGGCTGCTGCGCAAGGTCCGGCTGATCAGCGAGGACACATACCATCGACCGATCATTTCCAGGCTGGCCTGGTTGATCAAGGGAATGAACGAGGAGGCGCTTCAAGCGGTTTTTGACTGGGTCTTTCACGAACGTATCCTGCCGACCGAGCAAGCCGAAGTCGTGGCCCGATTGCGTGACCATCAGGCCAGCGGACACGTGATCGTGCTGGTGTCCGCCATGTTCGTCCCGTCGCTCGACCAGATGGGCAAGCACTATGGCGCGGCCGGGGTGGTTGGGACTCAGATCGAAATGCGCGACGGGCGCTGCACCGGGCGGACGATCCCACCGGTGAACACGGGCGCAGACAAAGACCGTCATGCGCGGACGTTTTTCGACACCCGTGGGATCGATGTGGATTGGGGGGCCAGTTACGCCTACGCCGACTCGATCACCGACACTGGATTGCTCGGCATGGTTGGGCATCCGATCGCCGTCCACCCCGATCCCCGGCTGCACGCGCTGGCAAAACAGAAAACGTGGGAAATCCTGGGCGAAGCGCGCCGGACGCTAGCCCAGGCGCATTTGCCACATTCCCCGCGCGGGTCTACACTCCGGCTTCAAGATCCACCCGTCGGCGACCCAGGACCGGCCATTCACTCCGGAGGTTGCCCCATGAACACGCGTCCTCTTTCGGTCGGCATCATCGGTTCGCTGTTGGCCAGCGTGTTCGCCTCCGGCATCGGCATGGCTCCCAGCGCGCAACGCGACCTGGCGCCACCCGCATTGCCCCAAACCACCACGCCCGTGTGCGGCAATATCGGCGCGAACACGAACTGGACCGTGGCCAACAGCCCGTACGAGGTTTGCCTGGCTGGGGTCACCGTCATGCCAACCATTACCCTGACGATCGAACCCGGCGTGACGGTCCAATTCGCGCAGGGCGGGGGCAACAAACTCAACGTGAACTATGGCGGCACGCTAACGGCCATCGGCACGCTCACCCAACCCATCACCTTCACCGGCGTCGTCGCGACACCCGGATCGTGGGGCGGGATCTCGGCCCTCGCCACGCTCACGCCCTCACGCGTCTCCCTGAGCTATGTGACGTTGGAATATGGCGGCATCAACGCCACTTCGGGGGCACAGGTCTACGTCTACAACGCCGTGCTGACGATTACAAACAGCCTGATCCGCAACGGGAATGGCAACGGCGTGCTGGTTGAATCCAACAGCCCGAAGATAGACATTCGCGATACAGGTTTCCTCAGCAACACCCGCAGTGCCATACTGCTCAACCAGCCCAGTCATCGTGACCTCACGATGAGCGGATTGAGCGCCAGCGCAAACGGCGTCAACGGGGTGACCGTTGAGGGGTCGACGACCCTGTCCGGTCAGCGCCGTTGGGCAAACACCGGCATTCCGTATGTCGTCAACGGGCCGATCCTCAACGGGGCCGGGGATGGGTTCACGATTGATCCGGGCAGCGAGCTTCAGTTCGGCGCGGCGGGAATGCTCAACATCTCGGGGAAGCTCAACGCGATTGGTCTGCCGAACGCGCCCATCACCCTCACCGGACGGGTCATGACACCGGGATCCTGGCCCGGACTGGCTGTGCATGGGGCTGTGATTGACCAGGCGTCGGCGGAGCTGGATTACGCGACCATCGAATACGGGGGCAGCCTGAGCGGCGGCGCGAACATCGTTGTAGGGCTGGGCGGGCAACTGGTCGTCCGCCACAGCCTGATCCGCTTCAGCGCCAAGGATGGCGTCCGAAACGACGTATCGAGTTCGGCCATTTCGCTGCTCAACAGCCAGATCGTCAGCAACACGCTGTATGGCGTGCGGAATCAATTCCCCACATCGGCCATCCTGGCCAGCAATACCTGGTGGGGCGACCCGAATGGGCCAACGACTGATACGCCCGCATGCAGTATCGGAACAGGCGACAAGGTCACCAATGGGGTCATCTTCCGGCCCGTCCTCACCGATGCGTTGACGACCCGCCCGTTCCCATTGAGCAACGCGCCCATCCTGACGATGTCCCCCCGGCGCTGGTTTGCGCCCGCCGATGGGATCACCAAGGTCTACTTCGACCTGACCCTGCGCGACCCGGACGGCGCGCCACTGGCCGGACGGGTCACCCGCCTAACCGCCTCGCTGGGCACGGTCACCGATGGCGGCATCACCGACCTGAATGGCAAGGCATCGGCCTATCTTGTCTCAACCAACGTGGGCGAGGTCAACGTCCGGGCGACGCTGGACGGCCTGGCCGCCTGCGAAAACGCCCTGTCGCCCAAGGCGAGGGTGTCATTCAACCCGCCGCTCAACATCACCGAGCTCTTTCCCAACTCGCCCGCCTCGTACTTCAGCGACGATATCAGCATCACCCCGATGCCGGTCATCGTCGGCATTACGGCCACTATCCACACCAAACTGACGAATCCCCTGAGCGTGCCGATCACGGTGGATGTGGCCTTTGGTTATGCCCAATCCAGCATCGGGCTGGCCTTTGGCCCGATTAGCGACATCGTCGGGCAGGTCATTCCACCCAGCAGCAGCCTCAGCCTCGCCGCGACATTCATGCCGATGGTGTCGGGGCATTTCTGCGTGGAAGTCAGCTACAGCATCAGCGCGATCGGGTTCTCCCAGCTGGCGCTGCCAGAAGGAAGCTATGCCGCGCGCCAGCGCTTCAACGCCAGCGGCAAACCTGGATCGATGGGCACCCCCAGCGACAAGGCGGTCCTCGAGCGGGCCGACAAGGCCTTCAACGCGGTGAGCAAACTCCCCTCCACCGGCACGCATGTCCAGAAAGCCATCATTGGTCGCGGGTGGGGCTGGCTCAAGAACACCGCGCTCGGAATCGCGATCGGCCTGGGCAGCGATCCGCCCCGCCAGGATTTCAACCAGGCGACGTTGCCGGTGTTTCACGCCTGGCCTGCGACGATTCCGAGCCCAGGCGTGTCGATCACACGGGCCAACGCAATGAACGCCGCCACCGACGCGCTTGCGACGGTGGATGGATACGGCGTCGCGGCGACCACCGCGCTCGATCGGTATGGCGGCGCGTCCGAGGCCAGCAATCTGGAATGGGCGGCCCAACAGGCAAACGCCCGGATCTTCTACCAGGAAAAGATGGGCGAGGCGCTGCTGATCTACGCCTCCGCCCTTGAGGATTTTGCTCTGGTGCTCGTCACAGAAGGCGAGACCGGCCTCACGGTCAGCGTCGGCGACGTAATCAGCTATCAACTGGCTCTCAGCAGCACGGGCTTCACCGTGCAGGAGATCGCGGATGCCCATCTGCTCGGGATGAGCGATGCGGACATCGAGACATACCGGCAGGGCATCCTCGCGGCCAATCCCGCCGATCTGGCTGGAGACCTTCTGGCGATCTACGCAGACGAAGCGGCCATCAGCCGCGAGTGGGGGCGGGCGATGCTCGCGCCATCGGCCTACGACGGCGGGATCAGCATCAGCGGCAGCCCGGGCTTGAAACCGTCGACGACGACCAGCAACAGCCTGGCTCAGATCAACACGATCGAAGACAGCTTCGTGCTCGGAAACCCGCTGACCGCAACGGCCCTGATCGACCTGCGCGCGCGGCGGATCGATCTGCCCGCCGACTGGATGGTCAACGTCACGCCCGCGCAAGTCAGCCTGGCCCCCGGCGAGCAGACCACCGTGACAGTCAGCATCGTGCCCGGTTCGCCCACCCCACAGGGGACAATCCCCCGCCTCGCGGTCGAAGGCTATGCGGGCAGCCAGTTGCTGGGCGGTGTGGCGATCAACATCGTAGTGCCCGCGTATATCGATTTCGCGCCGTATCACGCCTACGGGCCGATGATCAGTCGGTAGGAACCAGATAGGTGGGCCGCACCTTCGAGGTGCGGTCCACCTGGTCACAGCGTCATCCGCCGCCTCAGTCCATTTGCCACAATCGGCCCTCGGGGCTACACTCCGGCTTCAATATTCATCAGTCGGCCAGCCAAGACCGATCATTCAGTCTGGAGGCCGCACCTTGAAGACGCATCGCTTTTCGATTGGGATCATTTCCGCGCTGCTCGCCGCATCGCTCGTCACGAGCGCACGGGCGGATCCCAGCCCGTCGGGCCGCTCCGCGCCGGATTCGGCGATGGGCACACTATTCACCTATCGGGGCCAACTCAAGAACAGCGGCGCGCCGATCAACGGGTCATGCGACATCGCGTTTCGACTGCATGACGCCAGCAGCGGCGGGGCTCAGGTCGGCGGCGCGCTGACCCAAACCCTCATCCTCTCCGGCAGCCTGTTCACGGCCGGCCTCGACTTCGGCCCGGGCGTGTTTGCTGGCGGCGCGCGCTGGCTCGACCTCGCAGTGCGCTGTCCGGCCGGCGCGGGCGGATTCACCGCCCTGAACCCGCGCCAGGAAGTGACCGCCGTGCCAAACGCGCTATTTGCCAGCAACGCCGATCTGCTCGACGGGCGAGATTCGACGGCGTTTGTCGACCTCGGCAGCACCCAGACTATTACCGGGGTGAAGACGTTTGCCAGCGGGGTGAAACTGCCCGACGGATCCATCCTGAACGCCGCGCCCTACCGGCCGATCCTGTCCGGCCCGGGCGTGGCGACCACCGTGGACAGGACCGGCGTCGTCGGCGACTACACGGCGATTGTCATCGGCGCGGACGGTCTGGGCCTGATCAGCTATCGCGATGCCACAAATGATGCCATCAAGGTGCTGCATTGCGGCAACCCTGCCTGCAATGGCGGCAACTCCTTTCGCTACCTCGGCCAGGGTCTAGCCAGCGCGGTCGCCATCGGCGCAGATGGGTATCCAACGATACTGTACGGCAACAACAGCGGGTATATGAACGTCATCCACTGCCGCAATTCGATCTGCGACGAATCCTACGGAGACGGCGGCTTCACCGGCAGCGATCCCGCGCTGACGACCGGCTCGGATGGACTGGGGCTGATGTCCTACTTCGATCAGGGCACGAGCGATCTGAAGCTGCTGCACTGTGATCACGTCACCTGCCTGCAGATCGACCAACTGTATGCGCCGATCACGCTGGACAGCGGCGGCGACGTCGGCCGGTACAGTTCAATCACGATCGGAACGGATGGATTAGGGCTGATCAGTTACCTGGACTACACCAACGCCAGCCTGAAGGTGCTGCACTGCGGCAATACGCTCTGCAACAGCGGCAACACAATCACCAGCGTCGACAGCACAGGCCAGCCTGGATCCGACACCTCCATCGTCATCGGGGCGGATGGTCTGGGGCTGATTTCGTACTACGATGTCGCCAACACCGCCCTGAAGCTGCTGCACTGCGGCAATCTGCTTTGCAACAGCGGTAACACAATTACCTCGGTGGACTCCGCCGGCACGGTTGGCATCAACGCCGCGATCGCGATCGGCGCGGATGGGCTGGCGATGGTCAGCTACTACGATGCCACAAATCAAAACCTGAAGGCGCTGCACTGCGGCAATCTGGCCTGCAACAGCGGCAATATCAGCACCACCCTCGACATGCCGGATGACGCCTGGAGTGGCAGCGACGATGGCGCCTACACCTCAATCGCCCTGGGGGGGGATGGATTGATGCTGATCAGCTACTACAGCGTCACTTGGTCCGCCTTGAAGGTCTTTCACTGCTCCAACGTCACCTGCACGCCTTACATCCGTGCGGGGCGATAGGAAGCACTCACCATGAAACGCGCTCTTCTTCTAGTCCCTGTCGCCGTACTCCTGCTGTTGGGGGTCGGCTCCGCGCGCGCCCAGACCGGCGGCGGTTACGACCTGACCTGGAACAGCATCGACGGCGGCGGGGCAACCTTCAGCACGGGCGGCGGGTATTCGCTGGGTGGGACGATCGGGCAGGCCGATGCGGGCTCCGCGAGCGGCGGCTCGTATTCGCTCAGCGGGGGATTCTGGGCCGGGATCCCGCCGGCCTACAACGCCTTCGTGCCGATTGCGATGCGGTAGGGGCGCAGGCATCAGGTGGGCCGCACCTTCGAGGTGCGGCCCACCTCTTGACACCCGCATCTCCCTCCGCGAAACACCGCCCCGTCGAGCGGCGCATCGCCGCATAATCGCTCCATGACAACCCAAGAAGACGCATGCGACGTGCTCGTGGTCGGCGGCGGGATGGCCGGGCTGGTGGCCGCCCTGCAGGCCCAGGCCCTCGGCGCGCGGGTGAACGTGCTCGAGAAAGGACCGGCTGTCGGCGGCTCGCTCGCCCTGTCCGGCGGGACGATCTGGTGCGCCCGGACCGTCGAAGATCTGCGCCGGCTGGTCCCGCGTGGCGACCCTGAGCTGGGGGCCGCCCTCGTCGCCGATTTCGAGCCGGGCATTGCCTGGCTGCGCGGCCTCGGCGCGACCCTCACCCCCCTGCCCTCGGAACCGCACCGCAGCGTCTACTGGACCGAGCCCAACCCGCGCGTCTTCGTCGCCACCCTGCTGGCCCGCTTCGCGTCCGGCGGCGGCAGAGTCATCACCGAGGCGTCGGTTTCCTCCCTGCGCTTCGACGCCGCCGGCGCGATCGCGGGCGTCGTCGCTCGCACGCCCAACGGCTTGCGCTCATTCACCGCTCCGGCGGTCATCCTCGCCACGGGCGGCTTCCAGGGCAACCCGGCCATGCGCGCCCAGTACTTCGGCCCATGGGCCGACCGCCTGATCACCCGCGGCAACCCACACAGCACCGGCGACGGCTTCTGGATGGCGACCAACGCCGGCGCGGCGCCGTCCAAGGCGATGAGCAGCTTCTATGGCCACCTGCTGCCCGCCCCGCCCGCACGCGTGCCGGTCAACGACTTCATCGGCTTCACGATGTATCACAGCGAGCAGTCCGTCCTGCTCAACCTGCGCGGCGAGCGCTTCACCGACGAGTCGCTCGGCGACGAGACCAGCAGCCAGGCCGTCGCCCGCCAGCCCGAGGCCCTGGCCTGGCTGATCTACGACGACGTCGTCTATCGCGCCTTCGCCCGCCGCCCGGGCGGCGGCGGCGCCCGCGCGACCGACACGTTCTATGAGTCCAAAGCGTTGGGCGCGCCGGCGGCGGTGGCCTCATCGATCGAGGAGCTCGCCGCCGCCGTGGACGCCCTGGGCGGGCACGGGCCGGGCACGTTGACAACCCTGCGTGACTACAACACCGCCGTCGTCGCCGGCGCGGCCGCCCAGTTGCGCATCCCCCGGCGGGCCAAGGCCAACCCCGTGACAACCCCGCCCTTCTACGCCCTGGCGGTCACCCCGGGCATCACCTTCACTTTGGGGGGCATCCGGATCGATCCAGATGCCCGCGTCCTCGACCGGGCCGGCCGGCCGATCCCTGGGCTTTACGCGGCCGGGGCCGACGCGGGCGGGATCCACAACGAGCAATATGCGGGCGGGCTGTGCCTGGGACTGGTCTTCGGCCGGCGGGCGGCGCGCGGCGCGGCGTCGCAGACTAAACCGGTCAATCAGTGATTGACTCAGGTTTTCTGCCTATCATCCCCGCGAAAGCGCAATGGCATTAAGTTTGGGAGCCGACCACAAACAATGCAAAGCGCCGTGTTTGATGCGTGGTCACAGTTAAGCCAACGATGACAAGATTGTCCCGGCCTGAAGGGGCCAGATGTGATAGTCCAGGGCGAAGCCCTGGGTAGCGCCGCCAAACACCGCATGAGCCCTGAAAGGGCGAAATAGGTATCGGTTCAGCTGGCGGATCTGGCAGGTCCTACGTCCTGCCGCGCTACGCCCTTTCAGGGCGGGAATCGGGGGCATGGTTTCCCAGGGCTCGCCCTGGATCGCCTTCGGGGCCGGCGATTGAACGCGCGCCTAAGTTAATGCCATTGCGCGAAAGCGGGGATGACGATGTGAGTATTCTGGAAACCTCAGCCAATCAGCGGTCAAACTCCAGGGTTGGCCGGTTTACTTGCGATACACCTCGGGCTTGAGCTCGGCGATGAACGGCAGCGTGCGATACCGATCGGCGTAGTCCAGCCCATAGCCGACCACCCAGGCGTCGGGGATCTCAAAGCCGAGGTAGTCGATCCGAGCCAGCGCGTTCTCGCGGCGCTTGCGCACCATCACGCAGGTCCGCAGCGAGGCCGGGTTGCGATCCGCCAGCATGCGCTGGAGATAGCTCAAGGTGTGCCCACCGTCGACGATGTCCTCGACCAGCAGCACGTGCTCGTTCTCGATCGGCTCGCGCAGATCCATGACGACCCGCACCTCACCCACCGTTGTGCGCTTGCCGTAGGTGGTGAGGGCCATGAAGTCGACGATGTGCGGGATCGCCAACTGGCGGGTCAGGTCGGCGGTGAAGATAAAGGCGCCGCGCAGAATCCCCACGACAAGCAGCCGACTTGCATCGCGATAATCGTGGTCGATCTGTCGGGCGATTTCGCCCACCCGGGTCTGGATCGCTTCGCGCGTCACCAGGATACGGGCGAGGTCAGTGTTGGTGGTGTTCATCAGTGATCCTACAACTCCGACGGCGCGATCTCATTCCACAGCGGCCGGCCCTCGAGATAAGCCGCGACGTTGTGCTCGACGATCTCGCCCATCCGGTCGAGGAAATGCGGCCCCTTGTCCGAGCCCGAGATGTGGGGGGTCATGATCACGTTGGGCATGCGCCAGAGCGGGTGATCGGCCGGCATCGGATACCGGAAATGGGTATCCAGCGCCGCCCCGGCGATCCAGCCTTCGCTCAGGGCGCGCAGTAATGCCGCCTCGTTCACCAGCGGGCCGCGGGCCGGGTTGAGCAAGTAGGCCGTGGACTTCATCGCCCGCAGCTCACGCGCGCCAATCCGCCGGTGTTGGCCGGGTTGAGCGGCATGGCCAGCACGAGATAGTCGAGGCCGCCCAGGAATGCGAGATCCTGTTCCGGTCCGAACACCTTATCGGGCAGCGACCCCTCCGGATCACCGGTGCCCGGGACGGCATAGGTATCGTCGCGCCGGCCAATCGGGCTGCGGGCGAGCACATGCACCGTGAGGCCCATCACCCTGGCCAGCCGGGCGACCTCGCGTCCGAGCCCGCCGTAGCCCCACAGGCCGAGCGTGCGACCGCGGATTTCGGCGGCGAAGCGGTCGTCGCGATCCCACACCCCTGTGTCCTGGTTGCGGATCATCCCGCGCAGGTCGCGGGTGAGGTTGACCAGCATCGCGATCGTCCACTCGCCGATCGCGGTGTTGTAGACCCCGCCCGCGTTGCAGGCCCGCACCCCGCGTTGGGCCAGCTTCATCGGCGCAAGCTGGTTGAAGCCCGCCGACATGATCTGGACCAGCTTCAGGTCCTTCATCTCAGCCTGATTGACCGGCGGCAGATGGCAGACCAAAACCTCGGCGCCAGAAATCACTTCCAGCGGCAACGGGGTCACCCCATCATTGGACGGATCCACCACGACGATTTCGGCATTCGGCAGCGCCCGAATGCGTTGCAGCACATCGGGTTTGATCGGGATATTGATGAGAATCTTGGTCATGCTTCAGTCCGTTAGAATCTTTCCGGGCACGCTGTTGAACTCGCCGCTGCCCGGCACGAAAGGATAGCGATTCTTGATCTCGTCGGTGAGGGTGATGCCCAGGCCGGGCGCCTCGGGCGGCAGCACGTCGCCCTGCGCGAATCGGAACGAATCCCCGGCGATGTCGAGGTGCAGTCCGCCCAATGCCGGGAGGATCTCGCAGATCACGGTGTTCTCGCAGGCGAAGGCGCAGTGGATATTCTGCATCAGCGCGCCACCGGCCCCCGCCGCGTGGGTGGCGATCTTGCGCCCACGGCCCGCCATCATCGCCGCCACCCGCATGAACTCGCTCATCCCGCCGGTCCAGGCCGCGTCGGGCTGGCCGATGTCAAACGCATCCCGCTCGGCGAACACCCGCCACTCGTACAGCGCGGTCAGGCACTCGCCCCCGGCGATGGGCACCGGCGTGCCCGCGCACAGTTCAGCGTAACCCTGCGGATCGGTGTAGTGCAGGGGCTCCTCGAAGAAGAACAGGTCATACGGCTCAACCGCTTTCATTACCGCGGCGGCGGTCTCGAGCGTCCAGGTCGCGCGGGGATTGTTGCCCATGTGCCCGTCCAGCATTAGCCGCACATCCTTGCCGACATGGGCGCGGGCAAAGGCGAGCTTGTCGGCCTCAAAGTCGGCGGCCTCGCGTGGCTCGAGCGGCATGTGCCAGCCCCCCTCCTTTTCGCGCGATCCGGTGGCGATCTTCACCCCGGTGAAGCCGAGGCTGAGATAGAAATCGAGCTTGGCCGCGAGCTGATCCTTGGGGTAGTTGCTCGGCCCGCCCGAAGCGTAGCAGGGCAGGCGGTCGTGCTTGCGCCCGCCCAGGAGCTGCCAGACCGGCACGCCGTGCAGCTTCCCGCGCAGGTCCCACAGCGCGGCCTCGATGCCGTTGAGGATCCCCGCGCCCAGGCCGACCCGGCACCAGTAGTTGCCCGCGCGATACATGCGCTGCCAGAGCGCGTCGACGTCGTCGGGCGACTGCCCGAGCAGGATCGGCGCGAAGAAGTCGACCGTCACGGGCACGGCTTCGGGAAAGAAGTAGCCGGCATAGGTCTCGCCGACGCCGACGATGCCGACGTCGGTGTGAATCTCGATAAAGGCGGCGCTGCGCCGGGGCCGGGCGGACAGGATATACGGGTCGCGGCTATACGGGCCAGTCAGCAGCACGGTGCGCACGTCGGTGATTTTCATCAGGATAGTTTTCCGAGGTTGAGCTGCCAGATTGTAGTCGGCGGCAGGATTCGCGGCGAGAGCCTGGGGCCGGCAGGAATCCCAAAAACATCCGGCGAGATCACGATCCACGCGCGAAGCGCGTGGATCGTGATCTCGCCAAGAAAAATCCTGGTCGCTGCCTTGACAAAATCAGACGATCGCACACAATCGCCCCACCATGACCCAACAACAGGCTCCGTCCACGATAGAAGAAATCCAACTCCAGACCCGAATCTCGATCGCAAAGAATCTGACCAAGGTTTGGTCTCAGGTGAAGGCCACCACCGCCAAGGCCGCCAAGAAAGACGCCTATGACAAAGACGAAAAGAAGGCGCTCGTCGCGTTGTTCAAGTCCTTCGATGAGGGACTGACGCCCAAGCTCAAGGCGCTCGAAAAGGCCAAGGATGGACCCAGTTACGTCAAGGCAGTCAACGCGGCATTGGTTGTCGTCAAGAGCTACAAAGACAAGGTGAAGAACGATGAGGCGCTATCGGCCAAGCACAACATCGCGCTCAGGGGCATTCTGAAAGGAATCCAGGAAGTACTGGAGGGCAAGAAGACAATGGTTGAGCAGAGTGTGATCGCAAAACTGGACGTATAACGCCGGCCGGCCGCGACCGTATTCTGTGGGCGGGACCCAGTGCACGGCGCGCCGCGCTGAGAGCCAATTCCCTCCAACCAATCCGCGCTAATCTGCGCAAATCTGTGGACAAAACCTGCCGGGCCCGTGACTGGCCTGGCCGGCTCCCCTGTCCCACGGCCGCTTGCAGACCAGCCGCTAACGCATCGCGGTCGCCCGCCTGCGGAGAAGAAACATCAGTGCGACGCCGGTCGCCGCGCCAATCATCAATCCAGCCGTGCCGAACACCGCTGCTATTTCGGCGATCGGATCTTTGTCGATCAGAGACAGCCAGGCCGATCCCAACAGGAGGCCTGCGACCCAGGCCCCCGCGGCGATCGGCAGCCAGATGATCGACATGGATCCCGCGCCGCGGAGCGCGATCGATTGAACCAGACCCAGCATGACTCCGCCGATGGCCAGGACATACGGCAGGTCAAACGGCCGGTATGGCACCGCATCGTTCAAGGCGTGCGCCAGGCCAAAGCCGACTATGTTCACCGGGATCCACAGACGAGCCGTGGGCGCATAGGCCTTGAGGACCAGCCACTGCAGGGACGAAATGACCAGGCCGGACACGGACCCAAACACGAAACCCATCAGGACCGCCCCCGGATCAATATCCTGCGGGTCCAGGGGGACGGTTGGTCCCGTCATCTGAAAGTGGAGGTCGCCGGCCACAATGAATCCCGCCGTTGTGACGGCCACCCACAGACCGAGCGCCTGCCAGCCAAAAACACGGTCACCAGCGGGCTGTGTGTTAATCGTTGCCATCTCCGAGTCCAACCACGCGGATTTTATGCGAGCGCGCATTTATGCGCAAGCCAGGGGCCATGGCTCTTGCAAAGTCCCTTCACAGAATTTCTCATGCGTGTCTCGCCCACCCTCCGTCGCCTGTCTACAGCGGATTGCAGGAGAACGAAAGAACGGGAGAGGATATTTACCCTCCCGTTCTCCCGTTCTCCTGCAAATGGTTCGCGCATGTCTGGCGCGGCGGGGCTTCAGCCGGAGAACAGCGAACTTTGCATGAGCCATAGTTGGCTCAGTCAACGCGCTTGACAGATCCGAGCCACGACACTACATTTTCGAAACTATGACACTTCAACGTCCACGCCCCCCGTCCATGGAGGAGCGCCAACTCCAGGCAAAAATCAAGATCGCAAAGAACCTTACCCTCGTTTGGTCCAGGGTGAAAGCGAACGTCGCCAAAGAAGCCAAGACCGATGCCGACAAGGAAGACAGAAAGGCCTTGAAGAAGTTCTTCAAGACTTTTGATGAGGGCCTTACGCCCAAGCTCAAAGCGGTTGAAAGCGCAAAGGACGGCCCCGGCTACACCAAGGCCGTGAACGCTGCTCTTGTCGTGGTGCGGAGCTATCAGACCAAAATGGATAATGGGCCCGGTCTGAAGGCCTCTCACAAAGTCGGACTCGACGCAATACTGGACAACATTGAAGACATTCTGGAAGGAAAGAAGACAAGCATGGAAAATGGTCCGGTTGATGCGTTGAAGTGAGGTCAAGCACGGCACGCCGCACTACCGGGCTTCTGGGCCGGTCGCGTTGCGGAGGCCATAGGTGTGCGGCAGGGGCGGTTCGCGAACCGCCCCTGCCGCATCCAGGCCATCCGCAGCCTGCGTGTTCTCCGTGATCGATAATCGGCGCTCATGCGCATCTTCAGCGGCGGCATCGCCACCGAAACCAACACCTTCTCGCCCATCCCCACCGGCCTGGCCGACTTTCCCGTCGCCCGGACCCTCGACGAACTCGCCGGCATCCTCGGCGGGGATGCCATCCGCGCCTGGCAACGCATGACCGCCGATCAGGGTTGGGATTTCACGTTTGGCCTGTACTCCTTCGCCCAGCCGGCTGGCACAACGACCCGCGCCACCTACGAAACGCTCCGGGATGAACTGCTCGAACGCCTGCGGGCCGCCGGTCCGCTCGATGTCGTCTTGCTGCTCCTGCACGGGGCAATGGTCGCCGATGGGTATGACGACTGCGAGACCGACCTCACCCAGCGGGTGCGCCAGATCGTCGGCCCGCGGGTGAAAATCGGCGTAGAGCTCGACCTGCACTGCGACATCGCCCAGGCCACCGTCGATGCCACCGACGTGATCGTGCTCTACAAGGAGTACCCCCACACCGACATCGTCGCTCGGGCCGAGGAGGTCTTTCGGCTTACCACCGAAGCCGCGCTCGGGCGGATCGACCCGAAGATGGCCGTCATCGACTCGAAGATGCTGGGTTTCTTCCGCACCCCGGTCGAGCCGATGCGCTCGTTTGTCGACCACATGAGCGCGCGCGAGGGCGTCAACGGCGTGCTGTCGGTCTCGCTCGCCCATGGCTTTCCCTGGGCGGATGTGCCCTCCTCGGGCGGGTATGTCCTGGTGATCACCAACGGCGACGCCGCGAAGGCGCGCAGCGTCGCGGGCGAGGTCGCCGCCGAGCTGTATGCGATCCGGCGCGAGTTGGTCACCCCCATGCCGCCCATCGCCCAGGCGCTGGATCAGGCCCTGGCGATGCGCGACCCCCGGCCGGTGGTGATCGCCGACGTCGCCGACAACGCCGGCGGCGGCGCGCCCAGCGACAGCACTTTTGTCCTGCGCGAGATGCTCACCCGCGGGATCAGCAACGCCGCCCTGGCCCTGATGTGGGATCCGATCGTCGTCCAGCTCTGTCAGGCCGCGGGTGTGGGCGGGACGCTGCGGGCGCGCCTGGGCGGCAAGATGGGCCCGGCCAGCGGCGATCCGCTGGATGTCGTCGCCAGCGTGCGCGGGTTGAAGTCAAACCTGGTCCAGCGCTGGCCGCAGCTCCAGGGCGCGCTGATGATGCCATGCGGCGACGCGGCCTGGCTCGAGATCGCGGGGATCGATGTGATTGTCAATTCGCTTCGAACCCAGGTGTTTTCGCCGGACGTGTTTAGCGCCTTTGGCATTCCCTATCACCTACGCCGCCTGCTGATTGTGAAGTCGTCCCAGCACTTCTACGCCGGCTTCGAGCCGGTCGCCGCGCGCATTCTGTATGCCTCGACTCCCGGCACGCTCAACTACGACTTCGCCCAGGTGCCCTACCAGCGCCTGGATCGGGCCCTTTTTCCGGTGTTGAATTGAGGCGCTTCCAGCAGTTGCCGATAATGACGAACCGCTCGGGCTAGCCACTGAATCTGCGTTAATCTGCGGACAATACCAGCCACGCCCGTGACGGGCCGAGCGGGTGCGGACTCGGATTCATCCGCAGATTAACGCAGATTGGCGCAGATTGGGAGCGGGTTCTGACGATACTGGACTGAGGTCTTATCACGATGATGACAAACACCAGGCTGCTCTCCCAGCAGTCGACGCTGATCGCCCGCGAGGACGGCTACGCTTACCGCGATCTCAACAAGAACGGCCTGCTGGATGTCTATGAGGATCCGCGCCAAGCCATTGAAGCGCGGATCGAGGACCTGCTGGGGCAGATGACCCTCGAAGAAAAAGCCGGTTGCCTGTTCATCAACGGGGCCGGGGTCAATCCGGACGGCTCGCTCGAGGACGCGCCGGATACGCGCGGGTTTGGGCAGGGCGCGCCCGGCCAGATCAGCGCGCACCGGATGAATCACTTCAACCTGTGGGAGGCGCCGGCGGCCGGCATGATCGCCCGCTGGCAGAACAATCTCCAACGTTTTGCGGAGCAGACCCGGCTGGGCATCCCGGTCACCCTCGCCTCGGATCCGCGCAGCCATTTCAGTCAGAGCGTCTTCGCCATGCGGGCCACCGACTTCTCGCTGTGGTGCGAGACGCTGGGCTTTGCGGCGATTGGCGATCCTGAGCTGGTCCGCCAGTTCGCCGAAATCGTGCGGCGCGAGTATGTGGCGGTGGGGATCCGGATGGCCCTGCACCCCCAGGTTGACCTCGCCACCGAGCCGCGCTGGGCGCGCATCAGCGGCGCCTTCGGGGAGGACGCCCGACTGACCGCCCTGCTGGCCACCGCCTACATTGAAGGGTTCCAGGGCGAGGCGCTTGGCCTGGGCAGCGTGGCCTGCATGACCAAGCACTTCCCCGGCGGCGGGCCGCAGCAGGAAGGCCTGGACCCGCATTTCGAGTTTCAAAAGGGTCAGATCTATCCGGGCGGCAACTTCGAGTACCACCTCATTCCGTTTGAGGCAGCCTTCACCGCGCAGACGGCGGCCGTCATGCCGTATTACGGCGTGCCCATGGGTCAAACCGATGAGGACGTGGCGATGTCGTTCAACAAAACGATCATCTCGGGCCTGCTGCGCGAACGATATGGATACGAGGGGGTGGTCTGCACCGACTGGGGACTGATCACCGACACGCATCTACCCGGCGCGATCTGGCCAGCCCGCGCGTGGGGCGTCGAGCACCTCAGCCGGGTCGAGCGCGTGCGCAAGGCGCTCGAGGCGGGCATCGATCAGTTCGGCGGTGAGAGCTGTCCCGAACTCGCGGTCGAGCTCGTCAAGACCGGCGCGATATCCGAGGCGCGCCTCGATCAATCGGTCCGGCGGCTGCTCCGCCTCAAATTCCAACTGGGCCTCTTTGACAATCCCTTTGTGGATGAAGCCCGTGTCGCGGAAGTATTCGGACATCCCGCGTCAGTGCGCGCCGGCGTGGCAAGCCAAACCCGCGCGATGACCCTGCTCAAGAATGCGGATCAGGTCCTGCCCTACGGGGCCGGCCCAGGGTCTACGTCCAGAATGTCGACCCGACGACCGCTGCCGGGTATGCCGAGGTCGTCTCCACACCCGAGGAGGCGGACTTCACCATCGTGCGGCTGGAGACGCCCTGGGTGCCGGTGGAGACTCCCAACTTCATCGCGCGCGGCTTTCATCACGGCGATTTGGACTTCAAGGGCGACGCGAAGGAAGGCATTCTGGGCCTGCTCAGAAAAACGCCAACCATCGTTGTGCTGTATGTGGACCGCCCCGCGGTCATCCCCGAGATCAACGACCTGGCCAAAGCGCTGCTGGTCGAGTTTGGCGCCAGCGACACGGCCGTGCTGGATGTGATCTTTGGCAAGGCCAGCCCGCAAGGCAAGCTGCCACTTGAACTGCCCAGTTCGATGGACGCGGTGCGGAATCAGAAAGCGGATGTGCCCTACGACTCGGTGAACCCGCTGTATCCCTATGGATTTGGCCTGGCGTATCAATTGAAATAAACGGTCGAGTGCAGTTTCGGGAGGGCAGTCAAATCATGACTCCTGGACATCAAGCGTTGGCTGCTGCTGAGAACCCTGCGCCCGACGCGCCGAATTTACGTCTTCGAGGGGCTTCCCCCCCGTCCAGTTGGGAAAAATAAAAAACCAAACCGACTGCCTCCGCGCCATGGGTCCTCATCCGCCCCGGCCTCGCTGCGCCGACCTCCGAGGTTCAGGCTCAGCGCAACACGCTGGGCACCCACGCCAGCCGGGCGCGCGACTCGTCATACCCGATGTCAAAGCCACCCCCGATGGGCCGCGTATCCCCCTCAAAGTCAACCGCCACCCCCGCGTTCGCGCCGGCGTCACGCGCGGCGCTGAGCGGCGTCAGGTGGTAGTCCCCGGCGGCGGGATTGACAAAGCGCGGATCGCCCATAAAGCTGCCCACCCCGCCCGTCACCGTGCCCGCGGTGTCAACGGTGTTGCCAAAGAAGAGGTTATGGGTCTCTACCGCCGTCGACGAGAGGGCATCGATACCAATCGCATGCGAGACCACAATCGTGTTGCTGATGGCCGCCGGCGAGAACGCGAGCGAGATCGCGGCGCCACTGGCCTGGGTCGGGCTGGCGATGGTGGTGTGGACAATCTGCACGGAGGCCGCGTTTGCGCCCACAATGGCCGCGCCCGCCGGCGCGGAGTTGGCCGCGAATAGCGAGTTCACGACAACCAGGCTGCCAGCCGTCGACCCGGTCCCGAAAGCCAGGCCGCCGCCCACACTTCCGGCGCTGTTTCCGACAAAACGCACGGAATTCACCCGGAGATCGGCCATCGACCACACTCCGCCGCCGCCATAGGTGCCGCAGCCGCCGCAGCGGTTGTCCTGGATCAGCGTGCGGGTGAGCGCGCCGCCGCCCTCCAGGTCGGCCCCGCCGCCCGCTGCCGTGGCCGAGTTCCCGGCAAGGGATCCGCCTGTCATCCAGACCGGACCGCTGGCGAAGATCCCGCCGCCGTAGTAGCCGGTATTCGTGAGGAAGCGCGTGCCCGAGATCGTCGCCGAAACATCGGCGTCGAGGCCGCCTCCGCCAAACGAAGGCGCGCTGTTCTGCTCGAACACGCCACCGAAGATCAGCGCGGGGCCCAAGGCCGTCGCGCCGCCACCGGCATATCCTGCGGCGTTGTGAAGGAATCGTGAGTCCGTGACGGTCAGCGCGGCGCTGGCATACAGGCCGCCGCCCTGACCATCAGACACAGACTGGGCCTGGTTGCCAGTGAAGTGGGCGCCAAAGATGGACGCCGGGCCCGCCACATAGACCCCGCCGCCCTGGGAGTCCACCGTATTGCTGAGCAGGCGGGTATCCGTCATCATCAGCGAGGCCGCGTACAGCCCGCCCGCGTAGCCGCCCGCCGGGACGGTAACCCGGTTGGCCTGGAACACGCCGCCATTCACCATGGCCGCGTTGCTGAGCAGGCGGGTGTCCTTCATCGCAAGCGAAGCTGCGTAGCGCCCACCCGTGTAGCCGGCCAGCGGGGCGGACACCGCGTTGCCCTCGAACACGCCTCCACTCACGGTCGCTGCGCCGTTCTCCAGATACGCGCCACCGCCGGCGACCGTGGCCGTGTTAGTGACAAAGGCCGTGCCGCTCAACGTGGTGGAGGCATTCGTCCACAAGCCGCCGCCCTTAGCAGCCGAGTTGTTCTGGAACAGACCGCCGGTGAGCACCCCCCCGTTGTCGGCGCAGGCCGCGCCGCCATTGCCGTTTGTCGTATTGGCATGGAAGGCGCTGGCCGTGGCCCGCAGGATTGCCGTCGTGCGCAATGCGCCGCAGTCCGAGGCCGATGTGTTGTTCGTGAACGTTGTCCCCGTGATCTGAGTGAGCAGATTTACGTTCGCGCCGCCGCCCCAGCGCAGGGCGGTGTTGCTGATGAACTCCGTGCCGGAGATGGAGGCCGTGCCCTGCCCGCTCAGCCCGCCGCCGTCATAGCCGCTGTTCCCCCGGAAAAGGCCGCCGTTCAGGGTGGACGCGGCATCGACCTTGAGGCCGCCGCCGCTGAAATTGGCCGCGCTCGAATGGTTGTCGATGAACTGGGTCCCGGTCATGCCCACCGAGCCAAACACGCGCGCCCCGCCGCCGTGCTGCGAGACGTTCCGCTCGAACAGGCCGCCGATCAGGATCAGCGTTCCGCCTGCCCGCGCCCCGCCTGCGCTCTGGCCGGCCGTATTGCTGATGATGCGGGTGTCGATCAAGCGCAGGATCCCGCTCGACGCCACCCCGCCGCCATCGTTATCCGTCGTGCTGCTGTAGACCGCCACATGGGTCAGGGTCAGCGCGTTATTCGTCCGGATGGCCCCACCGTCCACGCCCACGGCTTTGCCAAACTGCGCCGTCAGGCTGTAGACCGATACCGGCGCGCCGGTGATCTGCAGGACCCGCCCGCCGCTTTGGCGATCAAGGACGGTCGGCTGGGTGATCGGATAGCTGACGGCCCAGGTGTTGTAGGCATAGCCGCCGATGACGGTCAGCGTTTTGGTGATCAGCCCGACCTGACTGCTCCCGCCGTACGACACCACGCCAGCGCAGACCCCAGCCAGCTTGACCGTGCCACCGGCGCTGGCGGCGTTGATCGCGTTCTGGACGGCCTGGGCATTGTAGCTGCTGAAGTCAGCACCAGCGCCGCCGCTGTAGTTGGAGAAACACACGTCGGGGAGGCCCTCGGGGGCTTCCGGCGCGGCGACGAGCGGACCGGCTGGATCATCGGGCGGGCTGGTCTGGGCCGCCCCGTTGGCCGGCCACAGGAGCATCGCGCATATAGCCAAAGGCAGCATTGCACGGCGAACGGCAGTCGTGGATCGAAACATGTACTTCCCCCTCATCAAAGCAATTGGATGTTTCCACGCCCGAGGCCGCGGCAACGAAAACCAAGTGTATTGGAAATGGGCCCATTGGCAAGTGTCCCTACGGCGGCTCGAATACCGGGAGAGCGCCAGCCCCGTACCGGGTTTTGCCAGTAACATGGGCAGCCACGGTCAAGGACCGAAATCCTGTGGCGAGTGTCCGGACGACTTCAGGCGGCCCAGGCCGCATCAGGCGGGCCGCGGATAATGCGCGACGAAGGTGGCACCGAGGAGCGCCTGGCCGTGCTTGAGGATGGACGATGACGAGCGAAGACAGACTCTATAGAATCGAACGGCGCCTGGCGCGGCTGGAAGCCCTTCTCGGCGACCCGCGCGTGGTCAGAGCCCTGCTCGGCCTCATCGCCGACGATGCCGATGACGCGCCCGCCCAAAGCGCATTCATGTCGCCGGCCTTTCGGGCCGAGGCCGAGGCCAACAAGGTCGGGCAGCGCGATGCGGCCAAGGCGCGAAACGAGCGCTACTTGGAAGCGCTGGCCGGTTTGCGCGCCGAAGGCTGGGTGACCGAGGACGGCGAGCCGCGCAAGTGACGTCGTTGCCGGAGTCATGCCAAGCCAGCGCACGCCGCTTGCGAAAAAGCGGGGCGCGAATATACTTTCGCCGTCGATTTTGACCGCATATCGCAATCAGGGAGAATCATGGCGAAACAAAAAGAGTTCGATGTCGGCAGATCAATCCCGGGCTTCAAGGCAGGGCAGCCACCCTATATCGTCTGCGCCGATTCAGCGCTCGGCATCGCCGGGCTGAAAGCGCACATCACGATTGAGAAAATCACGACGAAGGGGAAGAAATACGTCGTGACGAAGTTCCACGTTACGTTTGTCGGAACCAAGCCGCAGGCAGGCGCCACATGGGAATGGTCCAGCAGCTCATATGCTTTCAAGGCGTGGTACGAGGCCAAGAGCCTTGCGGGCAAGATCCTGGCAGGCAAGGAGGCCCAATTCCTGACCGCCGTAAACACGTACGTGAACCTATTCGAAACGAAATTCGCCGACAGCGCGGGTTCGATTGCCGCGCCGACCGCGCCAACGATTCGGTAAAGGAAACGCCCACCCGAGATCTCTTATCGGGACCCCCCATCGAAAGGAACCACGTGCCCGTCAGCATCATGTCCACGCTCGCGAGACAGTATTGCGAGACCCAGGAAGCCGCGCTTGACCTTGTCGACGATCTGACCGACGGGCAGCTTGCCCTGGTCGCCCAACGAGACCACCCCATCCATCGGCTTCCATGTCTGGCATCTGGCCCGCTGGGCGGACTATCTGCAGGAGATGGTCCACGGGCGCGGCAGCCAGATTTGGGAGCGGGAGGGGCTGGCCGCCCGCTGGGAGCTGGCGACGGAGGGCCTCGGCTATGCCCAGACCGGCATGAGTATGGACGACACAGTGACGAATGCGCTAAGCATGCCCGGGAAGGCGGCGCTCATGGACTATGCCCGGCGCGCCTTTGCCCTTGCCCAGCAGGCCGTGGCCGCGATCGACGACGAGGCGTTCCACCGGGTCTATGCGGGCCTGCACGGCGAACACTGGCACGACGGCCGGATCGGCCCGATCATTGCAACCTGGATGACCCACGACAATCGGCACCTCGGGATGATCGAATGCCTGATCGGCATCCAGGGCATGCATGGCACGGCGGATAGCTAGCCCCGCTTCAGCTGCGAGCGCAGCCTGAAGGCTGCGCCTACAACGGAATGACGTTATCGGCGACTGCTGCGCGGGCTGAAGCCCGCGCAGCAGTCGCAAGCGCAGCCTGAAGGCTGCGCCTACAACGGAATGACGTTATCGGCCCATGTAGGCGCGGGCTTCAGCCCGCGCAGCAGTCGCAAGCGCAGCCTGAAGGCTGCGCCTACAACGGAATTACGTTATCGGCGCACAGTCCGCACGATGCCCGCAAAGACCCACAAATGCCAGAAGTCATCACAACCTATCTCCAGATGAGCGCCCTCAAGGAGCTTGTGCCGGCGCCCATGAACGACCCCGATTTCATCGTGCGCGAAGCTGTCGAGCGCGACTGGAGACTCAATCGCGCGCTCTATCTGCTGGTCGGCGAGCAATGGGGATGGATCGACAAACTCGGCTGGAGTGATCTGGACTGGGAGCGCTACGCCGCTGACGAACAGCGTCGCACCTTTGTCGCGTCGTTGCGCGGCGCGACGGCCGGCTACTACGAGCTGCGCCGCGACGACGCCCAGGCGGTCGAAGTCGCCTACTTCGGGCTCGCGCCGGATTTCATCGGGCGCGGTCTGGGTGGCGCGCTCTTGACCGATGCGCTCAAGCGCGCGTGGTCCTGGGACGCGCAACGCGTCTGGTTGCATACCTGCACGCTCGATGATCCCGCCGCGCTCAAGAACTACCTCGCCCGGGGGATGCGGGTCTACGACCGCAAAACCCGGCAGGTTGATTGACCGATACGAGCCCATGGTTTTCTCCTGACTACCTCAGGTTTTCTGCCTGTCATCCCCGCGAAAGCGCAATGGCATGAAGTAAAGGTGCGCATGCGCAAGATGCCGCACGAACGATCCTCCTTTCTTGTCATCCTGAGCGAGCCCCATAGGGTCTCGGGAGGGACGAGCGGTGGGGGCGAGCGAAGGACCCCTGTGATGTCACCCCGCGCATGGGTGGATCGGCATACGCGTGTTGTCACCGATATCCTATGCTTCCGTGCAACGTCACAGGGGTCCTTCGCGCGGCCTGCTACTCGCGTTTATGCATCAGATCGGTGGGCCGCACTCAGGATGCCAGACGCGAGATACTCGCGCCCGCGCCGGTCCGAAGGTCCCTTCATGCTCGCCCTTTGCGCTAACTTAATACCATTGCGCTTTCGCGGGGATGACGATGTGATGACCCTGAGAACTTCAGCCAATCATGACCTTCTCCGAGCAGGAGACGGTGCCGGCTGATGCAACGAAGGCCTTCGGCCTCCCGCCCGCACGATTCGATTTCGGCCGCGCCCCGATGGGCCGGCGCCTCGCGTCCTTGTGCGTTTCAGCGATTGGGCCTAACATCGCCCCGTGAAAGATCGCCCCCGCGTTTCCGTTTCCCTGGCCTTCAGCCTGCTGAGTATCGCAGCGGGGCTTGTCATCGTTACTTTGCTGAACTCCGCCAGCGCCGCCAGCGTCCAGGCCAACAATCACGTCAATCGGCGAGAGGCGGCCAATCCGAGTGTCCAAACTGGCATCTGGAATGTCACGATCACCGATGGCGCAATCGCGCCTGATTCGCTGGACATTCAAGTCGGCGGTTCGGTGGTGTTCACCTACGTGGGCGCGCAGTCAGCCATCGTGCGCAGCGATATTCAGCCGCGCGCCTACCTGCCCGCGATCTCTGCCCAAGCGTCTTCCGGGTTGGCCCGCGCGTCGTCCGTTGAAACGACCCATTCCGTTTTCTCGGCCACATTGCTGTCAGGCGATGCGTTCACCGTGACGTTCGAAAGCGCAGGTGAGGTGGCGTATGGCGCCGATATCGCGGGCGTCCGATTGGCCGGCTTGATTCGCGTGCTGCAAAGCCCAACCCCAACCGCGTCGCCCACGCCAACGGCAACAGCAACAGCGTCAGCGACGGCAACTGGAACGCCAACGCCTTCAGCGACACCCTCCGGCACGCCGACGTCAACGGGCACGGTCACCCGTACTCCCACGCCCACTGAAACTGCGACGAACACGCCCGCGCCCGCGCCGACGCCGACCGACACGCCCACGCCGACGCCCACATCGACGGCGACGACAACCGCCACTGCAACCGCGACCCCAAAGATCACGTTCCGCTCGGCGGAATCCGCCGGCGTCACCACGGGCGATCTGACCATTGCAAAGCCCGCCGGGACCACGGCCGGCGATGTGATGATCGCCTTCTATCGCGGTGCGCCCCAGCAACGCGACCATCACTCCCCCCGCCGGATGGACGCTGATCAGACGGGTGAACAATATCAACGCGACCACGAGCGCACTCGCGGTCTACTACCGCATCGCCGGCGCTGCCGAAGGCACGAGCTACGTTTGGGATCTCTCAATCTCCCACGAAGGCGCGGTCGGAGGCATCCAGTCGTTTACAGGTGTCAACACAATCAGCCCGATCGACCAGTCTAGCGGTCTGGCCACCGCGAGTTCACTGCAGCACACGGCGCCAAGCATCACGCCATCCGTCAACGGCGTGATGATCGTGACATCGCACGCGTTCGCGAGCGCGGCGACATGGACGCCGCCGGCGGGGATGACCGAGTCGTTCGATCGCGCGAGCATTCCGTCGCCGACTACGGTGGGCATATCGATCGAAGCGAACCGCGTCTATCAGACGACGGCCCAGGCCACCGGCGCTCTGACGGCCATCGCCAGCAACGACCCCGACGTTGGCAACGCGATCACGATCGCATTGCGCCCGCTCCCCTGACTTCCGAATCACTTTCCGCGGAAAGAGCGGCCAGATACCGCGTGTGCGCGGCAGCGCACACAATAAGCGCAGGCATCCTGAGCGGAGCGCATCGGCGCGCAAGCGTCGATGCGCGTAGTCGAAGGAGGCCCCCTGAGCGAAGTCGAAGGGCGCCTGCGCTCGACCAGCCGGCGGAAGCGTCCTTCGGCTCCGCTCAGGATGCTTCCGCAAACAAGTAGCGGCCTGGCTTCTGAGCAGCGGTGCTGTCCGGGCGTCCGGGGCCTCGAAGGCCCCGGCGTGCCCGCCTGATCCGCGCCGCATGGTCCGGCGCGATTGCGTGAATTGAGTAGAACGCCGCGTTCAACAAAATGAAGCAGCCGAAAACGCCAACCCGCATCGGACCACTGCTTCTCCTGGCGCTCATCGGCGCCGCTGTCCTGGCGCTATTTGCCGCAACCAGCGCAGTCAGCGCTCTGGCCGCCACTCGCGTAGATCTGCCCGAAGTGGCCATCCCGTTGGTCAAGTGCGATGGCTTCAACTCATGCAGGAACATTGTTGATCTATCTCAGGTTGCCGACGGCTCGTGCAATGGCACTACAGGCGTGCTATCACAGCAACCCATACACCGGAACGATCGGCGCAGGCTCCTGCACTGGCAACAACGCGTGCTTCGACGCTGCCGGTCCGATCGGCGCAGGCTCGTGCAATAGCTACAATTCGTGCGCCTTCGCAGCCGGTTCGATCGGCGCAGGCTCGTGCGTTGGCCTTCAGACGTGCCGCTCCGCTGCCGGTTCGATCAGCGCAGGCTCGTGCAACGGCGACTTCGCGTGCAACTATGCTACCGGTTCGATCGGCGCAGGCTCGTGCATTGGCACGTATGCGTGCTACACGGCAGCTGATTCGATCGGTAACAACTCGTGCAATACGACCGGAACGGCATGTCAGGGTCAGCTCGCGAACTCCTTCCCGGTCGGTGATTGCCAGCGCAATGACGTGGCACCCGCCGCGTCCCTCGTCCCCGCGCGCATTTTGCCGTTGATGCAGCGATAGGCCGCCCGAACGCCATCAGGAGGCCCAGGGCGCGTTTTGCGGCCGAGAGCCGAACGCGGGCGGAGACAAGACCCGAGTAGCAATTCAGCGTGTCACGGTGCCTGTGTCGCGCATCTGGAAAGGCGGTGACCAAGCCCTCAAACAAATCACGCTTCGCGGTGGACTGGAACTGGATGAAGTCATTGGTCAGTAGCGCATGACGCATGCGCTGCCTGGTAGCGCGCTGCGTCTATGGCAGGATTACCCCGGTGCGGCAACGCCCAGATCCGTCGGCGCATAGACACGGATGGCGGCTTGTCCGCTCAGTGGGCAGTTATTCTCGCAGATGCCGCAGCCGATGCAGCGCTCCTGCAGCACGTGTGGGCGTTTTACGTTGGTGGTTCGTCCGTCCGCTGTCCACGCCTCCACCTCCTCCAACTGAATCGCCTTCTGGGGCAACGGGCACATCTCCTCGCAGGTGATGCAGTTGCGCCCGCTGGCCCACGGCAGGCAGCGGTTGCGGTCCACGTAGGCGTGCCCGATGACCGTTCTGCGCTTGTCGTCGAGCGTCAGCCGGGGGATGGCGCCGGTCGGGCACGCCTGGCCGCAGGCGTTGCAGGAGAAATCGCAGTAGCCCAGGCGCGGCGTGAGCACCGGCGTCCAGATGCCGCTCCAGCCGGCGATCGTCAGGCTGGGCTGCAGGCCCGAGGTCGGGCAGACCCTCAGGCAGACCCCGCATCGCAGGCACTGGCCGAGAAAATCCGGGTCCACGGCACCCGGCGGGCGCAGCAGGAACGGCTGGGGGCGCTGGGCCGAAGGTTCCACCGCGCTCAAGCTCGCCACGGCCACAGCCGCGCCGGCCGAAGCGATGATCTGGCGCCGCGAGGGATCGTAGGACCGCCAGGCCGCCGGCGCCAGGTGGCCGCGGAAATGCTGGCCCGCCTTGGCGCAGACCGGCACGCATTCGAGGCACATGATGCACTCGGATGGGTCGCTGGCATAGTGCTGCGCGGCGTCGATCGTCCCGGTCGGGCAGGCCCGCGCACAGCGCGCGCACTCGACACAGGCATCGCCCAGCGTGCGTCGCAACCAGGCGACCTTGCTGACCAGCCCGAGCAGCGCCCCGAGCGGGCACAGGTATCGGCACCAGAAGCGCGCGCGCTTGGCATTCAAGGCCAGCACAGCCACGAACACCAGCGCGGTCAGGCCGCCCAGCTCATAGACCGGCTGGTACATGGGCAGCGCGACGTTCCGCAGGAAGTTGTCGGCGGAGACGACGGCATCCTTAAGGCCAGGCACCGGCAGATCGGACACCGCCCGTTCGAGGCCCGAGACGATCGCCATCAGCGCCGGCCAGCCGGCGCTGGCACTGGTGCGGTAGATCAGCGTGATGGGGTCCAGGATCATCAGGCTCAGATTGCCCAGCACGGCGGCCAGCAGGATGAGGCCCAGCAGGAAATACTTGACCTGCCGCCAACGGTGGTCAAGATCCGTCTCCTTCGGCGTCGGCTTGTGCGCCGGCACCCAATCGAGCACGGTACCCAGCGGGCACAGCCAGCCGCACCAGACCCGCCCGGCGACGACCGTCAGCACCAGCACGATGAGCCCGCCGGCCAGCATCGCCGGCACCGGGTTCCGGGATGCCAGCATTTCCGCCAGCGCGGCCAGCGGGTCGAGGCGGAAGAACAGGTCTGCCGGCAGAAAACTGACCCGCCCTGCAGCCACAAACACCACGATGAAGAGGATGAACGCCAGAGCCTGCACCCACGGACGCAGCCGGCGCAAGGTATTCGCTCTCATCAGACCCTCCTTGCAAACCGTGTTATGCGTATATTTCTTCGATCTTGATCGATTTGAGGTCCATCCTGCCCAGCCCAAGCTTGGCGGCCAGGGCGATATAGGCGATGTCGGCGCCGGTCTTTCCGAACAGGGTGGTTGCGTATGCGTCGGCCGACACCACGTCGGCACTGGCGATCACCGTGTCCATCCGCTTGACGTCGTTCAGGTTGCCGCCAGTCGGGCCGTTGGCCATCAAAATACGGGTCGCATCGATGACGGTCAGTTGCGGCTTGATGACGGTCGCCAGGTCGACGATGGACTCGTGCAGGCCGCTGGCGTGGATCGTGCGGCGGTCCTTGACCGTACCCATCAGGTTCTTGAGGCCAAGCGTGAGTGTGGCCATGCTGTGGTGCTTGGCGATGGGCACGTTGATGACCGCATCGGCCTTGAGGAGATCGGCATAGACCTCGGTCTGCCTCAGCGCCAGCGCATTGGGGATCTTCACGACCTGGTAGTTGAGCGAATTCATCAGCTCCATCCGGCCGCCGGCGGCCTCGACGGCCTGGGCAATCCCGCTCGCCCGGTAGGCGTTTTGGGCGGTGCCGCCGAACGGGAAGTCCATCACGCGCACCCGTTTGGCGCCGGCGCCGACGCACAGCGCGACGATGGCGGCCACAACCTCCGGGTTGGTGGTGCTGGCGTACTCAGGGCCGTTGTACGCGTTGCAGATGTTGGGCTTGATGATCACGTCTGCGCCCCGCTTCACCCAGCGCTCGATGCCACCCAGGGCGGCGATCGCCCGCCGCGTGAGCTCGGCTGGACCGGGGGTCTGGCCGCGCACGACCGCCAGGTAGGTATCCCCTACGCTGGCTGGGTTCCTTGGCTGCGCCGCAGTGGGGGTGGGTGCCTCCGTGGGCGCGGAAGCGGCTTGTGGCGGCACTTGTGTCGGTGCCAGTGTCGGTGCCTGTGTCGGCGCTTGTGTTGGCGCCTGTGTCGGGGTGTCCGCCCGCACGGTTGGAGCCACCCGTGTGGGGGCCGGGCCCCCACAGCCACCGAGGCTCATTGCCACGCCGGCCATCGGGAGTGCCAGCAGGCCACGCAGAAAGTCCCGGCGATTCGCGTCGTTCTTTTCAGACATGGATGTGAGTCTCCTTTACCTTTCCGCCGGCGCGCGACATAGGCCACGCGTGCCGCATGCCGGCAGGTTTGAATGAAACATCACTCGGGCCCAGGGTTGATCACGTCCTCTTGGTTATGAGCTTAGCACTTGGAGTGAACTCCGTGTCAAGAGCCTTCGGGCGGACTTGCCATCATTTGTGCCGCCGGCTTCGGTCTATGTCGGCCGCCGGCATCAACACCGGTCGCCAACCAGCAGATCGATCACGCCCGGGGGGGGGGGGGGGGGGGGGGGGGGGGTGGTGGGGGGCGGGGGGGGGGGGGGGGTGGGACCGTTGGGGATACCCAAAGGCGCCACATAAAGTACGGCGGTGCTTTTCACGGCAGAGATACGACTGCGCCCAAAGATAACGCCCCAGACGCCACGCCCTGGGCCCGCCTTGCACGATTACCGAAAACGCCTACACTCGGCTGATGGCTGAACGTGAGCGGAAGGATGTTTTGCAGATGATCGCGGCGGCGCCAGTTCCACGCCTCCAAGGCCGCCCAGGCGACCGGTTATCCGCACTTGGGCGGCTTGACTAACAACTGGGGTATTGGACAAGACGATCAGCCTTTACAGGGAGCAAACTCATGGGTACAGCAAGTGCGCAAGGACAGATTTGGGGAGCACGAGCCAAAGATTGGGCGGAGGTACAGGAAGGTATGGCTGTGCCGATCTTTGAGGCGGTTTTGCAGGAAACCGCCGTGGATTCGCGCACATCCATTCTGGATATTGGGTGTGGGTCAGGCATATTTTGCGAGATGGCAGCAAAACGCGGTGCGCGGGTTAGTGGGCTGGATGCATCCGAGCTCCTTTTGGCAATTGCGCGTGAGCGTGCGCAAGATGGTGATTTCCGAACAGGGGAAATGGAAGAGTTACCCTATGCCGATCAGGCATTTGATGTCGTAACGGGCTTTAGTTCATTTCAATTTGCCGCCTCACCTGTGAAGGCGCTGCGAAGAAGCACGCCGTGTATCACGGACTGGAGCGGTTGTGGTTGCGGTTTTTGGCAAACCGGAAGAAAACGAGTCCACTGCCATTGTTAAGGCAATGGGATCAATATTGCCCCCACCCCCGCCAGGTGCCCCCGGACCATATGCGCTTTCGGCTGATGGGGCGTTGGAAGCCCTCGCCATCACCGCAGGAATGACCCCAGCAACAGTCAAGACCGTCACGTGTCCGATGGACTATCGCGACGAGAAGACCGCGTTGCGCGGTTTTCTGTCAACGGGTCCAGCGATACGAGCCATACAGGTCAGTGGCGAAGACGTGGTACGCGATGCAATCTTGAAAGCGTTGGCGCCTTTCAAAACGAGTTCAGGTGGGTATCATCTGGGCAATAGTTTCCGCTACATGATTGCAACAGCCTAGCAGCGGAACAGCAGCGGGCCGACGCCTTGGGCATTCCCTGTTGTCCCCGGCTAACAGGCGAAACCCGAGGCCCGCCACCTAGCTACCGCGCCCGCCCCACTAGCCGCCTGCCGCCCCAACCGCGCCATGATGGCCCTAGGCGCGTTTGCGGCCGAGATCCGACCGCGGGCAGGGGCAGCCGGCCGGGGGGCGGGGGCCGCGCGGGCGCCGGGGCCCCGCGCAACTGTGCGCCAACGCGCCAGGATGGCCCGGGGCAGTTTCCGAGATCCGACCGCGGGCAGAGGCGTGCGCAACCAAGCGCAACACCTGAATTCCTCGGTTGACACATCTCGGTCATCGTCGGCGCTGGCCGGGTGTCCGGGGCCTCGAAGGCCCCGGCTGAATGGACAAAGGCCTCCGGCCCGTGCGGGGCTTCTATTAGGGCGGACTTTGGTGGCCGGATGCCTCCCACCTGCCGAAGAGTCCTCGACCGCGTTAGCGGGTCGAGAACACGCCCGCAAAGCGCAGTGATTCACCTCATATCAGTCCGGGCGCGTTGCCGGTTTTGGGAAGGATTCCTGAATGACGCAGCGATGCACGTTTGAAGATGATCGTCAATGAGGTCGCTCGCCGCCGCCCGACGCGGTCAAGACACTCGCTAGAGTTCCGATCGCATGCGCATTAGGGTGGCATGGTTCCGGCGTAGTTCGCGTTCCGAGATATCGTACTTTGCCGCGACCGGCAACGTCTGCATCACGGCCTCGGCCAATGCGTCACCCGCGATGAAGCCCTGGCGCAAGAGAAACATCACATCCTCAAGGTCCGTGTTTGTGCCACGGTCAAGCTTGCTCAACGCGATGCTGCAGGGGTCAAAGACGCGAACGATGACATTCCCGAACTGCCCGATGATGCGGCATCGTTCCATGGCGCCGGCGGGCAATGGAATCATCTCCGCGAGCGGGACGGCTTCGATCTCAAGCCGCATTTCGCTCGCAAGCCGGCCTAGCGCGTCTTGCCAACTTTCCGGATGAATGTCCGATCCGACGTAGTCGATGTCTACCGTCGTGCGGGAATTGCCTAGCAGGGTCAGCGCGCTGCCGCCGATCAGATCGATCGTGAGCGGGCTTGGCCAATTCTCGCCGAAACGGCCGAAAAGCGCCAGGACATCTTCGACCTTCAGGCCGCCCATGCCGCCTCGCGCTCGAGGCGCGTCATCAGGCGCTCGGCTGCGTGCTCATAGGTCGCCCGCCAATTCAGATCGCGGCCGGTGAGGGAGGCCTGTCGCTGCGCGAGCGCTGCCAGCCGGTCTTCGACGCTGACCGTTGAGACAAGATCCAGATCGGACGAAAACACGTCATCGATCCGCTCTTCGCCACAGCCGGTGCCGACCAGGCGCTGCCCGTGCTCCTGCTGCAGCAATGTGGCCGCTGTCGCATAGCACATCAACCGCACGCGTGCCGGACCGGCGAGCATGTCGGCGGCTTGCCTAAGCGCATGCGCCAGATGCGGGTACCTGAGCAGTAGGGGGATGATGGCGAGTTGGACGCGCGCAACGGCACTGCTTGCCAGTCCTGCGAGGAGCAATTCGTCGGCAAGCGGTTCTGGTGCCCGTTTCGACCGCTGCCGCCAACAAAGGGCTACGCGCCCACAGCTCACCTACGAGCCGGTCGTCAGAGATTGCATTACCGCCCGTCACTTGCATCTACCACTGCCCTTCAAACCAGTAGTCACAATCGGCCTGTCTACTTGTCTGCTTCATTTCGTGTGCGTTGAGGATACCCCAATCAGCCGAAAGCGCACGGCGGGCCGTTTCAGCCTCCGAACGATTCCCTTGGCTGTGAATTGCACAAAACGCCTTGCCTTGGGCATCCCGTGAAGTTGAAGTCAGTCAGGGGCAGACCTGTGAAGGCAAGCGGCGTTTGGAGGCGACGGCGCGACGCAACCAACCAAGAGTGTCTCGCGCCATTGATCGTCGCCATCTGAATACGATCCTACCCTTAGTTCGCCCCCAAAAGTGTGTCCACCTTCTGTGAGGGATTTTCGTCGTTGACGGTATTCGAGTCCGTCCTTCGTGTCAAGTGGCCCCGCCATTCTTTTGGCGCAGCGGGGTTACGCCCGAGTGAACCGGCGGGGTGCCCGTTGTGTCACAGGGCGCGCCCGTAGAGCTTTGCCCGTGGAAGCCTTTGGGCGCGCCCTTGACACAACGGGCTGACGGTTAGGCTCAGGGCGTCCCTGCTGCGCCGCCCACTCGGCCGGTGTCAGCATCCCCAACGATCCATGCGGGCGCTCGTGGTTTATCCATCCGCCGATACGCCCGTCCCAACTGCTTGGCGTGCGCCAAGCCAATGAACACCTCCATGTCCAGCAGCTCGGCGCGCACCTGGCTGTGAAACGACTCCGAGTAGCCGTTCTGCCACGGCGCGCCGGGCTCGATGAACTTCACGTCGACTCCGAGCTTGGCCAGACCCGCCCTGAGCCCCTCCGCGATGAACTCGCCGCCGTTGTCCGAGCGGATGAATTCCGGCGCCCCATACTGGTCGAAGACTCGCAGAAGCACTTCGAGCGCATAGCGATGGTCCATCGACCACTCCACCTCCAGCGCCAGGCACTCCCGCGTGTATTCGTCGAACACCGACAGCCACTTCAGTTGACGCCGGTCCTCCGTCGCGTCATGGATGAAATCGCATCAATACACGTGCCGCGGCCGCTCCGCCCGCAGCACGTCGCAGACATTCGCGCTGCTGCCGGGTGACTGCTTCCGGACTGTGCTTCTTGCCCTTCATGTGAGTCTCCCGGCGCCATCGTAGCGCCTTTAGCCCTCACAGAAACTGGCACCGTTTTTGGGGGACGTACCATATACTACCGGCTCACTCAATTCTCATAATTCGGTTGCAGGGCGGGCAAGCTATGCATAAACATACCCTTCAGATATCCGTCCTTGCAGTTCTTGGCGCCAGCGCACTTGCGCTCGCGCCGTTGGTCGTTACCCCATCGGCGATCGAAAGCCGCGAGGAGATGGAGACAGAGACCGTGGCCGAGCGCACTTCGCGCCCTGCAAGCGCACTGGCCGGTCCCCCGCCGTTTACCGCGGGCAACCTTGTGATCTACCGGGTGGGCACGGGGACAGGAGGATTGGTGATCACCGGCAATCAAGTGTTCCTGGATGAATACACGCCGGCGGGAACGCTGGTCGGCTCGCTGGCCATGCCCAACGTCGCTTCGGGGGCCGACCACGCGCTGATCGCGATGGGAACAAACCAGTTCGAGGGCGCGCTGACGCGCTCGGCCGATGGCACGTATCTGCTTATGACAGGCTACGATGCGACAACCTGTTCGGTGGCATGCAACACCACCTCAGCCATTACCGTTCCACGGGTGGTCGGGCTGGTCAGTGGCAACGGAAACATCGACACGAGCACCAGCCTGACCGATTTTGCATCGGCCGGCAATCCGTTTGGCGCCTACAGCCTTGATGGCAGCGGCGTGTGGGTGGTGGGCAGCACGGGTGGTTTGCGCTATGCAACCACAGGCGCCACCACGTCAACCCAACTTTCCACCAGCCCGCTGAGCAACAAGACGGTCAATGGCAGCACCTCGCAGCTGTATGTGAGCTCGGCCGGCGTGGGCGGAAAGGTCGGTGTGGTGCAGGCGGGAACGGGCTTTCCGACCACCGCGGGTCAGACGCTGGTTCAAATCAACGGTCCAAACACGGGGGTGTGCATGCCTTTGCCTTTGCCGACATGGATGCGGGCATCCCGGGCGATGATGTCCTCTACCTTGCGGATGACGGCCCCAGCGCGCTCAGAAAGTTTTCGCGCAACATCACCGGCACCTGGGTGCTGAATGGCGCGATTGGCACGGACCCCGACGACTATCGCGGCGTCGCGATCGTCGTCAGCGGGGGCACCGTCGACGTCTACGCGACCCGCAGAGGCGGAACCGGCGCGGCGGGTGGCGGACAGCTGGTCAAGATCACCGACGCCAGCGGATATGGCGGAACGTTCTCCGGCACCGTGACCGCTCTGGTGACCGCGACCACCAACACGGCCTTTCGCGGCGTGGCGCTTGCACCTGTAGGCGGACCATTCGGACCGACGCCCACGCCGACGCCAACAGCAGAAGCGACCGCCACGCCGACCGTGCCACCGACGGCAACAGCTACGCCGACGCCAACGCCGACATCAACCTCGACGTCCACAGCGACCCAAACGCCGACATCCACAACCACTCAAACGCCGACGTCAACATCCACGCATACACCTACGGCGACTTCAACCTCTACGTCAACGCCAACCGCGACGTCAACGGCCACCCAAACGCCAACATCAACGACGACCTCCGCTCCCACATCAACAGCAAGTTCAACGCCGACACAAACACCGACACAAACGGTCACCCCATCACGAACACCCACCCCGACGGTGACAAACACGTCAACGATCACCCCGACGCCAACACGTACGCCCACGCGGACGCCGAGCCCGACAGCGACGAACACGCGCACGCCCACCACGACGCCAACGTCCACGCCCACGCTTACGCCAACTGCAACCTCGACGCCCGCCAGTCCTGCCACATACGTGGTGACTTCCAATGCTGACAGCGGGCCGGGCACGCTGCGTCAGGCTTTGCTGAATGCAAATGCAAACCCATCGCACGACACCATCGAATTTGGGGGGGCCTTCAGCGGCGTGATTACGTTAACGAGCCCCTTGCCTGTGATCAGCCATCCGATTCACATCAACCCGCAGCTGAACTGCTACATACCTTTGGCAACACATTCGCTCGTGGAGGTTTCCGGCTCTCTGGCCGGTGCTTCGGCAAGTGGCCTCGTCTTTACCAGCACCGCAAGCGGGTCAACTGTGGCCGGCATGTCGTTGCACGGCTTTGGCCAGGATGCGATCCAAATTCACGGCGATAACATGACAGTGTCATGTAATCGCCTTGGCACAGCCACCAAGAGCAATGGCGGCGCGGGAGTGCGCGTCAGCGGCATGAACAATGCCATTGGAGCGAATCGACGAACCGCCGTGCTCAAAGAAAAGCAAGGCAATATTCTCGCAAATAATCTCTACGGGATCATCATCAGCGGTGTTGGCGCGCAGGGAAACATCGTGAACGACAACTACATTGGCACCAGCCCTACACAGGGTCTTGAGGCAGGGAATCGCGAAGCGGGTGCATTTGTGGATGCGGGTGCGGGGGGCACGAATCTCAATTGGAACTATATTGCGAACAACAAGGTGGGCATCCACCTGCAGGCTTCCGGCGCAAACAACGTGATGAGAAACAACGCGATCGGCTGGGGATTGTATGGAGATGCGCAGCCCAACATAGAGGATGGCATACGGATTCGGGACACGGGCAACGTCCAGGTCCTTGGAAATGCGATCCACAACAATGGCGCCAGCGGTGTGTCCATTGGCGGCACATCAAATGGTGTGCAGCTGCGCTCCAACAACTTGTCAAACAACGCGCTGCAGGGCATTGACCTGAACGCCGACGGCAATGTGGCCGTAAACGATGCGCGTGATCTCGACGGCGGCGCAAATGGCAATCAGAATTACCCGATCCTGACCCACTTTGAAGTGCTGGACAATGGCCTCACCACGCAATTCTATTTGGTGGGCACGCTGAACAGCACACCCAACAGCGGGTTCGGCCTGGATTTGTTCAGCGTCGACACATGCGATGCATCAGGGTATGGCGAAGGCTCCGTATGGAATGGCTCGCCCTCGTCCTACGGGTGGACGAATGAGTCTGGAAATCTCAGTTTCAAGTTCTTCGTCATTGAAATGCTTTCGATTTATGCGAATGATTACATTGATCAGCTGACGTCGCAACGTTTCACCGCGCTCGCTACAAGCAATTGGGGCAATGCCGGTGGCAGCACTTCCGAGTTTTCGGCGTGCTTTACCCCCACGCGAGCGACGATTGTCAGGAGGCCAGTTCCTCGAAATGACGTCTTCGAAACCAACGAAGACACATCCATTCTGATGGATGTTCTGGCGAATGATTTCAACCCCAACAGGACCGCGCTTACGATCACCGCCGTATCTTGGCCGGTGGGGGGGCCGCTGGGCACGGCCGTCATCGAGGGAAACCGTCTGCGATACACACCGCCCCTCAATTGGAGTGGATCGGCAATCATCAACTACAGCCTGCGCGATGCTTACTTCACGAGCTCGTACTCCGGAAGCGTGACTGTGGGAGTTTCGGCTGTCAACGATGCACCCACAGACATCTTGCTTAGCCCAAATCAGGTGAACGAAAACCTGCCCCGCTTTACGCGTGTGGGCAGTCTGAGTGTGTCGGATGTCGATGATGACACAGGCCACACGTACAGCCTATCGGGCACAAATCCGGATAACGCCAATTTCTTGATCAGTGGCAAGGAACTTTGGACCAATGCCGTGTTCGATTTTGAGACGAAAAACAGCTACCAAGTGGGCATCGCCGTGCGTGATCCGAAAGGCGGCCTCAAAGAAAAGTGGTGAATGTGCTCGTGCGCAACACCGCGGATGCCCCAGGTACGATCGAAATCAGCAACAGCACAATTGATGAAAATCAGGTCGCGGGTGCATTGGTGGGCGCGCTCAGCGCGGTTGACCCTGATGTGGGTGACACGGTCAGCTTTTCACTGGTGCCTGGAAGCGGATCCGACGACAATGCCCGCTTTGGTATCGCTGCAGGAGTTCGGCTCCAAACCGCGGTGGTGCTGGATTACGAAACAAAACCGACCTACAAGGTGCGCGTTCGCGCGACGGATAGAACCGGCCTTAGCAGCGAACGCGCCCTGCTCATCCAGTTGCGTGACGTGCCCGCGTCGCAGGACTCCCCGGTGGTTCCGGTGCTGTTGTGTTCCGGCGAGCCGATCTGGCTGATCAACGCAAACGCCAACGACCCCAACCGGCGGGTGCAGGTGATCATCGACAACATCAGCGTCTCGGAGAAGAGCGGTAAGACCTGTCGTATTCAGGCCAAGATGACCATTAACACCGGCAGCCAAAGCAACACAAACATCTCGTTTAGCGGCAGGGTTACCGAACGCAATCAATTCAGCATGGAAGAGACCTCGATCGGATTGTTCTCAATCAATCTGGCGGGTTTGATCTTCAGCACATCCAACTCGACAATTCGCTATGACAGCGATACACCGCTGCTGGTGCTGCGCAACGCCAGCCTCAAAATGCCCGAGGAATGGGGCGGTTTGTCGGCCCCGCTGCCTTCAGCGACGTTGGATGCCGGGGGCTTGCGACTCGCTGGGGGCAAGTTCAAATTGCCGGAGCTGAAGACAAAGAAGGGACTCGCGCTGGTGCTCGAAGGTTCGCTTGTATCCGTGGCAGGCGGTTACCAAATCAGCGCGGATGGCGAGCTGACCATTCCAAACTTCACGCGCCAGCCTAAAAGCGCGACCAACAAGCAAACGTGCAGCATTTCAGCCGGCGTGACAATCTATGTCGATGCGCTGGGGCGCACGGTGGCGCGTATCGACGCCGACGATGCTGCGGAAGACGCGTCCCTGTCGTTGCGCCCGCCGCGGATCGGCACAACCGCCGCGCTGCCACCCGGCTTTTCGCCCATTGAGCGCAGCGCGGTGCCGGCCGGGCTGCGTCTGGATTCCGTTCGTGCCGGGTTTGGTTGTGATCCGGGCATCCCGATCGGCAACACCGGAATGTATCTGCGTGCGCTTAGCGGCGAAGTGACACTAACACCGGGTGATGAAGGGTTCAATGTGCAAGTCACCATCGCGGCGGGCAAGGAAGTTGCGGGGCTGGGGCCGGTGGTGACGGTGGACGGCGCAATGGATGTCGAATTCGATCCCTTCAACGTCGACCTCAGTGTTGTGCTCAAGGCGCTGATCTTCAAGGTTGCGCAGGCTGATGCCACCATCACCACCAGCAGCTTCCGAACGACCGTATATGTCACAAACATCTACATGAATGGCCAGGCCACGCTGGCGGCTTGGACCAAGGACGGTCGTTTCTCTGCCTCTGGTGCAGCGCTTGTGACCCTTGGTCTCAACAAGGGCCAAATCGGCGAAGCCTGCGCCCCGCCATTTGATTGGCCTTGCATCGATATCCCGCCCGTCAAACTGGTCGTCGGGAATGTCGGTGTGGACATCGGTGAATTCGCGGTCAGCAACAGCGGCAACGTTTGGGGCGTGAAGGGCTCCGCATCCTTTCTAAAATGGACGTACGGGGTCTTCGTCGATGTGAAATCCAACATCAGCTTTGGCAGTGTCGACAAGTACTCGCTGATCACGCTGCCCGAGTTGATGTTGGCGCGTCAGGACCGGGACGATGGTTTGAACCGCAGGGCCGGCGTCACCAGCGCACATGCCGGCGTCAGCTTCTATGCCACAGATGATGGACGCCTGCGTGGCTTTGATCACCGCGTGCGGCTGGCAAATACAGCACCGCTTCTGCAGGATGTCGCTTTGGCACGATCAAGCGATGTGATCTCGCGGGTCAACCTGATTCGGCATGGTGATGTGCTGTTCGCGCTCACCGCCGACGCGCCGCTGAGCCTGACGCTCAATGCGCCAAACGGAAATGAGGTGACGCCCGCCAACTTTGCCAACCCCGCTGTTTCCGGGTATGAGATCGGTTACACCACGACGGCAGCCTACGAACCAGAGCCGGCTGCCGTGGCGAGCACGGTGGATGTGGCGCTGCCCCGCCTGCGCGTGGCGTATCTCGCTGATGCGCCCGAGCTTCAGGCGGTTGACCTTGTGATTGATGGCGTTGTGGTTCAGGAAGCGCTCAATTACTGGACCCTTGAGCGTCCTGCTCCGCTGGTTCTGGCGACCGGGGCGCACACGATCGCGCTCGTGTCACAGAGCACGCAGATCACGCTGTGGATTACTGCCACGCAACTGCTTAGCAACACCGATAACACGCTTGTGGTTCTGCAGTCTCCCGATACTGTCACGCCGCCCACGCTATCCGCTGCCCTGATTCCCAATGATGTGGCCGCCCCGACGATGAACCCGAATGGCACGGGCAGCGCGCGCGTGCGCTTGATCAATCTGTCTAGCGCCAATCTCACGCTGGAGCGCGATGGCGTGCCCTGGCTTTCTGCACAGTCAGGTGCGACCACCGGCTATGCCGAGGTTGTCTCGACAACCTTTGAGCTTGTTGGGCGCCATGACGACGCCATGACGGCCACGGCCCCTGTGTCCCACACCTTCAACGACGGCGAGGTCTACACGCTCATCGCGCATGATCACTTGGCCGATGGCTATGCAACCGCGATATATCGCCAGAAAGACATCGGGTATCGCCCGGTGTATCGCACGCTCTATACCGTTGACCAGGCCCGCCTGGGCGATGTGTGGGATGCGCGGGTGCAGGGCCCCGTGGAAACCAGCAAGTGGATCCTGGGCGCGTTCGGGACGACCAATCCACCAGTGCCAGCGAGCGTCAGCCTCGATGCCAGCAACCCTGCGGCTGCCGCACTAAGCTGGCGCGTCACGTCCGACTACACGCCGACGCTTGTGACCGCTTGGATCAACCCGGGCGCGATCACGCAGACGGTGATCTATACCGACCCGGTCAGTACTGTGGCAGGGCCGGTGGTGATGCCGCTGTTCGAGGGCTATCCTGTGGCGGTCTTTACGCTGACCCAGCCTTCGGAGCTGGATGGCAGCTTGCTGACACGCCAACTCAATCTGTCCAGCCTGCCGTCTGGCTTTTACCATCTGTGGCTGCGCGTGGAGGACGGTGTGAACCTACCGGTGAACACCTATGCCTCTGCCCCCGGCGCACTTGCACGCGGCATGGCCGACCCCGACTACGGCGTCAATGCCGTGCGTGTGGCGCGCTCGGGCGATGATCCGCTGCGGCGCGTCAACGAAGCCCTGCGCTTCCAGATCAACAACGCCGCGAGCTTCCCAACGTCATGGGCGGCGAAGATCACGCCAACCGTAAACGTCACGGCACAGCGGATTGAGGTGGAGTGGAACCCGAACCTTCACCCAGATGTGGACACCTATCGTTTGTGGATTGGCCCCTCAGCGCTCAGCCAGACGGTGGTCATTACAGCGGGCGGGGTATCGGCGGAGTACAACAGCAACGGCATTGCCGATGCTGCCACCGGCTATGCCGCGTTCGGCAACCCGGAACCGGGGACGACCTACTACTTCGTCGTCGAGGCGATCGATGAGGAGACCAGCAAGAGCGTTCGCTCGCAGGCGGTTTCAATCACGGTGCCCGCGGGCAGTTACAGGATAGATCCGGCCCATCGCCAGATCAGTGTGACGCTGCCCGGCACGGTCGCGACCCGCGTCACGCTGGTTGAGCTGGCGCCGCTGTACTACAAGGACGTCGGGCTTGGGCTCGACCTGTCTGCGATGCCGTCGGGCGTGAGGGCCGCCTTTACCTGTGATGACGGGGGCTACCCGGTGCTCAGCGCGGCCGAACCCGAATGCGCACTTCAAATCACTGTGGACAACACGGTGCGCGATGGTCGCTACGAGATGGTGGTGTTCAGCTACAACGGCAGCATCGAAACGCGCGAGACGATTGAAGTGATTGTGGGGACGGGGCGGTCACAAAGCCGCAACTTCCTGCCGGCGGTGTCGCGGTAGAGGGCTGAAGTTCCGTCAATCGCTGGCAGTCCACAAGGTAGGAAAGACCGCCGGCATCTCCCCGATGCCGGTGGTTTTTCTTGCCTTGTAGCGTTTGAGACAAAGATCACTTATTGGATGTGACAAATGTGCGGCGTGTCAGCATCCCCAACGATCCATGCGGGCGCTCGTGGTTGTACATCCGCCGATACGCCCGTCCCAACTGCTTGGCGTGCGCCAAGCCAATGAACACCTCCATGTCCAGCAGCTCGGCGCGCACTTGGCTGTGAAACGACTCCGAGTAGCCGTTCTGCCACGGCGCGCCGGGCTCGATGAACTTCACGTCGACTCCGAGCTTGGCCAGACCCGCCCTGAGCCCCTCCGCGATGAACTCGCCGCCGTTGTCCGAGCGGATGAATTCCGGCGCCCCATACTGGTCGAAGACTCGCAGAAGCACTTCGAGCGCATAGCGATGGTCCATCGACCACTCCACCTCCAGCGCCAGGCACTCCCGCGTGTATTCGTCGAACACCGACAGCCACTTCAGTTGACGCCGGTCCTCCGTCGCGTCATGGATGAAATCGCAGCAATACACGTGCCGCGGCCGCTCCGCCCGCAGCACGTCGCAGGCATTCGCGCTGCTGCCGGGTGACTGCTTCCGGACTGCTCGCGCCCGCCGCGCGTTCAGCCGAAGCTGTTTCCACAGCCGCTCGCCGCGCTTGTGATTGATTCGCCACCCCCGTCGCCGGCAGATCATCGTCAGCACCTTCCGGCATCCCATCCGCGGCGTCGCCGCCACTTGTCTGAGAATCTCTGTCACGATCTTCTCGTCGCGGACCCGTCGCCTCCGGCCGCGCCGCATGCTCGTCCGGGAGAAACCCAGGTAGCGACATGCCCTGCGCTGGCTCAGCCGCCAGTCGCGCTCAGCCTGGGCGGCAATCTGCCGCCGGCGCTCCCCGCCTACGACGTTTTTTTCACCACGTCCTGCAGCACCTGCACGTTCAGCGACAGGCCCGCCACCAGCCGCTGCAACAGGCTGTTCTCCGCCTCAAATCCCGCAGCCGCTTCGCCTCAGCCACTTCCATCCCGCCATACTGCCTCTGCCAGCGCGCGAACGTCTGCTCGCTGATACCGAGCTTCTGGCACACTTGGCCGACCGAGAACCCGTCAGCCAGGTCCCGCTCCGCCTGCCGCAGCTTCGCGATCACTTGTTCCGGACTGTGCTTCTTGCCCTTCATGTGAGTCTCCCGGCGCCATCGTAGCGCCTTTAGCCCTCACAGAAACTGGCACCGTTTTGGGGGGACGTACCAGGATTGTTGACCTATGGTGACATTAAGGTTGAGAAGCCAAAGCTGCGCATCATCGACGACGTAACCTTTCAGGCCGCCCAGGTCCGCCGCAACCGAAATCGCGAAATGGCGAGCCGCAACAGGACGAAGGGCCGCTATCTCATGGCGAGTCACCTGCGGTGCGTATGCGGGCGGGCGATGTGCGGGCGGAAAAAACAGAATGGCCGCTACGAGTACTACTACTGCGCTGGAGTATCCCTTCCACGGCACCTTCAAGACTGCCACGAACCCAACACCCGCGCCGATGCCATCGAAGGCCAGATCTGGGACTGGCTGTCGGGCCTTCTGACCGAGCCCGCGACGCTCACCACGGCCTTGGAGCGACTCGCCACCCGGGCCCTGGATGACTTGGCCCCGGCCCCCGATCGGCTGGTTGCCGTGATCAACGAGACTCAGAGAATCGAGCGACGGATCCCGGTTTGGGTGAATCAATACGCCGATGCCGGCCGGACAGAACTTGATGCTCTACGCGGAGAGGTCAGGCGGGCCGAAGAGCGATTGACCGCACTCGCCACTGAACGGGCGGACCTCGAAAGGCAGATCGCCCAAGCGGCCGTCACGCCTGCTCAGCTGCAGGATTCCACCGCCCTCGCGGCCCAGCTCCGCGAATACATCCCGAACGCGGACTATGACGCCAAACGCTACGTCCTCGATCGGCTGGGGATTCGATGCCGCCTCAGACGAACCGAAGCGGGCGACGTGTGGGCCGACGTGACGGCGAATCTTCCGGGTCAAGTTGCATCCACTGCCCTTCAAATCTCTCTTCCGGCCACACCCGGGCGATGTTGTGATAGCCGGCCTGCTCCCAGAACCCCGGGCGGTCGGTCTGGGTGAACTCGAGCGCGCGCACCCACTTGCCGCCCTTCCAGAAATAGCGCGTGTCCGGATCCTGGGCGTTTTCCTTCAGCGCCCCCACCACGACCCGCACGGGATACCCATGATCGGGATCCAGCGGCTCGCCGTTGTAGCGCACCGCCAGCAAGGTCGTCGGCTTCATGAAATGGGCCAGGTCCAGGTTCGTCGTAAACCCGTTCTCGCAGCGCTCGATCACATGCCGGGCCGCCGGCTTGAGCTTGATGATCCCCTGCTGGATCAGGTCGGGCAGCCACACCCCTTCCCACTCCGTGTCGAACTTGCTCCAGCGCGTCACGCAGTGAATGTCCATCGTGATCTTGCGCATCGGGAGTTTGAGGAACTCCTCCCAGGTGTAACGCTTCGGCTCCTCAACCTCGCCCGTGATCCGGAAATCCCATTTCGTCATGTCGTAACGCGGCACGTCCCCGTAATGCAAGACCGGAAACTTCTCGGTCAAGGACTGGCCGGGCGGCACCCGGCCCATGCTGCGCACGGCGTTCTCTTTGTCTTTGCGGGCAAATGGGTTGATCATGGCTTGGAATTGTAGCCCTCAACCTTGTCGTTCGCTGAGTGCCCTGTTACGGATCACTGACGACACGGACGCTGCGGAATGCACGGAAGAACGCGTCGACTGCGACGCAAGCGTCTCCGTGTCATCCGCAGCGTCCGTGTTTTCCGTGATTCAGACAGGTGCGTGTCATCCGCAGCGTCCGTGTTTTCCGTGATTCAGACGGGTGCGTGTCATCCGTTTCATCCGTGATCCGCGCCTCAGACAATGGGCGGCGCCTCCGGCCCGGGCGTCGGCCGGCCGACCGGCGCGCTCGGCTCAGGCGCGGGCGCGAGGGGCAGCGGCGCCTCCGGCCCTGGCGTCGGCTGCCCCACCGTACCAACCGGCAGGGGCTCATGCGCGACCAGCGGCGGGCCCTTTCGTTTCCGCCCCAGCACCTCTTCCAATTGCGGGTCGCGCTCGGGCAGGCCCTGCTTCACCCGCCGGCGGGGGAGCCAGAAATCGAACAGCAGCGCATAGGCCGCCCCGGCCACTGGCACCCCGAAAATCAGGCCCCAGAATCCGATCAGTTGCACCCCAAGCGCCACCGCCACCAGCCCCACCAACCCCGGCACCCCGACCGTGTCCTGCATCAGCTTCGGCGAGATCCAATAGGCCACGATCTGGTTGAACACCAGCGTCGTGACGCCCACCCATATCGCGACCTCGGGCTTCACAAACAAGGCCACCACCACCGCAATCAGCACCCCGACTGGAGCGCCGACCAGGGGAATGATCGACAACACCCCAAAGATCGCGCCGACCGCCACCCCAAAGGGCAACCCCAGCACCGTGAAAATCAGGACCGTCGACACTCCCCCAATCAGCATCACCACAACCGTGCTGCGCAGGTAGCCGCCAAACGATTCGCCAACCGCCTTGAAGGCGGCTTCGAACGTCTTGTGGCCGGATGCCGGCAACAGCGCAAAAAACTGGCGCTCGATCAGCTTGCCCTCGTTGGTGATATACAAGCTCAGAATGAGGATCAATATGACCTGGCCGATGAAATTGGCCGTCGCGGTCGCAATGCTCACCGCCTGCTGGGCGACAATCCCCGCAACCTGCCCCAACCGCGCCGTAAAGTCCTGGCCCGAAACAAACTGGGTGATCAGGTTGGCGTCAAGTCCAACCCTCTGGGCGAACGGAACCCACAACGCCGAAATCTGATCGGGCAGGGCCGCCGCGATTTGAGGCGCCTGATTGACCAGCGCGGTCGCCTGCGGAAGAATGGCGGCAATGGCGACCACCGAACCGCCGAAGATGATCGCAACGGTCAAAAGATAGACAAGGGCCACGGCCAATCCGAACGGCAGGCGCAGACCCGCCAGCCGCTTGACCGTCGCGTCACCGAACCGGCCGCGGGCCCAGATCAGCGCAGCGCTGGGCACAACACCCGTTCGCAGCCTGAAGATCATCGGACGCAGGATCAGCGAGAGCAACCACGCGCCGGCGAGCGTCGAGAGCAACTGTCCCAGCGTTTGGCCAAATTGCCACACGTTGATGACAATAAAGATCAGCAGGGCCACAGCGCCCAGCGAAAGCGTAACCCGTAACAATCGCGTTGGTTGCATATGTAACGATTGTAGCCCTTTGTGCTTTTGTGTCTTTGTGGGTGATTGCTCAGCCCACTCAATAGAATCGGCGCAAATCTGCGTAATCTGTGGACAAATACCCCTGAAAGCCCGTGCGGCGCCAAGCTAGGCAGCCACCTCATCACGGGATATATCCACAGATTACGCAGATTTGCGCCGATGACTTTTCTCTGGACGGACTGATGAGTGACCTTTGTGGTGAAAACCCGAAGCTAATCAGCCCTAAACTTGACCACCGTTACCCCGTCGCCCCCCTCGCCATCCAGACCCGTCTCCATACTCTTGATCAGGGGGTTGCCTTTGAGCCCGGCGCGCACGGCCTTGCGCAGCATGCCCGTGCCCTTGCCGTGGATCAACCGCACAAACGGCAGACCGGCCCGCGCGGCGCGATCGAGGTAGTCCTCGACCTTGGGCATGGCCTCCTCGCCGTTCAGCCCGCGCAGATCGAGTTCCATCCCAACCGACTCGGCCCGCGGGGCGGGGCGCGCGGCCTCCTCGATCTGTTCCAGCGGCTTGTCGGCCGTCTTCAATCGCTCGATCTCGTTCAACTTCACCCGCGTGCGTAACGCCCCGATTTGAACCTCGAGGTCGTCGGCGTAGATCGCGCTGATCACCCCGTTGGCGTTGAGCGTCTTTACTCGGACCGGATCACCCGCCCGCAATGGGCGGCGGGGCTGATTGCCCGTCGTCGGGGCAGCTGCGCTCGTTGCCGGCATGGCGCGTCGAGCCGCCGCGGCCTGAATCGCCGCCGACTGGGCGGCTTCCGCTTCCTGCTCCAGGCGCTTGATCTCGTCGATCGACCCGCCAGCCGCCACCACCCGCCCGCGCAGGCGCCGGATCTCGGCCCGCAGCGCGTCGGTCTCGCGCACGCCCTCGTCGCGGGCCGCGTCCAGCACCTGCTTGCGCTCGTCGTCCATCGCCGAGAGGCGGGCCCGGATGCGATCGGCGTTGGCCTCGGCCTCGCGCTGGGTGCGCCGGGCAGCCTCCCGGGCTTCGACCGCCAGGCGCTGCTCGTGGGCGATCTCAGCCAGGAGCGTCTCGGCCCGCGCGTCACTGCCGTCGATGTAGCCGGCCGCGCGATCGAGGATCGATTGAGCGATCCCCAGGCGCTGGGCGATGGCAAAGGCGTTCGAGCGCCCGGGCAGCCCGACCGTCAGGATGTACAACGGACGAAGTGTTTCATAGTCGAAGGCCACGCTGGCGTTGACCGCCCCGTCGGTGAGATACGCCCAGGCCTTGAGCTCGGGGTAGTGCGTGGCGACTACGCACAACGCATTGCTCGCCAGCAGGTGCTCCAGGATCGAGCGGGCCAGGGCCGCGCCCTCGATCGGGTCCGTCCCGGCCCCTAACTCGTCCAGCAGCACCAGCGTGCGCGCGTCGACCTTGTTCAGGAACGAGGTCAGATTTGTCAGATGCGAGCTGAAGGTCGACAGGCTCTGCTCGATCGACTGCTCATCGCCGATATCGGCGAACACCTCGTCAAAGACCGGCAGGGCCGCGGCATCGGCCGGCACATGCAGCCCGCACTGGGTCATCAGCGAGAGCAGACCGATGGTCTTGAGCGCGACCGTTTTGCCGCCGGTGTTGGGGCCGGTGATCACCAGCACCCGGGCCGTCTCGAAGGCCACGTCGATCGGCACCACCGTCTCGGGGTTCAGCAAGGGATGGCGGGCCTGGGTCAAGCGCACCGTCTGGGCAACCTGCGCCCCGCTCACCACCGCCGCCGCAACCGAGCGGGTGGACTCGCCGTATTTGGCCTTGGCCAGGGCCAGGTCGAAGTCAGCCAGGGCCTCCACCACCCGGGTGATCGGGCCGGCTTCTTCAGCCACCCGGGCCGAGACCGCCATCAGCACCCGATTGACCTCGCGCACTTCGGCCAACTGCAGCTCGCGCCACTCATTGTTGAGTTCGAGGGTGGCCAGCGGTTCGATAAAGAGGGTGAGCCCGCTCGCGCTCTGGTCATGAATCACCCCCGGGATGCGGCCCTTGAAATCGGCCTTGACCGGGATGACATACCGCCCGCCGCGCTGGGTGACGATGGCGTCCTGCAAATACAGCGCCGTCGATCCATCCCCAACCATGGCTTGGAGCTTGCGCACCAGGCGGTCATGGACCACCCGCACCTCGCGCCGGACCCGGGCCAGCTCGGGCGAGGCGTCGTCGCGGACCTCGCCGTTGTCGTCGATGACCCGCCGGATCTCGGCGACGAGCTCGCCGCACGGTTCGATCAGGTTGGTGATGGCGGTGAGCTGCGGATACAGGGCCTGATAGCGCAGCAGCGCGCGCTGGGCGACCCGCCCGGCCTCGAGCGTGTCCCGGATGTTGAGCAGGTCGGCAGCCTCGAGCACCCCACCCCGGACCGCCAGGGACACCTGCGGGCGCACATCCCGCGCCCCGCCCACGCCCAGGTTGTCGTTGGCCTCGAGGGCCTGGCGGGCCTGGGTGGTCTCGGCCAGGCGGCGTTTCACCTCACCCGGCTCGGTCGAGGGCTCCAGGGCGCGGGCCAGCGCGTCGCTGGCCGAGAAGCTGCAATGCGCGGCCAATCGGTCCAGGATCTTCGGCAATTCGAGCTTCGTCAAGTGCTTGGGATTCACGGGTTTGATTGTACGACGGGCAAGGCAAGTTGGTCTTATCCGCAGATTCACGCAGATTGGCGCAGATTCCTTTTCCGAACCAATCTGCTGACAAAGCCAGCGCGCCCGTTGAACTCTTGCCGGACGCGGATGGATCTGTCCGCCGATTACGCAGATTCTCGCCGACGAATACAGAAAATGAATCTGCGTAATCTGCGGATAGATCTCTTCGAACGTACAATTCCCGAAATGCCCAAAGCCAGCAAGACCGCGGACGCCTTCGCCGGCGCAGTCGAGCAGGCCCTCGAACGCATCGCCGACCCGGCCTGGCTGGGCGAGCGCTCGCCCCTCGCCGCGCCGTATTTCCTGGGCGCCGCCCTCGACGCGGGCGATGCCCTCACCGCTGTCGGGCGCGGGCAGGCCCTGCGCCGGCTGCTGCAGTCCGCGGCGGCAACGCTCAACCCCGAGACGCGCGAGATCCTCGACGCCTCGTTCTTCAAGCGCAAGCCCACCCTCAACAACGCCGGGATCGCCCTCAGCCTGAACAAGTCCGAAGCCACCTACTACCGCAACCGGGTGGCCGCCATTGACGCCCTTGCCCGCCAGGTCAACACCCAGGCTGCCCCGCCCCTGCGTCCCGAATCGCCCTCCAGGGTCGAGATGATCGGCCGCGCCGCGACAACCGCCCAGGCCCTGGCCGCGCTCGCTCTGGGCGAATCAGTCAGTTTGACCGGCGCGGGCGGGCTGGGCAAGACCACCCTGGCATCGGCCGTCGCGGCGGGCTGGCCGGGCGGGCTGCGGCGGGTGTTCTGGCACACCATCCGGCCTGGGCTCAATGATCAGGCCGCCAGCCTGATCTTCTCCCTCGGTTACTTTCTGCGCGGGCTGGACGCGCCCAACACCTGGCGCCAGCTTGTCGCCGACGGCGGCGCTACCCCGGCCGTCCGCGCCCTCGGCCTGCTCCGGCACGACCTCAGTCTGCTCGCCGCCCAGCCGCCGCTGCTGTGTATCGATGAGGCCGATCTGCTGCGTGACGAAACAATCGTCCACGCCCAGGCCTTGCGCCTAATGGAAGAGCTGCAGGGCGTGGCCCCGCTCCTGGTCATCGGCCAGCGCCCCGCCCTCGAGGCGCGCCATCACCTCGTGTTGACCGGATTGGGGGACGCCGACATCGACGCGCTCCTGCGCGCGCTCGGCGCGCCGCCGGCCAGCGCCGAGGAACGCGGCCGCATCCTCGAGGTCACCCGCGGCAGCCCGGCCCTGCTTCGCCTGTATGCGGCCCTGCGCCGGGCCGGCGATGCGCCCGCGACCTTGCTCACCCAGCTCGCCAAAGCGCCCTCGATCGAGCTCCTGCTCGGGCGGATCTGGCAGCGCCTCGACCCCGACGACCGCCAGTTCTTGGGTGAACTCGCGACGTTTCGCGGGGCCGCGCCGGCGGATGCCTGGGCGGACGCCAACGCCCGGGGCGAGCGCCTCACGCCGCTGGAACTCATCCGCGATGATGGGCAGGGCGGAATTTTCGCGCCCGAATACGCGCTGGCCTTCATCCGCCAGCGCGCCCCGGCCGAGGCGCGCCCGGCCCTGTATCTGTTTGCGGCCGAGGCGCGCGAGACCCGCGGCGAGATCACCGAGGCGGCCTACCACCTGCTCCAGGCCCGCCAGCCGGCCGCGGCGGTCTGGCTCTGGCTTGACCACTTCCGCCAGGAGCGCGCCCTTGGCCGCGGTCCGGCCGCCGCCGCGTTGTTCGCGGAGGTGTCGGATGCCGATCTTCCCGACGAGGACGATCGGCGCGCGCTGGCCCTGATTCGGGCCGAGCTGAGCATGCTGACCGGCGATGGCGAGGCCGTCGAAGGGGAGATCGGCGCGGCCAAATGGCCGCGCACTCACCCGCTCACACCGCGCGCGCGCCAGCTCATGGGCGACGCCCTGGCAATGCAGGGCCGGCTCGACCAGGCCGTGCAGGCGTATCGCGAGGGGATCGCTGGCCTGGCGGGCCAGCCTGCCGCGCGCGAAGTCGACCTGCGCGTCCGGATGGGCCACCTCGCGCTCAACCGCATGCGCGACCCGCAGGCCGCCCGCGAACAGGCGATTCTGGCCCAGATCAAGGCGCTCGAGTTCCTGGGCGAGGTCGACGAGGATGCCCTGCGGTTTTTGGAAGCCCGAGAACGTTATGCATCCGCCCTTGCCTTGGCCGAAACCGTGGCCTTTGGGGCTGTGGCGCGCTGGCACGCCCACGGCAGCCTGGGTCGGGTGTGCTGGAAGCTGGGCGACCTCGACGCGTCCGCCGCGCACCTGAACGAAGCGATCGCGCTTGCCCGCGCGGCCGGCGACGTCTCCGCCCCGCTGTATCACCTGATCAACCTGACCGCCTGCCACATCCAGGCCGGCCGTTACGACGACGCGCTGGCGGCGGCGCGCGACGGGCTGGGGCTGGCCGAGTCGCTCCGCCACGCCTATCTCATCGCCGGGCTGTCTTCGAACGCTGGCGAGGCCTGCTGCAAGCTGGGCCGCTGGGATGAGGCTGAACGTTATGCGATGATGGCGCTCCGCCAGGAAGAGGCCGCGATGCAGCCGTATGCGGCCATGGTCCTGGGGATGGTCGAGCGCGGGCGCGGCCGGCCCGAACGCGCGGCCTCGGCGTTCCGGAGCGCCCTGCAGGCCGCCCAGGACAGCCAGGACGCCTTCGCCGAAGCCGCCGCGCGCAAGGAGCTTGAGGCCTTGGTCAACTGGTCAACCCTAAGGGTTGACCAGTTGACTCCTTACACGGACGGCATCACCAATTCCGCCAGCGTCTCCAGCCCATCAACATCGCCCAGGGTGAACCACTGCAACATCGCCTCCTGCGCGCCGGCCTCAGCGTAGGCCCGGATGCGCGGGATGACCTCGTCGGGCGTGCCCACGATCGCCCCCATCTTGTCGCGCAGATGGGAAAGGGTGTCCTCGTCCGACATCCCGGCCAGCACGGGCAAGTTCTGGCGGGCCAGGTCCAGGCGGCGCGCACGATCCGCGCCGTCGCGCCACACATGAACGTGAAGCATGACCGTACGTTTGACATCCGCCGGGCGCCGGCCCTGCTTGACGAGCAGTTGGTCGAGCAACCCTGAACGCTCGGAATAAACCGCGACCGGCACGGGGGTGCAGTTCCAGATATCGGCAAATCGGGCCACCATCGGCATGCTGCGCAACGGTCCCTTGCCCCCGACCATTACCGGCGTTGGCCGGGCGGGCCGTGGCAGCAAATGCGCTTCGCGGAGCGTGTAGAAGCGGCCTTCGAAGGTGACCGGTTCAGGGCTTCGAATCAGCCGGGTGATCACCTCGAGGCCCTCCTCCAGGCGGTCCATGCGCGTCTTCAGGTCGCCCAATGCATACCCGAACATCTCGTGTTCGGACACCATCCAGCCCGCTCCAACGCCGAGGACCATCCGTCCGCCGCTGAGATCGTCGATGGCCATGGCCTGACGCGCCAGCATGATCGGATCACGAAACGATACGGGCGACACCAGTGGGCCCATCCGCACGCGCTTGCTGTGGCTGGCCAAATGGGTCAACGAGACGATCATCTCCAGCGCATCCACGTCAGGCGGCGAACCCCGGGTGAAATGGTCGGAGCGATAGCAGCCGGCGAAACCGAGCCGCTCGATCGCGCCGGTCAGAACTTCCCAGCGCGGCCAGGTCAGGCCAAACATGCCTTCGATGGTGATGGATAGTTCCACTCATTCCTCCGGTGGACCGGTCAACCTTTTAGGTTGACCGGTTCAAGCCTTCCAACGCCCCACATGCGCTTGCGCGCCGCAGCCCATCATAAGCATGTTCGTAAATTACGCGCGGCCCGCGCCCCCCCCCCCCGCGGGCCCCCCGGCGATCGGCTCTGGACGGTTCCGCAACCGCTATATTCGCCCCTATGCCAAATCCGACCCCCGAAGAGATCCGCGATTTCGTCATCGCCGGTCATGGCGACTTCGACAAAGTCAAGACCATGCTGGCCGCCCAACCCGAGCTGCTAAACCTCGCCTACCCCTGGAGCGAGACCGACTCGGAAACGGCCATCCAGGCCGCCTCGCACGTTGGCAATGTCGCCCTCGCCGAGTTCCTTCTGGCGCAGGGCGCGCCCCTGGCGATCTACACCGCAGCAATGCTGGGCCGCCGCGACGACGTCACCCGCCTGCTGGCCGCCAACCCGGAATTGGCCAAAGTGCGCGGCGCGCACGACATCCCCCTGCTGCCCCACGCCGCCATGTGCGGCGATGTCGCGCTCGTCAGCGCCCTCCACGCTGCGGGCGCAACCGACGGCGCATCCTCGGCCCTCATCTTTGCCGTCGCCCGCAGGCACGCCGACCTCGCAGCCTGGCTGCTCGCCAACGCCGCGCCCGATCTGGCTTGGAAGAACTTCCAGGGCAAGACCGCCCTCGACATTGCGCGCGATCGGGAGTTTGGCGAGATCGAAGCCCTGCTAGTTCGTCAGGTTTGATCAGGTGGGAAAGGTATGGTCAGGTATAGCGCCACCTAATCAAACCTTACCCACCTGACCAAACCTTATCCACCTTACCCACCTGACCAAACAACACGAACCGATGCATGCGCATACCGCCGCCGACACCGCCGCCCTGCTGCCCTACCCCGAACTGGCTGACGCGCTGGCCGAGGTGCTTCGCCTGCGGCAGGCTGGGATCGCCATCGCCCCGCCGCGGCTGATCATGCCGCTGGCCGAGGACGGCCTGTTGCTGGTCATGCCCGCCACCGACGGCGAGATCGCCATTACAAAACTCGCCACAGCGCATACCCGCAACGCCGCGCGCGGGCTGCCCAGCATCCAGGCCGAGGTCTTTGTCATGGAGTCCGCGACCGGTCGACGGCTGTTCAGCCTCGACGGCGCCGTCGTCACCGCCCGCCGCACGGCCGCGCTGTCGCTTCTCGCAGCCCGCATCCTGGCCCCCGATCCGTCCGGCGCGCTGCTGATCGTCGGCGCGGGAACCCTGGGCCGCTCGCATCTGGATGCCTTTGCCGACGGTCTTGGGACCCGCCGGGTGTTCATCGCGTCGCGCTCACGGGCGTCGGCTGAGGCGCTGGCCGCCTATGCCGTCGGGCGCGGGCTGGATGCGTCCGTCATCGTCGATGTCGCCGCGGCGGCGACGCAAGCCAGCCTGATCGTGACCGCGACCACCAGCGCCACGCCGGTCTTGCCGGAAGCTGTTCGGCAAGACGTAATGATCGCCGCCGTGGGCGCCTTCAAGCCCGGCATGGCCGAAGTGCCGCCCGGGCTCGCCCGCGCCGCCCGGGTTGTCGTCGATTCGATGGAGGGGCGCAAGCCGAAGCCGGCGACTTGATTCAGGCCGGCATCGACTGGTCAGCCGCGAGCGCGATTGAGGACGTGCTGAGCGAGCCTCGGCCCGCCCGCGGGCAAATCGTGTTCAAATCCGTTGGCCACGCGTTGTGGGATCTCGCCGCCGCGCGGCTGGCCGCAACCCGCATCCGAGCCAACGCAATTGGCTAATTTATGGCAAGAATATCCCCCGGCTCCGCCGGGGGATATTCTTGCCAAGAAACTTTTTTGGTTGCGCTGTCAATCAAGCTGCTTCGTTTCGCCGCGCGCAGGCATCTCCACGCTCCGCGCGCCAGATTGCGTCAGCGATTCGGCCAGGGCCTTCATGGGATCGATTTCGCCATGGACGAGGAATATCTTGCGCAGGCCCTTGATCCGCGGCTTCACCCACGCCAGCAAGTCGTTGCGATCGGCGTGCCCGCTGAAGGCCTCGATCCGCCTGACTTCCGCCGCGACCCGGAATTCGTCGCCAAGGATACGCACAAACGGCATGCCATCCAGAATCTTGCGGCCCAGCGTGTGTGGCGCTTGATAACTGACGAACAGGAGGGTGTTGCGCGGATCGCCAATGCCGTGGCGCAAGTGATGCAGGATGCGCCCGTTTTCGCACATGCCCGAAGCGCTGATCACAACGAGCGGCCCGTCCATGTCGTTGAGTTTCTTCGACTCGGAGGCTTCCCGCACATAGGTCAGGCGCTTGAAGCCAAACGGATCGCCGTCCTGGTCGCGGATCGCAATCGCCGTGGTTTCGGCGTCATAGCACTCGGGGTGCTCGCGAAAAGCCCGGGTCACGTTGACGGCCAGCGGGCTGTCGACATAGACCGGGATGCTGGGAATCCGCCCGGCCCCGATCAACTCGTTCAGGCAGTACACGATCTCCTGGCTCCGGCCGACCGCAAACGACGGAATAATGAGCTTGCCCCGTTTTGCAATCACATCCTTCACCGCGTGCTCCAGCTCGGGCAGCGCGTCGGCGATGGGCGGATGGGTCCGATCGCCATAGGTGCTTTCCAGGATGAGGTAGTCGCATTCGGGCATTGGGGCCGGATCGCGCAGGATCGGCAGGCCGGCCCGGCCCAGGTCGCCGCTGAAACACAAACGAATTTCGCGCCCGCCCTCGCGCAGGGTCAGAAGCTCCCAGGTACTGCCCAGCATGTGCCCGGCGTCTGAAAACGTCACCCGGGCTGAATCGATGGGCGCGAACGCCTTGCCGTAGTCCTGCGCCACAAATTGGGTGAGCGCCTTGACCGCGTCCTCCTCGGTATAGATCGGCTCGCGCCGGGCCTCGCCCGGGCGCAGGCGCTTGTTGATGAAGAAGACATCGTCTTCCTGGATTCGGCCCGAGTCGCGCAGCATGCTGTCGGCCAGGTCGCAGGTCGCGGAAGTTGCATGAATCCGGCCCTTGAAACCGCTCTTGACCAAATTCGGGATATTGCCCGTGTGGTCGATATGGGCATGCGAGAGCACCATGGCATCAACCGTGCCCGCCTGGTAGGGCAGCTTCTGGTTGATCCGATAGGCGTCCTCGCGACGGCCCTGATAGATGCCGCAATCCAGCAACAGGCGCTGGCCAGCATTCGTGATGAGGTGTTGAGATCCGGTGACGGTGCGGGCGGCGCCCCAAAAAGTGATATCCATCTCGTATAATTGTCGCACCTATTGCCCAAGTGGCGGAACTGGCAGACGCGCACGACTCAAAATCGTGTTCCCTTACGGGAGTGTGGGTTCGATTCCCACCTTGGGCACTTCTTTCCGGATATTTGAAACAACACCCCCCGCCCCGGCGTACGCCGGGGCGGGGGGTGTTGTTTCAAGATAGCAGATTCGCCCAACGGCACGGAGCTACGGCGCCGTCTTGAGCTGCTTCTGCACGTGAACGATGCGCTGAATCGCGGTGATATTGGTCAGAACCGCCAGGGCGGCGACCGTGATTTCAGGCAGGTTGAAGCAAAGCCCAACGGCCAGGACCAGGTAGCGTCCGAAGCGGCTGAAGATTCCGACCTTGCACTCGATGCCGAGACCCTCGGCCCGGGCGCGGGTGTAGCTCACCATAAACGAGCCATTCAAGGCGACAAAACTGGCCAGGATCATCAATAGGTCGCCGCGCTGGGCGAACAGGGCGGCCAGGCCCGCCAGAAGCGCCCCCTCGGCAAACCGGTCCAGCACCGAGTCCGCAAACGCCCCAAAGCGGGTCTGCCGCCCAGTCGCGCGGGCAAGGCCGCCGTCCACCGCGTCCAGCGGCATCGCAATAAAAGTCATGACCAGGCCGCCTGGGACAACATAGCCAAACCCGATGAGCACACCCGCCGCCACATTGAGCAGAAAGCCCAGCACGGTCACGAAGTTGGGCGATAGTTTCAGGCGCACGGCGATGGCCACGGCCGGATCCAGCAACCACTTGAGTCGCGCGCGGGCAATAGTTTCCATGAGGCCGGTAGTGTAGCGGAAAGGGCGGACAGAAACAGCGTGGCGCACCGCGCACACAACAGCGCGGGCATCCTCGGCTTCGCTCAGGAGCTAGCGACACGCGCAGCTCGGGGCGCCCAGTCGAAGGGCGCCTGCGCCATTCAAGAGCGGAAGCGTCCCCCGCCCCCGCGCCGCGCGGCGGCCCGGGCCCCACCGCATCGCCCGGCCGCCCGCCGCCCCCGCCGGTGCTTCCCGCAGATTGATTTGTCAGCAGTTCCGAACGGCTTTCAGGGGAGAGAGCGGACAGAGACTGCGCGCTGGCGACTTGGGGCATCCGGAAGCGAGGCCGGAGGCCTTCGTACATTCAGCCGGCGCCTTCGAGGCGCCGGCGGGCCGCGCCGGCACGTAGAACGCCGGCTGATACAACAAAGGCCTCCGGCCTACTCGCCTCGGATAAACGATTCGGTCTTCGCGTGCGCGACGTCGTCGGTGTACTGCTCCGGCGGCGACTTCATGAAGTACGACGACGGGCCAAACAGCGCGCCGGACATCTTGCGATCCATCGCCATCTTCGCGCAGCGGACGGCGTCAATGACGACGCCGGCGCTGTTGGGGCTATCCCACACCTCGAGCTTCATCTCGACGTTGAGCGGCACATCGCCAAAGGTCGTGCCCTCCATTCGGATATAGGCCCATTTACGGTCAGTCAGCCAGGGCACATAGTCGCTCGGTCCAACATGGACATTATCTTCGCCCAGCGGATAGGGGATCTGCGAGGTAACCGAGTTGGTCTTGCTGATCTTCTTCGACTCCAGGCGCTCGCGCTCGAGCATGTTCATAAAGTCGGTGTTCCCGCCGAAGTTGAGCTGGTATGTGCGGTCGATTCGCACGCCCCGCGTGACGAACAGATTGGCCAGCATGCGGTGCGTAATCGTGGCGCCGACCTGGCTCTTGATATCGTCGCCGATGATGGGGACGCCCGCTTCGACAAAGCGGCGCTGCCAGTATGCCTCGCGCGCAATGAAGACCGGGATGCAGTTCACAAACGCGCAGCCCGCCTGCAGGACCTGCTCGACATACCACTTGGTCGCCTGCTCGCTTCCTACGGGCAGGTAGTTGATGACGACATCGGTCTGAGTTTCCTTCAGAATGTGGACGATATCGCTGGTCTCGCCGGGCGCCTTCTTGATGATCTGCGACAGGTACTTTCCCAGCCCATCGTGGGTCATTCCCCGGTTGACGCACACGCCGGTATACGGCACATCGCTGAACTTGTAGGTGTTGTTTGGCCTGGTGAAGACCGCCTCGCTCAGGTCCTTGCCCACCTTGTTTACATCGATGTCAAACGCCGCGGTGAACTCGATGTCGCTGATGTGATAACCGCCCAGATTGACGTGCATCAGACCGGGCACGCTGTCGCCCTCTTTCGCATTTCGGTAATACTGCACGCCCTGCACCAGCGCGCTGGCGCAGTTGCCGACGCCAATGATGGCGACTCGGACTTTTTTGCCGCTCGCGGCGTTCACCTCGGCGAGCTTATCGGTTTTCTTGGTCATGGTTTTCGATCCTGATCTGTTGCCGGCGCAGGACGCGCCAGCCAGTACCCGCGCATGGAACGTAGAACTATAATCATCAAGACGTTAAGTTTGGGTGATGCCTTCGGCAGATTATTGGCGTTTCGGGGGCAAGCCCGCAGTTGGGCTTGCCAATTCGCCAGGGATTGCGCAACAATGGCGTCGCTGTGCGGAACAAGATGTCACAACAACGGCCGCCCCTGACCTTCCGGATGATCTCCGGCCTGCTGCGCGCGCGACGAGCGCGGCTGTGGCGCGACGCGGCCGGCCTGGCGATGATCGCGCTCGGCATCATCACCCTGATCACCCTGCTGAACGTCAATACCGGCACACTCATTCGGAGTTGGGCCGACCTGCTCCAACGCGCCTTTGGCATCGGCGCTTTTCTGCTGTGCGGGCTCTCGATTGCGTTTGGCGTGCCCATCGTCCTCAACACTCAGACCGTCGTATCCGCCCGCACACTGTTTCAGATTCTGTGCGGCGAGCTGGCCTTCTTCGCCCTGCTTGCCTTGATTCATTCGGTGTCCTTTACCGCCGACTCGTACCAGCTCTCGCTCCAGAAGCTTGGCGGTGGCGCATTTGGCTGGGTGCTGTCCGAACTGGTCTGGCGCATGCTTGGATCCAGCGCCGGCCTGGCCCGCCTGATCTCCATCATCGGGTGGCTGTTCGCAACCTTGTTCACCGGTCTGATCGCACTACGACCGCTCCTCATCCGTGGACACTCGGAGATTGTCGTTGGGGATGTAGAACATGCCCGCGCGGCGCGCCCGGCCCCGCGCCCAATTCCGCCGGCGCGAGCGGCCGACCCGCTGCCCAGTTTCATCGGCGATATCCGGCCGCGCCAGGCGACCCTCGATGAGGCGCCCACAGTCAGGCCGCCGGCCACCACCGCGCCGCCGCCACGACGCGCGGCTGCCCTCGGCGGGCCAGTGCCCGAGCCCGCCGCGCCCGCGGCGTCAAAACCAAAACCCGCGCCCAGGCCGGTCGTCGTCAAGGTGACCAAACCGAAGGCCCGGATCGAGAAGGCCGTGGCGCTTCCACCGATCGACTTGCTCAAAATCGTGAAGCCCGCCAAAGGCGGCGAGGCCGATGCCGAGCGCCAGGCCGCCATCATCGAGGAGACCCTCGCCCACTTCGGCCTGGTTGGCAAGGTCGTCGAAACCCGCCGCGGGCCGACCGTCACCCAGTTCGGCGTTGATCCGGGCTACCTCGAGAAGCCGGCCCCCAACGGTGAGAAGCGACTTCAACGGGTGCGGGTGAGCCAGATCGCTAACCTGCAGAACGACCTGGCCCTGGCCCTGGAGGCCCAGTCGCTGCGCATCGAAGCGCCCATCCCGGGCCGCGGGCTGGTCGGGATCGAGGTCCCCAACGCCCACGCCAACGGTGTCGATCTGCGCAGCCTGATGGAGACCGAGGTATTTCGCGGCTTGCGCGCCAAGTCGCCCCTGGCCCTCGCCCTCGGCCGCGACGTGAGCGGCACCGAGATCTGCGCCGATCTCGCCCGCATGCCGCACCTGCTCATCGCTGGCACAACGGGATCGGGCAAGAGCGTCTGCATCAGCGCAATTGCGGTATGCCTGGTCATGAACAACCGGCCGGAGGATCTCAAGCTGGTCATGATTGACCCGAAGATGGTGGAGCTCTCCCGTTTTGCGGGGCTGCCCCACATCCTGGGCAAGCCCGAGAGCGAGATGGAGCGCATCCCGGCCGTCCTGCAGTGGGTGACCCGCGAGATGGACAGCCGTTACAAGAAATTCGCCGAGGTCGGCGCGCGGCATCTGGCCGACTACAACGAAACGCTAAACCGCCAGCAGGAGCAACCCCTGCCCCGCATCGTCGTGCTGATCGATGAGCTGGCCGACCTCATGCTCCAGCAGCCGATCGAGACCGAGAAGACGATCTGCCGGCTGGCCCAGATGGCGCGCGCCACCGGTATTCACCTTATCGTCGCCACCCAGCGCCCCAGCGTCGACGTGGTCACCGGGCTGATCAAGGCCAACTTCCCGGCCCGGATCGCCTTCGCCGTCGCGTCGGCCACCGACTCGCGGGTCATCATCGACCAGAACGGCGCCGACGCCCTGCTCGGCCGCGGGGATATGCTCTTCCTCAACCCCGAGGCCGGCCACCCGCTGCGCGCTCAGGGCTGCTTTGTCAGCGACCGCGAGATCGAGAGCATCATCCACTGGTGGAAGAAGCAGACGACCGCCGAGAAAGCCGAGGCCGCCGCTGAGTCCGAAACCGAGGCGGCTGAAGGCGCCGATTATGTCGCCAATCGCAAGCCCGAACTCGACAATCCGTGGGACACCCTGGTCGCCGAGCTGGCCGCCCAGAAAGCGATGGCCGGCTCAACCCGCGGCAGCAAAGGCGGAGGCGCTGGCGCCGAGGACGATGGCGGCGATGACGATCTCGTGCGGCGGGCGATGGAGATCATTCGCGCAACCGGCAACGCAAGCACCTCGCTCCTCCAGCGCAAGCTCAAGATCGGCTACCCGCGCGCGGCGCGGCTGATGGAAGAGCTGCAGGAGATGGGCTACGTCAGCGGGGACAAGGGCAAGCCGACCAAAGGCCGCGAGATCAAGGTGATCGGTGAGACGCCCGAAGATGAGCTATAGCTTTCAGCAATAACCTGCCGGAAACACAACCCGGCTTCGCCGGGTGTGTTTCCGGGATTTCAATGCAAGGAGCGCCCGCGCTCGACCGAATGGGTGTTGGTGTCGCCCGTTAACGCCCCGGTGGCGATAAAAACCACCCGCTCGGCGATATTGGTCGCCCGATCCCCGATCCGCTCCAGGCAATGCCCGGCGTGGAGCAGCCAGATGCCATGGTCGGCAAAAGCGGGATCAGCCGACATGCGGGCGACGACGGCCTTGAGCAACGCGTCGTAGTACACGTCGAGCAAATCATCTTCGGACATCACCGTTTTCGCCGCGTCTGGATCGCTGGCGGCGAAGGCCGAAACGCTCCGATCGAGCATGTTCCGGGCCATCTCCGCCATCTGGGCCAGATTGAACTCCGAGTCGGGCGCGGGCGCGACGCGGACGATCCGCCGGGCGGCTTTGGCAACTCCCTTGGCGTAGTCGCCGCAACGCTCCAATTCCACCGCGATGAATGCCGCCCCCAGCAACGCGCGCAGATCGCGCGCCATGGGCTGCTGGGTGGCCATCGTCACCACGCAGGCGTTCTCGATCGCGTAGCGCAGGGCATCCGAGGTCTGATCCTCGCGCTTGACCTCGCGCGCCTCGTCCAGGTCGCGGTTGAGCAGGGCGTGGGTGGCCTGGCCGGTGGCGCCGCTCACCCGCGCGCCAAGCTCGAGAATGCTGGCCCGAATCGCCTGAAGCTCTTGATCCAAATGCGGTCGCATGGGGCCGATGATAGCGCGATGCGCAGCCACCCTCAGAAGCGGCATCCCCCGGCTCGGCAACGCAGAGCCGGGGGATGCCGCTTCTGAGCAAACCCACAAACAAAGCGCGCCCCGCGGAGCAAATCCGCGGGGCGCGCTGTCCTATTCAGGTGTTGGAAGCGCTACATGTTCTTCGCGCCGTAGCCCGGGCCCGTGCCCTCGGCGTAGAACGCGGCATTCCAGGCGGTGTCGCCCGTGAAGTCATAAACCTCGCCGCCCTCGGCGGTGTAGGTCTGCGCGCCGTCATCGCCGTGCACGACGAACTTCTGGGCGGGCTTCATCGCATAAGCCGTCGGGACCTCGTCTTCGGGGAAGATCGCCTCGAACGGGCATTCCGGGACGCATGCGCCGCAATCGATGCAGGTCGCCGGGTCGATGTAGAACCACGGCCACTGCGCCTCGGGCTTGCCACCCACGATGCATTCGACCGGGCACACGTCGACGCAAGCGGAATCGCGCAGGCATAGACTGGTGATTACGTGAGCCATTGATGAATCTCCTTGGTCGGTTCCAACCTCATCGGCTGAATCCCGTGTTTCTGATAGCGTTAAGGCCTTTCCAACACCTGAGTTTACACGCGTTAACGCCGCAAGTTATACCCGAAAGCGGGTCGCCTGTCTAGGCTTGCTGTCACGTCCCAGACGGTACTTCCCGCGCCGGGCCGATCTACTTCGCCGCGTAGCGGGCTTCAACGTCGTCCCAGTTCACCAGGTTGAACCACGCCTCGATGTAGGCCTGGCGCTTGTTCTGGTACTTCAGATAGTAGGCATGCTCCCACACATCGACGCCGAGGAGCGGCCGAATGCCGTCCATGACCGGGTTGTCCTGATTCGGGGAAGAAGTGATGGCCAGCTTGCCATCCTTCCCAACCACCAGCCACGCCCAGCCCGAGCCAAAGCGGCCGAGACCGGCCTTGACAAACTGCTCGCGGAAGGCCTCTACGGTGCCAAAGGTCGCCATCATGGCGTCCTTGAGCGGGCCGCTTAGCGCGCTGCCGCCGGCCTTCATCTGGGTCCAGAACATGCTGTGGTTGAAGTGCCCGCCGCCGTTGTTGCGGACCGCGTTGCGGATGCTCTCCGGGACCTCGCCGATCTTCATCATGAGCTGCTCGATCGTCATCGCCTGCAGCGCGGTGTGCTCCTTGAGCGCGTTGTTCAGGTTATCGACATAGGCCTTGTGATGTCGATCATGATGGATTTCCATCGTCATCGCGTCGATGTGCGGCTCGAGCGCGTTGAAAGCGTACGGAAGGGGGGGTAGTTCAAATGCCATGCGTTGTCTCCTTGGGGGCGCGATCGCTCGCCGAACGAGCGGGCCGCGCCAGATGGTGTACCTGAGTCGTGATTGTGCGCCTGAATGTTAAGTGAGTCATTATAGAACGCGGCCGCGAGTACCATGGGCGGAATGTCGTCCGCCGCCGCTCGGGCGTTCCGCCCGGCTCTCGCCCTCGCCCTCATCGTCGTGGCCGCCTTCGCCGCCCGAATGATGGAGCTTGCCGCGGTTCCGCCGCGCTGGGATGAGGGCTGGTCGATTGCCCATGCCTCGCTGCCCATTGGCGAGCTGCTGCGCATCACGGCCGCAGACGTCCACCCGCCGCTATATTACCTGGCGCTCGGGGCGTGGCAGGCCATCGTCGGCCAGAATCTGTTCGCGCTCCGATTCCTGGGCGTGTTGGCCAGCCTGCTGTGCGTCCCGCTGACCTATGTTGTCGCGATCGCCTGGACGGGCCGGCGCGGCGCGCTGCCCCTGCTGGCCGCCGGCGCGATGGCCTGGCTGCCCCTGGCGGTCTACTACAGCGCGGTGGCGCGCATGTATGCCGTGGCCCCGGCTTTTCTGCTCCTGGCGGCCTGGGGCGCCTTGAGCTCCACCAACAGAACCGACAACCGAGGCGATATCCCCCGTCCCGGCGTGCGCCGGGCTGGGGTCGCTTTCGTGCTCGGCGCGCTCGGGGCGATGCTGACCCTCTATCACGCGGTCTGGCCCCTGGCCGCGCTGGGCGTCTACGCCCTCGCCCGGGCATCCGGCCCGCAGCGGCGGCGACTGCTCGTCTGGACGGCCATCGCAATCGGGCTGTACCTGCCTTGGGCGCTATACGCCGTGCCGCAGTTGCTCGGGCGAGCGGCAGCGGAGGGCGCGACCAACATCGGGCAGCAGTTCAGCGTCGGCTACTTTGTCGAGAACGGGCTGATCGGCCTGAGCATGTCGCAGGGAGTGGGCTGGCTGGGCGTGGCGGCGCATGGGCTTGTGCTTGGGTTGGGTGCGCTGCTTGCAACGCCGGCGGGCGCTGTGGCTGCCAATCCTGGCGCTTGCCGCCACCCTGCTTGGGGTGGCCGCCGCCGCGCGCAACTGGGCCTTCAACGCCCGGATGCTGATCGGGGCCGCCCCATTTCTGGCCCTCGGCCTGGCCTGGGCGGTCGACGCGCTGGCCCGGCGCGCGCGGGGTGTCGCCGTGATTGGCGTTGTCGCCCTGCTTGCCCTGTATGCTCCGACCAGCGCGCTTCTGGTCCCGGCCAAGACGCTCGAGGTCTTCGACCCCTACAACCCCAACACCTATGCCCAGCACCTTGCTCCGCAAGGCCGGGCGGGCGACCTGGCGATTTTCAATGTGCTCAGCCCGGCCGGCTTCTATGCCCTCGATCGGACGCCGGCGATGCCGGCCTGGTCATATGCCCTGAGCTGGGATCCAGTCGTCGAGCCGCGCGCGCTGTGGGAGGCGCGCATTACGGACGCAGCAAAGACACGGAATCGGCTGTGGCTGGTCCTGTATCGCGGGCTGGCCGGGAAGAACGGCGACCTGCGCGGCTGGATGGATTCAACCTACTATCCGGCCTTCTCCGAGTGGGGCGAGGAGGAGGTCTTCTACGGGCTGTATGGCGTGGCCCAAAGACCGTTGGTGAACGTCAGCGGGGCCGGCGCGCGCTGGGAAGATTTCGAGCTGCGCCAGGCACAAACGGTTGAAGCCGTTCGAGCCGGCGAGGTCATCCCGGTCGCATTGATCTGGCGGGCGAATGCGCCGATCAAGACGAATGCCAAGATCTTCGTGCATGCCCTGGCCGCCGACGGCCGGCTGCTCGCCCAGCACGACGCCATGCCGCTCAACGACCTGCGCCCGATGGTCTCGCTGCCCGCGGGCGCGGACGTGCTTGACCATCATGGCCTGGCCCTGCCGGCGGACTTCACCGGGACGGTCCGGATCGTGCTGGGGCTGTATGACCCGACGAACGGGCAACGCTTGAAGACCACCGACGGGCGGGAGACAGTGGAGCTGGGGACCTGTCAGGTGCTCCCGGTGGCGCGTTGACCTGTCATGTGCACCGAATCCGCCCAAGGGTGCTGCCCAGGCTGTTGCCATGGCTCTTTCAAAGTCCCTTGACAGAATCTCTTGTGCGGGTCTCGCCCACCTTTTGTCGCCCGTCTATAGCGGATTGCAGGAGCCATGGCAATCATGTCCTACGCCCTCGCCAAATGGCGCGTTTCGTGCGAGTATTGGCCCCATGAACACGCCCACCTTCCAGGACGTCCTGCTCGCCAAACGCCAGATCGCCCCGTATCTCAAGCGCACGCCGCTGCACCATTACGCCGCCCTCGATGACCTTGTTGGCACAGCGGTCTATGTCAAGCACGAGAATCACCAGCCGGTGTGCGCGTTCAAGGTCCGCGGCGGGGTCAACCTGGTCTCGCAGCTCAGCGCCGACGAGCGCGCCCGCGGCGTGATCTCGGCCTCGACCGGCAACCACGGCCAATCGATCGCCTTCGCCGCCCGCCTGTTCGGGGTGACCGCTCGGATCTGCGTGCCCGAGGGCGCCAACCCCGGCAAGATGGCGGCCATGCGCGGGCTGGGAGCGGAACTCATCGTGGGCGGGGCAAAATTCGACGACGCCCGCCGCAACTGCGAACGCCTCGCCGCCGAGCACGGCTATCGCTACATCCACTCCGGCAACGAGCCGCTCCTCATCGCCGGCGTTGGCACCGAAGGACTGGAGATGCTTGAGGACGAACCCGGTCTGGACGTCATCTTCGTCCCGATCGGCGGCGGGAGCGGCGCGGCCGGGACCTGCATTGCGGCCAAAGCCATCAACCCGAAGATCAAAGTCATCGGCGTGCAGGCCTCAGCCTCGCCATCGGCTTACGAATCCTGGCGCCAGCGCAAACCGGTCGAGATGCCCGACCGCACCTTTGCCGAAGGGCTCGCCACCGGCGCGGCCTTCTCACTGCCGCAGGCCATTCTGCAAGCGCTGCTCGACGACTTTGTGCTGGTCGACGATGAGGTCATCCTCAAGGCGATGGTGTGGTACGCCGAGCGCGCCCATACCCTGGCCGAAGGCGCCGGGGCCGCCCCCCTCGCGGCCGCCTGGCAGATGCGCGATCAACTCGCAGGCAAGAAGATCGGCCTGGTCCTCTCCGGTGGCAATACCTCCATGGATCATCTGCGCCGGGCGCTGGCGGCATCACTGCCATGACTGGGTGTCTTTTCATAATCGATATCCCCCACCCCGGCGTACGCCGGGGTGGGGATATCGATTCTGAAAACTCAGGGCTCGTCGTACCAGCCGCGCGGCTCCCAGGTCTCCGCCAGGGACAGGGCCTCGCGGGCCGCGGCGCGCGCCCAGCGCTGGGTTTCGGCCGAGTAGCGGCGCTTGCGGACCGCGGCATCGAATTCGTCCTCATCTACGATGCGGGCGGGCTCGCCGGTCAGCTTCGACACGTCCAACTCATAATCCACATACTCAAGCGTGCCAGCCCTCAGGCGGGCCGGCGTTGCGACATTGACGTAGATTTCCCGCAATTGCCCGGCCGCGTCATAACACTCCAGCAACGAAAAGGGCCGCTCGAACCAGTAGTGGGACCGCACATTCAGGGTGTTTCGCCATGCCCCGCGCGGGGTGCGAACGAGCTGGCCGATCGACGACATCGTCACCAGGTGGGCGTCGGTGATGTCCTCGATCCGGGTCCGCCACCATCGATAGGGACGGCCATCGTGCTTAAGCGCCCGCACGCGCAACACATCGCCCGCCCGGGCCACCCGCAGATCGTGCCGGAGCGGGCCGGCCTTCCAGGCCTCGGCGACCCGCATGCCTTCCTCCGCCGCCGCCCGCACACTGGCTTGGAAGGCCGCGTTGTAACCGTAGCGCACGATCGCCTCGACAAACTCATCCTCGTCAACGATGAGCGCCGGGCGGCCGGGGTCCTTGGCCACGTCCAGTTCGTGATCGACATAGGTGATCCCCGCCTCGGTGACTTCGGCCGGCGCATTGATGTTGATGTAGATTTGCGGCGACGGCCGGCCGCCGGAGTGATGAAACTCGAAAACCGCATACGGCCGGTCGAGAAAAAACACGCTGCGCACATGGTCGCGCGACACGACCCGGCCATAGGTCGGCGACAGGATGGCCGCCCCCACACCGGCATAGGTCACGACCCGGTCAGCCCGAATCTCCTCGACGATAGCCCGCCGCCAGCGATACAGCGCGCGGTTAGTGTGCAGGGCCCGGATGGCGATGTCATCGCCGGCGCGCAGCGGCAGGGAACGGCTCGACTTGGTCGCCATAACACACAGCCGCTCAGGCCCAACCCTCCAGGGCCGCCTTGACCGTGCTCATAAACGCGTCCGCGCCGGCGCCATCCAGCATGCGATGGTCAAAGGTCAGACCGATAAAGCACATGGTCTTGATGGCGATGCTATCGACCCCGTCGCGCGTGACGACGACTACCCGCTTCTCGATTTTTCCCGCCGCCAGGATCGCGCACTGGGGCTGGTTGATGATCGGGGTGGCAAACAGGCTGCCGGATGCGCCGTGATTGGTTAACGTAAACGTGCCACCCTGAGTCTCGTCCGGTTTGAGCTGGCGGCGCCGGGCGCGCTCGCCCAGATCGTTGATCGCCCGGGCCAGGCCGAGCAGATTCAGCGCGTCCGCATTCCGGATCACGGGGACGATCAGGCCATCCTCGCCCAGAGCCACTGCGACGCCGACATTCACTGCTTTGTGGAGGCGCACCGCGTTATCCGCCCAACTCGCGTTGACGGAAGGGTGCTTCTTCAGCCCGGCCACAATGGCGCGACGAAATACGGCGTGTAGGTCAGGTTGGCCCGTCCCGCTCAAAGACCGCCTTATTCGCCTGCCGATGGGCCGCCACCCGGCTCAGATCGACGTCGAAGACGGTCGTGACGTGCGGACTGGTGCTGACGCTGCGCAGCATGTGCTCGGCGATCGCGCGGCGCATGGCGCTCAGCGGGATCGTCTCGCCGGCGGTCTGGCTCACGTCTGGCGCTGCGGTCACCGGCGTGCCGGGCTGCTCTTCGCTCGGGCGGAACAATTCGCCGGTGCCGGGCTGCTCCCAGGCCGCGAGCTCAACCGGCGCGGGGGCAACTCCGCGGGTCTCAATAAACGCCAGGACGTCCTTCTTGGTCACCCGTCCGCCCTCGCCCGTGCCGACGACGGTCGCGACATCGATCCCGTGCTCGGCCGCCATCCGCCCGACAACAGGCGAGACCCAACTCTGCCCGGTCGCGCGCGCGGCAAGCGGGCTGCGGGACTGGACTGTCTCTACGGTTCGCGAATGGGTTTCAGCAGGCGCCGGGGCCTGGGCAATCTCCGCCCCGGCCGGGCCGATCACCGCGATCGGGGTATCAACGGCCACGACCGCGCCATCGGCGTGCAGCACCTGCAGCAGCGTCCCCGCCACCGTCGCAGTGACCTCGGTGGTGACCTTGTCGGTCTCGACCTCGAGCAAGGGCTCGAACTCGCGCACAGCATCGCCGACCTGCTTCAGCCAGCGGCCGATCTTGCCTTCAACCACGCTCTCGCCGAGCTTGGGCATGCGGACGGTTGTTGTCATCTCATTCGTTAGTTTTCTTGGGCGATCCTCCCCGGCGGAGCTGGGGAGGATCGCCCAAGCATAATCAGTAGGCTGCCAATTTCCGTATCCCGGCCAGAATCGTCTTCGTATTCACCATAAAGTAGTCCTGCAACGGATGGCTGTATGGCGCGGCGGGGGCATCGGGCCCAGCCACCCGCACGATCGGCGCATCCAGGCTCTGGAACGCCTCCTCCGAAATCAGCGCCGCAAGCTCGGCCCCATAGCCGACGAACTTGTTGTCCTCGTAGACGATCAAGGCCTTGCCCGTCTTGCGGACCGAAGCGAGGACGGCCTCCGTGTCCAGCGGGCTGAGCGAGCGCAGATCGACCACCTCGGCGTCGATGCCCAACGCAGCCGCCTCCATCGCCGCCTGCAGGGCGAAGTGATGCATCATCCCGTATGCGAAGATGCTCAGATCCGCGCCAGCCCGGCTGACCCGGGCCACCCCGATCGGTGTCGTGTAGTCGCCCGTGGGAATCTCACCCTTGATCATCCGATAGCCCTTCTTGGGCTCGAGATACAACACCGGATTGCCGTCCCGGATCGCGCTCTTGAGCAAGCCCTTGGCATCCGCCGGCGTCGATGGCACCACCACCTTGATCCCAGGCACGTGAGCAAAGGTGGCCTCAATCGACTGCGAGTGATACAGCCCGCCGCCCACCCCGCCGCCATACGGCGCGCGAATCACCATCGGGACCGGATACTGCCCGCCGGTGCGGTAATACATCCGGGCGGCTTCGTTGGCGATCTGGTTGTAGGCCGGATGAATGAAGTCCGCAAACTGAATCTCGCACACGGGGCGCAGGCCGTGCATGGCCGCGCCGATCCCGATTCCGACGATCGACGACTCGGCCAACGGCGCGTCAATGATCCGCTTCGGGCCATATTTGGCGTACAGGCCCTGGGTGGCGAGGAACACCCCGCCGCGCGGACCGATATCCGTGCCGACGACAAACACCCGCGGATCACGGGCCATCTCCTCGTCCAGCGCTTCGCGGATTCCCTCAATCAGTGTCTTGTCAGCCATGGCCATCCCCCGATCCAGCGAACACCGGTCCCAGCGCCCAGGCATTGGGCGGATACGGGGCGGCCTCGGCGGCGCGATGGGCGGCGTCCACCTCGATCAGCGCGCGTTCCTCGATGTCCAACGCTTCAGCGCCCGCGCGCGATCAGGCTCGCCCGCACGCCGGGGGATCCTGCCTTGACGCCGTCTTCTCCTCGACCGAGCGATAGGTCGTGTCGTTGTCGTCGGACGAGTGCGGGGTCAGGCGGACCACCCGCGCCTCGAGCAGGGTCGAACCGCCCCCGGACCGGGCGAGTCATGGCCCTCCATAACTGGCCGCATGTCCAGCCCGTCAACGCTCCCCCCCCCCCACCTGCGCATGGGACCGGAGGTTCTCAACCACCACCACCCGGGCTTACACCGGCCCAGATCTGGCCTCGTGAAAATCGCCCGCGGTGCCTTCGCCCAGCAGGTGGACCACCGTCGCCGCCGGAGGCTGCTCGGCAAATTGGTGGGCATCTCCCGCCCGACGCCGCAGAGCAACACATCGGCGCGCAGGCCGGACCCGCCCCCCCCCCCCCCCCACTGCCGGCGGATCGGCGACCGCGCCTGTCTCAAGGTCCATCAGCCTGCCTCCTTGCGCTGCGCGACCCATGCGCCAATCAGCGCCTCGACTGCCCCGCGCGGGTCGAGCGCGCGGGCGGTGACCGCGTCGACCAGCGCAGCATAGCGTTCAAGGCCGCCGGCTTCAACACAGCGCCGGGTGAGCGTGCGCCCAAGCAACTGGCGGACTTCATCCTCAACCCGCTCGCGCTCGCGCTGGGTGATCGCGCCGCTCTCGCGCAAATGGCGCCAGTGGGCGTCCAGGGCATCCACGACTTCGATCACCCCGCGCCGCTCGGCGGCGACGGTCTTGAGGATAGGCGGGCGCCACTCGGTCGCGTCCGTCGTTGGAGCGTAGGCTTCAGCCGGGAAATTCCCTTCGCGTGCGCCGTGATGGCCGGCCTCCGCGGCACTCGGAGCGGGGACGCGCGCGGGACCGTCACCGCGGCGCTGCTTCATCGTGTTTCCCACGTCCAGCATCACCTTGAGCGCGTTGGCGGTCTTGTCCGCGCCTTCGCGATCGGCCTTGTTGACGACAAAGACATCGGCGATCTCGAGGATGCCCGCCTTAAAGGCCTGGATCTCGTCGCCCAGCCCGGGCGCCTCGATCACGATGACCGAGTGGGCGGTCCGCACGATGTCGATCTCGGCCTGGCCCGCGCCAACGGTTTCAACAAACACAACATCGCATCCAAAGGCGTCCAGGGCCCGCACCGCGTCGCTGGTCGACACCGACAACCCGCCCACACTGCCCCGGCTGGCCATACTGCGCATAAAAACACCCCGGTCGGCGATATGCTCCATCATCCGGATGCGGTCGCCCAGCAGCGCCCCGCCGGTGAAGGGCGAGGTCGGGTCGATCGAAATGATCCCAACCGAGCGCCCGCGCTTGCGCTCCTCGGCCGCCAGAGCCGAGACCAGGGTGCTCTTGCCCGTCCCCGGCGCGCCCGTCACCCCGACGATGTGGGCGCGCCCGGTCCGCGGATACAGCCCGGCCAGGGCCGCGTGCGCGCGCGGATCGTCGTCCTCGATCCAGGTGATCAAGCGGGCGAGCGCGCGGCGATCGCCCGCCTCAACCCGCGCGACGAGCTCGGCCGCCACCGTCATCCGCGAACCGGCCCCCGGGCCGCGATCTCGGTCCGGATGAACGCCGCGATGTCGCGGGTGTCGCTGCCCGGACCAAACACACCGCGAAAGCCCAGGCGCTTGATCTCGGGCACGTCCTCGTCCGGGAAGATGCCGCCGGCAAAGAGCAGGATGTCGTTGCGGCCCTCGCCGGTGAGCAGTTCGACGATGCGCGGAAAAAGCGCGCCGTGCGCGTTGGACAGGATGGACAACCCGATGCAGTCAACGTCCTCCTGCAGGGCGGCCTCAACGATCATTTCGGGGGTCTGACGCAGGCCGGTGTAGATCACTTCCATGCCCGCATCACGCAGCGCCCGCGCGACCACTTTGGCCCCGCGATCGTGCCCGTCCAAGCCAGGCTTGGCGATCAGCACGCGGATCTTTTTGGTTTCAGTCATTTTTTCTGTTCGCAACGTGGCCCTCAAAACGATCAACAGAACTCATTGCCGAAGGCGATGTCCCCCGCCCCGGCGTACGCCGGGGCGGGGGATATCGCCTTCGGACTGGATTCTGTTTACGCTTCTAGAGGATCACTGGCTCCTGATACACCCCGAACACACCCCGCAGTACATCCATCATCTCCTGCAGGGTCGCGTAAGCGTTCACCGCATCGAGCAGGAAAGGCATGAGGTTGGCGCTCCCCTGCGCGCCAGCGCGCAACGCCGCGAGTCTGGATTGCACCGCCCCATTGTCGCGCTCTCGCTTCACGCGCGCAAGTCGCTCAAACTGGCGGCGCTCACCGTCGCGGTCCATCTTCAGCAGGGGCACCCGGACAGGGGCCGCCTCCGTGAAGTCATTGACCCCGACGATGATGCGGCGCTTCTGCTCGATCTCGTGCTGATAGCGGGCGGCGCTGTCGGCGATCTCGCGCTGGAAGTAGCCATGTTCGATGGCCGGCAGCACGCCGCCGAGCGCTTCGATCTCACCGAACATCCGATAGGCGTCCTGCTCCATGCGCGTGGTCAGCGCCTCAACAAAGTACGAGCCGCCGAGCGGGTCGACCGTGTTCGTCACGCCACTTTCGTGGGCGATGATCTGCTGGGTGCGCAGGGCGATCTGGACCGAGCGCTCGCTCGGCAGTGCCAGGGCTTCGTCGAGTGAGTTGGTATGCAGCGATTGGGTGCCGCCGAGGACCGCGGCCATGGCCTGAAGAGCCACCCGCACGACGTTGATCTCGGGCTGTTGGGCGGTCAGCGACACGCCGGCAGTCTGGGCGTGGGTCCGCATCAGCCACGAGCGCTCATTCTTCGCCCCAAAGGTGTGGCGCATCTCGCGGGCCCAGATCCGGCGCGCGGCCCGGTATTTGGCGATCTCCTCGAAGAAGTCATTGTGGGCGTTGAAGAAGAATGACAGGCGCGGCGCAAACGCGTCGACATCCAGCCCGCGCGCTATCGCCCAACGCACATACTCAAATCCATCGGCCAGGGTAAAGGCCAGCTCCTGGGCGGCGGTGGCCCCAGCCTCGCGAATGTGATAGCCGCTGATCGAGACCGTGTTCCACAGCGGCATCTCCCGTGCGCCGAATTCGATCGTGTCGGTGACCAGGCGCATCGACGGGCGGGGCGGGAAGATGAATTCCTTCTGGGCGATGTACTCCTTCAGGATGTCGTTCTGCAGGGTGCCGCCCAGCTTCGCCAGCGGAATGCCCCGCTTTTCCGCCGCCGCGATATACATCGCCCAGATGATGGCCGCCGGCGAGTTGATCGTCATCGAAGTCGTGACCTGGTCGAGCGGCAGACCGTCGAGCAGGGCTTCCATATCGGCCAGGCTGCAGATCGCGACCCCGCACTTGCCAAACTCGCCCAGGGTTTCAGGCGCGTCGCTGTCGTAGCCGTACAACGTCGGCAAGTCAAATGCCACGCTCAGCCCGGTCTGGCCCTGGTTGAGCAGGTATCTGAAGCGGGCGTTTGTCTCCTCGGCCGTGCCAAACCCGGCGAACATCCGCATCGTCCACAGCTTGCTGCGATGCAGGGTGGGATGCGCGCCGCGGGTGTAAGGGTAGACCCCGGGCAGGCCGATATCGTCCACGGGGTCGATCCCGTCGACGTCGACGGGCGTGTAAAGCCGGGCGACGGGCTCGGAGGAGGCCGTGATAAAGGATGGGCTGCGCTCGGGCAGGCGCTCCAGCGACTTGCGGAGCGGACCGGCCTCCCAGGCGGCCAGGCTGTGGCGGAATCGATCAAGCGTGGTCTGTGACATGCTTCAGGCGGGTCTCCTTGCGCTTGGCGGCGCGACGCTGAGGCACCGGCGCGGTCGGCGCCGGCGCGCGCAGGCCATCAAACAGGATCGCGCTCAGGATGCCGGCAATGTCGGGCACGCTCAGCCGCCCCTCCGGCTTGAGCCAGTAGATCGCCCAGTTCACCATCCCGAACATGGCCAGCATCACGATGGTGGGATCGAGATCGTCGCGAAGCGTCCCCTCGCGCTGGCCCGAACGGATTGCTTCCAGGAGCAGCGCGCCAAAGCGGGCCCGCTTGTCGTTGATCTTCTGCCAGTGCTCGCCGGCCAAATGACGGCGCTCGTTGAAAAAGATGGCGATCTCATTGGCGTAGTCGCGGATGATTTCGAGAAAGTCGGCGACGATACCCCTCAGACGCTCGCGCTCGTCGACGGCTGGCGCCGCGACCCGCGCCTCGGTCTTTTCGATCAGGAGATCGGTGAAGCGGTCGAGGATCTCGAAGAGGATCTCCTCTTTGCTGTGGATGTGATAGTACAGGCTGCCCTTCAGCACGCCGACCCGGCCGGCGATGTCGGCCATCGACGTGTTGTGATAGCCCTGCTCGCGGAACAGGGCGGCGGCGGCCTCGATGATGTCTGGGCGACTTGCCATATTTAACCAACCAAACGGTTGGTAGAGTATGCAAGCGCCACCGGCGGGTGTCAAGGGAGGTTTTTCGGAAACCCGATCCCCCGCCCCGACGTACGCCGGGGCGGGGGATCCTGTTTCCGAGTAGCATCCGGCGGGCCGCGATAATGTCACCCGGATGAATCCGCAAGCCCAAGTTCTGCCCTCCGCCGCCGAAGACTGGATCGCCGCCCGACTTGCAGCGCGCGGCTGGCGCGTCACCGGCGACGCGGTATGCGTCCACCATCGCGACTGGTCGACGGTCTGGCGCATACCGACCAGCGATGGGGCCGCCTATTTCAAGTTGTGCAGCCCGGCCCTCGCCCATGAGCCGGCCCTGACCGCAGCCTTGTCGCGCTGGCTTCCCGACTGCATCGTCGATTGCCTGGGAGCCGATACAGATCGGGGGTGGCTGCTGCTCGACGACGCCGGCGTGACATTGCGGTCCCAGATCGTTGCGCCGACGGACCTGGCGCTTTGGGAGCCCATCCTGGGCACACTGGCCAACCTGCAGATCGCGCTCGCCCCGCGCGCGGCCGAGATTGACGCCCTGGGGGCGCTCGATCGGCGCCCGGCCCGCCTGGCCGCCCAGATCGCCCTCCTGATCGAGAACGATGAGGCCGTTATGCTCGATCAGCCGGAGGGCCTGACTCGCGCGGACCAGGCCCGCCTGCGAACCCTGCTGCCAGAGATCAGGGCGATATCAGACGCGCTGGCCGGGGCGGGCATCCCGGAGTCGCTGCACAACGAGGATTTCCATGATGCAAATATCTTTGTCCGCGACGGGCGAGTCCGGCTGGCGGACTGGGGCGAGGCGGGCGTGGCGCATCCGTTCAGCACCCTGCTGGTGTGTCTGCGCAGCGCGGCCTGGCGTCTGAAGCTGGCGGGAGACGATCCGGCAATCCTGCGCCTGCGCGATGAGTATCTGGAGCGCTGGACGGCCATCGCCCCGCGCCCCGCCCTGCTGGAAGCGTTCACGCTTGCCGGCCGGATGGGCATGCTGTGCCGGGCCCTGACCTGGCGCCGGGTGCTGGCCCCGCATGGCCTAAGCGCCTCGGCCGATGATCGTTCATCGGTGCCAGGCTGGTTGCAGGAGTATCTCAGGGCAACACCTGCCGCCGCCGGGTAGCCGAAGGCAATGCCTTCGGCTACCCGGCGGAATATCGCTACCGCCCCGCGGGGGGTTTTTTCGCGACCGGCTGATGGTCGAAGAAACGCGTTTTGCCCCAGCGATACGCCAGCACGGTCAGGGTGAGCCACAGACTGCCCAGCAGATAGGCCGCAACAACATCGCTTGCCCAGTGTTGGCCCACGTAAATGCGCGATATACCGATCAGGGCCACCATGCCGCCCAGCATCGCCAGAAGTAGCGTGCGCCACCGCGAGGCTTTCAAGAGGGTGAAGGCCAGGAAGATCATGAAGCCGAAGAAGATGGTAAAAAACAGCACGTGCCCGCTCGGAAACGAGAAATCGCTCAATTGGTTGAGCACGATGACGACATCGGCGCCTGGACGCGGACGATCGATCAGGACCTTGATCCCCAGCCCAAGTAGCGTACTGCCGATGACGCTCAGCAAGGCCGTGACCATCTCCCACTTCAGACCGCTGGCGTAGAGAAAGACGAGAATCAGCGTCGTGACGATGTAGGCCTGCGGACCAAAACCGATCCAGGTCAGCCCAACCATGAGGGCGTTGAACCAGGCCGGGTTGAACGACTGAACAGCATTGGTGAACGTCACATCGAAGGTAAAGTAGGCGACCGTTTTTGCGAGCACGGCCAGGATGAGAAAGACCACCGAAGCCCCCACCAGATACCCGATGAAGAGGTTGGCCCGATAGCGCCGCCAGGGTTTGCCAACCACGGCTCCCGCCCCGTCAATCAAACGACGCCATGCGTTGATGGGTTTCTTGACCGCCTCGACGGCAGCGACGGCGGCCTCTGGTGCGGCGACGACAGGTACGGCTTTATCAGTCACGATAACTCTGGCGGGTTCTGTGCGTGATTCTCACGTCGTTGGAATGGTGACTTTGCCATTCACCGCAACGCTGGCGTCGACCACCGCCGACGCCACGGGTGCCGGCAGATCCATGCTCGCCTGCGTCTGGGGTTTCTCGACGCCGGCGCCCGGTTTCGGCGCGATCACGCGCAGCGCGCCCGCGAGCACCTTGATTTTGACGGAGCCTCTGCCCAGCATCATTCCATCGGCCATCACTTCCAACTTCGGGCGGGACGTGATTTTGAGTTTGCTGGTCCGATAACGCTGGATGGCTCCGTCGCTGACTTGGCCCTGATTCATCACTTTCCCGAAATAGGCGGTCAGTTCCGATTTTGTGAAGTCAGGATAAATGGAGATATCCAGGAGTCCGTCGTCCATTGAGGCATCGGGCGCGACCAGAAGGTTCGGGCCGATCAGTGGCACATTCGCGATCGTCACCATCATCGTCGCAACCGTGATCTTGCTTCCGCCATCCATGGACAGTGTCACCTTGGGTTTGGTCACGTGGCTGAACAGTGTGATCACAGCGTCCTTTATCCGCCAGAGCTCTCCCTTTCGAATATCCTCGGCGTCCGGATAGAGTGCCGCCAGTATTCCAATGGCCGCCACCTCGAAAAAGAGGTGCTTCTTCCCTTTCTTGACCCGGATCTCGCCCATGTCCAACTTGCGCGCCTTGCCGGCCGCGATGAGGGCGCAGGCTTCCTTGTGATCCTCGGGAATGCCCAGGCTCTTGGCCAGATTGTTGGCGGTGCCGGCTGCGATGATGCCCAGGCGTGTTTTCGAGCCGGACACGGCCCGTATGATCGCTTCGACCGTGTCATCACCCCCAAGGCGATGACCGTCCCATAGCCCGCCTTGACCGCACGCCTCGCAATCGGGATGGCTTCCTCCTTCGGCTTGGCGATCGAGACATCGACCTTCACACCCGTGTTCTGCAGATGGCCGGTGACTTCCTCGATCAAGGCTGTTCGGCTCGCGGCTTTGCCCGAGCCAGGATTGGCGATCAGCAGGGCACGCTTGCTTTTATTTTTGTTGGACATTTTCCAGAATCCTCCGCTTGAAAAGTAGCTCAATGAGCGTATATGCGAGACCGCTCCAGGCAATTCCGAGGGCATAGCCCGCCAGAACATCCAAAAGGTAGTGATCGTCAACAAAGATGCGGCTGAAGCCGATAAACAGGCACCAATACATCAAGCTGGGCAAATGGCCCTTTGGTTTGAAGGCTCAAGGCCATCACCCCAAACGCGACTCCGCCCAGCAGGACCATCAACAGCCCGATCAGCGGCCGTCGCGCCAGAAGCCCGGGGGTGCGCATGCCCTGATCCGATCGCTGTCCGCAAAAGTCATTCGCGATGGAGATGTCGGAAATCCTGGTCAATTTAACCTCTGAGCCTCAGCCAGACCCCGCTCATCACTGAATAGAATCCGAATGCGATCAGTCCGAGCGCAACTACGCCAAGCAGCCAGGGCCCCGCCGGCTGGGCGAGAAGGGCCTCGAGAACGCCATCGATGCCCTGCGCTTTGCTCGCATCGTGGGTATAGGCCGCCGAGAACAGGAACACGCCGATGAGGGCGAACACCGCGCCCCGCGCGGCGAATCCAAACTGGCTGACCCACACCATCCAGCGCTTCTGACCACTCGGCAGAGAATTGGGCGCCTTTTGTTCGTCGAACTTCCGCCGGACACCCGCAATGATTTGAATGATGCCGACGGCGGTGATGAGGATGGCCACACCTGCCACGGCATAAGCCCCTCCCGATTGCGCGAGGAGGGTCGCTGCCGTTTTCTGCGCCTGGGCGGTCTGCGCCCCGCTGCTGGCGGCGGCAGCGCCACCCGTAATCAGGCCATATGTCGCCACGACGAGCAACACGTACGACACGCCGCTCAGCGCATACCCGATGCGCGCCAAGGCTCCCCTCGGGCCGTTGCCTTTGTGGAGCGGATCCAGAATGGCCCGGATGAACCCCCACAGGCTGTACCCGACCAGTCCCACAAGAATCCCGTAGAGCAGGATCGCACGTGGCAAGGACTTCCCGATCACCGCGATCGCGCCTTGGGGATCGGTCAGCGCGCCGCCTCCCCCAAGCGCCACTTGAAGCGCCAAAGCGCCGATGACGACATACACCAAGCCGCGAACGACGTACCCAAACCGGGCCAGGTTCTCCATCCCGGTACTGGTCGATGTTGCATGGGCGACCTGCCGTCCGCGCTGTTTCAGGCTTTGCCGGCTTTCGCTTGCGCCCATAGCCTCATGCTATCCAGATGTGTGCCGTGCCACATCGGCGGGCCAGGTGACCTTGGATCGCCCATTAGGGGGAGATTCGAGACAAGACGAGAATAGGCAACGGCGCCAGCGAGTCGTCGCTGGCGCCGTTTTCCGCCCACTCCCGAAGGTGGTCGACCCTGACCTGCTGAGCCGGACCCTTCGGGGCCGGCTCAGTAGGTCAGGGTCGACTCAACATAGACCCAGCCTGTCACGCCGCCGAATCGGACGTTAAACCAGGCCCCATCCGCGCTGGCCGCCATAACCTCGACTTCGTCACCCCGCTTCAGAACATGGAGGGCGACCGAGCTGGTCGTCGGCAAAGCCCGAATCGTCAAACGCGGGACCGCTACGATGGCAACAGGATAATCTGACAGGATGGGCACACGCCTCGCCGCAGCCGAAAGAGACAACCGGTCATTGGCCGAAACCCATCCTGAAACCCCGCCCGCGGACATCAAATACCACTGGCGATCGGGGCTGGCGTTCAGGACCTGGGCGACCACACCCCGCCGGAACTCAGCGAAAGCGACTGAGGTGGCGCTTGGCGCGCGCCGCACGTCGACGTAGGCGGCGACCACGAAAGCCTGAGCGGCCGGATCGGGGCGCCCAGCGCTGGCAGCGGCCGAGTTCAGAGAAATACCAGCCGTCGATCGAATCCAGCCCTCAACACCGTCAGCCTTGATCTGAATCCACCGCCCATCCTTGCTTACAGCAAGCACTTGAGCGTTGACGCCTCGGCGAAGCTCGGCAAAGGCAAAGGACGCCTCGTTCGGCTCGCGCCGCACATCGACGCTCGACGCGGTCACCAATGCGCGCGCCGACGGATTATTCACCGCGGTTGAGCCGGTAAGCAGGCCTGGCGGCAGCGCGCTCGTCACCGGCGGGGGCGGCCCAACGTTCGCCGGTATGACGACCGCGATATCGAGGTAGGTGCCCGCCCCAGGCAGATAGAAGCCGGTGCTCGTCGCCATGACGTAGTTCTGAGCTTCATTCTTGACCAACCAACGATACGGGCCCGTGCCCCAATCCCGCCGCCAGACGTTCCAAAGCACCGTGCTTGTGTTTCGGAGCGGCTGAACCCAACCGCTGACGTCCTGCCACTGGCCGCTGGCGTTTCGGAACTGCACAACGGTTGTAATTCCGTCTCCGATAAAGCGCCCGATGATGCTGGGATCGGCCCACCCGACCGACAGGCGAATCCGCCCGGGATCGGGCTCGGGATCATCAGCGACGTAGCGGGCGCCGTCTCGCGCCTGGACCGCGCCTGGGGCCGCCAGGCAAAGAGCAGCCGCCATCGCGGCCATCAGCCCATGAGCGATCGAATGTCGATGTGTGAGCGCCATGATTCTCCTCTCGTTGGTGATTTTGCCGGCCGCGTCAGGCGTAAGCCAGAGACATCGCCTTGCAAGACTCCTTATTGTCCTACGCCGATGCCAAACCGTCAACCTGCGATCCTGGCCGTCTCAGAAACGTATCGGCTGGCGTCGGCCGGGTCGCCCAGGGCCCGCCCGGAATAGTCGGCGAACTCGGCCACCGGCCGCAGTCCCGCGGCCGCTAATGACGCCCGGCATTCGGCCAGTGTCGCCGTGGAGATTCGAAAGGTGTCTTCGGCCCGTTCCACCACCTGCCCCGCGATTTCAACTTCGAATGCCCAGGTCACCGCCCACAAACGATCCCCGCCGCGGATGGACTCAGAAAAGCGGCGATAGACGGCCTCGCCGATGCGGCGCTCGGCGGCCAGGACCCGCGGACGCTCGGCCCGGCCCTCCTCCAGCGCAAAGTCAACGATCAGCCGGCCGCCCGGCGCCAGGTGGCCGGCCAGGTTCGCCAGCGCCGCCACGCGCGCTGCCGAGCCATCCAGAAGATACAGCGCATGGCTGAAAACGATCAGCGGAAAGCTCCGGCCCAAATCACAGGTCTGGGCGTCGCCGGGCACGATCGTCAGGCGCTCGTCCAGCGACGTATCGTCACCCAGTCGGGCGAGCATCACCCCGCGCATCCCGCGCGAGGGCTCGACCGCCCACACCCGCAAACCGCGCTCCGCCAGCGCCATGGCCGTCCGCCCCGTGCCAGCGCCCACGTCCATAACCGCATCGATGCCCTTGGTTCGGGCCAGGACAAATTCGCGATGCCACAGCGCGCCCGGATCATCGGCATCGAAAAGATCGTAGAAAGGCGCGGTCGTGTCGTAAATCATGGGGCGCTGACCGTTCGCAGGACGACATCGCGCAGGGCTTGCGTCCCCCAGTCAATCCCCTTCAACGAGATTCTCTCGTCGTGGCCGTGCATCAGATCGCTGAAGGCTTCGTCGGATTCAAAGCTCATCGGCGAGAAGCCATAGCAGATTGCGCCAAGCGCGGCGACATGCCGGGCGTCGGTCGCGCCAGTGAGCATATAGGGGATGGGAATGCCATGGGGGTCATGCTGGCGCAGGACCTCATGAATGGTCGTCATGAGCGGCGTGTCAGTCGGAAACTCCAGCCCGGGCGAGTCGCTGTCGAGCTGAAATTCGAGGCCGGCTGCCGCGTCACCCAGCGCGCGGCGCATCTCGGCGATCACGTCGGCGGCCGTATCGCCGGGCAAGGTGCGGCAATCGAGGGTCGCCTCCGCCGATGAGGGCACAACGTTGGTCATAAACCCGGCCCGCAGGCCGGTCGGCGTGACCGTGTTGTGGGTGACCGCGTGCAGCTCGGCTGCCAGGGCGCTGCCCTGCAGGATGCGATCCGCCAGCTCGGGGAACATCGGCTCGCCGGACAGGGCCGCTCTCAACGCAACCGCGGCCGGGCCGCCCAGCGCATCCGCCAGACCGGCGATGTGCGCCCGCGCCGTCGCAGTGAGGCGCATCGGCAGGCGGGCGGCGCCAAGGCGCTCTACAGCCCGGGCCAGGACGACGACGGCGTTATCGTCGCGGGGGACACTGGCATGCCCGGGCGTGCCACGCGCCCGAAGCGTGATCCAGGCCGTGCCCTTCTCAGCCGTCTGAATGGGATAGAAGGTCTTGCCGGCCACCCGCATCGGGAAACCGCCGAATTCCGTCAGCGCGTATTCCGCTCGGAGTAGCTCCGGGTGACTGGCGGCCAGCAGACCGATCCCCTGGTTGGCGTTGGTCTCCTCATCAGCGGTGGCGGCCAGGATCAAATCGCGCTTGAGGGTGATCGCCCCAGCCGCGGCCTGACGGGCGAGGTCGAGGAAGACCGCCAATTGCATGGCCCCGATCCCCTTCATGTCCAACGCGCCGCGACCATACACATAGCCAGCCCGGATCTCGCCGCCGAACGGGTCCACCGTCCACTGCGCGCGCTCGACCGGCACGACATCGAGATGCGAGAAGAGCAGGAGCGGGGCGGCCGTCCCGTCGCCGCGCAGCCGGGCGACCACATTGCCGCGCCCCGGCGCGGTCTCGATGACGGTCGGCGCGATGCCATCGGCGGTCAACACCCCGGCGATGTAGTCGGCGGCCGGGCGCTCGTTGCCGGGCGGGTTGGAGGTGTCAAAGCGCAGCAGGGCCTGGAGCAATCGAACCGCCTCGGCGGCGAGGGGCGGAAGCGTGGGCGGCATAGAGGATATCGTAACCGCTCGCGTCACGGAAGGATCTGTCCACAGATTTCGCCGATTTCCGCTGATTTGGTTATTGGACTACCGCCGGTAATCAGTATTCAGAATCGGCGCGAATCTGCGTAATCTGCGGATAGATCAATCCCCCAGCCACGTATAATCGCCGAGTCCGCATGACTGTGAGAGATTCATGACCCGCTTCCAAGCCGCCCTCGCGGCGTGCGCGCTTGCGCTGTGCGCCTGCGCGCCCGTGACGCCCGTTGCGCCCACCCCCACGCTTGCGCCCATCCGCATCGTCCCGCAAGGCACAATCCTGTTTTCGGCCGCTGGCGCCGACGGTGTTTTCAGCCTGTATACGATGAATGCGGACGGCTCGGGGCGCAAGGTCCTGTTCAGCGCAGGCAAGGATGACGTCATCGGCGGGCGCTGGTCGCCGGATGGCAAACAGATCGTCGCCGCCATCGAACGGGATGGTGCCAGCCAGCTCTATGTGATGGGCGCCGACGGATCAAACGCGCGCCGTATCACCCAGGGCAGGTCGGCCGCTCAGCCGGCCTGGTCCCCCGATGGCCAGGCCATCGTTTTTGTCGGGGCCGAAGCCGGCCAAAAAGACCTCTACTACGTGCGGGCCGACGGCACGGCGCTCCGCCGCCTGACCACCCGCAAGGGCGAGCACGAGCAGCCCGCCTGGGCACCTGACGGCACCCGGATCGCGTTCGTGTCCAACGAAGACAGTCAGTTCGGCAATTACCAACTGTATGTGCTCGAGCTCGATCCAACCGGCACGGTCTCCCAGAAAACGCTCCTGCGCAACGAGCGGGTGAACTTCCAGTTCCCGGCCTGGTCGCGCGACGGCGCGCGTCTGGCCTACGCTTCCGACGCGACGGGCGTCTTCGATCTGTATGTGCTGACCGTGGCGACGGCCAAATCCGTGGCGCTGACCAAAGGCGCCGATCCGGCCGCCCAGCCAGTCTGGTCGCCCGACGATGCGTTGCTCGCTTACACCGTCAATCTGGCGCGGGGCTACACCCTGCATCTCATCACCGCCGAGGGCATTGGGGCCGTCCCGATCGACCTCAAGTACGACATGAACGAGTTCTTCCCCGACTGGAAACGCTAAATGGCCAAGATCACCCCCCGCTCCGAAGACTTCAACCAGTGGTATCTCGACGTGCTGCGCGAGGCCGACATGTTCGATTACGCGCCCGTGCGCGGCTGCATCGTCGTCAAGCCCTATGGCTGGACGCTTTACGAGAACATGCGCGACCTGCTCGACCGGCGCTTCAAGGACACCGGCCACAGCAACGCCGCCTTCCCGCTCCTCATCCCGATGAGTTTCCTCAAGCGCGAGGCCTCGCATGTCGAGGGCTTCTCACCCGAGCTGGCGGTCGTCACCCATGGCGGCGGCGAAGAACTCGTAGAACCGCTGGTCATCCGCCCGACCAGCGAGACCATTATTGAGCACTCATACGCCCAGTGGATCAAGAGCTATCGCGACCTGCCGATCCTGATCAACCTGTGGAACAGTGTCGTCCGCTGGGAGATGCGCACCAAGCTCTTCCTGCGCACGATGGAGTTTTACTGGCAGGAAGGCCATACCGCGCATGCCACCCATGAGGAGAGCTGGGCCGAAGTCACCCAGATGCTGGATGTGTATCACACCCACGGGGTGGAGGACTGCGCGGTGCCCAGCGTGAAGGGACGCAAGAGCCGCAACGAGCGCTTCGCCGGGGCGATCAATACGCTTTCGGTCGAGGCGATGATGGGCGACAAGCGCGCCCTGCAGGCCGGGACCAGCCACGACCTGGGTCAGAATTTCGCGCGCGCGTTTGACATCAAATTCCTCGACCGCGACAACACCGAAAAGCACTGCTGGACGACCTCGTGGGGGCTGAGCTGGCGCTTCATGGGCGGGATGATCATGATCCACGGCGACGACCAGGGGCTGCGTCTGCCGCCGCGCATCGCCCCGATTCAGGCCGTCATCGTCCCGATCTACAAGAGCGACGATGAAAAGGCCAAAGTGATGGAGGCAGCCGACCGTATCCGGTTGACGCTCAAAGCGGCCGGGATCAAAGTCAAGCTCGACGACCGCGACGAAACCCCCGGCTTTAAATTTAACGACTGGGAGATGCGCGGCGTGCCGGTCCGGGTTGAGGTCGGCCCGCGCGATGTGGCCAACAACAGCGTGGCTTTGGCCCGGCGCGACATCCCGGGCAAGGCCGGCAAGATTTTCACCCCGCAAGAGGGGCTGGCCGACAAGATCAAGGGCCTGTTCGACGAGATTCACGCCTCGCTGCTGCGCCAGGCCGAGGCCTTCCAGAAGGCCAACATTCGCGAGGCCAACACCTGGGAGGAGCTCAAGGCCGGGGTGCAGGAGGGCTGGGTGCTGGCCCCGCTGCTGGATGATCCGGCCGTCGATGCGAAGCTCAAGGAAGAGCTGCAGGTGACCAATCGCAACTTCCCCTTCGACCAGGCCCCGGCGAGTGGAACTGCGTGGTGACAGGCAAGCCTGTTACGGAGCGGGCGCTGATCTCAAGGGCGTACTAGGCTGACGCGACCAGCCTGCGTGGCGACATCCGCGGGCGAAGCCCGCGGATGTCGCCGCCTTTTGCGGGCTAGATCGTCACCTTCTCGAGGCCGGCGCCGATCACCATTTCCTGCAGATTGGCGGTGTTTCCGACGCCGCGCTCGATCTTGATCCAGTTCTGGCGCTCAATCTCGGCCGAGCGCATCAGCTCGATGTACTTCTTGAACGCGGCCCGGGTGGGCTCGTCCGGCGCGCCTTTGCCGATCTTCTTCTTGACCATATTGTCGATGGCGACCTTCGTCTCCTTGAGGCCGGCAACCATCTGGCGAATCTGGTTGACGCGGTCGCGCATGACACCCGCGTCCTTGGAGTTGATGTTCAGGGTCTTGTAGTGCGTATACGCGATGTGGAGGAACATCAAGCGCGTTTTGAACTTGGGGTCCTCCTCGAAGCCCGCCGTCTTGTGGCTCTGCCACCAGGCGTAGTCAAAGTTGGTTGGTAGTTCACCTTTTTTCATGATCGATCTCCTTTCTGAGTGGGTCCCCCCCGTCCAGCGACCGAATCGCCGACAGGAAATCATTGAGAAGCGCGCGTGGGCGCCACAAGGCGCAAATCTAGTCGGAATCGATTACCTGTCAAGTGACCGCCAGATGGCTGCTACTTAGCCGAGGTCTATAGTTGGTCCCCAATCATTGTCACGTTTCGCGAATCGCGCGGACAACCCGGCCTGATCGCAGCGTGAGACGGTTCCGTCGCTTTCAAAGACAGGAGTTCAGAAAATGCAGAAGCGCGCACTTGGCAACAGCAGTCTTGACGTCTCGGCGCTCGGGCTTGGGTGCATGCGGATGAGCTCTGGCGACAGCCCGGTCGGCGACCGGCGGGAAATGATCGCCTTTCTTCATGCGGCGGTCGAGCGCGGGATCACCTTCTTCGACACGGCCGAAGTGTATGGCCCCTTCACCAACGAGGAACTTGTGGGGGAAGCGCTTGCTCCTTTCCGAGGAAAGGTCATCATCGCCACCAAGTTCGGCTTCGGCCCCAATCCCGACGGCAGCCCGGGCATGACGGGCCTGAACAGCCAACCTGAGCACATCAAACAGGTCGTCGAGGCCTCCCTGAAGCGCCTCAGGCTGGATGCCATCGATCTGCTCTATCAGCACCGGGTCGACCCGGACGTGCCGATTGAAGATGTGGCCGGCGCGGTGAAGGACCTCATTCAGCAGGGCAAGGTCAAGCACTTCGGTTTGTCCGAAGCCGGCGCGCAGACGATTCGGCGGGCTCACGCCGTCCAGCCGGTCACCGCGCTGCAGAGCGAGTATTCGTTGTGGTGGCGAAACCCCGAAGCGGATGTGCTGCCCGTGTGCGAGGAACTCGGGATCGGCTTCGTGCCGTTCAGCCCGCTGGGCCGGGGCTTTCTCACCGGCAAGGTCGACGAAAACACAACGTTCGACAGTTCCGACATTCGCAGCCGCAGCCCGCGCTACACGCCGGACGCGCGCAAGGCCAACCGGGTGGTCGTTGATTTGCTGGAGCGGATCGGGGCGCAGAAGGGCGTGACGCCGGCCCAGATCGCGCTGGCCTGGCTGCTCGCCCAGAAGCCGTGGATCGTCCCGATCCCGGGCAGCCGCAAGCTCGAGCGCCTGGACGAGAACATCGGCGCGGTGGCGGTCGAGCTCACCCCCGGTGATCTGGCGGAGATCGAAGGCGCCGTCTCAGAGATCACCGTGATCGGCGATCGGTATCCCGAGGCGCTGAGGAAGCAGGCGGGGCGGTAAGGGCGGGCAGATACGGCGCGCGCATCGCGCAATTTGGCGGCATGGAATGCGTCTGGGCGAACACCCTTAAAGGTGGGCCCCTGCATGCTTCTCCCTGTCGCGAGCGTATGTGGGCCCACCTTTAGGGTGTTCGCGTCGGAATCCGGCGGAGTGGCCCAGACGCGTGCCTTCCTGAACCTGGGAGGTGGGCGCTGAGGGTTCTTGGCAGGCACGACCTGTCAGCGCCCACCTCCCAGGTTCAGGAACATTCATGTCTGCCGGCGGGTTTGGTGTTGGGGTTTCTGGCAGCCCATTAGCGCAATATCAGCGGCAGGCTCGCGCGAGGGATCAGCGCCGACGTTGGCGTGGCCGTGGGCGTGTCGGTGGGCGTCGGTGTCGGCGTCACGGTCGGGGTCTCAGTCGGCGCGTCCGTTGGCGTGGCCGTCGGTGTCTCGGTCGGTGTCTCGGTCGGCACCTCCGTGGGCGTCTCCGCTGGTGTCTCTGTCGGCGTTGACGTCGACGCTACGCAAGCAGGGGGCGGAGTCGTGTTGAAGAGGCAATTGCCGATCGGACTCGCCGCGTGGAAGCACGCGAAATCGCCGTTGCACGAATAGTTACCGACCGAACCGGCCGTGCTCTCGCACGCGGCCGAGGCATTGCACGAGCCGGCGCCGATGGATCCCCCGGCCCTAAGGCACGCATAGGAGAAATTGCACGAACCTGCGCCGACTGTGCCGTGCGTTTCCTCGCAGGCAAGATCGCCATTGCATGAATTCGATCCCACCCCCAGCAACACGTACACCGCGTTGTAGCACGCGCGCACGCCATCGCAAGCGTTATCGCCCACCGAACCACCCATGGCATAGCAGGCGCGGTTGCCATTGCACGAGTTTGCCCCGATTGGCCCGGCCGCCACGTAGCACGAATAGTCCCCATTGCATGAACCGTCGGCGACGAGGTTGGGGTTAATCCCACCGCATGCTTCGATGCCGGTGCACTTGGTCAGCGGGATGGCCTGGTCCGCCGGTTTCGCGCTAGTAGCGTCCTGGGCGAAGGCGGCATCGGCGGTGGTCAGCAACGCAATAACGGCAAGGCCCGCCGCGATCATCAGAATGCTGAGTATCAGGGAAACAGATAAGCGGCTCTTTGACGTCATCGGTCAATCGTAGCAAAGATTCAAGACGCTGCGCCGACCTTTTTGGGCCAGCGGCCTCGCTGTCGGCGAAGTTGATCGGCCCACAACGAATCATCGTAACCGTCAATCCTGCGCATTTCCCTCCCTCGCGCAATGGCATTGCGTTGAGGTGCGCATGCTCAAGGCGCTGCCCGAACGATCCGCCATTCTTGTCATCCTGAGTTGGCGACCGCTTTCAGCGGAAAGGGCGGACAGAAACGGCGTGTGCGCGACAGCGCATACATAAAGCCCAGGCACCCTTCGACTGCGGGCGGCTGTTACGGCCGGGGCCACGCTCAACTTGGCCGCCGCCCTCCGCTCAGGATGCTTCCGCAGGTGAATGAAGGGCCTGGTTTCTGAGCAGCGAGCCCCTCGGGGCCTTGGCACGCCGAAATGCAAAGGAACGAGCGAAGGACCCCTTGTGCGTCGCACGGTGTGCACGAGAATCGGCGAACGCGATTTGGCGCCGATCAACGATTGGCCTGCCCACGTCACAGCGGTCCTTCGCGCACCCCGATACGGTTTTCATACCACGGCCAGACGGTGCGCCGCTCAGAACGTGTTTGCGCGGGCCCTGCGACCTTCGGCGCGCTCAGGCTCAGGGCCCCGGTAATGAGCAACCTTTCCGTTTGAATTCGGTCAATGACTTAATGTCGGCGTATTTCGGGCGCGCGTCACGAGTTTGCCGCGGCGTCGGCTGACGTGAACTCGTGCGTATCCAATTGAATGTTGGAGGAAACTATCATGCAGAAGTGGGAATACACGTATGATTGCCTGCAGGTTGGCTCAGATGACGTTCTGGCTCATCTCAACCAGATGGGATCACAGGGATGGGAGTTGGTATCCGCAACAACCCATCTCTCTTCCGGAATAGTCAACTACACTTTTTTCTTCAAGCGCCCAAAGGCATAGTCGACGCGACAAAACGAACACGGTATCGTCAGAGTCGCCAGTAGGCGGCGGCCCCGTTAGCTCCAGCGCCTCTAATGGCGCTGGAACACCGCCGAAAACTCGGGGACTGAGGCAGTTCCGCGCCATCGCACCTGATCCTCCCGCGGTTAGCAAGCGCAAGATGACCGTGGCATTGCTCGCGTGCCCGGTGCTAACATTCGCGCACTATGTACGACCCCGCTTCAACAAGATGGCCCAGGTCATCGTCAACTACTCGATCGCCGTCAAGCCCGGCCAGATGGTCTACATCTGGTCCCAAACCCCCGCCGCCCCACTCATGCTCGAGCTCTACAAGGAAGTGCTCAAGGCCGGCGGCAATGCCTTCATGCGGGCCGACCTCCCCGGCGCGCAGGAAATCCTCCTTCAGCACGGCAGTGAGTGGGCGCTCAAAAACCCCAGCGCCGTCGAGGCCCTCTCGGTCGAGGAAGGCAAGTTCGATGCCTACATCCGGATCGGGGCCGAGACCAACACCCGCCGCCTCACCAACGCCGACCCGGACAAGATGCAACTCGTCCAGACTGCCCTGCGTCCCTCGCTCAACAAACGCATGGAGCGCAGCGCCGAGGGCACCTACAACTGGTGCGTCACCCTTTTCCCCACCGACGCCTACGCCATGGACTCCGACATGAGCCTGGCCGACTTCACCGAGTTCGTCTTTGCCGCCTGCATGCTCAATGACCCCGACCCGGTCGCGCGCTGGAAGGAAATGGGCGTGCGTCAGCAGGTCTACGTCGACTTTCTGAACGGCCGCAAGCGCATCGACGTAAAGGGCCTGAATGTCGATCTGACCATGAGCATCGACGGGCGGATCTTCAAGAACAGCCAGGGCCTGCGCAACTTCCCCGATGGCGAGATCTTCACCGGCCCGGTCGAGGACTCCGTCAACGGCTGGATCCGCTACGACTATCCATGCGTCTACCAGGCCGCGAGGTGCAGGGCGTCGAGCTCACCTTCGAGAAGGGCCGGGTCATCAAAGCCACGGCCAAGAAGGGCGAGGACTTCCTGCTCAAGGTCCTCGACACCGACCACGGCGCCCGGACTCTGGGCGAGTTCGCCATCGGCACCAACTACGGCATCACCCGCTTCTCACGCAATATTCTTTTCGACGAGAAAATCGGCGGGACCATGCACATGGCGGTCGGCAGCGGCTACCCCGACACCGGGGCCAAGAACAAGAGCGCCTTGCACTGGGACATCATCGCCGGCATGCAGAACGACAGCACCATCGCCGCCGACGGGGATGTGTTCTACAAGGACGGGAAGTTCGTCATCTAGGGTTCGTCAGTTAACAGAAGAAGAAGAGAAGAAAGGAAGCTCAAGAAGAAAGCCCGCGGAATCGAAAACCTTCCGTCCCCTTTCTTCCCTTCTTCTGTTTATAAACCCGAATCATCGCGAGCTTGTCTCGTAGGCGCTCACCGCCTCGGCCCGATTACGGGCATTGAGCTTGCCCAGGATGTTGTGCAGGTGGCGTTTGACCGTTCCAGTCGCGACGTAAATTCGGCCGGCGATCTCGCGGTTCGACAGCCCGGCCCGCACCAGGGCCAGCACCTCCTGCTCGCGCGCGCTCAGGGGCGCGCACCGCGGCCGGACCGAGACGACGTTATCCGGCCGCTCGGCTTCGGGCGCTAATTCAGCATCGAGCAGGCGTTGCACGGCGTCTCCTTCTCCTCGATGGCGGGCGCGCTGTCCAGACCAGCCATCGTGTCGTCCGCATCGAAACGATCCGCTTCCCGGCGCGCCGGCCGGATTGGCGCCGCGAGCGGACTGCGATTGCGCCCTGGCGCCGCCGCCCGGTCAAGCGCCATTTCCCGGCGTGGATCACCATCCGGCGGCGCGATCCGGTCGGCGTCTGGCGCCATCACCATGATCGGTGTCGCCGTGATGGTTGGCTGAACGGTTGCGCGCTCGGGCGTGGCTGTCGCCAACTCGGACACCAGGCGCGTCCCGGTCAACGGGTTGAGCGCTGATGACGCCGCAAACAGCGCCACCGCCATCAAAGCCCCGCTGACGAGACGCGACGCCGGAATCAGCCAGCGCCGCGCGGGCGCGGCCCGCGGCCCCAGGCGGCTCTGTATCGCGGCCCAGGATCTGGGCGAGGGAGCAGCGGCGGCGCCGCGCATCTTGAGCCCGACCGTCAGGCGACGCCGGACCTCGGCCAGGGCTTCGAATTCAGCCTGGCAGGCCGGGCACCCCGCCAGATGCGCCTGGGTCAGGACGCGCTCCGAACGGGTCACCTCGTCATTCGACAGCGCCACCAGCAAATCGCGCGCCTCGCGGCAATTCATGACCTTACCTCCCGGCCAGCGTCGGGAAGCATTGCGCCTTCAATCGACAGAAGCGGGCCAAGCTCGTCGCGCATTATCCGCAGCGCCTCGTTCAGCCGTGACTTGACGGTCCCGAGCGGGATGTCCAGAATCGTTGAGATCTCGGCATACGACAAGTCCCAGTAGTAGCGCAGCACGACGACCGCGCGCTTCTTGCCACTCAGCCGCTGCACGCAGCGAAAAATCGTGTCAGTGTCCTCAAGGCGCTCCTCGTGATGGCGCTGCGCGGCGTCCGGGGTTTGGCCGGCCCACTCCAGTGGCAGCAGAGTGAGGCGCCGGCGCCGGCGCCAACTCAGGCAATAGTTGGTGGTGATCCGATACAGCCAGGTGCTGAAGGCCGCCCGCTCGGGCTGATAGGTGGCCAGCGCGCGATGGACGAGCAGAAAAACCTCCTGCAGGGCGTCATCAGCCTCGGCGCTATTGCCGAGCAACAACCAGGCCGTCTTGTACACCAGGTTCTTGTATTGGTGATACAGCGCGGCAAAAGCAGTCTGGTCCCCCGCCAGTGTCCGCCCGATCAGCACCTTCACCTCGCTTTGCATCTTTGGGGAACTATACGCAGGAGGTGGGCAGGAGTTCGGTTCAGGCGTAGGTCCGTCACGGGGCTTATCTGGTTCTATCCGCAGATTACGCAGATTCGCGCGGATTTGCGTAAATAGGAGCCATACGGTAGATGCTCAGGCCGTGGGCGGCGCGCCCCCCCCCTCATGTCATCCTCAGCGCACCCCATTGAGCGCTCGCATGCGCACTCGTACAGGGGTGCGCGAAGGACCCCTGTGACGTACGGCAGGATGACGGGTAAATCGGCACCAATCTGCCTCTGCCGATTTGCGCATGCCCGGGGACAGGCAATAGGAGTCCTTCGTGCGCCCACGACGTTCGTCCCTGCCAAAACCCTGTGGGGCGCACTCAGGATGACAATCGTGAAAGGATGGCGCGAAGAATCACAACGCCATGAGCAAGGACAACGTCGCCGCTGACGCCATCTGAGGGGCGCACACGCCCTTGACAGAGCAAGTACTCGCTGCATCCTTTTGAAATCTGCGTGAATCTGCTGACAAATCCCACGTCAGCCCGTGCAAATCCATGGCTTCCGTGATTGCGGTTCTGATGGACCGGGATTTGTCGACGGGCTCACGCAAATTGAGAATGGGGGAAATCGTCCTTCAGCCAAATCTGCGAGAATCTGCGTTAACCTGTGGATAGATTCCTGATTCGCCCAGGCGACTCCGCGGCCGCTTCACCACCATGACCAAGCTCCAGACCTCCCTCGACACCCTCGAATCCCTGATCGCCGCACGCGAGCCCACCCTCCACGCCCTGCTGCCCGAGCCCGGCCGCTTCGAGCGCTTGCGCCGCGAGGCCTCCGCGCTCGAGGCTCGCTACCTGACCCGGCGCCGACCCTCCTCTCTTCGGCGCCTTCGTCGCCGTCAAGGACATCTTCCACGTCGAGGGCTTTGTCACCCGCGCGGGCAGCAAGCTCCCCGAGTCACTGCTGCAGGGACCGCAGGCCGCCAGCGTCACCCTGCTCAAAAACGCCGGCGCGCTCGTCCTCGGCAAGGCGGTGACGACAGAATTCGCCTTCTTTGGCCCTGGCCCAACCACCAACCCGCGCGACCCGGCCCGCACCCCGGGCGGCTCCAGCAGTGGCTCGGCTGCTGCCGTTGCGGCTGGATACGCCCCGCTTGCGTTAGGCACCCAGACCATCGGATCGATCCTCCGGCCGGCCTCGTTCTGCGGTGTGTATGGCTACAAACCGAGCTACGAACGGGTCTCGCGGGCAGGCGTCATCCCGCTGGCGCGCTCGTACGACCATGTCGGTTTGCTCGCCGCAGATCTCGGCGTGCTGGAGCGCGGCGCGCGCGCCCTCATCCCCGACTGGTCGCTCGACCCGGCCGCATGGGGAGCCTCGCGCCCGACCCTGGGAATCCCCGAGGGGCCTTATCTCCGCCGCTGCGGCACCGACATGGAAACGCGCTTTCGCAACGCCGTTATCCGCCTTGTACGCGCCGGCTACACCGTGCGCTCCGTTCCGATGTTCCCTGACTTCGAGGTGATTCGCGACCGCCAGTACGCCCTGACCGCCTTCGAATGCGCGGAGGTCCACAAGACATGGTACGACGCGCAGCGCAGCCTGTATCACCCCAGGACCGCCGAGCTGATCGAGCGCGGACGCGCCGTGCCAGCCAGCATCGCCGATGCGGCCCGGGATGCGCGTTTTACATTGCGCGACGAGATTGCCCTGGTCATGAAAGTCCAACGCATCGATGCCTGGCTCTCGCCTTCGGCCATCGGGGCGGCGACGCGCGGGATCGAGTCGACCGGCGACCCGGTGATGAACCTGCCCTGGACTCAGGCTGGCCTGCCCGTGCTCGGGCTGCCCATGGACGAGGATGACGAAGGTATGCCGCTCGGCCTGCAACTTACCGGCGCGTTTGGTGCCGATGAGGCCTTGCTGGGTTGGGCAGCGGGCATTGACGCTGTGGTGACGGCATGATCGCCCCTGAAAGGCAACAGAAGAAAGGAAGAAAGAAGGAATATTGGTTCCTTCCCTTCTTCCGTTCTTCTGTAAAAAGCCACAATCCGGCGATTGTTGCGGCTTCCACGCAGGAGGAGGTGTTCCCGTGATTGATGGCGAAACCCTGCTCACCGCCTTCCAACACCATGCGGCGGCGACACCCGGCAAGCGCTTTGTCGTTTTCGAGGGCCGAACCTGGACCTACGCCGAATCGCTTGCGCGATCCGAAGCCTTCGCGCGCGGACTCAGCGCCTGGGGACTTCACCCGGGCGAGCGAGTCGCCCTGTATCTCGAGACTTCGCCCGATTTCCTGTTCTGCTGCTTTGGCGCCCAGCTCGCCGGCGCTGCCGTCGTCCTGGTCAACAACCAGTACAAACAAACTGAACTGCGCCATATCCTGAGCGATTCGGGCGCCCGGCTGTGCGTGACCGGCGGCGAGCAGGTGGCGGAGCTGGCCCGCCTGCGGGCCGAACTGCCCGCGCTGGCGCGGGCGCTCACCCTCGGCCCGGAACTGGATGCCTTCATCGCGGATGCGCCCAACGTACTTAACCTACCGAAGCCGGCGTCATCCGACATCGCCTACATCGCCTACACCTCGGGCACCACCGGGCGAAGCAAGGGCGCGCTGCTTACCCACCGCAACACGCTCAGCAACGCCCGGAGCGTGACGGAAGCCTGGCAGTGGACGGCCGACGATCACTTGCTCCACATGCTTCCGCTCTTTCACACCCACGGGCTGATGGTCGGCATTCATGGCACGCTGCTCCGGGGCGCGAGCTGCGAGCTGCACCGCCATTTCAGCGCCCGGATCGCCCTCGACCGGCTGCGCAGCGGCGGGTTCAGCCTGTTCTTCGGGGTGCCCACGATGTACACCCGCTTCATCGCCGAGGCCTTATCCTGCGCTGCGATGCCACTGCCCTTGCGGCTGTGCGTCTCTGGCAGCGCGCCGCTCAGCCCGGCCACCTTCGCCGAGTTCGAGCGCCTGTTCGGCCAGCGCATCGTCGAGCGCTACGGGATGACCGAGACGATTATGAACCTGACCAACCCCGTCGACGGCGAGCGCCGGCCGGGCACGGTGGGCGGGCCGTTCCCGGGCCAGGAGGCCCGCATCGTCGATCTGAAGACGCGCAGGCCACTCGGTCCGGACGAGATCGGCGAGATCGAAGTGCGCGGCCCGCATGTCTTTGCCGGCTATCTCAATCAGCCGGCCGCGACCGCCGAGTGCTTCGACGGCGAGGGTTGGTTTCGGACCGGCGACCTGGGCCAGGTCAGCCCCGACGGCTATTTCACGATCACGGGCCGCGCGCGCGAACTCATCATCAGCGGCGGCTACAACATCTATCCGCGCGAGGTCGAGGAGGCGATCCTGACCTGCCCCGGTGTGGCCGAGGCGGCGGTATTTGGGCAGCCCGATCCGGAGTTCGGCGAGCGGGTCTGCGCCGCCATCGTCCGCTCCGACCCGGCCCTGACGGCCGAAGCCATCGTCGAACACTGCCGCGCCGAGCTCGCCGGCTACAAGAAGCCGAAGCGGGTCTTCTTTGTCGAGGCTCTCCCGCGGAACGCCATGGGCAAAGTCCAAAAACACACCCTGGCCGATGGCTTTGCGCAAAGTTAACTTATCGCCTATACTTTGAAAGCCATGATGCAAACGCCAGCCAAACGTTTTCGTTTTCCAAATTGCTCAAGCGGGACTGGCGGGAGTGGTTGACGTTCCTGCTTTTCGTGGGACCCAACCTCGGGCTGTTCGTGTACTTCACCTACTACCCGCTCATCCGCAACGTGCTGCTCTCGTTTCAGGACTACAACACCTTCATCGACGAGGGCGAATACATTGGCCTGACGAATTTCGTCGATGTGTTCACCGACAGCCAGACCAGCGTCATTCTGCGGAATACCCTGGTCTTTACCGTCGCCGTCGTCGGCATCATTCTTGTGCTTGGATTGATGGTCGCGCTCCTGCTCAACCAGAAACTCCGCTTCCGGAATGGCGTGCGCAGCTTGATTTTCTCGCCGACAGTCCTGGCCGGCTCGGCGGTGGCCGTGGTTTGGATCTACATCTTTGACCCGCGCACAGGTTTGATCCTTCAACTCGCCAAGCCTTTCGGGATCAACCCGCCGGCCTGGCTGCTGGATCCGGCCTCCGCCATGATCGCCCTCATCATCGTCTACGTCTGGAAGAACCTCGGATATGCCACCGTCATCTACGTGGCCGGATTGCAGGCCATTCCCGCCGACCTTTTCGAGGCGGCCCGGGTGGACGGGGCGAATGCTGTGCAGCGCTTTCGGCACGTCACAATCCCCGGCCTGTCGCCGGTGATCTTTTTCCTGGCCGTCACAAGTGTGCTCACATCCTTCCAGGCCTTTGATCTGATCCGGGTGATGACCGGCGGCGGTCCGATTAACGCCACCAATGTGCTGATTTACCGTCTCTACGAAGTTGGATTTGGGGCAAATTCCTCCATCGGCCGGGCGTCAGTGATCGGCCTGATTCTTTTCGTCATCATGCTGGTCGTCACCATCCTCCAGCTTCGCTACCTCGAACGACGCGTCAGCTACGCCTAATCCACCATGTCACTCCGCGCCCAATCTGTCCTCTTCAAGTCGCTCAGCTACCTGGGGATGATCGCCTTGATCGTCGTCATTGGCCTGCCCGTGTTCTGGCTGGTGACCGGCGCCTTCAAGGGCAACCGCGAGATCCTGACCGCCACCCCGCAATTCCTGCCGCGGTCGTTTCAGTTTGACAACTTCGCCCGGGCCTGGACCGGCGCCAAATTCAGCACCTATTACGTCAACAGCATCGCCACAACCCTGATGGGGGCGACCGCCGAAATCGTGATGGCCGTCACCACCGCCTATGCGCTGGTGTTTGTGCGATTCCCCCTCCGCAACGCAGTCTTTATTCTGCTCCTGCTCGCCCTGATGGTGCCCGAGCAGGTCGTCATCGTGCCGAACTTCCTCAGCATTGCGCGGATGGGGCTGCTGGTGACCAAGGGCGGCTCGCTCGAGATCGCCGATTTTGTCCGGGGCTGGCTGGCCATCTTCCTGCCCGGAGCATCGATCGCCTTTGGCACATTTCTGCTCCGCCAATACTTCAGGACGATTCCGATGGACCTGACCGACGCGGCCAAGGTCGATGGCGCCGGCCACTTCTCGACCATGATCAACGTCATCGTCCCGGTCGCGACGCCGGCCATCGCCACCACCGGCCTGCTGTCCTTCACCGCCAAGTGGAACGAGTATCTGTGGCCGCTCATCGTCACCTACTCCGACCAGTTGCGCACCCTCCCGATTGCCATCTCGCGCCTGCTCGACGCCGAAGGCAACACCGAGTGGGGGGTCGTTATGGCCGGCGCGATCTTTGTCGTCATCCCTGTCATCATCGTCTTCCTCTTCGCCCAGCGCTTTGTCGTTGAAGGCCTTGCCGCCGGCGCTGTTAAGGGCTAGTGTTTCGCCAATGCCGGGCGGCGCATGCGCGGCCCGGCGAAAAGGAGTACTTAGGATGTCCAAGCTACAGAAGACCCTGCTCAATGCGCCGATCTCGCGCCGCCGCTTGCTGCGCGGAATCGGATTTGGCGCGGGCGCCGCGGCCCTGGCCGCCTGCGGGACGGGTGCCGCGCCCGCCCCGACCAGCGCGCCCGCCGCAACCGCCCCCGTCGTCGTGAAGAACCCCGGCTCGACCGTCGAAGTCGTGTATTGGGGCTTCAGCGGTGGCGTCAACGAGAAGACCGACGGCGAAGTCGTTGCCAAATTCAACGAGTCCCAGAAGGACGTCAAGGTCGTCGTCCAGGTCCAGGGGAACTACGAGGAGACGGCCAACAAGCTCACCAACGCACTCGCGGCCAAGCAGGCGCCCGATATGTCCCTGCTCTCGGATGTGTGGTGGTTCAAGTTCGTGCGGGCCAAGGCCCTCCAGCCCATGAACGACTACATCACCGCCGAGAAGCTGAATTCCAGCGAGTTCGTCGAATCGCTGTGGAATGAAGGCGTGCGCAAGGGCGTGCAGTACTGGATCCCCTATGCCCGCTCGACGCCGCTGTTCTACTACAACATGGACATGTATGCCGCGGCCGGCCTGCAGAAGCCGCCCGCGACCTGGCAAGAGTACGTCGACATGGCGCCCAAGCTCATCAAGAAGGAAGGCGACACGTTGAAGGTCTCGGCCTTTGCCCATTCGAATGCGGCCTCGTACAACGCCTGGGTGTTCATGTGCACGGCCTGGCAGTTCGGCGGCGGCTACAGCGATGCCGGGCTGACCAAGTACATGCTCACCGAGCCGGACACCGTCCGGGCGGCCCAGTTCATGTCCGACAGCGTCAACAAGGGCAAATGGGCCCACCTGACCACCGACCCGCAGAAGGACTTCATCTCCGGGTTGGCGGCGTCGGCGGTTCTGTCCACCGGCAGCCTCGGCGGCGTGCTCAAGGACGCTCAGTTCAAGGTCGGCACGGCCTTCCTGCCGATGGAGAAGAACTTCGGCTGCTGCACGGGCGGCTCCGGCATCGGCATCCTGGCCACCGCTTCCAAGGAGAAGTCACAGGCGGCGATGAAGTTCATCAACTACGCAACCGGCGCTGTGGGCGGCGCCTACTTCTCGCAGAACACTGGCTACATGCCCGTGCGCAAGACCACGGCGGACACCGACAGCTACAAGGCCTTCTTCGCCAAGACCCCCCAGGCCAAGACGGCCGTCGATCAACTGCCCAAGACCCGGGCCCAGGACGGCGCGCGCGTCTTCATCCCCGGCGGCGACCAGATCATCGGCAAAGGTCTGGAGCGCATCGTGGTCGGCAAGGAAGATGCCCTGACCGTGTGGAAGGACATCACCGCCCAGCTTGAGAAGGAAGGCGAGCCCGTCAAGAAGGACATCGCCGCGCTCGGCTTTTAGCTAAAAATCGTTCCGGAGACAACATCCCCCGCTTCGCGGGGGATGTTGTCTCCGGATACCAATGCGCCTAGGCGCTCAAAAACTCGTCCACCGAGGCGTCCATCGACAGGACGCCTTCGAGGACGAGTTTTTCGTAGCGTGATGCCCATTGGAAAAGCTGTGAGCGCGCTTCGCGCAGCTCGATGACCTGCAAGCGCGCCAGCGGACCCCCCTCAACCAGATAGCCGGTATCGGCGAAGTCGCACTCCGCCCTGGCCCGGTCATAGTCCAGCCGCACGAGCTCCCCCGCCCATGCGCCGTCGCGGAACTCGCAGCGGGCATATCCCGCCCGCGGATCGCCGTCAAAGGGCATGCCGACCGCGCCGGCATTGATCACCAACGTCCCGTTCAGCCTGCGCAAAACCTGCATGTGGGTGTGCCCAACGCAAAATAGCGTTGGCGCGGGTGTGCCCAGTTTCTCAGCCAGGTCGTCATCCGGCGTGTCGGGAAAAATGCAGTCGCGGTTGTGCAACATCGAGGCGTGGGCGATCCGGACGAGACCGGCGCCCGGCGCCAGCGCCGGCAGGCGGAGCATCCGTCTCTCGGGGTCCTCGTCTACCGGCGCATCGAGCGCTGCCCCGAACTCAATCCCATACGGCATTGCCTCGAGCGGACCAACGTCGCCGCGCAGTTTGGAGTACGTCCAGAACGACGCGCGAAACATGTCGGCCAGCGGGCCTTCGCGCGGGGCATCCGGAGAGGCATGCCGGATGACGTAGTCCTCGTGATTGCCGCGCACGAGCAGCCAGCCATCCTCCCGCGCCCGAGTCTGCGCATAACTGAGGCAGTCCACTGGCCGCGGGCCGCGGTTGACGATATCACCGGCCACGACCACGACGTCCGGCCCCCAGTCGTCGATATCGGCGCCAACGGCCTCCAGGGCGCGGTAGTTGGCGTGAATGTCCGAGAGCACCGCCAGCTTCATGTGGCCTGGGCCGCCTTGGCCTCGCGCCACAAGGCCATGAGCCGGCTCACGGGTTCGGCCTTCATGTCCATTCCCCGCGCGCGGGCCAACTGCTCGACCCCGCGAAAGCGCCGCCCAAACTTGCGGTTGGCCCCGCGCAGGGCCAGCTCGGCATCGATGCCGTGGGCGATGGCGTAATTGACCAGGGTGAAGAGCAGATCGCCCAGCTCTTCGGTCTGGTGCTCGGGCTCGCGCGCGGCGATGACCTCGCGGAGTTCCTCGCGCACTTTGCGCAGTCGCTGGGCCGTCGTCTCCCACTTGAAACCCGCCCGCTCGGCCCGTTGCTGCAACTTCTGCGACTGGGCCAGGGCGGGCAGGGCCGAGGACACGCCGTCCAGGGCGGAGGCGCGGGCCGCTCATGTGGATGGCGGCGCTTCAGTTTCGCGTCGACCTCGGCGATGACATCGGTCATGCGAAACGTTTCTTCCTCAGTCGCCAGCTGGGTGTGAAAAATCACGTTGAAAAGCAGGTCGCCCAACTCTTCTTTGAGCGCCTGCGGATCGTCGGCGTCGATGGCGTCCAGAACTTCGCAGGCCTCCTCCAGCAGCGACTCGCGGAGTGAGGCATGGGTTTGCTTCTGGTCCCACGGGCAGCCGTCCGGCGCGCGCAGACGGGCCAGGGTCTCCTGCAGCTCTTCAAAACTCGACCCGCCCCAGCCGCCCAGGCGCGGGATGGCCGGCACATACAGCGAACTCAAGTGGTCAAAATGTTCGCCCCGGTCAAGCGCGTGCAGCGCAAGTTCGAGCGTTGGCGCGCGCGTGCGCGCAGCAACGGCGTTGACAACCCGCACGGGATGCTCGGGCGGGTACTGGTTCATCAGGGTGAGCTTGACCTCGGACGCGATCGCGCGCGAATAGATCTGGGCGATCAGGGCCGGTTTGTCGGGGTTGAGCGGCGGGTGATGCAGGCTGGCCAGGTCAAGCGCGTCGCACATCTGCAGTCCCTCGAGCGGGTCAACCTGCGGCACGCCCCGAGCGGCCTCGCCGAGGGCCAGCGCCTCCAGGCTGGGCTCAATGAAGGACAGCCCGGCGATGATCCGGGTCGGGATACCTGCCTCGCGCGCGCCCGCCAGCAGCAGAGGCACCGTCGCCTCGCCCACCAGCGGATGACCCGGGACCGCGTAGATGACATCGCCCTTGCGGGCCAGTTTCAGCACGGCCTCGACGATGCGGGCATACACCGCGTCGAAGTCGTCACTGCTGTCGTAGAAACGGTCGAACGAGCGGCGCCTGAGGCGGGCCGGCAGGCCGGCCACCGCGGGATGGCGGCGCGTGCGCAGCACGATCGCGTCAGCGGCTTCGAGGGCCGCCCAGGCTTCGCGGGTGATCAGGCTGGCATCGCCGGGCCCAAGGCCCATCAGGGTCAACATCGCTCGAATTGTAGGCGGGATTTGTCACCCATCATGCCCGTCATACGTCATCCGTCATTGTTCAGCGGGCTCGGGAAATCAACAGAAGAAAGGAAGAAGGGAGGGAAATGGGAAACTTCTTTTCTTCCCTTCTTCTGTTGAAAAGCGAAAGCCCGGCGCACAATGACGGATGACGGATGACGGATGAGGTAAGCCTACAATGTTCACATGACCCATCCCCTCCTCGCCCGCGCCCGTCGCGAGGGCACGCCCCTGATCGATGACGGCCCGGGCGACCAGATCACCGCGACTTTTGTGCGCGAATCACGCCGGTCGGTTCGCCTCTCCGGCGATTTCGACGGCTGGGCGCGCCAGGACGACCCGCAGGCCGGGACCAACATGATCGAGGTCGCGCCTGGACTTTGGACGCTCGCCCGCGCGTTCCCGCGCGACGTCTACATGGAGTACGCCCTTTTCACCGGCACACGCAAGAGCACCGACCCGCTGAACGCACGCGGCACTTTTAATGGTGTCGACAGCCGGAACAGCTTCTTTTATGGGCCCGAAGCGGCCCCATCGGCGCTGCTCCGCGCGGCCCGCGGTATCGCCCGGGGCGAGGTCACCCGGCACACGCTCATCGCCGATGAGCTCATCGCCGGGACCTCGCGCGAGCTTTGGCTTTACCGTCCGCCGGTGGAAGAACCCACACCGCTCATCGTGGTCCTTGACGGCCGCGACTATCTGCGCCGGGCACGGCTGCCCGTCATCGTCGACAACCTGATCGCGCAAGGCCGCGTTGCGCCGGTGGCCCTGGCGATGATCAACTGCAGCCGTTCGGCCCGCTACCTCGAGTACGCCTGTAGCGATGCGACAGTTGGGCTATTGCGTGACATCGTTGTGCCACTGGCCGCGACGCAGTTGCCGCTGGTGGACGCGCCGGGCGCCCACGCCGTCATGGGCGCCTCGATGGGCGGGGTGATGGCGCTCTACGCCGGCCTGCGCGCGCCCAACACGTTTGGCCGGGTGCTCAGCCAGTCGGGGGCCTTTTCCACCGACATGCACCGCGAGCGCTCCGACGATCTGGCCGTCTTCGATCTCGCCCGCCACGCCGACCCGGCCGCGCTGAAGATCTGGATGGATGTCGGGAGCTACGAGGATCTGGCGGCCTGCAACCGGCGCATGCGCGATCTCCTCCGCAAGCGCGGCTACGCGCACGCCTACCGCGAGTACTCGGCCGGCCACAACTACCCGGCCTGGCGTGATGACGTGTCCAGGGGACTCGAGTTTTTGTTCCCGCCCCATTAGCAAAGGTGCCCGAAGAGACGCCCACGGCGGAGCCGTGGGCATCTCTTCGGGATTTTTCCGTGCGCCATCGGCGCATGTAAAATCCGCCCACATGACAACGACGGCCCCGCCTGAGATCAAGGTAAAGAAGAAGCTCGAACTGGTGTTCAAGGTCGAGCCGCCCTATCGCGTCATGATCCACAACGACGATGTCACCCCAATGGATTTTGTCGTCGATGTGCTGATGCAGATCTTCAACCTCAGCTTCGAAGATTCCGAGGCGGTCATGTATTCGGCCCACATCAATGGCCGGGCGCTGGTCGTTGTATGTCCCGAGCCCATTGCCCGCGATCTGGTGAAGAAGGCCCGCGCCGCGGCCAGCGGCGCGAAGTTTCCGCTCCGCTTCAGCGTGATGCCAGACGAGTAGGTGTCCCGGGCGATGTTTCATCAGCGCAACCTCGTCGACGATGCCGACGTCGAGCGCCTCAAGGATTTTCTGATGGCGTCCCGCCCGCACGGCCGGGCCGCCTATTTGCACGTCGGCGACCTGCTGTGGGGGATGCGCATGCATACCCAGATGAATCCCCAGCGCGATCACCGGATCTGGTTTGACGCGCGTGGCGGTGTGGCCGGCTTTGCCCGTCTTTATCGCCTCACCGACCTCATGATGCAGGTGCTGCCGTCCCTGCGCGGGACGGGAATGCTTGAGGACGAGATGCTGGCCTGGGCGCTCGCGGAGCGCGCCGGGCCTGGGGCAGCGGGCGAGCCGACGCCCGCCATCACCACAGCCGCGGCCGAGAGCGACACGGCCACCATCTCCTGGTTGCGCTCACACGGGTTTGTGCCGAATGGCGATGACCTCGCCATCCTGATCCGCCCACTGGTCGATCCAGTGGAGAGGGTCGACCTGACGGACGGCGCGGTGGTGCGCGCGGTGGCCGGCGAAGCGGAGTATCCCGAGCGCGTTTCGATTCACCGCGAAGTGTGGGCGCCCTCCAGGGTGACGGCGGAGGGATACGCCCTCACCCGCGGCGCGCCCGGCTATGAACCCGAGTTGGATCTTGCGGTCGCGCTTCCCGGCGGCACCTTCGCCGCCTATTGCGTGTGCTGGCTCGATCCGGTCAATCGGGTGGGCGAGTTCGAACCGGTCGGGACACGGCCCGCATATCGGCGCAAAGGCTATGGCCGGGCCGTCCTGCTCGAGGGGCTGCGCCGGATGCGCGAACGCGGCATGCGCGAGGGGCTGGTGTATTGCAAAGCGCACAACGTGGACTTCTATCAGTCCGCCGGCTTTCTCGTCACCGACCAATTCCTCGGCTTCCGCACGCCGTGACGTTAAGCGAACTCACGATACTGGAGACGAAATCCCCCGCCCCGGCTGCGCCGGCATGGCTCTTGTAGGAATCCCGCAACGGTGCCATACGCGCCAATCATCGGCTGTCTATAGCCGCTTGCAGGAGAACGAGAGAACGGGAGAGGACATTTACCCTCCCGTTCTCCCGTTCTCCTGCAAATTGCTTTGCGCATGGTTGGTGCGGCTGGGCTTCAGCCGGAGAACAGCTGACTTTGCAGTAGCCATGCGTACGACAGGGCGAGGGATTGCGTTTCCGATAGAATCTAGTCAGGAGGCCGTAATGGACAAATACCGTGTGAAGCCTGGCGCCAAGGTGCGCCTGAGCAAATGGGATCCCGACGATCAAAGCGAATTCAAGGGCGACAAGGAACAGGGGCGGGCCAAGGTCGCCAAGATCAACGACGATCTCGAAGCGCTGCAGGACTTGCTCTACGGGGAACACAAACACAAGGTGCTCGTCGTGCTGCAGGCGATGGATACGGCCGGCAAGGACGGCGTCATTCGCTCCGTTTTTGACGGGGTCAACCCGCAGGGCGTGCGAGTGGCGGCCTTCAAGGCACCCTCCTCGGTCGAACTCGACCATGACTATCTTTGGCGGGTGCATCAGCAGGCCCCGGGCAAAGGCGAAATGGTCATCTTCAACCGCAGCCATTACGAGGATGTGCTGGTGGTGCGCGTCCACAATCTCGCGCCCAAAGAGGTGTGGAGCCGGCGCTACGAGCATATCAATGCGTTTGAGAAGCTGCTGGCGGATGAAGGCACGACCATCCTGAAGTTCTTCCTCCACATCGACAAGGATGAACAGGCGGCCCGCCTGCAAGCCCGCCTGGACGATCCCGAAAAGCACTGGAAATTTGCCGTCGGCGACCTGGCCGAGCGCAAGCTGTGGGATCAGTACACCGACGCCTACAACGACGCAATCGAGCAGACCAGCACGCCCTGGGCGCCCTGGTATATCGTCCCGGCCAATCGCAAGTGGTATCGCGACCTGGTGATTTCCACCGTGCTGGTCAAGACGCTCAAAGACCTCAAGATGAAGTTTCCCGAGAACAAGGATGACCTGAGCAAGGTCGTCATCGAATAACCATGATCAGCACCGAACAACTCAAGTCCGAAGCCGAGGGGATGCGCGAGGCGCTGGTCGCCACGCGCCGCGATTTTCATGCCCACCCCGAGCTCGGCTTCCAGGAAGTGCGGACGGCCGGAATCGTGGCCAAGCGCCTGGCCGAGCTGGGCTACGAGACCCAGAGCGGTATCGGCCAGACCGGCGTCGTGGGAGTGCTCGAGGGCGCCTCAACGGATGGCGAGACTCTCCTATTGCGCTTTGACATGGACGCCTTGCCGATCGACGAGCAGGTTAATGTGCCGTTCAAAAGCCTGACTCCGGGCATCATGCACGCCTGCGGCCACGACGCGCACACCGCGATTGGTCTAGGTGTGGCTGAGCTGCTGGCCCGCCATCGCGACCAGTGGCAGGGCATCGCCAAGTTCGTCTTCCAGCCGGCCGAGGAGATCGTCTCGGGCGCCCTCGCGATGATCGCCGACGGCGTGCTTGAGCACCCCCGGGCCACCCGCTCACTGTCGATGCACGTCTCGAGCAAGGACCGGACGGGCACGGTCCTGATGACCGACGGCCCGACCATGGCGATCGCCGACAAGTTCGAGATCGTGGTGCGCGGGCGCGGCTCGCATGGCGCCTCGCCCCACTACGGGGCCGATCCCATCGTGGCCGGCGCTCAGATCGTAACCGCGCTGCAGACCATCGTCTCGCGGAATGTCGACCCGCTCGACGAATCCGTGGTCACGGTGGGCTACTTCCACGGCGGAACAGTCGGCAACATCATCCCGGACAAGGTTACGATGGGCGGGACGATGCGCTCGTTCAAGGACGCGGTCGCCTTGCAGATCCGCCAGCGTATGACCGAAATCGCCCAGGGGATCGCGACAGCGCTGGGCTGCGAGGCAACTTTGTGGTTCCCCGAGGTCTACAACCCGGCCACGGTGAATGATCCAAAGATGGCCGAGGTCGTCCGCGGGCGCGCCCGCGAGCTGGTCGGGGCGGACAACATGAGCGCCGATCACCGTACGATGGGGGCCGAGGACGCCGCCCATTTTCTGAAGGCAGCGCCAGGGGCGTATGTCTTCATCGGCGCGGGCGTCCACGATGATGAGGACAAGAACGAGCCGCATCATAGTCCGCGCTTCGAGATCAACGAAGACGCGCTGCCGATCTCGGTGGCGCTGGTGACCGGCGCGGCGCTGGACATGCTCGTGAGAGGCTCCTGAGCGAACCGAACTGGCCAACTGGGCCACTGGGACTGGCCGGCTGGACGGCGCGCCAGGCCGCACCGTCGGCTATTCTTGCGTTATGGAGCGTAGGCTTTAGCCGGCAAGGGAGCAACGAACTCCCAAAGCGCCGAGTCCCCTTGCCGGCTAAAGCCTACGCTCCAACTTGCGGGAGACAAAATATGGCCACAATCATCGACGGCAACGCGATTGCCGCGGCAGTTCGTGCCGAGATCAAAGAGCGCGTCGCAATCCTCAAGGCCACCCGCGGCATCGTCCCCGGGCTGGCCACCGTGCTGGTCGGCGACGACCCGGCCTCGGCCGTTTATGTGCGGAACAAGCGCAAGGCGTGCGAGGAAGTGGGCATGACGTCCTTCGGCTACACGCTGCCGGCCACGGCCAGCGAGGCTGAAGTGCTGGCGTTGGTGCAGTCCCTGGCAGCCCGGGCCGATGTGCACGGCATTCTGACCCAACTCCCCTTGCCCAGGGGCATGCGCGAAGATGCTGTCCTCGGCGCGATCCCGCTGGCCAAGGATGTGGATGGCTTTCACCCCTCAAACCTGGGAATGCTCGGCCTGAAGAACAAACGAGCGGCCTTTGCGCCGTGCACGCCTCAGGGCTGCATTGAGCTGTTGACCCGGACCGGGGTGACGATTGCCGGCAAACGCGCGGTTGTGCTCGGGCGCAGCGCAATTGTGGGGCTGCCGGTCGGGCTGATGCTGCTGGCCCGCGATGCGACCGTCACCTACTGCCACAGCCGCACGGTGGATCTCCCCGCGGTGACGCGCGAGGCCGACATCCTGATCGCCGCGATTGGCAAGCCCCGCTTTGTAACCGCCGACATGGTCAAGCCGGGGGCGGTCGTCATCGACGTGGGGATCAACCGAATTGACGATCCCACCCGCAAGAGCGGCTCGCGCCTGGTGGGTGACGTCGATTTCGAGGCGGTGGAGAAGGTCGCCGGCGCGATCACGCCCGTGCCAGGCGGGGTGGGCCCAATGACGATCGCGATGTTGTTGCAGAACACGCTGAAGGCGGCCGAGGCTTAAGCCCCGGGCGCGGCTGAGCGCGATACGCAAAAGGCCCCGGCAATGCCGGGGCCTTGAAAAAGCAAAAGAATCCCCTGGCAATGACCTACTCTTGCATGCAGTCGCCCGCACACTACCATCGGCGCTGACGAGCTTAACTGCCGGGTTCGGAATGGGACCGGGTGTGTCCTCGTCGCTCAAATCACCAAGAGATTCTTTTTAGGCGCCGCTTTCGCAACACCGCGATCACACTCTAAACACTGAATAGAACGAACTTTTCGTCTGATCAAGCGGAACCGTAGCGCGCTTCAACTTTCGTTGCCGGAAATTCCCTTTCTCTGCAACATGTTTAAGCCAAACGACCGTTAGTACGACTTAGCTAAAACCGTTGCCGGCCTTACACCTGTCGCCTATCAAACCAGTAGTCTACTGGCGGTCTTCGGGGGGATCTCATCTTGAGGCAAGTTTCCCACTTAGATGCTTTCAGCGGTTATCTTTGCCGTACGTGGCTACCCAGCGATGCTCCTGGCGGAACAACTGGCACACCAGAGGTACGTCCATTCCGGTCCTCTCGTACTAAGAACAGCTCCTCTCAAATCCCCTGCGCCCACGCCGGATAGAGACCAACCTGTCTCACGACGGTTTGAACCCAGCTCACGTAACGCTTTAATGGCCGAACAGGCCAACCCTTGGGACCTTATCCAGCCCCAGGATGCGCCGAGCCGACATCGAGGTGCCGAGCGAGGCCGTCGCTATGGACGCTTGGGCCTCACTAGCCTGTTATCCCCGGGGTAGCTTTTATCCGTTAAGCTACTGCCTTTCCACCAAGATCAGTAGGATCACTAAGCCCGACTTTCGTCTCTGCTCGACTTGTAGGTCTTGCAGTCAATCTCCCTTGTGCCTTTACACTCAACGGCTGGTTTCCATTCAGCCTGAGGGAAACTTTGGGCGCCTCCGTTACATTTTAGGAGGCGACCGCCCCAGTCAAACTGCCCGCCTGGCACTGTCTCGTCTCCGGATTACGGAGTACGGTTAGGGCCAAAACTCCAACAGGGTGGTATTTCACTGACGGCTCCACCGATGCTAGCGCACCAGCTTCAAAGCCTCCCACCTATGCTACACAGTCAAAGCCCTAGCGCAATGCCAAAGTACAGTAAAGCTCCACGGGGTCTTTTTGTCCGGGCGCGGGTAAATGGCATCTTCACCATTAATTCAGTTTCGCCGAGTCCTCGTTGAGACAGTGCTCCAGTCGTTACACTATTCGTGCGGGTCAGAACTTACCTGACAAGGAATTTCGCTACCTTAGGACCGTTATAGTTACGGCCGCCGTTCACTGGGGCTTCAGTTCAAAGCTTCGCTTGCGCTGACCTCTCCTATTAACCTTCCAGCACTGGGCAGGCGTCAGCCCCTATACGTCGCCTTACGGCTTCGCAGAGACCTGTGGTTTAGTTAACCAGTCGCTAGAGCCTCTCATCTGCGACCCACAATGACATCATCGTATGACAACATCACCGCGGGCTACCCTTCTCCCTAAGTTACGGGTATGTTGCCTAATTCCTTAACGAAGGTTCTCTCGTTCGCCTGAGGATACTCTCCTCGCCTACCAGTGTCGGTTTGCGGTACGGGCAGAACAGGTTCAACGCATAGAAGTTTTTCTCGGCAGATTGGCTTGCTGACTTCGGCTTGGGGACCTCGCTTACGTTTCAGGATCAAAGAGCGGACTTGCCTACCCTCGTCATTTCCCTACGCGCTTCGACCGGCATTACCATTGGTCCGGCTCAGCTACCATTCTGCGTCCCTTCCTAGCTTCCCTGCCCTGGTATCGGAATGTTGACCGATTGTCCATCACCTACGCATTTCTGCCTCGGCTTAGGCCCGACTAACCCGATGCGGATTGACCTTGCATCGGAAACCTTAGGCATACGGCGATTGCGGTTCTCACGCAATTTACGCTACTCGTGTCGGCATTCTCACTTCCAGTCACTCCACCACTCCTTGCGGTATGGCTTCGCTGTTCCTGGAACGCTCCCCTACTAATCTCTCGATTCCGTATCTTCGGTGGCGTGCTTAGCCCCGTTGAATTTTCCGCGCAAAATCGTTCGACGAGTCAGCTATTACGCACTGTTTAAAGGATGGCTGCTTCTAAGCCAACCTCCTCGCTGTCTGAACAATTTCACATCGTTTCCCACTTAGCACACACTTGAGGACCTTAGATGTCGGTCTGGGTTGTTACCCTCTCGGCCACGGATCTCATAACTCGTAGCCCGACTCCCGATCTTGGAGTGACAGCATTCAGAGTTTGATTGGGTTTGGTAGGCTTACGCCCCTAGCCCATTCAGTGCTTTACCTCTGTCACTAAACAATCGAGGCTAACCTAAAGTTATTTCGGGGAGAACCAGCTATCTCGAAGTTCGATTGGCATATCACCTCTACCCACAACTCATCCCATAGTTTTGCAGCACTAATGGGTTCGAGCCTCCACGAGATGTTACTCTCGCTTCACTCTGGTCATGGGTAGCTCACCTCGTTTCGGGTCTACCGCCTGCCACTGTTGTCGCCCTTATCAGACTCGGTTTCCCTACGGCTCCGGCTGTAACTGCCTTAACCTTGCGACAAACGGTAAGTCGCCGACTCATTCTCCAAGAGGCACGCCGTCAGACTGTCTTGCGACATAGTCCTCCGACTGCTTGTAAGCGCACGGTTTCAGGTACTGCTACTCCCCTCGTCGGGGTGCTTCCCACCTTTCCCTCACGGTACTTGTTCACTATCGGTCGTGGTTGTATTTAGGCTTGCGGAGTGGTCTCCGCGGATTCACACCCGATTTCACGTGCCGGGTGCTACTCAGGATTTTCCCATTGCTGCATTGCCTTTCGCCTACGCGACTATCACGCTCTGTGGTCCGGCTTTCCTGAACGGTTCGGCTAGACTAGCAGTCAATTTTTGTGGGGTCCTACAACCCCTGCTTCCGAAGAAGCAGGTTTGGCCTTCTCCGATTTCGCTCGCCACTACTTTCGGAATACTCTCTTTTCCTCGCCCTACTTAGATGTTTCAGTTCGGGCGGTTCCCTCGTACCTGGCTATGTATTCACCAGGCCGTACCAGACTCAGCATCTGGCGGGTTTCCCCATTCGGACATCCCCGGATATAATGTCTAATCACGACTCCCCGAGGCTTATCGCAGTGATTCACGTCCTTCGTCGGCAACCTACGCCAAGGCATCCACCGTGCGCCCTTAGTAGCTTATACATGTTGCGGAGAAATTGAATTTCCCACGCTCTACTGTCCGCGCTTCATGCCGCGGAACTCATGGTTCTCGCTCTCTCTATCAGACGCATTTGTTTGAATGATTCGTTCTATTCAGTTTTTAAAGTGCCATCGCCTAGTCCCTTTCGGAAACTAGAGAATGAATTCCAGATCCTGTCTGGAGCGCATTCTCTAATGGCCGAAGGCGGAGGTGGAGATGAGGGGGCTCGAACCCCTGACCTCTTGCTTGCAAAGCAGGCGCTCTCCCAGCTGAGCTACATCCCCTCGCGCGAGATGGGCGATTCAGGAGTTGAACCTGAGACCTTCCCCTTATCAGAGGGATGCTCTAACCAACTGAGCTAATCGCCCGCTTGGCCGCTGCCTGGCGCTCGGGCGCCTCAACAGCTAAAGAGTGATAGAGAAATTGTCAAACTTCACAGTTTGGTCGCGACTTCACCGCTATGTCGCTCACTAACCTAGGAGGCTTTCTCTTTCGAGATCGCTTTTTGGCTCCCTCTTGCGAGGTCGCGCAACTCCCTAGAAAGGAGGTGATCCAGCCGCACGTTCCCGTACAGCTACCTTGTTACGACTTCACTCCAGTCACCAGCCCTACCTTTGACGGCGCCTTCCTTGCGGTTAGGCTACCGGCTTCAGGTATTACCAGCTCCCATAGTGTGACGGGCGGTGTGTACAAGACCCGGGAACGTATTCAACGCACTATAGCTGACGCGCGTTTACTAGCAACTCCGACTTCATGCAGGCGGGTTGCAGCCTGCAATCTGAACTGAGGACGTATTTGGGGGATTGGCTCCGCCTCGCGGCTTGGCATCCCATTGTTACGCCCATTGTAGCGTGTGTGTAGCCCCAGATATAAAGGCCATGCTGACTTGACGTCATCCTCGCCTTCCTCCGGCTTGTGGCCGGCAGTCTCGCCAGATACGTGTAACTGGCAATAAGGGTTGCGCTCGTTAGGGTACTTAAACCAACATCTCACGACACGAGCTGACGACAGCCATGCAACACCTGTACTTAGCTCCCTTGCGGGTCGTTCCCTTTTCAGTTCACTACCACTAGTATGTCAAACCTGCGTAAGGTTCTTCGTGTAGCATCGAATTAAACCACACGCTCCGCTGCTTGTGCGGGTCCCCGTCAATTCCTTTGAGTTTTAATCTTGCGACCGTAGTCCCCAGGCGGCGGACTTAACGCGTTAGCTTCGGCGCAGACAGGGTTAGATCTGCCAACACCTAGCGTCCATCGTTTACGGCTAGGACTACCTGGGTTTCTAATCCCGTTTGATCCCCTAGCTGTCGCTTCTCAGCGTCAGGAATGCCCCAGGTGGCCGCCTTCGCCATGGATGTTCCTCCAGATATCTACGCATTTCACCACTACACCTGGAATTCCCACCACCCTCTAGCATCCTCAAGCCCTGCAGTATCGAACGGCCACTCCGGGTTAAGCCCGGAGATTTCACGCCCGACTTACAGAACCGCCTACAAGCGCTTTACGCCCAGTAAATCCGGATAACGCTCGCGACCTACGTGTTACCGCGGCTGCTGGCACGTAGTTTGCCGTCGCTTATTCTAGGGATACCGTCCTTTCTCGTCTCCCTCTAAAGAAGTTTACGACCCGAAGGCCTTCATCCTCCACGCGGCGTTGCTGGATCGGGCTTTCGCCCATTGTCCAATATTCCTCACTGCTGCCACCCGTAGGCGTCTGGACCGTGTTTCAGTTCCAGTGTGGGGACATCCTCTCAGATCCCCTACCCGTCGTTGCCTTGGTAAGCCATTACCTCACCAACTAGCTGATGGGCCGCGGGCTCCTCTCCTCACGCCTTTCGACTCTGATCATTTCCTGACCCTTTTGGGTATTAGCCTCTCTTTCGAGAGGTTGTTCCCTGCGAGGAGGTAGATTCCCACGTGTTACTCACCCTTCCGCCACTCTCCCTTGCGGGATCGTTCGACTTGCATGTGTTAGGCACGCCGCCAGCGTTTATCCTGAGCCAGGATCAAACTCTCCGTAAAGTTTTTTATCAGCCGGATTGCTCCGGCCAATTTCGTTCTTCATTAACGGATATGAACCCAAACTCTTACATTCTCGAATCTCTCTACCACTCTTTAGTTGTTAAAGTGCCTCTTGTTCAGAGCCCGTGAATATTACCACAGGAACTCGCTTTGTCAACCCCCCAGGCGACTTTTTCCAAAACTCGTTGGCGCCTCCGATTCCGGACGATTAAAAATCCCGCGTCCATGTTCCCCAGTCTCCCGGAGCCATGTGCGCAGGCTGTTTATGTCGTCCAGCAACCTAATGCCGCCTTCCTAGTTTGTAAGTTCGCCCGCTCGGTTTGACTGAGCGGATGACGATTATACGCCTCTCTCGGAAGACCTGGGGCCACCTGACGAACAACAGTGTGTTCGCTAATCTAGTCTGGACCCACCCTGGGCGAAAACGCCAGCCGAAAACGGACCCACTGTGGACAAGGTTTGATCATTGCCTCCACTCCCAGCCCCCGCCGCGCCGGTGGGCCGCCCCCGGCGGGGGGGGGGGGGGGGGGGGGGGGGGGGGGGGGGGGGGGCGGCGGCGGCGGGGGGGGGGGGGGGGGGCCGGCGGGGGGGGGGGGGGGCGCCGCGCGCCGGCGGGGGGGGGGGGGCCCCCGGGGCGGGGGGCCCGGGGGGGGGGGGGGTCATCGCGGGCATGTCATCGAGTTTGTCGGCGAGTCTTTCCGGTTCAAGCAGCGCATGAAGAAGGCCAAAGCCGCAACGCCGTAGGGTGCGGGTGGGTCGAAATTCGGCTAGCGTTTTCGAGCGCCGAGGCCCGAGGTGGTCCGAAATTCGCTTGGCAATAACACCCGCTCGAGCCTAACGAAAAGAGGCGGCCCGCAAAGCGGGCCGCCTCTATTGAGACTCCTCGAACAGGGCTCGAACCTGTAACCTACCGGTTAACAGCCGGTTGCTCTACCATTGAGCTATCGAGGATCATGATTGCTCGAACGGATGCGATTATACCCAGACGCGCCGTGCGGCGCAAGGGTGAAACGCTCTGAAAAAGCAAAAGAATCCCCTGGCAATGACCTACTCTTGCATGCAGTCGCCCGCACACTACCATCGGCGCTGACGAGCTTAACTGCCGGGTTCGGAATGGGACCGGGTGTGTCCTCGTCGCTCAAATCACCAAGAGATTCTTTTTAGGCGCCGCTTTCGCAACGCCGCGATCACACTCTAAACACTGAATAGAACGAACTTTTTCGTCTGACCAAGCGGAACCGTAGCGCGCTTCAACTTTCGTTGCCGGAAATTCCTTTCTCTGCAACATGTTTAAGCCAAACGACCGTTAAATCGACTTAGCTAAAACCGTTGCCGGCCTTACACCTGTCGCCTATCAAACCAGTAGTCTACTGGCGGTCTTCGGGGGGATCTCATCTTGAGGCAAGTTTCCCACTTAGATGCTTTCAGCGGTTATCTTTGCCGTACGTGGCTACCCAGCGATGCTCCTGGCGGAACAACTGGCACACCAGAGGTACGTCCATTCCGGTCCTCTCGCAAGAACAGCTCCTCTCAAATCCCCTGCGCCCACGCCGGATAGAGACCAACCTGTCTCACGACGGTTTGAACCCAGCTCACGTAACGCTTTAATGGCCGAACAGGCCAACCCTTGGGACCTTATCCAGCCCCAGGATGCGCCGAGCCGACATCGAGGTGCCGAGCGAGGCCGTCGCTATGGACGCTTGGGCCTCACTAGCCTGTTATCCCCGGGGTAGCTTTATCCGTTAAGCTACTGCCTTTCCACCAAGATCAGTAGGATCACTAAGCCCGACTTTCGTCTCTGCTCGACTTGTAGGTCTTGCAGTCAATCTCCCTTGTGCCTTTACACTCAACGGCTGGTTTCCATTCAGCCTGAGGGGAAACTTTGGGCGCCTCCGTTACATTTTTGGAGGCGACCGCCCCAGTCAAACTGCCCGTCTGACACTGTCTCGTCTCCGGATTACGGAGTACGGTTAGGGCCAAAACTCCAACAGGGTGGTATTTCACTGACGGCTCCACCGATGCTAGCGCACCAGCTTCAAAGCCTCCCACCTATGCTACACAGTCAAAGCCCTAGCGCAATGCCAAGGTACAGTAAAGCTCCACGGGGTCTTTTTGTCCGGGCGCGGGTAAATGGCATCTTCACCATTAATTCAGTTTCGCCGAGTCCCTCGTTGAGACAGTGCTCCAGTCGTTACACTATTCGTGCGGGTCAGAACTTACCTGACAAGGAATTTCGCTACCTTAGGACGGTTATAGTTACCGCCGCCGTTCACTGGGGCTTCAGTTCAAAGCTTCGCTTGCGCTAACCTCTCCCTTTAACCTTCCAGCACTGGGCAAGTGTCAGCCCCTATACGTCGCCTTACGGCTTCGCAGAGACCTGTGGTTTAGTTAACCAGTCGCTAGAGCCTCTCATCTGCGACCCACAATGACATCATCGTATGACAACATCACCGCGGGCTACCCTTCTCCCTAAGTTACGGGTACATGTTGCCTAATTCCTTAACGAAGGTTCTCTCGTTCGCCTGAGGATACTCTCCTCGCCTACCAGTGTCGGTTTGCGGTACGGGCAGAACAGGTTCAACGCATAGAAGTTTTTCTCGGCAGATTGGCTTGCTGACTTCGGCTTGGGGGACCTCGCTTACGTTTCAGGATCAAAGAGCGGACTTGCCTACCCTCGTCATTTCCCTACGCGCTTCGACCGGCATTACCATTGGTCCGGCTCAGCTACCATTCTGCGTCCCTTCCTAGCTTCCCTGCCCTGGTATCGGAATGTTGACCGATTGTCCATCACCTACGCATTTCTGCCTCGGCTTAGGCCCGACTAACCCGATGCGGATTGACCTTGCATCGGAAACCTTAGGCATACGGCGATTGCGGTTCTCACGCAATTTACGCTACTCGTGTCGGCATTCTCACTTCCAGTCACTCCACCACTCCTTGCGGTATGGCTTCGCTGTTCCTGGAACGCTCCCCTACTAATCTCTCGATTCCGTATCTTCGGTGGCGTGCTTAGCCCCGTTGAATTTTTCCGCGCAAAATCGTTCGACGAATCAGCTATTACGCACTGTTTAAAGGATGGCTGCTTCTAAGCCAACCTCCTCGCTGTCTGAACAATTTCACATCGTTTCCCACTTAGCACACACTTGAGGACCTTAGATGTCGGTCTGGGTTGTTACCCTCTCGGCCACGGATCTCATAACTCGTAGCCCGACTCCCGATCTTGGAGTGACAGCATTCAGAGTTTGATTGGGTTTGGTAGGCTTACGCCCCCTAGCCCATTCAGTGCTTTACCTCTGTCACTAAACAATCGAGGCTAACCCTAAAGTTATTTCGGGGAGAACCAGCTATCTCGAAGTTCGATTGGCATATCACCTCTACCCACAACTCATCCCATAGTTTTGCAGCACTAATGGGTTCGAGCCTCCACGAGATGTTACTCTCGCTTCACTCTGGTCATGGGTAGCTCACCTCGTTTCGGGTCTACCGCCTGCCACTGTTGTCGCCCTTATCAGACTCGGTTTCCCTACGGCTCCGGCTGTAACTGCCTTAACCTTGCGACAAACGGTAAGTCGCCGACTCATTCTCCAAGAGGCACGCCGTCAGACTGTCTTGCGACATAGTCCTCCGACTGCTTGTAAGCGCACGGTTTCGGAATGCTGCTACTCCCCTCGTCGGGGTGCTTCCCACCTTTCCCTCACGGTACTTGTTCACTATCGGTCGTGGTTGTATTTAGGCTTGCGGAGTGGTCTCCGCGGATTCACACCCGATTTCACGTGCCGGGTGCTACTCAGGATTTTCCCATTGCTGCATTGCCTTTCGCCTACGCGACTATCACGCTCTGTGGTCCGGCTTTCCTGAACGGTTCGGCTAGACTAGCAGTCAATTTTTGTGGGGTCCTACAACCCCTGCTTCGAAGAAGCAGGTTTGGCCTTCTCCGATTTCGCTCGCCACTACTTTCGGAATACTCTCTTTTTCCTCGCCCTACTTAGATGTTTCCAGTTCGGGCGGTTCCCTCGTACCTGGCTATGTATTCACCAGGCCGTACCAGACTCAGCATCTGGCGGGTTTCCCCATTCGGACATCCCCGGATATAATGTCTAATCACGACTCCCCGAGGCTTATCGCAGTGATTCACGTCCTTCGTCGGCAACCTACGCCAAGGCATCCACCGTGCGCCCTTAGTAGCTTATACATGTTGCGGAGAAATTGAATTTCCCACGCTCTACTGTCCGCGCTTCATGCCGCGGAACTCATGGTTCTCGCTCTCTCTATCAGACGCATTTGTTTGAATGATTCGTTCTATTCAGTTTTTAAAGTGCCATCGCCTAGTCCCTTTCGGAAACTAGAGAATGAATTCCAGATCCTGTCTGGAGCGCATTCTCTAATGGCCGAAGGCGGAGGTGGAGATGAGGGGCTCGAACCCCTGACCTCTTGCTTGCAAAGCAGGCGCTCTCCCAGCTGAGCTACATCCCCTCTTACGCGCGAGATGGGCGATTCAGGAGTTGAACCTGAGACCTTCCCCTTATCAGAGGGATGCTCTAACCAACTGAGCTAATCGCCCGCTTGGCCGCTGCCTGGCGCGCAGGCGCCTCAACAGCTAAAGAGTGATAGAGAAATTGTCAAACATTCGTGTTTGGTCGCGACTTCACCGCTATGTCGCTCACTAACCTAGGAGGCTTTCTCTTTCGAGATCGCTTTTTGGCTCCCTCTTGCGAGGTCGCGCAACTCCCTAGAAAGGAGGTGATCCAGCCGCACGTTCCCGTACAGCTACCTTGTTACGACTTCACTCCAGTCACCAGCCCTACCTTTGACGGCGCCTTCCTTGCGGTTAGGCTACCGGCTTCAGGTATTACCAGCTCCCATAGTGTGACGGGCGGTGTGTAAGACCCGGGAACGTATTCAACGCACTATAGCTGACGCGCGTTTACTAGCAACTCCGACTTCATGCAGGCGGGTTGCAGCCTGCAATCTGAACTGAGGACGTATTTGGGATTGGCTCCGCCTCGCGGCTTGGCATCCCATTGTTACGCCCATTGTAGCGTGTGTGTAGCCCCAGATATAAAGGCCATGCTGACTTGACGTCATCCTCGCCTTCCTCCGGCTTGTGGCCGGCAGTCTCGCCAGATACGTGTAACTGGCAATAAGGGTTGCGCTCGTTAGGGTACTTAAACCAACATCTCACGACACGAGCTGACGACAGCCATGCAACACCTGTACTAGCTCCCTTGCGGGTCGTTCCCCTTTCAGTTCACTACCACTAGTATGTCAAACCTGGGTAAGGTTCTTCGTGTAGCATCGAATTAAACCACACGCTCCGCTGCTTGTGCGGGTCCCCGTCAATTCCTTTGAGTTTTAATCTTGCGACCGTAGTTCCCAGGCGGGACGCTTAACGCGTTTGCTTCGGCGCAGACAGGGTTAGATCTGCCAACACCTAGCGTCCATCGTTTACGGCTAGGACTACCGGGGTTTCTAATCCCGTTTGATCCCCTAGCTGTCGCTTCTCAGCGTCAGGAATGCCCCAGGTGGCCGCCTTCGCCACGGATGTTCCTCCAGATATCTACGCATTTCACCACTACACCTGGAATTCCACCACCCTCTAGCATCCTCAAGCCCTGCAGTATCGAACGGCCACTCCGGGTTAAGCCCGGAGATTTCACGCCCGACTTACAGAACCGCCTACAAGCGCTTTACGCCCAGTAAATCCGGATAACGCTCGCGACCTACGTGTTACCGCGGCTGCTGGCACGTAGTTTGCCGTCGCTTATTCTAGGGATACCGTCCTTTCTCGTCTCCCCTCTAAAGAAGTTTACGACCCGAAGGCCTTCATCCTCCACGCGGCGTTGCTGGATCGGGCTTTCGCCCATTGTCCAATATTCCTCACTGCTGCCACCCGTAGGCGTCTGGACCGTGTTTCAGTTCCAGTGTGGGGGACATCCTCTCAGATCCCCTACCCGTCGTTGCCTTGGTAAGCCATTACCTCACCAACTAGCTGATGGGCCGCGGGCTCCTCTCCTCACGCCTTTCGACTCTGATCATTTCTGACCCTTTTGGGTATTAGCCTCTCTTTCGAGAGGTTGTTCCCTGCGAGGAGGTAGATTCCCACGTGTTACTCACCCTTCCGCCACTCTCCCTTGCGGGATCGTTCGACTTGCATGTGTTAGGCACGCCGCCAGCGTTTATCCTGAGCCAGGATCGAACTCTCCGTAAAGTTTTTTATCAGCCAGATCGCTCCGGCCAATTTCGTTCTTCATTAACGGATATGAACCCAAACTCTTACATTCTCGAATCTCTCTACCACTCTTTAGTTGTTAAAGTGCTCTTGCTCAGAGCCCGTGATTATCACCACGGGATCTCGCTTTGTCAACCTATTCAGGCGACTTTTTCCAAAACTCGTTGGCGCCTCCGATTCCGGACGATTAAAAATCCCGCGTCCATGTTCCCCAGTCTCCCGGAGCCATGTGCGCAGGCTGTTTATGTCGTCCAGCAACCTAATGTCGCCTTCCTAGTTTGTAAGTTCGCCCGCTCGGTTTGACTGAGCGGATGACGAGTATATGCCTCTCTCGACGATTGTCAACCCCCAGTTCGAATTTTAAGGTTGGCGGAGGAACAGACAGGCCCGTCTAGAACATTTGTTCTATAATCTCGGCATGGCCGACAAACATCAGCGCCTGCAGCACACCGTCCACGCCCTCCAGGCCCGCTACAGCGTCCGCGCCGCCCGCTTCGGCCGCGAGGCCGGGCGCGAATGGACGCCCGGTCTTAGCACTGGCTTTCGATCGTTGGACGCCATCACCGGATTCGCCGGCCTGCCCCTCAATGCCATCAGCCTGCTGAGCGGCGCCACAACCTCCGGCAAGCAAACCCTCGCCTATCAGTGCCTGCGCCTGGCCCAGGCCGCCTATCCCCGCCGCCCCCTCGTCGCCGTCTTTGATCTCGCCCGGGCCGCCGACCCGGATTACATCGCGCGCTGCGGAGTCGACCTCAAGCACCTTCTCATCATCCGCCCGCCCGCGCCTGAAAACGCCCTGGCCGCCCTGGCCGACGCCCTGCGCGGGCGCCAATTGCGGGCCATCGTCGTTGATGGCCTGCCCGAGCTCATGGCCGGGCCGGCCGCCCGTCAGGCCTCCGCTGCCCTGCCCGGCCTGGCCGCTCTGCGCGGCCGCTCCTCCTGCGCCTTGATCTTTCTCGATGAAGCGCGCGCGCCCTGGCAACGCTGGCTGGCCGGCCCCGAACGCGACGCCGTGCGCCAGTCCGCCGCGCTGCAGATCGACCTGCGCCGTGAGGCCTGGCTCGACTACGACGATCACCTGCGCGGCTATCGGGCCCAGGCTCGGATCGCCCGCAGCCGCCTCGGCCGGCCCGGCGCCAGCGCCGCCATCGAGATCCTCTTCAACGGATCTGTGCGGGCGAGGGAGACGTGGTGAATCGGCATGCGTCATATCCTCTCATGCGTGATGCGTCATCCGTCATTTTTCAGCGGGTGCCGCTCTTTCAACAGAAGAAAGGAAGAAAAGAAGTTTCGGAAGGAAGCCCATCCTTCCTTCACCTCCCCTTCTTCCTTTCTTCTGTTAATGATCAACGCCCGTTGAAAAATGACGGATGACGCATGAGAGCCATGACGGATGACGGATCACGCATGACGAGAGGCCCGCAAACATGAGCGTCGCCCACATCCGCATCCATGATTTCCTGCCCGGCCTGGCCGTGCGGGCCGACAGCGCCTTGCGCGGGCGCCCGCTGGCCATTCTCGGTCCGGACGAGCGCATCTGGGCGGCCTCGCCCGAAGCGCGCGCCTGCGGCGTGCAAGCCGAGATGCGCTCGCGCCAGGCCCGCATGCGCTGCCCCGATCTCGTCATCCGCGATCTCGACGAGGCTTTGGTCGCGCGCGAACAAAGCGCCTTCGCCGGCGTGCTGGCCGCCACCGGCCTCGATCTCGAGACCCAGGCCCCCGGGGCCGCCTACCTCGATCTCAGCCCGGTGACCCACGGGCTGGCCGACGCGCGGACCCTGTGCGCCGATCTCGGCCGCCAGGTCCGGGCCGAGCTGGGGGAGGCCCTGCAGCCCGCTTTGGGTTGGGACTCGGGCAAGTTCACCGCCCAGGCCGCCGCCCTGAGCGCCGCCCCGGGACGCCTGCGCCTGGTCGAGGCGGCCGAGGAGCGGCGCTTTCTCGGCCCGCTTTCGATCGGGCTGCTGCCCCTGCCACCCCTCGCCCTGCTCCAGCTCGGCTGGCTGGGAATTCGGACCCTGGGCGACTTCGCCCGGCTGCCCGCCGCCGCCGCCCTGCAGCGCTTTGGCCCGGCCGGCAAGCTCGCCCTGCGCCTGGCCCAGGGCCACGACGAGCGACCCGTTCGGCCCAACGCACGCGCCCAGCCTGCGCCCATCGAGATCGAGCTGGACGGGCCGACCGCCCGGCACGACCTGGCCCTGGCGGCCCTGATGCGGGCCCTGCGCCCGGTCCTGCACGACCTCGACGAGCGGCTCGAGGGCATCCGGCGTATCCGGGTCGAAGCGCGCCTGCTCGACAACACCCGCTGCGAGGCGCAGTGCGCCTTCGCCCAGCCCCTGTGCGATCCAGAGCATGTCCGGGCTGCCCTCGAACAGCAGATCGCCAACGCCGCCTGGCCCGGCGAGATCCTGTCGCTGCGGGCCGACCTGCTCGAGATCGGCGAGCGCTACCCGACTCAGATGGGATTATTTGAAGCGGAGGGGGCGCCGATCCCGCCGGTCAGCCCCGCCCGGGCCTTCGCCCTGCGTCTGGCCGCCCGGCATGGCGGCATCTTCTTCGGCGGCGAGGTCCGCGACCCCAGCCACCCGATCGCCGAGCGCCGAGCCTGCCTGGTGGCGCTGGCGGAGGGGGTAGCCGCGTGAGCGGCGTTGTGGCGAACACCCCATGACCAAATCGTGGGCCGAGGGGCTGCCGGTGCGGGTGGAGGCGGTGGACGCCCAGGGCGTGCCGAGCGCCTTTGGCTGGCAGGGCCAGACCCATGCCGTCGAGCGCCTGCTGCAGCGCTGGGAGGTGGAGACCGACTGGTGGGCGGAAGAGGGCCCCGCCCGCCGTTCGTATGTGGCCCTGATCACCCGCACGGGCCTGCTGTGCGTGCTGTTCTTCGACTTCGATGCCGGCGAATGGCGGATCGCGCGCGTCTATGACTGAACAATTGCTCGAGGGCGAACTCCCCCGGCTTCGCCGGGGGAGTTCGCCCTCGAAAATACCCCCTGGACAGGCCTACGCCGAGCTGCACGCGCACTCGTTTTTCTCGCTTCTCGACGGGGCCTCCTCACCCGAAGCCCTCGTCGCCCGGGCGAAGGCGCTCGGCCTGCGCGCCCTGGCCCTGACCGACCACGACAGCCTGGCCGGGGCGGTCCGCTTCTGGACTGCCGCCCAGAAGGAAGGGCTGCCGGCCATCATCGGGGCCGAGCTCAGCCTCGACGACGACAGCCATCTCACCCTGCTGGCCGAGACCCCGCGCGGCTACGCCAACCTGTGCCGGCTGATCACCCGCGGGCACGGCGCGGCGGGCACCGACGTTGAACGGACTGGCCGGGCAAGACCCCGCCCCGCACGCCCTGGGCGGACCTGGCCGCGCGCCACGAGGGTCTGATCGCGCTGAGCGGCTGCGCGCGCGGGGGGCGGCCGCGGCGGCGATCCTGGCCGGGGATGCGCCCGCCGCTGATCGGGCGGTCGCCCGACTGGGCGAGGCATTCGGGCCGGGCAACGTCTTTATCGAACTGCAACAGCACGACCGGCCCGAGGACGCCCGCCTGGCCCGCGGATTGGCCGCTCTGGCCGGCCGCCACGGGCTGCCCCTCGTCGCCACGCACAACGTTCATTACGCCACCCGGGCCGAGAGCCGAATGCGGGACTGCCAGATCGCCATCCGCCACATCGAAACCCTGACCGAGGCCCGCCGGGCCGGGCGGCTGCCCCTCAACGCCAGCTACGCCCTGGCCGGCCCGCTCGAGATGGCCCGCCGATTTGCGGAATGGCCCGCAGCGTTGGAGGCCAGCCTGGCCATCGCCGAGCGCTGCGCCGACGCGGTCAAGATCGACTTCTCGGGCCGCCGTCTGCCGATCTTCCCCACCCCCGAGGGCCGAACCGAATTCGCCTATCTCTACGACCTGTGCCACGACGGGCTGAAGACCCGCTTTGAGAATCCGACCCGCGAGGCGGTCCGCCAGCTCGCCCACGAGCTCGACATCATCGACGCGGCCGGGCTGGCCGGATATTTCCTGATCGTGTGGGACCTGGTCCGCTTCGCCCGCGAGGCGGGCATCCTGTGCCAGGGGCGCGGCTCGGCGGCCAACTCGCTGGTGGCGTATGTCCTGGGGATCACCGCCGTCGACCCGCTCCGCCACAACCTGCTGTTTGAGCGCTTTCTGAGCGCCGACCATCACACCATCCCCGACATCGACATCGATTTCGCCGCCGACCGGCGCGAGGAGGTGATCCAGTATGTCTACACGCGTTACGGTCAAAGCCATGCCGCGATGGTCTGTAACGTGGTCACCTACCACCCGCGCAGCGCGGTCCGCGACCTGGGCAAGGTCCTGGGCTTCCCCCAGCCGGTCATCGACCGGCTGGCCCGCGAAGAGATCGCCGAGTGGGGGATCGAGCCCGGCGCGCCGCCCGATCATCCCCTGCGCCAACTGGCCGGGCTGGTTGGGCAGTTCGAGGGCAGCCCCAGACACCTGTCAATCCACGTGGGCGGGATGATCATCACCGGGCCGCCGCTCGACGAGGTGGTCCCGCTCGAGCGGGCGAGTATGCCCGGGCGGGTAATCTGCGAATGGGACAAGGACAGCGTCGAGGACGCCGGGCTGATCAAAATCGACCTGCTCAGCCTGCGCACCCTGAGCGTGGTCGCGGAGTGCCTGAAACAGGTCGCCGACTCGGGCCAGACCGGCCCGCCGCCGGGGGTCGAGGATCCCGAGATCTACGCCATGCTCGAGCGGGCCGACACGATCGGGACCTTCCAGGTCGAGAGCCGCGCCCAGCAGCAGATGCTGCCGCGCAGCAAGCCGCGCAACCTGGAGGATCTGGCGGTCGAGATCGCCATCATCCGGCCCGGCCCGATCCAGGGCGGGGCCGTGCACCCGTATCTGCGCCGGCGGGCCGGACTCGAGCCGGTGAGCTACCCGCACCCCTCGCTCGAGCCGGTGCTGAAGGAGACCCTGGGCGTGCTGCTGTATCAGGAGCAGTGCATCCGGGTGGCGATGGTGGCCGCCCGCTTCACGGCCGGCGACGCCGACCAGTTGCGCCGGGCGATGACCCGCAGCCGCTCGCGCGAGGCGATGGCGGTCATGCGCGAGCGCTTCATCGCCGGGTGCGGCAACAACGCCATCGATGCCGTGACCGCCGACGGCATCTTCGACAAGCTGGCCGGGTTTGCCACCTATGGCTTCTGCAAATCGCACGCGGCCAGCTTCGCCCTGATCGCGTATCAAACGCTGTGGCTCAAGCGTTACCGGCCGGCCGAGTTCTACTGCTCGCTGCTCAACAACCAGCCCATGGGCTTCTATTCGCCCGAGGTCCTGATCGGCGACGCGCGCCGGCATGGGATTGAGATTCTGCCGTTGGACGTAAATTTGAGCGGGTGGAAGTGGATGGTCGATCGCCTATCGGCGATCGACTTGCGCGGATTGAGCGCCGGCGTTGCCGGCGCTCAATCCGCGGTCAGCGCGCGCCTGCGCCCGCCCCTCAGCGCCGTGAACGGTCTGGGCGAGGCGGCCTGGGAGCGGATCGCGGCGGGGAAGCCCTTTCGCGGGCTGGACGACTTCTGCCGGCGCACGCGCCTGCCTGAGTCAGCGACGGCCGATCTGATCCGGGCAGGGGCCTTCGACGCCTTTGATCCCGACCGGCGCCGGTTGTTGTGGGCGCTGGGCGAGCTCGACTACAGGGCCAACGAGCTGGAGATCACCTTTGAGCCGCAAGCCCTGGCCCTGGCCCGGCTCGAGCCGCTCGAGCAGACGAGCTGGGAGTACGAGCTGCTCGGGCTGTCACCGGCCGGGCAGCTCATGCGCCACTACCGGCCGGCCCTGAATCGGGCGGGCGCGCTGACCGTCGCCCAGGTCCGCGAAATGCCCAACGGCCGGCATGTCCGGATCGGGGCGATGATGGCGGTCCGCCAGAGCCCGCCCACCGCCCACGGGATGGTCTTCATCTCGCTCGAGGACGAGACCGGGCTGGTCGACATGGTCGTGCGGCCAAACATTTACGAGGACTATCGCAAAACGCTGCGCGGCGAGCGCCTGCTGCTGGTCGATGGGATCATCCAGCGCGAGGGCGGGGCGGTGAGCGTGTTGATGGTGAGGGCGGGGGCGGTTGGGGGCGTTGATAACGTTTTTAACGTTGATAACGCTATTAACGTTTGATCAGGTTTGGTCAGGTGGGTAAGGTTTGGTCAGGTGGATAAGGTTTGGTCAGGTGGGTAAGGTGCGGTCAGGTGGGTAAGGTGCGGTCAGGTGGGGTCCACCTGCAAGGTGGGCTCCACCTGGTTCGCCCGTCATCCCGCGCTTTCGCGCGGGACGACGGGTTGTGAGCCAGGGCCCTGAGCTTATCGCTGACTGATGCGCGAAGGCTCGTGGACGGCTATGCCATACTCGACCCCACAACCGCAAGCGGCCGTGGCCCACCGCCCAACAGCCCCCAAACCATGAGGCAACCATGACTCTGCAACCCGCGCTCCAATTCCTGGCCCGGCTCGAGCGCAACAACAACAAGGCCTGGTTCGAGGAGAACCGCCCGGCCTACGATGCCGCCCGGGCCGCAGTGGAGGACTTCCTCGAGGCGGTCATCGACGCGCTGCGCAACACCGACCCGTTGGGCGACCTGAGCGCCAAACAGTGCCTCATGCGGATCCACCGCGACATCCGCTTCTCACGCGACAAATCACCCTACAACACTGCCATCAGCGCCAGTATCGCCCCCGGCGGACGCAAATCCGGCAAGATGGGCTACTACATCTCGGTCGGGCCGCAGGATCGGAGTATCGTCGCTGGCGGGCTGTACTCGCCCACTCCGGAGCAACTCGCCCGCTTCCGCAAGGCCATCGAAAGCGATGCCAGCGAACTGCGCGCGATCGCCAAGGCCAGGCCCTTTGTCGAGCACTTTGGCCAGATCGCCGGCGAGAAGCTCAAGACCGCGCCCAAGGGCTATGACCGCGCGCATCCCGACATCGATCTGCTCCAGCTCAAACAGGCGATCGTGATCCGCCACTTCACCGACGCGGAGATCGTGAAACCCGACTTCCCGGAGCGCGTGGTGGCCGCCTGCAAGGCGATGAAGCCGTTTGTGACCTGGCTGGACGAAACGACTGGCTAAACGGGGATCGCAAACGTCTGCGCCTGTGAAATCGGAGATCTATCCGCCGATTTCGCAGATTTCCGCCGATTTCTTTTCCTTGCTTGCGCGGGCCAAGGGCCGCGCGCCGCGCCGTCGACCGGTAACAGCCATCCAATCTGCGGATCTGCGTAATCTGCGGACGAAACCTGCCTTGACAGTGACGGATCGAGCGGGCATTGACCGGGATCTATCCGCAGATTACGCTGATTTCCGCCGATTTCTTTACCTTGTTTGCGGGCTAGGCATGTCCAAATCCGCGGAAATCTGCGTAATCTGCGGATAGATATTTGGTTTCATCTACACTCCCCTGCATGACACGACCTCGCCTGCGCGACCTGGGAATCAGCATCGGGTCCTTCCCGCCCGGACCGCATAATGCCATCACCGACGTGCCCGGCGTTGCCGTCGGGCACACCACCCTCATCCACGACGCGCCGCGGATCGCCCGAACCGGCGTCACCGTCATCCTGCCGCGCGCGACAGATGTCGGGCGCGACCACTGCTTCGCCGGCTTCCACTCGTTCAACGGCAACGGCGAGATGACCGGCACGCACTGGCTCAAGGAGAGCGGGCTGCTGGTCTCCCCCATCGCGCTGACCAGCACCCACTACGTCGGGATCGCCCACCAGGCCCTGGTCGAATACTCCTCGCAGCATGGTTTCGCCAACACCTGGAGCCTGCCGGTGGTGGCCGAGACCTACGACGGCTTCCTCAACGACGCCGACGCGATGCACCTCAAGCCCGCCCATGTACTGCAGGCGATCAAGAGCGCAAGCGCCGGGGCCGTGGCCGAAGGCAATGTCGGCGGCGGCACGGGGATGGTCTGCCATGAGTTCAAGGGCGGGATCGGGACCAGCAGCCGGATCGTCAAGACCGACAACGGGCCGTTCACGGTCGGCGTGCTGGTCCAGGCCAACTATGGCCTGCGCCGGCACCTCCGGGTGGACGGGGTGCCCGTCGGCGCCCGCATCCCCCACACGGACGTCCCCGTGCCCAACTGGAAGGCCTCCCCGATCACGCCCACCAGCTCGATCATCATCGTCATCGCCACCGATGCGCCGCTGCTGCCCGGCCAGTGCGACCGGCTCGCCCAGCGCGCTACGGTCGGCCTGAGCCGGGTCGGCGGGGTTGGCTTCAACGGCAGCGGCGATCTCTTTCTGGCCTTCAGCACCGCCAATCCCGTGCCCAACGGCGAGACCGAGATCATGAGCGCGCGCTGGCTCCCCCACGCGCACATGAACCCGCTGTTCGAGGGCGTGGCCGAGGCGACCGAGGAAGCCATCCTGAATGCGTTGTGCGCGGCCGAGACCATGACCGGGCACAAGGGGCGGGTGGCGCACGCCCTGCCGACCGATCGACTGGCACGGGTCATGGAAGGTCAGGTTTGGTCAGGTGGGTAAGGTTTGGTCAGGTAGGTAAGGTTTGGGTAAGGTTTGAGTCAGGTGGGGTGCCACTTGAACCCACCTTGCACCCACTTGATCAAACCTGATCAAACCTACCCTGATCAAACCGGCTCAGTTATAGTTGCCTCGAAATGAAGATCGTCATCACCGGCGGGTCGGGATTCCTTGGGATCAACCTCACCCGCTATCTCCTGAACAAGGGCCACCAGGTCGGCGTGATCGACATCGCCGACTTCGACTACGCCGAGAGAGACCGGATCGATTTCCTCAAGGGCGATATCCGCGATCCGGCCGCGCTGGCCAGGTCCTTCGCAGGGGCCGACATGATCGTGCACACGGCCGCCGCGCTGCCGCTGTATTCGAAGGAAGACATCTACACTACCGACGTGGTGGGCTCGCGCAACGTGTGCGAGGCGGCCTTCGCCGCCGGCGCCAGGCGGATGGTCCACATCTCGTCCACGGCCGTCTATGGCATCCCGGATCATCATCCGCTGCTCGAGACCGACACGCTGCATGGGGTCGGGCCGTATGGCATCGCCAAGATCGAGGCCGAGCAGGCCTGCCAGGCCTTTCGGGACAAGGGGATGATCGTCCCGATCATCCGGCCCAAGTCATTCATCGGCCCGGAGCGGCTGGGGGTCTTCGCCATGCTCTACGACTGGGCGATGACCGGCCACAACTGGCCCGTGATCGGCAAGGGCGACAACCTGTATCAGTATCTCGATGTCGAGGACCTGTGCGAGGCGATCTACCTGTGCCTCACCCTGCCGGCCGAGCAGGTGAACGACACGTTCAACATCGGGGCGAAGATCTTCGGCACGATGAAGGACGATTTCCAGGCCGTCCTCGACCACGCCGGCAAGGGCAAGCGGGTGCTCCCCTTTCAGATCGCCACCCTGATGGTGTGGACGTTGCGCATCCTCGAAGCGTTCAAGCTCTCGCCGCTCTACAAGTGGGTCTACGAGACCGCCTACAAGGAGTCGTTCGTCTCGATCGAAAAGGCCGAACGCCAGCTCGGCTACGCGCCGAAATACTCCAACAAGGACGCCCTGCTCCGCAACTACGACTGGTATGTCGCCAACGTGAAGAAATTCGCTGGCGCGACCGGCGTCTCGCATCGTGTGCCGTGGAGCCAGGGCGTGCTGTCCGTTCTCAAACTTCTGTTCTAAATGAAACCAATGAATGTCTGCACCTATGACACACGCGATCTATCCGCAGATTTCGCAGATTTCCGCCGATTCTTTTTCCTTGTTCGCTCGGCGCAAATCCAAATCCGCGGAAATCGGCGTAATCGGCGGATAGATGTTTGGCGCCGGCCGTTCGACGGGCCTTGAGGGCGGCGTTTGACTACCGCACTCGATTCTTGGACTCATTCAGGGCGACTCGCGCCACCGCAAGGAAAACATGGACTTCATCGTCGACGCGCATCTCGACATCGCCTACAACGCCCTGTGTTTCAACCGCGACTATCGGCGCGGCGCGTTGCGCACGCGCGCGCTCGAGGCCGGCTCGGCCCAGCAGAAAGAGAATGGGCAAACGATTGTCGGGCTGCCCGACATGATTCGCGGCCGGGTCGGCCTGACCTTTGGGACGATCTTCGTCGGTCCAAAAGACAGCCACACCTCGCCCCTCACCGCGCCGCTGTCGTACACGACGGTGCCCGAGGCGCACGCATCCGGGGTTCGTCAGTTGGACTGGTATCACCACTGGCAAGATCGCGAAGAGCATATCCGGCTGATCAAGAGCAAATCCGATCTCAAGAACCATCTTGCCGAATGGGGACTGCAGGCCAGCCCGAGCGGCGCGTTGTCGGCGGCGGCCAAGCCGCGCGTTCCGGGCAGCATTCATCCCGTCGGGGTCATGCTGCTGATGGAGAGCGCCGACCCGGTCCGCGAGCCGCGCGAGCTCGAGTGGTGGCACGAGCGCGGGGTGCGGGCGATCGGGCCGGCCTGGTCGGGGACGCGCTACTGCGGCGGCACGCGTGTGCCGGGCGGCCTCACCGACCTTGGCCGCGAGCTGCTCGAGGTTGTCGCCCAGCTCAACATGATCCTCGACCTCAGCCACATGGCCGAGAAATCGTCGCGCGAGTCGCTCGAGCGTTTCCAGGGCAAGCTGATCATGGCCTCGCACAGCAACCCGCAGAAAATCACCCCGACCGACCGGCATCTGCCCGACGACGTCATCATGGGCATCGCCGAGCGCGGCGGCGTGATCGGGACCGTCCTTTTCAACCGCTTTCTCAATGTGAAGTGGACCAAGGCCGACCGGAAACAGGACGTCAAACTGGATGCCGTCATCCGTTGCATCGACTATGTGTGCCAGCTCACGGGCAGCTCAGACCACGCAGCGCTGGGCAGCGACTTTGATGGCGGGCTGGGCGCGGAGTCAATTCCGGCCGAACTGGACACCTCGCGCGACCTGGGCAAGATCGGGGCCGAACTGCTCCGGCGCGGCTACACCCGCGCGGATGTCGACAAAGTCCTGCACGGAAACTGGCTACGCTTGATGCAACAGGCGCTGACGGGCTAAGCCCGCGGGCCCGCACACGTATGAACCCGGTTCGTCATGCGTCATTCGCCACCCGCCATCGATTCCCCGGCCTGTGGATCCGGCTGGCGCTGCTCCTGCTGGTGTTTGGCCTTGGGAGCTGGGCGCTCGACGCGCGGGCACTGTGGGGAGACGAGGCGTTTTCGGTCTGGGTGAGCAAGGCGCCCGCGGGCGCGCTGGCGCTTGGGCTTGACACCAACCCGCCGGGCTACTTTTTGACGGTCAAACTGACCCGCTGGCTGTTTGGGGAAAGTGTTTTTGCGTTGCGATTCCCAGCGCTGTGCTTCGCGCTGGTCTTCACCGCGCTTGCGGCGCGGCTGGGACGCGAAATGGCGCCGCCCGGGCGGCTTAAGGGCGAAAGCGCGCTGGTGGCAGCCTGGGTCGGCCTGGCGCCGCTGACGCTGTACTTTGCCCAGGAAGCGCGGATGTACACCCTGGCCTGCGCGCTGTCGGCCGGGGCGATGTGGATGACCGTGCGGCTCATGAGCGCCCCAACCCGCCGTGTCGGCCTGGTGTGGACGGCCTATGCGGTCCTGGCCATCGGGTCGATGTACACCCATTTGTATGCTGCCGCGCTGGTCGGCGTGTGCGCGCTGGGATTGCTGGTGGCCTGCGCGCGCGACCGGCGCCGCCTGGCCTCCTGGGCGCTGGCGCATGCCGCCATCGCCGCTGTCTTTGGGGCCTGGTTTTTCGGGCGCCAGACCGCGCAGCTCAGCAAGTCCGTCGTGGACAGGCCGTCGCTCTTTCCCGCCCTGCCGGACATTCTGGCCAATGCCGGGCGTGGCCTGAACGGCCTGCTGTTCGGGGTGCGAGCCGACTTGAGCTGGCAGCCGGTGGCGTTGGCGCTGGCAGGTCTGATTGCGATCGGCGCGCTGGCGTGGCTGCGGCGCCGGCCACGGCGCATGCCGGCCCTGGCGTTGGGCTGGCTGGCGGCAGCCGTCGCCATCGCCTGCGCGACCTCGGGTCTGGTGCCCGAATTCCACCCGCGCTATTTCATGTTTGCCCTGCTGCCCATCGCCCTGTGCGCGGCGATCGCAACCCGCCACATCCCGGCCCGCCCGGTCTGGCTGGCCGGCGCGATCGCGGCCCTGGTATTGGCGCCGATAACGGTCATTGGCAACGCACCCATTTTTGATCCGACCTGGACGAAGAGCCGCTACGACCAGGCCCTCGCGTCGATCCGGGCAACCGCCCAGCCGGGCGACGGGGCGATCCTGCAGAACAGCGACCAGATCTTCCAGTACGAGTACTACGGCCCGCTGCCGATGGATACGCTTCACGTCCAGAACGCCTGGTCGCCGGCGGAAATCGATCGGGCCTTCGAGGCATTCGCCGCCGGCAAACGCAGGATATGGCTGCTGAACTACGGCAGCGATGCGGTCAGCGCGCAGCGCCCGCGGATTGAGCAACGCCTGGCCCAAACCTCGGCGCGCGCGCGGATTGAGGGCTACCAGGATGCCACCCTGTCGCTGTATCAATTGCTTGGGGCGGTCGACGCGCCGGTCGAGGCGCGCAACGCGCGCTGGACCGACGGCATGACCCTGGCAGGCCTGCGCTGGCGCGCGCGAAACGCGGCGCCGGGCGGCGGATTGACCCTCGACATGATCTGGCGGGCCGAGGCCCGGCCCTCGGCCGACTACACGCTTTTCTTACACCTGCGCCGGGCGACCGACGACGCGCGGATGGCGGGCGACGACGCGCCGCCCGTGGCGGGCACCCGCCCGACCACGACGTGGGCGCCGGGCGAGGTCATTACCGACACCCGGGCGCTGGCCTTGCCGGCGACGCTCCCGCCCGGGAAATATCGCCTGGTGGCTGGTTGGTATCGCTACCCGTCGTTCGAGCGGCCAACCCTGGCGGGCAGCGCGGAGACTGAAGTCATTCTGGAGACAATCGAGGTGCCCTAGCGCGCCGGGCTTGTTCATGCCATTGTCCGAATTCCTCTCCGCCAACCGTGACCTGATGAGATGCCTGGGCGGGGGCGAATGACCCTGGTTGGATAGGGACAGATGACCTTTCAGGTGTATATTCCTGAAACGATATGCCCCGCCCGGCGTACGCCGGGCGGGGCATATCGTTTCAGGAGTAAACGGACCCATGCGCATCCTAAAGAACTTCGCCCGCCAGGGCTGGACGTTCGCCGTCCTCGTCCTGGCCGCGGTCGCTCTGTTCTACCTGGCCTACAGCCTGAGCGGGGCGAACATCGGCGCGCTGATGGCGGCCGGGGTGGTCTTCGGATGTCTGCTCACCCTCTTCATTGCCGCGCGCCAAAGCCGCAAACCGCCGGCGCCCAGAATATCAACCACGCTCGTGACCCCGACCGTGCTGGTCAGCGAGATCCGGGCCGCGGCGCTGGTCAGCCTGGGCCAGATCGGGACAGTCACGATCAAAAAGGAACGCGACAAGACCACAGCGGCGGAGTCGATGATCTCGGGACTTCATAATCGCATGCTGGGCGAGGAACTGGTGATGGACGTGGGCGTGCGGATCGTGGCGGGGGTAAACCTCAAACACCTGGGTGAGGACGATGTGCGGATCGACGGAAACAGCGTCAGCATCACCCTGCCCCCGACCAAGGTCCTGATGGTCTACGTCGACGAGTCGCTGACCCGGGTGGTGGAGCGCAAGAAGGGCTGGCTGAGCAGCCACGACATCTCGCTGATGGACGCCGCCCGACGCGAGGCGATGGACGCGATGGTGACAGCCGCGATCGACAAGGGTCTGTTTCAGCGGGCCGGTCAGCAGGCCGCGGCGACAGTGGCCGCGCTCGCGCGCGGGCTGGGCGTCGAGAACATCAGCGTCAGCGCGACGCTCCCGCCGATCGGCCAGCACTTTGAGGAACTACAGGACCCCGAACTGATTGCCAAGTTGCGGGCGCTGCCGGATGTGGTCCTCCCGCGCGAAGACCAATTCGACACGTGAACGCCGATTTCGCATGGTTCGCCTCCGGCGGGCATGGGAAATCGGCGATAGCCGCTTAGCGCAAGCGAATGCGCGAGACCTCACTCCCGTCAAAACCAATCGAGCGATAGAACTCCTGGGCGCTGGGGCTGGCCCGGGTGAAGTCGAGCAGCAACTGGCTCGCCCCGCGCTCGCGGGCTCGGCGCGTCCCAATATCAAACAGCGCGCCACCCACCCCGCGCCGGCGGTACTCAGGCTCGACCACCATCGCGTCGAGCCAGGCCCGGGTCTCGTTTAGCCCCTCGAGCAGCGATACCGCGACAAACCCGATGATGGCCGTCCATTGGCTGGCCGCCTGGTATTCGGCCGACTCGGCCACAAACACCTCGAGCGCGCTGCTGTCGCGCAGGCGGGCAGTGGCGCGCGCGCGGGCAATGTCGCTCATCCGAGTCTGGGCGGGCATGTGCGACATGAGCTCGACGATCCGGTAGTGATCGCGCGGCTCGGCCGGGCGGACGGTGACATCCGGCTGGTGCTGGGCGCCGGCCGCCGCGGCGCCTGGCTCTTGCCGCTCGAGCAGCCAGCGGGCCAGGACCTCGCGGTGGGTGCGAAACGCGATGACGGGCAGCTCAGTCGCCGAGAAAAACGCCGCCTCGCTCGCGTCGTCGCCAGCGCGCAGATCGGCCGGGTTCGTTGGATGGGCCCGGTAGAAGATGATCAGCCCGCTCCGGGGCGGGCCCTCGGGAAATGAATACACCCCGAACAACTCATCGAGCGCGATGTTGAGCCCGGTCTCTTCGCGCGCCTCGCGCACGGCGGCGTGCTCAACGCTTTCATCGGCCTCGATGAAGCCCGAGGGCAACGTCCACTGCCCCTGATGGGGCGGATGGCCGCGTCGGATCAACACCAGCCGGCCCTCATGCTCGATCAGCACGCCGACACCGGGAACCGGGTTCTGATACTGGACGTAGCCGCAGGCGGGGCACTTCAAACGGGGCCGGCTGTCGAGATCCGTCTCGCGCAATTCTGTCCCGCAACGCTGGCAAAACATGACACCTATAATTCTCGCATGAAGCGACCGCGTCCGCCGACGGACACACGCAGGGAGGCGCGCCAATTCGCCCGCAGCCTGCTGATCATGACCCTGCTCACCCTTGTGGTTGGCGGCACTGTCCTGGTTGCGCTCGGCTACGGCGGCCCGATCGCATTGGTGAGCTTCCTGTGTCTGGCGATGGGCGCCGTCATGCTCCTCGCGCTCTGGCTGATTCTGACCGCGGTCGAGAAGGCGGTCGAATGACGGACGCATCCATGACAAAACATCCTGGCCCGCGGCTTGCCATCGGCCTCCTCGCCGCGCTTGCCCTCAGCGCTTGCGCAGGCGAATTGAATCCCATCAACCGCTTGAATCGGGCGAGCGCCGGCGCCGCCCCGACCGCGCCGACGGTCCCGCTCGATCTGCCGGTCATCACCCAGACCCAATTGGCTGATTTCGACGCCGCGCTGCGTCTGATCGCCGATCGTTACGTGTACCCAAAGGCGCTGGAAGGCAGGACAAACGCGCTGCGCGAAGCGCGGGCGGCCGTGATCCGCGGGATGACCGATGAGGCCTTCGCCGCGTCGCTGCGCCAGGTCCTGGGCGGGCTAAACGACCCAGGGATCGAGCTGATCACCGCGGCCGACCTGCAAAAGCGATGTCGCGCCAGGCGGCCTGGGGATCTTTATCGGTCCGCCGGAGCGCGGCGCCGAACGCGCCCTGGCCTTGTCGGTGGCGCCTGGATCGGCCGCCGAGCTGGCCGGTCTGCGCGCCCACGACGCCATCACCCAAATCGATGGCCAGCCGGTTGGGTTGGCCAGCACTTCGGAGCTGCGCCGTCGGTTGCGCGGCGCGATCGGATCCAAGGTCACCGTGACGGTGGTGTCGCCCGGAAAAGCCGCCCGCGACGTCAGCATCACGCGGGGCGCGCTGGCCGCCTCGCCCCCGGCCCAGGCGCGCACATTGCCCGGCACGAACCTGGCCTATCTGGCCCTGGCACCGGCCGACGCCGGGAACGCAGCCGAGATCCTGGCCTCGACCCTGCGCGGGTCGGGGAGCCAGCCAGCCGAGGGACTCATTCTTGACCTGCGCAGCATGCAGTCGCCGGCCTTCAACACCTATGAAGTCGCCGAGCTGTTCGCCCACGGGGGCATCGGGGCCGTCGTCGAGCGCGATGGCCGTCAGAAGATCGAGATCACCGGCAAGAACGTGGGCGGGTCGCAAGAAATACCGCTGGTGATCCTGGTCGGCGACCAGACCCGCGGCCCGGCCGAGAGCCTGGCCGGTCTTCTGCAGGACCTGGGGCGGGCCCGCATCGTCGGCGCGCGCACACCCGGCCGGACTGAGGTGCTGGCGAACGTGCGTTTGCCAAGCGGCACGATGGCGATTGCGTTTCCGTCGGGCGATGTGCGCGGGATCCGTGACAGCGTCTGGCATGCCGGAAGCCCGACCCCGGGCATCCGGCCCACGGTGCTCATTGACAAACGCTTTGAGGACTACACCGAAGACAACGACGAGATGCTGGCCGCGGCAATCAGGGCTTTTGGCCGATAGCATTTCCCACGAACCTGGTCGTACGTTATGCCGTTCACAGAAGAAAGGAAGAAAGAAGGGATGATTCTCTACCTTCTTTCTTCCCTTCTTCCTGTTAAGCGGTTGCGGCGCCCACGCTACGGTTGACGCATCCGTGCGGATAGCGCCGCGACCACCATGTTGATCGTCGAGCGCAGGCGGTATGACCAGCGCTCGCGGCCGGTCCGGGCGTGGCAGTTGCTGACAAGGGCGATGACCAGGTCGGCTTTCGGATCGATGACAAGCTGACAACCGCTTGCGCCGCCGTGGCCATACGCGCCAAACGAGAGCAGATCCCCAAACACGCCCGGCGATTCGACCTGCTGGAAGTAGAACCCGAGACCCCAGGCCACGGGATACGCCGGCGCGGACTGCGGGCCCAGGGCAGGCGCCCAACCCAGGCAGCGTCCGCCGGTCTGGTCAATGGTCATCGCCCGCACCGTGGCCTCGGACAGGAAGCGTGGCCCGGTCGGGGCGAAGTTCAGCCCGAAGCGCATCAGGTCATCGGCGCTGGCGACCACCCCAAAGGCCGGATGGGCCAGGTTGAGGGCATACGGCGTGTTGTACATCGCGCCGGGGGTGCCTTCGGCCTGCACGCCGCGCACGACGGCGAGCTGGTCGTAGACTCCAGGCGTTGGTGGCATGTGGGTATCCACCAGCCCGGCCGGCTTGAGCACCAGATCATGAACCAATCCGGCAAACGGCCGGCCCGTGGCGCGGGCCGCCATCTCGCCGGCCAGCAGATAGCCATAGTCGGCATAGGCATGCCCGGCCCCCGGGGCGAACAGCAGGTCATGCCGATAGGCTTCGTCGATCAACTCCGCGGCGGGCGTGAGGGCGGCCATGCGTTGCTCCATCTCGGGCGACTCGTAAATCAACCCGGCGGTGTGGGTGAGCAGATGCCGAAGTGTGGCGCTTTCTTTGCCGCCGCCGGTGAACTGGGGCAAGACCGAGCGAACCGGGGTTGAGAGCAGCAAGACACCCCGCTCGATGAGGGCCATGATTGCGGCGGCGCTGTAGGTCTTTGAGATCGACGCGAGCGGCCAGAGGGTGCGGGCGGTGGCGGGCCGGCCAGGCGCGGCGGCCCCGCCCTGCCAGCCAATCACCTGCCGGCCGCGCTGAGCGACCGACAGGGCCGCGCCGTCCAGCTCGCCCGCCGCGATGAAGGCGGCCAAATGGTTTTCGATGTCGGCGATGGATTGCTTCATAGTCCTTTGTCCGCGTGATCACGCATAGATGCCTAGGCGCAGTAGCGAGCGGCGGTGTTGAGCAGCACATCGGCGCATTGGCCGACCGACTCGAGATCGACCCATTCCTCCACGGCATGGGCGCCCGTCCCGCTGGGCCCAAAGATCACGGTCGGAATGCCGGCGGCGGACAGAATCGCCGAATCCATCCAGAAAGGCTCGCCGATCCACTCGGGCGTCGCGCCAAGCACGTCGGTCGCCGCGCCCGCCAGGATCTGGGTGATTTCGGCTTCGGGGGAGATCTCAAATGCCTCGCGGGCGAGGGTGATCCGCGCGCTGGCCCGGAAGTCCGGGAGCTCGACCGCGACCCGCTCGAGCAGGGCCTGGATCTGCTGGAGGGCCAGCTCGGGCGTCTCGCCGGGCACGGTCCGGCGCTCTACGGATACCCGGCAGCGGGCGGGGTAACTCGAGAGTTCCTGCCCGCCCTGGATGAGCGAGGCATGCAGCGAGCCGCTCCCGAGCAGGGGATGGGTGGGGGAGGCCCGCAGGCTCTGGTCGAGATGATCGAGCCAGACCAGCACGTGGCCCATTCGGGTGATGGCATCCACCCCCAGATCCGGGCGCGAGCCATGGGCGGCCACGCCCTCGGTCTCGATATCGATCCACACAAAGCCCTTGTGCGCGCCGCAGATGCGCAACCCGGTCGGTTCGGTAACGATGGCGGCGTCGGCGCGCCAATTGCGCACAACTGACTGCGTACCGAGGCTGGCATATTCCTCATCCGCGACCGCGGTAAAGATGACGTCCCCGCGCAGATTGAGCGTTTTGGCCTCGGCGAGGGCGGCCATGCAGGCCGCAAGGCTGGCCTTCATATCGTAGGCGCCCCGGCCGTACAGGCGGCCGTCCACGATGCGCGGCGCATGCGGGGCGGCCATGCCGGCCACGCCGACGGTGTCCATGTGCCCGTTCAGCATGAGCGAGCGCCCGCCGCCTGTGCCGCGGGCGATGGCGATGACATTCGGCCGTCCGGGGGCCGCCTCCTCAAGATGCGTTTCGAGCCCGGCTTTTTCAGCCCAGTCGGCGATGAAACGCGCGATCGCGCCTTCGCCCGCGCCACCCGGCACGAGGTCGGGATTGACCGAATCAATGGCGACCAACTGCGACAGAAGGGAAAGAATATCGATGCTCATGGATGTGTATCCGCGATACTATACGCCATGGCAGACACATCGTTGATTATCATTCCAGGCCGCGATAACAGCGGGCCTGAACACTGGCAGACGCTCTGGGAGAGCAAGTTTTTTGGGTGTGTCCGGGTTGCCCAGCGTGATTGGGCCGCGCCGAGGCGCGAGGCGTGGGTGGCCGGCCTGCACGAGACCATCGCCGCACAGCCCGGGCCGGTCATCCTGATCGCGCACAGCCTGGGCTGTATCACGGTGGCGCACTGGGCGGCTGAGCATGGCGCGCCACCCGCGGCGGTCGGGCGCGCGCGCAAGGGTCCAGGCGCGGGCGACGTGGTGGCCGCGTTGCTGGTCGCGCCGCCCGATCTCACCGGCCCGGGGCCGATCCGGCCATGGTCGGGAGTTTTCTGCCCGTGCCGCGCGCGCGGCTGCCCTTCCGCAGCGTGATGGTGGCCAGCACCAATGATCCGTACGGGTCGATCGGCGTCGCGCGCGAGCTGGCCCAGGCCTGGGGCAGCGAATTCGTCGACGTGGGCGGGCTGGGCCACATCAACGCCGATTCGAACCTGCGCGATTGGCCGCAGGGCCAGAGCCTCCTCCGCAAGCTGATGTTGGGCCGGCCCGTATAATCCGCCCGTTATGAGCCATATTCTAGTAACGGGCGGGGCGGGCTTCGTGGGCTCGCACGTCGCCGAAGAGCTGATCCGGCGCGGCCACCGAGTGGTCATCCTCGACGATATGAGCGGGGGATTTGCCGACAACATTCCGGCCGGGGCGGAACGCGTCCAGGGCAGCATCACCGATGTCGCGCTGGTCAATGCGCTGTTTGAGAAATCCCGCTTCGACCATGTCTACCATCTGGCGGCCTACGCGGCCGAGGGGTTGAGCCACTTTATCAAACGGTTCAACTACACCAACAACGTGATCGGCAGCGTCACCCTGATCAACGCCGCCATCAATACCGGGGTGAAGTGCTTTGTCTTCACCTCGTCCATCGCGGTGTATGGCCCCAGCCCGGAACTGCCGATGCGCGAGGAAACGCCCGCCCACCCGGAGGACAGCTACGGAATTGCCAAATACGCGGTCGAACAGGAGCTGGTCTCATGCAAGCGCATGTTCGACCTGGACTACATCATTTTCCGGCCGCACAACGTATATGGCGAGCGGCAGAACGTGGGCGACAAATATCGGAATGTGGTCGGGATCTTCATGAATCAAATCATGCAGGCCAAGCCGATGACGATCTTCGGAGACGGCGCGCAATCGCGGGCTTTCAGTTACATCCGCGACATGTCGCCGATCATGGCCGAAGCCATCGACGTGCCGGCCGCCCGAAATCAGGTCTTCAATATCGGGGCGGACCAGAATTACACGGTGCGCGAACTGGCCGAGCGCATCGCGGCGGCGATGGGCGTGGCGCCCGACATCCTGCATGTGCCCGCCCGGAATGAAGTCCAGCACGCCTACTCCGACCACGCCAAGGTCAGGCGGGTGTTTGGCGACCGGCCGCTGCATACCCTGGACGAAGGTCTGGCCCGGATGGCCGAGTGGGCGCGCCGGCATGGCGCGCGGCAGAGCAGCCCGTTTGAGAATATTGAAGTGCTCAAGAACCTGCCAAAGGCCTGGTTGAACGGATGAGCGAGACCTCGTATCACGCCGTCCATCTCAAGGAGACGGGCTCGCGGGCCGTGCTGTGGCGGGTCCTGACCGATTACCTCGCCCGCTTTACGCCGGACAATGCCGCGGCGCTCGAGCTCGGCGCGGGGTATTGCTATTGGATCAATCAGGTCCGGGCCCGGCGCAAAGTCGCCGTCGACATTTGGGACGAACTGGGCATGCACACCGGGGCCGACGTGCAGCCCGTCATCGCCGATCTTGCGGCCGGACTGTCCCCGCTCAAGGGCGAGCGCTTTGATGTCGCGCTGGCCTCGAATCTATTGGAGCATTTCGAGCCGGACGTCACTGCGCGAATCGTGGCGGACGTCTTCGCCCACCTAAACCCGGGCGGGCGCTTCATCGTCATCCAGCCGAACTTCCGCTACGCATACCGCAGCTACTTTGACGATTACACCCACCGCAGCATTTTCACCGACATTTCGTTGCCGAACCTGATGCGGGCCAATGGTTTTGCGGTCGATCACGTCCAGCCGCGTTTCATGCCCTACTCCCTGCGCGACGGCCGATTGCCGGTCGTGCCCCTTTTGATCCGGATGTATCTCGCCTCGCCGATCAAGCCGTTCGCCGGCCAAATGCTGGTCGTCGCCCGAAAGCCCTGAGCATGTATCACAACAAGACGGTCAGCGTCATCTTTCCGGCCTACAACGAGGAGAACTACATCCGAGCCGCGGTCGAGGATTTCTTTTCAAACGGCGTGGTCGACGAGATCGTGGTCGTCAATAACAACTCCAGAGACCGGACCGAGGAGGAGGCCCGCAAGACAGCCGCCCGAGTCGTACTCGAAACGAAGCAAGGCTACGGCAATGCGCTGCAGCGCGGGCTGCGCGAGGCCAGCGGCGAGATCATCATCCTGGCCGAGCCCGACAGCACTTTCATGGGCAAGGACGTGCTGAAGTTGCTGGCCTACTCGGACGACTTCGACATGGTGTGTGGCACGCGCACGACGGCCGAACTGATCTGGCGCGAGGCCAACATGGGCTGGTTCCTGCGCCTGGGGAACTGGATCGTGGCCAAGTTCACCCAATTTCTGTACAACACCTGCTCGCTGAGCGACATGGGCTGCACCATGCGCCTGATCCACCGCAAGGCGTTACTGAAGTTCGTCAACGATCTCAGCGTGGGCGGCTCGCACTTCCTGCCCGAGATGATCGTCCTGGCGAAACGCGAAAACCTGAAGGTGATCGAGATCCCGGTGAACTACCGCGGACGGGTGGGTGAATCCAAGATCACGGGCAATCTCAAGGGCACGTTGCGGACCGGTTTTCGGATGATCGCCCTTGTGATCCGCTACAAGCTCGCGCCCCGCGCGCGCACGTGATCATGCGCGCCCTTGCCCGCCGTCCCGCGCTTGCGGTCTGGTGCGCCGCCGCCCTGGCGTATCTCCTGATCTTTGCGGCCTCGCAACACAAGATCATCTTCACCGATGAGGTCGTTTTCGCCCAGGACTTCGGGTTCGCCGCGCTGGGCAACTGGACGGCGGTCCGCATTCCGCATCCGCCCCTGTATGTCAGCCTGGGCGCCGCGCTGGTCGGCGTTTTCGGAACCTCGCTGACGGCCATGCGGGCCATCGGGGGCGCAAGTTTCCTGCTCACCTTGGCCCTCATCCCGATGACGATGCGGGCCCTGTTCAGCGAGCGGGCCGAGCGCGCGGCGCTCATCGCCATGGGGATCTGGGCCCTCCAGCCGCTGGCGTTGCAGGGCAGCCTGCTGATCGACATCGACAACACGATTTTCGTGCCGGCCATGTTGTTCTTCATTTGGGCGAGCGCCAATCCCCGCCGCTCGCCGCTGATGGTCGGGCTGGCTTTTGCAGCAATGCTGTGGACAAAGCTGCTGCCCACGGCACTGTTCATCACGGCCTCCGTTGTGCTTATCCGCCTGATTCGGCGTGAGGGGTTTGGCCGGCTGCTCCTCGGCCTGCTCGCCGGGCTGCTCGTCTTTGGGGTGACGGTGCTGGCGTATTCGACCCTGCTCGGATTCCGCCTGAACACGATTTTGGACACCTTTGGCCGCACCGGTGAGCTTGGCAAGGGCGTGGCCAAGATGATTTCGCGCGGCATCATGGGCGGCGGCATCACCGCGGTGTGGGTGGGCGTGCCTTTTGCCTTGATGTATGCGGCCGCGCTGCGCGAACGCATCGCGGCGTTCTGGCGAGACCGGACGGTGCTGCCTTCGGACACGCTGATCGTGTGTGCGCTGGGTGCGCTCTTCCTGCTCAGCATCGGAAACGACCTGCCGATGGGGTTCCCCCGCTATCACTACCCGATTGTCCTCCTGGTGACGCTGACGGTCAGCGCCTGGCTGGCGACCTGGGAGCCGGCCCGGCGCGACCTCGTCGCGCTGGGCGCGCTCACCCTCGCGGCGGCCGGCTACTTCAGCCTGGTCATCCCCGACCCGCTCCTGCCCCAATATCTGCTGACCTTCGAGACCAACGATCTCGTCCAACGCTTAAGGTTTGCCCTGCAATCGCAGGCGATCGCCTTCGGGCTGCCTTTTGCGCTTCTCGTTGCGGCCGCCTGGATCACCAGAACCAAAGCAGCGGGCCGGATCGCCTGCGTCGCCTTCTGCGTCGCCAGTTGGGCCGTGCTCGATGTCACCCAGGCCCGGGCCGAGTATTCGACGATCTACGAATACGGGCGGGCCGGCGGGGCGGAAGCGGCCAAGGTCGTGCGCGACAGCACCCACCCCAACGCTGTGATCGTGGCCCCGCGCGAGATCGATTGGCTGACCGGGCGCAAGGCGACCCTCTCGATCCAGCTTGCCGGTCCGGACGGCACCCCGGCCCAATGGCTGGCGTTTTTTGCCGCGAACAAGCCCGCGGCTGTCGTCCTGCCGACCAAAGAGGACTCCCGCTACACCCAGGTCACCCGCGATCCGGGCGTCCTCGCCCAGATGGCGGCCTGCTACACCCCGCCCCGCACGATCGGCTCGTATGTGCTGTGGATCCGGACCTGCAAATGAAACTGGCAACTTTCTGCTGGCATGAAATGAACAATCTATCCGCAGATTACGCCGATTTACGCCGATTCTTTTCCATGTCCTCGCGTTGCATGACCAAATCGGCGCAAATCAGCGTAATCTGCGGATAAACAATTGAGACCGGCCCCTGACCGAGCCTGGAAGGCAAGGTTCCAGAACCGCGCTCGTATAATCTCACCCGCATGTCTGAACAACTCAACCAGCTCGAGCGGTCGGCCCTGGCCGAGCTCCCCACGATCACCACCAGCGAAGCGTTGCAGGCCTGGAACGGCCGCATTTTCGGCACCAAGCGCAGCCGGGGCGCCCTCGACGAAGCCCTGTCGGTGATGGGCAGCCTGTCGCGCGAGGAGCGCCCGATTTTCGGGCGGCGGGCCAACGAAGTGAAGCAAGCTCTGCTCGCCGCCCACGAGACGCGCCAGGCCGAGATCCGCGCGCTGGAGCTCGAGCAAGCGTTGACAGCCGGCGCCATCGATGTAACCCTGCCCGGCGCGCCGGTCATCCGCGGGCGGTTGCACCCCAGCACCCAGACCCTGCGCCGGATCGCCAGCATCTTCGGGCAGATGGGCTTCGAGGTGTATCGCTCACCGGATGTCGAGACCGACGAGATGAACTTCGAGCTGCTCAACATGCCCGAGGAGCACCCCGCCCGGGATATGTGGGACACGTTCTACACCACCAAACCCGGGGTGATCCTGCGCACCCACACCTCGCCGGGCCAGATCCGGTCCATGCGCGATTTTGGCGAGAACGGCACCAAGCCGATCCGGGTGGTCCTGCCCGGGATGGTGTATCGCTACGAGCAGGTCACGGCCCGAAGCGAGATGCAGTTCAACCAGGTGGAAGGCATCGCGATCGGGCGCAACATCACGATGGCCGACCTGAAGGGGACGATGACCGAGTTCGCCCGCCGGATGTATGGCGGCAAGGCCAAAATGCGCTTCCGCGGTTCGTATTTCCCGTTCACCGAGCCCAGCGTCGAGATCGACGTGTACTGGGGCTGGACACCGAGCGCGACAAGATGATCACCAAGGGCACCGGCTGGCTCGAGATTGCCGGGGCGGGCATGGTGCATCCGGTCGTTTTGCGCAACGGCGGCTACGATCCAGCCGAGTGGAGCGGCTTTGCCTTCGGGATGGGCCCCGAGCGCACCGCGATGAAGTTGTTCGGGATCAACGACATCCGCCACTTCTGGTCGAACGACCTGCGCTTCCTCGAGCAATTCTAGGCGTTTTGCGCGTATCCCCGCTTCGCGGGGATATCGCGGCTAACAGGTCACCCACGATCTCCGCGTAGACCTCGCGAGTGCGGGCCGCGATGGCCGGCCACGAATACTCGCGAGCATAACGGGCCATGCCGATCTTCGCCTCGGCCCGGACTCCCTCGTCCTCCAACGCCCGGCGCAGGGCGGCGGCCAGAGCCACGGCGTCGCCGCTGCGAAAGAGGGTCATCCCCGGGCAATATCCGGCGATCTCGCGGTGGCCGTAGACGTCCGATGCCACCACCGGCGCGCTGCCATAGGCCAGGCCGGTCGCGACCGAGTATGAGAAGTCGGCATGGGTGTAGGGATACACCAGCGCGTCACAGGCGTCGATGTGGGCCGGCACGTCAGCGGCCGGCAGAAAACCAGTGATCCGGACGCGCTCGCCCAGACCCAGCGCCGCGATGCGCGCCTCGATCTCGGCCTGAAACGGGCGGTGGGCTTCGAAGCCGTGGCCCGCCGGCGATGAGCAGGACATGGTCTTCGGGCAGGCGTGCAAGGGCCTCGAGCGCCAAGGCGTGACCCTTGGGCGGGGCGAGATAGCCGAATTGCCCGATCACGCGCTTGCGCCCCCAGCCGTAGCGGGCCCGCACGGCATCCCCGCCCGCCGCGGGCGTGACGGCCGGCGCGCCGCCCGGGATGACGCGGATCTTGCCCGGATCGACCCCGCGCGCTGCCAGATGATCCCGGAGCCGGCCGCTCAGCACAATGATGCGCTGGGCAATGTCGAACGTTTCCTTGTTGAGCTGGCGGGCATACGGGCCGAGCCAGCGGTTGTACATCGCCCACTTGACCTGGCGGATCGCGTGTTTGACCCCGCGGCCCGGCACGGTCAGGGGGCCGTCGAAGCTGACGTGGCGAGTGATGACCAGCGGACGTTGGATTTGCGACACGAGCGGGCCGAACTGGTTGCGCCAGGGCAGGAGATAGCCGAAGAAGCTGTACTCGTGCTGGATGTGGGCGACCTGCCCGCTATTGAGCGCCTCGCCCCACTCACGTAGTCGGCCGGGATGAACTTCGCGATCGTAAGCGACGACGTCCACCTCGGTCTTGGGCAGGCCGCGCAGCCCGCCGACCAACTCCGAGGCATAGTCGGCGATGCCGCAACGCACCTGCCAGGATGTGAACATCGCTATTTTCATGGTTTTCATTTGTCATCCTGAGTTTCGGACCGCTTTCAGGGGAAAGGGCTGTCAGAAACGGCGTGCGCGCGGTAGCGCACACAAAAGGCGCAGGCATCCTGAGCGGAGCGCATCGGCGCGCAAGCGTCGATGCGCGCAGTCGAAGGGCGCCTGCGCTCCATTCGTCAGCGGAAGCGCCCTTCGACTTCGCTCAGGGGGCCTCCTTCGACTGCGGGCGGCTGGTACGGGCGGGGCCGAGTTCATCCCGGCCGCCGCCCTCCGCTCAGGATGCTTCCGCAGTTGGATGAAGGGCCTAGTTTCTGAGCAGCACCCCACCGAACCGTGGCACGAAGACTCGTATCTGGGTGCGCGAAGGACCCCTGTGATGTCACCCCGGGCATACGTGAATCGGCATACGCGTGTTGTCACCGATTTCCCTTGCTTCCGCGCTCGGTCACAGGGGTCCTTCGCGCGGCCCGCCACGCTCAGTAATGCGGCAGCTCGATCGGCCGCGCTCAGGATGACAGTTGCCAGTGGCGCGCAGCCCGTCACGCTCAATAAAGCAGCGTCGCGATCGGCCGCGCTGCTCAGAACTCGGGCCGACCTTCCGTGAAGAGGCGCGAACACCCTAAAGGTGGCCCCGATGCGCACACGCCTGCTGAAGCATGGCATGGGGCCACCTTTAGGGTGTTCGCCAAGAGCGCCCGCATGGCGCGCAACCGGGGTTTGTTAGTAGTTTCCTGCAAATCCGATTGAAGCGTCTGCATGGGACAGCTCTCCTAACGATCCACCGGCTTCGTCAGCCTGGCCAGCATCTTGCGATGGAAATAGTACTCGCCGCGCCGGCCACGCGCGATCGACAGCAGGGTAAACGCGATCTCCTTCAGAAACAACGAGGCTCGCGACGAAAACCTGGGCCGGGCGCCCATGATGTGGCGAAGTAGTAGCGCAGGCTGTCCTGCCCGGCCCGGTAGGCGGTCTCGAGATCTTCTGCATCGTGCCGCCCCAGTGATGGACTACTTTCGCCTCTGGCACGTAATAGACGCCAAACCCGGCATCGCCGACCCGCTTGCACAGATCAACATCCTCGTAGAACAGAAACAGGCCGGTGTCGAAGCCGCCGATGCGCTCATATAGGGAACGGCGGATCAACAGCGCCGCCCCGGAGATCTCGCCAACCTGCTTGACCTGGTTGTAGTCCCGTCCGGGCTCGACAAAGACATCCCGGCGGGTCAGCCGATACAGGCGGGTCATGTCGAGAAAGACCGACCCCGCCGTTGGCAGCCGGCGGCCGGAGGGCTGGAGCGAGCCATCCGTGTTCAACAGCATCGGCCCACACGCCCCCGCCTCAGGATGGGCGTCCATGAAGTTGATGAGGGCCAACAGCGCGCCGGGCTGCACCTCGGTGTCCGGGTTCAGCAGCAGGACATACCGCCCGCGGGCGCAATCAGAGGTTGTTGCCGCCGCCGAAGCCTAGGTTCTTCTGGGCCTGAATCAGTTGGACCCCCGGGGAACTCCTCCGCGACGACTTCGGCTGTCTGATCACCCGAGGCGTTGTCGACGACGATGACCTCGCAGCGCGATCTCGGGCTGGCCAAACAACGCGTGCAGACAGGCCAGGGTCAGCTTGCGCGTGTTGTAAGTCAGGACGACAACGGAGAGATCAGGTGAAGTCATGATGAGTCAGAGCCGCGATCGGGCATCATACGCGCATCGCGATTCGCCGCCGCAGTGCCGCCCTCTGCTCGGGACGGCCGGACAGAATCCACCGAAAGGCCAGGCCCAGCGCAGTTCCCACCCGAATCTCTCCCCAGCGCGAGGTCGGATACCGCGCCCGGACGAAGTCATAGGTCGCGCGCTGCATGATGACGGCCCGATCGTCCATCGGGGAGCGCTGCAAGCTCCCATCGCCATGCAGCAGTTTTGGCCCGGCCAGACCACAGCGCGGATGGGCGTCCATGAAAGCCACCAGGTCCTGCAGCGCGCCGGGGTGGATGACGATGTCCGAATTCAGCGGCATCAGATACCGCCCGGTTGCGCGGCGCAACATCTGATTCTGGTTGGCCGAAAACCCCGAGGGGCGCGGCGTTCTGGATGTAGGCGACCTCGAGCGGCCGGCCACCGGGCCGGCGAATGCCAGCGACGTCGCAGACATCGGCCGTGTTGTTGACGACCAGTACTTCGATCGCCAGATCGCCGGCGGTGTCTGCAATGGATTGCAGGCATTGCCGGGTCAGGGCTGGCGTCTTGTGATTGATGATGCAGATGCTCAGGTCGGGGGTGCTCATAGGGCATCTACCCGACAATGGCGCATCTGATGCCCGGCCCCAGAGGTGCCGAATGAGAGCCTGGGCGGAGCCCTCGGACGCCCAGGGCGAAACCCTGATCGCCCCAGGTTTTCGGGGGTGGACGTAGAGACGCGCCATGGCGTCCACCCCGTGACCGCGCATGCCGCGCCTTCGCTGATATCTCTCGGCGCGCAGGCAGTGTCATGGGCCCACCGCCAAAGGCTTGGAGACCCCCTGAGGCGTCGTTGCGCCGAGGTCAGGCTTGGTTGCGCGGACGCTCGGGCGCCAGAAACGTAGAAGGCAGGCCGAGTCGCTGGCCGAGAAACGGCTCCCATTCGGCGGCGGACAGACCGAGCAACCCGTGGACGTAGACCGCGCCGCCGCGCGCGTGTGCCGCCGCGATCGCCGCGTCGAGATCCTGGCGCACATCCTCGGCGACCAGCCGGCGATCAAAGGCGGACGCGGCCAGGCTGAAGGTCGCCATTTGGCCTCGGGCGCGCAGGCCAGCCGTGCCCAGTCGCTGATCAGCAGGTCCTGGGGCTTGAGCAGTGCCGCGATCTTAACGGCGTCGATGGCGCAGGCCTGGGGGGTGACGTGATCGGGGATGAGGTTGGCGGCCAGCCCGAGGAATCCAACGGGGAGCACCCACACACCGGCGAACAGGGCGGCCGCGGCGCGCCAGTCTCGGGGCGCACGGCCAGCCCGCCGCTGCAGAACGGCCAGCATCAAGCACAGCATCAGCAGGATGACGGCCAGCGACAGCATCCACAACTTGGAATAGCGCCCGCCAAAATAGAGGGCCAGGCCGAGTTGCGGACGAGCCAGATCAGCAGGGCGAGCAGGGTCCGGCCTCGCCGTCCTGGGCCTCGCCGGGCCGCCCGACGCCGGAGCGCGTAGAGCACAACAATCCCAGCCGGCACGATCACCCCGCAACCCGTCGCCACCAGCGCGACAAGGACCTCCGGGGTCAGGCCGCGGGCAAACAAGTTCGTGCCCAGGCCATCGACGCCCCGAATGCCATATAGCGAGTCGGCCAGGCCGAAGACCAGCACGCCGAACCGACGCAGGCTGATCTCGGCATACGCCCCGGCGGTTCGGGCGCTTTCGGTCTCGACGCTCAGGGCAAAGGCCTCGCCCAGCGTGCGCGCGCCGCCGAGGGTCATGAAAGCGAACAGATAGAGCCCGGCGGCGGATAGGCCAGCCGCCAGACCGACGAGGGCGGCGTCGATCCAGCGGGCGCGCGGGCCGCGGGCCGGCCCGGCCAGCCCGACCAGCGCGCAGGCGCCAAATACGGCGATGATGTTGGATTGATAGATCGCGCCGCCCAGGCCGAGCAACGCGCCGGCCAGGATGAGCCCAGTGCGGGGCCCCGGCCGCAGGGCATGTCGGGTGGCAAGCCACACGCCCGCCATCGCGCACGCCACCCCCGGCATGGGCTCGGTCATGTCGACCCCATGCTGCGAGAAGGCCCGCGACAGGCCAAGTGTGAGCGTGGCGGCCAGGGCGAGCCAGGCCCGCCCAGTCCAGGCCTGCACGATGGCGCAGAAGAAACCCAGCGCCACGCCGCCCAGCACCGCATTCATCGACTGGGCAAGGGCATAGCTGGCCGGGATGCCCAGGGAGGTCCCCGCCGCGAACCAAAGTTTTCCAACCAGTGGATAGAGCAGGTGATTGCTGCCGCCGAGCTCAGGCGGGCGCAGGCCGGCCATCGCCCGATACCAGCGCATGCCGTCGCATATGTATTGCTGGGTGAGCAGGCCGGGATAGAGCGCGCCAAACGCCAACCCGGCCAGGAGCGGCAGCGCGCGGCCGCCGGGACGATCGATCCAGCCCGCCAGCATCGCCTAATCCGCCTTGGCGCACAACGCAAGCAACCCTTCACTCCGGTTGAGGGGTTTGGCGGCGGCCACAATCGCGTTCAGCGCCAGCGCCCGCGCGCGGCTGGCGTGTTTGTGGCTGCCGGTCTGGGTAATGACACGGCGAGGGACGAATCCGGCTTCCCGCAGCATCCGGGCCAGCGTCGCCGGGGTGAAATGCCAATAGTGCTGATCGGGCAGCAACGCGTGCCAGCGTTCGCGCATGACGGACGACATCAGGCTGCCGAAGTTGGGCACGCCAATGACGAGCAGACCGTCCGGCTTGAGGATGCGGCCCATTTCGCGCAGAAACGGAAGGGGATCCGGCACATGCTCGAGGGTGTGGTTGGCCAGCGCAATATCAACGCTGGCCGGGGGATAGGCCAGGGCCTCGAGCAGGCCGGCCCGCGCATCCAGGCCCTGCTGGCGGGCGTAGTCGACCGCCCAGGCCGACACATCACAGCCCGCCACGCCGTACCCCCGCCGGCGAGCTTCCTCGAGCAACAACCCGGGCCCGCAGCCCACATCAAGTAGGCGCCCGGACGGCTTGAGCACAGCAACCTGATCAAGCAACGCCGCGAACATGCCGGTGAACTCGTCGCGCCGGGCCAGGTAGGCATTGCGCGCAGTAAAGTACTCGCCGCCATACAGGCCATCCTCGCCGGATGGCGTTTCGCGCGGCGGCGGATCCGTCCGGACCAGGCCGCAATTGGCGCAGCGCACAAAGCCGGGGTAGACCGGCGCGCCTGCGGCGATTCCGCACAGCGGGCAGACGCTCGCGCTCACGGGCCCTCCGGGTCCGGTGGCGGCGTATTTGCGTTGTTCAGCACCCACAGCTTGGCCCGGGTGGTGAAGTAATAGCCAGCCATATAGACGGCGAGGATGAACCCATGCCCGCCATCGCGAAAGACCCTGCAGGCGGACATATTGGCCGAGGAAAGCGCGAGCGCGCCTAGCGCCGCGCGCCCGAGCCCGACCGACTGGCCGGCGGCCTTCATCGTGCGGGCCTCGATGTCGGTATAGCTGTTCAACTTGGCAATGAAGCGCTCAAGTGTAAGGTGCGAAAAGTGCAGGATGGCGTGACGCAGATCTACGACATCACCATCGACGATCAATCCCTCATGCACCTCGCCGCCCCAGGTGGCGCGGTTACGCCGGTGCAGACGAATGTGATGTTGCTCCGGCCACGAGCCGTGCTCGACGAACTTGCCGAACATCCAATCCCGGATCTGGATCCTGGCCGCTGCAACAGGGTCGGGCGCGG
>JADKDT010000025.1 GCA_016714465.1 Candidatus Brachythrix odensensis | reverse complement strand
CCGCACGCGCTCAGCCTGCCCTCGCTGGGGGTGCTGCCGGGGGCCATTCAGCTCCCGCCCGACGGCCAGCCCATCCTGCTCGGGGCCGACGCCCAGACCACCGGCGGGTATCCGCTGATCGGGATGCTGATCCAGGCCGACGCCCCGCGGGCGGGTCAGTTGCTGGCCGGGGATGGGCTGCGGTTTGGGGAGGTCACGGAGGGCGAGGCGCTCGCGGCGTGGCGGGAGATGCGGGCGTGGATCGAAGCCGGGCCGGAGCGTGATCCCTGGGCGGATACGGCCGGTGCTGGGTAGATTGCGCCTGCTTCTAGCAGAAGAACGAAGAAGGAAGGCGAACCGAAGCGCCCAGATGACGACGATCAGCCGTGACCGCGCGGGCGAGACGCCCGCGCTCCTGTCAACCGCGCGTTTGGAGCGCGGGCATCTTGCCCGCGCGGTCGAGGGGAAACATCAAGTTGCGGAGTGCATGAGTCCCTAATTGCGGCGCCCATGCGAGCAGGCACAGCCCCACGAATCCGCCCATCGGGAGTAAAGTGATCGGATCGATCCACAGAGCACGGCCAGCGCCCGCGCCACGGGCGGGGAGATCACCCATGAACCCAAACGAGATATTTGTTCAGGCCCGCGACTTCCTGATCGCCCACCGCGAGGACTACGCCGCGGCGTATTCCGGCTTCCAGTGGCCGGTGTTCGATGAGTTCAACTGGGCGCTCGACTATTTCGACGCGCTGGCGGAGGGCAATGACCGCCCGGCCCTGTGGCTGGTCGACGAGAGCGGGGCGGAGACGCGGCTGAGCTTTGCCCAGATGCGCGAGCGCTCAAACCGGGTGGCCAACTTCCTGCGCGGGGCCGGCGTCCGGCGCGGCGACCGGGTGCTGGTCATGCTCCCCAATGCCGCGCCGTTGTGGGAGATCACCCTCGCGGTGATGAAGCTCGGGGCCGTGATCAGCCCGGCGACCACCCAGCTCGCCGGGGCCGACCTGCAGGACCGGATCAGCCGGGGCGACATGCGGCATGTGATTACGGACGCGGCGGGGACGGGCAGATTTGAGGGGATTCAAGGCGCCTTCACCCGGATTGCGACCGGCAACGTCCCCGGTTGGATCGCCTACGCCGGCGCGGACGGCGCGCCGCCGGTCTTCACGCCCGACGGCCCGACCCGGGCGACGGACCCGTTTCTGCTCTATTTCACCTCGGGCACAACGGCCAAACCAAAGATCGTCCTGCACACCCACCAGAGCTACCCGGTCGGGCACCTGTCGACGATGTACTGGATCGGCCTGAAGCCGGGGGATGTTCATTTCAACATCAGCTCGCCGGGCTGGGCCAAGCACGCCTGGAGCAGCGTCTTCGCGCCCTGGATCGCCGGCGCGACGATCTTCGTCTACAACCAGGCCCGCTTCGACGCGCGCAGGACGCTTGCCGCGCTGGTCAAGTATGGCGTCACGACGTTGTGCGCGCCGCCGACCGTCTGGCGCATGCTGATCCTGGAGGATCTCAAGGCCTACCCGGTCAAACTGCGCGAGCTGATCAGCGCCGGCGAGCCGCTCAACCCCGAGGTGATCGACCAGGTCCGCGCGGCGTGGGGGGATCACCATCCGCGACGGCTACGGCCAGACCGAGACGACCTGCCAGATCGGCAACTCGCCCGGGCAGGCGGTCAAGGCCGGATCGATGGGGCGGCCGATGCCGGGGTATCGGATTGCCCTGGTCGATTTCGAAGGGCAGGAGGTCAGCGAGGGGCAGGTCTGCATCAAGCTCAAGCCGGCCCCGACCGGGCTGATGGCCGGCTACGCCGACAACCCGGAGCGCAACGCCGAGCTGCTCGGCGGCGACTACTACCCGACCTCGGACGTGGCCAGCCGCGACGCCGACGGCTACTACTGGTATGTGGGCCGGGCCGACGACGTGTTCAAGAGCTCCGATTACCGGATCAGCCCGTTCGAGCTCGAGAGCGCGTTGATCGAGCACCCGGCGGTGGCCGAAGCCGCGGTGGTGCCGAGCCCCGATCCGATCCGGCTGGCGGTGCCGAAGGCCTATCTCACGCTCCGGCCGGGGGTCGAGCCCACCCGCGACACGGCCCTGGCAATCTTCCGCTTCCTGCGCGGGCGGCTGGCGCCCTACAAGCGCGTGCGCAGGCTGGAATTCTCGGCCTTGCCGAAGACCATCTCGGGCAAGATCCGGCGGGTGGAGTTGCGCGGGGCCGAGACGTCTCGCGAGGCGGCTGGCGCGCGCCGGCCGGGCGAGTACTGGGAGGAGGATTTTCCCGAACTCAAATGACGGACAAGATCAAAGTTGCCGTGGTCGGCCTGCAGTTCGGGGCCGAGTTCGTGCCCATCTATCGGGATCACCCGGATGTTTCGCGGGTCGCCGTGTGCGACCTCGACTCGGCGAAGCTGAACGCGGTGGCAGGGAGGTTCGGCATCGCGGATCGATTCGCCCGGCTCGAGGAGGTGCTCGCCTCGGACTATGACGCGGTTCATCTGTTCACCCCGATCCCCCTGCACGTCGAACAAACGCTGGCCGTGCTCGGGGCGGGCAAGCACTGCGCGTGCGCGGTGCCAGCCGCGACCGACCTGGCCGGCTTGCGCCAGATCATCGCCGCGCAGCGCCAGTCCGGCAGGAACTACATGATGATGGAGACCGCCGTCTACTCGCGCGAGTTTCTGTATGTCCAGGATCGTTATGCGCGGGGCGACCTGGGGGCGCTCACCTTTCTGCGCGGGGCCTACTACCAGGACCTCGAGGGGCCTTTTCCGGGCTACTGGCTGACGATGCCGCCGATGCATTACGCCACCCACGCGGTCGCGCCGCTGCTGGCGCTCGCGCGAACGCGCGCGGCGCGGGTGTGCTGCTTTGGATCGGGCCAACTACGGCCCGACCTCCAGCGGCCGGGCGGCAACCCCTTCCCGCTGCAGACCGCCATCTTCCAGCTCGCCGGCACCCCTGTCGCCGCCGAGGTGACCCGCTCCTGGTTCCAGACCGCCCGCCCGTACACCGAGGCCTTTGATGTCTATGGCGACACAGGCGGGTTTGAATGGCAGTCGCTGGAACACGAGCATCCGCTCTTCTTCACCCTTGAGCCGATTGACCCCGCAAAACGGGGGCGGCCCACGACGGCGGTGCGCGTCGAGGTTCCAGATCGCGCGGACCTGCTCCCCGAAGCGATCCGCTCGTACACCCGAAGCCAGGGGCATGGCGGCTCGCACCCGCACCTGGTCCACGAGTTCACCCGCAGCATCGTCGAGGGGCGCCGGCCCGCCATCGACGCCATCGTGGCGGCGGACTGGACGGCCCCCGGCATCTGCGCCCATGCGTCCGCCCTGCGCGACGGCGAGCGGGTGGACATTCCGGACTTCCGCGGGTAAGGCTCAGCGTGTCCGGCGCTCAGTAGCATTTCTCATGCGCCAATTGGCCGTCCGCGCGGTAGAGACGTCCGCAGTCGCCCTTGTTGTTCCAGATCGCCTGGCGGTGGCGAAAGCTGAGACCGCACGTTTCGGGGTGAACCTCGTTCGTGTACACCCAGCAGGCCTGACCCGGGGCCAGCGTGAGCGCGGGGAAGACGAAATCCTGCCCGGGGTCGCCGGCGTTTAGCCGCCAGCCCTGCAGATTGACCGTTGAGGCGCCGGCGTTGAAGACCACGGCGTATTCGTCGGCCTCAGTCCGGGGCACGACCCCATCGACGCGGATGAACTGGATGATGACATTTGGCGCGACCGGTTGCGGGACCGGTGCGACGGTTGGTGGCGGGCGCGGGGTCGAGGTCGCGGGCGGTGGCCGCGGAGTCCAGGTCGGAGTGGACGCGGGAGGCCTGGGAGTAGATGTTGGCGCAGCCACGAACGCCACGGCGGGCGCCGCTGCGCTTGTCGGGGTGGACTCAGCCCTGTTAGTCGCGGTCGGCCGTGGTTGCGGGGTCAAGGTCCGGAGTGGAGTCGGCTTGAGCCGCGGCCAGCAGGGTTGCCGCCACAACGCTAGTCGGCTTGGACTCAGGCGTGTTAGTCGAGGTTGGCGCGCGGGTCTGCGTTGAGGCCGCGGTCGGCTCCACTAGGACCTGTGGTGGCCCGGGGTCGCGCGGGCGCGGCCTGGGCGGGTCCGGCAGGACTGGATGGCCTGTATGGCCGTTGGCCTTGCGGTCGGCGGCGCGGCCGCACAGGCCGCCAGGAGGACGGCGG
>JADKDT010000024.1 GCA_016714465.1 Candidatus Brachythrix odensensis | reverse complement strand
CCTGCCATCGGCCGAAAGCAGGTGAATGCAGCTCCGTACCATACTGACGATTGCCAGCAGGGTGAAGACGATCCAGGGGATTTTGGATCCGCGAATGCTGTTGTCGATTTTGGCGGGGAGCAGCAAGGTGATGAGTTTTGTCATTGCGAATTCGTCACGGGCGGATCGATGATAGCCGCTACCCGCCTCGATTTGACACGCCAGCCAAATGCCGATAGCATCGAGATCAGGCGGCTCTGAGGGTCCTTCCTTCTCTTTAGCCAATTAGGGTTCTCGCTCTCCGCCTGCATGGGTCCGGCTGGCGTGCCGTCCGCCGGACCCGACTGCGATCATGTCGATCAATGCCATCTACATCCGGCGGCGCGGAAAGCTCATCCTGCCGGAGGGCGCGGGAACGACTTCGCTCGGCGCCCTCGCCGCGCTGCAGAAGAACCTCGAGAGCCTGGGATACCTGCTTGGGCGCGAGGTCATGGACGGGTTGGCCCGGCTGAGCCTGGCCCAGGTGGACGCCTTCTACCAGCGCCTGGTCAAGGATCTGCGGACGCTGGTCGGCGCGCACCGCAAGTTCGAGCCCATGTATCCCAACTTCCCCGCTCAGGTCATGGAGATGACTGAGGCGGAGTTGTACGTCAACGCGCTGCTGCACTACTGGACGCTGCAGAGGCACGCGTTTGAGCCGGAGGACCGGCCGGCCCTCGAGGCGTATCCGCCCCGGCGCATCATCGAGTTGGGCGAGCGCGCGGACTTCGACGCGATCTTCACCCTGCTGGCCCGCTCAAAATCGCCGTTCTCGCCCCAGGACAAGGAGGATGTGGCCTGGTTCATCGCCCAGTATCGCGACGACATCCAGCCCCTGTTGCCCGAGGATATCCCGAGCCGGGAGAATCTGGCCTACCTCGGCGCAAAGCTCATGCGTTATGCGCCGGCAGCGGCTGCCGTCCTCGATCGGCACGTGAAGACCGCCACTGATGTGCTGCGCCTGGCGGTCGCCCTGAGCAATGGCGATGTTTCGCTGGCCGGGGCCGGCAAACTCGGCAAATTCCATCGGGCCGAACGCGCGCGGATGCTGGGCTGGATCGAGCGCGCGCCGAACCGGACCGAGGACATGCTGCGCTGGAAGCCGCGCTGGATCCGGCTTGGGGAACACCTTCATCCCCGGGAATACGCGAAACGTTTTCCCCAGACCGCGGCCGCCTTCGATGTCCTGCGAAACAACCGGCCCATCAACACCTTCAATGCTCAGATCGAGACCGCGCTGTCGGCCCGGGACATCGCCGCCGTCCTCGATCTGCTGGACGCCCGGCCGGGCGATCTGGCCCGCCGCCTGGACCACCTCGCCCGAATCAGCCCGGCCCCCCAGCGCGTGGTCGATGGATTTGCGCGGCGGGCCGAGCGGGTGTCCACCCCAGTCCTGCTCCAAGTCATGACCCACTTCCGGCGCCGCGACGCGCCGGCCGATCTGCGCGTCTTCTTCCCCAAGGGCGAGGTCGGCAAACTGTTCGGAACGACCCAGGCGCTCCCTGCCCTGGCGCCGGGTCTGGCCCTGGAACTTGCGGCGATTTGCGAACGGGCGCTTCTGAAGCGTTTCGCGGCGCTGCCGCCGCTTGGCCCGTGCTATCTCGACCCGGGCCTCAAGAACTACCTCGTTCCGTTTTCGCGGCGATCGGCGTCCAAGTCCCTGCGCACCCTGACCCGGGGCAGCCGGCTGGCCTTGCCCGAGGGCGGCACGCTGCGCTTCTTTGTGTGGTGGAAGAACGGGCGCGGGCGGGCCGACATCGACCTGTCGGCGGTGATGTACAGCGCCCAATACGGATACATCAGCGCGCTGACCTACTACAACCTGAAGGACTTTGGCGGCCACCACAGCGGCGACATCGTTGATGCGCCGCACGGCGCGTCCGAGTTCATCGATGTCGACCTGGCGCTCTGCCGCGCTCGTGGCGTGCGCTTTGTGGTGATGACTTTAAACAGTTTTACCGAGCAGCCCTTCTGCGATCTGCCCGAGTGCTTCGCCGGCTGGATGGCTCGCCAGGCGCCCGCCTCCGGCGAGATCTACGAGCCAAAGACGGTGGTGGACAAGGTTGATGTCGCCTCAAACACGCGGATATGCGCGCCTGTGATTTTCGATCTCGAGCGCGGCGAGGCGATCTGGGCCGATGTCGCGGTGACCAACCATGCCATCTACCAGAACAACGTGGCCGCCAACCTGACCGGCCTGTCCCTGATGCTTCGTGCGATGACCGATCTGCGCAAGACCGATCTGTACACCCTGTTCGACCTGCACATCCGCGCCCGCGGCGCGCCGGCCGCCGATCGCGAATCGGCCCAGACGGTGTTCGCCGTCGATGCCGGTCTGACCCCGTTTGACCTGGAGCGCATCACGGCCGAGTTCATGTGAGAGGCCGCGCGATTGCTGAGGAGAAGCGCGCCATGACCATTGACTGGGATGCCATCACCCGGGAGCTCTCGCCGATTCCCTCCTTCGAGGACAAGATGATACGTGAGACGGACCTGCGAACCAGCCTTGATCTGCTCGAGGCCGGCCGCGCGCCGGCGGGCCGCCGCGCGCTGGCCGCGCGCAGCGGCCCGCCCGTGGCACTGATTGACGAACTCATCCAGCGGGCGGACTTCTCGCGACTGCCGTGGACGAGCGCGGCCACGATCTCCAACTACATCGGGGCGGGGTTCGCCACCCTGGAGGCGCTCGCCGAGGCCGAGCCAGAGCAAGCCGCCGCCCGGTACCACCGCTATGGCGCGTCGATTGGCAAAAATCTCAAGCTCGGCAACGAGATCGAGAACGGCCAGCATGGCAACTCTCCGGGTCGGGAGGTGGGGCGGAATGCATAACGCAGATATTTTGGTCGAGCGCAGCCACGCCGAGTTAAAGTGGCCGGGCGCGGGGGCGCCCACTTCAATTATGTCAACCTTGCCGTCCGTAGAATCCCTTACTTCCCGGATCGCCGAGCTCGACATCACGCTGCCGCCCGGCCGCGTGCGGGTGGATGCCTATGGCGATTCGCCCGCGCTCTCGGAGGCGTTGCTCGCCCTGATCCGGAGTGGCCAGAAGCGGGCCGGCACGGGTCTGATGTGGGCGATGGAAGCTGACGGAGATGTGTTCCCCGCGGTGGGCGACGTCGAGATCGTCGTTGACCATCTCAATGCGCCCGCGCTCATCACTCGCATCACGAGTGTGGCCGTTGTGCCGTATGCGGAGGTCACACCCGAGTACGCCGCCATCGAGGGCGAAGGCGACGGCTCGCTGGCCTACTGGCGCGACGCGCATTGGGCCTTCTTCTCGCGCGAGTGCGCCCGCATCGGCCGCGCGCCGAGCGAGGCCATGCCGGTCGTGTGCTCGGTGTTCGAGGTCCTGGCGATCGTGCCGCGCACCCTGGAGGGCAACTGAATGTACTCGAAGTCGATGATCGCGGGCTGGGGGGATATGGACTCAAACGCCCACATGCGGAACTCCGCCTTTCTGGACAAAGCCTCTGATGTTCGGATGCTGTTCTTCGCCGAACACGGCTTCCCGGTGAGTGAATTCGCCCGGCTGCGGCTCGGACCGGTGGTGACAAAGGATGAGCTCGAATACCGCCGGGAGGTGATTTTGCTGCAGACGCTCACGGTCACCCTCGAGATCGCTGGCATGGCGCCCGATGGCAGCCGATTTGTCATCCGGAATGACCTGTTGCGCGAGGATGGCAAGCTCTGCGCGCGGGTGACCAGCGTCGTGGGCTGGCTCGACCTCGTCGCGCGCAAGCTCGTTGCGCCGCCCGATGCGCTGCTGGCGGCCGTCCGGTCCGCCGACAGGACCAGCGATTTTGTCGAACTGCCGTCCGCGCTGGCGGGATGACTTTGATGTTGGCCAGAAACCTCGCGGGTAGGCGCCAAAGAACCGCGCCTAACTGGGTTCGCAAGCGCCTACCCGCGAGGATAAAAAAGGCATGAACCCGACGTTGATCTCCCTCGATCTCGCGCAACGCGCGTCGCTGCTGGCCGATCCCTTGCAGCTTGATGGGATGCCGGTCCTGGCCGGGGCCGCGCCACCGGAGTTCCTGCTGCGCGCGGCACCCGCCGATTTCGCGCTCTTCGTTTTCATTTCGGCGGCGCCCGCGCAGGTCGTCGGGTCGGCCATGCTCAAGCGCCGGGCCGAGCCCGGCCGGATTGAGCTCGGCTACGGCGTCGCTGACGCGGCCCGCGGCAAAGGCGTGGCAACCGCCGCCGTGCGCCAGATGCTGGTGCGCGCGTTCGCTGACCGCGGCGTGCGCGAGGTCTACGCCGAGACCGCCGTCGACAACCCGGCCTCACGGCGGGTGGTGGAGAAAGCCGGCTTCAACCACATTGGCCAGCGTGATTCTGAAGAGGACGGACGGGTCGATCAATGGGTGATCGCCCGCCAGGAATGGCACATCCGGCTTGCCATGCCGGCCGACCTGTCCGCCCTGCAGGCCGCGCTCGCCTGGGCCATCGACTGGCGCGCGCCCGTGACCGCCGCAGCGCCGGAACAGCGCATCGCCGAGACCGGGCATGCCTATCTGCTGGCGGATTGGGGTCGCGCGGGTGACCTTGCCGTGGTCGCGGAGTTCGCCGCCGGGGCTGCCGGCGCGGCCTGGATTCGCCAGTGGACGGACGCCGAGCACTCGTATGGCTACATCGACGCCGCGACGCCCGAGCTCGGCATCGGTGTGGATCCGCGTTTCCGCGGCCAGGGCATTGGCGCGGCGCTGCTCGCCGCCCTGTTCGAGCAGGTCGAGCGTGGGGGTATCCGGGCGATCAGCCTGAGCGTCGAGGCGGACAACCCCGCCCTGCGCCTGTATGAGAGGGTTGGCTTCAGGCGGTATGCGCAAGCCGGAAACGCATGGACGATGATCCGGTATGGGGGCAAATCTGATTTGCCCCCAGGAAGCGATATCCACGCCCGGGCTTCCGCCGTCGGTCCTACATCCCCTATGGCGCGGGGATGACGCCAAGCTGCTGCATCAGGCTGAGGCTGTCGCTGATCTGCCAGCGCTCGGCGATTTTGCCGCCCGCCATTCGGTCGACGCACAATTCGTTGTTGAGGATGGGCTTCCCCGTGGGCGGGATATTCATCAGCGGGCCGGTGTGTGTCCCCGACCACACGGCGCGGGTGACGACCTTGTCGCCGGCTTCGAACTGGTCCTCGATGACGACGCCCATATTGGGGAAGGCGCCAAGATACATGGCCCCGACCTGCTTGTAGGCCATATAGGGCATGGCCGGCATGTCGTGGAAGTGGACGATCGCGCCGGGGGCAAAGCAATCCTCGACGGCGTCGAGGTCATGTTGCCGCCCGAACAGCTCGTAGAATTGATTGACCGTGGTTGTGTTTGCGGACATTGTGTCTCTCCTGTTTGAACGCGCACGCGAATAACAGAAATATGCGGCGCGGCGGTGCTCATTTCCAGCCCGCCGGGTGATCATTCGTGGCCCAGAACATCCGCGTGTCCGCCCGGGTGTAGTATTTGACGCGTTGAGGGGGGCGGCAAGGAGAAGTCAATCATGCTCCCTCGGTTTGTGCTTCGCTCGCTCATCGTCGCCATTCTGCTAGTCGGTCTGCTTCCCGCCGCGCCGCGCGCGCAGGCGAGGCCAAGCGTGACCTTTACCGTCAACACCACCCTCGAGACCGATGACGTCAATCCCGGCAACGGCGCCTGTCTCGATGCCGGCGGCAAATGCAGCCTGCGGGCCGCCCTCATGGAGGCCAACGCCAGGCCCGGCGCGGACACCGTCACGATTCCCTCCGGCACCTACAGCCAGACCAAGCGCTTGAACGTGACCGACGACCTGACGGTGAATGGCGCCGGCCGGACAGGCACCCTCATTGCCGGGGCCGGATCCACCGGCGCGTATGGGTTCGCGCTGATCGACATCACCACCACACTCGAGCTGAATGATCTGACCCTGACCAACTTCCCGAAAGCGATCTATCTGCTCCGAGCCGGGAATAGCCAGGTCGAGGTCTACAACAGCACTCTGCGCGGCAACATCAACACCAATACCGGCGAGAGCGGGAGCGCCCTCACCAACTATTGCGACAACTGCGCTGTCGGCTTTCACACCACCTATCTCTACGCCAACAAGTCGCCGGCTTGCGGGGCGATCCACACCGAAGGCACGCTCGTCATCGACATGAACTCGCAGGTATATGGCAACGAGGCGACCACCACGATCGGCGGCGCCATGTGCAGCCGCGACACTGCCATCACCACGATTGCCCAATCGCTTGTGTTTGACAACCACGCGACCGGCCCATCCAGCGCCTTTGGCGGCGCGATCATCAGCTATGGCGCGCTGGTCATCGTCTCCAGCGAAATCAGCAGCAACTCGGCCGAGACGGGAGGCGGAATCTACGTCGGCGCCGGCACGCTCAACATGTTGGCCAGCGTGGTAAACGGCAACAGCGCCAGTGTGGGAGGCGGCCTCCTGATCGGCCCGGGCGCCACGGTCCTGATGAATTCGTCGACGGTCCAGAACAACGACGCCAGCAATTCTGGCGGCGGCATCTTCAACTGGGACCGGGCCGAGATCAAGAACAGCGCAATCGTCAGCAATACCGCCACGAAGGGCGGCGGACTCTACGCGGCCGATTCCACGGCCACCCTGACCAACACCACGATCAGCGGGAACACCGCGACCGAGGATGGGGCCGGGATCTATTCGTCCAACGATGCCCTGGTCCGCCTGGCAAACGTAACGATCTCAAACAACACCGCCGATTCGGACGACAACGGCGACGGCACGGGCGGCGGCGTGTATCAGGCCTCCAGCAGCATCATCAAACTCAAGAACACCATCCTGGCCGGCAACGAAGATCTCACCGTGAGCATGTTCGAGCTATACGCCCCCGACTGCCATGGGACGCTCAGCTCGGAAGGCTACAACCTGATCGGCTTTGCCAACGCGCTGTGCGCCATCGCCGGGAATTCGACCGGAAACCTGGTGAAAGCGGTGACGCCTGGCCTCGACCCTCGCCTGGGACCGTTGATGTTCAATGGCCTGACCTGGTATCACCCATTGCGATTTGGCCCGGCCGTCGATCGCGGCAACCTGGCCGGCTGCTCGGATTTTGGCGGGGCGATCCTCACCCTGGACCAATCCAGCAACACACGCCCGTATGGCAGCGCCAGCGGCGGCTACACCCCGCGCTGCGATATGGGGGCGATCGAGGCAGCCTCCAGGCGCTTTGACGTGTATGCGCCCCATGTGAAGCGCTGAGCCCAAAAGCGATATCCCGCGGCGGAGCCGCGGGATATCGCTTTTACAAACGCTTGACATATTCCCATATCGGCATATACTCTCGCCATCGCACGCTCACCGACAACCACCGATGCCTTCAACGCGGTCGCAGAACCGCGCCGCCGGCAGATTCTTGACCTGATCGCTCAGGGCGAGCGCTCGGTCAACGATATCGCCCGGATGCTGCGCATCACCCAGCCCCAGGCCTCCAAGCATTTGGCGGTCCTGAAGCAGGTTGGCCTGGTCACGGTCCGGGCCGACGGGCAACAGCGCTGGTACGCGCTGTCCAACCAGGGCCTGAAGCCCATCCACGACTGGATCAAGTCCTACGAACACTTCTGGAACGAAAGCTTCGATCGCCTGGCCGACTATCTCGACGAACTGCAACACAAGGAGAATCCCGAATGAATCAACCCAATGCCCCCGCAACATCCGGAGGCCGCCCTCACCTCACCCGCGTCTTCAACGCGCCCCGGGCCGTCGTCTTCAGGGCCTGGACCGAGCCCGAGCGCCTGGCCAAGTGGTGGGGACCCAAGGGCTTTGATTTCGTTGTCGCGACCATGGACCTGCGCCCGGGCGGCGCCTTTCACTACTGCATGCGCGGCCCGAATGGGATGGAGATGTGGGGCAAGCTGGTCTACGCAGAGGTCGTCGCGCCAGAGCGGCTGGTCTTTGTCAACTCGTTCTCGGACAAGGACGGCGGGCTGATCCGCCACCCGATGAGCGCGACCTGGCCGCTTGAAATCCACAATACGCTGACGTTGACCGAGCAGGACGGCAAGACCAGCCTGACCCTGAGCGGTGGCCCGGTTAACGCGAGTGAAGTCGAGCGGCAGACCTATGCGGCCGGGCGCGGCGGCCTGCAGCAGGGTATGGCCGGCAGCTTCGCCCAGTTGGACGCGTATCTGGAAACACTGAAATAGGCAGTGCCTGGACGTTATCCCCAAATATCCGGCGAGATCACGATTCCCGCGCGAAGCGCGGGGATCGTGATCTCGCCCCAAAATTTCAAGATGACTTCTAGTCAATTCAATTGAGGGAGAAAATCACATGCGAAAAGTTGTATCGGGGTTGTTTATTTCGTTGGACGGCGTGGTTGAGGCGCCCCATTTGTGGCAATACGACGTCTTTGACGAGGACATGAGCGCGGCCATGAGCGCCCACCTCGACAGCGAGGACAGCATCCTGCTCGGGCGGGTGACCTACTCCGAGTGGGCGCCCTACTGGCCGACCTCGACCGACGAGCCGTATGCCAGCCACATCAACAACACCCCCAAGATCGTGGTGTCGACCACCCTCAAACAGGTTGACTGGAAGAATTCGACCCTGGTGAGCGGGAATCTGCCCGGCGTCATCGGCGAGCTGAAACAGAAGCCGGGCAAAAACATCGGGGTGGCGGGCAGCCCGACGCTTGTTCGCTCGCTCTTGCGCGATGACCTGCTCGACGAGCTCATCCTGATGATTCATCCGGTCATCGCCGGCAGCGGCAAGCGCCTGTTCGCCGAGGGTGATACGCTCAAGCGCCTTTCGCTCGTCCAGTCGTCCATCACCCGCTCGGGGGTCGCCATTCTCACCTATCACCGCCATCCATGAGTAACGACATCCTTAGCCTCGACCCGGTCCGGCCGATCGCCGTCATCCAGCGGGTCTTCAACGCGCCGCGGCGGCTGGTCTTTGAGCTCCTCACCCAGCCCGAGCATGTGCGGCGCTGGTATGGGCCGCGCTATCTCAGCATGACCGTGTGCGAGATCGACCTGCGCCCGGGCGGGGCCTGGCGCTATGTCCTGCAGGCGCCGGATGGCGGCACGCACGGATTTTCCGGGGTGTATCGCGAGATCGTCCCGCACGAGCGTCTGGTTTTCACCGAGGGCTACGAGGGGATGCCGGGCACGGACTACGTCGTGACAACGACATTTGAGGAGCAAACGGCAAGACCACTCTCACCAGCACCCTGGTCTACAAGGCGATGGCGCACCGGGAGGGCCACATTGGCGCGGGCATGGAATCCGGTATGCGCGAGACCTACGAACGCTTTGACGAGCTCATCAATGCGTTGGATCAGGAGATCGTCACCACCCGCGTCTTCAACGCCCCGCGCGAGCGGGTGTGGGAGGCGTGGACCGATCCCGACCGGATCGGCAAGTGGTGGGGGCCGAATGGCTTTACGACCACGACCCATGAGATGGACGTGCGCCCCGGCGGCGTGTGGCGCTTCATCATGCACGGACCGGACGGGGTCGACTATCCCAACCGGATCTCCTACAAAGATGTTGTCAAACCCGAGCGTTTGGTGTATCTTCACGACGCGGACGACGACACGCCAGACAATCCGCAATGGTTTGTGACCACGGTCACCTTCGACGTGGAGGGCGGGAAGACCCGGCTGACGATGCGGGCGCGCTTCCCCAACCGCGCGGCGCGCGAAGCGGTCGTCGGCTACGCCATCGAAGGCGCCAAGCAGACTCTGGGTCGATTGGCGGAATACCTGATCCACGAATAACCTTCCAGAGCGATCTCGCCGGCGGCGCCGGCGATATCGACTCCGAAAACAAACAGCACATGTCATTTCAAGCCTATCTCGACAACATCAAAGCCAAGACCGGCAAGACCGCCGACGAATTCCGGGTGATCGCCGAAAAGAAGGGCCTGGTCAAGCCCGGCGAGATCGTCGCCTGGCTCAAGGCCGACTTCGGACTGGGGCATGGGCATGCCATGGCGGTCGTGGCCGTGATCAAATCTCACGGCGCGCCGAAGGTCGCCGTCGACGACAAGGTCGGCAGCCACTTTGCGGGCGCGAAGGCCGCCTGGCGCAAACCCTACGATGCCCTGATCGCCAAACTCGAGAAGTTTGGGTCGGATGTGTCCGTTGCGCCGACCAGTACCTATATCAGCCTGCTGCGCGGCACGAAGAAGTTCGGGATCGCCCAGATCTCGGCCGCCGAGCGGATCGACCTCGGGATCAAGCTCAAGGGCGCGGCGCCAACCGAGCGGCTGGAGGCGGGCGGGACCTGGAATGCGATGGTCACCCATCGGGTCCGGATCAGCGACCCGAAGCAGATCGACAAGGAAGTCCTGGCCTGGTTCAAACAGGCCTACGATGCGGCCGCATAGCCAAAAGGCATTCTGGAATCAATCTCACCCGCGAAGCGGGTGAGATTGATTCCAGGCAAGTACATAGACACATGCCCACTCAAATCTTCGTCAACTTGCCGGTCAAAGACCTCGACCGAAGCGTGGCCTTCTTCACCGCGCTCGGCTTCACATTCAATCCGCAATTCACCGACAAGAATGCCACCTGCATGATCATCAGCGACAGCATCTTCGCGATGCTGCTGGTGGAACCCTTCTTCAAGACCTTTACCCCGCACGCGCTATGCGACGCGACCACCCACACCGAGGCCATCCTGGCCTTGTCGGTCGAGAGCAAGGCCAAGGTCGACGAGATGGTTGGCGCGGCGCTCGCGGCAGGCGGCACCGAGCCGCGCGCACGCACCGACATGGGTTTCATGTACAACTGCGCCTTCGCCGATCCGGACGGCCACATTTGGGAGATTTTCTGGATGGATCCGGCCGTTGTCGCCGGTCAACCCCAGAATGCCTAACAGCACCTGTTTTCCGAGGCGATATCCCTCCGGCGAAGCTGAGGGGATATCGCCTCGGAATAGGCAATGAACGACTTCCTCCGCCATCGGCTGAGCAGCCACCGCCTCGACCGGACCGCCTTTGCGCGGCCGGAGGAGGCGGTCGCCTGGTATGGGGCGATGCAGGGCCAGGACTACCGCCACGCCAAATGGGCGGTGGGAATTCGTTGCGCCGGCGTGAGCGAAGCCGATGTCGAGCAAGCCATTGCGGATCGGACCATTATTCGGACCTGGGCGATGCGCAGCACGCTCCAGTTTGTGGCGGCCGAGGATGTCATATGGTTGCTTGACTTCGTTGGGCCGCGCCAGGTCGCGCATGCTTCGGTCAATGACGCGCGCCGCTTTGGCCTCGACGACGCGGCCTTCGCCATCGCCGAACAGGTATTGGGCAAGGCCCTGCGCGGGAAGGTCCTTACCCGCAAGGAGACCTATGCCGCGCTCGAGCGGCAGGGCGTGTCGACCGCCGGCCAGCGCGGCTATCACATCGTGGCCCGCGCGGCGCTGAACGGCCAGGTCTGCCAGGGCCCGCCGCGGGACAAGGAAGACACCTTCGTGCTGCTGGACGAGTGGCTGCCACCGGCCAGCCCCAGGCCGCGCGAAGAGGCCCAGGCCGAACTGGCCCTGCGCTATTTCCGCAGCCACGGCCCGGCCACCCTGGACGACTTCGCCTGGTGGTCGAGTCTGACCGTTCCCGAGGCGCGAGCCGGCCTGGAGGCGGTGAAATCCCGGCTCATTCGCGAGGTTGTCGGCGACGTGACCTACTGGCTGGCGAGCGAGGCGACCCAGCCGCCCAAGCGATATCCGGCGGCGCACCTGCTGCCGGGCTTTGACGAGTATCTGCTGGGTTATGCCGATCGCAGCCACATTCTGACAAATATCCCCAAGGCCGAGGTCATCCACAGCAATGGGATCTTCCGGCCGACCGTGCTCATGGCTGGCCAGATCGTCGGGACGTGGTCGAGCCGCAAGCGGCCCAACGGGCTGGAATACATTCCCGAGATCTACGGAGAAACCCGGCAGATTTTGCAGGCCGTTGAAGCGGCCGCAGAGCGGTATGGGATCTTTCTGGGGATGCCGGAGGCGTTTGGTCGGTAGGAAGGCACCCCAAAAACATACGGCGCGATCACCATCCCCGCGCGGAGCGCGGGGATGGTGATCGCGCCACAAGTTTATGGAATAGCTCTAGAGATCGTCGCAGGCCTTGACAAAAAGAACAAACGTTCTACAATAGCCAACCAATTAGCGTTATCAATATCATGAATCCATCACCACCAAAACCCACGATTGTGCAGAAACCCGCGTTCAGCGTGGTCGGTCTGCTGCTCCACACGGTGCCGATGTCGCCCGACATTCCACCGCTGTGGGATCAGCTTATGGCGCGGATGGGCGAACTGCCGCCCTCGCCCGAACCGGAGGTAAGTTACGGCCTCATGAGCATCGACCCAGCCATGACCGCGCTGGACTACATGGCCGGAAACCCGGCCGGGCCTGGGGCGGTGCCCCCCGGCATGAGCCGCTGGGACGTCCCGGAAAACACCTACGCGGTGTTCGATACCACGCTCGCCGAGATAGGGCGGACCTTTGACTTCATCTACAACACGTGGCTGCCCACATCGGGTTACCGGCACGCGGCGGCGCCCTACTTCGAACGGTACCCGGCGGAGTTCAACCCCAAACAACCCGAATCTGTCGATCTACATTCCGATCGCGCCAGCAGCCTGAGTGCCCCGGCAGGACTCGGAAGCGCCATGCGCCCGGCGAAGCCGGGCGCATGGCGCTTCCGAAAATCGCCTTGACAACAAGCACGTTTGTTCCAAAATGCGTCGGCACATCGTCAGGCATGTCCGGGGGGACTTGAGCGGACGAAGGGCGGCATCGATATTGGCGGGTGAGGTTTCCTCGTTCGCCGCATAGGAGAGAGCCATGAGCGGTGTGCGGGTCCTGGTGGGCACACGGAAGGGCGCGTTTATTCTGACGTCAGATGCGAAGCGGCAGAAATGGGAGGTCAGCGGCCCGCATTTTGCGGGCTGGGAAATCTATCACCTCAAGGGTTCCCCGGTGGATCCCAATCGGATTTACGCTTCGCAGTCCAGCGGCTGGTTCGGACAGCTCATGCAGCGTTCGGATGACGGCGGCAAGACCTGGACGCCGGTGGGCAACAAATTCGGCTACGAAGGCATCCCGGGCACCCACCAGTGGTACGACGGTACCCAGCACCCGTGGGAGTTCAAGCGGGTGTGGCATCTCGAGCCCTCGCTGACGGACCCCGACACCGTCTACGCGGGGGTTGAAGACGCCGCCCTCTTCCGCTCGACCGATGCCGGGCAGACCTGGCACGAGCTCGCCGGCCTGCGCGCGGTCAAAGGCAATCTGTGGCAACCGGGCGCGGGCGGGATGTGCCTGCACACGATCATCCTGGATCGCCACAATCCGAATCGGATCTTCGTCGCGATCTCGGCCGCGGGCGCATTCAGGACCGATGACGGCGGCGTGACCTGGCTGCCGATCAACAAGGGCCTCAAGTCGCCGTATGAGCTCCCCGACACCACGGCCGAAGTCGGCCACTGCGTGCACAACCTGGCGATGCACCCGTCGCGCCCGGATGTGCTTTTCATGCAGAAGCACTGGGACGTGATGCGCAGCGATGACGCGGGCGGGATGTGGCATGAGGTCAGCGGCAACCTCCCCAGCGACTTCGGCTTCCCCATCTCCGTGCACGCCCACGAGCCCAATACGGTTTACGTTGTGCCGATCAAGAGCGACTCGGAGCACTTCGTGCCCGAGGGCAAGCTCCGGGTGTATCGCAGCCGGACTGGCGGCAATGAATGGGAGGCCTTGACCAACGGGCTGCCGCAGCAGGACTGCTACGTCAACGTGCTGCGCGATGCGATGGCGGTGGACTCGCTCGATTCGTGCGGGATCTACTTCGGCACCTCCGGCGGGCAGGTTTACGCCTCGGCCGACTCCGGCGACACCTGGGCGCCCATCGTGCGCGATCTGCCGGCGGTCGTGTCGGTCGAGGTCCAGACCCTGCCGTGATCGTCGTCGTGATCCCGCATCACTTGCGGACGCTGGCCGGTGTCGGACGGGAGGTCACGCTCGACATTGCCGGGCCGGTGACGCAGCGGGCCGTCCTCGACGCCCTGGAGGCCCGCTTCCCGATGCTGCAGGGAACGATGCGCGATCACACGACCTTGAAGCGGCGGGCCTTCATCCGTTTCTTCGCCTGCGGACAGGATCTGTCGCATGAATCGCCTGATGCGCCCCTGCCCGAAGCGGTGGTCAGCGGCGCCGAGCCGTTCATGGTCGTCGGCGCCATGGCCGGCGGATAGAAACACGGTGGCGGAAGCGGCATCCCCCGCCCCGGCGTACGCCAGGGCGGGGGATGCCGCTTCCGCAAAAGAGCGCTCTCGGGCGCTCTAGACCGTCAGATCCAGGATCTCCTTCCCCATTTTCAGGGCCGCCTCCATGTCTTCCACGAATGCCGTCCGTTTGACCGGATCTTTGGCAATCGTTGAAGGGCCCGCCCCCTGCATCGACGCGTGCCACTTCTTAAGCGTCTCCTCGTAGTCTTTGAGAAGCTCGGTGACCCGCGCGACACCTCCCTTGTAGGTGGTGAGCGCCTCATGAAACACGGCCCCGAGGTGGTTGCGCATCCCCTGGGAATAGAGGTCCTGGAGCGCCTTGGCATCAGTCGGGTCTTTCTTCGCATCCGAGAGAAGCGTGACGCATTTGGAGTAGTTGTGGCGCGGCCCGGCAAAGATGTCCACGGCGCCCTTGCACGCCCGCTCCAACCCATCGAGCCAGCTCCTGTACATTTCCAGCCGCTTCACCGCGCCATCTTTGTTCTTGACCTTCTTGGCGATCTTTTCGGATTTCAGCCCGACGAGGAAATCGTCGATGAGTTTGTTGCCCGCTTTGATCAGTTCGCGCGCTGCCGGGACTTTTTTCAGGGTCATCGGGCCCTTCAGCCCCGCCTTTTCATACTTGTCATACAGCTTCTGAATCTCCTCACCGAAACTGACCTTGATGACGGCATCCGGAATGCCGTACGTCACCTTGTCTTTGCGCCAGGTTTCGCGGGTAATGAACGGATTTTCAGGCATGATTCATCTCCTTCGGGTGGGGCCAGGCTTCATCCTGCGCCGAGCCTCGGACCCCAAAAACATAGGATTGCGTTGCGCCGAAAAGGATATAAGATTCCAAATCGCGTGTCAATCAGGGATCACCCATGCTCGAGAAACCGGACATCCGTGAAGCAGATATCCAGGCGAGCTTGGCTGAGGCGTATGGCCTGGGTCAGGTGGACCTGACCTTTCTACCCATCGGGGCCGATCCAGGCACGGCGGTCTATCGCGCCCGGATCGCCGATGGCGCATCGTTCTTTGTCAAGCTGCGGCTGGGCGGCCTCGATCCCATGTCGGTGGCCCTGCCGACATTCCTGAGCGAGCAGGGGATCGGCGAGATCATCGCCCCGCTCGCGACCCGGGCAGGCGCGCGATGGGCGGAGCTTGGCGCCCATCGCCTCATCGTGTATCCCTTTGTCGAGGGCGAGGACGCCTATACGCGCCCGCTGACCGACGCCCAATGGGTGGCGTTTGGGGCAGCCGTCCGGCGCATCCATGCGGTCGCGCTGCCCGAGCGGCTGGCCAGAAACCTGCAGGTCGAGCGATTTGATCCGCGCTGGCGCGAACGCGTGCGCATGTGGCTGGGCGCGGCCGAAACGAGGCGTTTCTCCGAGCCGTGCGCAGAGTCCTGCGCGGCGCTGATGACCGCCCGGCGGGCCGCGATCCTCGACCTCGTCCAGCGGGCGGAGACGCTGGCCTTGCGTCTCGCGGCGCGGGCGCTCCCCCCTGTGCTGTGCCATGGCGATCTGCACGCCGGCAACCTGCACATCGGCGCCGACGGCGCGCTGCATATTGTCGATTGGGACGCGCCCATCCTCGCGCCCAAAGAGCGCGACCTGATGTATGCCGGCGGCGGCCAGTTTGGCAATGCCCGCGCGCCATCGGAAGAAGAGGCCCTCTTCCACGCCGGGTATGGTCGGGTGGCGATCGACTTCGACGCGCTGGACTACTTTCGCTTTGAGCGCATCGTCCAGGACATCGCAGTCGAGTGCGACTTGCTGCTTGGGTCGGATGCCGGCGGCGATGACCGCCCGCAAGCGCTCCGCTGGCTGATGTCAAATTTCGCGCCGGGCGGCGTGCTCGAGATCGCCCACCGGCAGCATGAATCCGGGAGGCGGCATCCCAAAATGCCATTCGTTAGGAGAAGTATGGACATCCAGACTCGAACGACTCTTGAGGCCCTGTGGTCGGACGATGATGACGCGCGCTACAAGGCATTCCTCGCCGTCATCGCGCTGACGGATGCGCCGGTCGATTGGGCGTATGAGGTGTGGGACGACCTGCTCGCCCACCTCCGGCACAAGAATAATCACATTCGGGCGATTGCGTCGCAGGTGCTGTGCAATCTGGCCAAGAGCGATCCAGAGAGTCGGATGCTCAAGGACTTCGACGCCATCATGGCCGTGACCGGCGACAAGATGTTCGTCACCGCCCGGCACACCCTGCAGGCGTTGTGGAAGGTCGGCGTGGCCGGCGAGCAACAGCGCGCACTGGTGCTCGATCGTTTGGCGCGCTGGTTCAAGGATTGCGTCTCGCATAAGAACCGCACCCTGATCCGCTACGACATCGTCGTCGACCTGCGTCAGCTATACGATGCGGTCAAGGACCCACAGGTGAAGGAGATCGCGTTGGCTCTGATTGCGACCGAGCCGGACGTGAAGTATCAGAAGAAATACGCGGGCGTTTGGCGCAAGGCGTAATCCGTTGGGCCGCGCTGCGTCGGTTACCTATTCCGACAGCTCCGGCGGCAAAGCGTCGCGAGAGGTCGGCCAACGAGGTCGTCGCGCTATCGGGCTCGGGCGGAGCGTCAGAATCACGGATGACACGGATGCTGCGGATTTCACGGAGCAGCGCGTCACGGTGGTGTGCCCTGTTCCGTGAAATCCGGCTCATCCGTGTAATCCGTGATCCAGCATCGGTATCTTCACCCCCCGCTCGCGCGCGACCTGCTGGGCGAGGGGATAGCCCGCGTCGGCATGCCGGGCGACGCCCATGCCGGGGTCGGAGGTGAGCACGCGCTCGATCCGCAGGGCGGCTTCGGGCGTGCCGTCGGCGACGATGACCTGCCCGGCGTGGATGCTGTAGCCGATCCCAACCCCGCCCCCGTGGTGGAGGCTCACCCACGTGGCGCCGTTCACCGCGTTGATCATGGCGTTGAGCAGCGGCCAGTCGGCGATGGCGTCCGAGCCGTCCAGCATGCCCTCGGTCTCGCGGTTGGGGCTGGCCACCGAGCCGCAATCGAGATGGTCGCGGCCGATGACGATGGGCGCCTTGACTTTGCCCTCGGCGACCAACTCGTTGAAGCGCAGCCCGGCTTTGGCCCGCTCGCCATAGCCCAGCCAGCAGATTCGTGCCGGCAATCCCTGAAACTTCACCTGCTCCTGGGCCATCGTGATCCAGCGCCGCAGGTGATCGTCCTCGGGGAAGAGCTCGAGCACGGCCTGGTCGGTGACCGCGATGTCCTCCGGATCGCCCGACAGGGCCACCCAGCGGAACGGGCCCTTGCCCTCGCAGAACAACGGTCGGATGTACGCCGGGACAAAGCCGGGATAGCTGAAGGCCTCGGCGAAGCCGTGGTCGAGGGCGCGCTGCCGAATATTGTTGCCGTAGTCGAAGACGACCGCCCCGCGCTTCTGGCACTCGACCATCGCCGCGACATGGGTGACGATCGAGTCGAGCGAGCGCTGCATGTAGGCGGCGGGGTCGGCGGTGCGCAGCGCGCTGGCGGCCTCGATCGACAGCCCGGCCGGGATGTAGCCATACAGCGGGTCGTGGGCGGAGGTCTGGTCGGTGACGACATCGGGCAGCACGCCCCGGGCGAGCAGCTCGGGCAGGACCTCGGCCGTGTTGCCGATCAGCCCGACCGAGAGCGGCTGGCGCGCCTTGACCGCCTCGTCGATCCAGGTCATCGCTTCTTCGAGTTCGTCCGTTATGCGGTCGACCTGTTTGAGCCCGAGCCGGCGCTCGGCCCGCCAGCGGTCGGCCTCGACGATGAGCCCGGCCCCGCCGTTCATGGTGATGGCCTGGGCCTGCGCGCCGCCCATCTCGCCCAGCCCGCCGGTGAAGACGAACTTGCCGTGCAGCGTCCCCCAGCCGTGCTGGCGGGCGAGCGAACCAAACGTTTCGTAGGTGCCCTGCAGGATGCCCTGGGTGCCGATGTAGATCCACGAGCCAGCCGTCATCTGGCCGTACATGATCAGGCCCTCGCGCTCCCAGCGATCGAAGTTTTCCTGGGTCGCCCACTTGGGGACGATGTTCGAGTTGGCCAGCAAGACCCGAGGCGCGTCGAGGTGCGAGCGGAAGACGGCGACCGGTTTGCCGGACTGAATCAGCAGCGTTTCGTCCGGCTCGAGGTTGCGCAAGCTGGCCAGGATGGCGTCGAAGCTCGCCCAGTTGCGGGCGGCCTTGCCGCGCCCGCCGTAGACGATCAGGTTGTCCGGGTCAAAGGCCACCTCGGGATCGAGGTTGTTCTGAAGCATGCGGTAGGCGGCCTCGATCAACCAATTCTTGCAGCTCAGTTGCGTGCCGCGCGGGGCGTGGATTTCTCGCTTCATGGTGTCGTCTCCGGGTGGTTTGGATTTGGATCTATCCGCAGATTACGCCGATTTGCGCCGATTGATAAGGAAGATGTTTTTCGCCATTTTCCCAGAACAACCCCTCCCGTGTGCCGCGACGTTGGCAGATCAACCTTACAGGCAGGCGCCATCGAGCCTCGGCAGATCATCCTCGCAGGCAGGCGCCACTTAGCCTCGGCTGAAAGAGGTTTAGGGCGCCTTCCTGCAAGGTTGATCCCAACGTGCCGCGGAATCGATTTTGGGGCACGCTCTTCGGGGCGATGCCCCGGGCTGCGATGAGGCCGCGCCGTTGGCGCAGGGTAGGGCGTGCCAATGCCGACAAGGGCCCCGAGCGGTCGAGGGCCCCGGCTGTCGCGCTCGCCGGCGGCCGGGGGCCGCCGGCCCGAGGCCCCGGGAAAGGCCCCGCCCCGGCCGCCCCGGCGGGGCCGCCCCCCGCCACAACGCCGGCCCACCTTCAAGACGGCCCCAGGGGCACGCTGCGCCCAGCTTGCGCCCGCGTCTTGCCTCTGCGCAAGCAGTCCCTGACGGGAACGCCGGCGGTGCTGATCCACGGCCCGCGCCAGGCGGCAAGACCACCCTCCCAGATCGCGGGCCGCAACGTATCAGTTTTGACGAGGACGCCCGCCGCCGCGCGCCGACCAGGCTTGCGCGCGCGCGCCATCCGACGAGGGCGCGCCAAGCCTCTTTGCGGAATCCGCCAGCGCACGCCTGCCGGCCTCGTGAGTCAAACGTGCTGGCCCGACGCTGGCCGGGCGACCGGGGAACCTCCGGCCCCCACCGCTCGCCGCCGGCGCGCGCCCCCTCGGCCTTGGGCTGATTTCAAGATGCAGACCCAGGCCGGGATCCCGCCCCCGGCGGCCCCGCGGCGTGGCCCGGGCAACGCCGCGCCGGCGCGCACGTGGCGCGACCCGAGCGTTGGTCCAGCGCGACGCGGCCGCGCGGCCGCGGCGCGCGCCGCGGTGCGCGCGGCCGCCGCCAGCGGCCCGGGCGGCCGCCCTTCAGAGCCGCCCAACGACCGAGACGCACTTGGGAGCGCTGGGGCGCTGCACCCCTGGCACACCAACCGGCTGATCAAGACCCCGAAGCGCCACATCGGGGACACGGGCGTCGCCTGCGCGTTGCTCGGGCTCGATGCCGACGCGCTGCTCAAGGACCGGGCCGTGCTGGGCCAACTGCTCGAGACGTTCGTCTTCCAGGAGCTGCGCCGGCAGGCCAGTTGGCGCGACGACGATGTCCGATTCCACCACTTCCGCGACAAGGACGGCTATGAGGTCGATATCGTGGAGGCCGGGCCAGATCGCGGGCGAGGGAAGGCCTCGGCGCGGCGGTGACGGCTGATTTCCGCGGGCTGCGCCGGCTCCGGGAGGGCGCGGGGAAAGGATTTGCGGCCGGCGTTGTGCTCTACGACGGCGAGACCAGCGTCGGCTTCGGCGACGGCCTGTGGGCAATCCCGATTCGAGCGCTGTGGGAGGGGATGTGAGCGGTTCTCGCGCGGACCGTTTCTCGCCGTAGGTATCGACAAAGGCCCGCTGGGCGAGCAGGGAGAGGGCGAGCCCGCAGGCCGGGCGGATCACGGTCGATGGTGGCGCCAGAAATAGCCGAGATGGGGGAGAATCATGCCTAAATGATTCTTCGCAGAAGCAAGGCGTTTGAAGTCCGTTGGCAGGCAGAGCGCATGGATGGGTTGCTTGAGTATTGTCTTGCACCCACGGTTGCGACAGCTTGTTGAAGCACCTTTTGTGCGCGGGGAGGGAGTTCTCTTGCTGGAACCGCTCGTTGGGCAGAACACTGGCCCTGACGCATTTCAGGATCACACTGGGTATGAAGCCTTCGTCAATGCATTCCATGTGGAGGACTATATTGACTCGGATTCCGAAAGACGTGACGAAGACACGAGCGAATTGATGCGCCAAGGTGGCAAGGCTGCGCTGGAGCTCTCCAAGAGACTTGAAATCGAGGGAATGTACCGTGTTGTCCTCAGCTTCGACAACGAGTTTCCTGCGATGACCTTGCGCTTCTTTGAAAGTCGTGAAGGCGAGCCGTGGATTTCGGAGGACCTTGACGAATATCCCCTTGAAGGGATTCTGGTGATCGACACCGGATGTTGAGTTCCCAATAGCGCGCGAAGGACGTCCCAGTCCACTTTAGGTTGCGCCATGGGCGCTCGGCAAGTCGATCAACCAGTCGCAAGTGCCCTGAGCGGCGCGCCCAGAAGGTCATGAATCTGCTGCTCAAGGATGACACCCAGGTCTACAAGCAGTTCGTCGAGAACGAGTCGTTCCGCCGGTTTGTGGGCGATATGGTGTATGCGATAACGAGTGAGTGAGGAGATAAAGTTATGCGAATCCTGCCCGATGTCTTTGCCAAACAATATGCCCGATTCATGATGCAGGTGGAGCGGGCCTCCGGCGCGCCGTTTGTCTCCTTCCGCGAGGGGCTGCCGTTCAAGTGGGAAGGCTACAAGGAAAAACTTCGCGACCTCGCACTTCATCGACTGGACGTCGAGACCTGGACCCGGGCCGATATCGGCACCGGCAAGTTCATTGACAAGGTCATTGAGATCGTCGAAGTCAACGCGCCCGCGCTCGATGTGAGAAACAACCTCGTGGCGTGGGACGGTCGCTATGGGCCACACGCGCGCTCGCATGCCGGGCTCTACAAGGCCAAGGGACATCCCAACTCGCGCCTCGATCTCGATCTGTGGCTGTTCGATTTCTTTCACGGCGAACTCACAGACTCGCTGGCGTTTGAACGCTTCCGCAAAAGCGTGGGGCGCCGCTACGATCTGCTCGCCTACCTCTACTTCCTGCGGGATTGGACGAAATACATGCCCATCGCGCCGCAGACGTTCGACCGGGCGTTCGCGCTTCTGGGCATCGAGCTGGCCACATCAGGACACTGCAGTTGGATGAACTACTCCGACTACAACGATGCCCTGCGCGCCGTCCAACGCTCGCTCCAGGAGGTGGCCGGCCTCGACGACGCCCGCCTGATCGACGCCCATTCGTTTTGCTGGATGCTGGTCCGGCCGGAGCTGGCCCTGGCCCCCGACCACGTCCAAGGGCGCGACGAGCGGGACAGCGATTGACTTGGTGGGCATCAAACATAGATAGACAGGATGGACAGGATAGAAAAATCCTGTCCATCCTGTTTATCCATGTCAAAAATTCTGCTATACTCCCGCGCACTCAAGGCCCAAAGGGCCATTCTTTCAACAAGGAGGCGCGCAATATGACTGTCCCTGAATTTGATATCACCCCCGCATCGGTCACGAGCGCGCTCCCCGCCGCCTAGACCAGACGTTCCCTCGTCTGCCTCTGCGCCACGGACGCCCTCGTTCGTGGTTTTTTGTTGCCCCGCGCCGGCCCCGCCGGCCGGCCCAAAACGCACAGCAGACATGTCTACCGCAGTTGAACTGAATGATTCGCACGAGCACGACGACGAACTGAACTACATCCGCTCCGCGCGCGGGCGCCGGGCCATCGGTGTCGCGCGTGAGCAGGAACACAAACCGCGCCTGACCCGGGTCGCCGATCAGGCCCATTCCAACTTCAAGGCCGCCGAGGCCTTCAACATCGCCCCGACGGGCTTCAATCCAACCTTCAAAGGCAAGCGCTTTGAGGAGGAATGGCTGCGCCAGTCGCTGGGCAGCTTCTACGATGACAGCCTGATCTCCGATGTGCTGTCCCAGGTCAAGGGCGGCAAGGAGGCCAACGTCTACTGCTGCCTCGCCTACCCGGGTCTCGGCCCGCGCTGGCTGGCGGCCAAGATCTTCCGGCCGCGGATGTTCCGCAACCTGAAGAACGACGCCGCCTACCGCGAGGGGGGCGAACTGATCGGCCGGGACGGGAAGGCGATGCGCAAGAAGCGCGAGCAGACCGCCGTCGCCCAGCGCACCCGGATCGGCTTGGCGATGCTGCACCAGTCCTGGCTCAGCAATGAGCACGGCACGCTCACTCGCTTGCACGCGGCGGGCGCGCTCACCCCCAAGCCATGGGGGGTCAATGGCAACACGATCCTGATGGACTTCCTGGGCGAGCAGGCGATGCCGGCCCCGGCGCTCAACCACGTGGATCTCGACCCGGCCGAAGGGCGCCGGCTGTTTGAGCAGATGGTTTCCCAGTTGCGACTGATGCTGAAAGCCGATGTCGTGCATGGGGACCTGTCCGCCTTCAACATCCTGTACTGGCAGGGCGAGATCCGGATCATCGACTTCCCCCAGGCGGTTAATCCGTGGCGGAATCCAAACGCCTTTCGCTTCTTTACCCGGGATGTGACCCGGGTGATCGACTACTTCTCGGGCTACGGGGTGAACGCCAACCCCGAAGGCCTGGCCCGCGCGCTCTGGCGCGAAGCCTACGGCGCCGAGGCGGGCGAACGCCTGGGCGAGTGATAGGAATCTATCCGCAGATTACGCAGATTTGCGCCGATCCACCAGAAAAGGGAATCGGCGCAAATCTGCGTAATCTGCGGATAAATCCAAGTCCAAGCCCGCTCGGCCCGTCACGGGCGCGGCGGGTTTTGTCCGCAGATTGGCGCAGATTGAGTAGACTCGGACCACCATGTCCAAAGCCACCGCCCTCCTGGACGAGCGGGCCATCGTCGAGACCCTGGCCGCGCTTGTCCGGATCAACTCGATCACCAACCACGAGCAGGCCATCTCGGACTGGATGGCCGAGCGCCTGAAGGCGATTGGCCTGCGCGATGTGACCCGCCTGCCCGTGCCCGAATCGGGCGACACCGTGCTGGGCTGGATCGATGGCCCGGCTGATGGCCCGACCTTCTGCCTGAACTTCCATCTCGATACATTCGGAGTCTTCAACGGCTGGGAGACCGACCCGTTCACCCCCGTCATCCGCGACGGCCGGATGTACGGCCTGGGCGCCCACGACATGAAGGCCGGCGGGGCCTGCATCCTGGCCGCGGCCGAGGCCCTGGTCAAGAGCGGGGCGCCTTTGCGCGGGCGGGTGCTGGTGGCCTGCACAACGGACGAAGAGAACTGGTCGCGCGGGGCGCACGCCCTGATCGCCAGCGGGGCGCTGCGCGGCTGCATCGGGGCGATGGTCCCCGAGCCCACGCCGTATGGCAGCCTGCGCATCGGCGCGCGCGGCCGGCACGTCATCGTCATCCACCTCAAGGGCCAGAGCGCGCACGTCGCCTTCGACGCCCCCACGGCCATCAACAGCGCCCATGACGCCGCCCGGATCATCACCGTCCTGGCGGACACTGGCAACCTCGGGCTGCGCCGCGACCCGCGCTTCGGGCTGCGGAGTGGGTTGGGTGTGACCGGTGTGCACTCCGGCGGCGAGATGATCCTCGTCCCGGAGGAGGCCCGCATCATCGTCGACCGGCATCTCTTGCCCGGCGAGACGCTCGAGGAGGCCCTCGCGCACCTGCGCGGGCTGATCGCGCGGGCCGGGATCGCCGGGACGTACAGCCTGACCTGGGACAAGCGCCCGACCCCCGCCCCGGGCGCCTTTGTCGTCCCGCCCGAGGGCGACTTCGTGCGCACCGTTCAGCGCATCCAGGCGGCCGAGCTGGGACGCCCGGTGGATCTGACCATCGCCCGGAGCGTCGCCGACGTCAACCACATCGCCGTGCACGGTGGCGTGCCAACCCTCACCTGCGGGCCATGGGGCGGCAACACCTGCGAGGCCAATGAGTGGGTGGATTTGGCGGCGCTGCTGCCCGTGGCTCGGATTCACGTTGAAACGGTGCTGGCGATGCTGGGGGCCTGAATCCGCCCGCGCTCCCAGAGCGCTTCCCGTGGCATACTCGCCGGGCCATGCGACTTGCGAACCGGATCGAACACCTCGGGACCGAAAAAGCGTTTGCGGTTTCTCAGGCCGCCCGTGAGTGGGCGTCCCGCGGGAATCGGGTCTACCCGCTGCACCTGGGCGATATCAATCTGCCGACACCGGCCAATATCGTGGCCGCTCAGCAACGGGCCATTGCCGAGGGCAAGACCGGCTACTGCGCCCCGGCCGGAATCCCCGAGTTGCGCGCGGCGTTGGCCGAGGATGTCGGCGCCAGGCGCGGGCTGCAA
>JADKDT010000023.1 GCA_016714465.1 Candidatus Brachythrix odensensis | reverse complement strand
TTCGAGGCCAATCAGGCGCTCGCGGGCAACGGCGGCGCGCTCTACGTCAGTTCCACCTTGACCCTTGTTGACGCGCGCTTCTTCAGCAACACGGCCGTCCTCGGCGGCGGCGGCGCCTTTGTCGCCAGTGATGGGGTCACGACCAGCACGCTTTTGCGCCTCAGCCAGGCAGCAAGCGGCTTGCTCGCACGCCGCGGCGCGGAGGTGTCAAAGAGCCTGTTTCAGGGCAATCGGGCGGCTTCAGGTGGCGGACTGGCCGTCAATGACAGGGTGGCGGTCACAGCCACTCAGTTTGTCGACAACCGTGCCAGCGTCAGCGGTGGGGGTTTTCCACCATCGTTTCCCAGGGTCAACATCCGGTTCGTCAACAGCCTGTTCGCCCGAAATGAGGCGCACCTCGGCGCGGCCGCGGCCTTCGCCGAGGCGGCCAACGCCGGCATCGACCATGTCACGATTGCCAGCCCGACCCTCGCCGCTGGGTCGGCCATTTTCGTTGTATCCGGAACCCTCAACCTCACCAACACCATCATCGCCAGCCACACCATCGGGATCAGCCGCGCTGGCGGGACGGTCAACGAGAACTTCAACTTGTTCTTTGGCAATGCACTCAATCGGGCGGGCGGCATTCTGACCGGCGCGAGCAGCTCTGTTTGGAGATCCGCGCTTTGCCAACCCATGGGCGGATGACTATCACCTCGGCGCCGGCAGCGCCGCAATCAACACCGGCGCGAATGCCGGCCTGACGGCCGACTTCGACGAAGACCCGCGCCCGCTGGGCGGAAGGTATGACATCGGCTATGACGAGTCGCTCACCTCGCCGCGGGCGTATCTGCCGCTCGTAGCGCGGTAAGTGGGCATTTGTCTGACTCACGGATCACGGATGACATGTTCCAGGCGGGGCAAGGTTCGTCAGGTTTGATCAGGTGAATAAGGTGTGGTCAGGTAGATACGTTGGCGGAACATGCCACCTGATCAAACCTTACCGCACCTTATCCACCTGATCAAACCAACCTACGCCTGACCGTGCTTGCTACCGGCGCGCCTTCACCAGCGTGCGCGGGTCGAGGGCGTCGCGCAGGCCGTCGCCGATGTAGTTGATCGCCAGCACGGTCACGAAGATCGCCAGGCCGGGGAAGATCGCCGTCCAGGGGGCATAGGTCATCTGGGCCTGGGCGTTCTTGAGCATGTTTCCCCAGGTCGGGGTGGGTGGCTGCACCCCAAAGCCGAGAAAGCTCAGGGTGCTCTCGGTGATGATCGCCGCGCCCACCCGCAGCGTGGCCGCCACGATGATGGGGCTGGCTGCGTTGGGCAGGATGTGCCGGAAGATGATCCGGGCGTTGCTCACCCCCATCGCCCGGGCCGCCTCGACGTAGTCGCGGGTCTTGAGGGCCAGAAACTGCCCGCGCACCAGGCGGGCAATCGGCATCCAGGCCAGAATCCCAATGATGGTGATGATCGGGAGCGGCCCGCCGCTCAGGACCGGATTGTTGGTCGTCCGCAGCAACTGGGCGAAGAGCAGCAGCAGGAACAGCTGCGGGATGCTCAGCATGAAGTCGGTGAAGCGCATCAGCACGTTGTCGATCCGCCCGCCGTAATAGCCGGCGGCGGCGCCCACCAGCGTGCCGATCGCGATGGCGATGCCCATCGTCGATACCCCGATCAACAGCGAGATCCGCGCGCCTGCCCACAGCCGGATGAAGAGGTCGCGCCCCAGCTCGTCGGTCCCGAAGATGTGCTCGATGCTCGGCGCATTACGGATGAAGTCGACATTCGTCTTGAGCGCGTCATAGTTGGTCAGCAGCGGCACAAGCGCCGCCAGGAGCAGAATGACCGCCATCCCAACCAGCCCGATCAGGGCCGGGCGATGCTGCCGAAAGCGCCGCCACACCATCTGGCCAAGCGTGCGCGGGGCCGCGAGCGCGGAGGCGGCCGGGCGGAGGGCGGTGAGTGAGGCCATGGCGTCGCTGGTTACTCGAAGCGGATGCGCGGGTTCAACAGCCCGTACATCACATCAGTGAGCAGGCCCGACAGCACGATCAGGGCCGCGCTGATCATCAGCACGCCCATCATGACCGCATAGTCCGAGCGGTCGATGGCGTTGAAGAACAGCCGGCCCATCCCCGGCCAGGAGAAGATCGTCTCAGTGATCAGCGCCCCGTTGAACAGGCCCGGCAACTCCAGGCCGATGATGGTGATCAGGGGCAGGATCGCGTTGCGCACGCCGTGTTTGGCGATTACCCCCATCTCGTCCAGGCCCTTTGCCCGCGCGGTCCGGATAAAGTCCTGATGCATGACGTCGAGCATGCCGCTGCGCATATAGCGCACGTGGGTGCCCAGGTTGAAAAAGATCAGGACTGCCGCGGGCAGGATGAGATGCCGCAGCCGATCGCCCATGTCAAAGTCGGCCCCGATCGTCGCCATCCCGCCGCCCGGCAGAAACGGGCGCCCATCCGGCTGTTTGATGGCGACGTTGAAGATGATGATGACGATCAGCCCCATCCAGAACACCGGCAGCGACTGGCCCATGAAGGCAAGTGTGGTGAAGAAGTTGTCGAACTTCGAATACTGCCGGGTTGCGCTGATCACCCCGATCGGGATAGAGATCAACAGCGAGCCGATGAAGGCGGTGAGCGCGAGGTAGAACGTGTTCGGGATGCGCTCACCGATCTCCGCCAGGACCGGGCGTTTGCTCACCAGCGAGGTGCCCCAGTCGCCCGTCAGCACGCTGCCCAGCCACTTGAAGTAGCGCTCGTGGATGGGCGCGTTCAGTCCGAACTCGGCCTTCAGCCGTTCAAGGTCCTCCGGGGTCAGGTTCGGGTTGTTTTCGTACGCCGCCAGCGGCCCGCCCGGGATGAGCTGCATCAGCAGGAAGATCATCACGCTGATCGCGAGCAGGAGCGGGATGGCCTGGACGAGCCGCCGGACGACGTACTTGGTCACTTACTTAACCCACCACTCCGCGGCGTTCCAGCCGATGCTGTTCCACGCATTCTCCTTGAAGTTCTGGAGCCGGTCGCGATAGCTGTCGATCTTCAGCCGCTGATACAGGTAGATCATGTTGACCTGGTCATAGGTCATCTTGGCCATCTCGCAATACATCGCCTTGCGCTTGGCGGCGTCGGGTTCCTTGCCGGCGCTGGCCAGCAGCTCGTCAGCCTTCGGATCGCTGAAGCGGGTGTAGTTGGTCCCGGCCTTGCTGGCCTCGCTCGGGATGCGGGCCGACGACCACAGGTTCACCATCTGGCTGTGCGGGTCGATCCCGGCATTCGTGGTGTACATGATGATGTCAAAGTTGCCGCGCCGGCGGGGCGAGTTGCCGTCCCACGACCCGATCACCACCGACGAGGGCGCGTTCTCGATGAACATGTCGACCCCGATCGCCTTCATGTCCTCGACCACCAACACCTGCGAATCCTCGCGCAGCTTGTTGCCGCTCGTTGTGCTGTACTTCAGGCGCAGCTTGACCCCGCCCTTCTCGCGAATGCCATCCGCGCCGGCCTTCCAGCCGGCCTCGTCGAGCAGGGCTTTGGCCTTGGCCGCGTCATACGGGAACGGCTGGATCTCCTTGCACTCGAAGTAGCCGGTGTTCAGCTCGCTCGTGCCGGGCTTGGCCTGGCCATTCAGCAGCTTGTCGATGATGCGCTGCTTGTTGATGCCATAGGCGATGGCCTGGCGCACCTTGAGGTCGCTCAGGATCGGGTGCGGCTTCTTCGGATCGCTCGGATCCTTGTTCTCGGCCATGTTCAGGAACATGCGCTCGCCGCCGATCTGGAGCGGCTTGGAGACCTTCACCCCGGCCAGCTTCTCGATCTCGGGCAGGTCGGCTTCGGTGTTGTTCCACATCACGTCGATCTCGCCCGAGGCCAGCAATTGGCGGGCGACTTCGCTGCTCGGCACGATCCGGATGATGACCTCGTCGAGATACGGCTGATCCTTCACCCGGTAGTCGGTGTTGCGGGCCAGGCGCACGAACTCGTCAGCCTTGAACTCGACGACCTTGAATGGGCCCGTTCCGATCGGCTTGGTGTTAAAGCTCCAGTCCTTCATCTTGGCCGGGTCGCCGGCGCTCTTCGGGGTGAGCTCGAGCCCGCCGAACAGGGTCAGATACGGGGCGAAGAAGTTCTTGTACTTGACGATCGCCGTGTTCGGGGTCGCGCAGTCGATCGTGTCGATGTCGCTGTAGCCGGTGGTCGAGACGATGCCCACGCCGGGGGTCATGATCGCCTTCAGGCTCGCCTGGAGATCTTCGCAGCCAAAGGTTGTGCCGTCATGGAATTTGACGCCTTCGACCAGCTTGTAGGTGATCGTCTTGCCATCCGCGCTGACGCCGCCGTTCTGCACGGTCGGCACTTCCTTGGCCAGGACCGGGATGCGGCTGCCGTCACCCTGCACGTTGGTCAAGCCCTCGGTCACGAAGGCGAGCACATCGTTCATCACGGTCTGGGTGCCGAGCAGGCCGTTCAGGGTGGCCGGCGACTGCCACACCCCCATCGTGACCTTGCCGCCCTTCTTGGGACCGCTGGCCTCGGCGGGTTTGGCGGTCGCGGCGGCAGGGGGGGCCGCGGTGGGGGCGGCGCCACAGGCGCTCAGAAGCAGGCTGGCCGCCATCGCGGCAGCCACATAGGATTGGATCTTCGACATCGTTGTGTCCTCCTTTGCGAGTAAACGGATCGGCGTATGCCGATTGGGCCGATTATGCGTCAGAAAGGCGTATCGCGGGGGGAGACAAGATACATTGAAGCGTCGCCCAGGTGGGGTCCACCTTGAAGGTGGACCCCACCTACCGAACTATCGCTGGACGAGCGGCAGGAAGATGTCGTACTTGCTGAGCGGGACCACGCTGGCGACCTTGGGCGGCTGGCTCCCGCCGGCCGGATCGACGATGATCTCCTCGAGCGTGCCCAGCAGATTCGGCCCCAACGGTGAGCCGCCGACGATGAAGGTGCCCCCGTCGGAGCGGAAGCTGACGGGATTCTGCGGACCGGAAAGCAGGTCATCCGGCGGACCGCCATTGACCGTATGCCAGACCGTCGTGAACGTATCCGGCAGCATGCGCCTGCGCCAGTAGATTGACTGCCACGTCTGGGCCAACGCATTTGAAACCGTGGTGGTGAAGACCGAAACCCCCAACGCTTGCTCAAAATTGGTGTTGTTGAGCCGAGTCCGAAATTGGCCTGAGATCTCAAAGCGGGTCGCCGAAGCGCGCAGAAACAGCCCGGTGCCGGTCGCCGCCAGAGTCGGCGAGTAGTAGACGATCGGGCTCCGGAACGAACTGGTCGAGGCCTCGGTCGGGGATAGCCGCCCGACGCCCTGCATCATGATGACTTCCAGGGTGTTGGAGATCGGCGGGCTGGTCACGTAGGTCTGCAGATTGATCGGGCACTCCACCCGGCCGCCCTGAAACAGGCCAAAGCTGTTGAAGTAGGCGACCGACCCAACCGTGTGGCAGGGGATGGGATAGAAGACGTCAGGGCGCGGCGTTGTACACAGCCAAACAGCCCAGGGGCGCCGACCCGCTGATGACCTCAAAGTTGACGATAAAGGCCCAGGTCGGCAGCGCGGGCGGGACGAAGAGGGATTCGGTCACGCATTCGGGCGGCGTGACGACCACACCCAGCGGCATCCGTTCCGGCGGCGCCTCGGCGGCCCAGGCCGGCGCAGGCGCGCCGACCGCAGAGAGCAGGGCCAGGGCAGTGATCAGACAAATCCCGCGCAACATCACCGGGATGATAGCGCGATCTGCCGCCGCGCGGCTCTCGATATTCCAGCAAGTTCTATCGTTCGGAAGCGATATTGCCCGCCCCGGCGTACGCCGGGGCGGGCAATATCGCTTCCGAACAGCAGATAATTCCAGGCATGGACCTCCCCGACCTGCGCCGCCGGATCGACCTGTGGAATGACCTGATCGTCAACCGTCTGCGCGACCGGGCGCGCTTTCCAGTCAACGCCACGATCTATCGCCACGGCGCGATCCCGATCGAGGGCCGGCCCGACGCCTCGCTGCTCGAGTTCGCCCTGGAGGGGCTCGAGCGCTATCACGCCTCGCTCGGGCGCTTCTCCTTCCCCGACCAGCAGCCGTTGATCAGCCAGTCGCTGCCCGAATCGCCGATCGTGCGGCGGGGCACGCTGCCGTCGCTGCCCGTCGTCGACCTGCCCGTGCGGATGAACCTGATGCGTTTCTATTCGGATCTCATCGGGGAGCTCTGCCCGCCCGGCGAGGACGGCCAGACCTTTGGCGAAGCCGCTTACATGGACGCCGAGATCCTGCTCAACCTGTATCAGCGGGTAAACGTGGGACGTTTTGTCGCGCAGGTCAAGCTCGAGATGGAGCCCGACTTGATCGGCCTGGTGAGCCAGCCGGACATCCTGCGCGCGCGCCTGACCAACCACGAGCGCGAGCAGGCGGTCATCACCCGCGCGCGGGACGCGGCCGCGCGGCATTTCCTCAACCCCGATCTGTTCGAGCGCGTCTTTCGCTGGGTGATCGACGAGACGATCGCGATTGAAGTGCGCTATCTCCAGCGCATGGCCGAGGACGGAAACGCCTGACCGCAAGCAACAGCCCAGGCTTCGCCGGGGCTGTTGCTTGCGGATTTACGGCAGCTTCGCCCCGCGCCCGGCGATAAAGAGGCGGTACCAATCCTCGCGGGTGAGCTCGACCCCATCGGCCTGGCATGCCGCCCGGATGCGCTCGGGGTTACGGCTGCCGACCACCGGCTGGATACCGGCTGGGTGGCGCATCAGCCACGCAAGGGCGATGGCCTCGGCGCTCACCTTCATGTCGGCGGCCAGTCCGGCCACCTCGGCCGCAACAGCTTGCGCAGCGTCCGGCCGCAGGCGTGATTCGCCGCTGATGACCGCGCCCTTGGCCAGCGGCGACCAGGCCTGGATCGTGATGCCATGCTCGCGGCAGTATTCCAGGGTGCCTTCGTTGTGAACCAGGCCGGCCGGGTCGTCCTGGTTGAAGACGATGCCAGCGTCCAGCAAATAGGTGTGCAACAGGCTGACCTCGACCTGGTTGACGATGATGGGCTGGCGCACCGACTTGCGGAGCAGGGAGATCTGCGCGGCCGTGTGATTGCTCAGCCCGAAGTGGCGCACCTTGCCGGCGGCGTGCAAGGCGTCAAAAGCCGCCGCCACCTCGTCCGGCTCGACCAGCGGATCGGGCCGATGCAGGAGCAGGATGTCCAGATAGTCAGTCTGCAGGCGGCTGAGGCTGCCCTCCACCGAGGAGACGATGTAGTCGCGCCGGAAGTCGTAGCGCCCGGGCGAGTAGGGGGTCGGGTCGCCCCCGAAACGAATACCGCACTTGGACTGGATCGCGATCTGGTCGCGCAGATGCGGCGACTCGATCAGGAGTTGGGAAAACACCTCTTCCGATTTGCCCGAGCAGTAAATGTCGGCATGGTCGAAGAAGTTGATGCCCTCCTCCATCGCCAAACGCACGGCGGTCATCGCCCGGCTGCGCGCGACATCCGTAATCGGCTCGCTCCGATTCCACGAATCACCGAGGGTCATGCAGCCGAAAATGATGCGCGAAACGGGCAGGGTCATACCGGGCAGGGTGATTTTTTTCATGATGCGGGGTGATAGATCTTCTCGCCGGCCCGGATCGCCACCTTGAGCCGGTTTTCGGCGGGGGTGATCGGGCAGGACCAGCGATCGCTGTAAGCGCAATACGGGTTGTAGGCCAGGTTGAAGTCGACGTGAAAGCGATCCGGCCCGGCGGGTTCGGGCTCGAGGTAACGCCCGGCCGGGTAGGTCTCTTTGCCCGCCAGCGCGTCGGCAAAAGGCAGGAAGAAACCGTGGGCGCCTTCATACAGGGTCAGGCCGACCGGCTGCCCGTCAATCTCGAAGGAGAAGCGCCCATAGCGCGTGTAGGTCTGGGTGTCGCCGTCGGTCGTCTCGATCCGAACCTGCCCGCGCTGCGGGTCGCGCGTAACGGCCAGGGTCAGCCGCAGGGCGGGATTCTCCGGGAAGTACTTCAGGCCGTGGAACTCAGCCTGCTCCTCATCGAATAACGGGCTGGCCGGATCGCCGGCGAAGAACGCGTCCTTCATCCGCCTGAATTCATCGAGGTCGCTCATGCGGGAAAGTATACGGCGGCGCGCCGAACGCGATCGCTGCATTGACGCGCATCGGCGGACGGCCCCTCCGGAGACGGTTACGGGTTTGGGTCGGGCCCAAGCCGATCATCGCTCAGGTCGCGCCAAGTTGGGTTCACGGATTCGATGAGCCAACCTCCCCCCGGAGCCAACTTGACTGTTTTCGCGGACGAGGCGAGATGCAAGGCCAAATAGACGAGCCGATACGGAGCGCGAACCCCTTCATCCCCCTTGTGTCAACCGCGCCAAGCGCGGACGCCTAGCACCCGCGCTAGGAGGGAACCCGCGCGGCCGGGCCCCGCCCACGGCCGCGAGCATCCCGGCGGGCGCCCCCCCGGCCCGACCGCCGCGGAGACCCCGCCGGGCCCCGCGCGCCAGCCCGCCCCACCCCGGCGAGCGCCCCGCAGCCGCATGCCCCGCGCACCGCGCGCGAAGCACCTCACGTTGGCCACGCAGGCCCTGACCGCCGCGCCCTTGCATGCTGGCGCCCAGGAGCCGGGCACGCCAGCGCACGGCGCGGCACCACGTGCCGGGCAGGCCGCCGCCGCGCCTCAGCGAGCGCGCCCACGCAGCGCAGCCCGCCGCGCGCCGAGCACCTCCGGACGGGCTACGCCGTTGCCCGCAGACCGCCCGGCCAGAGACCCTTCGCCGCCGCGCGAGCCGCCCAGGCGCCCGCGCTAGCGCCCCACGCAGCTGCGCCGCGCACTCCGCGAAGCATCTACGTCCAGCACCGCCGCAGACCGCGCCGCCCCGCCCCGCCCAAGCCCTGGGCCTGGCTCAGGGTGACATTGCCTCAGCGCACCCGCTGGGCGTAGAACATGGCGATGTCCTGCCCGTTGCCGTAGTTGTCGGCAAAGCCCGCAAAGCGAAAACCTCGGGTCTGGGCCAGGCGCGTGGCCGGGTAGTTACGGGTCGACAGATCGAGGGTGACCGTGCGCAACCCGAGTTCCTTGGCCTGAGCGATGGCGGCCCGGACCAGTTGGGTGGCAACCCCCTTGCGGCGCATCTCGGGGCGCACGCACATGAGCGGGATCCAGCCCGTGCCCTGCCACGGCACAACGGCCATTCCCAGGTAGCCGTACAGATCGCCCGAGTTCTCACCCTGGCGCACCCAGGCATAGTCGCAGCGATTCAAAATCCGCCGCAGCGCGCGGGGTTCGAACACGGGAGGCACCTTCATCTGGCGGGGCAGCGCCGACAGCCGGAAGACGCTCTCGTACTCGCCCATGCCGCCTCGGACTGCCTCCCGGGCGGCCTCGCGGGCAGCCATCTGCCACACGTGATCGGTTGTATAGCTGTGGTCCAGATTAATGACCAGTTCGATGTCGGAGAGGTTGGCTGGACGGATCATGGGGCGATGATGATGGGCAGGATACACACCGCGGCCGCGTCGCCCCCGGCGCGAAAGACGACCAGCCGCAGCGGAAGCGTGCCGGGTGGAATCTGGCCGGCGCTGAAATTATAGGCAGGCATCAGCGGCCCGGCCCGGACGGTGACGCCTGGATCGGCGGCGTGCAGGAGTGACCATTGGGCCGCGCCCGGCAGCAACAGCTCCAGCTTGTAATAGCCGCCCGCCTCCACGATCGCCGTGCCATTGACGACGTAGACGCCCTTGATCCGCTCGTTGGTGGCGGGGGCGGTGATCCGGGCGTTGTCGTTGGCGCAATCGGTGGCCACCGGCACGCCGCCCGGTGTCACCACCGGCGAGAACGCGGTGCGGGTCGGGGTGGCCGCCGGCGGCAGGGTCGCCGTCGCCCGCGCCGTGCCCACCGCAGTGGCCGCGGGTCGGGGCGTGGACGTGCCCGTCGGCCGGGCGCGGGCCGTGGCTGTCAGCGCCGGGCCGAGGGTCGCCTGGGCCTGGGTCGAGATCTGGGTGCCCACAAAGATGATCGTGGGGGTGAAGGTCCCAATTCGGCTGATGACGGCTGTGGCGGGCGAGGTGGGAACCGCCGACGTCGCGCTGAGGGACGGTGTGCCGGGCACGGTCGCATCGCCGGGAGGCGCCAGCGAGGCGAGCATGAAGATCATCCCGCCGCCCAGGGCGCTGAGCACCGCCCGAAAAAGGTTGCCGTTGATGCGCCCCTGCACTTCGGCCCGCTCGAGCCGATACACCGCCCGGCCCATGTCGCGCATCGCGAACAGGGTCGAGCCTACAAAGAACAGGAAGACGCCGCCCAGGATGAGATACAGCAGCACGCTGTAGTCTCGGATCAGGCGCAGGATGGCGTCCATAGTGCGGGGTCGGATGACCGCCTAGCGCGCTCCGTGCATGCGGCGCAGCGTGCCTTCGATCACGGCGTGCAGTTTGGGCGCGATGCGCGGCGCGGCTTCCATCACCTCGGAGTGCGAGGGCGGTTCACCCTCGTCGGCGCTCAAGCGCGCCACGTTGGTGATGCCACTGAACCCCAGCACTCGAATGCCTGCGTGGCGGGCAACAACGACCTCATGGGCGGTTGACATGCCGACCGCATCTGCGCCAATGATCCGCAGAAAGCGCAATTCGGCCGGGGTCTCGAACATCGGCCCCGACACGCATACGTAGACGCCCTGCTTGAGATCGACGTTTGCCTCGCGGGCCGCGTCGACGGCGAAGCGCTGAAGCTGGGCGTCATAAGCCCCAGTGACGGCGGGGAAGCGCAGCCCCAGCCGCTCATCGTTCGGCCCCATCAACGGGTTATGGCCGGCCAGGCCGGCCAGGCTGATGTGGTCGGTCATGAGCATGAGGTCGGCTACCTGAAAGTCGCGATGGATGCCGCCGGCGGCATTGGTCACGATCATCGTCTCAACGCCCATTGCCTTGGCCACTCGCACGGGCAGACCAACCTGCCACAGCGGATGCCCCTCGTAGAAGTGCACCCGGCCCTGCATCACCGCGACCGGCACGCCAAACAGATCGCCGATGACAAACTGGCCGCTGTGCCCGGCCACCGTCGAGCGGGCAAAGCCCGGGATATCGGCATACGAGATGCGGGTGGGGTTCTGGACCTTGTCGGCCAGCCCGCCCAGCCCGCTGCCCAGGATCAGCAGCACCCGCCAGGGGCGCGGATCGCGGGTGCGCACATATGCGGCGGCGGTTTGAATGGTTTCGGAGAGATCAGGCGCGTCATTCATGTCGGGCTATTCTAGACGGGTGTTTGGGGTCGCCATTGTTCCGGCTGTGCCGGAACATGGCGACCCGAAGTGTCAGCGCAGCGCCATCGGCACAAAGATCGAATACGGCGGGACAACGTATTCGTCATATCCAATATCGGGCTGGACGCGCGGGTCGCCCTCGAAGTCGAACAGGACAGTCGTCAGCGTTCCCGCGTCGCGGGCCGGGCTGGCCGGGCCGATGCGATAGTTTCGAGCGGATGCATTCACAAACCCGGGCGTGGCGGTGATACTGCCGCCCCCGCTCACGATGCTGCCGTTGAGGTTGGCCGTATTCGCGCTAAAGAGGTTGAACGCCTCGCGCGCGCTGCCGGTTGCGCCGGTGCGGCTGATGCCGATCGTGTGGCTGACGATGATGGTATTGGTGATGCTCACATTTGATTGTCGAATGGAGATCGCGATGCCCGGGTTCGCGGCAGCCCCGATCAGGGTGTTGTGCAGGACCCGGGCCCGGGCCAAAGGCATGTCGAACAGAATCTGCGATCCGATCGTCGAGGTGGCAGTGTTCCCGACAAACAGGTTGTTGGACAAAAGTGATGAGACGTCGGCGGCGCTGAACTGGTGCAACGCGGCGCCGCCGCCCTGCAGGGCCGCATTCCCAACAAAGGTGGATCGGGTGAGGGTGATGCCCAACTGGGCACGCAGGCCACCGCCTTTGTGGGTCGTGGTGTTGCTGAAGAACCCGCTATCGCGCACAATGGCGGGATGAAAGAATTCGGCGCCAGCGCCGTATCCGAAATATTGAGCGTCATCCGAGAGAATGACGTTCTGGGTGAACTGGACCCTGTTCAAGACCGTGGTTGTGAAGAAGTTCGCCCCCCCGCCATTGCCAGAGGGACCCTCCACGATGTTCCGCTCAAAGGTCACGTCCTGGAGCGTCGATGGGCCGCTGAAGGAGGCGCCACCCCCACCTCCGTTTGTCGCGCGATTCGCGACAAAACGGGTATTGGTGATCGCGATCGGGCCTGACGACAGGCCTCCGCAGCAGTAGCCGGTGTTGCCGATGAAGTCGACGCCATCCAGCTCGCTCATGAAGTTGAAGGTCGCGCCGCTCTGGGCATTGCTGATGAACTGGGTGTCGCGCACCCGGGTGTACTCCAGCGGGCCACCATAGAAGTAGGCGCCGCCGCCATCCCGGAACGACCAGTTGCGCTCGAAGCGGCTGAGCTCAACATGTGAACTGCCATCAAAGAACGCGCCGCCGCCGTAGCCAAAGTTTTCGCCCAGCGCGGTATTGCTGATGAAATAGGACGCGTAGACCGTCGTTGTGTAGCGCGAGTACATCCCGCCACCATCGTTGCCGGACGCATTGGTGAGGAACTGGGTGCTGGTGATGGCAACCGGGTAGCCGTAAAAAATCGCGCCGCCGCCATCATAAGCCGACCGATTGCGCGCGAACAGGCTCCCCGAGACGACTGCCGGGCCGTTAAATCGTGCCCCGCCGCCGTCGCCCGTGCCCCCGCCATCATCGGCGGTGTTGTCGACAAAACTCCCGCCGCTCACGGTCGCAGTCACGTTGAGATAGGCCCCGCCGCCGAAGCCGGCCGCGACGTTGTTGGCAAAAAGCGTGTCTGTGATGAATGCGGCGCCGTTGGAGCGCAGACCGCCGCCATTGAGAAAGGCAACCGTGCTGGTGTTGCTCAGCACCTCGGCGTTGGCCAGGTGCAGCGCATTTGGGCCTGAGAGGATCCCTGCCCCGCCCGAGGTTCCGCTCGTGAGCGAGCCATTCATGATCCGCAACCCGCTGATGACGACGGTCCGGGTGAGGCTGGTCGAAATGCTGATGACCCGCCCGCTGGTCGATTGCAGTCTGGTGGAGGCCGCGCCCGCGCCCTGCAGGGTGATGGCCTGGGTGATCACCAGGGTGTTGGTGGTGTAAGCGCCCGCGGTCAGGTTAACGGTATCGCCATGGATGCTCCCGCTGACGCAGGCCTGCAGGGTGGTGTTGCAGGGCGACGCGCCGGGGTAGGTCCGCGCCACTGCCGCCGCTACGGGCGCAAGTGGCTCGAGCGGTTCCGGCGGCGAGCCTGCCCGCGCGGTCCTTGCCGGGGCGGCCCCGATCAGCAAGACGGCTACAACGATGAACCGCCCAACGTTCAGTATTGCGCGCATGTGAATCCCCTCCCGCGCTCCTCAAATGGTTGTCCGGAAGCGATGGTCCACGGCTACGCCGTGGACCATCGCTTCCGGGATCCGTTACCTCTTTGCGAGCAGAAGTAGGAATTCTAGTGGAGGAACGCCCGCTCGGATGCCTTACGGCCCAACGCGCGTGAAAATCAACGATTCGTTCCCCCCGGCGTCGTATAGCGTCAGTTTGCCGTTAGCGATCTTCCAGGCCCCGGCCTGGCCAAGCAGCGCGAGGTAAGCCGACTCGGCCCGCATCGCCGGCTCGGCCCCAGCCATCAGGGTTGAGCGCAAGCGGCCAATGGCAAACGACCCATCCGCGCCGAGGGTCACCGGCCCGCTGTAGCTGTTCACCCCGCTTCGGCCCGAGATCTGGCCGTTGGCAAAGGCCGCGGTGATGTTGAACTCGCTGGCGGACAGCGAACTCAGCGTCCACTCGCTCAGCCGCCATTGGCTGCCCTCGAGCGCTGGCGCGCCCGGAGCGGCGCAGCCGGCCAGGGCCAATACGGCCAATGTCGCGACGACGATAAGGGGCGAAACTGAAGGGGGCTCATTTCATCACCAAGGGTTTTCGGAATTGATACGCCGGCGAAGCCGGCGTATCAATTCCGAAGAAACATGTTCATCTCACCTCGTCTGCCTCTTCGCGCCCAACTTCGGTGTCCAGTCCTTTGAGAAGGCCCCGCGCCTTCTCGATGGGCGGCACGATAACGACCCGCAAGGTGAGGTGATATGGAATGAACATGATCTTCTGTCCCGCCTTCAGTTTGAATCGCTCGCGAATCTCGCGCGGGATGACGACCTGGAACTTGGAAGAGACTGTGCTTGCCCTCATGTTTTGCCTTTTCCCCATCGTACACGGGAACGATATCCCCGCCCCGACGTACGTCGGGGCGGGGATATCGTTCCCGAAAACCTGCCACATTACATCGCGTGATAACATCGCGATTCAGTCTTTTTAGGTCTTTTCGCGCAACTTTATGGATGAGAAGAACACCCCGCCGGACCCGGCGCCCAGGCGCTCGCTGTTTGGCATTTCGATTCGCGTGAAGCGCGCGACGCCGCCCCAGGAGGCCCCGGAGCCTGGGCTTAACGTTCCCAGCCAGATGCCGGATGCGCCGCGCACGGAACCCCCCGAATTGTGGGCCGATCTCCCGCCCGAGAAGACCGTCCGGCAAGCCCCGGAAACGTCGCTCCCGCCCGTTTCGGATCCGATCCGGGAACCCGAACCGCCCATTGCCGTGGTCGCTGCGCCAGAGTCAGAGGCGCTCGCGGTCGTCGAGTCCGAGATCGATCAGGCGGCTGCGCCTGAGTTTGTGGCGCCGGCCCCCGGGGCCGTCGCATCCGTGATCGAACTACCGATTGCGCGTGAGCCTGAAGCGCCCGCCCCCGCGGCCGTCGCGCCTGTGATTGACCTACCAGCCGCGCCGGAGCCTGAGGCGGCCGCCTTCGAGGTCGTCGCGCCGGTCATTGAACTGCCGGATGCGGCGCCTCTTGAGTCCAGCGCCAACGATCCAGAAGCCGAAGGCACCCCGCTTCCCGCCCTGCGCTCCCGCCCGCGCATCAGTTGGCGCGCCCGGCCGACCACCCCGAGAGAGACCCCGCTGGAAGCGGACGCGCTCGGCAGCACGCGCGCCAATCCACCTGCGGGGTGGCTGAGCAAGGATCGCCTGGCCTCGCTGCTGCTGATCCTCGCCATCGTCATCGGCGGCGCGCTGCGCCTGACCGACCTGAATTGGGATGACGGCAAGGGTTACCACCCGGACGAGCGGTTCATTGTCGGGGTCACCACCGCGCTGAAGTTCCCCGATACGCTCAAGCAGTTTATCGACCCGCGCCAGTCCAACTTCAACCCCTACAACGACGACCGCAAGCAGCCGCGCAACTTCGCATACGGCTCGTTCCCGTTGTACGCGACCAAGACCGTGCAGCAGGTCATGAGCGCGTTCGATAAGAAGTGGCTGGACTATGACCGGACCGCCCTGGTCGGGCGGGCGCTCTCGGCGATCTTCGACACGGGGGCGATCCTGTTTGTCTTTCTGCTCGCCCGCCGGTTGTTCAATCGCCGGGCGGCGTTGATCGCGGCGTTTCTGTACGCCCTGTCGGTGCTGAGCATTGAGCATGCCCACTTCTACACCAGCGACATCACGCTGAACTTCTTCATCCTGCTGACCGCTTACGCGGCGACCGACATCGTGCGGCGGGGCGACATCCGGAGCGGCGCGCTCACGGGCGCCGCCGCCGCGATTGCCGTCGCCTGCAAGATCTCGGCCGCCCCGCTGCTGCTGCTCATCCCGGTCGCGTTGTTTCTGCGCTGGCGCGGGGTGCGCCTGCGCGCGGACGACCCGGCGGCGCCGCGCGTTGAGGGCGATCGCATCCTGGGGGTCGGGGCCGCCGCCGTTGTCGCCTTTCTGGCCCTCACATTTATCTGCCAGCCGTACGCCGTCCTCGATGCGGCCTCGCTCTTCCGCAGCATCGAAGAGCAGAACAACATCATCGTCACTGGCGAGGCGGACCTGCCCTACACCCGGCAGTACCAGGGCACCGCGCCGTATGTCTATTTCCTGCAGCAGCTTGTGGTGTGGGGGCTGGGTGTGCCGTATGGCGTTGTCGCGCTGGCCGGCTGGGCGTTCCTGATCTACCTGGCTTTGCGCAAGCGCTCGGTCGGCGCGATCCTGCTGCTGGCCTGGCTCATCCCCTATTTCGCCATCACCGGCCGCTCGCAGGCCAAATTCCTGCGCTACATGCTCCCGCTTCTGCCGTTTCTGGCCATCGGAGCAGCGGTCCTGTCCGATCACATCCGGGGCTGGTTGGGCGCGCTCGCGAAGCGGCTCTCGTTGCCATCCGGCGGCGCCGTCAGCGCGGCGCTGACGTTCGGCTTTCCAGCCCTGCTCGTCGGCATGACCGCCTTGTACGCCCTGGCGTTCGCCAACATCTACACCGAGCCGCACACCGCCAACCAGGCTTCAAAGTGGATCAACGCCAATGTGCCGGCCGGCTCGGCGATCACCCGCGAGCACTGGGAAGAAGGCATCGCCGGACTCAACCAGACCTATCGCCAGCCGCCGGCCGTGCCCGATCTGCCCATGTATGAGGCCGACAATACGCAAAAAGCCGACCTGCTGGGGCGGGCCCTGGCCCAGAGCGACTACATCGTCTTCTTCTCCAACCGGCTGTATGGCACAGTCGGCCGGCTTGCCCAACGCTACCCGCTCAGCCGCGAGTACTACCGGCTGCTGTTCAGCGGCGAACTGGGGTATGAGCTGGCCTACTACGCCGACGCGCCGATCCAGCTCGGCCCAATCGCGCTGTACGAGGACACCTTCGGCCGGCCCGGGCTGCCCCGCCCCGGGGCGCTGGCCGACTATCGCCCGGCCCCGCTGACGCTCAACCTGGGGTTTGCCGACGAGAGCTTCTCAGCCTATGACCATCCGCTCACGATGGTCTTCAAGAAGACCCGGCCCATCACCGCCGAGGCGGTCGCCGCCGCGCTGCGCCCGCTGGCCGTGTCGCCGCAGGCCGCCCAGGCCGGGCGGGCCCAGTCGCTGCTGACTGACGCGCAGAAGGTCGCCAACGAGTCTGGCGGCACGTTCAGTGATCTGTTCAACCCGAACGCGCTGCCCAACCAGGCGCCGTTGCTGGTCTGGTTCGTGCTGATGCTGACCCTCGGCCTGGCCATGTTCCCAATCACCGCCCTGGTCTTCCGGCGCCTGGCCGATCGCGGCTACGCCTTCAGCCGGGCCCTGGGGATGGTCTTCCTGTCCTGGGTGGTGTGGTTCCCAGTCAGCCTGAAGCTGTTCGAGAGCACCCGCCTGGCCGCCTTTGGCGCGCTGATCGCCATCGTTGCGCTGGGCGCGCTTGTGTGGCGCTGGCGAGCCGCCGAGCTGATGGCCTTCATCCGCGCGAAATGGCGGGTGCTGCTGACCGAGGAGCTCATCTTCTGGGCCATCTTCGCCGCGTTTGTGTTTGTGCGGGCCTCAAATCCTGATCTGTGGCATCCAGCCCGCGGCGGCGAGAAGCCGATGGACTTCGCCTATCTCCTCGCCGCGATCAAGACCAGCACCCTGCCCCCGTATGACCCCTGGTTTGCCGGCGGCTATATCAACTACTACTACTACGGCCAGTTCATGCTGGCGGTGCTGATCAAGCTGAGCGGGATCCTGCCCGAGATGGCCTACAACCTGGTCGTGCCGATGCTGTTCGCGATGACGGCGGCCGGGATGTGGGGGTTGGCTTACAACGTCATCTCGGCGATCCGCGGCGGCGACAAGAGCGCTCGCCTGCCCTCTCCGGCCTTTGGCGCGACGCTGTCGATGCTGTTCATGTCGGCCTTTGGCAATCTCGATGGCGGGCTGATCCTGTTCCGCCGCTTGATCGTGCTGGGCGGCGGCCAGGACGCGCCGCAGGGCGTGCTGTTCACCAGCCTGAATGACATTCCGCGCCTGTTCACCGGCATGCTGAAGGGTATTGAAGGCGGGCAGAAGGTGATGCAGCTCCCAACCGACTGGTTCTGGGCCCCGACCCGGGTGTATCCGCCATCAGCTTCGATCCAGGAGTTCCCGTTCTTCACCTTCCTGTTCGCCGATCTGCACGCCCACATGATCGCGATGCCGATTGCGATTGTGGCGCTGGGCTTTGGGCTGGCCCTGGCCCTGGGCCGGCCAACACCAACCGACGCGAACCAGGGCAGGCGGCTCGGACGGATCTGGCCGTGGCTGCGCCCGGCGGCGACGGTGCTCCTGGCCGCGCTGGTGCTCGGCGCGATCGGACCGACCAACTCGTGGGACTACCCGACCTATGTCCTGGCAACCCTGGGCGCGGCCCTGTATGGCTGGTGGAACGCTGAGAAGCCGCTCGAGGCGCGCGCGGCCGGACGAGGGTCCGCGACCTTGCCGGGCCTCGGCCGGGCGCTCGTCGTGGGCGGGGCCATCATCGCCCTGAGCTACGCCGTGTATCTGCCGTTCTTCAACGCGCTGCAGCGCTCGGATCTGGGCTTTGATCCGCAGCCCGAGCGCACGCCCTTCAACCTGTTCCTGCTGGTGCAGGGCTTTTTCCTGTTCGCGATCCTGAGCTGGCTGCTGGTCGAGATCCGGCGCTGGTTCGGGGCAAATGTCGCCGCCCGCATGCGCCACGGCGCGGCCGGGCGGCAGACCTCCGCTTCGGAGGCCTTGAGCGCCGCGCTGGCGGAAGCCGGCCTGCCCTTCAACCGGATTCTGGCGCTCGGGCTGCTCATGTGCGCGCTGGCGCTGCTGCTGCTCGCGCTCGGGTGGGGGCAAGTTGCCGTATTTTCAACGTTGTGCGCCATTCCTGTGATCGCCATGGCGTTGACCCGCCGCCCGGGCGCGCAAGGCTTCACCCTGTTGTGCGCGGGGTTGGGCCTGGTGCTGTGCGCGGCCGTCGAGGTGTGGGTGCTCAAGGGCGACGTGGGCCGAATGAACACCGTCTTCAAGTACTACCTCAACGTGTGGACGTTGTTCTCGCTGGCGGCCGGCGTCGGGCTGGCCAGCCTGCTGGCCGGCCTGTTCGGCCGGATTCGACTGCGCGTTTCGATCCTGGGCATCGTGGCCGAGGGCGCGCTGGCCCAGAGCCGGCCTGCGGCCGAGAAGACAACGGCGGAGCGCGCCAATCGCGACCGGCCCGGGGTGATCGGCATCGCCTGGCTGGCCGGGCTGGTCCTGCTGGGCATCATGGCCGCGGTCTATCCGTTCTTCGCCCTGCCCGGGCGCCTGATCGATCGTTTCGACACAAAGATCGCCCCGACCCTGGACGGCATGAAGTATGGAGACCGCCCGGCTGCCGGTCGAAACGGTCCGTGACGGGCGGCGCGTGCAGGGCGAGATCAGACTCTCCGACGATCTGGCCGCGATTCGCTGGCTGCGCGACAACATCGTCGGCTCGCCGGTCGTGCTCGAGGCGACCTCGGCCGCCGATCCGCATCCGCGCCTGTATGCGTGGGGCAACCGGGTGGCGATCTACACCGGCCTGCCGACCCTCATCGGCTGGGACAACCACCAGCGCCAGCAGCGGAACGGCTCGCCCCTGATCGAACAGCGCACCGGAGATGTGTTGAAGATTTTCGTTACCGCCAGCGAGGCCGACACCCTGCGCCTGCTCCAGCAGTACAGCGTCGACTTCATCTACTACGGCAATCTCGAGAAGTTCCACTACCCCGCCGGCGAGGCGAAGTTCGCGGCCCTGGCCGCCCAGGGTGCGCTGACGCCGGTCTACAACCAGCAGGGCACGCTGATTTACCAGGTCAACGCCCCGGCCGGCGCGCAATAATGGGAGAGCCAATCCCCGGCTTCGCCGGGGATTGGCTCTCCCGGCAAAACGGCGCCTTTATGCCGCGACGGCCACCGCCCCCAGATTTAAACCTGCCCAGGGCAGAAAGCGATCGACGCGCCGGATGGTGGGCATGATGGTCTCGAGCAGTTTGAGTTGCGAGGGCGTATAGGACCGCTGCTTGAACACCCGGCTGTTGAGCAACCAGCCCGGCGCTGAGGCGCGGTTGAAATCAAACATCGTCTCGGCGCGCAGACCAGCCGCCTCGAGGGTGGACTGCAGTTCGGCCCGGGTGTAGCGCCGCAAATACCCGAGAGCCTCATCGATCGTGCCGCGCAGGGCAGGTTGCTGCACGGTGAGGATGACGATCTTGCCGCCGGGCATGAGCGCCTGGGTGGCGTTCCGCAGCACCGCGACCGGATCGGGCGAGCGCTCGAGCGCGCTCACCAACACCACCGTATCGAATTGGCCGGCCAGCGCGTCGAAATCCGACCCGACAAGCGGATCGACCTTGACCACCCGCAAATACGGTTTGCCCAGCGAGTACCCGGCCAGGTAGTCGAGTTGGGTCGGATTGGTTTCGGTTGCGACGTAGAGATCGCGCGGAATGAACTGGCTGGTCAGGCTGCCAGCGCCGGCCCCGATCTCGAGCACGCGATCGCCCAGGAGCGGGCGGAGCGTGCTGCCCAGCCACTGGTTGAAGCGCCGGGCATTCTGCAGGTTGCGGACCATCCCCGCCCCGACCTCATCCTCGCGATACAGATCGTCGAGGATCGAGTAGGTCACCATCGCCCGCAGGGCGAGGATGCCGTCCTTCGAGCGGATCTTTTTGCCTTCCTCGAAGCTGCGCGGCAGATAACGGATCGGCACCTCGAAGATGCGGGCCCGGCGCTTGGCCAGCTTCATTGTGATCTCGATCTCGAAGCGAAAATCGTTCGAGCGCAGAGGCAGGGACTTGAGCAGACGCGTGTTGATGGCCTTGTAGCAGGTCTCGACATCGGTCAGATCCAGATCCGTCAGCCAGTTGGTCAGCCCGGTGATGGTCCGATTGATGAGGGTGTGGCGGAACATCAGCGCGCGGCGGTACTGGGCCGAGATATAGCGCGAGCCAAAGACCGCGTCGGCGCCCTCCTCGATGAAGGGCACCAGGATGGCTGGAATGTCGGCCGGGTTGTACTCCATGTCGGCGTCGTGGACGATGCACACGTCGCCGGTTGCCTGCTCGAGGGCGGTCCGCAGCGCGGCGCCCTTGCCCTGGTTTTTCTCATGGCGGACGAGCTTGATCCGGTCATCGGACGCGGCCAGGCGCTGGAGCACGTCCCAGCTTCCGTCCTTGCTGCGGTCATCGACGATGATCACTTCAAGGCGCGAGATACGCTCGCTCTTGAGGGCCAGGACCCGATTGACGCTGGCGGTCACCAGATGGCGTTCGTTGTAGACCGGGATCAACACGCTCAGAGCCAGGGCGTGCGGGCGGCGCTCCTCGGAGGTGGGCAGCGCGGCCAGCAACTCGGACGGGCGCGGGCGGTCGGCGACGGCCGTTTCAGCGACAGGTGACATGTGCGCCAATTCTAGCGTCCCGCCGTCGGTTGTTTTCCTGAAGCGATATGCCCCGGCTCCGCCGGGGCATATCGCTTCAGGAAGACCGTTTGCCTAGCGTTTGCGCGCAATACCGATGGCGCTGATCCCGGGCCAGGGCAGGACGCGGTCCAGCCCGCGCACCAGCGGCATGATCACCTCGAGGATCTTGAGCTGCAGCCGGGCGAAGTTGCGGCGGCGCAAAATCCGGGCATTCCAGAACCAGGCCGGCACGGAGATCCGATTGAAATCGAAGACGCGCTCAACCTCGAATCCGGCGGTCTCGAGCGAGCGGCGCAACCCGGCCGATGTATAACGCTCGCGGTGCTCCAGCACTTCGTCGAGCGAGCCGAACAGCCGGGGGTGCTGCGGGACCAGGATGACGACCCGTCCGCCCGGCGCCAGCGCCGCGCGCAGATTCCGCAGGGAGAGCTGCTCATCGGGCACGTGCTCGAGCACGTTGATCATGATGGCGGTGTCGAAGGCGCCTTGAATATCGGCAAAATCGTCCGCCGCGCCCGCATCGACCCGCATCACCCGCAGGTAGGGCTTGCCGATGGCGTACGAGCGCATGTACTCCAGGTAATGCGGATTGATGTCGCTGGCCACATACAGCTCGCGCGGGATGAACTGATTTGTCAGATTCCCGATCCCGGCCCCGATCTCGAGGATGCGGTCGCCGAGGTAGGGCCGGAGCGTGTCGCCCATCCACTGATTGAAGCGGCGGGCCGATTGCAGATCGTTCAGGATGTTCGAGCCGTATTCATCCTCGCGATAGATATCGTCGACGATGGAATACTTGAGCATGGCCAGAACGGCGAGAACACCATCCCTGGCCCGAATCTTCTTGCCCTCTTCATAGCTGCGCGGGGAATAGCGGATGGGCACTTCGTAGATCCTGGCGCGGCGCTTGGCGAGCTTCATCGCCAGCTCCACCTCGAAGCGGAAATCGTTCGAGCGCAGGGGGATGGATTTGAACAGCGAGGTCTTGACCGCCTTGTAGCAGGTCTCGACATCCGTCAGGTCGAGGTCGGTCAACCAGTTCGAAAACGTGGTCAGGATGTTGTTAATCTGAGTGTGGAGATACATCAGGGCCCGGCGGTATTCGGCCGAGATATAGCGCGAGCCAAAGACGGCATCCGCGCCTTCGCGGATGAAGGGCAGCATCAGGCGGGCCAGGTCCTCTGGGTTGTATTCCATGTCCGCGTCATGGATGACGCACACATCGCCGGTGGCGTGATCGCGGGCGGTCCGGATGGCCGCGCCCTTGCCTTGATTGCGCGCGTGGCGGATGAGGCGGATGCGCGCGTCCTGGGCGGCCAGGCGCTCCAGCACCTCGCGGCTGCCGTCGGTGCTGCAATCGTCGACGATGATGACTTCGAGGCGCGAGATGAGTTCGCTCGTCAGCCCAAGCAGCCGTCCCACGCTGGTGGCGACCAGGTGCCGCTCGTTGTAGACCGGGACGATGACGGTGAGGGACAGGGCAGCCAATTGCCGCTGGCTGCCAGTTGGCAATAAGGCATGGAGATCTGAGATGGGTTGGCGCCCGGCAGCAGACTCGCTTTCGTGCATTCGCCCGATGCTACGCTATCGCATGCTAGCGCGCCTGGCCCCAATCGAGCGCTACGTCCTCGGCTTGGCGCCCAAGCTCGGCCGGTGAGACAGGATCGCTAATGCCGGCTCCGGGCGGCGGCGTCAGGGCCGATGGCGGTATGACGCTGCGCTCGCTGGCCGGGCGGTTTCCAAATCAACTCAAGACCGCCAGTACCTCGCAGAGACTTCACAACGACCTCAATCGGCTTCTGGCCGGCCGCGAGGGTGATCTTTCGGTCGCGGGTCCCGCCATTAGTGTCTACTTCGATGACCGTGGCGCCGTCGATCTTTAGTGTCGCCTCGCCCTCCACGGTGAGGGAGAACTCGTATTCGCCGTCCTTTGTCAATAGCAGGGATCCCAGCCACAACCCCGAAATCATCCGACCCTCGGCCCGGGTCTCGTCGAAAAGGCAGCAGGTGAAGAGCGCGTTGTCGAGGCGCAGCTGCTGCCCTTGCAGCGCATTGTTGTAGCGTACTGTCCCGGCCAGGCCACGTGGGGCGGACATCTCGGGATCCAGAAGCGACCGGGCGACCGGCCCGAATTGCGCGCCAGAACCTGCCGTGTCGCTGACCCGCGCCCACTCAATCGGAGGTTGGGGCGCTTGCGCCAAAGCCAGGGTCGCATCCAGGCGCACGGCATGGTCGCCACGCGCGAGCGACACCACCACCTGGCGGGCAGGCTGTCCATCCGGCACCGACAGGATCTCCCTGCCGCCGATCGTGAGCCGGGCCGGCCCTGGGCCGACCCGAAACGCGTAGTTGGCGTACTGCTCAACGCGCAATCCCGCCGACCAAGACAGGTCAGCAGGAAAGCTCGTCAAACCGCGCGGCACGGCACCCAGAGTCAGAACGGTTTGGCTTGCGCCGCTCGGCAGGGTTGCCCGCGCGCCTCGCGTTGCCGCCAGCACCTCGCGCGGCACGCGGACAGCTGTGAAGAGCACCCGGCCGGGATTGCCGAGCTTTGACATATCAGTGACGATCACTGTCGAAGCGGCGGGGTAAAGCTGCCGCAGATACGGCAGCACATAGCCCTGTTCGGGATAGACGTAGAAGGTCTGGCTTTTGTCGGGGGGCAGGGCCAACGGCAACACACTGCCCGGGGCCCTCACGCCAGCGTGGGGGGTGTCGACGGCGACCAAGTCGACCCAGCCGGCCGTGATGAGGTGATAAGCGCGTCCGAGCGCCATCACGATGGTGTTCGGGCCTTCAGCCGCCGCAAAGTGGCCCTCAGCGTTCCAGGGCAGGAAGTAGTCGTTCTTAGCGTAGACCCCGAAGTAATAGCCACCCTCGGAAACCATGATGGCCCCCGCGGCGAGCAGGGCCACTGCGGGCCCAATCCGGCCCGCCACACCCCGCGCAGCGCCTGGTTCGGGTGTTGGTGCCACGTCTGGCCTGCCGTCCCCGTCCGGCCGGCTGACCGTGATGGAGGCGCCCGCCAGTTCAATCCGCCGGGCGATGCTGTCAAGGACAACGGCAATGATCAGGCCGAGCGCAGGGATGGCCGTGCCCATCCGCTGCACACTGGGGGTCTCCACGGTGACGATCATGCCCACAATACCGGTCCAGAACCACAGACTGAGCGCTACGATGCGCGGATCGCGCCAACGCACCAGGCAAGATCCGATGCCGATCAAAATGAGCATCGCTGTCAGGGGCTGGGCGACGCCTTCGCGGGTGGGATAGAAGCCGCCCCCGTCACCGAACTGATTGAAGGAGAAAAGGTTGTGCTGGAGCTGGGCGAGGAGGAGTTCGATCGTCGTCCACTTCGGGTTGTAGTAGACCAGGCGGGCGGCGTTCTCGACGTTCAGGGCCGTGGTCTGGTCAAAAGCGCAGCGTGAGCTCGTGAAACTTGTTCCAGATGTTGGCGAAATACGGGCCACGACGATGAGGCGCCTGCGGCGGCAATCGCCGCGCCAAGCGCTATGCGCGCGCGCGATGAGGACCGCGGATGAAAACGTAGATGCGCAGAGGCGGCCAGGACCGCCCATCCGGCCCATCGGGTAGAAATAGATCGACAGGCCACCCAAAATGCCCGCCAGCGCCCATGCCTACAGCTTTCCCGCCGATGAGCTTCGTAGAAGCGACAACATGCTGATCGCCCAACACAGCGCGGTCGGGGTCGATTCAGTGGTCACACGCGCAAATTGCAGACCGATGGCCAAGAGCGAAAGCACACCGCCTGCCAGCACGCCCACCCGCCAGCCAAAATGGCGGATGCCGGTCACGGTCACGACACCCACGGTTGCCAGACTGACCAAGGCATGGAATAGCCTGGCCTGGGCAAATCCCAGACCCACGATCTTCATGAAGCCCGCCAGCAAGGTGAAATAGCGTTGCTTATGTAAGTACCAACCGCTCTCGAAGAGAATCCGATCGTATTGAAACCTCGGGCGATGGCGACGGCCATCCGGCCGGCCCTGTCTCCCTCGTCGCGATTGATGCTGATCGGCAAGCGGTCGAGCCACAACAACCGCGCCAGCGCTGAGAGGACGAAGAGGGCCACCAGCGCATAACGAAGGATTGCCCTGCTTCCGAAAGATCGCGGCAAGATCACAGACCCCCAGCGGGCCGGCCACAGATTCGGGCGCGTCGCCAACGCCGCTGTCAGGGTCAACACTGCCATGGCCGCGATCCACAACCAGAAGCCACTGGCCGACTTGATGTTCTGGCGCAGCGCCTGAAAGGAAGCAAAACCAAGGCCGACGGCAATGGCTATGCCGGCAAGCCCGATCGTCCAGGCGATGATCCTGGCGCGCCGGGCGGGCAGCACAACGATGGAAGAAGAGTCACCCAGATCCGCCTCGGCTGGAGGCTGCGGCGCGCCGCTCACAGCGAACAGGATTCCCGCGGCGATATAGAGCAGAGCCGACACCAGGGTGGACCCTGTTGCCCGAATTTGCGCCTCGGCGATGGCCGCCAGAGCGATGGCCGCAATGCCGCCCGCAAGCGGGGCCGGTCACTGCCAGCCACACGTTCACGGTCCGGCGCGCGGTGGCGAATTCAATCGTCATTGGCAGCGATATACCTGGAACACAAGCCGCCCGCGTTGGTCGTAGGTTTCGCGCTCCTCGCCACCCGGTAGCGGGTCTTGACCTTGTCATCCTCGGGGAAGTTGTTGGGCAACGCCACGACGATGGTTTTTCGGCCGTCATTCGCCGGGGGGAGATCGGCCGCCCGTTCCAGGTTCTGGGCCTTAATCTTGTAGGCGACGAATTTGATTGGCGCGTAGTCGGCATACATGAAGGGAAGCCCCATCACGTACGCACGCCATTCACGGCCATCCAACGGCGCAAGCTCACGCGCCGTCAGGATCGGCTGCATCGGCTC
>JADKDT010000022.1 GCA_016714465.1 Candidatus Brachythrix odensensis | reverse complement strand
TGTTCACGTCGGAATCGTCGAAAGGACTTGTTCGAACGATGTGAGCATGCCCGAACGGAGCGGGGCAAGCGGTTCTCTGGCCGACGGGCATCCTCCGCGCGGGTGTATCTGTTCTCGCGCCTGGCCCGGCTGCGCCGGCTGTGGCCGCCCACTGCGGGCCATGCGCTTTGGCGCATCGGATACCTCGTCCGGCTATCGCTGCACGGCGCGGGAAACCGGCTTGGAATGCGGTGCCGCGCATCCCACATTGCCCGAGACGGCGCTGCTGGCCGATCTCGACCAGATCGTCGCCCAGGTGAGCATTCCCGAGTCGCTTCGCGCGCAGGTCGTGGCAGTTCTGGGGTCCGGTATTGAGACTTCAGACACTGATCGTCATCGCGCGGCTCACGAACGAACTGCACCGATGGAACCACATCTACAAGGCGGGCAATGTCAGCGACGCCGAATATGACCGCGAAACGGCCCTGATCAAGGCCGGAGCTCGCGGCGATCAAAAAGCCGTCAAAACAGGTCGATGTTGGCGCTGCGATCCAGGCCTGAGCAGCATGGCGTCGGTGTGGGACAAAGGCCACAGCCGACGAACGCCAGGAGATCTTGCGCGAGCTGTTTGATGCGTTCCGGATCGATACCGATACCCGCCGCATCGTGGCCTTCAAACCGAAAAGAGCACGCCGCCCTTCTCAGGAGCGTTTTCTAAAACGGAAGCGACGGGATTTGAACCCGCGATCTCTGCCTTGACAGGGCAGCATGTTAGACCACTACACCACGCCTCCAACGAACCGGCAGTGATTTTACCACGCCACGCAGGCGCGATCAACCCCTTTTCTGCGTCGCTGCAGCGCTAATCGCCGCCCCGCACCGATCGCCTGCTCGCCCCCGTTTTCTGCATTCTGACTTCTGAATTCTGCATTCAGTCGTCCAGCACCCCCGCGGCCAGCCCCAGCGGCAGGGCCGCCGGCTGAGCGCACTGACTGCTCAACAGCACATGCCGGCCCTCGCGCGAGGCGTCGTGAAAGGCGTGCATCAGATCCAGCACGTGCCAGGCCAGCGCCCCGCTGGCCCGATGCGGCCGGCCCGAGCCGATCGCCGTCACCATGTCGGCCGGCCCCAGCCCGCGGCTGTTCTCGTGGTTCGGGAAACTCAGCGGCACCTCGCGCCAGGCCTCCTCGCCGGCCAGGCGCAGCTTGACCGGGCCGCCAAACGTGTTCGGATCCGGCACGCTCAAGGTCCCCAGGCTGCCGTAGATCTCGATCCGCGGGACCTGGGCCGCCCACACGTCAAACGACGTCACCAGGGTCGCCACCGGCCCTGCCGCGAAATCCAGCACCCCGGCGATGTGGGTCGGGGTATTGACCTTGATCGTTTGACCCTTCTTGGGCGCGCTGCCGATCACCCGCTCGGCGAAGCTGATCCGGGCCGAGCCCGTCACCCGGTCGACCGGGCCGAGCAGGTGAATCAGGGCCGTCAGGTAATACGGCCCCATGTCGAACATCGGGCCGGCCCCGGGCTGATAGAAGAACTCGGGGTCGGGGTGCCAGCCCTCCGGCCCGTGCCCGAGCATGAAGGCCGTCGCCGCCACCGGGTGGCCGATCACGCCCTCGTCGATCAACTTGCGGCAGGTCTGCAGGCCCGCCCCCAGAAAGGTGTCGGGCGCGCAGCCCACCCGCAGGCCCTTCCGCGCCGCCAGGTCGAGGATCTTGTGGGCATCCTCGCGGGTGGTCGCCAGGGGCTTCTCGGTATAGACGTGCTTGCCGGCCTCGAGCGCCTGCAGCGCCACCGTCGCGTGGGCGGCCGGGATGGTCAGGTTGATGACCAGCCCGATCTCGGGATCGGCCAGCAGGCCTTCGACCGTGAGGGCCCGGATGCCGTGCTCGCGGGCCTTGGCTTCGGCTCGCTCGAGGAAGACGTCCGCGCAGGCGACGATCTCGAGGGCGGGGTTGCGCTTGGGGGCGGTGAGGTAGATCTGGCTGATGTTGCCGCAGCCGATAATGCCGACGTTCATGAATTCAGTGTCCTTATGAGGTTTTCACCACAAAGGCACAAAGGCACAAAGGTAGAAAAGGTATCCATCCGAATCTTGGTGTCTTTGTGCCTTTGTGGTGAAAACCTGAGCGAATCAGGCGAGCGTGTTGGGTAGCTGGTCCGCCAGAAGATCTCCGGTGGCGAGTTGCACGACGGGCCACAGGTCGTTGGCGTACAGATAGACAGGCGCATTTTCCTCCACATTCGGGCGGAAGACAACCCCGCCATAGCCGACGAAGAGATCGACCGCCCCGGCCGCGGCCGCGTCGCTCGAGCCGTCGCCGACCAGCAGCGCCCGCCGCCCGGGCGCGCGCAGGGCGGTGATGACGGCGGTCTTGCCGGTCTGGGTGGTCAGCGGGCTGGCCTCGTCGTAGCCGGCATACCGGCCTTCCGCGTCGTAGCGCAACTTGACCGCCAGGATGCGCTCGGCCGGCACGCCCAGCCAGACCCCGAACGGCACGACCGCGTCGCTCAGCCCGCCGCTGATGATGAAAACCCGCTTGCCGGCAGTGTGCAGCGCGGCGATGACCTCGCGCGCGCCCGGCACGACCGCTTGCTGGTACTGCTCGGCGACCGCGGCGAGGTCGGCCCGGATTCGGCTGGATGAGGCGCAGGCGCTCGCCATAGACCTGCTCCAGGCGCCGCCCGCCGTTCATTGCCGCGTTCGTCAGCGCCGCGATGCGCTCGCCCGCGCCCTTCAGCCGGGCCAGCTCGTCGATGCCCTCGATGGCGCTCAAGGTGCTGTCGCAGTCGAAGAAGATGTCGTCGTAGGTCATGTCAGGTTTGGTCAGGTGGGTAAGGTGCGATCAGGTGGGCCCCACCTTCAAGGTGGGGTCCACCTAGTTGAAGGTCTTCCCTTCTTCCTTCTTCTGTTAAGTTGATTTGGCTATTTCGTACTCATGCCGTTCTTGATCTTGAGATCAGGTGGACCCCACCTTGAAGGTGGGGCCCACCTATCGGATTTCCATCAGGTGGGGCCCACCTGCAGCTTCCGCTCAAGCCGCTCAATCCGATGCCTCAGCCCCTCGCGGGCCGTGGCGTCGCCGGCCAGGCGCAGGGCGCGCCGGGCGCATAGCAGGGCGCGGGCGAGATCGATCGCCCGCCATTCGTAGTGCTTGGCCAGCTCGGTCAGGGCCTCGACCGCGATCTCCCCCTCTCCGTCGGCCAGTTGCTCCCACACCTCGGCCGCGTCGGCGTGGCGGGCCTGGCGCTTGAGGGCCAGGGCGAGCTGGCGCTGGATCTCGGCCCGCCCATCGCCGGCGGCCTCATCGGCCATCCGCGTCACCGCGGCGCGATAGACCTGCTCGGCCTGCTCCCAGGCCCCGGCCCGGGCGTGCTGGCGCCCAACGGCCAAGTGCTCGTGCGCGTTGCGCGGGGACTCGAAGGCGTCGCTCAGCCGGGCGGCCAGGGTCACCATCGACAGGATGTCGAGCAGGTTGTGATACATCACCCGCGACATGTCGCTCATGTCGCCGGTCTGCAGATACTCCCGATACAACTGGGGGATGAGGAAGCCGGCGATGTCCTGCTGGTCGCGCCGCACCCCGAGCAGATGAAACTCGAGCGAGCCCAGGCTGCACGAGGCCAGCGACCCGCGCCACATCCGGCGGGCGGGCATGAGCAGGTCGAGATGGCCCAGCTCGGAGAAGGGCGGGGCCAGGCGCGACATGACAAAGCGGGTCTCGAGCAGGGGGATGTCAAAGGCCTTGCCGTTAAACGTCACCAGCGATCGATGGCCGCCCAGGCGGCCATCGATCGCCGTCATCATCCCGGCTTCCTGGCCCGGGTCGCGCAGGAAGAACTGGTCGATGATGAAGTGGGTGTCGGGCGCCTCGCCCTCGAAATACCCCACCCCCACCAGAAAGGCCAACGTCCCGCTGCCACCCGCCAGCCCGGTCGTCTCGGTGTCGAGGAAGAGGGCCTCGCGCAGCGGCGCGCCGGGGCCGCCGGCGACCCGGGCCAGGGCCTCGGGGGCGAGATCGAGGGCGGACGAGAGCGGCCGATCGCCGTGGGTGTGCCCGATCGGGTAGACCGTGCGATGGAACCAGGCCGGGCCAAAGGCCGTCGCCATCGGCTCGAGCGTCACCGGCGTGATCGGGCCGGGCGCATGGCTGGCCCGCGGATACGCCTCCTCGGGCAGGCGGGGGCGGGCTTGAGGTGGGTGACCCCGCGGGCCACCCCCAGCCGGCGCAGACGCTCGCGCAGATCGGCGTTCACCCTCGCAACCAGCTCCAGGCCAGGGCGAGCCATCCGCCGATCAGGGCGGCCCCGCCAAACGGCGCCAGCGCGCCGAGCCAGCGCAGCCCGCTCAGGCTGAGCAGATACAGGCTGCCGCTGAACAGGATCGTCCCGGCGATGAAGGCCCAGCCGGCGATGCGGGTCGGCCGGCCGGGGCGCTGGCCGGACAGCCAGGCGACCAGCATCAGGGCCAGGGCGTGATACATCTGATAGCGGGCGGCGGTCTCCCAGTTGGCCAGCGCGTCCGCGCTGAGCGTCCCGCGCAGGGCGTGGGTGGCGAAGGCGCCCGCCGCGACGGCGATCGCGCCGGACAGGGCCGCGGCGAGGCCGAATCGCCGGGCGTCAGTTTGGGTGGTGGACATGCGGTTGGGATGATAGCTGATGCCTACGTTCGGGAAACCTCGCAGGTAGGCGCCATAGAGTCGATGCGGCCGGAAACCGCGGGCGCCTACCTGCGAGGTTTTTTCGAGGCGCCCCCCGCGTGACAAACTCGGCCCACGGGCCCATAATGATCAAGACAGTCTGAGGTTGACACGGAGGTATATCCATGGCCAAGACCGCCAAAGCTACGCCCGCCCCCAAGAAGCGCGCGCCAAACGGGACTACCCCGGTGGCCGCCGCCAAGCCCGACAAGAAGAAGAAGGAGGCCGCCGCAGTCGTCGCGGTCGCCCCGGTGCGCGAGAAGCTGTCGGACGAACCGCCCGAAATGGCCGTTGCAGCGCTGACCGACGCGCCGCCCGACGCAGAGAAGAAGGCCAAGAAAGACAAAAAGGACAAGAAAAGGAAGAAGAACAAGGACAGCGCCGCGGAAGCGGCGGCAGGCGGAGGCGAGCTCAAGATCAAGCGCGACAAGAATCGCGAAAAGATCGAGCGCGATCTCGAAAGCCTGGGCAAGGGCGGGCTCGGCAAAAAGGAAGCGGCCAAACAGCTTGACCGCCTTCAGATCGAGCTGGTCAAACTCCAGGAGTGGGTCAAGGCCAAGGGCCTCAAGGTCGTCATCATCTTCGAGGGTCGGGACGCCGCGGGCAAAGGCGGGGCCATCAAGCGAATCACGGAAGAGCTCAACCCTCGGGTGTGCAAGGTAGTCGCGCTGGGCACGCCGACCGAGCGCGAGAAGAGCCAGTGGTATTTCCAGCGCTATGCCCAGTATTTGCCGGCCGCGGGAGAGATCGTCCTCTTTGACCGGAGTTGGTACAACCGCTCGGGCGTCGAGCGGGTGATGGGCTTCTGCACCGAAGACGAGTACCGCGAGTTCCTGCGCTCGTGCCCCGAGTTCGAGCGGATGCTGATCCGCTCCGGGATCATCCTGATCAAGTACTGGTTCTCAGTCAGCCCCGAGGAGCAGGAACGGCGCTTCCAGGCCCGCCTGAATGACGTCACAAAACGCTGGAAGTTCAGCCCCATCGACCTCAAGTCGCGGGCCATGTGGCACGAGTACTCGCGGGCCAAGGACGAGATGTTCTCGTTCACCGACACCAAACAGTCGCCGTGGTACGTGATCGATTCGGATAACAAGAACATCGCGTATCTAAACATGATCCACCACCTGCTGACCCTGATCCCGTACGAGGAGATCGTCCCGCCCAAGATCGAGCTCCCGACGATCCAGGAGACGGGCTACCTGCGCCCGCCGGTCGACTACCAGACGTTTATCCCGAAGGTGTACGGGGTGTGATTTTTTTGGCGATGCCCCAGCCTCGCCCCGGCGTACGCCGGGGCGGGGGCATCGCTTTCAATCATCCATCAGGCCAGCGCCGCCGCGATGGCGACCTGCCCCAACGCGATCCCGCCGTCGTTGGGCGGGACCTGGCGGTGGGTGAGGACTTCAAAGCTGAGGCTTTGAAGTCCTTGGACGCACAGGCCCAGCAGGGTGATGTTTTGAAACACGCCTCCGCTCAGCCCAACGGTCTTTAGCCCTTCCTGCCTGCCAATCCGCCGGCAGACCTCGACCACGGCCGCAGCCACCCCGCGGTGGAACCTCCCCGCCATCCGCGCGGCCGGCATCCCCCCGAGCAGGTCGGCGCCAAGCGCTCGCCACATCGGGGCCGGATCAATCCGGATCGGCTCGTCCCCTGTCAGGTCGAAGGGATACGCGTCCGCATGGGAGGTCTCGGCGATGGCCTCCATCTCGATCGCGGCCTGGGCTTCGTAGGTTGCGACGTGCCGCACTCCGATCATGCTGGCCACGGCGTCGAAGAGCCGGCCCATGCTGCTGGTCGGCACGCAATTCAGGTTGCCCGCGAGCTGGCGGGCCAGCACCCTTTGTTCGGTCGGGGGGCCGGCGGCCACGCACGGATAGGCCTCATCCCAGGCCAGCCCGGCCGCGTGCAGGTGCGCCAGGGCCATCCGATATGGCCGGCGCACGGCCGCGTCGCCGCCCGGTAGGGGCGCATAGGCCAGATGCGCCGCCCGCCGGTAACCGGCGTAATCGGCGACCAGAAACTCGCCGCCCCAGATCGCGTCGTCGTCGCCATAGCCCGTGCCGTCGAGGGCGACCCCGATCACTCTGGCTCGCCGGCCGGTGCGCCGTTCTCGGCCATCACCGCGGCGATGTGGGCGTGATGATGCTGCACGTCGATCAGGCCCAACCCGCGCGCGGCCGCTTGCTCGCGCGCCCAACGGGCCGACAGGTAGCCTGGGTGACGGTCGCAGACCAGCGTCTCGGGGGTGATCCGGAAGAGGCGGGTGAGGTGCTCGGCCGCCCGGGCAAAGGCGTCCAGGGTCTCCAGGCGCTCCATGTCGCCGATATGCTGGCTCATAAAGGCGTGCCCGCCCTCGGCCACGCACAACGTGGCCTTGAGCTCACCGCCGACCGCCAGCAGCGGCGGGGCCGGGCGGGGCAGGCGGACCGGAAATGGCGCGTAGCCGCGGGCCCGGCGCAGGGGCAGCTCGCGGCCCTCGAAGACGCGGGTCACCGAGTCGTCGCACCAGATGTGGATGTCGCGGTTGTGGAAGAGAAAGGCGTCGGCGATGCCGGCCATCTCGCGCAGCGCTTCAGCGTTGCCGGTCACCATGGGCGTGTCGCTGCGATTGCCCGAGGTCATCACCAGGGGCGGGAGGCCCTCGAGCAGCAGGTGGTGCAGCGGGGTGTAGGGCAGCATCACCCCCAGGGTGGTGTTGCCCGGGGCCACCTCGGCGCACGGACTGGATGGCCCGGCGTCGCGGGACCTGCCCACCACGACGATGGGGCACTCCGGACCCGTCATCAGGCGGGCTTCATCGTCGTCGATCTGGGCGAAGGCCCGGGCCGCCTCGAGGGTGGCAGCCATGACGGCGAAGGGCTTGTCAGCCCGGCCCTTGCGCGCCCGCAGCGCGCGGACCGCGACCGGGTTGCTCGCGTCGCAGGCCAGGTGAAACCCGCCGATGCCCTTGACGGCCACGATCTGCCCGGCCCGCAGCAGGGCCTGGGCGGCGCGGACGGCGTCCCCGTCGGCCAGCCGCGCGCCGGACGGGTCGGCCAGCCAGACTTGCGGCCCGCAGACCGGGCAGGCGATGGGCTGGGCGTGATAACGCCGATTGGCCGGATCGGCGTATTCCCGGGCGCAGTCGGCGCACAACGGAAAATCGGCCATCGTGGTGGCCGGCCGGTCGTAGGGCACGTCCCGGATGATGGTGAAGCGCGGCCCGCAGTGGGTGCAGTTGATGAAGGGGTAGCGGTGCCGCCGGTCGGCTGGGTCGGACATCTCGCGCAGGCAGTCGTCGCAGACGGCGATGTCGGGGGAGACCAGGGTCCGCGCGCCGGGCAGGGCGACGCTCTCGAGGATGCGGAAGCCCGTCTCGCCCAAGGCGGGCATGTCCTCGGTCTCGATCGCCTCGATCCGGGCGAGCGGGGGCGGGCGGGCGCTCAGGGCGGCCACAAAGGCGTCCAGGGCGGCCGGCGGGCCCTCGATCTCGACAAAGACCCCGGCGCTGTCATTGCCGACGTGGCCGGCCAGGCCGAGCTCGGCCGCCAGCCCATGCACGAAGGGGCGGAAGCCCACCCCCTGCACAACGCCACGGGCCCGAATGCGGCGGCGGGTATTCATCGGCTGTCATCCCGCGCGAAGGCGGCGTCATCCCGCGCGTCAACACAACGCCCGTCATCCCGCGCGAAAGCGCGGGACCCATGCCGCGGACGGGCAAAGACTCGGCGCCCCGCATCGTCCCGCGTGTGCGCACTCATCTCGTTTGTCATCCTGAGCGCACAGAAACCGGGATCGCCCGCTGGACGCGATCGCGCACACCCTAAAGGTGGGCCCACATACGCTCGCGGCAGGGAGAAGCTTGAAGGGGCCCACCTTTAGGGTGTTCGCCCGGAGCGCACTTCCCTTCGCGCCACGACGTCGCGCCGCCGCCGTTTCTGACAGCCCTTTCCCCGACAGCGGTCCGTAACTCAGGATGACAAGAATGGAGGATCGACCATGCGGCGTCTTGACCATGCGCACCTTAACCGAATGACATTGCGCCTTCGCGAGGATGGCGCTGCACTAACGCAACTGCGCGTCCTCGAATTCACCGCCCCTGCCACTGCGGCTGGCGCTTCTGGACAAACGCGCCCATGCCCTCCTGGGCGTCGACATGCGTGGCGTTGGCGGCCATCACCCCGCTGGCATAGGCGTAGGCCTGGGCCTGGGGCAGGCCGTACTGGCGATAGAAGGCCTGCTTGCCGATCTCGATCACGGCGCTGCTGGCACTGGCGATCTTGTTGGCCAGGGCGAAGGTCTCGGCCTCCAGCGCGTCGGCGGGAACAACCTTGTTGATCAACCCATACGCCAGCGCCTCGCCGGCCGGCACAAAATCGCCGGTGAGGAGCATCTCCATCGACTTCTTCTGGCCGACCGCCCGGGTCAGGGCGACCATCGGGGTGGTGCAGAACAGGCCGATCTTCACCCCGGGCGTGGCGAAGCGGGCGCCCTCGGCCGCCACGGCCAGATCGCAGGTGGCGACGAGCTGGCATCCGGCCGCGGTCGCGATCCCCTGGACCTGGGCGATGACGGGTTGCGGGATGCCCTGAATCGTCTGCATTAGAACCGTGCACACTTCGAACTCGTGCGCGTAAAAGTCCGCGTCCCGGCCGAGCATCTCGCCCAGGTCGTGGCCGGCCGAGAACACGGGCCCATTCCCGCGCAGGATGACGACCGAGAGGGTCTTGTCCTCGCCGATGGCCTTGAAGCAGGCGATGAGCTCGTCCATGTGCTCGACCGACAGCGCGTTGCGCTTCTCCGGGCGGTTCATGGTGACGAAGCCGATCTTGCCCTCGCGGGAGAAGAGGATGTGCCGATACAGGTTGTCCATGCGGGCGATTATGGCAGACCAATACCCCTGTGTCGGTGGCAAGGGAGTGCAAGCAAGAGCTAGCCGTTCTCCCAGCGGGAGAGGGCATGGGGTGTGCCGGGCCGTAGCCCGGAAGGCAGATGCGCGGCGAGCGCGGCGCGCGGTACGGTTTGGGTACGCCCGACCCACTAAACTGCACCCATGAAGTTGCCGCCCCAGGTCCTCGCGCCGAAGACGACTCGAATCAGGAGCTTGATCATGAAAACCATCCTCCCGCCCGTGTTGCGCGCTGTTGGCGCATTCGCCCTTGCCGTCTCAATGAGCCACGTCGCGCCGCTAGCCGCGCTGACGATCCCCGAGCCGCTCGTCCGCCTGGCCGACGCCGGCCCAGCGCTCGGCCCACTGGTCCCCCTGGCGGATGTCCTTGTGCCCACCGGCACCGTCATCCCGGTCGTCGACGGATCGTGTTTTACGGGTGGAAGCGGCGAGTATGGTGGCGACGCCACCTTACTGACCCTCCCGATCACCTTGACGGGCGGATCGGTCGTCAACGCCCAGCTCTATCTGAAGCACACCGCCACCATCGTCTGGGCCTGCTTCAATAACCTCCCGCTGGCGTCGGGAGCGCTCTCGCCCACGAATCAGGTCGCCATCTACCTGCACCCCAATGCCAGCCCGCCGGCGACACCCGGCGCGGAATCGAAGCGCTTCTCCATCGGCCAGACGGGCATTCTGTCGGTCACGCGGGGCGGCTTCGGCGGCGTATGGAGAGCCTGGACCGAGCCCTTGGGCGCGTTTACCGCGGCGCGCTTTATCCAGGATCTGGATGGCGTGCCGATCCATTGGTCGGCCGAGCTCCGGATGGCGCGTACCGCGTTCAACAACATGTCGTGGACGGTCGACGGGAAGATCGGGCACACCCTCGAGAATCTGCGCTCGTCCAGCGACGTGCAGGGGGGCGGGATTGCCGGGTTCAGCAAGACCAATCCGTCGAGCTGGAAGACCGGCGATTTTGATAGTTCGGCCACCGGTTCGGCCAATCTGATCGCGAGCTGGCTCGAGGTCACCCAGGCCGTCCAGGACCCCACCAACAGCGTCGTGTTGGTCGATGGCAAGCGCACCTTCGTCCGCTTCCACGTCCGAAGCGCGAGCGGCTCGGTGAGCGCCACTGCGCGCCTGAGCGGCATCCGCGGCAGCACCCGGCTTGGCGCGCTCTATCCGATCAACCCCGGCGGTGTCATCAGTGTCGGCGTGGCCCCGGATCGCGGCCAGATCAACGATAGCTTTCTGTTTGAGCTGCCGCGGGCCTGGTTGAGTGGCACGGTGAATCTATTGGCGGAGATCAACCCGTATCACGTCCCCGAGGAGAGCTCGTATGCCGACAACAACTGGGCGCTCCCGATCAGTTTTGCGGTGACCGATCCCCTGCGGGTCGCGCTGCACAATGTGCAATACCGTTC
>JADKDT010000021.1 GCA_016714465.1 Candidatus Brachythrix odensensis | reverse complement strand
TGACGTTCTTGTCGCCGGTCAGGGTGATGAATACATCGCCGCGGGGTGAGGCTTCCTTCAGCGGCATGACCTGATAGCCGTCCATCAGGGCCTCGAGGGCCTTCATCGGATCGACTTCGGTAACGATCACGTGGGCGCCCATGCCGCGCGCGCGCGAGGCCACGCCGCGGCCGCACCAGCCATAACCAGCGACAACGACAACCCGGCCCGCCAGCAGAATATTCGAGGCGCGGATGACGCCGTCGATGGTGCTTTGCCCGGTGCCATACCGGTTGTCAAAGTAATGCTTGGTCATGCTGTCGTTGACCGCCAGCACCGGGAACTTGAGGGCCTTGTCCTTGGCCATCGCGCGCAGACGGATGACACCGGTGGTGGTCTCCTCGGTCCCGCACTGGATTTCCTTGATCTGGCTCTTGCGCTCTTTGTGGAGCACGCTGACCAGGTCGCAACCGTCATCCATCGTCATCTGCGGGTGATGATCGAGCGCGGCGTTCAAATGCCGATAATACGTGGCGTTGTCCTCGCCCTTGATGGCGTAGACCGGAATCTCGTCGTTGGCGACGAGTGAGGCCGCGACTTCGTCCTGGGTGCTGAGCGGATTGCTCGCGCACAGCACGATATCGGCGCCACCGCTTTGCAGCGTGCGCATCAACGCCGCTGTCTCGCTGGTCACGTGCAGACAGGCCGACACCTTCAGCCCTTTGAGCGGCTGCTCCTTCGCGAAGCGTTCGCGAATCGCCTTCAGCACCGGCATCTCGGCTTCAGACCATTCGATTTTGTAGCGGCCGGCCTGGGCCAGGCTGGGATCCTTGACATCAAATTCCATGTGTATGCTCCTCGTTTCTTGAATGTGGATTTGTCAGATTTTCCGAAATCGGTATACCCCGGCTTCGCCGGGGTATACCGATTCGGATGATCAGCACCGTCAGAGTCGATCGGCGCCGGAGGCGATATCGTGAACTTAATATACGTAGTGTACGCGACTAGACCGGGGCTCAATCGATATTGAGCGGTCCGAAATGGGCCTCATAGCGGGCTTTGAACTCAGCCCAGGTGAAGGCATGGCTCTGGCCGCCCACGTGCTCGAGGGCATAGGTGGCAGCCACGCTGCCCAGCCGCCCGCAGGTCTCCCAATCGGCGCCGGCGGCGAGGCCCTTGAGCAAGCCGCTTCGATATGAATCACCCACGCCGGTCGGGTCAATCACCCGTTCCTCGGGAACGACCGGGATCTCGATCCGCTGACCCTTGAGCAGGATCGTCGAACCCTTCTCGCCGCGGGTCACGATCAGAGCCGTGGCAGTCGAGAGGATGGCATCTTCGCTTAGGCCCGTCTTCTGCCGGATGAGCTCGAGCTCGTAGTCATTGACGATAACGACAAATGCGCCGGCAAGTCCTGCTCGCAGCTCGTCAGCCGACGAGCGCGCGCACTGTTGGCCAGGATCGTAGATGAAAGGAATCCCCAACTCGCGGCATTCGCGGGCATATGCGACCATCGCGGCCGGGTCGTTGGGCGAGATGATGACCAGGTCGGGTCGGGGGATATTGACAAACGACAGAATTCCCGCGTCCGCCATGGCGCCGGTATAGAACGACGCAATCTGGTTGTTTTTCTGGTCGGTGTTGCAGAAGAACGAAGCCGTGAATTTTCCCGGCACGTCATGGATAAGCGAAGTGTCCACACCCTGCGCTTCCAGCCAGTGCCGATATTCTCCAAAGTCCTGCCCGGCAGTCGCCATAATCGTCGGCCGCTCGCCCAGAAGCGCGAGTGTATAAGCCACGTTTGGCGCGCATCCGCCTCGGCGGCGTTCCATCCCGTCCACCAGAAAGCTCAAGCTGATGCGCTCGAGTTGATCGGGCAGGATGTGGTCGGCAAAAGAACCGGGAAAGGTCATGAGGTAGTCGTAGGCGATCGACCCGGTGATGACAATGTTCATACGTTATTGTTTGCGCGCCTTGGGATTCTCGAAGCGATATCCCTGGCGCCGAATCGTCTTGAGGTAGCGTGGTTCAGTCGGATCGTCCTCGATGCGCTCGCGCAGCCAGCGCATATGCACGTCCAGGGTCCGGGTATCACCCATGTAGGTCGTCTCCACACCTGCTGCATGAGCAATTTGCGGGTGATGATCTCGCCCTGGTGTTGCATGAAGAGTTGAAGCAATCGGGATAGCTTTGGATTAAGCCGGATTTCCTCGCCGCGTTTGCGCAACATGCCGTCGGCCGGCCGCAGGATGAGCTCGCCGCAGCGCAATTCGGCCGCGTGCCCGGCCGGCATGAGTTTCTCGACCTTCGCCATGACCCGGCGCAACTGAAGCGGCCGGGCAATATAGCCGTCGCCGCAGGCATCGCAACCCGCCGCCGCCGCATCCTGCCCTTCAGCCCCAAGGAAGAGCACATTCGTTTCGGTGATCCGCTTTATGGACTGGCACAGTTTCGCCGCGTCAACCCGCAAAGAAGGCAGGTCAACTATTACCAGGACGGGCTTGTCGCGCTCCACATGGGTCAGCGCGCTCTTGGCTGTTCGCACCCAGGTGACGGGATAGCCGCTGCGCTCTGGCGCAAGGCCAACGGACTCGCCCAGTCCGCCCTGAATGAGGAGAATTTTGCGCGCTGCGTTCTTCATTGATGGCCGCGGCGCGGGATTATACACACGTCAATGCTGGCTTTAAGGTGACTTAAGCTCCCTACAGTTTCTCGCTCATGGCCTCGGCGTATCCAGTGAGCTCAACAAACCCCGCGCCCGTCACAGCGCTCCCCCCGGCCATGCCAGACAGGGATACGGCCCCCTCCCAGTAGGTTGAAGACAGATTCATTTCCTGGTCGCGCAGGCGGGGCGTGGCCACGACGTCAACCCCAAGCGCCGCGATCCGAATGCGCCAGCCGCTTGGGTATGTGGCCCCGTTCGTCGGGCTGCGCCACGTGTCCACGGGCGTGATCGCCACGTCGGCCCGCGACAAGGGTTTGGAACTACCGTTGGACATGACCCAGGTGCCGCTGCTCGACACCCCCTCCGAGCCGTCCGCTTGCCACAACCTGAAGTACATCAGCTCACTGCCATCGCTCAATTGCAGCGAGAACCAGTCCCAGCCGCGCGTGCCCGCGCCCAACACGCTGGTGCTCCATTCGTGGTCCATCCAGCTCTGGCCGGCAACGGCATAGGAAGCATCCGGTGTCGTCACAGTGCCGCGGGTATCCATGCGCGTATAAGAGTAATAGTACGAGGCATTTCCCGGCTCCGGACTCTTCTGGCTCAGTCCACGGTCGCCATGCCGGACCATGGGCTTGGCGCTGTCGAGGGTCAGGTCAATGGCATAGGCCTCGGATTTCGCGACGATCCGGACCGCTGCGGCATCCAGCCCCGGACGCCTCGGCGAGGCAACCGCTTCCGCTGACCAATCCTCGATAAAGACGCGGAAAGCATCCGCGCGCGCGCCCGCGAGACCGCCCGCCCCGCGGCTGAACCGCTGAAATTCCTGGTGCGTGTTCGCGCTGGTGTCCGTTACCGCGAAGTGGGCAAAGTAAAGCTGACGCGTGGCAAGACTGGCGCCTGACGCGGGCGCCCCCGGCGCCAGGGCGCGCCGAAAGATCGTGAACTGATATCCAAAGTGCCGGCCGTTGGCTGTCGTCACGTTGCCCGTGTAATACCACCACTCGGTCTGAAAGTCATCGTGGGCGCCGTGATCGCGCGGGAATTCAAGGTCACGGGCGAGCAGCGCCCGCGCGAACTTCGAGGTGTCACCATCCGCCTGCAGGCCTTGAATCGACGCCCGGGCCGGGGACGGCTGCGGCGGCTGAAGGGCGAGGAAGAGCAACGCGCCAATACCAATCACAATTGCTGCCGCGATCCCGCGGCCGACATATTTCATTCGTAAGATTCTAGATCATCCCGAAATCGGCATGCCCCGGCTTCGCCTGGGCATGCCGATTCCGGGCGCAGCGATATCCGCATCGCTCTACAATCTCGGCGTGCCAGGCCACAACGCTCTCATCATCATTCAACTCGACGGCCTGTCGCTGCCGCGCCTGCGGGATGGTATCGCCCGCGGGTTGCTGCCATCGCTCGGCCGCTGGCTGCAAGAGGGGACTCACCATTTGCATCCGTTGGACAGTGGTCTGCCCTCACAGACTTCCAGCGCGCAGGCAACGCTGCTCTATGGCGTCTCCGATCCACCGCCCGGTTTTCGCTGGTATGACCGCAGGGCCAGCCGGGCCAGGACCTCGCGCAACCCCGCCGACCTGCGGCGCGTGGCCACCGCCTGGCCTGCCAACGACGGCTTGTTGCGGGGCGGCGCCGCACTCAGCACGGCCTGGCCCGCCGGTGCTGACCATCGAACCCTGGTGCTGAGTGAAGGGCCGCGCTGGGCGAATCTCCGCGCAATCCCCTGGGCGGCGGCTCTCGGCGCGCGCTGGCCGCAAGGCTCCCGTGGCGCAAGTCCGGCGGCCCTTCTGCGCGGCACCCTCGTCGCCGGCGTGCTGGATCCGCTCACGACCGCCGCGGCCGTGGCCGCCATCGGCGAAACTCCCAGACCGATTTTCGCCACGCTGCTTGGCTATGACCAAGTCGCCCACCATGCCGGCCTGGACGCGCCGATGACGGCGTGGGCGCTCCGCCGTCTCGACGATTCAGTGCGGGCGATCGAGGACGCGAATCTGAAGCAGGGCGGCCGCTCGGAAATTGTCGTGTTTGCCGACCATGGCCTGTCTGGATGCGCGTCGTTTCAGAGACTGCGCCGTGAATCGCTCGGCGGCATGATCGCCCGCCTGACTCGGACAGGTCCGCGAGTCTGGCATGTCGCGCCCTCGGGCAATCTCGCCCACGTATACGCCTTGAACGGGGCAGCGCAATCCGCCCTCGAGCCGCTCGTCCAGACCTTGATCCGCGACGACGCCATCGGGTTCGTCGTCCACAATCGAATCGTCCACGGGCGATTGGGGAAGCGTGGATCTTGTTTCTGGGGAAACAGCTGGCGACACTCCGCTCGCAGCCTATGGTTCGACCGGACTGCGGATGCGACAAATCGCCGGCCTGGCCCGCCACCGGGATGCCGGGGATCTCATTGTGATGGGCGCCGTCGACGCGAAGGGCGGTGTTATGCGTTTGAGGATCAACGCGCCGCGCATGGCGGCCTGGTGGCGCCCAAACCGAACGCCTGCTGCCAGTTGCCCGGTTTGCCAGCGGCCGAGAATCTGCCTGATGGGACCTCCGCGGACCCTGCTGGGAATCTTGGGGCGCCTGCCCTAAAGCATCCGAAAAGATGACAACCCGCGAAGCGCGGGGTTGCATCTCGCCAGGTTGGGGATCTTCGACTCCTTTCGCCAGCAAATAAAGCTGCCTTCGGGAGTTGAACCCGAAACCTATCGCTTACGAAGCGATTGCTCTGCCGATTGAGCTAAGGCAGCCAACGAACGACGCCGGAAGAATATACCACACAGGGATCGTTTCTCCACGGGATATAATACCGGCCCAAGTTACACAGGGAGGTGTTCCAAACACAAAACCAATGAAGAACCGTATGCCAATGTTCTCTGATTCGCCTATCCATGGCGCAGGGACCGAGGTTGCGGCGGCACGAGCCATGAGGCAGGCCGCGTTGCAACGAGGGTTGCCTGCATGACCGTCAACTTTGAGAGAAAGGAGCATCTTGAGTGAAATCTTAATCACCCACACCCGCCCCGAACATCTCCCCCACTGCGCTGAACTACAGCGCGTCTGTTTCCCCACGCTTGCGCCCGAGGAACACCTCACCGAAGCGCACATCGCCCAACACCTGCGGCTGTTCCCCGAGGGCCAGTTCGTCGCCATCGAGACGGCAACTCAGCGCGTGATTGGCATGACCGCCGGTTTTCGCACCCATTTTGACTTCAACCACACCCATGGCCACACGTTCTTGCGAGCGGTCAGCGGGGGCTGGTTCTCGCGCCACAATCCGCACGGTACACACTACTACGGCGCCGACATGAGCGTCCACCCTGACTTCCGAGGGCGCGGTTTGGCGCGTGGCTTCCACGATGCCCGCAAGGAACTGTGCCAGGGGCTTGGCCTGAAAGGCCAGGCGGTTTGCGGCATGATCCCGGGCTACGCGCCCTATACCCGGGTCATGACCGCGTTCGAGTATGTCAACCATGTCGTAAAGGGGGCCATCTACGACAGCACGCTGACGACGCAACTTCGCAACGGTTTCCAGGTGCGGGGTTTGGTCGCCAATTACGTGATGGACGCGCCTACCCGCGGCTGGGCGACCGTCCTTGAATGGCGCAATCGTCAGCATGGAAATCGCCCTGCCCCCGATTCGCTTTCGAGAACGCATCCAACGACAGGCGTCAGGGTCGGATCTGGTAGGGGGTGGCTATGGTCGCAGGCATTGAAATCCGTCCGATGCGGATCGGCGACGCCGAGGCTTGTGAAGCGCTCGATCGGGGTTGTTTCCCCACGGTCGATCCGAGCACGATCTATACCGCAGAGCAATTTCGCCATCATCTGGGCCTCTTTCCGGAAGGGCAGTGGGTGGCCGCAGATGCGGACCGGCCTGCTCGTCGGTTTCACCTCGACATTCCGGATCGACATCGATTTCGCCTCGCCCCATCTCGTCAGCGTGTACCAGGACACGGATCATGGCTGGTTCAACACGCATACCCCCGGTGGCGCGTATCTGTACGGCGCGGACATGTGCATCAGCGCAGCATTCCGCGGCCAGGGCATCGCCCGCGCGTTCTATGACCTGAGAAAGGCCCTCTGCCGCGACCTGGGCCTCACCGGACAAGTGGTATGCGGTCTGATTCCGGGCTACAGCAGATACCGTCGTGAAATGACCGCCTTCGAATACGTCAACAAGGTCATCGCCGGAGAGCTGCATGATCCGACATTGACAACCCAGCTTCGGAATGGGTTTGTCGCTCGCGGGCTGCTTCCCGAGTACGTGCATGATGATGTGACCGGCGGTTGGGCGGTCCTGCTGGAATGGCGCAACTCGGATCGGAATCATGATCAGTGATATGAACCAGCAGGCCATCATTGCCGAGCGCGAGCTCCTCAAACAACGCACGCGCGAGATTGAAGCGGTGCGAGAGATCTTCAGGGCCGTCAACGCGGTGTCCGACCTGCGCTCAATCCTCGACACCGTCACCCGGACGGCCACCCGGGCGCTGGACTCGATTCCTGCTCGATCTATTTGCTGGACGCAACCGGCGCCCAACTGGTGTTGCGGGCCACGACAGGACTGTATCCAGAGGCTGTGGGGAACGCGCATCTTGAACTCGGGCAAGGGTTGACCGGATGGTCAGCGATGCATCAGCAGGCCGTGGCGGTCTCGGACGCCTGGAGCGACACGCGCTTTCACCAGGTTCCAAATACCCGCGAGAAGCCATTCCGCTCGCTCCTGGCTGTTCCTCTGCGCAGCGGCGATCGCGCGATTGGCGCGCTGAACGTGCAGACCCATCGTCTGCGCCACTGGACAAACGGCGACATTGAGTTTGCGACCCTCATCGGCGATATGGTGGCCGGCGTGCTCGAGCGCGCGCTGCTCTTCGAGCAGACCGAGCGGCGAATGCAGGAATTGGCGGCGGTCTCCGAGGTATCGAAGGCGGTTGTCGCGCCGGCTTATCTTGACGAGACGCTCCGCTTGGTCGCGGAAATGGTCCTGCGCGCCATCAGCGCCCGGCGCTGCGCGCTCCTGCTTCTTGACGAGACTGACAACGCTTACCTGCCGCGGGCGGCCTCCGACCGAACCTCCGGCATTCCACCCGAACCCGAATGGCAGCTCGACAACCTGCCGCTGCTGAACATCGAGGCATTGGCCGGGCCGGTCGCGATCAGCGATGTCGCAACCGAGCTCAGCCCAAAACTTGCGGCCTGGGCGGCCCGGGCCGGCCTGACCAGCCTGCTGGTAGTGCCGCTTGTCTCGCGTGAGCGCACGGTCGGGTTGATGAACGTATGGAATGACTCGCCGCGCGATTTTGGAGACCAGGAAATTGACCTGTGCACAACGCTGGCAAATCAAGTGGCGCTGGCAATTGAGAACGCCCACCTCGTCGGGAATGCCACAATCGTGCGCGAGATGAATCATCGGGTCAAGAACAACCTGCAGAACATCGTCATGCTGCTCCAGCTGCAGTTGAGCGAGCATCCCGAGGTCTCGGCCAGCGAGGTGCTGCAGCAGAGCATCGGCCGGATCATGAGCATCGCCGCGGTGCATGACGCGCTCTCGCAGGAAGGCCTGCGCCTGGTCGATGTCAAGGACACCATCCAGCGGGTCGTGAGCCTCACCAATGCGAATATGTCGCGCCCCGATCAGCAGCTCACCATCGCCGTGGACGGCGAGCCCATTCGCCTGTCGTCGCGCGCGGCGACGGCTGTCGCGCTGTGTGTCAATGAGCTGGTCCAAAACGCCATGGAGCACGCCTTCGTTGGCCGGAGCGAAGGCATGATCCAGATTTCGCTCCGCGAGCAGAAGGGAAAATTGACCGTCGACGTTCGCGACAATGGCTTGGGCTTCAGCGCCGAGGCGCGCGACAAAAGCCTTGGACTGCGGATCGTCGACACGCTGGTGCACGACGATCTGCGCGGCACGTTTCAAATGCGCCGGGTCGGAGACAGCACGATCGCAACGATTGAGGCGCCGCTTAGCTTCGCTTGAACGCATGACTTCTTTCCAGGTCCTGGCGCTTGCGGTCTTCGTCTTGCTCGCCTTAACGGGTCTGCTGTACTGGCAGCTTGGTATTGCCGAGGGCGCCTATTTGGGTCGACGAGTTGTGGTCTGGCTCTACGATCGATTTGCCTCTCGCTATGAGGCAGTCAAAGCTTATGATGCCGCATGGGAGCGCGAAACGCTTGCCGCGCCAGTCGTGGCATTTCTCGCCCGCCAGCCGGCCGTCGAGAACGCTGCCGGTCCGGTTGTGCTCGACGTTGCAACGGGAACGGGAAGGTTCGCCGTCGCCCTGCTCGAGCATTCGGGCTTCACCGGCAGCGTGATTGCGCTGGACCTGTCGTCGCGCATGCTGGCAATTGCAGGGGTGAATCTGGCGCCATTTGGCGATCGCGCCGCGTTGCGCCAGGCGGATGCGCAGACACTCAAGGACCCGGACAACGCGTTCGATGTCGTGGCCTGCCTCGAAGCGCTGGAGTTTTTGCCAGATCCGGATCGCGCGCTACGCGAGTTCGTCCGGGTATGCCGCCCAGGCGGCTTGCTGGTGCTCACCAACAGAATCGGACCGGATGCATGGAAGATGCCAGGCCGCACCCAATCAACGCCGGTTTTCGCGGGCCGGCTGACCGATCTGGGCCTGGTCCGCACGCGGACCGTGACCTGGCTAGTCGACTACGAACTTGTCTTCACCGAAAAGCTGTAAGCGGACTGCCTATGACAAGCTCCCTGGTACTCGCTGCCGGCATTTTACGAAGAGAACGCCCCGGTCGCCGGGCGCTCTCTTTCGGAATCACCTCTGTGATTACCTCCTCCGCTCCCACCAGAACTTCACAGCGGAAACCCCGCCGAGCTCGAGATACTCGACCGTTACCGTGTGGGCACCCGCCGATACAGGCACATCCACAAAGAAGCTCCGCAACGACTGCTCACGCCACTCATTCATGATGGGCACGCCGTCCAGATAGACCCTGACGCCATCATCTGACTGAGCGTAGAACCGGTAGTTGCCGCCAGCGAAATTCGACACCGCGGTGAATCGCGCCGTGAAGTTGTCCGGCTGCACCTGAGCGGCAATCGACCCCGTTCCCCAGTTAAAGTCGATCGCGCCGAGCGCCACGGCCAGAACCGGCGCGCCGGCCAGTGTTGTGTTGTTGTAGAACTGCCCGCTCCAGCCCACCGACGAGGGTGGCGGAGGCGGGTAGGGCGGAGGAATTGGCGGCGGATTGCCGCCATACGCCAGCCGGTAAAAGCTAGTCGAGACTTTGGCCAGCCCTGACAGCTCAACATAATCGACTCGGATCGTGTGCAGCCCGGCGCCAATCGGAATATCGACCACGTTTGCCTGATAGCCCTCGTAGTTCAGCCGATCGAACACCAGCGTGTTGTCAACCCACAGCGCGATGCCGTCATCAGCATTCAGGCTGAAACGATAAGTCCCACCAACGAAGTTGTACGTCCGCGTCCAGCGGCCCGAAAAGTAGTCACCCACGACGGCAGCGGGATTGGGCGTGCCAAATCCCCACTGAAAATTCAGGGTCGCGTCATACCGTGATGCGCCGGCGAACCGGTCTGAGTCGTGTTGTTCCAGAACTGAGCCAGCCATGCGCCGCCGGAGGGCGGCGTGTAGGCCTGTGGAATGCAAAGCACACGGCCGACGTAAATCACCGTGCTTCGTAGTCCATTAGCCGACATGATCGCGTTAACGGTCGTGCCATACCGTATCGCGAGACGTGTCAGGTTGTCGCCGCGGACGACGCGATAGTAGTAGCACGAGTACGCTTCCGGCGCACTCGCGTCGGAGGCCGCCGCAGCTTGCGGAGCCGCAGCAAAAACGGCAGTGGCGGCCACGGCAAGCCCGCACAGCGCCCGGGCAATGGAATTCAGGCGAATGTTCATGTTGATACGGAAAGCGGTACGGTTGGCGTTGTGCCTCCCCGTTTTTGCCTCCCCTCCTGAAAAGATTATAGACCCAACGGACCGTTTTTGCGCAAACGCGTTCGGTGATCGTCGGCTGGGCGCAGAGCAACCGAACCCCGCCGGCGCCGCGCACCTGACCGTGGGCTGCTCAATCCCCGTTACGCGGGGTCTGACTGCTTAACCGCCCACCGGCCCCGCGCGCGCCTAAGGCATGTTGGTCTCGCCAAACAGAGGCAGCGGTCCGGTCTGGCATTTGACATTCGGGTCATTGGTGTAGATGTATGTCCGGACACGCGCCTTTCCGCCCGCGTACAGAATGACACCGGCATATGTCTCCGTCCCGGGCAGGCCCGCTTTTGTCGTTCTGAACGCGCCACTTGCCGGCGCGTAGGTGCCGACTGTGGCGATGTTCGCGTTCACTTGCAGGAGCGTCATCGAGGTGCCTTGAATCGTGACGCGATAGGGCGCCCGGAAGCCCCTGGTGTTGCAGGCCGCGTCACCTGAGACGACCAGGGTAATGTCGAAAGTCCCCGGAAGGGGACGCGGGGTCGGGGCTTGAGTTGACGATGGAGTGACAAGGACGATGGTTTGTGTTGGCCGCACCACCAGGGTCAAGGTCGGAGTCGGTGTGACGGTATTTGGCGGAAGAGACGGAACCGGAGTGCGCGCTGGCGGCGGCGGGACACTCGGCGTGAGAGTCTGAATCCGAGGCACATCCGTGACAATGATGATCTGGAGCCGCCCCGGTCGCTGTTGGCGTTGGGCAGCCGCCGCCGGAAAAACCTACCGCGGGCGTGCCGTTTAGTCCCGGACACGGGAGCGGCGCCGCTACCGGCGGATTGCCCGCGCCCAGAAACATGGCGCATCCTCCGAACAACCCTCCGCCCAGCAATACACCGCCGGAAGCGATGACGATATTCAGCGTTGGATTTCGAGCTGGATTCGGCCGGCGGCGGAGGGCCGCCAGGCACAACGCGCCAACCACAAGACCAACCAGCACTGACGCGACGAACAATCCACCGTTCGAGAGCAAGAAATCGCCAGGCATATCGCCTCCATCCCGGATGAGGACAGAATGAACACCTGGACGGAGGCCGCTGCTCCCCCCAAGACCAGCTTGGGACACGCTCGCGCGGGCGCCAGCGCTCAGCCGAGCCCGATGAAGCAAGATGTTGCGCACGCGCCAACCGCTAGCCGATTCGCCGCATATTAGTCCGAACCCGATTTGCTGTCAATCGCTCGGATATTGGGGCCCCGCGTTCTTCGGCGACGCAATCAGTTCTTCAAGCATCGACCGGCCGGCACCGCCGACGACCGTCTGTCGCGCTGAAGTGATAAACTCGCTCGGGTCTGCCAACCCCTCAGCGCCATAGATTACGGCCTGCAGCCCCATCTCCAGTCGATCCATCTCACGCACGAATCGGGCTTCGGGAGTCTCGCCAGATTCGTACTCGTCCCAGAGCGCCAGCCACTCCTCGCCATGTGGAAGACCCGCGACGATCTGCAGCAGAGCCAGACGCTCGAGGGCGTGCTTTTCGGATGCGCTCACGCCGTCGCTGGGTGTGATGTCGCCGGCATGGGACTCGCCGAGATCATGAATCAGGGCCATCCGGAGCGCCCGATCGGCGTCCAGACCAGACAGCTCAGGCGCTAGAAGCAGGGTCAGCCACGCAACCCCGGCCGTATGCTCGGCGACCGTCTCGCACCGGTCACGCGGCACACCCCGGAGAAACCAGCCCTGGCGGAAGAGCTGCTTTAGCTGATTGATCTGGACATACGCCTCAAGCGCCGGGCGGAAATCCCCCTCAGGAAATAGTGAGCGGGGCACGGGTCCCTTGGTCTGCATGGCCGCATCCTACCCTCAGCGCGGCCGTCCAACCAGTACAATTCCATGCAGTTCAGGTTTCCCGCCGGATCGGACGAGGCATCGGGCGGGCTAAAGAGGCACCATGACGCGCCCATCATCCCCCTCTCGCACAGTCGTCCTGCCATTGACTCTGGCCGCGGGCGGTTTGGCCCTGTTCGGCGCCGGTCTGGCCTGGGTGGCCTATATGCGGAGGAACATCTGGCATGACATTCCCCTGACAGCCGCCCTCGACGGCGAGTTGCGCACCTTGCTGTGGAGCGCCGGCGAGCTGGCCTACTATGCCGGGCCAAGCGCGCCCAAGGACACCCGGCCGTTGTTCCTCGTGCACAGCGTTAATGCGGCGGCATCCGCCTACGAAATGAAACCGCTCTACGATCGATTCGCAGGTTCCCGGCCCATTGCGGCCGTCGACCTGCCCGGTTTCGGGTTTTCAGAACGCGCGCAACGCGAATACCGCCCGTCCCTCTATGCGGAAGCCATTATTGCCTCAATGGAACATGCCTTTGGCGGACGGCCAGCGGATGTGGTCGCGCTGTCGCTGGGCGGTGAATTCGCCGCCCTGGCGGCGGCCAAACGTCCGGAGTTGTTTGCCAGTCTGGCCATCATCTCCCCCACCGGCCGGGTCGACACGCGCCCCGCCTCTACCGGCGAGAACGCGGCGCTCCAATTGCAGCGCACTCAGCTCGGCCTCCCTGTGTTCGATACCCTCGTGTCTCGGCCAAGTCTGCACTTTTTCCTGCAGCAGACTCAACGCCGTGGCTTCGATCGCGGCCTCCTCCACTACGCCTACGCCACGCGCCATCAACCCAATGCGTCTGTGGCGCCCTTCTACTTTATCGCGGGCCGGCTCTTCACACCGGACATCCTCAAAGTCTACGCAACGCTTGATCTGCCATGCCTGGCCCTGCTTGCCGGAAACCCGGGCGCGGGCAGCCAGGTCAGGGCAGCCGTCGCCGGGAAACCGAATTGGCATGTAGTCGATTGGACGGACCGCTGTGGCAGCCTGGCCCATTTCGATGACCCAGACGGTGTGGCGCAGTTGATCGAATCGCACACCGCGACCGCCTTCCGCACGCCGGGGCAATCTGAGTCCAGGGGCAGCCGGTGAAACTCGAAACTCTGGCCACCCATGCCGGCCGCGCGGTCGAGGCCGGCAGCGGCGCCGTGACGCCGTCGATCACCCTCAGCACCACCTTTGAAAGGGCGCCCGATGGGACCTACCCCGGCCAACACGTCTATACCCGAGCCAGCAATCCAAATCGAGCTGCCCTTGAGGCGGCCCTGGCATCGCTCGAGGGCGGCCCGAAGGCGCTGGCGTTTGGCTCCGGCCAGGCGGCGACATCGGCCGTATTGCAAGCGCTTGCGCCGGGCGATCACGTCCTGATGCCCGACGATCGCTACCACGGCACGCGCTTCGCGGCCAGCGACATCTACGGGCGCTGGGGGCTTGACGTAGAGTATGTCGACATGACCGACCCGGCCAACGTATCCCGAGCCATGCGCCCGGGCCGCACTCGCTTGATATGGGTGGAGACTCCCTCAAATCCCCGCCTGCGCATCACCGACATCGCCGCCATGGCCGAAATCGCGCATCGCCACGGCGCGTTATGCGCCGTCGACAACACCTGGGCGTCGCCGATACTTCAACGCCCGCTCGCGCTGGGCGCCGACCTGGTGATGCACTCGACGACCAAATACATCGGCGGGCACAGCGATGTGCTCGGCGGGTGTGTGGTGCTGGCCCGCGATGATGCATTCGCCGCCCGTCTGAAACAGGAGCAGCTCCTGATCGGGAGCGTGCCCTCGCCCTTTGACTGCTGGCTGCTACTGCGCAGCATCCCCACCCTGCCCTACCGGATGCGCGCGCATACCGAGCATGCCGGTTTGATTGCGTCATTTCTCAGCGAACATCCGGCCGTCGAAAGGGTGAATTACCCCGGCCTGCCCTCCCACCCGGGCCACGCCATTGCGGCCAGGCAGATGTCGGGCTTTGGCGGAATGCTGTCAATCGAGGTGCGGGGCGGGGCAGAGGCGGCGATGGCCGTTGCGGCCAGGGTGAAGCTCTTCATCCGCGCGACAAGCCTGGGCGGGATAGAGAGCCTGATCGAGCATCGCGCCTCGGTGGAGGGACCGGGCACGCCAACACCACCCAACCTGCTCCGGCTGTCGATCGGCCTCGAACATCCGGATGACCTCATCGACGACCTGCGCCAGGCGCTTGGCGAGTCCGGAGGCCGAGACTGAGTAACTCAGCCCATTTTCAGCACAAAGACATGGGGAAGCATATCCGCAGCGGTCTTTGTCCACAGATTACGCAGATTTGCGCCGATACAATGCAATCGGTCTGAATACCTGTATGAATACCTTACTTGCCATCCTCGTGATGGTATTTGTCATATCGAACATCGTCGCCTTCGCGTTTGGAAAACTGAACGACGATCGCACCCGCCGTTCGATTCCCTGGCTGCAGCGCAGCACGTCCTTGCAGCTCGTTCTCATCGCAGCGCTTATCGCGCTCAGCCGGACGCGGGAGAGCGGTTTGCAAACGTATGCTTTTTACGTTGCGCTCGGAATGGGAGTGTCGTTTGGGGCCGACCTGATCATGGCCGCCGCCGGAAAAAGCACCCGCCGGCTCATCGCCGGCATGGCGACCTTCGCGATCGCCCACAGCTTCTACCTGATCGCAATGACGGGCGAGCCGGCCCAACGGGGTCCCCTGCCGATCGGCTTCTTCCTGGCGGCGCTGGCGGCGCTGCTGGCGATCGGGATTGTGATCTGGTGGCTATTGGTACGTGTGCCAAAGGGTCCGGACGTCCTGAATTTCGGCGCGCTCGGGTACATGGCCATCCTTTCAACGATGACGGCTCTGGCGGTCGCCCTGGCGCTCTTCGATCGGCGCTGGTGGGCGCTGGGCCTCGGCGCAGTGTTGTTTCTGGCCTCGGACGCCGTGCTGGGAAATCAGATCTTTCGGCGCAATCGCTGGCCATACTCGAGCGATGTGGTCTGGGGTTTGTATATCGCTGGCCAGGCGGGGATTGTGTTGTCGACCCTGGCCGGGTCATAGCCCGTGCAACTTCGGAAAGATAGGGCCGAGATGACAATGCCCGCGCTTTGCGCATTGTCATCTCGGCACTATCTTTCCGAAGACTGGAGTGGAGATGCCGGGAATCGAACCCGGGTCCGAAACCTGCCGAGACCGAATGACTACGAGCGTAGTGGCCGATTTGTTCTCGCCTGTCGAACCTCCGTCCACAAAGTTATCGCCAGGCCAGTTCGTGTTTTCGGCTGTCTGCCAGCGCCAGATCGCTTACGAACCTAAGCGGGACGCCCGTTGGCTTTATCACGCCGACATCACTTCCCACCAACGCGGGGCTGTGAGCGACGCCGGCCCGATGAAGGGCCGGACGCTGTCTTCAGTCTGCGGTTAGGCAGCCATCGGAACGGCGTTCCAGTTGACGTTCGCACTTGCGTGCTTTGCGCTGTTTAACGAGAGTCGCGTCTCGGCTCGCCACTCGGAGCTGACCTGTTCCGTCGAAACCTGTCATCCCCAAAGGAAGGTGTCATTATAGGACAGTGTCCGGACGTCCTCCCCATAATGAGTGGCGAGATGACAATCCCCGCGCTACGCGCGGGATTGTCATCTCGCCGGACCTTTCAAGATTATGGCTTGGGCAGCGCCGCGGCCGGCTGCACCACCTGGTTCAGCAGGTTGAGCTTGCTCGCGCTGGGCAGCAGGATCTCGTCGATCAGCCCGTGCTGCTTGGCCAGTTCCGCCGTCATGTAGTAGTCGCGGTCGGTGTACTTCAGCACCACATCTTCCGTCATCGTCGAGTGGCGCATGATCATGCCGTTCAGCAGCTTCTTCAGACGCAGGATTTCGTTCGCCTGGATCTCGATGTCAGAAGCCTGGCCCTGCGCGCCGCCCAGCGGCTGATGAAGATGGATGGTCGCATTCGGCAACGCATAGCGCTTGCCTTTCGTGCCTGCCAGCAGCAGCATGGTGCCGAAACTGGCCGTCATCCCAACCGCGGTCGTGCTGACCGGCGCCTGGATCATCTGCATGGTGTCGTAGATGGCCAAACCCGAGGTCACCTGCCCGCCAGGCGAGGTGATGTAGAAGTTGATGTCCTTCTCCGGGTCCGCGCTGTTCAGGAACAGGAGCTGAGCGACGATGACGTTGGCAACCTGATCGTTGATCGGGGTTCCCAGAAAGACGATGCGGTTGCGCAGCAACAGCGAGTAGATGTCGAAGGCGCGTTCGCCTCGCCCGTCGGTCTCGATGACCATGGGCACCATGGCGCGAGCCGCGTCGGACGCAAGTTGTGAGTAGATGGGATTCATATTCGCCTCGGTATTCATTGAATCGGACAGTTGTCCGGATTCCGTCCTTGATAGGCGGCGCGTGTTAGACCGTCATTAACGCCACCGGAAAATCAGAGGCCCCGGGCGATATTGACCATCCGGTCGATGACCTTGCGGCTCAGCAACTGGTTCTCGATCGAGTCGACGTTTTCCTTGCGACGCAGAATCTTGGTCACTTCGCGAAGATCGGCCCCGTGGTGCTCAACCTGATGCTCAGCCTCGGCCGTGACGGCCGCCTCTACCTCGTCCCGCGTGACGGTGATGTTCTCGGCCTTGGTCAGCTCGCGCATGACGAGACCGCGGCGCGAGCGTCGCTCCGCGCCGGGGCGGAGCTCCTCTTCCAATTGCTCCAGCGTCTGGCCCTGAAGCTTGAGGTAGTCCTCAAACTCATTGAAGCCCGACTGCTTGACCTGGGCCTTGAAGTCCTCCATCGCTTCCGCGACGCGATCCTCGAGATACGACGGCGGAAAGACGACCTTGGACAGATCGGCAAACGTGCCCAGGATTTGGTCTCATCGCTGGCGTGCGGCGTCGGCGATTTTGCGCTCGCGGATCCGAGCGGCGACATCAGCCCGCAATTCAGCATAGGTCGCGAACTTACTGGCCGCCAGGGCCAGGTTGTCATCGAGCTCGGGCAGGGTCCGGCTGCTAACCGAGGTCATCTCGATCTTGACGGCGACTTCCTTGCCGCGCGATCTTCGCGCTCGAAGTCCTCGGGCATCACGAGAACCGTTTCCTTGGTCTCGCCCGCCGCGACACCAACGACCGCGGCAGCAAGACCGGGCACGTTGACCCGCTCCTCGTTAAGCACAACCTTGCGGTTGTTGATTGATATCACCGTGCGGCCCTCAGTCTCGCCGGTGATCTTGGCCTGGATCAAGTCGCCCAACTCAGCGGGGCGCTCAACAGCCTCGATGATGGCGTTGTCTTCGCGAATGGCCTGCAGCTCAACTTCGATTTCGGAATCGGTGACTTCGACAACCGGCGCGGTCACCCGAATCGCGGTGTAGTCCTTCAGGTCGACCAGCGGCTCGAGCGGCACGCGCACAATCATGCGGAACGGATCCACGTCGACCTTCTCAACGTGGCCCGGGCCATACGGATTGACCTTGGCCTGCTCCAGCGCGGCGGCGTAGTGCCGCCGGGCGAGTTCATCGGCCAACTCTCCCGCAAAGGCATCCTCACCACCAACGGCGGCGATGACGGCGCTCATCGGTGCCTTGCCGGGCCGGAAGCCAGGCAGGCGAACAGAGCGAGACAGTTTCGGCCACGTCGCGGCGAGTCTTGGCAATCGTCGCGTCATCGAAGGCGATGGTCAGTTTCGCCTCATGCGTATCCAGGGTTTCAACTTGTACTTCCATAGCATGGGGACGACAGGACTTGAACCTGCACACCTGTAAGGGCACATGGGCCTAAACCATGCCTGTCTGCCAATTTCAGCACGTCCCCGGCGTAGCCGAAAGATTATACTAGACCCCATCCCAATCGCTAGGAGCGAGAACGCAATCCCCGCGCTGCGCGCGGGGATTGCGTTCTCGCAGGTCCGTGCCTGGGATGACGAACGAAACCCGTGTCCAAGAAACGAGTCTGGAGCGAACGCATCGGATTGGGGGCCGTGGTCGGTCTGGCCCTCGGCTTGCCATGCGTCCTCGGTCTGGCCTATTACCTGGCCCTCACCCCGGAAGGCATCACCTTCAACGGCGGCGACCCGCAGCGCGTCGGGCGGCTGTGGATGACCCGCGATCGCCGGCCGACCGGGATCGCCTTGCAGACCACCGATCCGGCGGCCGGCACGGAGCCCGGCGCCCTGTGCGCCCGCACGACCTTCACCTATCTGAGTTGGGCCAATCGCCTGAGCCTGACCCGCGAGCCGCAGACCTGCCAGTGCCTGACCGGCGCGCGGGCGGTCTGCCAATAACGAACGCAATCAACATGTTGAATGAGATCTACATCGTCCGCCATGCCGCGCCGCAGCAAGGCACCAACATCCCCTATGACCGGGTCCCGGGCCCGCCCCTGGCTGAGCTCGGGCGGGGAGAAGCCCGAGCCGCGGCCCTGTATCTCAGCCATTGCGGGATCGAAAAACTGTACGCCTCGCCGCTTGACCGGGCGATGGAGACCGCCGCCATCATCGCCGAGGAGACCGGCCTTGAGCGCGAGACGGTCGAGGACATCCGCGAGATGCGGAATGATGAGCCGTTCGAACGCGTGCGCGAGCGGATGTCGGCATTCCTTGCCCGCCTCGAGGCCGATCCTGCGGGTCCGGTCGCGTTTGTGTCGCATGGCTCGCCGGTCCGAGCGATGCTGCAATTGCTATCAAACGACACGCTCGATCTGACGCCCTACAACTTCCACGGCGGCAACCCGCTCCCGACGGCCGGAATCTGGCGCGCGGTACGGGACGGCGCGGCCTGGAAGCTCGAGCTCATCTTTGAGCCGGCCCGCGTGGAAGTGCGGTAGGAGAGGATTCCAAGATGCGTGTAACCACTGGCAGCGCGCGCGGGCGCGTCCTCAAATCGGTCCCGGGCGATACCACCCGGCCCATCACCGATATCGTCAAACAGGCCGTTTTCAACATCCTGCAGGATGACGTGCAGGGCAGTTCGTGGCTCGACCTCTTCGCGGGCACTGGCGCGGTGGGGATCGAGGCCCTCAGCCGGGGCGCGGCGGACGCGACCCTGATCGACAACGCGCCGGAAGCCATCGACACGATCAAGGACAATCCTGGCCAGCACCCGCCTGATCGAGCGGGCCCGGGTCGTGCGCCAGGACGCCTTCCGCTTCCTGCGCGGCGCGCCACGCGAATTTGACTTCATCTACGTCGCCCCACCCCAGTACGCCGGGCTGTGGGCGAAGGCGCTTCAGGCGCTGGATGCTGCGCCGGGCTGGCTGGCCGAGGACGGCGAGATCATCGTCCAGATCGATCCGAGCGAGTTCCAGGCCCTGACGCTCAAGAACTTCGAACTGGTCGAGGAGCGCAAATACGGCAAGACGTTGGTGTGTTTCTATCAGCGGCCGGAGGATGAGGTTTGATCAGGTTTGGTCAGGTGGATAACGTTTGTAACGTTGATAACGTTCGTCAGGTTTGGCAGGTTTGGTCAGGTGGGTAAGGTTTGGTCAGAGGGACCGACCGGTGCGAGCCCAAGCCTTCTCCCAGGCGGAAGCCGATGCAACGCCCGCACTCCGCGCGGGCGTTGCATCGGCGGTTGAGGGGCGCGATCACACGCGCAGCTATTTGCCCAGTTGGGCCATTTCACGGGACCGATCCCGTTTCGGTCTTTCAGGCGATGCAGGAAACCCGGTTCCCAGGGCGTTGCACGCCGGTCCCATACGACCAGGTCGGACTGGGTCATGCTGGCCAGATAATGGTGGATGCGCCAAGTCAGGGTCGGGGGAAAAAGCGTAACCGCACCCCATCGAGGGTCCCGTTGTTCCTGAGATCCTCGATCAATCGCGAGAAGTCCGCATACTGCAACTTGTTGGAGATGAATGTAAAGTCTCGGTTCTCGGCGGGCGTGGTATAGAACATGCACTGGCAGCTATCGAGCACATCCTTGAAAAGCGCTTCGTCACGCTCCCTTGCGTCCCAGCGCTGCAGCGTGTCGATGCTTTGCGACTGCATACAGTAGCCCTCAATCGGGTAGCCGGCGTATGCATCCTTCCAGCACGAATCCACAAAAGCCTGAAGCTGACCCCGCGGCACCTCAGCAAATGGTTTGCGGTATGTTGTCTGGCCCATTGGCACCCAGGCCCCGACGTTACACACACCAAGACCGAGCACGTCTGCCGTACCCGCAAGTACTCCGCGCATCCGGCCACAACCCATGCTCGCCAAAGCGGTCGCCGTAGACACTGATATACCAGCTCAGACCAGGGTCGGCCGACAAACCGACCAGAATCTTTGATCGAATGTCATTCGCCCACAACTCGTAATCGTCAGCGCGGTCGTCTGTTTCACCCGCCCAGAATTCGATGCCAGCTACACAGGGATTTCCGAATCTGCTGCCTCTCCGAAGACCGGAGCCGAGGAACGATAGAAAGCCATTGCTGTCTTCTTCACGAGGTGTCAACATCGGGAAGTCCGGATGGTCCGAATTGAGTACCCCTCTGGTGTAGCTCCAACCATATTTGGTAAGCGTGTTCCCTTGTTCATCATTGTTCGGATTCTTCGTTCAGTATCGCATCCCAACGCGCGCCTGAGTCGTAATCCGCGCGCCAGGTCGGGGCTGCATCGGTATGGGTCCCGCGCTTTCGCGCGGGATGACGGTGTTGTGTTGGCGTTTTGCGCGCCCCAAGGTCGCACCCGGCATCGGTATGGGTCCCGCGCTTCGCCCTGAGCCTGTCGAAGGGTTCGCGCGGGATGACGGGCGAGTTAGGTGGGGCCCACCTTGCAGGTGGACCCCACCTGATCACACCTGACCCACCTGACCAAACCTGACGAACGTTACCAACGTTATCAACGTTATCAACGTTACCAACGTTACCGCTACTTCTTCCCCGTGACGGTAATGACCGCCGGGACCGCCTCAAACGAGTCGATGGCGAGCGCGTCGGCTGGGGGGCGGATGGCCAGGCCGCTGGACGCGCCGCCGTCCAGGTTGAGCGCGGCGTCGACGGCGAGGGCGGGCTGGCCGGCCAGGGCCGCGGCCAGATCGGTCAGGGTGAGCGATGCATAACGTGTGACGCCCAGCAGCAGCCGGCCCGAGCGGTCGAGGGCGACAAAACTACGCCGGTTGCGCCGGCCATCGTCGTTGATTCCGTCCACCACCTTGCCCTTGCGGACCAGCATCGGGAAGCTCTCGACCGCCTGGGTGATCCTGCGGTCGGCGACATACGGCTGTTCCTTGAGCCACTGCAGAGAGAGGGTCGCCGGCGGACCGGCCCGGACGGTGAAGAGGCCGCCAAACCCGCGATAGGTCTGCCCCGTGACCGCGCCGTCGGCGATGAGCAGGCCGGTGGCCAGGTTGTCCTGGGTGAAGTAGCCGGCGTTGATGACGATGTCAGCCCCGCTGTCCGTCAGCCAGGTCTGCACCGGGCGCGGCTGTTTCGGCGCATAACGCACGCGCACATCGGCCTTGGCCGGGTCAATCCGGGCGACGACCAGCGTCTCGCCCGCCTCGACCCCGGCCACGACGAGCGGCACGACCAGGATCTCGATCCCGGGCCGGACGGGCACGGGCGCGGTCGGAATCGGCGGTTGGGCGACAGCCGTGGGTGTCTGCCGCGCAACCGGTGTCCGGGTCGGTGGCGAGGCCGTGATCGTGGGTGCGGGTGTGGCGGTCGCTGCTGGCATCGAGCAGGCGGCAAGGACCAGCGACAACAGCAGCCCGGCCCAACTGCGGGCGAACGTCATGGCGCGTCCAGGCTTCGCCACAGATACCAGCTTGCGACGCTGCGATAGGGCGCCCAGCCATTCGCAGCGGCGATGGCGTGCATGCGCTCAGGCGTGGGCGCCTTGCGCAGGCCATACACCTTCTTGAAGCCCTTGCGGATGCCCAGGTCGCCGACCGGCCGCACGTCCAGACGGGCGAGCGAGAACATCATGAACATGTGGGCGCTCCACACCCCCAGCCCATGCACGGCCGTAATCGCCGTTGTCACTTCGGCATCGCTCAGGCGCGACATGCGGTCGAGCCGCAATCGCCCATTTATGACATGCGCGCACAGATCCTTGATGTAGGCGACCTTTGGACGGGAGAACCCCGTGCCGCGCAGCGCCTCATCCGGTGTGTCGATGATCTGCTGGGGGGTCGGGAAACGCCGGGCCGGATAGAGGGCCAGAAAACGCCCAAAGATGGTCGCCGCCGCCTTTCCGGAGAGTTGCTGGTTGGCGATGGCCGAGATCAGATTGCGCAAATAGCGCCGGTCGGGGCGCAATCCGCACGGGCCCGACCGCCGGATCACCTCGCCCAGGCGCGCGTCGCGGATCGCGAGATGTTCGGCGGCGGCGGCGAGCGTGGCGGCGGAGTTCACACGTGGAAGTCAGTTGTCTATCCGCAGACTACGCAGGTTTCAGCGATCATGGACATGCATGGCGCGCACAGCCAAGAAGGAATCGGCGGTAATCTGCGTAATCTGCGGATAGATCAAGCGTTTCACAAGCGATAACAGGGTCCGCGTCGTCTAGAGCACCAGACTCCACGGATTCTCGAGCAGGCGCTTGACCTCGTTGACAAAGTCGGCGCCCGCGGCCCCATCAGTGACCCGGTGGTCGCCCGAGAGCGTGATGCGCATGATGCTGCGGATGACGATCTGGCCGTCGCGGACGACCGCCTCCGGTTTGGCCGCCGCAACCGCCAGGATCCCGGCGTCGGGGCCGTTGATGATGGCGATGAAGTTCTCCACCCCATACATGCCCAGGTTGCTGATGCTGAAGGTCTGCCCGCCCGCGTCGCCCGGCAGGGTCTTACCGCTCTTGGCCCGGCTGGCCAGCCCGGTCATCTCGACCGAGATCTGCTTGAGGGTCTTCTGGTCAGCATCCCGCACCGTGACCGTGATCAGGCCACTTTCAAGCGAGACAGCGTTCCCGACGTGGATCCCCCCGTGGGTCTCGATGGCATCCCCAGCAAAGGAGGAATTCATGCCGGGGAACTTCTTGAGGGCGAGCGCCACGGCCCGCACGACGAGGTCGTTGACCGAGACCTTGACGCCTTCGGCCTTGAGCGACTCATTGACTTGCGTGCGCAGGGACAGCGCGGCGTCCATCTCGACCGCGACGGTGATGTAGAAGTGCGGGGCGTTGGCCTTGCTCTGCTGGGTGCGGGTGGCGATGATCTGGCGCATCCGGCTGAGCGGCTTGCGGGTATCGCCGGCGGCGGGCGCGGCGGCGGCTGCGGTAGCAACTGGCGCGATGGGCGCAGCGGCGACGGCAGACGCTGCCACGGGTGCCTTGACCGGAGCGGCCTCAACATCGGCCTTCATGACCCGGCCCTCGGGGCCGCTTCCCACGACCTGGCGCAGGTCGACGCCCTTCTCGGCCGCGACAGCCTTGGCAGCCGGCGACGCAATGATCCGGCCTGTAGCGGTCGCCGCTGGCGCGGCGGCAGGCGCCGGCACTGTCACGGCAGGCTTGGGCCCTTCGACGAGCTCAGGGCCCTTCGCTGGGGCGGGAGCGGCCTTGGCACTGGCCAGAAACGCGTCGACATCGCCTTTTGTGATCTGTCCGTCGCGGCCGCTGCCGGCGATACGGGTCAGATCGACTCCCATCTCTTCAGCCATGCGGCGCGCTACAGGGGGTGGCGTTTGCTGGCGTTGCGCTTGGGGCGGCAGCGGGGCTAACGGCTGCGGGCGCTGCGGCGACGGGTGTGGCAGCAACAGGCGTGGCGACAGCCGCAGGTGATGCGGCAACGGGCGCGGCGGCAGGCGCCGGACCCGCAGCGGCGACGGCCTCGCCCGCGGCGGCGATGATCCCGATGGTGGCTCCGACGGGGACCTTGCCGCCAGCCGGAACAACGATCTTCGCCAACACACCTGAGGCGAAGGCCTCAATCTGGATGGTCGTCTTGTCGGTCTCGATCTCGGCAATCGGATCGCCCTTCAGCACCGGATCGCCCTCATTTTTCAACCAGTTGGCGATCGTGCCCTCGGTCATGTCGAACCCCATCTGGGGCATCGTGATATTTGTGGCCATCGGTGTTGGAAAGCGCGCCGCGCGGACGGCCCGCTCAGGCTAGTACTGCTTTTGAAGCATCGCCCGGCAGGCGGCGACGACGTCTTCGGCGAACGGCAGGGTCGCCCGCTCGAGATTCTTGGCGTATGGCATGGGCACTTCAAGGGCGGCCACCCGGGCAACCGGGGCATCCAGGTCATTGAAGCCCATCTCGGTGAGCGAAGCCGCAATCTCGGCCCCCAACCCGCCCGAACGCCAGCCCTCTTCGGCGACGATGGCGCGGTTGGTCTTCTTGATCGAGGCGAGCGCCAGCGATAGATCGATCGGCCGGAGCGTGCGCAAATCGACGACCTCGAGCTCGACACCCTCCGCGGCGAGCGTGGTCGCCGCCTTCAGACACTCGAGGACCATGCGCCCCCACGACACGACAGTGATGTGCTTGCCGACCCGTTTGGTTTCGGCGACGCCGATCGGGATGACGTACTCCTGGTCTGGCACTTCGCCCTTCATGCCATATAGCGCAAGATGCTCGAGGAAGACGACCGGGTCATCATCCCGGATGGCAGCCTTGAGCAAGCCTTTAGCGTCGTAGGGCGTGGCCGGGGTGACGACCTTGATCCCGGGCAGCCCGGCGAACCAGGAATCGAAATTCTGCGAGTGGGTCGACGCAGTCCGTCCAAAACCGTTGGGCGTCCGGATCACCATCGGCACCTTGATCTGGCCGTTGAACATGTGGTGCTGTTTGGCGGCGTGGTTGACAATCTGGTCCCAGGCCACGAGGGTGAAGTTGACCGTCATAATCTCGCACACGGGCCGCATGCCGCCCATGGCGGCCCCCACCCCAATACCAACGATCGCCTCTTCGGCGATGGGCGTGTCGCGAATTCGGCCTGGGAATTCCTTGGACAGGCCCTGGGTCACGCCGTAGGCGCCGCCGTTGTTGTAGTGGACGATATCCTCGCCCCACACGACGACGTTGGGGTCGCGCTGCATTTCTTCACGGAGGGCGCGCTTGAGCGCTTCGCGATAGGTGATTTCTGCCATGACGTTGACCTAGTTGTTTCCGGACGCGCCCGAAAGCGTCGGCGGCTTGATAAGCGACCCGCCGATCTGCATGTTCGCGACCGGCGTGGCGTAGAGGTGATCGTAGAGGGTGTCGAGGGCGGGCTCAGGGCTGGCATCCGCAAAATCGGTCGCCCGTTGCACGGCCGCCTCGGCCTCGGCATTTATGCTCTCAAAATCCGCCTGGCCGTAGCCCTTGTTGACCAGAACATCGCTCGCGAAGCGCAGAATCGGATCTTGCTTCTTCCAACTGCTGATTTCGGTCTTGGCGCGCTGCACGTCGGGGTCGGCCATGGAGTGACCACGGTGGCGATACGTAACCGCCTCAACCAGCGACGGGCCCTCGCCATTGCGCGCACGCTCCGCCACGCGGCAGATGACTTCGCGCACCGCCATGACATCGTTGCCGTCGACCTGCTCGGCATTCATCCGATAGCCCGAGGCCTTCTGGATGATATCGGTGACGGAGCTGTGCACTTCGAGGGGGGTGCCCATGGCGAAGCGATTGTTCTCGACCATGAAGATCACCGGCAACTTCCAGAGCTGGGCCCAGTTCAGGGTGGCGTGGAAGTAGCCAATGTTGGTCGATCCGTCGCCCATCACGCACAGCACGACCCGGTTGGTCTTGTGATACTGGGCCGCGACAGCCAGACCGGCTGCCAGGGGCAAATGCGCGCCGACAATGGCATAACCACCCCAGAAGTGATTCTTGACGTTCGCCAGGTGCATCTAGCCGCCGCGACCGCCAGTGGTTCCCGTGGCGCGCCCAAAGAGCTCGGCCATGACCGCCTCAGGCGTCGAACCGCGCAAGAGCGCGTAGCCGTGGTCGCGGTAGTGGGTGACTACATCATCATCGGGGTTGAGAGCCGACAACGCGCCAACGGCAATGGCCTCCTGCCCGTTGTAGAGGTGCAAAAAACCGCCGATTTTGGCTTTTCCATACATCTCGGCGCACTTGTCCTCCAACTGGCGGATCAACACCATCTGACGGTACAGGGCAAGCAGGTCTTCCTTTTCCATCTGTATTCTGACACTCCTGATCGATCGAAACGAATCGCCCGGATTTGGGCGTTCGTGGTACGCGCGTGAAACAGCCCCGATCATTCATCCTGAATCGGCGCTGCAGCCAGACTAACGAAAGCTATCCGCGTCCAGGCGGATTCAGGCAGAGATTTTAACCGATACGGCCGAAGGCACGCCTCGGCTTGGCCGAACGTGAGAATGCGCTAGGCCGCAACGGCCAGCGGGGCCGCCACCACCGCGCTGTACGAGTTTCGATATGCCAGCAAGCGCAAACCGTTGAGACAGACAATGACGGTGCTGCCTTCATGACCGACGACGCCCAGCGGCAACTGCAATTGAAAGACGAGGGCGGAAACCAGCAAGATGAGAATAACCGCCATGGAAAAGGCCAGGTTCTGAAAAACCACCCGGCGGGCGTGACGGGCCATGCTGATGGCGTATGGGATCTTGGACAAGTCGTTGGCCATCAACACGACATCGGCGCTTTCAAGCGCGACATCGGAGCCTGCCGCGCCCATGGCGAAACCAATGCTCGACGTCGCCAGCGCCGGTGCGTCGTTGACGCCGTCTCCGACCATGGCCACCTTGCCATACTTCAGGTTCTCTTTGACGATCCTAACCTTGTCCTCCGGCAGGAGATCGGCATAGACCTCGTCAACGCCCGCCTGGGCGCCAATCGCCCGCGCGACGCGAACGCTGTCCCCGGTGATCATGACGACGCGCTTGACACCGATCCGTTTCAGGGCAGCCACCACCTCGCGCGCGCCTGGGCGGAGGGTATCCGCGATTGCAATCACGCCCAGCGCCACAAACGACTTGTCGGGCCGCCGACGCGCGACGATGACCGACGTCTTGCCCAGGTCCTGCAGGCGTCCCACTTCGGACAGGGCGGCGTTCAATCGCTCGACATTTTGGCCGTCGAAGAGGCGCGGGTTTCCGACCCAGACTTCCATGCCCGCCATGAAATGCACTTTGCCCCGCACGCCGCAGCCGGGGACCGACATAAAGTCCTCAAGGTCGGGGAGCACGATGTTTCGCGACTCGGCCGCGGCGAGAATCGCCTTGCCGAGTGGGTGCTCTGAGCGCGCCTCCACAGCGGCCGCCAACGTGAGCAGTACATTCTCATACTGAGGTGCCGAAGCGTTCAACGCCTCGGAGGTGGTCAGGTAGGTGTCCTCGATCGGGATCACGGTAACGTCTGTCACGGTCGGCTTGCCAACCGTGAGCGTGCCCGTCTTGTCGAAGGCGACCACTGCAATTTGAGCGGTCTGCTCGAGGCTCGCCCCGCCCTTGAACAACACGCCGTGCCGCGCTCCGTTGCCAATCGCCGAGAGGATGGTGGCCGGGGTGCTGATGACCAGGGCGCAGGGGGAGGCCACCACCATCGCGGTCATGGCCCGATAGAAAGCCGTGTCGAACGCTTCGCCAAAAAGCAGGGGCACGACGATCAGGGCCAGGGTAAAGAGGATGACGCCGGCGGCATAGTAACGCTCGGCCTTGTCCAGGAACTGCTGGGTGTTCGCCTTTTGACCCTGGGCGTCCTCGACGAGCTGGATCATCCGGGCGATTGTCGAATCCTTCGCCAGCTTGGAAACGCGCACATCAACCGAGCCCGTCAGATTGATCGTGCCTGCAAAAAGCGTGGCTCCCACCTCGCGATGAACCGGCATGGATTCGCCCGTCACGGAGGATTGGTCGAGGATCGTGTCGCCCTCGATGACCACGCCATCCAAAGGCACGCGCTCGCCCGGACGCAGGATGAAAATATCGCCAACAGCTACGGCCTCGATCCCGACCTGAATTTCCGCGCCATTCTGTTTCAGAGTCGCCACCGTCGGGCGCATTTTCATCAGCGACCGGATCGCGTCCCGGGTGCGCCCGATCGCATATGTTTGGAGAACGTTGGATAACGAGAAGAGAAACAGCAGCATCGCGCCTTCGAACGGCGAATCGACGATTGCAGCGCCCAGCGCGGCGAGAACCATCAGCAAGTCAACTTCGATTTCGCGGCGCAACAGGGCTTGAATGCTGGCGACGAGCCCAAAATAGCCGCCCGTGATGTAGGCCAGCACAAAAAGCGCATTTCGGATGTCGCGGGCGCCGCCCTGACGCTCGGCAATTTCGCCGGCGATCATCGCGACAAGGGTGATCACGACGAAGACCGCTGCGGTGCGATCGGAATTCAGCCAGCGCCGCCAATCGAACGACCGGGGCGCCGCGGGTTCAGGGCCGGAAATGCTCTGGATCAAGATTCTCCTGCGCGATTTGCGCGCGACTACAAACTTGACAGCATTATAACTACAAGTTGACTGCCATCAAATTAGAGCCGCGCCATAGTTACGTATTGTCCACCCGGTTCTTGAGCTATCCGCAGTTTCCCTGAAACACCCAAGACCACCTGGTGAAATGACAGTCCCCGCGCGAAGCGTGAGGACTGTCATTTCACCAGGGATTTTTTGGGATAGCTTCTGGGCTATCATTCGCAAATGGCCACGAATCTCGTTCAGGATCTTGCAAAAGTGGTTGGCGCGCGCTTCGTTGTTTCGGCAACCGAGGCGCTCCGAACCTATGACGCCGACGGATGCGTTGTCGATGTGCACTCGCCGGATCTCGTCGTGTTGCCCGAGACGAGCGCGCAGATCGAGGCGGTGGTCAAACTGGCCGCGCAAGCCGGGATGCCCATCATCCCCCGCGGCGCCGGAACGGGGCTTGCAGGCGGCGCGACGCCCATCCGAGGCGGCCTCGTCATCAGCACGGTCCGGATGGACAAGGTGCTCGAGATTGACGCGCGCAACAGCCGGGTAAGGGTGCAGCCCGGCGTTTTGAATTGGGATCTCTCGCAGCATCTAAAGTCACATGGTTATCAATTCGCCCCCGATCCATCCTCCCAGAAAGCCTGCACGATCGGCGGGAACATCGCCAACAACAGCGGCGGGCCGCATTGTCTGAAATACGGCTTCACCGCCAGTCATGTGCTCGGGGTCAAGATTGTGCTCCCCACTGGCGAGGCGATCTGGACTGGCGATGGCACTCCGTTCGGACCGGGCTATGACCTGACTGGGGTGATCTGCGGCAGCGAGGGCATGGTTGGGATTGTGACTGAGGCCTGGTTGCGGATGACCCGCCTGCCCGAAGCTGTGCGGGTGGTCCTGGCGCTCTTCCCGGATGTCGAAACAGCCTGCGCGACGGTGTCGCAAACCATCGCGAGCGGTTTTGTGCCCTCCTCGCTCGAAATCATGGATCGGTTGACCTTGAAGGCTGTCAACGGGATGTATCAGCTCGGACTGCCCGGAAGACGCCGGCTCGGCGCTATTGATCGAGGTCGATGGCGTGATCGACGGTCTGGACAGCCTGATGTCGGACATCGAAGCCATCGCCCTTAAAAACCGGGCCGTCGAGGTGCGCCCGGCGCGAACAGCGGCTGAGCAGACCCAGGTCTGGGCAGCCCGCAAAAACGCGTTCGGGGCGATGGGGCGCCTGGCGCCAACAACGTTCCTGGTTGACACCGTTGTGCCGCGCAGCAAGTTGCCCGCGGCCATCCGCGAAGTTGAGCGCGTCTCAGCGGCCTATCGCCTGCCGATCGCCAACGTGTTTCATGCCGGAGATGGCAACCTGCACCCGCTGGTGTTGTTTGATCGGCGGATCGCCGGACAGAGCGAGCGCGCCCTCGAAGCGTCAACCGAAGTCATCAAGTGGTGTGTCGATCAGGGCGGCACGCTGAGCGGCGAGCACGGCATCGGCATCGAAAAACAGGACTTCATGACCATCATCTACAGCCGCGATGATCTGGCGGCGATGGCCGGGCTGCGGCGCAGCTTCGATCCGGGCGAGCTGTTCAACCCGGCCAAGGTCTTCCCGAAAGGGACGGGCTGCGGCGAACTCGCTGAGTGGCGCCGCAAAGGCGTGCAATGGCAGGAACTGCTTGCCGGCCACGTCAATCCCGCCCGCGCCCTGGACGATCACGGGACTGTGGGCGGGGCGTTGTGGGGTAGTTTGAGTTCTGCGTTGATAACGTTGAGAACGTTGGTCAACGTTACCAACGTTACCAACGTTATCAACGATCCGCGAGATACCGCGGCAGGTCGACCACCGGGCCGTAGCCCGCGGGTATGGGCGCACCAGCGACCTGGCTGATTGGCAGCACGCCGACCCAGACGGGTAGGTCCAGATCCGCATCATCATCATGCGGCGGGCCGGTGCGGATCTTGGCCGAGGCCGATTCAATATCAACCGCAATCACCGAGGTCGCCTTCATCTCGATCGGATTTGGCAGACGCGCGTCCGCCCAGCGTCCGGGCAGGATCTTCTCGGTGAACGCGGCCAGGGCGGCCATTTTGCCGGACTCGTCCTCGACCAGGCGCCCGCGGCCAAACAACACCGCCGAGCGGTAGTTCACCGAGTGGTTGAAGACCGACTTGGCCAGCACGAGGCCATCCACGTGGGTGACCGTCACGCACACCTCACCCCCCTGGGCGATATGGCGCAACATCCGGCTGGTCGACGCGCCGTGCAGCAGCAATGTGTCGCCTTCGCGCGCGCGTGCAGGGTCGGGATGACATACGGGCGGTTGTCGACGACAAAGGCGACGTGGCAGATCAGGCCGGCGTCGACGATCGGATAAATCGAATCCCGGTCGTAGTGGCCGCGATCGGGCAGCCGCTTCACGCGGTTGAGCGGGGTGATCTCGAATTCAGACATCGGGTCAGGCTCCAATGGGTTTTCTGAAAGCGACATGCCCCGGCGGAGCCGGGGCATGTCGCTTTCAGAAATGCGCGGCGGCTAGGGCGTGACGCCAGCGACCGCCATTGTGAAGAGGCGCCCAACCGACGCCTTCATTACATCAAAGAACGGCGTTGGCATCAGTCCAATTACGAAGCACAAGATGATCAGCGGCGCGACGGCAAGCGCCTCGCGCCAGTTCAGATCCATCAGGGACAAACCACCCGTCTTGGCGATGACGCCATGACCAGCGTCCGCATGGGTGCCGTCGCCCATTTCGTCTCGGGGCTTGCCCAGGAAGATCTTCTGAAACATCGTCAGCAGATACACGGCGCTCAGGACCATCCCAACAGTCGCGAACGCAGTCGCAATCTGATTCGCCTGGAAAGCGCCCTGCAGAATGACATATTCGCCGACGAAGCCATTCATCCCGGGCAAACCGACTGAGCTCAGCACCAGCAGCAACGCAAGCGTGCCATACAGCGGCATTTTCGCCCACAGCCCGCCCATCTTGCCCATGTCCCGGGTGTGCAGACGTTCGTAGATGAAGCCGATCACGAGAAAGAGGCCGCCGGTGCTCAACCCATGGTTGATCATCTGCAGGAGCGCGCCCTGCGCGCCCATGCCGTTCAGGGCGAAGATGCCCAGCACGATGTAGCCCATGTGACTGACCGAGGAGTAGGCCACGAGCTTCTTGGCGTCGCTCTGGGCGAACGCGACCACCGCGCCATACAGGATCCCGATCACGGCCAGGGTCATCATGAGCGGAGCAAACTGCTTGCTGGCCTCGGAGAACAAGCCCAGGTTGAAACGCAGCAGGCCATAGGTGCCCATCTTCAGCAGGATGGCAGCCAGAACGACCGAGCCGGCAGTCGGAGCCTCAACATGCGCGTCGGGGAGCCACGAATGGAATGGCCACAGCGGGACTTGATGGCAAAAGCCAACGCAAATGCTAGAAAAAGCGGCGCGCTGGCCGCCCACAGATTCGCCTTCATCAAGGCTTCCAGGTCAAAGGTCCCGCCGGTGTAACCGATATAGAGAATTCCGAGCAGCATGAGGACGCTGCCGAGCATCGTGTAGACAAAGAACTTCAGCGACGCATAAATGCGCCGGTCGCCGCCCCAGATGCCGATGATGAAGTACATCGGAACAAGGGCGAACTCCCAGAACACATAGAAGAGGAATAGATCGAGCGAGAGAAACACGCCCAGCGTAGCCGTCTGCATGAGCAGGAACAGGCTGTAATACTCGCGTTCGCGGGTCTTGATGGTCGAGAAGGAATACCCGATGGCCAGCGGGAAGACCAGGTTGGTCAACAGAATCAACCACAGGCTGATCCCATCGACGCCCAGTTTGTAGCCGATGTTGTAGGCGGGAATCCAGACATAGGATTCGACAAATTGGAATCCCGGCAAAGCCGGGCTGAAGCCTACAAAGAGGACGAGCGAGGCAACCAGGGTGGCCAGGGATGCGCCGACCGCCACCCAGCGCCGGGCGGCCGATTCGCGCGGCAAAACCGCAACCGCGATGGCGCCGATCAGGGGCAGGAAGATGATGAGACTTAGGATCATGGCTGTGTTTGCTTACCGGGCGGTGCCCGAGACCAGGAAGTAGACCAGGATGGCGACCGCGCCCATCAGCATGACCAACCCATAGGTGCGGGCAAACCCGGTCTGCAGTTCCCGCAACGTTTCAGACATCTCCGTCGCGAGCCGGCCAGCGCCATTCACGATGCCGTCGATGCCGCCAAGCTCAAAGATGCGGGCCAGAAAGCTGGCCCCCATGTAAAAGGGCTTGATGATGACGGCCCGATAGATCTCATCGAGATACCACTTGCGCGAGGAGACGGCATAGAGCGGCCCGAGCCGGGTCAGGGGATCGACGCTGTCGGCCGAGGCAAAACGCCGATACAGCCCAACCGCGCCGGCAATTGCCGCGACGGCAAGGGCGACGAAGACGCCCGCCAGGGCGAGATTGAGCGGCTCATGCGGCTCCTTGCCCACGACCGGCGCAAGCCAATCCCCCAGCCAGGCCTCGCCGGGGAAGCCCTTCGGCAGATTGATCAACCCGCCCAGCACTGCGAATACGGCCAGGGCGATGAGCGGGATCGTCATCGTCGGGGCGGACTCAACCGCATGCTCGGCGTCCGCGCTGCGCGGCTTGCCAAAGAAAACCAGGAAGATCTGCCGCCCAACGTAGAAAGCGGTGAACACGGCGGTCAAGCCCAGCAGCGCAAACGCGATCGGATTGTCCTTTGCCGCCGCCGCGATGATCTCGTCCTTCGACCAGAACCCGGCCAACGGGGGAATGCCGGCCAGAGCCAGGCCGCCCAGGATGAATGTGAGGGTCGTCAGCGGCATTTTCGCCCGCAGGCCGCCCATGTTGCGCATGTCCTGCGGATCGGCCCCGTGCTGCCCGGTCTCATGCGCGCGATGCTCCATCCCGTGGATGACGCTCCCGGCCGCGAGGAAGAGCAGCGCCTTGAAAAAGGCGTGGGTGAGCAAATGGAATTGAGACGCGACGAACGCCCCCACCCCTACCCCGGCGACCATGAACCCGAGCTGGCTGATGGTCGAATAGGCCAGGACTTTCTTGATATCCCATTGAGTGAGGGCGGCGTAACCGGCGACAAAAGCCGTCAGCGCGCCAACAATGGCGATGACCTGCATCGCGATCGGGGCGTGTTCGAGCAACACGTTCGAGCGAATCAGCATGTAGATGCCGGCCGTAACCATGGTCGCGGCATGGATCAGGGCCGAGACCGGAGTCGGGCCGGCCATCGCATCCGGCAGCCACACAAAGAGCGGGAGCTGGGCGCTCTTGCCTGCCGCGCCAACAAAGAGCAGCAGAGTGATGACGGTCAGCACGCCAGCGGCGGCGCCCTTCATGGCTTCGGCCTTTTCGAAGACCTCACCATAGCTGAGCGAGCCGAAGGTAAAGAAGATGAGCAACAGGCCGAGCACAAACGCCACGTCTCCGATCCGGTTGACGACAAACGCCTTGCGGCCCGCCTCTGCATTCTTGATGTCAGTGAACCAGAATCCGATCAACAGATACGAGCACAACCCGACCAACTCCCAGCCCACGAACATGAGCAGGAAGCTATCGGCCATCACCAGGGTCAGCATTGAGGCGACAAAGAGGTTCAGATAGACGAAAAAGCGCGGCGTGCGCGGATCGCCCTTCATGTAGCCGATGCTGTACAGGTGAATCAGCCCGCCGATGCCGGTGATGATCAGCATCATCGTCGCGCTGAGGGCGTCAACCCGGAAGCCATACGGCACGTTCAACTCGGAGACCCGGATCCATGGCCCGAAGTCGGCCCCGATGGCGCGGGCCGGCGTGGCTGCCACCTGGGCGAACAGAACCACCGAAATGCCGAAAGATGCGGCAACCGCCACGGTGGCGATAAGGCCAGCTGCCCGACCGCCGATACGACCGCCAAAGGCGGCGTTAACGAGCATCCCGGCCAGTGGAATCAGAATGGGAAGAAGAATAAGGGTTTGCATCGATTGGACCGGGATCAGTTCTTCATTACGCTGAGGTCATCGACATCGGTGCCCTTCTTTGCTCTGAAGATGGCGACGATCAGCGCCAGACCGACCGCGACTTCCGCCGCGGCGACGGTCATCACAAAGAAGACGAAGAGCTGCCCGTCGAGCTGTCCCCACTGCTTGGCAAAGGCCACAAAGGCCAGATTGGCCGCGTTGAGCATGAGCTCGACCGACATGAAGATCATGATCGCATTGCGGCGGGTCAGGACGGAGACCGCGCCGATCGAGAACAGGAGCGCGCTGAGCAGGATGTAGGGGGTTGTTTCGTTCATGCCAATCACTCCTTGCGGGTCAGCACCACTGCCCCGACCATCGCGGCCAGCAACAGGATCGAAGCGACCTCAAACGGAAAAAGGTACGGACCAAAGAGCGCCTTTCCAATTGCAAGCGGGCTCGAGTCGATGAGCTTCGTCGCCGAAGAAGAAACGACCCGGGTGAAGACCACGTAGGCCGCCTGGATGAGCAGCAGCACGCCCAGGCCCAGCGCGAGCGGCCGCTGCCAGGCCATTTCCTTGCGTGATTCGCCGGCCGGCAGTTTCTCGGCGCCCAGAACCATGATGACAAAGACAAACAAGACCATGATCGCGCCGGTGTAGACCGTGACCTGGGCAACAGCCAGAAACGGGGCGTTCAGCAGTAGATACAACACCGCCACGCAGGCAAAGTTGAGGATCAGAAACATGGCCGAGTACAGCGCGTTGCGGCTGAGCGCCATGCCCACGGCGGCGCCAATCGCGACGATGGCCACGGCCAGGAAGACGATGAATTCAGAGCCCATGATTTTCCTCGTGCGTTGGCCTAAACGCTGCTGTCCACCGGCGGGAACGGAAGAATGGCCCGATCGTACTTCCCGGCCGGCGTCTGTTGCGGCGTGGCGGCGACGTTGATGGGCGGCGACTCAAGCAGTTGGGACTTGGTATAGATCATGCTCTCGCGGGTGTACCCGGTCGGGAACTCGATCGGCTCCAGAACGATCGCGTTGGTCGGGCAGGCGTCTTCGCAGTAGCCGCAAAAAATGCAGCGCAGCATGTTAATCTCGTACGTCTTGGCGTAGCGCTCGCCGGGCGAAAAACGCACCTCATTCGTGTTCTCGGCCGCCTCGACCCAGATCGCGTCGGCGGGACAGGCTGCCGCGCACAGCGCGCAGCCAATGCACTTCTCCAGCCCATCGTCATAGCGCTTGAGGTTGTGACGCCCGCGAAAGCGCGAGGTCATCGGGCGCTTCTCTTCGGGATATTGCACCGTCACCGGCTTCTGGAACATCTGCTTCAGCACGGTGGCGAAGCCCAGCGGAATGCGGGTGATGGCGCGGAATCTCTTTTTCAGGTTCATGCGGCGATTCGGTCCTATTTGTAGCCGGGCACACCCAGCACGATGAGCAGCGCGGTCAGCACCACGTTGGCCAGCGCGATCGGAAGGAGTTTCTTCCAGCCAAGGGCCATCAACTTGTCGTAGCGGAAGCGTGGCAGCGTCGCCCGCACCCAGACCATGACCAGCAGGCAGGCCAGAACTTTGACCGAGAAGTAGATCAGCCCGAGCACCCATGAGTCGCCGACGAAGGGCCCGCTCCAACCACCGAGAAAGAAGACGGTGAAGAGCGCGCTCAAGGCGACCATCTTGACATATTCGCTCATGAAGAACAGGGCGAATTTCATCCCGCCGTATTCGGTCATGTAGCCGGCGGTCAGTTCCTGCTCGGCCTCGACCAAATCGAACGGCGCACGGGCGAGCTCGGCCAGGGCCGTGATGGCGAAGATCGCCGCCGCGACCGGCTGGCGGATGATGAACCAGCCCAGGATATTGCCGGGCAACTGCTTTTCGATGATGACATTCATGCTGGCGCTGCCGGCCATCAACACCACGGCGACCAGTGACAGGCTCAGGGCCAGCTCGTACGAAATGACCTGGGCGGCGGCCCGCAGACCGCCGATTGAGGCGTACTTGTTATTGCTCGACCAGCCGGCCAGAGCAATCCCATACACCGCAGTCCCGAGCATCGCCAGCACAAACAGGACGGCAGTGTCCAGCCCGCCCGCAAGGTTGAAAAACGCGTTGTTGGAAATCGGGATCACCGCAAACAGCGAAATGGCAGGAATCACCGCCAGCATCGGGGCCAGGAAGTAGACAAACCGGTCCGCCTGGGCGGGGGTGATGCTCTCTTTGAAGATGAGCTTGAGGCCCTCGGCCACCGGCTGTAGCAGACCCTGTGGGCCGACTCGATTCGGACCGATGCGCGACTGCATTCGGGCGATGACGCGCCGCTCGATCCAGGTCATGTAGGCAAACCCGGTCAGGGCAAGCACCAGGAACATGACTGCTTTGAGGAGAATCTCGAGGAAGTTGGGCATTGTTTGCGAGTATGGCGTCCGGAGTACCGGCCGCTTTACCAATCAGACCAGCCGCTTTCCAATCACATCGCTCAAGCGAGTAAGCTCGCCCGAACGATAAAGAGCGGGTTGGGGTCGGGTGAGGGCTTCCATGGTCGGCTCAGCCGGCGCGACTGCATCAGACGGGCCTTCGCCTGGGCTTGTGCGCGCGCCCACTCCACCCATGTTGTCGTAGACCGTGCCACCGTAGTAGAGATCGTCGCGGCCAACCGGAGGCCACTGCGCTTCTATCTTGGCCAATCCGGCATAGCTGAGGCCGGCGTAAGGACCCACATGGGCAGCCATATCGGCAAACACGGCAGCGGCATCCGGGAAAGACCAGTTGGCGCCCATGCGCTTGGCAATTTCCTGAGCCGCCCACCAGTCGGGCTTGGCCTCGCCCAGGGCAGGTAGAGCGGCGTAGAAGCGCTGGACGCGGCGGTCGCCGCTGGTCAGCGTGCCGTCCCGCTCGGCAGCACTCAGGGCCGGCAGCACGACATCGGCCGACTTCGCCAGGTCGGTCATCAACAGCTCGCTGACAATGGTGAAGCCCGCCTTCGGGGCGTCGGCGGCGTCACCCACCCCGACCAGCCAGGCCACATCTGCGGTCTGCGCCCGCTCGCCGGCCCCAACCACATCGTATACGCCCTGCGTATTTCCGTGCGGATACAGCGGCAGCAATCCGCTGTTGGACTTGCCAGCCTGGCCCGCCTCGCGCAGGACAGCGGCCAAGCCACTCGCCAGCGCGCGGGCATTCGGCGGACCGAGCGTGTCATCGCCAAACACCATGACGACATTCCGGGCATCCTTCAAACCCTGCAATTCAGCGGGATTCGAAGCCACCCACTGCGCCGCCAAGCCCGGCTGATAGCGCGCAATCACATGCGCATAACGGTGCATCTTTGTGCTGCGGTGATGGGCGACGATGAGCTTTGCGCCGCGATCGACGACGGCCTGGCGCAGGCGCAGGAACCACACCGGGGCCTGCTCCTCGAGATCGCCGTTAACGACGACGATGACGTCGCCTTTGCCAAGCTGCTTGAAATCAGCGTCAACTCCGAGGCCACTGGCCCGGGCGATGTCGGCATAAGCCGCCGGCAGCGCTGGCGAGGCGGCCACATAGGGCGTCTTTACAATCTCAGTCAGGAAGCGCTTGAACAGCCAGGCGTCTTCATTGGCGACCCGGTCGCCGATCACCCCAGCCACGCGCAGGCCAGGCACCGTATTCAGCTTGTCCGAGATGAGTTGCAGCGCGCTTTCCCAGGTGGCTTCCTGGAGCTTGCCATCCTTGCGGATCAACGGCCGGGTGATGCGCTCCGCCGCGCGGGTGTAGTGATGAACGAAGCGCCCTTTGTCGCACAGCCAGATCTCGTTGACCTGTTCATTCTGGCGGGGCATCACCCGCTTGATGTCAAGGGTTCCGGTGCTCGTGTTTGTGCGCGTGTTCAGCGACGTGTTGCAGCCCACCGCGCAGTGGCCGCACACGCTCGGCGTGGACTTGAGCTCCCACGGGCGGGCCTTGAAGCGAAAATCGGCCGTCGTGAGCGCGCCAACCGGGCAGATGTCGGTGGTATTGCCGCCGAAATAGCTGTCAAATCCCGGATCGCTGAAGGTGACGATTTCCATGCCGCGCCCGCGATCGTGAAACTGCAACACATGATCGTCGGCAATCTCATCCTGGAAGCGCACACAGCGCGAGCACTGGATGCAGCGTTCGCGATCGAGGAAGATCAGCTCGCCCAGGGGCACGTGCTTGTCGTTGTGCTGTTTGTCGGCGTAGTCGAAGCGGCTCACCCCCGGCCCATGGGCGAGGGTCAGGTTTTGCAGCGGGCATTCACCGCCCTTGTCACAGATCGGGCAGTCAAGCGGATGACTGGTCAGCAGGAACTCCAGTACATCCTCGCGAGCTTCGATGACCACCGGCGTCTTGGTCCGGACGGCCATCCCCTCGCTCACCGGGGTTGTGCACCCGGTATTCAGCTTGGGCTGCCAGGCGATAACGACATTGCCTTTGTCGTCCTTGACGATCTGCTTGGTGGCCGGATCGACTTTGGGCGTGCCGATCTCAACCAGGCACATCCGGCACATCCCGACCGGCTTGAGCTTGGGGTGATAGCAGAAAACCGGGATGTCATTGCCGATTCGCTTGGCGGCGTCGACGATCAGGGTGCCCTTGGGCACCCCGACTGGGACGCCATCGATGGTCAGGTTGATCAGATCAGCCATGGTGTTGCTTGTCGATTCGTTCGCGCCGGCCTAGTGCGCGGCCTGGGCGTGATGGCCGTGCGTGTCCCGAGCGAGCTCGGCCTTGTATTCGGGCGTGCCGCCCTTCTTCTTCTCGATGAAGTCGATGTAGTCCTGCTTGAAGTGCTTGAGCGTGAACGTCATTGAGCTGGTGGCAAACTCGCCCAGCGGACAGAAGCATTTCCCGATGATCTGCTTGTTGACCTCACCGATCATATCGATGTCGGCCAGCGTGCCTTCGCCTGACAGAAGCTTGTTGTAGAGCTTGAGCGCCCAATAGGTGCCTTCCCGGCAGGGCGTGCACTTGCCGCAACTCTCGTGCTTGAAGAAACGGATCATCTTGCGGGCTGCCCAGACCATGTCAACGCTGTCATCCATGAAGATGAACGAGCACGAGCCAAGCACCGAGCCGATGCCGGCCATGGACTCATAGTCGAGCTTGGCCCCAAAGTTGACGGCGGGGATGATCGGGCTGGACGAACCGGCGGGCAGCACGGCCCTGATCGGCCGGCCAGTCGACGAGCCACCGGCCATGTCGAGCAGATCCTGGATGCTGTACTTGCCGAGCGGGAGCTCATAGTTGCCCGGATTCTTGACGTGACCCGACACGCTGAAGAGCTTGACGCCGCTGCTTTTCTCGGTCCCAAACTGGCGATACCAGGCTGCCCCGTTGAGGACAATCCACGGCACATTGGCCAGCGTCTCAACGTTGTTGATGACGGTCGGTTTGTTATAAAGCCCATTCGTCGCCGGAAACGGCGGCTTGAGCCGCGGCTGGCCGATCCGGCCCTCGAGCGACTCGAGCAGCGCCGATTCTTCGCCGCAGATATATGCCCCTGCTCCGTAGTGCACCCGAATGTCCAGCGAGTAACCGGTGCCCATCAAGTTGGTCCCCAACAGACCATTGGCATAGGCGTCGGCGAGTGCTTTCTCGAGCTCCTTGCCGGGCTCTGAGAATTCGCCGCGCAGATAGATGTAGGCGAGATTCGATCCGATGGCGTAAGCGCACAAGGCGGTGCCTTCTATGACCTGGTGCGGGTTGTTGCGCAGAGCGCATGGTCCTTGAAGGTTCCCGGCTCGCTCTCGTCACCATTGACGACAACATACTTGGGGAAGACATCCTTGGGGATGAAGCTCCACTTCAGGCCGGCAGGAAACCCGGCGCCGCCCCGGCCGCGCAGGCCCGAGTCTTTCACCGCGGCGACGACTTCCTCGCCCTTCATCGACGTGACGGCCTTTTTCCAGGCGGCGTAGCCGTCATTGGCCATATACACGGCGAGTTCCCGAATATTCGGGACGTCCAGGTCACGCAGAAGCAGATGTTTTTCCATGCCGGTCATTTCTGGAGCTCATCGACCATTTGGTCGAAGGTTTCGGGGGTGAGGTCGTAGCGGTACGCGCCGTTCACCTGGGCGACCGGCGCCCGATTACACGCTGCGACGCACATCACCGAATGCAGGGTGATCTTGCCGTTGGCGGTGGTCTCGCCGGCCTTGATTCCGAGTTTGCGCTCGCAGTGCGCGATGAAACCATCGGCCCCGCGCAGGGCGCACGGCAAGTCGTCGCACACGTCGATGACGGTCGTGCCGACCTTCTCTTCGTAGTACATCGTGTAGAAGCCGACCACCGACTTGACTTCGGTCGGATCCAGATCGCAAATTGCCGCGACTTCGCGAATTGCCTCCGGGCTGCAGTAGCCGTATTCTTCCTGGGCCAGGTTCAGCAGCGGCATCACGGCGCTGCGCTTTGTGGGGTATTTCGCCAGCACCTTTTCGATGTCGGCGGCGCGATTGGTTCTCAGCATGATTAGGTGTACGAATGCGAACGCGCGATCAGCGATCGACCTCGCCGAGCACAATGTCAACCGAGCCGATGATGCCGACCAGGTCGGCGATCAACGCGCCATCCGACATCTGCGGGAGCGCCTGGAGGTTGCACAGCGACGGCGCGCGGAAGGGCACGCGACGCGGCTTGGGGCCGCCATCGCCATGAATATAGACGCCGTATTCGCCCTTGCCGCTTTCGACGGCAAAGTAGACATCGGCGTTCGGCCCGCGGAAGCCTTCGGTCCACAACTTAAAGTGGTGGATGAGCGATTCCATCGAGTAGGCGATTTCGTGCTTCGGCGGCGGGGCGAACTTGCGATCGTCGGTGATCACGGGCCCGGGCGGCAACCGGTCAAGGGCCTGCTTGATGATCTTCAGGCTCTGAGTGAACTCATCCAACCGGCAGCGATAACGATCGTAGACGTCACCCTTTGTCCCAAGCGGCACGCTGAAGTCAAAGTGGTCGTATGACGAGTAGGGAAACGCTTTCCGGATGTCATAGTTGACCCCGCTCCCGCGCAGGCTGGGCCCGGTCATCCCCCAGGCAATTGCGTCGGCCTTGCCAATGACGCCAATCCCGACCGTGCGCTCGCGCCAGATCGGGTTCTCCTTGAGCAGCCGCTCATACTCGATGATGCGGCCCGGGAAGACATCCATCACCTTGCGCACCAGATCGAAGAAGACATCCGGCACATCCCGCCACAGTCCTCCCGGGCGGAAGTAGCTTGACATCATCCGCGCTCCGGACACGGACTCAAACACATCCAGCAGCAATTCGCGCTCGCGCATGCAATACAGAAACACACTCATCGCCCCGATATCGAGGGCATGGGTGCCCAGCCACACCAGGTGGCTGTTCATCCGGGTGAGCTCGGCCAGGATGACTCGCAGATACTGGGCGCGCAGCGGCACGTCGATTTCGCACAGCTTCTCAATCGCGCCGCAATACGCCAGATTGTTGATCATCGGCGCGAGGTAGTCGGTCCGATCGGTCAGGGGCAAACCCTTGAGATACGTTTTGCCCTCATGGGTCTTCTCGATGCCAGTGTGCAAAAAGCCGATGTCGGGAATGCAGCTCACGACCGTCTCGCCGTCGAGCTCGAGGAGCAGGCGCAACACACCGTGGGTCGACGGGTGCTGGGGGCCCATGTTCAGGAGCATGGTCTCGCCCGTAAACGCCCGCGGGCTCACCAGTTTCTTCAGCTGTTCGACGGTGATGTCGAGCTGTACGTCAGCGTGTTTTTCGAGATTGTGGGCCGATTCCTCGACGCTGAGTTGGGTTTGATCCATCATTCCCCCGCGTATATCTTGGTGTCGTCGATGCGCCGCCGATTGAAGCTGAAGGCGACCTCTTCGACAGTCACCGGAACTTCCTTCAACAGCGGATGACCCTGATAGTCGGCCGGCATCATGATCCGGCGCAAATCGGGATGCCCCTCAAACGTTATCCCGAAAAGATCGTAGAGCTCGCGTTCGAGCCAATTGGCATTCCGATAGACGCCCATCACCGTCGGCGCGACCCTGTCGGCGCCGCTCAGCATGATCTTCACCCGCACGCGCATGGCCCGTTCCAGTGAGGTCAATTGGTAGACCAGGGCGAAGCGCGGCTCGCCAGGGTGGAAGTCGACGCAGGTCTCGTCGGTCAACATTTCGAAGCGCTCCACATCCCGCAAATGGGTCAGCACTTCAACGAGTCGCTCGCGGGTGGTCAGGAGCGTGACCTCGTCTCGAAAGACAACGGTGTTGGTTACGGCATCGCCCAGGGCAGCCGCGAGAGAAGTTGATTCAGCCATGCCGGTGGTTCAGGCCCACTTCTTGAGTGGCTCTTTTTTGATCTTGTCCTGAAGCTTCAGGATGCCGTCAATAAGGGTCTCGGGGCGCGGCGGACAGCCGGCGATATACACATCGACCGGGACAATCTCGTCGACGCCCTGGACGACGGCGTAGTTGTTAAAGACACCGCCGCACGAGGCGCAATCGCCCATGGCGATCACCCATTTCGGCTCAGGCATTTGATCGTAGAGATTCCGCAGCACGGGCGCCATCTTGCGGCTCACGCGGCCGGCAACGATCATGAGATCGCTCTGGCGCGGGCTGGCGCGCATGAGCTCCATGCCAAAGCGCGACAGGTCATAGCGGCTCGCCTGGGTGCTCATCATCTCGATGGCGCAGCATGCCAGCCCGAACAACATCGGCCATAGCGCGTTGGAGCGCGCCCAGCCCACAGCCTTTTCGAGCGTCATCGTGACAACGCCCATGTCCCCTAGTTTCTGTTCAATACCCATTCAGCCCCCTACTTGTCCATCGAATCCCACTCGAGCGCGCCCTTTTTCCACACCCAGACGAATCCAGCTACCAGGATCCCGGTGAAGCTCAGCATCGCGACAAACCCGCCCCACCCCAACTCGCGAAAGGCGACCGCCCACGGGTAGAAGAAGATGATCTCGATGTCGAACAGAATAAAGAGCACGGCGGTCAAATAGAACCGCACCGGAAGCCGGCGCTGCCCGGGTCCGATTGCCTTCATGCCGCTTTCGTAGGGCTGCACCTTTGCCGTTTGGCTTTGGTGGCGCTTCGGCCCGAAGAAAATCGAAATCGCCACGATCAGCAGCGCTAGACCGGTGGCGAGCAGAATAAGGATGCCTACTGGCAGGTAGTCCGTCAGCATAAAACGATCGTGAATGTTATCACAAGCAGACGCATGAGAACGCTCTCACGATCGCTTCATGACGGTGCT
>JADKDT010000020.1 GCA_016714465.1 Candidatus Brachythrix odensensis | reverse complement strand
GACGAATGATCGGTGTTCAGTGGTTCTCGGCTATTCGTCGACCTGGGCCGCCCTTCACCCACACTGTTCCATGCCTCGGTTGGTGGTTTCCCGCGACCACGCCACAACGCGGGCCTGGAGCGCGGCCAGTCGGTCTCGTGCGCGGCGTATTCGGCGAAGTCGGCGACGACCTTGTCGGCGTCGTAGCGCTGCCGATTGAAGCGCCCAGTCGATGGCCTCCTGCACCCCGCCGCCGCACGGGGTGAGAAGAGCGCGGCCACGGCGAGGGTGCTGGCCACGATGGCGAGCTCATTTCGGTTGACCGCCCAGCGCGCTGATCATGCCCTGAGCGATGAGGTTGGCCCCGAAATAGACAATGGCAAGCGCCGCCGAGATGATCGCATAGGTGAAGGTGCGGCGGACGATGAGGTCGATGTCGAACAACCGGTGGCGCAGGATGGCAATGCCGATGGAAACCGGGAACCCGACAAGAGCGATGCTCAGCAGGACGCCCATCCACTCAGGAGGGCCAACGCCGGGAGGCTGGCCGATGGCGCTGACGACGTAGAGGGCGATGAAAATCGCGCACGTAAACAGAAACCAGTTGAGCTGCCTGCGTTCGACGACATCCGCGCGCCGATAGCGCACGAATACCGAGAGCGCGCAAAGCAGGGCGGTTCCGGCGAGGGCGATTGCCCAGGGCCCAAGCAGGACTTCAAGCGGAGGCGCCGCCCACGTTCGGAGCGCGACGATCGGATTGGGTATGGACTTGCCAGTCTCCGGGTCCTGCCATTCGGGCGACGCAGTCACAGCCGCCAGGAAGAAGACAAAGACAAGCCCGATCATGCCAACGACCCATCGCCATCGGCGCGACAGCAGACGGCCCGTCGGGAAGATGAGCAGCAGGAGGAGCAACGGGCCGACCAACAGCCACCAACTCCAGCCCGACAGCCAGACCACTAGATAGTCCAGTGGCGCGGGATCGGCTACATCGAAGATGTCCGGCTTCGCAAGCGATACAAACCCGCCAAGTCCGCCTAACGAGAATCCAATGACCATGAGCAGCCAGCCAATCCGATTCCGGGCAAGGCGCGAAAGAATCAACGCGCCAACAAAGGCAAACGCGATCTTGAATACCGCATCGAGCGCGATCCCGGCGATGGCGATGGCGCTGATCTGGGGTCCACTCAGCGCATCGACAAAGGTCACCAGAGCGCCGATCGTGGCGATGAATGCCAGCGCCCAGGGCAGCCAAGCGGTTCTGTTATTTGTGATCATTGATTTCTCTCACCCACACCGTCACCTGACGCGGCTGGATGGTCTCCGCCACCACGCCGACGATGCGGGTCTGCAAGGCGGCCAGATCAGTTTCATGCGCCGCATACTCTGCGAAGTCGGCGACGACCTTGTCGGCGTCGTAGCGCTGGCGGTTGAAGCGCCGGTCGATGGTGTTTTGCACCCGTCGTCGGATGGGCGAGAATAGCGCAGCCACGGCGAGGGTGCTGGCCACAATGGCGACCTCATTCCGTTGACCGCCCAGCGCGCCGATCACACCTTGGGCGATGACATTGGCCCCGAAGTAGACGATGTGAAGCGCCGCCGAGACGATCGCGTAGGTGGCGGTGCGGCGGATGATGACGTCGATGTCAAACAACCGGTGGCGCAGAATGGCGATGCCGATGGAAACCGGGAACCCGATAAAGGCGATGTTGAGCAGGGGGCCCATCCATTCCGGACTCTCAACGCCGACGGTCACGGCCAGGGCGCTGGCGACGTAGATGGCGATAAAAATGGCGCAGGTGAACAGAAACCAGTTGAGTTGCCGGCGTTCGACGATATCCGCGCGGCGATAGCGCACGAATACGGAAAGCACGCAGAGCATGGCGGTTCCGGCGAGAGCGATGGACCAGATCCCTAGAAAGGCCCCCGATGGACCGGAAAGCGCTGCGGACGTCCGGAGCGAGACGATGGGATTGGCCACGACTCTGCCGCTGTCCGTCTCCCGCCACTCGGGAGACAGTGTCGCGGCTGCCATAAAGGAGGCAAAGAGCAACCCGAGCATGCCAACGACCCATCGCCATCGCCGCGACAGCAATCGACCCGTCGGGAAGATGAGCAGCAGGAGGAACAACGGGCCCATCAGCAGCCACCAGCTCCACATCGACTGCCAGACCAGCAGAGAGTCCGTAAGCGTGGGTTCTGCCCCGCTGTTGGCGCCGGAGGCCGCGAGCGATACCAGCGCGCCAATCCCGCCGGTGGCGACTCCAATGAACATGAGCAGCCCGCCAATCCGATTGCGGGCGAGGCGGGAGAGAATCAGCGCCCCGACCACGGCAAACGCGATCTTGAACACCGCATCGAGCGCGATTCTGGCGATGGCGATGACGCTGGCGCGGTTATGGGGCGCATCCAGGACGTCGACAAAGGTCACCAGGGCGCCGATCGTGGTGAGGAATGCCAGCGCCCAGGGAATCCAGGATCTGGCTTCTGGAGCGGAGGGACGGCCGGATGTCGTCATGGGCCAAATCCTACCGGCCTGGCGTTCGGAGATCGTTACGGGTGGGAGTTCGGTAAGGCGTGGGCGAACACCCTAAGGGTTGGCCCCATGACGCTTGACCCTGCCGCAAAACCAAATGGGCCAACCCTTAGGGTGTTCGCCCCTGCAGCGTGACGGATACCCAGCGCGCCCTGGCGCCGTAACGATCCCTCGTACAATGCCCTGCGGTGAAGCTGCACTTCCTTGGACCGCCCCGGATCGAGCAGGCCGGGCGCGCCGTCGACTTCGATACCCGCAAGGCCCCGGCCCTGCTGGCCTATCTGGCCGTCACCGGGGAGCCCCAGCCGCGCGAGACGCTGGCCACCCTGCTATGGGCGGAGACCGATGACGAACACGCCCGCGGCTCGCTCCGCCGCACGCTGAGCGCGCTGAGGCGGGTCTTTGCCGAGGATGATCTGCGCATCGATCGGGAGGTCATCGCCCTGGGGGAGGGCGTCTGGTCGGACATCGCCGAGTTTCGCCGCCTCGCCGTCCCCGGCGCCGATGCCCAGGCCCTTGCGCGGGCCGTCCATCTTCACCGCGATGATTTCCTGCGCGGCTTCAGCCTGCGCGACAGCCCGCCCTTTGACGACTGGCAGTTCGCCCAGGCCGAACAGCTTCGGCGCGAGCTGGGCGATGCGCTTGAGCGCCTGGTGGGCGTTCTGGCCGCGCAGGGATCGCCCGCCAAAGCGCTGCCCCACGCCCGACGCTGGCTGGCTCTGGATGGGTTGCACGAGCCGGCCCATCGGGCGGTGATGCTGCTTCTGGCCCAGTCCGGCGATCGCAATGGCGCGCTTCAGCAGTATCGCGAGTGCGCCCGGGTGTTGGAAAACGAGCTGGGGGTGCAGCCGCTCGAGGAGACGGTTCAGCTTCACGAGCGGATCCGGGCGGACAAATTCGAGCCGCGCGCGGCCGCGCCCGCGACGCCGTCAGGACCGCTGCCTGGCGAGGTCACCCCGCTGGAACTCGGCGCGGCGCGCGCCATCGTGCTGGTGGGCCGGAAAGGGCAATGGCAGACGCTCCAGCGCGCGCGTGAAAAATCCGGGCTGATCTCGCTGGAGGGAGAGGCCGGCATCGGCAAGACCCACCTCGCCAGGGCCTATCTGGCGTCCGCGCGGGAGGCTGGGACAGTCGTCCTCGAGGCACGCTGCTTCGAGGGCGAAGCCAGCCTGGCCTACGCGCCCCTGGCCGAAGCCCTGCGCCGGGGTCTCGACCAGCCCGGTCTGGCCGCCCGCCTCGACGCGCTTGCCCCGCACTGGCTTGCCGAGGCCGCCCGCCTGCTGCCCGAGCTGGCCCGCCGCGCCGACCCCCGCCTGGATGAATCGCCGGTCACCCCCGCCGCGCAGGGCCGCTTCTTTGAGGGTGTTCTTGCCACGTTGTCCACCCTGCTCGGCGCAGGCGGCGTCTTCTTTCTCGACGATGCGCACTTTGCCGACGAGGCCACCCTCGAGCTGCTCTCCTACATCGCGCGGCGTCTGCGCGGCCGGCCCATGACGTTGATGCTGGCCTGGCGCACCGAGGATGCCCACGCCGAGCGCGCACTGCGACGCATGCTCGCCGAAGCAGTCCGCGAGGGCATGGCTACCCAGATCGCGCTGCGCCGGCTGAGCGCCCAGGATGTCGAGGACTGGGTGCGTAAGGCTTTGCCCGCGCAGGCGGCCGGCGCCGCCGGGCTGGCCCGCCAGCTTCATCGCGAGAGCGAAGGTGTGCCGCTGTTCATCGCCGAGGCGCTGGCGCTGATGGCTGTCGATGCCGCGCCGGCTGAGGCGCCGGCGCCGCTGCAGCAACGCGTGCGCGAACTGCTGCGGGCCCGGCTCAATCGCATCGCCGACGGGCATCGCCAGGTCCTTGAGGCCGCCGCCGTCATCGGGCGTTCGTTTGATCTCGAGCTGTTACGTTGGGTGAGCGGCCGCTCCGACGCGGAGACGGCGGCCGGGATGGAGGCCCTGCTGGCTGCGGGCGCGCTTGTGGAAGCCCGAGCTGAGGAAGGATCGCGCTTTGACTTCTCCCACGAGAAGCTGCGTGACCTGGCACGGGCGGAGCTTGGCTTTGCCCGCCGGCGCCTGCTCCATATACGCTCCGCCGCAGCCCTGATCAAGCGCGGCCGCGCTCGCGGCCAGAGCGACGCCCTGGCCGGCCAGATCGCCCAGCACCTGTTCGAGGCCGGGCGCGAGACGGAGGCCGCCGGCCGTTATGCCCAGGCCGGCGATTATGCCCGCCGGCTGTACGCCAATGCCGAGGCGCTCTCGCACTACCAGCGCGCGCTGGCCCTGGGCCATCCCGAGGCGGGCCGCCTGCACGAGCGCATCGGCGATCTACGCACCTTGCTGGGGGATTATTCGGGCGCGATCGCCGCCTTTGAGATCGCGGCGGGGCAAGCGCCGGACTCCGGCGCGAAGGCGGCCCTCGAGCGCAAGCTCGGCGACGTCTGCCAGCGCCGGGGCGACTGGGCGGCGGCCGAAGCCCATCTGCGGGCGGCCCTCGAACTGGCCCAAGCCCGCGCGGACGCCGCCGCGCAGTCGCGCATCCTGGCCGATTGGAGCTTGAACGATCACCGGCGCGGCGACGATGCCCGGGCGGCGCGGCAGGCCCGGCGGGCTCTGAAGCTGGCCGAAGCGGCCGGCGACGCCTCCGCCTCGGGCCAGGCCCACAACATCCTGGGCATGCTGGCCACCCATGCCGGCCAGGCTCGGGCGGCCCGCAGCCATCTGATCCGGAGCCTCGGGCTGGCCGAGGTGTTGCGCGATCCCTTTGCCCGGATTGCCGCGCTCAATAATCTCGCCCTGAGCGAGGGCGAGGCGGGCGAGCATGACCAGGCCATTGCCCATGTGGAACAGGCGCTTGCGTTGTGCGCCGCGATCGGCGACCGGCATCATGAGGCGGCCCTGCGCAATAATCTGGCTGATCTCTTCAGGGCCTCGGGCCGCCGGCCGGAGGCGCTCGCCCAGCTCAAGCAGGCCGTGACGATCTTCGCCGAGATCGGGGTCGACGCGGGGCAATGGCAGCCCGAGATCTGGAAGCTGGCGGCGTGGTGAGGGGGCAGGACCGCTGACCGCCGTCAGTGGTCAGGGGTCCGCCGTCTGCCGTCCCACCCGCTCGAGTACTCCCGCCATCAGCGCCGCCGCGTCATCGAGCGACATGCCCTCGCCGGCCCGCCACTGCGCAAAGTACTCCTCGCGCGCCAGCGCGGCGTTTCGGATCTTGTCGAGCTTCGGCGCGAGCAGGTCGCGCTGCCTGCGGCGGGCCTTGAGCCAGGCAGCGAAGGGCGGGGTGAAGTCCATGGGCGACTATTCCTTGACCGCCGACCGCGGACCGCGGACCGCAGGCGCATCGGCTTTGATCAGGCGCCCGTCATTGGTGTGGGTGCGCGGCCATTCCAGAAACGCTTCGAGCGCGGCTGCCACGTCGTCGAGCGACATGCGCTCACCTGCGCGCCAGTGCTCGAACAATGCCTCATCGGCGAGTGCCGCCGTCCGGATCGGTTCGAGCCGGCGCGTGGTCAGGGCGGCCAGACGCGGATCGCCAGTCGTCGCGGCCTGAGAAGCCCAGGCTGCGCCATACATCTGTAGCGCCAGCGGAACGCATCTCACCCCCGCCAGCAGGCTGCCAAGCCAGGTGAGGGCCGGCCGCCATACCCAGTCGGGAGTCCGCCACGCGTGTGGCGAAGGGCGTGGACGGCGGCATGCGGCATGCACGCTATCTCCCGCAGGCCCGTAATCGCTCCGTCTCCGGTCGCAGGTGGCGCACCTGCGCGACGATCCCCGGAGGCCAGCCCCTGAAGCGCGCACGCGCCGAAGGTCTCCGCCCGCCCTCCGGCCAGGGCGCTGAAAGCCTGCCGTACCGGGGTGACGTTCGGCTCCAGCCCGGCAGCCGCAAAGGCGTCCAGCGCCATCCGCGCATGGGCTTCGGCCGCGCCGAAGTCATCGCGCCACATGTGGGCGCAGGCCAAATACTCGTGTATCGAAGCCTGTCCGCCAAACATGCTCCAGGTGATGTTGTGCTCGTCCCACACGGCGAGCGCTGCCTCGAGCATCGGGATGGCGCGCTCAGCCTGGCGGTAGGCGACCAGCGCCCGCCCCAGCATCCCGAGCGACACGGCATGCCGCAACGTGTCGCGCCGGGTGAGCTCCAGCATCCGCAGGTAGACGGGCTCGGCTCGCGCGAAGTCGCCCTCGACGTAGTCATGCTGGACGCAGTCGGCGAACAGGACATCCGCCTCGACCCGCCAATCGCCGGTTCTTCGGGCAACGCTTCGGGTCAATTCATTGACGACCCGCGCGCGTTCCCATTCACCTGTGGCATGGACGAGATCCTCCAGGCCGAAGAGCGTTGCGGCCTGCACGTCATCCGGGAGCGCCGCAATCCGTTCCTCGATCCTCTCGTACCACACATCCATCCCTGGCAACGGCGTCGCGAATCCAAAGGAGGCGCCCCAACTGATCGCGCAGCCGATCCGGCCGGCAATGAGCAGGCCCATGCTGTAGTCGCCAGCCGAGGTCCGGCACCACGCCAGCGCGGCCGCGATGTTGTCCCGCTCCGAGCTGAGGCGCTTGATCCATTCGATATTGTTGGGTTTGGGCACATAGGGCTGAGACGCCGCTCCGAGGGCGTTGAGGTGGATGGCAAGCCGGCGGAGCGTCTCATCCACTTCGCCGCTCTGGGTAAGTTGCAGCAAGGCGTACTCTCGAATCATCTCGAGCTGGTTGAAGCGGGCCGAGCCATCGAGCCCCTCGGCCTCGTAAATCAGGCTCTTGTCCAGCAGCGACTGCAGCGCCGTCTCCGCCGCCGCGATGTCAGGTGACTCTTTGTCGGCCGGGTCAAGACAGACTGCCGCCGCGCCGTCGAGGTCGCAGCCGCCGGCGAAGACGCTCATCCGCCGAAAGATGCGCTGCTCGGGCTCGTTGAGCAGACGATAGCTCCAGTCGATGGTGGACGACAGGGCGCGTTGGCGGAGGTCGGCGTCGCGCGGGCCGGTGTTGAGCAGCTCGAAGCGCGCCCCGGCGTGATCGGTGAGGCGCGCTAGCAGGCGGGCCGGGGTCAGCATGCGGGCGCGGGCGGCGGCGAGTTCGATGGCCAGGGGCAGATCATCCAGATGGGCGCAGATCTCATCCAGGATGGCTTCGTTCTGGGGGGTGCTGGCGAAACCGGGCTTGACCGCGGCGGCCTGGCGGACAAACAGGGCGATCGCATCCGGGCGGGCCAAGGACCGCAGTTCGACCACCCGCTCGCCCGAGAGGTTGAGGCGCTCGCGGCTGGTGACGAGCATGCGCAGGCGCGGGCAGCGGGCGAGGAGTCCGGTGATGAGCGGGGCGCCGTGCAGCAGATGCTCGAAGTTGTCGAGGGTAAGGAGGAGCTCGCGCGATTCGAGGAACTCAGAGATGGCTTCGATCAGCGACATCGTGCCTGCGCCTGGCGCGCCACCCGGGGTGCGCTGGCGCAAGGCATTAAGGATGGCACCGGGCAGGTGGGCGGGGTCGGATAGCGGGGCGAGGGGGACAAAGGCGGCCCCATCGGTGAAGGCAGGCTGCATCTCGCGGGCGATCTGGAGAGCGAGGCGGGTCTTGCCGACACCCGGCGGGCCGAGCAGGGTGACCAGGCGCTCTGATCCGGCGGGGGCGAGTAGTGACGAGAGCGTGGCGAGGTCGGCCTCGCGCCCGAGCATCGCTGTGGGCGGGAGGGGCAGATGGTTGAGCGGCTGGCGCACCTGCAGACCGCGGGCAAAGGCGATGAAGGCGGCCCGATCGGCCTGCGGGATGTCGAGGGCTGCGGCGAGGGCGGCGGCGAGGGCGTGCGAGGTGGGTTGGGCGCCGGCCTCGACTTTATGGATGGCGATAGTGGAGTAGTGGGCGCGTTGGGCGAGGGCGGCCTGGGTCAGGTCGAGCTGCTTGCGGCGGGCCTTGAGCCAGGTGCCGAAGGGAGGGGCGAAGTCCATGATGAGGCTACGCCTCGACGGCCGGCGGCACAGCGCCAGCTGCATTTTGCCGCCCACCGGGGTTTGTCTGCGCTCCGCCGTGTGTCGTCCGCGGTCTGGTAGGGTCAAGCGCTTTCCCGAGCAGGCCTGCCACATCCTCCTGCGACATCCGCTCCCCCACGCGCCACTGCTCGAACAGAGAAGCGTCGGTCAAAGCCTGCGTCCGGCGCTCGGCAAGTCGGGCGGAGATCGACCGGCCCAGATCAGTATCCGCGTGCGCGATCTCGTGCGCGGATGCGGCGCCAAATAGCCGAAACGCGACCTGGTTTTGGCCGAGCGCAACATACTCCCGGGCGATGAGGATCAACAGCGCGGGCCAGATCTGGTCGGGGAAGGCGCCGTGCCAGGCGGCCAGCGCGGCCCTGGCGGTCGTGAGGACACATCGCGCGGCATCGATGGCGAAACCGGTGGAGACGGGGTGGGTTGGTCCCCGGCCCAGGGTGATCACCGGCGGCAGCCCGAAATGCCGCCTTGCATTGGCGATGAAGCCGTCGACGCTCCCATTCGCCAGAGCTGCCATGGCCCCGAGGCGACTTGCCTCGAAGGCCGTCCAGCCGACCTGCAGGAACTCGGCGGTCGCGCGCTCCGCGTGACTGCGAGCCGCTTCAAAATCACCCTGCCAGGCATGGGCCTGGGCGAGCGAAAAATGGAGGGTTGACGTGCCGCCGAGCATCGTCCAAACGATGCCGTTTTTTCGCCAGATCTCCAATCCGGCTTCCAGGAGCGTGATCGCACGGCCTGGCTGGCCGTTGGCGGCCAAAGCCCGGCCGTACATGCCCTGCGCGAGCGCCCGCCAGACGGAACCCTCTTCGCTGTCGGCGATCATTTGTTCATAGAAGGGTACGGCTGATGCAAAGTCGCGATCAAGCAAGTCGCGCTGGGCGCACTCCACCCACAGCATGTGCCAGGCCGTGCGCGTGTCGCCGGTGCGCCGGGCAATCTCGCGAATCGGTTCAAACAACCGGCGCGCGCTCTCCCAGTCGCCCATACACTGCACGAGATCGAAGACGCCGTACACGGTGGCCGCCTGGATTTCGGGCGGCAGAGCGGTGACCCTTTCCTCGATGTCATCCATCCAGCCGCGCGCGTCGTCGATTGGCATGTAGGCGTTCCACAGCGATCCCCAGCTCACCACCCAGCCAATCCGGCCGGCAAGCCGCAGGCCAAGGCTGTAGTCGCCATTGGGCGAGCGGCACCAGGCCAGGGCGGCGAAGATGTTGTCGCGCTCCGAGGCGAGCCGCTTGAGCCAGGCGGTCTGGTCGGCTTTCGGCACATAGGGCCGCGCGGCATCGCCAAGATGTTGAGATACTCCGTGCGTCGACGAAGCATGCGGTCGGTTTCTCCGGCGTCCTCGAGCCGGAGGCGGGCGTACCCGCGGTCCATTTCGAGCATCGCAAAACGGGGCGAACCGTCCAAGCCTTCGCTTTCGTAGATCAGGCTTTGTCGAGCAGGGATTGGATCAGCGCTTCGGCGATTGCCGTATCGCCGTCGTCGCAACAGACCGCCGCCGCGCCATCCAGCGCGCAACCGCCAACGAAAACACCCAGGCGCCGGAAGACCCGTTTGTCCGTGTCGTTGAGCAGGGCGTAACTCCAGTCGATGGTCGCGCTCAGGGTGCGTTGGCGGGCGTCCGCATCGCGCGGCCCGCTAGTCAACAGATCGAAACGCGCCCCGGTGTGATGGGTCAGCCGCTCGAGCAAACGGGCCGGGGTCAGCATGCGCGAGCGGGCGGCCGCCAGCTCGATGGCAAGCGGCAGGCCGTCCAGCTTGCCGCAGATCTCGCCGACGACAACGCCATTTTCGGGCGTCAGGGCGAAAGCGGGCTTGACCGCGGACGCCTGCCGGACGAACAACGCGATGGCGGGCGCCCGCTCGAGCGGTTTGACCTCGACCACGTGTTCACCCAGAATGCCGAGGAGGGCCCGGCTCGTGATCAGCACGCGCAGGCGCGGGCAGCGCGATACTAGATCGCTGATCAACGTGGCGCCGTCGAGCAGATGCTCAAAATTGTCGAGGGTCAGCAGCAGCTCGCGCGGCCCGAGATAGGCTGAGATCGCCTCGATGGATGGCCTTCCGCCCAGCGCGCGCTGGCGCAAGGTGTTGGCGATGGCCGTTGGGATGTGGGCGCCGTCCGAGATCGATGCGAGCGCAACGAAAGACGCGCCGTCGGCGTAAGTCGGTTGCAGATCATGGGCGAGCTGCATCGCCAGGCGCGACTTGCCCACGCCCGGCGGCCCGGTCAGCGTAATCAGGCGCGCGGTTCCTCCGGGCGCAAGCAACGCCTTAAGCGCGGCCAGTTCCGTTTCGCGCCCGATCATGGGGGTGAGGGGCACCGGCAGGTGATTCAGCCGCTGGCGCACATCGACTCCGCGGGCAAAGGCGATAAAAGCGGCCTGATCGCAATCGGGTATGTCCAGGGGGACAAGCAGCGCAGTGGCTAAAGCCCGCGACGCGGGATGGGCGCGCTCCTCGACCTTGCGGATGCTCTCAGTTGAGTAATGGGCGCGCTTCGCAAGTTCGACCTGAGTCAGGTCGAGCTGCCTGCGGCGGACCTTTAGCCATGCGCCAAACGGCGGTGCAAAATCCACAACGCCCCCAAACGCGTCTTCTGCCGAAAACCATACCCGCTGCGACGACAGGAGCGATTGGTGTGGCTTTCGGCTTCAATTATGGACCCAAACGGTCAAAGGTGCAACGCGGCGAAAACATACCGCTTTTCGTACTGCCCGGCCTCTGGACTCGGGCCGCGAAAAGGCGTACGAACAACGTGGGAACCGCGCACGGCGGCTTCCCCAAGCGTCTTCAGGCTCCATCCGGCGCCGACTTTGGCCGGCGCCGGGTGTCCTGAGCGCGACCGCCGCGCCCGACTTCCCAAAGGAGAACACGCCATGAAGACGCAGTGTAGACCGCTGTCCGTTCTGCTCGCCGCAACGCTGGCCCTGATGTCGGCTTGCGCCGTGCCCGTGACGCTGCCGCCGCCGGCGGCCGCGCCGACTTCGCCGCCGGTCGTGGAAGCACTCAGGACCCTGGTCCCGACCGCCGGTCCCCAGCCGACCCTCGTGCCGGCCGTGGTGCCGGCCACGCCGATTCCGCCTACCGCCGCGCCAGCGGCGACGCCCAAGCCGGCCGAACCCCAGTTGCTGATCGCCCCCGACCAGATGAAGTTCGAGGGCAAGGTCGACATCGGCGGGCGCTCGCTCTATCTCACCTGTTACGGAAAGGGAGAGCCGACCGTGATCATGGATGGCTGGCTGCTCAACAATGGCGCGGAATTCCTCACGCTTATGCCCGCTCTCATGAAGACAACCCGGGCCTGCTTCTACGCCCGGCCCAACACATTCGCGGGACAGAGCGATCCTGTGAAGGAAATGCGCACCAGCAAGGATCTCGTCGCGGATCTTCGCGCGCTGCTGGACAAAGCCGGGCTGAAGCCCCCCTATGTTCTGGCGGGCACTGGCTTTGGCGCGTTGAACCTCACCCTGTTTGCGTCTCGATATCCAAAGGATGTCGTCGGTCTTGTCTTCTTTGGGCCGCAGGCCCCGGGCACGACCAAGGCCTTTTTGGATCTTGTCCCTGCGGCCGCCGCCGCGGTCTCCATCCCGGCCCAGAAGTTCCGCGATTCCTGGGAGAAGTTCTCGCGCGGCATCGGCCTGCCGGTGGGGCAGTCTGACGCCGATCTGACCGTAGATTCGATGTTGGATGTCCTGGCCAGCGACCAGCAGGTTCTCGATATCAAGACTCTCGGGGATATCCCGATCTACGTGCTCCGTCCGCAGCTGTCATTTTCGGCGCCTGATCCCGCCATCTCGCGGCAGATGGAGCAGATTTACATCGAGCGGTCGAGCTTCTTCGCCAGCTTGTCGTCGCGATACGAAAGCCGCGAAGGGAGGCTCAAGTTCCTGATCTTCTAAGACGAGGCCGCATATGTGGGTTGGATCCTGAAGCTCGTTGACGCCGCCCGCGCGCAGAAGGTGAACGAGCGCGCCGCCGCTGTCCTCAAGATCGCCGACAGCTATGTGGGCCCGCTCGCCGACCAGGACAAGTTTGGCGGCGTCGTGCTGATCGCCCACGATGGCAAGGTGCTGCTGAACAAGGGCTATGGCTATGCGGATCGGGACAAGAAGACGGCATTTGCGCCGGACGCTCAGTTCCTAATCCCGCTCGTCCAGCCATGGCCGGCTGCAGCGGTCATGCTTCTGCAGGCGCAGTCAGAGGGCAAGTTCAGCCTCGACGACAGTGTGTGCAAGTTCATTGCCTCCTGCCTCGAACGCTATAAGCCAATTACCCTGCGCCATCTTCTTGCCAATACGGCCGGCCTGCCTGACCTCAGATACGACAAAGACGTGGACGCCGCCATGAATGGCGTCTGGTTCTCACTGTCAAACTACGACGTCGTACCGGACGCGAAGTTCGGCAAGCCGGGAGACAAATTCACGACGGGCACGATTGCCAACGGCGTCACGCTGAAGGCGGACTTTGGAAACTGGGCCTGGACATATCTGGCTGGGTCCGCGGCCCTGAATGCGAACCTCACGGGACACTACAAGGACAAGATCAAGAATCCGCTTGGCCTTGAATCTTATGGCCTGTTGGGTTACGAAAATGACGGAAAGTTGGTCGCGCTCTATGACGGCGCGAAGCCGGCTCCGTACAGTCGATCAACCCACGTCGGCGCCGCGCTGATGTCTGCCGCGGATCTGAACACGTTCGTGCAGGCGCTGTTTGACGGCCGGCTGCTCAAGCCGGATCAGCTTGCTGAGATGCTCAAACCAACGGTCAAGGTCGACACGATGCCGGGTGACATATGCGCGGCGCTCGGCGCGTATGTTGGCATGGATCCCGCCGGGAACGACCTGGTCGCCGGGACCGAGGTTCGCCAGGGCTTTGGCGCTTACTGGGCCTACTATCCGGACAGCAAGCTCGCTGTCATCGTCATGAACAACCTGACCGATTGGGCCAACCAGCCCTATCGCGCCCGGGATGTGGGGTTGTTGCTGGCAAGGGTGATATTGGCGGCGAAGTAGGGGAGGGAGACCGCGGACGGCGGGAGCGGGCCCTTCGACAAGCTCAGGGCCCCGCGCTCGAGCTGCGGTCAGCGGTCTGCGGTCGAGGGTTCCACCTGTTGGGTACGCAATCTGCCGCGCGGCGTACAATGACGCGACGGAGGACACCATGCGCACCCCACACAAGATGATCTCGACCGCCGCGTCCTGGCTGGCGCTCGGCCTGTTGCTGGCGGGCTGCGGCGGGGCCGCCGCGCCCGGCGCGCCCGCCGCGCTGCTCATCTCGCCCAGCCGCGACAGCGTCATTACCGTTGGACAGCCGGTCGCCGTGGCCGGCACCGTCAGCGGCGCTGCGATTCGCACCGTCGACATCTACGTCGACGATCGCAAGTTCGCCACTGTGGCGAACAAGAACGAATCGCTCAATCAGTTCATCGTCAACGTGCAATGGACGGCCGATCTGGCTGGCAGCCATCTCGTCCAACTGCGCGGACTCGACGAGAAGGGCAGTGTCGTTGCTCAATCCGAAAATGTCATCGTCACCGTCAAACCCGCCACAGCGGCGCCGACGGCGGTGATCGTGGTGACGACCGTGATCACGGTCGTCGCGCCCACACCGTCCGGGGCGCAAGCCAGCGCTGTGCCCACCGCGGCCGGCACACCCGCGCCCGGAGCAGGGCCAACCACGGCGCCGACCCCGACCAAAGCGCCGGTCAATCAGATCACCGTGACCAACGACTTTGCGCGCGTCAGGAATGGGCCGAGCACGGCCAACAAAGAAATGGGGCAGTTGACCGTCAATCAGACTGCCGAAGTGAAAGGCAAGAGCGCGGATAGCCTGTGGTGGCAGATCGCCTTTGCCCAGGGCGAGGCCGGCTTAGGCTGGGTGTTTGGCGAGCTGGTTCAGTTCAAGGGCGATGCAGCGCTAGTCCCGGTCGCCACTGGGGCAGCGCCGCCGACGGCCGCACCTGCCGCGCCGACCGCCGCTCCAACCGCGGCCCCGACGATTGCGCCAACGGTCAAACCGTAAGTTCTTCTGAAACGACAGTCCCGCCCCCGGCATGCCCGGGCGGGGACTATCGTTTCAGAAACAGACTCGACTAAAACGGCAAACGCCCGTCTTCATTCGGGGCGGCGGGTGAATCGTCGCCAGCGCTGTCGTCCAGGCCGCTGCCCTCGCCAAACAGGCGATCGACCATGCCCTGGTCGCGGCCGGCGTCGTAGCCGACGACGAACATGGTTTTCATCATCGCCCGCATCGTGACCTGAAAGGACTCCTGCAGGTTCTGCTGGGCAAACTGCCAGCCGCGCTGCTCGGTCTCAATCTGGATCCGGTTGATGTGCTCCAGAATCTCCGGCGCGATCAGCTCTTCCGTTGGCGTCTCGCCCAGCACCTTCTCCAACCAGTTACGGAATTCACCCTGCGTCATGGATGGGATGATACATCCCCCGCCGTCGCCTCCCAAATCGACCGCATCTCGGGACAGCGCTCGAGCAACACGTCGAGCGGCCCGTGGTCGAGGATGAGGCCGTCCTTGAGCACGACCACCTGGTCGGCCATTCGGAGCGCGCCGCGACGATTGGACACTGCCAGCACCGTGCGCTGTCCGCCCCGCGCCTCGCGCAGGCGCAGCCAGAGCTTCTCTTCGGTCTCGACATCGAGGGCGCTGGAGAGGTCATCAAAGACCAGCAGGTCGGGCGCGCGGGCGAACATGCGCGCCGCCGCCGCGCGCTGAAGTTGCCCGCCCGAGAGCTTCACCCCGCGCGGACCCACCCGCGTATCAATGCCCTTCTCGAGCTGGGGCACATCGTCCTCCAGCACCGCCAGGCGCAGGGCCTCGGCAAGCACGGCGTCGTCGCCGCCCAGCAGGATGTTCGTCTTGAGCGTCTCGCTGAACAGGCGCGGCACTTGAGGCGTGTAGGCGCTCCGCGGCGGGACGAAAAACTCGGCAGGATCTTTGATTGCTTCCCCGTTCCAACGCGCGCCACCTGATTGAGCGGGCAGCAGCCCGAGGAGCGTCCTCAGCAGGGTTGTCTTGCCAGACCCGATCCGGCCTGTGATCACGACGAAGTTGCCCGCGTCGACGCAAAAGCTGGCCTGGCGAATCCCGCGCCCGCTCGACGGGTGGGTGAAGGTGAGCGCGTCGACCTCGAGCGCGCGGAGCGTGCCCGCCGGCGCCTTGCGCAGCCCGGCCAGCCAGCGGGACGGCCAGCCCAGGGTATGGGCGGGCGCGCCGCTCAGCAAGGGTGTCATGCGCTCGACGGCCACCCGCGATTCCTGGAGCTGCGACATCGAGTTGCCGAGGTAGAAGCCAAAATCCGTTACGCGGTTCGCGGCGTAGGAGAACAGCACAAAATCGCCCACGCTGAAGGTCCCCGCCCGGAGCGACTGCGCTGCCAGGAGCAGAATCGCCGCCGTCGTCACCAGGGCCAGATCGGTCACGAAGCTTTCGAGCACCAGCTTGTGGAGGAACTGATCGAGCACAGCATAGCGCTTGCGCTGCGTGTTGAGCCGGTCGAGCTGCTCAACGGCCCGGGCCTCGGCGCCGGCAATTTGAAGCGCTTGCACCGAGCCGAAGGCGTCGCCCAGCAGCGCCCCGATCCGGCCCTCCATGTTGCGCAGGTTGCGCAGCACCCGCAGGCGGCGCAGGTTGATCAGCGCGACGGCGATCGGGCTGACCAGCAGCGGCAGCAGCGCCACCGAGGCCAGGGGCACGCTAACCGCGGCCATGGCCGCGAAAGCAAGGCCGGCGCCCACGCCCGAGCCAAAGACGTTCTCAAGTTGGGAGAGATAGTTGGGCAGTCGCCCGCCGTCGAGGCCCATTCGGCTCACCACTTCACCCGGCGGAAAGGGCATCAAGTGGGCCATGGGCCGGCGCATGAAGCGCTCGAACAGGTTCATCCGGATGACATTGGCGCTGCGGAAGAAGACCGTATTCTCCAGGTAGATTGCGCCCAGCAGCGCGCCAACCCGGCCCAGCGCGACGGCCACGAGCGAGCCGATCAGCAGCCACAGGTCCGGGCCGAGCGGCCGGCCGGCAGACAGATGATCAAACACCGCCCGCGCGATCAGACCCGGCGCCAGCACGAGCGTCAGCCGGAGCGCCTGGGGAATCAGCGTGGCGGCGTAATGCCACGGTGAATAACGGACCAGATTCAGCAACAGGCGGAAGATGTCGCGCATTCGCGGCGCTGGCGCGGAGGTCATGCCTCGTCCTCCTCGATCAGGCCCGTCCGCAGCATGGCGGCGAAGCGCGAGGCTGGATCGTGCTGCAGGGTCAGACGGGGTCCGTGCTCGACCACCCGCCCGCGCTCGAGGACGAGGATGTCGTCGGCCTTCATCGCGGTCGAGAGGCGGTGGGCGATGATGATGGCCGTCCGCCCGGCCAGCAGGCGTTCGATCGCGACCTCGATCAGCCGCTCAGTGGTTGGGTCGAGCCGGGCCGAGGCCTCGTCGAGGATCACCAGGCCCGGGTTTTGCAGGAAGGCCCGGCCAAGAGCGAGGAGTTGGGCCTCGCCGGCCGACAGGCTGCTGGATCCGGCGATGGGAGTGTCCAGGCCGTGGGACAGGCGCCCCAGCCACGTGCCGAGCCCAAGGCTGGCCAGCGCCTTGCGGATCTGCTCGTCGCCGATGCGGCCGCCCTGGGCGGCGTTGTCCCAGAAGGTCAGGTTGTCGCGGACGGTGCCATGGAAGAGTTGGACCTCCTGGGTGACGACGCTCACCCGCGCCCGCACGCTGGGCACCTGGACTTCGCGCAGATCCATCCCGCCGAGCGTCACCCGGCCCGCCACCGGATCGTAGAAGCGCGAGAGCAGCCGGGCGATGGTGGTCTTGCCGCTCCCGGTCCGGCCGAGCAGGCCGAGCTTGCGCCCGGCCTCGAGCCGAAAGGACACTTCGCGCAGCACGGGCGTGTCGCCGGCGTACTCGAAGCCGACCGATTCAAAGCCGACCGCCAGCGCGCCGCCGGGAAGCGACTGCGGACCGCCGGCGATACGGCTCTTTGGTGTTGAGAAGTTCGGCTGTGCGTTCTATGTTGGCTGAGGCGCGCTGGAAATCGTCGAGCTGCTCGGTAATCTGCATGAGATTGGCCGAGATCAGGCTGGTGTAGGCGAAGACCAGATAAAGCGCGCCGAGCGTCATCGTGCCGGCGGTGATGAAGAGGGCGCCAAGGGTGAAGGCGAGGGCGAGCCCGCCGGCCAGGAGCAACTCCCACGAGCCCTGGGTCACTCGGGCGACGGTGTTCGCTTTGCGCCGGGCGTTGCCGTCAGCGGTGGTCAGCGTCCGCATCTGGCCCAGGGTGAAGGGCAGCCCGCCGTTGCCGCGCAGGTCTTCGGTCCCGGCGATGCGCTCTTCGATAAAGGCGATGGTCTGGGCGACCGCCCGCCGGCCGGCCTTGAAATAGGGCACGCCGATGCGATGCAGGCGGGCGAGCACCACCAGGCTGATCGCGGCGAAGCCAGTGAGGGCGGCGCCCAGGCGGGCGTCCTGCAGCCACAGCACAATCAGCGCGCCGGCCATCAGGAGAATGTTTCCGGCCACGCGCACCACAAACTGCGAGAAGAAGTTGGCCATGGTCGAGATGTCGCCGTCGGTCCGCTCGATCAGTTCGCCCGGAGTCTTGCTGTTGTGAAAGCCGAGGTCAAGCCGGAGCAGGTGCAGGGTCAGGTCAGCCCGCAGCGCATTCATTGCCGACCAGCCCACGTTGTCGCTGATCCAGGTGGTGATTGGGGTGACGATCTGTTTGGCCAGCACCGCCGCCAGGAACGCCGCCGCCAGCACGGTCAGCGCGTCGCCCTCCGTCCCCGCCCGCGAGGCGTCAATCAGCGACTGCATCAGGCGCGGCGCGCCCAACTGCAGCCCGATCCCGGTCAGCACAAGCGCGGCCAGCACAACGGCCTTGCCGCGTTGCGGTTTGAGATAGGTGATGAGGAGCGAGACGGTCGTGGACATGGGGAAGCGCCAGGGCGGGAGACAAGGATACTCCTGAAGTCATTGCGTAGCGCTATACGAGATGCTGGCTGGCGGCGAAGCGGGCTAGGGCGAGGGTGTGCTGAGAACGAATCGGTTGGCGTCGAAAGTCGGGATGATGGGCGAGCTCTCCGTGGTCATAAACCCGTCACTGCCGCAGCGCCCGCTCTGATTTGTGGTAAACGATGGGCAGTTGGGTTGGATCCAGCCCAGGATGCCCGCGATCAGGCCAATGGCAAGGGCCGCCCCAATGCCCGAGATGATCAGGGCCAGGATCAGCGTCAGCGTGTGATCGTTTTGCTCGGTCGCCGGCTCGTCAAGTGGATCCATCGGTTTCGCGCCCCTCTTCAGCCGTGATTGTATTGTATTGCGAGATCACACTGCCCGCGCTTCGCGCGGGCAGTGTGATCTCGCAGGCATTATGGGTTAAAGTTGGGCCGTCATGAGTCTGTCCACAGGTATCGTCGGCTTGCCTAATGTCGGCAAATCCACCATCTTCAACGCCCTGACCGCCGCCGGCGCGGTCGCCGCCAACTATCCATTCGCCACCATCGAGCCCAACAACGGCATCGTCGCCGTGCCCGATCCCCGGCTGGCCGAAATCAACCAGTTCATCAAGACTGACAAGATCATCCCGGCCGCGCTCGAGGTCGTCGACATCGCCGGCCTGGTCAAGGGCGCCTCGCAGGGCGAGGGCCTGGGCAATCAGTTCCTCGGCCACATCCGCAGTGTCGACGCCATCTTGCACGTCGTGCGCTGCTTCGATAACGGCGATGTCGTCCACGTCAGCGGCGCGGTCGATCCGATCGCCGACCTCGAGATCATCGACCTTGAACTGGTCCTGGCCGACCTCGACAGCGCCGAGCGCCAGCTCCAGAAGAATGCCCGCGCGGCCGCCCAGCGCGATGTCGATGCCGCGCTGCGGGCCAAGCTGCTCGAGCCCATCGTGGCCGCCCTGAAGGAGGGCAAACCCGCCCGGGCCGTCATGACGACGTGGGACGCCGCGGAGAAGCGCATGGCCGCGGGCTTTGGGCTGATCACCACCAAGCCCCAGATGATCGTCGGCAACGTCGACGAGAACGACCCCTTGGGCGAGCACAACCCGCACTATGCCAAGCTCAAGGCCCGGGCCGAGGCCGACGGGGCCGAAATTGTCGCGATTTCCGGCGCGATCGAAGCCGACATCGCGGCCTTGAGCGACCCGGCCGAGAAGCGCGAGTTTCTCGAGAGCGTCGGGCTGACCGAGTCCGGGCTCGCCCGCCTTGGGCGGGCCGCCTACCACCTGCTCGGCCTGCAGTCCTATTTCACCGCCGGCCCCAAGGAGATTCGAGCCTGGACGATCCATGTCGGCGATCGCGCACCCCAGGCTGCCGGTGTCATCCACAGCGACTTCGAGCGCGGCTTCATCCGGGCCGAGGTCTACACCATCCCCGACCTGCGCCAGTACAAGACTGAGGCCGCCATCCGCCAGGCCGGCAAGCTCCGCAGCGATGGTAAAGATTACGTTGTGCAGGATGGTGACATTTTGCACTTCCTGTTCAATGTCTAGAAGTCATTGCGAGAACGACTGGCGAGATGAGCATCCCCGCGCTTCGCGCGGGGATGCTCATCTCGCCAAGGATTCTTAATCCGCAGGCCGTATGACACCGGTAGATGAGGTCAAGCGCCGCGTCGATATCGTCGAGGTGATCGGCGCGTATACCAAGCTGCAGCGGGCAGGCAAGCTCTTCAAGGGCATGTCACCCTTCAAGGCCGAGCGCACGGCCTCCTTTTTCATCTACCCCGACTCGCAGATCTTCGTCGACTTTTCGAGCGGTGAGAAGGGCGACGTCTTCAGCTTCCTCATGAAAAAGGAGGGCTGGACGTTCGCCGAGACGCTGCGCGAGTTGGCTCGCCGGACGGGGGTCGTGCTCGAAGAGCGCACGCCCGAGCAGAAGCAAAGCGAGGATCACCTGGGCCGGCTGCGCGAGGCCAGCGCCGCGGCGGCCGATTACTTCCATACCCTCTTGCTCAGCGCGCCACAGGCCGGGCCCTGTCGCGAGTATGTGCGCCAGAAGCGCCAACTAACCGATACAACGATCGCCACCTGGAAACTGGGCTACAGCCTGCCCGATGGCCAGGCGCTGAACACGCATTTGGCGGCAAAGGGCTTCAAGCCTCAGGAGCTGATCGACGCGGGTTTGATGATCGAGAACGATGAGGGCCGGCGCTACGACCGCTTTCGCGGCCGGCTGATGATTCCGATCAACGACGACCGCGGGCGGACCATCGGCTTTGGCTCGCGCTCGCTGGATGGCAGCGAACCGAAGTACATGAACTCGCCCCAGACCGGGCTCTTTGACAAGGGCCGGACCCTGTTTGGCCTGGACCGGGCCCGGGCCGCCATTCGGAACGATGGGGTGGCGGTGCTGGTCGAGGGCTACATGGATGTGATCGGCCCGCAGCAGGCCGGTTTCTCGAACGTCGTCTCGGGGATGGGCACCGCCCTGACCGAGGATCAGTTCCGCGTGCTCAAGCGCCTGACAGACAAGATTGTCTTCGCCCTGGATCCGGACGCCGCCGGCAACCGGGCCGTGATGCGCGGGGTAGACGTCGCCCGCGAGACCCTCGACCGCGAGGAGCGGATCGTCTTCGACCCGCGCGGCACAATCAAGCATGAGACCCGGCTCAAGGCCGATATCCGGGTGGCGGTCATGCCGGACGGCAAGGACCCGGACGAGATCGCGCTCAGCGATCCCGCCCAGTGGCGCGACTTGATCGCCAACGCGCGCCCGGTCATCGCCCACGTCATCGACACGATCCTGGCCGAATATGACATCGCCGACCCGACCGGCAAGTCAAAGGCCGTCCAGGCGGTTGCGCCAATCATCAAGGATCTGACTGATCCCACCCAGGCCGACCACTACACCCAGCTCATCGCCCGGCGTTTGCAGCTCACCCCGCGCGCGGTCGGGCAGGCGATTGGGCTGGCTCAGGCCGAGGCGGCCCGCAAGGCCCAGACCCAGCAGCGCCCGCCGCCGCGCCCCGCCATGGATGGCATGCCGCCCGATCCGACCCTCGACATGGACGCGCCCGAGGGCGCCCTTGAGCGCCCGGCCGCCACGGCCAGCCGTCGCAAAACGGTTGATCTCGAGGCGCATCTGCTGGCGATCCTGGCCGCCGAGCCGGCATTGCTGATGGATGCCAATGTCGCGCTGTCGCGGGCCAATCTCGAGCCGTTGGGCGCGGAGGATTTCCTCAGTCCGATGCTGCGCACGGGGTTCATCCAGCTCGACCGGGCGGCCAAGGGTCAGCCCCTGCCCGAATCGTCCGAGGCGGACGAGTGGCTGTCGATCATCGCCGAGGTCCCGCCGCTGGAGATCGACCCGAAGGAAGATGTTGAGACGCGCCAACGGGAGGAGATTATCCGGATGGCGCTGCGGCTGCGCGAGGACAACCTGAGGCGCGAGCAGACCGCCCTCAAGTATCTGATCGATGAGGCCCAGGAGGCTGGAGATGCCTTAGTCCTGGCCCGCCACTCAACCCGCCTTGCCGACCTCACCCTCCGCCATTTCCGGGCTCAGAAGGCCCTCCGCCTGCGCAGCGCCATCAGCGGTGCGTGATTTTTTCCGCAGATTCACGCAGATTCACGCAGATTCTGTTCCGGATAGTTGCCGCGCCACTTAATAAAGAAATCTGCGTCAATCTGCGTCAATCTGCGGAAAATTCCTGCTTCCTTCAGTCATCCCGCGGCAATCGCTCCAGCAACCCGCGCTGGGCGACCTTGAGTGAGCCGGCCCGCGTGGCGAAGCGCAACGCCTGCGCGATCGGCCAATCGCGAAGCAGGGCGTGGATCATCGCCGCTGAGAAGGCCGCACCGGCGCCCTGCGCGTCTCGGACGGCAACATCCAACGCAGGCGCCACCGTCTCGCGCGACCCGTCCCAGGCCAGCGCCCCATCCCGCCCGCGGGTGACGATGACCGCCCGCGGCCCGAGCGCCTGCGCGTCGTGGGCAGCGTCCAGCGCGGCCCTGGTCTCGTGTGACCCATCGGCCGACATCTGGGCCCACGTCGCGTCGCCAATCAAATTGCGTTGGGCGGGATCCGCGTCGACGTTGAGATAGGCAGGCACGCCGGCCGCCCGGGCCGCCGCCATCACCCGCGCTGCGCCGGCATAGGCATACCAATCGAGGTAGACCAGATCGGCGCCGGCGAGCGGCGCCAGATCGGCTTCGGCCGCAGTGTCCCAAATCGGGCTCTGCTCGACAAAAAAGGTGCGGTGCCCGGCCCTGTCCACAATGTCGACTTCTTCCGGTGTGCGCAGGCCGGCCCGCAGCGGGAGGTGGGGATGGATGCCCTCGCTCGCCAGCGTCTCGATCACCGCCCGCCCAGCCGCGTCATCGCCCAGGGCGTTGCCGATGACATGGACCTCGGCGCTCGCCCATCGCGCCAGCGTGCGGGCGACCATGACGCTGTCCGCGCCAATGAAAGGCCACTTCGCGCTGACATAGGCGCCTGTGTTCGCGGCGGGATAGGTCTCGACGGCGAACACCTGGCCGGGGTTCACCAGCCCGAAGCACACGACTTTTTTCATGGCCGAAGGATACTCTCGGAGACGTCATCAACCAGCGGGGACCGTCATCCAGAACGTGCTGCCCCGCCCGAGCGTGCTCTCGACCCAGATCTGCCCGCCGTGGCGCTCGATGATGTGCTTGGCGATGGCCAGACCGAGCCCGGTCCCAGATTTGCCTCGGGCGCGATCGGCCTTGTAGAAACGCTCAAAGATGCGCGGCTGCTCCTCGCGTGAAATGCCCGCCCCGGTATCGCGCACGCCGAGGGTGATGAAGTCGCCCTCGCGCGGCGCTCCGGGCGGGCGGGCATCCGAGACCAGCACCGAGATGCCGCCGCGCTCGGTGAACTTGATCGCGTTGTGGATCAGGTTCGAGAGCACCCGCTTCAGTTGGGCCGCGTCGACCAGGGCCAGTGACGCGTCGGGGATGAGGTTCTCCAGGCGCAGGCCGGCCCGTTCGGCCTGGGGCGCGAGTGTCTCGATCACGCTCGCGGCCAGATCACGCAGGGCCTCCGGTCGCAACATCATCGGCAACTGGCCCGACTCGATCTGCGACAGGTCGTAGAGTTCTTGCGTAAGCTGGGTGAGCGCGGCGACCTGGCCGTCGAAGCGCTCGATCCAGGTTGCCCGGTCGGCGGGCGCGGCCAGATGCTCCGGGCGCGCCCGCGCGCCGTCGAGCAGCAGGCGCATCGCCTGCAGCGGCGTGCGCAGCTCATGCGAGATATTGGCCACAAAATCGCGCCGGGCGCGGCCAAGGCGCTGCAACTCGCTGACATCCCTGAGCAGCAGCATCGCGTAGAGTGGGACCGCCGGTCCGGCGGCCTGCGGGTAGGCCACCTGGGCCGCATGCACCCGGAACAGGCGGCCGTTCAGGGTGATCTCGGTCGTGAATTCGTACTCGTCGCGCAGCACATCCGTGGCAATGGCGTCGAGCTCGGCCGAACGGCTCGCCACGATCAGGCTCACCCCCGGTTTGGCCTCGGGATAGAGCTGTTCGCCGGCCGGGTTTGTCAACGCGATGCGTCCTTGAGCGTCCAGGAGATAGATCGGATCGACCGACGCGCCGGCCAGCGAGCGCAGCATGGTCTCGGCCAGAGCGGCCTGCTGCTCGCGCTCTGCCTCGGCAGCGCGGGCGCGCCGCAGGGCGTTCTCGGCGGCATCGCGCGCCGCCCGGGTGCGGGCGAGGTGCCAGGCCAGCCCGCCGCAAAGCCCAAGCAGCCCAAATGCGACGACCCAGCCAATTTCCACGGGCGGATTGTATGCGGCCCCCCGAGGCCCAGCGGGCGCCGCCCAGCAGGAGAACCTCTTTCAGAGGCGATATGGACATCCCCGACGCGATGCCGGGCATAACGCCCTTCTGAACACAGATTGACGCGTTGCGCCGCCCGAGGCCAGGCTTGGCGGGAGCCTTTCGCCTACGCTTTGCGCTTGGCTAGCGCGGCCAGCGTTTGCTCGTGGTGGGCCTTGGTGATCGGAAAGCGCAGGGCGAGCACAATCCCGATCACCAGCAGAAATGCCGGAATCGGCCCGATCATCAACCGGATGGCCAGCAGCGCGCTCTCGGGTTGGGCGATCGGGGTGGTGATGTTCTCGGGCGGGGTGATGTAGCCCGTGGCGGCGAGGGCCAGGCCGATGAGTCCCGACCCGACCGCCGCCCCGAACTTCTGAAGCAGGGCGAAGTAGCCGTAGAACGCCCCCTCGCGCCGGCGCCCGGTCTTGAGCTCGTCCTCCTCGATCACGTCCGGCAGCATCGACCATGGGATCAAATAGGCGACGGCCACCCCGACCCCGGCCAGCGCGCCGAGCAGCATCGGCACGATGTCGGCCGCGTTGGCCGGCACCGCAAACAGGGCGAACGAGATCACGATCCAGAAGCCCATCCCGATCACGTACACCCGCTGCTTGCCGATCTTCTGCGAGACCTTCGACCAGATGAAGACGAAGAGCAGGGCGGTGACCTGCACGCCCAGCACAACTGGCAATTGCAAGTCGGGCCGGCGCAGCCAGTAGTTGAGAAAGTAGACCAGCACGGTCTGGACCGTCATGAGCGAGAGCCAGGAGGCCAGATAGATCCCGGCCACGTAGCGAAAGGGGATGCTGGCGAACGTTGTTTTGATCCCCTCGAGCACCGACATGGGCGGCTCAGCCTGGTAGGCGGCCGCGACCTCGGGCCGCTCGTAGGTGCCGAGAAAGGCCAGGATGTAGGGCACGCCCGAGACGGCTGCCAGCACCGAGACCGCAACGAGGATCGCCCCGGCCTGTCCCAGGCTGTCGCGAAGGGCGCCCGAGATCGCGGTGTAGCCGATCACTGCGAGCAGGCTGCCGATGATGGAGAACCCAAAACGGAACGAGTTCATGCTCGTGCGCTCGTCATAGTCCGACGTCATCTCGGCGGTCAGGGCGGTGTACGGCACGTTGACGATGGTGTAGAACGTGTCGAACAGCAACCCGGCCACGATGTAGTAGATGAACTTGCCGGTCTGGTCGAAGGGGGGCGCGTAGAAGACCAGGATGAAGGTCAGGGCGAAGGGCAGCGCGCCGAACAGGAACATCGGCCGGCGCCGCCCCCAGCGCGTTTTGAGCCGGTCCGAGATCGTCCCGATGATCGGGTCATTGACCGCGTCCCACACCCGTCCGATCAGCAGGACCGCCCCCGCCAGGGCCGGGTTGAGCCCGGCCACATCCGTCATGAAGATTAAGCGGAAGAACCCCAGCACGCCGGCGGTGATGGCGGTGCCGAGGTCGCCCGAGCCAAAAGGCGAGCTTGGAGAGGAAGGGACTTTCTGGGTGAGGGCGGGGCTTTCATGGTTGTGTTGAAACAACTTCGGCGAGATCACGCTCCCCCGCGCCTCGCGCGGGGGAGCGTGATCTCGCCAGAGGTTTTGGGATGACTTCTAGGCATTGTGCCAGGTCACTTTCTCAGAGATCGGGCTGCGCTTGCCGGCTGGCCATTCGAGGCCGGGCTTCGGGTTGCCGAGGTAGAGGAAGCCATACAGCTCCGAGGGCGGGGTCAGGCCGACAAACTGGGCGGTATGGGCGTGCAGCGAGGTGTTGCCGCTCGACCAGCGCATGGCCAGCCCGAGCGAGGCCGCGATGACGTGCATGTTCTGGACCGCCATGCCGACCGACATGATCTCCTCCCAGACCGGGAAGCGCAGCGGGGTCGGCGGGGTCATCCCAACGCTGATCCAGACCGGGGCGTTCCACACCCGGTCGCGCTGGGCGGCTTGGGCCTCGGGCTTGAATTCCTCGGGCGGTGTGCCCAGACGGTAGGCCTCGGCGAAGGCCTCGCCCAGGCCCCGGCGCGCCTCGCCGGTGTAGACGCTGAAGCGCCACGGTTCGGTCCGGCCATGGTTGGGCACCCACGGCGCGGCGTCGAGGATGAGCTGGACGAAGGTGAGGTCGATCGGGTCGGGGCGATATCGACTGGGCGGATGCTGCGGCGGTGCTGGATGGCCTGCATCAGCTTGATGGTGTCTTCGTGTGTTTGCATCGGGCGGGGATTCTACCGGGGCGAATGGTTTGATCCGCAGATTACGCAGATTTCCGCGGATTTGGACATGCGCCGCGCGGATAAGGAAAAGGAATCGGCGGAGATCTGCGTAATCTGCGGATAGATTCCTGCGTATGGCACAATTCAATCCTTATTGCGCCACGAAGCGCGGCGCCGAGAAAAGGCGGTATTGAAATATGCTCATCCACTCGCGCGCGGGCGCTGTGTCCGCTCAGCAGGCCAAGGCGGCCCTGGCCGCCGATCCGCGCCTCAAACTCGTCGAGCGCGCCATCAAGAAGTTCGACGCGCGGGGGGACGCGTTGCTCGAAGTCCTCAGCACCGCCCAGGAGGCCTTCGGATATCTCTCGCAGGACCTGATGCGCTACATCAGCCTCGCCCTGCATGTCCCGCTGGCCCGGGTCTACGGCGTGGCCACCTTCTATCACCTCTTCACCTTCAAGCCCGCCGGCGAGCACACCTGTATCGTTTGTCTCGGCACGGCTTGCTATGTCAAGGGCGCGGCCGACATCGTCTCCACCCTCGAAGGCGCGTACCGCGTCAAGGCCGGCCAGACCACCGCCGATGGCAAGCTCAGCCTGCTCGTCGCGCGCTGTCTGGGGAGCTGCGGCCTCGCCCCGGTCGCCGTGATGGATGGCGGCGTGGTCGGCAAGGAGACGCCCGGCGACGCCATCGGACGCGTGGCGACGCTGATCGGCGCGATCCCGGAGGCCCAGCGATGAAACCCGAAGAGTTGCCCATCCTGGCCGACAAAGAGAAGGCCCTGCAGGCCAGCAAGACCTGCCGCCTGCTGTATTGCAGCAGCACCGCCTGCGTTGCCTCGGGCAGCGGCGCGGTCAAGGATGGCTTGACCCGTGCCCTGAAAGACAATCCGGCCGGCAAGGCCGCTGCGCTCGCCCAGACCGGCTGCATGGGCCTGTGCAGCCACGGCCCGATGGTCCGGGTCGAGCACGCAGACCGGCCCAGCACGTTGTACGAATACGTCAACGGCGAGGCGGCTGCCCGTATCGTGGCGGATGAGCTGGCCGGCCAGGCCCCGGCTGCGATCGCGCCGGAGTCGGCCGGGCGCGTCCTCCCGCAGGACATCCCCTTTTTCACCCGCCAGACCAAGGTCGTCCTGGCCCGGGCCGGTGTCATCGACCCGGAGCGGATCGAGGACTACATCGCCCACGACGGCTACACCGCGCTGACCCGGGCGCTGGGGATGACCCCCGAGCAGGTCTGCGACGAGATCCAACGCAGCGGTCTGCGCGGACGGGGCGGGGCGGGCTACCCGACTGGCCTCAAATGGCAGCACGTCCGCTCAGCGGCTGGAGACAAGAAATACGTGGTCGCCAACGGCGATGAGGGCGATCCCGGGGCCTACATGGACCGCACCCTGATGGAGGCCGACCCGCACAGTGTCCTCGAGGGCATGATCATCGCTGCATATGCGGTCGGCGCGCAACAGGGCTTTTTCTATGTGCGAGCCGAGTACCCCCTGGCGGTCAAGCGCCTGGAGCGGGCCATCCGCATGGCGACCCGCCAGGGCCTGCTCGGCAAGAACATCCTCGGCTCCGAGTTCAGCTTCGCGGTCGATATTCGGATCGGCGCGGGCGCCTTCGTATGCGGTGAGGAGACCGCCCTGATGGCTTCGATTGAGGGCCAGCGCGGCCTGCCCCGCATGCGCCCGCCCTATCCCGCCCAAAGCGGGCTGTGGGGCTGTCCAACGCTCATCAACAACGTGGAAACGCTTGGCGCGATCACCGCCATCGTCAACAAAGGCGCCGATTGGTTCCACGGCATCGGGACCGAAAAGAGCAAGGGAACCAAGATTTTCGCCCTGACCGGCAAGCTCAATAACACCGGGCTGATCGAGGTCCCGATGGGCATCACCCTGCGCGAGATCGTCTACGACATCGGCGGCGGGGTGGCGGCCGGGCGGAGCTTCAAGGCCGCTCAAACCGGCGGGCCGAGCGGCGGCTGCATCCCGGCCGAGCACCTCGATACGCCGGTCGACTACGAGAGCCTCAAGGCCCTCGGCTCGATCATGGGCTCGGGCGGCCTGGTGGTGATGGATGACACCAGCAGCATGCCGGCCGTGGCCAAGTTCTTCATGGAGTTCTGCGTGGATGAATCGTGCGGCAAATGCGTGCCCTGCCGGGTCGGCACTGTGCAGATCCAGGGCATCCTGCAGAAGGTCGTGGATGGCAAGGCGGTCCAGGCCGATATCGACCGGCTCGAGCGGCTGTGCGTCACCGTCCAACGGACGAGCCTGTGCGGTCTGGGCCAGTCGGCGCCCAACCCGGTGATCAGCACGCTCCGTTATTTCCGGGATGAGTATGAGCAGATGCTTGGGGCGGCCGCAAGCGCCCGGGCGGAGGTGTCGGCATGATCACCCTCACCATCGACGGCCAGCCCATCAGTGTCACGCCCGGCACGACGGCGATGGATGCCGCCCTGGCCAACGGCATTGATATCCCGCGCCTGTGCCATCACCCCGATCTCAAACCCTCGGGCGGCTGCCGGCTGTGCCTGGTCGAAGTCGATGGGCGTCCCAACCCGATCCCGAGTTGCGGCCTGGCCTGCGAACCCGGCATGGTCATTCGCAGCCAGAGCGACCAACTTACGGCGCTCCGGCGCGACACCATCGACTTGTTTGTCTCGGATCATCCGCTCGACTGCGTCACCTGCGACAAGGCCGGGGCCTGTGCGCTGCAGAAATACGCCTACGATTACGGCATCACCGAAACCTCCCACGACTTCAAGCTGGGACGGACGCTGTATCAGAACGACAACCCCTTCTTCATCCGCGACCACCAGTACTGCATCCTGTGCGCCAAGTGCGTGCGGGTGTGCGACGAGGTCATTGGCGCGCACGCCATCGAGATTGTCGATCGCGGCTTTGGCAGTCATGTCGCCACCCCCTTCGACGTCCCGATGGCCGACTCGAACTGCGTGTTCTGCGGGAGCTGCGTGCAGGTCTGCCCAACCGCCGCGCTCTTGCCGGTCTCGCGCCTCAAGCAGGGCCGCGAGTGGGAGCTCGAGCACAAGAAGACGATCTGCGGCTACTGCGGCGTGGGCTGCGGGATCGACTATCGGACCAAGGGCAACCACATCGTCTACGCCCAGGGCTATCCCGAGGCGCCCGCCAACGGCGAGTTCATGTGCGTCAAGGGCCGCTCGGGCTGGGATTTCGCCCAGCATCCCGACCGGCTGACCCATCCGCTGGTGCGCAAGGACCTGGCCCGCGAGCTGGGCCTGAGCGCCGAAGCGTGGACGCTTGGCCCGACCCAGCGCGCGGCACTGGCCGACTTCGTGCCCGTGGCGTGGGAGACCGCCCTCGACCTCGTGGCCGCCAAGCTGGCCGCGGCGGTGAAGGCCGCTGGCCCCGATGCTGTGGCCGGCCTGGCCTCGGCCCGCTGTGTCAACGAGGACAACTATCTCTTCCAGAAGCTGATGCGGGCCGCCATCGGGACCAACAACATCGACCACTGCGCGCGGCTGTGCCACGCCAGCTCGGTCTCCGGCCTGGGGATGGCCTTTGGGGGAGGGGCGATGACCAACCCCATCCGCGACATCCGCGACGCTGACTGCCTCTTCGTCACCGGCTCGAATACGACCGAGTCCCATCCCGTCATCAGCTATGAGATGGTCCGGGCGGTCAAGAGCGGGGCCAGCCTCATCGTCGTCGACCCGCGCCAGATCCCGCTGACCGAGCACGCAACGCTCTGGCTTCAGACGCGCCCGGGTACCGATCACTTCGTCTTCCTGGCCATCGCCCACGTCATCCTGCGCGAGGGCTGGGCCGATCGCGACTTCATCGCCGGGCGGACCGAAGGCTTTGATGAATTCGCCGCATCGGTGGCCCCCTACACGCCCGAGGTGGCCGCCCTCGCCAGCGGCGTGCCGGCCGACAAGATCGTCCTTGCGGCCCGGATGTACGCCCTGGGCGAGCGGGCCAGGGGCGCCTCGAAATACGCCGCGGAATCCGAGCGTGGCCATTCCGGCATCTTCTGGGCGATGGGCATCACCCAGCGTAGCGAATGGGACTGAGATGGTCCTGTCGCTGGCCAACCTGGCCATGCTCACCGGCCAGATCGGCAAACCCAGCACCGGGGTGAACCCGCTCCGCGGCCAGTCCAACGTGCAGGGAGCCAGCGACATGGGCGCGCTGCCGGATGTGCTCCCGGGCTACCAGAAAGTTACCGACAACGGGCGGCGCAAGGCCGTGGCCGAGAAGTGGGGGCTGGCCGATCTGCCGTCCAAGCCCGGGCTGACGGTTGTCGAAGTGACCAAGGCCGCCAGCGAGGGAAAGGTGCGGGCGATGTATGTCATGGGCGAGAACCCCAGGCGCTTCGCGCGCTGGATTTCCTGGTCGTACAGGAAATCTTTCTGAGCGAGACCGCCCAGCTCGCCCACGTCATCCTCCCGGCCGCGTCCTGGCTGGAGAAGGACGGGACCAAGACCAACACCGAGCGGCGTGTCCAACGCCTGCACCCGGTTCTCAAGGCGCCCGGAGAGGCCAAACCCGACTGGTGGATCGTGGCCGAACTCGGCAAGCGACTTGTGGCGCTGCTGGGCGGGCCGGCGGTCAACGCTCTCTGGTCATACACCGGCACGGCCCAGATCGCGGCCGAGATCGCTTCGGTCTCGCCGGCCTATCGTGGCATCACCCACAGCCGCCTGGGCGACGAGGGATTGTGCTGGCCCTGCCCGGCCGAGGATCATCCCGGCACACCCATCCTCCACCGCGAGACCTTCACCCGCGGGCTGGGCAAGTTCCATGCCGTGGCGACCCGCGCCCCGGCCGAGGCGACCGACGCCGAGTATCCGTTTGTGCTGTCAACCGGCCGGGTGCTCTACCACTATCACACCGGCACGATGTCGCGCCGCAGCGAGGCCCTGCACTGGCGCGAGCCGGGCGGCTGGATTGAGATCAACGCCGCCGACGCCGCAGCCGCCGGGATCGCCGATGACGCGGACGTCGTCATTCGCAGCCGGCGCGGGGAAGTGCGCACTGTCGCCCGCCTGAGCGAGCGGGTCCAGCCCGGGGTGGTCTTTCTGGCCTTTCACTGGGCCGAGGCCCCGGCCAACCTGCTGACTCAGGACTTCGCCCTGGACCCGATCGCAAAGATCCCCGAGTTCAAGTTGTGCGCGGTGCAGATTGTGGCCGCAGTCGTCCCGTGACTCAATCATTTCTATCCGCAGATTCCGCAGATTCGCGCCGATTGGATTATTCGGCTTTGTTCGGCAAAGAACCCGAAGAATCGGCGCAAATCGGCGAAATCTGCGGATAGATCCCGCCCTGATTGGGCACCTAACTCATGGCAGAATCGGCAACCATGACGCAGGATTGGAACAAGCTGATCGAGAACAAGATCCGCGAAGCGCAGGAGGCCGGCGACTTTGACAACCTCAAGCGCAAAGGCGCGGTCCCCGACGAGGATGACAGCCACATCCCCGAGGAGGAGCGCTTGGCCGCCCACGTTCTGAAGACGGCCGGAGCCAAGCCGGAGTGGATCGAAGAGGACCTCGGCTTGCGCCAGATGATGGACGAGGCCCGCGCCCGCATTGCGCGGAGCTACGCCTGGCGCGAGCGTCAGCTCGATCAGGCCGCGAGCTTTGAAGAGCGCGACAGCATCGAGCGGCACTGGAAGAAGGCCGTCGCCCGGCTCGAAGCCGATGTGCGCGACATCAACAAGGCCATTTTCAACTTCAATCTGCGCGCCCCGGCGACCTCGGTCCAACGCCTGCCGCTGCGCCTGAGCGAGGAACTCGAACGACTGCGCGCGGCGAAGTGAATCGGTCAACCCTTAGGGTTGACTGGTTCACAACACCCCCATTTCCCTAGCTCGGAGCGCGGCCTGAGTCCGGTCGCGCGCGCCGATCTTCTGCAGCACGCTGGTCACGTAATTCTTGACCGTGCCCTCGGTCAAAAAGAGTTTCTGCCCGATCTCGCGATTGCTCAAGCCCTCCGCCACGCCCCCGCAGCACCTCGCGCTCGCGCTCGGTGAGCGGCTCGGCCAAACCCGCATCCAGAGGCCGGGCCGCCGGCGCGAGCCGAGCGAACTCGGCGAACACCTTGCGGGCCACCGAGGGCTCGATCAAGGCCCCGCCCGCCATAACCGTTCGAATTGCCGTCGCGAGTTCGTCGCCCGACAGATCCTTGAGCAGATAACCCTGCGCGCCCGCTCGGAGGCCCTCGAACACATAGGCCTCGTCGTCAAAGGTGGTCAGGATGATGACCCGCGCGCCGGGATGCCGCGCGCGCAGCCGGCGGGTCGCTTCCACTCCGTCCATCCCCGGCATCCGAATGTCCATCAGCACGATGTCGGGCGTCGAAGCTTCATACGCTTCCAGCGCCGCCGCGCCATCGCCAGCCTCGCCGGTCACGGCAAAATCTGGTTCGAGCTCGAGCAGGGTGCGCAGGCCCTCGCGCATCAGGCGTTGGTCATCGACGATCAGAATTCGCGTGCTCATGGTTTCGCCTCGAGCGGGATCTCAAAAACAAGCCGCGCGCCCCCACCCGGCCCAGCTTCAAGCCGAACCGTGCCGCTCAGTTGGGTCGCGCGCTCGCGCAGGCCCATCAACCCGAAGGATCCGGCCGCGTCAGCCGCGTCGATGCCTGAGCCGTCATCGAGAGTCTCGATGGCGATAGTCGAGAGGGTCCGGGCCAGACGCAACGACACCTGGCGCGCCCCGGCGTGTTTGTGGGCGTTGGTCAGCCCTTCCTGCGCGGCGCGGTAAAGCGCCAGGCGTTGGGCAGGCGATAGCTCGGGCAGGTCGTCCGGCAGCGACACCGCCACCTTCATCCCGGTGCCTTCCTCGAAACGCGCGGCCAATTGTTTCAGGGCCGGAAGCAAAGGCATTTCGTCTTCTACTGGCGCGCGCAGCGCGGCTACGCTATTGCGCAACTCGCCGAGCGCTTCCTTCATCTGGTCGCGCATCGCCCCGACCATCCGCCCGGCCCGCTCGGGATCGCTCGGGATCAAGCGTTGGGCGCCCTCGAGCTGGACGATCGCCACGGTGAGGCGATGGCCGAGCGAGTCGTGCATCTCGCGAGCCATCCGGTTGCGTTCCTCGACCACGGCCAGGGTCCGTTCGCGGGCCGACATGGCTTCCAGGCGGGCATTCGCGGCCTCGAGCTTCCGATTCAGGGCCTCGCTCAGCCGGCGATCGCGGATGGCCTGGCGCATCAATCCGCCCACCACCGCAAAAAACGCGTATCCGGTTGCGTTCGCCAATCCGATCAAGGTCGCCTGGCCCAGGCCCGCCCGCGCAGCGTAAGCCAGCCAGGACGTGGCGATGGAGCCGGCCGCGCAGCCAAGCAGCCATGCGGCAGCCTGCCCCAGAGGCAGCGCGATCGCGGCCTGGGCGGCGACGATGGCGAAGGGGGCGAAATTCATCCCGCGATCCGGGCCCGGATACACGTTCAATGCGAGCGCGAAGACGAGCTCGATGGCCAGCCAGCGCTGCAGGCGCGCTTCGGCCGAGCGATAGGTGAACATCAGGAACGCGCCCAGAAAGCCGGCAGTGAAGATGACCGTTGCGATCGCTTCCGCTGGCGAGGTCGCCGCGACCAGGCTGACCAGCATCACGACCGTCATCGGCACGATCGCCGCGACGGTCATGACATGCCCAAACCACGCCGCGCTCTCGCCGCTGGCGGGCATGCTGAGCCGGCCGGGCTCGTCAGCCGACTGAAGCGCGCGCCGAATGCGGTGAATCAGACTTTCCTTCATTGGCATCATGATTGTCGCTCAGGATTTATCCGCAGATTCACGCAGATTCACGCAGATTGACCGGTCCTCACGGGGGTGATGCGCTCCCTGCCATAATCTGCGTTGCGTTAATCTGCGGATGGATCGACCCGATTCATCCGCACAACACCGACCGTGAAGAACAGCGCCGCGAACCCAAGCAGGGCGCCGGCGGCAGGCAGAATCCCGGCCACGCCGATCCCGCGCCGCGACAGGCCAGTCAGGGCCTCCATCGCCCAGGTCGTTGGCAGGAGGTGGGCGGCCGCCCGGACGCCCTCGGGGAAGATCTCCAACGGATACCAGCAACCACCGAGCAGGGCCATCAGCATCCCCAGCATGATCGCAAGCCCGCTGGCCTGCCGCTCGCTCTTGACAAACGTGCCCAGCATCACCCCCAGCGACACGCCCGCCGCGCCAAAGGCCACGCCCACGATCGCAAGGCCAGCCGGCGAGCGCCCCCAGTTCATGCCCAGGGCAAGCGCCCCAAAGCCGGCCAGAAGCGCCATTTGGACCAACGCCGTCGCAAGTTGGCCGCCGGCCACCCCGAGCAGCAGGATCGCCCGCGAGGTCGGCGTCGTGCGCAGCCGGCGCAGGGTGCCCGTCTCGCGTTCGTAGGCGAACAGCGCGCCCACCCCGATCATCGGGATGAGGACCCAGGTGATGAGCTGGCCGGTGGTCGCATGCGAGATCGGATCATAGCGGGTGTCATCCTGGACCGCCTGAATGACCGTCAGGCGCGCCGGAGTCGCCGCCAGGAGTGCCTGGGCGTCGCGCAGGCTGGCCTCATACCAGGCCTGGCGCGCCTCCGGACTCACAAACGGTCTGAGCCGGGCCGCGTCATCGGCGCTCATGCGGGCGGCCTGAGCCGCCCGGCTGATCTGCCCCGCCGCGGTCGACACCGCGCGCTGGGCGGCGATGGCATTCAGATCGTTGGGCTTCAGGCGCAGGTCGAGGGCGGCCTCGCCCCGGGCCAGGTCGGCTTCAAACCCGGCCGGAATGAGCAGCAGCGCCGCGTCCCCGTCGGCCAGGGCCCGCTTCCCATTGGCCGAAATCGGGCGCACGGTTGGGCTCTGATCGATGGCGGCGATCAATGCCCGCGATGCCGTGCTGCCGGCTTCGTCCGCAACGGGAAGGATCACCCGCGTGTCCTGCTTTGGACCACGCGGCCCGCCCGACAGGATGAAGATAAAGACGACTGGCAGGATGATGAAGAACAGCAATTCCGAGCGGCTCGAGAAGCGCACCAGGGTGTCCTTCCAGGCAATGGCGACTATCTTTCTCAACGCGTTCATGTCTCTCCGTGGCGCTTTGGAAGTCCCAACCGAACCTGTATCCCGCGAAGACATCCGTTGCCCCGGCACCCGCGGCGCGGACGGATTTGGCGGCTCCTTAGCGCGTCGTGCTTGTCCGGCGGAATACAAGCGTGGCAATTCCCAGCGTGACAACGGCCATCAGGCACAGGGCGGCCAGGTTGGTCCCAATGCCCGTCAGATTTCCGCCCGCGGCGAGTTGCTCGAAGCCGTTCATCCCCCACCGATTCGGGGTGATTGCGCCCAGCGCGCTGAGCGCGCTCGGGAGCGGCACATTTGAGCCGAAGTTTCCGCCGAGCACGCCAAAGGCAAGCATGAGGGCGGTTCCGGCGCTGCCAGCCTGAGCCGGTGTGCGGGCGATCGCGGCCAACAGTGCCCCCCAGCCTGTGGCGGCCAGGGCTGTGGTTGCGATCAGGGCAGCCACGGCCAACGGGTCCCCCCAGCGCAATTGAAACAGCAACCCGCATCCAACGATCAGGAGCGTCAACTGCGACACGGCGATGAAAAAGATCCCCAGCATCTTTCCGGACAGGGCTTGAAAAACCGAGGTCGGCGATACCAGAATCCGCTGCAAGGTCCCGGCCGTGCGTTCGCCCAGCACGGTCGCGGCGCCCCGGGTGACGGCATACATCAGAAAGAGCAGGGCCATGCCGGGCGCCAGCACCGCCAGCGGATCAAACGGGGCGAGCGGCTTGGCGTCGGCGCTCGTCACGCGCACGGTCACCGCGGATGTGGTCGACGCACGTTGGGCAATCCCGTGGGCGTATGCCTCCGCGTCGGCGGGCTGAAGAAGCCCGGCTCCGATGAGGCGCCGAACGGTGACGTCCTCGCTGGCCCGGATCGCGTCGACCCGATTGATGAATTCTTCCACAACCGACTGGGCGATGCTGGCGCCCAGCGGCCGGCCCGGGCTGTTCCGCAGTTCGATCGTCACCGGGGCGTCGAGCGCGCCATCCGGGCCGCTCGGCAGAATGCCGCGTGAGAAACCCGGCGGGATGATGATGGCGGCGGCGACCTTGTCCGCATCGACCAGAGCTCGGGCCTCCGCCACTGTCGTCGGGGTGATCGGCTTGAGCAGGCCGCCAAGTTGGGACCCGCCGAGCAGGGTGACCAGGCTTGATCCAAGCTGCCCGTCGTCCTGGTTCAATACGGCGACCGGGATGTCGCTGACACCCGACGTGTTTCCGCCCCCGGAAAAACGTCCGGTCACAATGCCCAGCCCAATGGTCAGGGCAAGCGGAGCGGCCAGCATCAGGATCAGGGCGGACCGGTCACGAAACGCCAGGCGCAGGTCCTTCAGCGCAATTTGCAGGATCTTGAGCATGTCAGTCGCGCAAGGCCCGGCCCGTCAGGCGGAGAAAGACCGCTTCCAGGTTGGGCTCTTGAATGTCGATGTTGCGGATGCGGATGCCGGCGGCGCTGGCTGCCGCGATCACACCCGGCAGGATGTCCGAAGCTGATGTCACCATCGCCGTGACTTCGCCGTCGAGGCTGGCCGCCCCATGCGCGCCGGGCAGGCGGCCGATGGCCTGGGCCAGGGCGGGCCCGTTCTGGTCATCGCCCACCCGCAGGCGGAGCGACTCGCCCTCGCCGTGCGCGCGGGTGAGCGCGTCGAGCGTGCCAAGCGCGATCATCCGGCCGTGGTCGACGATCCCGATCCGGTGGGAGAGTTCGGCCGCTTCCTCCATGTAGTGAGTGGTATAGAGCACGGTCATGCCCTGCCGGTTCAGATCCTTGACCGTGTCGAGAATCGCCCGGCGGCTCTGCGGGTCGATCCCGACCGTTGGCTCGTCCATGAACAGCAGGCGCGGCTCGTGGAGCAGCCCCACGCCGATGTTGACCCGCCGTTTCATCCCGCCCGAGTAGGTCTTGACCCGCTGGCCGGCCCGGTCCGCCAGGCCGATCTGGGCCAGGACCGCCTCGATCCGCTGGCGCAATCGGCTCCCGCTCAGACCCTGCATCTGGCCCCAGAAGACGAGATTCTCGCGGGCGGTGAGGTCGTCGTACAGGGCGATCTCCTGTGGCACCACGCCGATGGCGCGCCGGACGGCCTGGGCGTCGCGGATGATCGAGTGGCCGGCGATCGTCGCGTCTCCGCCGCTTGGCGCGATCAAGGTTGAGAGCATCGATATTGTGGTGGTCTTGCCGGCCCCGTTTGGGCCAAGCAGGCTGAAGATCTCGCCCTCGCCGATCGAGAACGAGAGATCGCTGACGGCCGAGCGCTCGCCGTAGCGCTTCACCAGACCGTGCGTTTCAAGAATGTCGGGCATTGCGTTTCCTCCGCCGCAGACCATACGCCAGGCTTACGGGCCGGGCCAGTTCCGAAGGTCACCGCCAGGTCACATGACTCATCTCGCGCCGTCCTTGCCCGACCGCGCGATCACTTTGTTCGCAGGAAGCGGACTGCAGCGACGGCGACGCCCGCTGTTTTTCGCCGGAAGCGGTATGCCCCGCCCCGGCGTACGCCGGGGCGGGGCATACCGCTTCCGGCGAAATCCACTGAAAACAGGAGGGTTTTCCGATGCACGGCGGGCCGCCTGGGGACGATATGTGGAGAAAATGGGGATAAAGAGCCTGAATTTAAGGCATTTCAGGGGGTTTCCTGTGGAAAACCCCTTGCGCAATAGGCATTTCTGTGCGTTAATGAGTCCATTGCGCGCGCACGGCAACGTTTCGGACGCGCGAAACTCAAGGAGAAATACACATGGCAGACAAGAAGCAGATGACGAAGTCGCAGATCGTCGGACACCTGTCCGAGAAGTCAGGGCTGACCAAGGTCCAGATCAATGGCGTGCTCGATACCCTGAGCGAGCTGATGGTCAAGGAACTGAGCCAGAAGGGCCCGATGAAGTTCGTCCTCCCCGGCGTGATGAAGGTCTCGTCGAAGAAGAAGCCGGCCACCAAGGCGGGCAAGAAGGCCAACCCCTTCAAGCCCGGCGAGATGATGGACGTCAAGGCCAAGCCGGCCAGCATGAAGGTCACCGCCCGCTTCCTCAAGGGTCTCAAGGACCAGATCAAGTAGCGGCACCTCGTCGGAAGCGACTTCCGTGGCGCCCCCGCCCGGCGTGGGTGGTGCGAAATCAGATCGGTCGGTCGCAGCCTGGCGCGCCCCACGGCGCCGCCGTGGGGGTCGTTGCGTTTTTACGGACTATTCGTCCGAAGCGTCGGCGTCGGTCTCGGCCGGCGCGGCGGGCGTCTCGACATCGTCGACGAACTCGGCGATCTGGCGCTTGGCCCGGCGCTTGACCTGCTTTTCGACCTTGGTCACCGCGTCCGAGCTGCGGCGTTCGAGCCGCTTCTGGAAGCGATCGACCTGGCCTTCGGTGTCGATGATGCGCTGTTCACCCGTGTAGAACGGGTGGGTCCCCGACCACACGTCGAGGTGCAGCTCGGGCTTGGTCGAGCCGACCGTGCCCACGAGCTGGCCGCCAACAAAGACCTTGGCGTCGTGAAAATACTTGGGATGGATATTGGGTTTCATGTCGCCGCCTCTCTTACGCCTGCGCCTGCGCCGCGGCAGGCGTCACCGAGACGCGCTTGCGACCGGTGGGCAGGGTCTCGAACGTCACCACGCCGTCCGACGTGGCGAACAGGGTGTGATCTTTGCCAATGCCGACGTTGGCGCCGGCCTTGACCAGGGTGCCGCGCTGGCGGATGATGATCCCGCCCGACCGGATGACCTGGCCGCCATAGACCTTCACCCCGAGCCGTTGCGCCTGGCTTTCCTTGCCGTTGGTTGTGCTGCTTCCGCCTTTTTTGTGTGCCATGTCTGGTGTCTCCCTACGCTGCAAACTTCAAGCGGGTATAGGTCTGGCGATGACCCTTCTTGAGGCGATAGCGCTTCTTGGGGTGATTGCTGAAGACGATGAGTTTCTCGCCCTTCTCGTCACCCATGATGCTGGCGGCCATTTCGGCGCCTTCCACCAGCGGCCGGCCGATCTTCAGGCCAGCGTCATCCGACCACAAAAGGACGGGAAGCTTGATGTCGCTCCCGGCTGGCTGGTCCAGCTTTTCGACGAGGATCTCGTCGCCCGGCGACACGCGATATTGGCGGCCGCCGACTTGAACTACTGCATACATGTTGTTTTCCTCAGTTTGACGGCCATTCTCGCCCAGGCAATTGGTCCATTCCCCTCGCCTGGAGCGCGGCATTGGCCGCGGCTTTGACCTTCAAATTAGCCTGCTGATTATACGCGGCCCGGCGCTTGTGTCAAATCGCATCCCGCGCTACCATAAGGGCGTTCAAGGATCCTAATGAACCACTGCAAAACCAGTTTCTCCGGGCGATGCCCCCTCGCCCGGCGTCGCCGGAAACAAAGTCAATCAAACCGGAGCGCCGTTCTTCTGTTTTCACTTCCAGGAGGCCAATCATGGGTAACCGGCGCGCCCTGTGCGTGGGCATCAACAAATTCAAGAATCTGCCGACGGCGACGCTGCGAGGGTGCGTCAACGACGCCAACGACATGGCCCTGCTGCTCAAGGAAAAGCTGGGCTTCGCCGAGGCCGATATTGCCCTCCTGACCGACGCCAAGGCGACCAAGGCGGCCGTCATGGCCGGCCTGCGCTTCATGGTCGACGAGGCAAAGGCGGGCCGGGCGAACTACCTCGTTTTCAGCTTCTCTTCGCATGGCACCCAGATCCCGGACCAGAATGGGGATGAGACTGATAAGTGGGACGAGGCCTTTTGCCCCTACGACACGGCCGCAAAAGGCGGCCAATGGGATCCCAACACCATCATCGTCGACGACGAGTTGCATGATCTCTTTCTCGAGCTGCCGCCCACGACCCTGCTCGAGGCCTATCTCGACACCTGCCACAGCGGCACGGGCCTGAAGGACCTCGATCCGAACATGTTGCTCTCACCGTTCCAGCCGAAGCCGCGCTGGCTGCCCCCGCCGTCGTATCAGGCCTTCGAGGCCCCGCGCGAACTGCACGCGTTGGACACAAAACGCCCCGGCATCGATGGGCTGGCCTCGCGCCATCACATCCTGTGGTCGGGCTGCCGGGCCGATCAGACCAGCGCCGATGCGCATTTCGACGGGCGTTACAGCGGGGCCTTCACCTACTACTGCCTCAAGGCCGTGCGTGAGAGCGACAACAAGCTCAGCCGGGCCAAGGTCCGTGACCAGATCCGAGCCAACCTGAAGAAGTCCGGCTTTAAGCAGACCCCACAGCTCGAAGTCGACGCCACCAATCGCAATCGGGAGATCGCGCCTTGACCCAGGACGAAGGGCCCGCCCAGGTCATCCTGAAGAGCGGGCGCGACAAGTCAGTTCGCTTGCGCCATCCGCGCCTGTTCGCTGGCGCGATCAAAGACGTGCAAGGCCGGCCCAAGGACGGCATGGCGGTCGATGTCATCGACAACCATGGCGATGGGTGGCCCGCGGCATCATCAACCAGCAGGCCCAGATCGCGGTCCGGCTGATGACCTGGGACGAAACCGAGGCCATCGACGACGGGCTGTGGGCCCGCCGCATCCGGGCTGCCATCGCCCGCCGCGCGGTCGACCCCGGGCTGCGCGAGACCAATGCCCGCCGGCTGATCTTTGGCGAGAGCGATGGCCTGCCCGGTCTGATCGCCGATGACTATGCCGGCCACATCGTCCTGCACCTGTCGACCCTGGCGGCCGGGAATGCCCACGACGTCATTGTCGACACCCTCGACGCCGCGCTCAAACCGGTCTGCATCATCGAGCGCGACGACGACGAGCGCATGCGCCACGAGCGGCCGGGCTCGAAGCCGATGGGGCCGGCCTTTGCCGTCGCGCGCGGGACGGCCCCGGATGCGCCGGTCGAGTTTCGCGAGGGCGGCCTGACGTTTCAGGTCGACCTGCGGAGCGGGCAGAAGACCGGCTTCTACCTCGACCAGCGCGACAACCGGGCCCGGGTCGCCCGCTACTGCGCCGGGGCCAGCGTCCTCAACGCTTTCTCCTTCACCGGCGCGTTCGCCGCCCACGCCCTGGCCGCCGGCGCCGCGCACGTCACCAACCTCGACTCATCGGCTGATGCGCTGAAGCTCGCCGAGACTGCCCTGGCCGCCAACGGGTTCGCTGGCCGCTCGACCCAGGTCCAGGCCGACGCCTTCGAGCAGTTGCGAGCCTGGCGGATGGCGGGCGAGCGCTTCGATGTCGTCATCCTCGACCCGCCCAAGTTTGCCCACAACACCGGCCAGATCGATCGCGCGGCCCGGGCCTACAAGGACCTCAACCGGATCGGGATGGCCCTGGTCAAGCCGGGCGGGGTGCTGGTGACCTTCTCCTGCTCGGGCGTCATCGACGCCGGGCTGTTCCAGAAGATCCTCTTCAGCGCCTCGCTCGAGGCCGGCCGCGAGGCCCAGGTCGTCGAGCGCCTCACCCAGGCCAGCGACCACCCGGTGTTGCTGACTTTCCCCGAGTCGGAATATCTCAAGGGGCTGATCTGCCGGGTGACCTAGAATTCCTAACAAAACCATCTTCCGAGGTGATATCTCCCCAGCGAAGCTGAAGGTATCGCCTCAGCAGACTCGTTCTTTTAGGATCGTCCTTGGGTCCCCTCTTCCGCAAGATGAAATCACCGTCGCTGCTCGCCTCGTTCAAATACGCCTGGGAGGGCATCGCCCACGCCTTTCGCACCCAGCGCAATTTTCGAATCCATGTGGTTATCTCGGCCGCCGTTGTCGCGGCCGGATTGTGGCTGCGGGTGGGCGGGACCGAATGGGCGGTCCTCATCCGGAACATCCGGCTGGTCTTTCTGGCCGGGCTATTTAACCCCGCTCTCTCCGAGGCGATCGTCGACCGTTGCGCCCGAAAGGTTCATGCGTGGCTGAGATCGCCAAGGACTGCGCCGCGGGGCGGTCTTCGTCGCCG
>JADKDT010000019.1 GCA_016714465.1 Candidatus Brachythrix odensensis | reverse complement strand
TCTTGCCCTGCTCGGGCGTCAGGGTGACCACCGGCCCGAAGAACCTGATCTTGCCGTCCCGGGTGATGACGTATTCGTTGCGGTATTCGACCGATTCGATCCCGGCCGCCTTGAAACGCGCCAGCGACACGCTCCCCGTGTTCACCACCAGCGGCCCATCGATCTTGATTTCGCGCGGGATCGCCCGGGTGGTCTTCACGTCTTCGGCCAGCCACTTGGCGATCTGGGCCTTGCCCACCTGCAACCCGATCGGCAGGGTCGCCACCGCGTCATCGGCGAAGAACGCCAGGGCCTTCTCGTAGTTGCCGCTGTTGGCAGTCTCGACATAAGCCTTGACCACCGCGATTGGATCGACGGCCGATGGCGCAGGCGCCGTGGTGGGCGCCGGCGCAGGCCGGGGCGTATCGGTTGCTTTTGGCGCCGGCGTGGGCGCCGCGGCCGCGCCACACGCGGCCATTAACGCCGCGCTCATCGCCCAGCCATAAACAGCGAACAGTCTCTTTGAACCAAACATGTCTCCTCCTGAAAATCCTTGAACTGTTTCCTGAGCGCCACTTGCAGATCCAATTTTCGGAAGCGATATTCCCCGGCGGAGACGGGGAATATCGCTTCCGAAGAAGGGTCTTGAGCCGCTCACCGCGTTGCGCTTGATATTGCCGGGATCGGGTTGGCGGTTCAACGGGCGATTCGTACGCCCGCTCGTACAATGCCCGTACGACCGCCAAATCCACAGATCCCCTGACGTTCGGTCAGCGCATCAAGGCGCGCCGCAAAGCGCTGTTACTCGATCAAGCCGGCCTGGCCCAGCGAGTGGGCATCGCGCTGTCCACCCTGCAGAGCCTTGAACAGGATCGGCGGCGCCCGTCCCCCGACGTGATCACGTTGCTGGCGCGGCATCTGGAGCTGTCGGCGGAGGAGCAGGCGGCCTTCGCGGGTCTCGCGCTTGGCGAGCCGCCCTCTCCCGCGCCCGCAGCCACGCCGACAAACCTGCCCGCTCCGCTCACGTCGCTCGTCGACCGGGTGCGCGATGTGGCCGCGCTGGAAGATCTCATCGCGCGGCCCGACGTGCGCCTGCTCAGCATCCTGGGCCCGCCCGGGATTGGCAAGACCCGCCTGAGCATCGCGGTGGCCGGCCGGCAGATGAAACGATTTCCGGGCGGGGTGTGGTTTGTTGATCTATCGGTGATCACCCAGGCCGAGCGGGTGCTGCCCGCCGTCGCCCGCGTCCTGGAAGTGGCCGAGCAGACTGGACGGCCTCTGGCGCCCCAGATTGCCGTCCGGTTGCGTGAGGCGCCCGCCCTGATCGTGCTGGACAATTTTGAACAAATCGTCGACGGTGGAGCGACTCAGGTGACGGACTTGCTTCGGGCCTGCCCGCTGCTGAGCATCATCGTCACCAGCCGGATCGCACTGAATGTGTATGGCGAATTCGAGTACCCTGCTCCGGCGTTGGGCATTCCGCCGAATACGGCCCAGACCCCGGCCGAGTTGAGGGCGTTCGAGTCTGCCCAGTTGTTTGAGGCGCGCGCGCGCCAGCGCATGCCGGCGTTCGCGATTGACGAGCAGAACGCCGGGCACGTTGCCGACATCTGCATCCGCCTGGAGGGCATCGCTCTGGCGATCGAACTTGCCGCCGCGCGCGTCCGCGAGACGCCCCTTGCCGCGCTGGCGGCTGCGCTGCGCCGCGCGCCGGAGGCGGGCAGCACCTGGCTCAATGATCTGAACTCTAGCGCGCGCGATCTGCCGATGCGCCAGCAACGGCTGGTCGAGGCCATCCGCTGGAGTTTTGATCTGCTTCCAGCAGATCAGCAGCGCCTGTTTGCCCGCCTGAGTGTCTTCGTCGGCAGTTTTGACACCGAGGCCGTCCTCGGTGTGTGCGCCGAGATCGCGGATCCCGCGGCGGTCGGCAAGGCGCTTGAGGCCCTGGCCGCCCACAGCCTGATCCAGCGTGAAACGACGCCCGGCCGTTGGCGCCTGCTCGAAATGATACGCGAATTCGCCAACGGTTTCGCCCGAGCCCATCTTGCGCTGGAAGGGATTGACATTGCCCGTCTCCGCCACGCCGAGTACTATGCGAATTGGGCAGGCCGGATCGCCGACACGCTCCAGACCGCCGAAGACAGGATTGTGCTGGCTGCCTACGCCAGCGACATGGACAACCTGAGCGCAGGATTGGGTTGGGCGGTTGGACATGGCCTGAGCGCACTGGCCAGTGATCTGTGCGCGCACCTGGGCTATCTGTGGGAACTGCGGGGTGACTATGTGGAAGGCCTGCGCTGGATCCAGGCGACGCTGGCGCTTCCCGCGTATGTCGCGGCTGACGCTGTCCGTCGCTCGCTTCTCAGTTCTGGGGTGAACCTGGCCTGGTTGCAGCAACAATACGATACTGCGCTTCTGATGGGCGAGGCGTTGCTCGAGTCAGCCCGCCGGGATGGCGCGCTCAGGGATGTGTGTGATGGGTTGCAAGGCCGCGCCCGAGTCGAGCTTGAGTTGGACCACGCGCAGGATGCCCTCGCAACAGCGAAAGAATTACTCGAACTCCCGTCAAACGTCAATGCGGGCCACCTGACGTCGGCGAATTGCCTGCTGGGCGAGGCCTGGTTGACGCTGGGGGACACGGCCCGGGCCGTTCAGTTTCTGGATGAGGCGGTCCGTCTGGCAAGCGTCCGGATCAATCAAGAATTGTGGCTCGGTATAACCTGCGCCTGGATGGCCGAGGTGTGGATTCAGCGGCGCGATTTCGTCGCGGCGCGCGACTGGTTACGCCGATGGCTGCGCCAGATCGCGGATCGGGTGAATCAGACCCGCCTTCTTGCCACGATCGTGGCCGGTCTGCTGGCGATTGAGCCCGGTCACGGCCTGAGCGCACTGGTGACGTCGGCCCGATTGTGGGGCGCGGTGGATGCCCTCAGCCGGCGCATCGGCGGCGCCCCGTTGCGGCTGGCTCGCCAGCAGGCTGAGCCGCGGGTGGCCGCGGCCCGCCGCCGGATGGGCAATCCGGCATGGGAGAAGGCCTTCCGAGAAGGCGCCGCCTGGCCGCCCGAGCGCATCGTGGCCGAGGTCAGGGGCCTGTTAGTCGATCAGGAGTGATGGGTTGGATTACACGCGAATCAACCTCGCGGGTAGGCCCTTTCGGTTTGCGGTTGGCGCGGTTCCAAGGGGCCTACCCGCGAGGTTGATCGGCCGAACCCAGGGACGATAATGGGCGTCGTCATTCCACCCCGGGCGCCACGCGCGCCAAAGAAGGTTCTCGCCATGCCCACTGTGCCGTTCATCGCCATCAATCTCGCTCTGGTCTTTTACTCCATCGGCGTGTGGAGCGAGCGCATCCAGGGCCGGCTCAAACCGTGGCATCTCGCCTTCTTCGGGCTGGGTTTGGTCTGCGACACCGTGGGTACCGGGCTGATGTTTGAAATGGCCGGCGGCCTGACCTTTGACGTGCATGGCCTGACCGGTCTGCTGGCCATCATCCTGATGCTCATCCACGCGGTCTGGGCGGCGGCCGTGCTCCTGCGCAAGGATGCCAGGATGATCGCCAACTTCCACAAGTTCAGCATCGTCGTCTGGCTGATTTGGCTTGTGCCGTATCTCAGCCCGATGTTCTTCAGGATCGCGGGCGTCACATAGTTGTTTTCGGAGGCGCCATGCCCCGAGCCGGGGCATGGCGCCTCCGAAAATGGATTCCGAGGAAGAACATGCTTCGCTTTCTGGAAATCCTGTTTCAATCCGGCGAGGTATATCGCAGGGCCGGCCCGAAGGGCTGCGTCATCGCCATCGTGGCCGTCGTTGTGATTCTGGCGATTCTCGCCGCCGTTATCCTGCTGTCGGAATAACGGATGGTCCAGCGCCGGCCGCTCGACAGGCTCGGGGACCGGCGTCGGTTTCAAATATCTCTCGGGTCGTCGGTCATCATCACGATCCGCGGGCGGAAGCGGGCGATCACCTCGACCAGCCCGCTCTGCGCGGCGATGACATCGTTGATGTTCTTGTAGGCCTGGGGCGACTCGTCCAGGCCGCCGCCCAGCAGCGTGACGCCTTTCTCGCGCAGATACTGGTCGCGCATGGTCTTGGTCAGGGTCTCCTTGGCCTTGGTCCGGCTCATCAGCCGGCCGGCCCCGTGCGAGGCGCTGTTGAGCGAGTCGGCGTTGCCCCGCCCGCGCACAACGTAGCCAATATCCCCCATCGTCCCGGGGATGACCCCCAGCGCGCCCGCCTCGGCCGGGGTCGCGCCCTTGCGGTGCACGTAGACTTCCTGCCCGTCGGGCAACCGCTCGATCCAGCAAAAGTTGTGGTGGTTCTCGACCACGGCCAGGGTCTTCATCCCGCTCGCCCTGGCGATGTTGCGATGGATGACCCGGTGGTTGGCGCTGGCATAGCGCCCGGCCAGGTTCATCGACAGCCAATACTCCCGGCCAGCCTGGGTCTGGATGTCGAGCCAGCCCAGGTGCGACAGATCGCCCCCGCCGCCCTTGAGCTCGGGGTGCATGTTTTTGGCGATCTGGCTGTAGTGCTCGGCGATCCGCGCGCCCGTCCCGCGGCTGCCGCTGTGCGAGAGCAGGGCCAGATGCTTGCCTTTGTCCAGCCCTGGCCCGGCATCGTCGACGACGACCTCGAGCTCGCCCAGCTCGACAAAATGGTTGCCCGAGCCCGAGGTGCCGAGCTGGCGATGGGCCTTGTCCTTCAGACCGCGCAACAGGGGGGTCGCCGTCCAGTCCGGATCGTCCATGACCGGGTCTTCCATGGGCGGCTTCCATTCCACGCCCGCGCCAAAGCGGGTGTTCCCTTGCAGAATTTTCTCGAAGCGGCCTTTCTGCTGGTTGAGGACGATGGCCGAGGCGTCGAAGACGCTCAACCGCATTCGGCAGGCGATGTCGACCCCGACCGCGTAGGGGATGACGGCCTCATGGGTGGCCAGGACCCCGCCGATGGGCAGGCCGTAGCCGACATGCGCGTCGGGCATCAGCGCGCCCGCGACCGTGACCGGCAGGCGCATGGCGTTGTCCATTTGCTGGCGCGCGCCCGGGTCGATGAGCTCCGCGCCCCAGACTGGATAGGGCAGGGGTTCAGCGCGGAGTTCGGAGTCGGTGTTCATGACCTTGCCGTGTTGCGGGATTTCCATCCGCCGGCCCGGCGTACGCCGGGCCGGCGGATGGAAATCCCGCATACTACAACGCTCTCAGCCGTTCCGCAGCCTGCTCGGGCGTCAGGTCGCGCTGGGCCTGGGCCAGCATCTCGTAGCCGACCAGAAACTTCTTGACCGTCGCCGAGCGCAACAGGGGCGGGTAGAAGTGCAGATGCATCTGCCAGGCCGCGTGGGTGGCGCCGTCGTAAGGCGCCTGGTGAATGCCCATCGAATACGGAAACGACACGCCAAAGAGCTTGTCGTAGGTCTGGGTGATCTGTCGCATGACCTCGGCCAGGCCATCCCGCTCGGCCCCGCTCAGATCGACCAGGCGTGGATGGTGCCGGCGGGGCAGGATCATCGTTTCGAATGGCCAGGTCGCCCAGTACGGCACCAGCCCGACGAAATGCGCGTTGGCGAATAGCACCCGCGACCCGTCTCTGATCTCATGCTCGACGTAATCGAGGAGCAGGGGCTGGCGCCCGGTTGCGCCGGAAAGCCAGGCCTGCTGCGCGCGCTGCTCCTTGGCCGGCTCGGTCGGCATGTGGCGGGTCGCCCAGAGCTGGCCATGCGGGTGCGGGTTGCTGCAGCCCATGATCTCGCCTTTGTTCTCAAACAGCTGGACATAGGCGATGTCGTCCCGCGCGCCGAGCTCGGCGCACTGGGCCGCCCAGGTGTCGATGACATCCCGGATCTGGGCCAGGGGAAGCTCGGGCAGGGTCAGGTCATGGCGGGGCGAGAAGCAAATCACCCGGCATACCCCGCTCTCCTGATGCGATTGCAGAAGCGGGTGGGTTGTGCCGTCCGATGCGTCGCCGCCGGCGAGCAGCGCCGGGAAGTCATTGTCGAAGACATACACCCCGGAGTAGGGCGGATTGACCATCCCATTGGCTCGGGTGTTGCCGGCGCACAGATAACAGCCCGGGTCGTGGGCGGGGCGCGTCTCGGGGGCGCGCTTCTCGACCGCGCCCAGCCAGGGGCGCTGCGCGCGCTGGGGCGAGACCAGGATCCATTCGTTGGTCAGCGGGTTCAGGCGGCGATGCGGGAGGAGCGGGTTCATGGTACTTTGAAGGTCAAGAGATAGGCGACCAGGTCGTCGAGCTGTCTATCAGTCAGGCTGTCACGGTAGCCGCGATACATGATGCCTTCCTGGTAATTGTCCACCAGCACGGCGTCGGGGTTGAGGATGGACTCGCGCAGATAGGCAGGCGCGCCCTGCCCGCGCACCCGGGTCGCGGCCCGATCTGCCACCCCAAACAGGCTCGGGCCGAGGGGTGACTTGCCATCGGGCGTTGTGCCATGACAGCGCGCGCAGGGCGGCACGTCCCCGCGCGAAGTCTTCACTGCCACCTGGCCGAGGAACATCCGTTCCCCGGCGACCGCATCGCCGGCGGGCGGGCTGCCGGCCGCGCAGGCGCATAACGCCAAACTCGCCGCCACCATTGCCAGCCGTGAAAAAGCGCCATGGGCGCGTCCTTCGACTGCGCGCATCGGCGCGACACCGGATCGACGCTCGCGCAAGCGCCGATGCGCTCCGCTCAGGATGCCTGCCTGATCCCTGCGGCCCGGCTGCTCAGAAACTGGCCCCCCTGTGTTTGCGGAAGCATCCTGAGCGGAGGGCGGCGGGCCAGGGCCCCCGGCTGGCCCCCCCCGCAGTCGAAGGGCGCTTCCGCTGACGAATGGAGCGCAGGCGCCCTTCGGCTTCGCTCCGGGGGCGCCCTTCGACTGCGCGCATCGACGCTTGCGCGCCGATGCGCTCCGCTCAGGATGCCTGCGCTTCTTGTGTGCGCTACCGCGCACACGCCGTTTCTGGTCGCCCTTTCCGCTGAAAGCGGTCCGGAACTCAGGAGAACTCCTTCGACTGCGCTTCTCGAAAACCAGGCCTCCATTTTCTTGCGGAAGCATCCTGAGCGGAGAGCGGCGGCCCCGGCGATCAGTAAGCCGTCCGATAACCCGCCGCGCGCCCCCCAGTCGAAGGACGCTTCCGCTGCCAGGTCGAGCTCAGACGCCCTTCGACTGCGCTCAGAATGCTCGCTCCCACAAGGAATTCTTCAGGAGCCATGGGCATCGCCTCAAGCGAAGCAGCGGTGCCCGCCTGCGATCCGGGCGTCCTCACCTCGCCCCCTGGTAGCGGATGCGATAGATAACGCTGGTGCCGAAGTCGGCCACATACAGGTCGCCGTCCGGGCCGACCACGATGTCGATCGGGTATAGAAAGCCATCGCCCCACAGCGTGGCCTGGGCCCGATACGGGCCGTCACTGGCCCGGCCCAACGTAATCCGCATGAGCTCGCCCCGGCTCCACAGCGCCAGAAAGGCATTGTCGGCGTACTCGGCCGGGTAGCTCGACCCGGTGTAGAAGGTCATCCCGGTGGGCACGGAGTGCGGGGGAAATTCCAGCAGGGCTGGGCGCACACTCACCCGCGCCGCGCCGGCGGGCTGGCTCGCCCCGTATTGCCCGCCCGGCACAACGTAATGAAAAGTATCGGGCGGCTCATCGCCGTCGGGGGTGGCCGAGCTGTTGTCGCCGGTGAACAAATCGCCCCGGGCGTTGAAGGCCATCTCGAACGGATTGCCAAACCCGCGCGCGACGACGGTTGGCGGGCCGCCATCCGGGCTGACCGAGAGGATGGCCGAGGCCAGCGGCTCAGTCTCGATCCCGGTGTTGGAGGTGCTGCCCACCCCGAAATACAGCCGGCCATCCGGGCCGACGGTCAGGCTGTTGTTGGAGTGCGGCTTGAAGACCAGGACGGGCAAGTTGCCGGTGACCAGCCGGCGCGCGTCTGCGATCCCATCCCCATCGCTGTCGCGCAACGCTTCGATCTTCCCCGCGCTCGAGGCGAAGAGCTCGCCATCCTTCCAGGCCAGGCCGACCAGCAGCTCAAAGCCGCGGGCGAAGCGGGTCGGCGTCTCGGCCGTGCCATCGGATTTTCGGCGAGCCACCCACAAGTCGCCGGCGATGTCGCCGATGTAGAGCACGCCGGCCGGGCCGAAGGTCATCACGGTCGGGTTGTCGATGGCACCCTGGGCGTAGATGGCGGCGCTGAACCCGGGCGGCAGGCTGATCGCGCGGCGGTTCGGATCGCGCTCGCGCTCGCGCTCGGGCGTGCCCAGGAAGGCCAGCCCGGCCACGGCGCCGGCGATGAGGATTGGGGCGAGGAACGGCCAGACGCGCGCAGGGCTGCGGCGGCGGGTGAGGATGGCGGCCAGAACCACCAACGCGGCGGCCGCAGCGGCGGCCGGCCACAACTCGCGCTCGCGGATGCGGATGATGGGCTCGCCGATCCCGACCGGGATCAGGCTGAGGGCGAGCTGCGCGCCGATGCCGAGCAGACCGGCCAGGATGAGCCAAACGCCGGAGGCCCAACGCTTGCGCGTCAGGCGGCGGAGGCCTGTCCAGACCGTCCAACCTGAGAGCGCAAAACCGATGACCGACAGGGCCGCAATCACGTATTGACAATATCACGGACGAAAGGCGTATCGGCGAACACCCGTCACCCCCGTTCTCCTCACAAAGGCACAAAGGGAACAGGAACTTTCTTTGTGTCTTTGTGCCTTTGTGGTGAAAATTCCCTTGCCAAATCGCTTCGTTTTCGCGTAGACTTGGGGCTCATGGCCACGTTACCGGCGAGGCTCGTCTCAGAGTCGGATGTCATCGAACCCAGGCAATACGAGCTGTCGCAGGCGCCATGCGTCATCGGCCGCGCAACCGAAAGCGATGTCGTCGCTTCCATGACCAAGGTCTCGCGCGCCCACGCTCGGATCGAATATGTCGAGGGCGTGTATTTCATCAACGACATCGGGAGCACCAATGGCACCTTTGTCAACGGGTTCCGGATCAACGGGCCGCACCCGCTGCAGCACCGCGATGAGATCGGCCTGTCCGATCCGCGAATGATCTTCACCTTCTACGCCGCCGATCACACCGAGCTGTCGCTTCCGCGCATCCGCTTCGACGAGCGGCGCTTCGCCTTCTTCTTCGCCAACCAGGAGGTCGACCTCTCCCCGGATCAGTTTGATCTGCTGCGCTTCTTGTATCAGCATCAGGGCGAGCTGCGCACCCGCGAGGATTGTTCGTTGGCGGTCTGGAAGCGCGCCTACGACGCGAGCATGGACGCCGAGGCCCTTGATCAGATCGTCAGCCGGGTGCGCGCGCGCTTGAAGAAGATCGATCCGACCGCCGGCGACATGATCGTCACGGTCCGCGGCCGCGGGTATCGCTTGGATGTCTGGTAACAGCGCCTGGCCCATGCCAACTTCGAGGCGACCTCCCCGCAAGCCGGGGAGTCGCCTCGAAACCGGTTTTGTTGGCGGTCTCTCACAACCTGACACTCGCCTGACATTGGCTTTTGCTGGCCATCGGCCAACAAAAGCGGGCGTACCATCGGGACAGCGGTATGGAAGAACGCGTCGGCCCGTACATCATCGACCAGCTTCTGGCCAGCGGCGCCAGCGGATCGGTGCACCGCGCGCGGCATGCCGGCACCGGCCAGGAGGTCGCGTTGAAGCGGCTCAAGGCCGATCTGAACGCCGATCCGGATTTTGTGAACCGCTTCCGGCGCGAGGCGCGCGCGATGAGCGACCTCAAGCATCCGCACATCGTGCGGGTGTTTGAGTCGGGAACTGACGCCAATGGGCAGTCCTACATCGCCATGGAACTCATGCCCGGCGGCAGCCTCCAAAACAAGCTGGACAGCCTGCACCGGGCCAGGCTGTCCCTGCCGGTGGCCCAGGCCCTGGCGATTGCCCGCCAGGTGGCCGAGGGCCTGGCCTACGCCCACGCCCGGGGGATCACCCACCGGGATGTCAAACCGGCTAATGTGCTTGCGGCGGAAGATGGGCGCTATGCGTTGGCCGATTTCGGGGTCGCGCAGGTTGTTGACGCCACCCAGCTCACCCGCCCGCGCACAACGATCGGCACGCCGGTTTACATGTCGCCCGAGCAGGCCCAGGGTCTGCCCGCCGATGGGCGGAGCGACCTGTACTCGCTCGGGGTCATGCTCTACGAGATGCTCGCCCAGCGCGCGCCGTTTGTCGCCGAGACGACGCCCGCGCTGCTCTACAAGCACGTCCACGAAGCGCCGCCGCCGCTGGGCGGGGAGATCCCCAGGGCTGCCGCCGCGCTGGTGGCGCGCCTGCTGGCCAAGCGGCCCGAAGATCGGCCCCAAAGTGCTGCCGAGGCCATTCGAGCCATCGACGACATGTTGCCGCGGCCGGCCGCCGTGTCTCGCCACCGCGCGCGCGCGATCGGCGCAGTGGTCATCGCGGGGCTTGCCCTGGCGGCGGGCGCTGCAATCCTCGCAAAGGCGCCAGGCCCTGAGCGGGTCGATGGGGCCGTCGGGCCGGCAGCGATCATCTCCCCGGCCAAGACGCGTGCGCCTACTTTCACACCTGCCATCAGCGCAACCCCATCCTCCGGCCCGCGCGGGACAGTCACGGCCACGGTGCAAGCGAACACCGAGTGGCAGGCCGCCGGACTGGCGCTTCGTCCCGGTGACACGCTGCGGATTCGGCAGATTTCAGGGGCTTGGTCGGAATGCGCGCTGACCGGTTGCGCCTTTCACGACGCCGCCGGGGACCCGGGCGCGCCGCGCGCCCAGGCCAGCAATGCCGTGCAAGGCTGCCCGCACGCCTCGCTGGTCGCGCGCGCAGGGGAGGGGATGCCCTTTTGCGTCGGAGCCGGCGCATCGGTTCGGGCGGACGCTGGCGGCGAGCTGCGCTTGCGGATCAACGACACGATCCTGTTCGATAACGACGGCAGCGTCGTCGTTGTCGTCGAGACTGGCCCGCCCTGACCTCCTGGCGGTGGTGTTTCGGGATCGATACCCCCCGCCGGACGCGGGGGTATCGATCCCGAAGGACTCTCACACGAAGGTCTCGCGGCTGAAGGCCCGGGCGAAGACGAGTAACTCCTCCCAGGTCCGGACGGCGAAAATCCCCCAACCCTGCTCAGCGCGGGCGCGCTGCAAGGCCCGGCTGTCGTTGTCCGCGGCTGTCCCCCAGTTCGGGTTGCCGAGGTTGAGGGCCATCGTCGCGCCGCCGCGCGCGGTGCGGACCGCCATCGCCGCGATGTCCCAGCCGCTGGCGCCCTGCTCGTCCTTGTCGAACATCGTCGTCACGCCCTCATCCGAGATGACCAGGATCCGGACCGGCCGGTCGGTCTTGCGGCGCGGCGCGTAGGTGTCGCGCAGGATGTGAATTGGGAAGGCCGTCCCCCGCCGAAATAGCCGGTCAGAATCGCCAACACGTCGTCGGCGTCGCGGACAAAGCCGTCGGTCATCTTGAACTGGCGGGTTCCGCTCCACAGCGTCGCCTGCACCCGCCCGCCCGCGCGCAGAGCCGACAGCGCGATGATGGCCCCGGCCAGGGTGAGATACGACGTGTACGCCTGAGGGTTCGGCATCGAGCCCGAGCAATCGACATACAAATCAAGATCGAGCGGCTCCTTTGATGGCTGAGCTCCCTGCGTTGTCCCCCACACCCGTTGCAGCGTCGTCATGCCCGGTATGACGTTCGGGCTGTAAATCACGCTCTGCACCCAGTCGGCATTTTCGATCGGCGAGCCGATGTCCCAGGCCTCGAGGCCCTCGGGCAGCGGCTCGGTCGACTCGGGCAGGATGCGGCTGGGGAAGGGAATGAGATGCGGCATCGCCCGCTCGCGGTAGTAGCGCACTGCGATCTCATGGTCGGTCAGAGTGATCCCGAGTTGTTTGAGGATCTGGCCGTATTCGTAGGGCTGGCGATGCTGGCCGGCGCGTTGTTGTTTCGCATCGCCCGTTCGCGGCCCGGCCTTTTCGCTGACATCGCCTGAGCCGGTTGCGTCGATGCCGGTGATCTCGGGGTCGTTGGCGGGATGGACGATTTCGCCGATCTCGTCCTCGTCGATCTCGGTGAGCCCATCGGGCAGCGCGCCGGCCCCGGCGGCGTCCGTGTCGCGCCAGGGTTTGAGAATCTTCTCGGTGGTCTCATCGCCGTTGTCGAGGAGATATGGCAGGGCGAGCAGGGCAAAGCGCGAGGCGCCCCGCAGCCAATCCCGGGCATACACCCGGATAACCCGCGCGGCGAGCTGTGCGTCGCCCTCGATCTGCGTCTCCGACTCGGTCCGCGCGGCGATTTCCGCAGGGGTTGCTTTGGCCGCCCACGCGTTGAAGCCGGCAAACCCGGCGGCCAGCGATCCGCGTTGGATCCCCCACAGAATCTCGTAGGTCCGCATGTAGAACGTCCACAGCCTGTCGGGAGTCTTGGCCGCGCCGGCGGCTTCGGCCAGCCGCCGGTAGATGCTGTCGATGCGCAGGCGGGCGCTGCGCTGCAGGCGATCGTTGATGAGTAGATCGGTGTACAGGTTGCCGACCATTGGCGCCAGGCGCTCAACACCTGGGAGACCCCGCCGCAAGCGGGCGATCATGCGGGCGTTGTCGGACAGGTCGGCCGGGCAATACACGTGATGGCCGATCTCATGGGCGAGGATCTCCTTGGCGTAATTGCCGAGGCCGAGCCGCTTGATCTCGGCCAGGTTGACGACGACGGCCTGGTCATTCAGGCGGATCATCGCGAAGCTTTCGGTCAGGCCCTCACGTTTGGCGTCTGCGTTGGACAGGCACCAGCGCGCTTCGCTCAGCCGGGTGTAGCGGCTCCATGCAGCCAGGGCATCTGGCCAATGGGCCGCCCACTGCGCCTGGAGGCCTGAATCCCGACCCCCCCCGGGGGGCAGCCGGCCGCCGGCCCCCCCCGCCGGGCGCCAACAATTTCGGAAACGCCCCCCGGCGGCGGGAAGATCAATCCTGCGCCAGGCGTCCCATCTTCTGCAACTCGCGCCGCGCGCCGTGCACCAGGTGACGCATGCCCACCTTCCCGCCATCGTTGGCGGCCAGATACGACGCGCTCACGATGATGTTTCGAATCGCGCCGCCCGCCAGCCGGTGCTTCTTCGCCAGCAAGGCCAGGTCGAGGCCCTCCTCGCGCGGCACGCCGGGCGGAAAGAGCGATTCCCAGATGCGCAGGCGGTACTGCTCGTCGGGAAACGGAAAGTCAACGGCAAAAGCCAATCTGCGGGTGAAGGCCTCATCGAGATTGGCCCGCAGGTTGGTGGCCAGGATCGTCACGCCGTCATAACTCTCCATCCGCTGCAGGAGGTAGCTCACTTCGATATTGGCGTACCGGTCATGGGCGTCCTTGACCTCGCTGCGTTTGCCAAAGATCGCGTCGGCCTCGTCGAAGAACAGGATTGCGCTGCCGTTCTCGGCCTCGCTGAAGATGCGCTCGAGGTTCTTCTCGGTCTCGCCGATGAACTTGCTGACCAGGTTCGACAGTTCGATCTTGTAGAGATCCAGCCCCAGCTCGCGGGCGATGACCTCGGCCGCCATGGTTTTGCCTGTGCCCGGTGGACCGGCAAACAGGACCGTGACGCCGTCGCTGGCGGTGAGCTTCTCGCCAATCCCCCATTCCCCGAGCACCTTCGGGCGCACCCGGACCGTGTCGACGATTTCCTGCAGCATCTGGCGTTGGTCGTCGGGCAGGACGATGTCCGACCAACTGTAGCGCGGGGTGATTTTGCGGGCCATGCCCGACAGGCGGGGCGTGGTGTAGGCGCGCGCGGCAGCGAAAAGTCCCGCGTTGGAAATCGTGGGTGGCGCATCGGCGTCCCGCTGCGCGAGCGCGTTGTCGCGCGCGGACAGGGCCGTGTCGCGGATACGCGCCGCGGTCAGTTGAAACTGGCCGGCCAGCGCCGTCAAGTCCACGTCGTCGGCGAGGGCGATGCCTGCCTCGACCAGGAAGTGTTCCCACAGCGCGCGGCGCTGCGAAAAATCGGGCACGGCAAATTCAAACCAGGCCACCTGCCGATCGCGCTCGACGCCCTGGGCCTGCCACAACCCTTTGCTGGACAGGATGACGAGATCGGGATGGTCCAACACATGCCCGAGCGCCGCGGCGCTCGAACCGCTATCGACCACGGCGGCGTCCCAGTTGCCCAGATAGGCGATGGCCCCCGTGAGCCGCGCATCACGCAGGGTCATCATGACCGCCTCGGCGACATTTGCGCCGCTTCCTTCGATGGCGGGAAGCTGCGCGGCCAGCAATGGCCGGTCCATGCCGTGCCCGAGCCAGCGCGCGGTCGCTTCCTGGCTTGACGCATCCGGCCCATGGAAGGCCAGAACCGGCGGATGCTCTTCGCCAAAGGCCGCCGCAATTGCGCCGATGGATTCCATCACTGGACCGGCCAGGATCGCATCTGCATCGCTGGCCGCGGGCGGCAGCAGGCGCGCGTTCAGGCGCGCGTCCGGCTGGTAGTGGCCAAGCAGCCAGGAGACGACGGCATCGTCGGGGCGCAGGGCCTGCGCCATCAACGACGCCGTGATGGTGTCGGCGGCCCGCTCGATCAGGCCGTGTTTGAACAACGGCGCGTCAGCGGCGAAGCGTGACAGCCATTGCAGGCGCTGCGCGCCCGGGTCGCACAGCAAGTCGAGCATCAAGCCGACCGTGGGCCGGCGGCGGGTGACATCGTCCTGCAGGTAACCGTACAGGCGCTCATAGCGCAGGTCGAGGGCCGGCGCGATGCAGAGCAGGAACACATCCAAATCAAAGCGCGAGAACAAAAAAGTCTGGGCCAGGCGGACCAGCCGCAGTGACTCGCCGGACTGGCGGGCGGAGGCGATGAGCTGATCGGCGGCCGCCCGGGCGGCGGACTCGTCGCTGGAGAAGGCCTTTTCTTCGGCCGGAGCAAGAACAACGGTCTGCGCCCAGTGCGCCCCAAACGGACGGCGGGACAGGGCCCCGGCTTCGGTGTCGCTGATCCGAAGACCGCGCAGGTCGTCGGCGGGATCCTGCCCGGCGACCTGCGCCCGCCGGGTGGCGCGGCGCAGAATGGCATCGAGGCGGCTCATCTCCGCCTGCAGGTGTTGCAGGCTGGGATCGGCGGGAAGCGCCGGCGCGCTGACGGCTCGCGTGGGCGCGGTGTTTTTAGGTGTGGCCATATCGGGTCGTTGTCCGGCGGAATCATATCCCGGAAGCAATATCCCCCCGCCCCGGCGCACGCCGGGGCGGGGGGATATTGCTTCCGGGAACGGACTTCAGTGACCTAGAGCGCTTTCGCCAGCGCGATCTTGTGCTTCTTGTCGATCTTCGCCATCAGCGGACCGACCTTCCCCTTCACATTGTCATTGAATACCCGCTGTATTTCTCCCTTTGCATCATCCCAGTTGTCCGAGTCCCAGATCTTGGCTGCAGCGTCTTTGTCCAGCTTGGTCCGCAGGGCAAACGAAATGTTCACTTGTTTCTTCGCGCCGTCCTTGATGAACTCGTCGTACATGCTCTGCGAGCCCTTTCCGCCGCTCTTCTTCATGGCTTTCAAGAAGGAGTAGTTTTCGTCAAACTGAGCCCAGCCGGCGGGATCCGTGGCCTTTAGTTCCGCCGCGATTGTGTCCGGCAACGTCAGGTTTTCGACATGGGTGACCAATTCCTTGCCGGTCGCCGCTTTGATGGCCCCAGAGAAGAACTTGGCATCTTCCTTGTAGGACTTCAGCAGGGCTTTGGTCTCTTTGTGAATGACGCTATTCGCCTTTGCCTCCAGCGCCCCGGCTTTCAGAGAGACGTTCAGAAGCACGGTCGCCATGAGGTCAGCGTTCCAGTTTTGAGGCGACTTGGCTTTGTCCTTGTCCCACATCTCCAGGGCCTTGGCCACCGTGTCGCCGGAGTCAAGCAGCGTCTTGGCTTTGTGGGCCACCCAATAGGCTTTGTTCATTTTTGATTCGGCCATTTTTCCTTCCTTTTCGCTTTGTCTTTCGATTGCCTGTTGAGTGCCTGACAGCCAGGACAATAGATGAGGCCGAGTATAGGCAACTTTTGCCGGTCGGCCGGCGGACCCGGGATCGTTGGATCGATATGGGGCGAAGCCCGGGGATATCGCTTCCCCCGAGCGCTTTTCAGCGCCGCATCGATTGACTGGCGACATACAGCCGGGAGCGGGCCCGGTTAATGCTGCCCAACGGCTCAAACTCAGAACTGGCGACATTGAAGGGGCTGAAGGACAGCCCGTCGACAAAAGCCTCGTCCTCGGCTCGGATCTCCTGGCTGGGCAGCACCAACTCGGCAAGGGTCTCGTGCGGGGCCAGCCAGGCCTGGCTTGCGTCGTTGAGCGAGGTGCGCCCGGGATTGAGGTAGCGCTGGATCCGCAGGTCGTAGCGCACGTCCTCGCGCTTGAGCCGGGCCTTGAATTCCGGGCCGAGGTCGCCCCGGGCGGACAGTCGACGTGGTTTGGGCGCCAGTGGGGCGAGGTGGAATCTCAGGGCCACCTTGCCGAAGGCATACGGCGCACGGCTCCACCACGTCTCGCTGGCCAGGCTGTCGACCGGGATCGCCATTTGTTCGCGCAAGACGCCGGCGATGGCCAGCGCGCGGGCAGGCCCGATGCGCGTCGCGAGCCGCAGCAGGCCGACCAGATTGGCATGCCCGCCAAACGCCCACATCGTTGCAGCCGACTCCCACGCGTCACGGGCATGATGGCGCTCAGCGTTGGCCATGAGCAGGTCGTGGACGGTGTTTGGGCCGATGACGATGCGAACGGCGCAGCCGCGCAGGTCAAGGCGCGGGCCGTGGCCGAGGGTGCTGGCCGCGTTGGAGTACCGGACATGGGCAGCGTATTCAGCCCCAGGGCGCAGGAAGCCGACCTGCAGATCGGGGGGAAGACGGCTGGCGACGCGGATATAGGCCCGCCGCACGCCAGCGAGCGGCGCGGCGTGTTCAGCGCGCATCGGTTTGCCGTTCGAGCGCTCGGCCGCGCGCACAACCGAACGGACGTCCTGCTCCATACGCGCGATGAGCGCTTGCTCGGCTTTGAGGCTGCCGCCCAGATATGAGATTTCGTCGCGCCAATCGGTCATGTTGAAGACGGCGATTGTAGCAACCTGTCTTTTCGAGGCGATATCCGCGGCCCCGGCGTACGCCGGGGCCGCGGATATCGCCTCCGAAAAATCTAGGAGTTCTTCGCCAGAAATGCCTCGATGACGGTGACGAACTGCACGGGGGTCTCCATCATCGGGTAGTGACCGGCGTTGGCCATGACGTGCAATTGGGCGTTGGGCATCCACTCCATGATCGTGGCCTTGACGTAGTCGGTGGGCACGCCCTGGTCGTGCTCACCGGTAATGGCCAGGAAGGGCGTAGCGATGCCGGGCATCTCGGCCGAGAAATTGGTTTCCGACCACATATGGAAGTAGTCCTTGAAGGCGTCTCGGGTCGTGCTGGCCAGCGAGGCTTTAACCATGAACTTCTCCCACTCTCGGGTGTTGCGATTGCCGGTGGTGATCGCGCAGATCGTGCCGCGGTTGGCCGGCACACGCCAGGCGTTGGAGAACAGGGCGAGCGCGTCGCCTTCCATCGGCGCGCCGGTGGCCGGCACAGGCGTCACGCCCACGGCGCTCTTGAGCCGGCTGCCATGCCGGGCGCACAGATACTGCGCCACCATGCCCATCATCGAGTGTCCAACGAAATGAAATTTGCCAAGCCGCAGCGACTTGGACAGCCCGACGATGTCGCCGGCCGCTTCCTTGAGTGTGTGCTTGCCGGCGATCTTCCTGCTTTTGCCGTAGCCGCGCGGATCGACAAAGATCCAGGTGAAGCGCTCGCGATCCAGGTAATTGAAGACCGGGGTGAAAACCTTGTGGTCGCCCAGCCAGCCTCCGGCGACGACGACCTTTCGGGTCCGTTGCCAATCACGACGTGTCCAAGAATATCTGCCATGGTTTGTCTCCTGAAGTCCTATGACTATATTCCGGAAGCGATATTCCCGCCTGGCGTACGCCGGGCGGGAATATCGCTTCCGGAAAACACTAGTGACCGCCCGGGTCGTATCATCCGGGCCATGGCTGAATCGTTGTCGGATCTGTGGCGCCATCTCAAGCCGCGCCTGGCGCTGCTGCTCGGCATCGTCGGGCTGATGTGGCTGCTCGAGATCGTCGACACGCTGTTCCTCGGCCAGCGCCTGAACAGCCTGGGCATCCATCCGCGCGATCTGGCCTCGCTGCCCAATGTCCTCCTGGCCCCGTTCCTGCACGCCGGCTTCACCCACCTGATTGCCAATAGCGTGCCATTTGCGGTGCTGGGTGGCATCATCCTGGCCCGCAGTGTCGGCGAATTCGTCGGCGTATCGCTTGTCATCCTGACCGCAAGCGGGTTGGGCATCTGGCAAATAGGCGGGTCCAACACCGTCCACTTCGGCGCAAGCGGGATGGTCTTCGGCTACTTTGGCTATCTGCTTTTTCGGGGCATCTTCGAGCGCAGCCTGCCCTCGATCTTCATCGCCGTCGTCGTCGCCGCGGCCTATGGCTCGATTCTGTTTGGGGTGCTGCCCGGCCAGCGGGGTGTGTCGTGGGAGGGCCATCTGTTTGGCTTTCTGGGCGGCGCGCTTGCGGCCTGGCTCGGGCGTAAACTAGGTTCATCATGAGCGTTGGGCTATCCCTTCCCCGCATCGACGCGCGCGCCAAGGTCACCGGCAGCGCCGCATATCCAGGCGATCTGGCCATGCCCGGCATGGCCCACGCCAAAGTCCTGTTTGCCCGCCGGCCGCATGCGCGGGTGATTGCGATCGACACGCGCGAGGCGGCCAACCTGCCGGGTGTGCTCGGCATTTTCACCGGCGCGGATGTGCCCAACAACGAGTACGGGCTGGTGCTGTTCGACGCCCCGGTCATGGTGGGCGTGGCGGGGGGCAAGGTCTTCGATGGGGTTGTCCGGCACGTGGGCGAGAAGATGGCCTTGATTGTGGCCGAGACCGAGCGCATCGCCGAACGTGCCCGAGAGTTGATCCACATCGAATACGAAGACCTGCCGGTCATCGATTCGATCGAGGCGGCCCTTGCGCCCGGCGCGCCGCAGCTTCACCCGCACTACCCGGGAAATGTCATTCACCCCTACAAAATCCGCCACGGCGATGCCGCGGCCGGCTTCGCCCAGGCCGAGGTCATCATCGAGGGAGAATACCGCACCGGGGCCCAGGAGCACGCCTATCTGCAGCCCGAAGCGGGTCTGGCCTATATCGATGAACAGGGCCGGATCACCGTGCAGGTGGCCGGGCAGTGGGCGCACGAGGACCAGGAGCAGATCGCCCATGCGCTGCGCCTGCCGCTCGAGCGGGTCCGGGTGATTTACCCGGCGATTGGCGGGGCCTTTGGTGGGCGCGAGGACATGAGCGTCCAAATCGTGCTGGCCCTTGCCGTGCAACGATTGGGCCGGCCGGTCAAGATCATCTGGACCCGCGAAGAGAGCATCATCGGCCACCACAAGCGCCATCCCGCCTGGGCCAGGGCGAAGCTCGGTGCGCTGCGCGACGGCACCCTGGTCGCCGCCCAGATCCAGCTCTACACGGATGCCGGGCCCTACAACTACACCAGCAACAAGGTCCTCGGCAACGCCACCGTCACCTGTGTCGGCCCGTATGTCATCCCCAATGTCACCATCGACTCGGCGGCGGTGGTGACCAACAACGTGCCGAGTGGCGCGTTTCGCGGTTTCGGCTCGCCCCAGGCGCTGTTCATCGCCGAGACCCAGATGAACAAGCTGGCCGACGCGCTCGGCATGGATCCGGTCGCGTTGCGGCGCAAGAACGCCCTGCGCGACGGCAGCATCACCGTCAACGGATCGGTCATTCCTGACGGCTGCTCGATGGTCGAGGTGATTAATGCCTGCGCGGCGGCGGCGGATTGGGGTGCGGCCCAGGAGGCTCTTCCCGTCAAGGGATATATCAAGCGCGGGCGCGGTTTCGCAGCCGGGCACAAGAATATCGGTTTCTCGTTTGGCGCCCCCGAGCGCTGCGAAGCCACGATCGAACTGCACGGCGCGACTCAGATTGAGCGGGCGGTGGTCTTTCACGCCGGGGCCGATTGCGGGCAAGGCGCCCACACGGCCTTTCTGCAGATCGCGGCTGAAGCGCTTGGAATTCCAACGGATAAGATTGAACTGCGCCTGAGCGATACCAGCACCAGCGGGAGCAGCGGCTCGGCCTCCGCTTCGCGCCTGACCTTCATGGCGGCTGGCTCGATCGTTGGGGCGGCCGCGGCTGTCTTGAAGAAGTGGCAGGAAGAAGAGCGCCCGGCTCGCGCCGATTTCGTCTACCGGCCAAGGGCAACCACAGCGATGGATCCCGAGACCGGCGAATCCGACCCGAATATCACCTATGGCTACGTCGCGGAGGTGGCCGATGTCGAGGTCGATACGGAGACCGGCCAGGTGCGCGTGCTGAACCTGGTCTGCGCCGACGACGTCGGGCGGGCGGTGAATCCGCAGCAGGTCGTGGGCCAGATCGAGGGCGGGGTGGCCCAGGGCCTGGGCTGGGCGACGCTCGAGCATTTTGTGTCGAAGGGCGGGCGCCCGCTGACCACCCGCTTTAGCACGTATTTGATCCCCTCGGTCTACGATGTGCCGGACAACGTCGACAGTGTGCTGGTCGAAATCTCCGATCCGCACGGCGCGCTGGGCATACGCGGGATGGCCGAGATGCCGCTGTTGCCAGTCGCCCCGGCTGTCGTCGCCGCCATTCACGCCGCGACCGGGCTTTGGATGGACGAGCTGCCGGTCACGGCGGAGAGGCTGCGGGCCAAGTTGAAGTAACCCAGGCTGTTGGAGCGTAGGCTTCAGCCGCCAAGGGTACTACGATTATCCAACGTACGCAGTACCTTTGCCGGCTGAAGCCCCAATGGCGTCATGATGGTTGCCCATCCGATGTCCGGCCCTGGGCCAGTGAGCGTGATTTACATGGGCATTGGGCTAAAGCCTACGCTCCACCGCACGAATGGCGCGTTGTCGTCGGCGATTCAGACGGTGGCGCTCAACCCCGCCGCCCGCGTCAATACCCGCCAGCCATCGCACTGGGCCATGAGCGCCGGGGCGGTGGTCTTGCGCCGCGCGCGCAGGACCTGGCGCAGCGGCTGACCGCGCGCGACATCAGCCCGCAGCCCGTCGAGAAAAGCCTGAGCCGAAGGCGGCAGCACCGCCTCGAGGGCGGCCAGGGCGGCGGCGTCCTCGCCGATAGGGACTGCGGCGCCCGTCAGCATGATCGTCCCGACCCGCCGGAAAATGCGCTCGGGCCCGCCGCCCGGCGGGGGATGGGGCAGCACGACGTAGGCCTCGGGTGGGCGATCGAGGTCGAAATCCCGCAGGAAGACGACCGGCGCCTCGCCGTACGGGGTGAGCCCAAAGACTTCCGCCCGAGGCTCGTCGATGAAGTGGTCCTCGATCCAGCCGAACAGCAAAAGCTGGTCGAGGCGCGTCCCACGCTCGGTGTTCATGCTATGAATCAGCACGGGATAGGGCGCGGTGTGAATGGGCAGGCCGAAGACGATCCGGGCCGCCGAGCCGATCCGCTGCATGCCTGCGGAGGCCTCAAGCAATCGCGCCGCGTCAGCGGCGCGATCGCCAATGACCAGCGCGCACACCGCCGGCCCCGCCACGACTTCGGCCGGCGTGTCCAGATGCAGCAGATCGTCAAACGTCATCGGTAGTTCACTTCCCGGCCGGTCACCCGTGAGACCAGCCGCGACAGCGCATACAGCAGGACGATGGCAATCGCGTCGATAAAGGCGGTTAGGCCAAAGGCGGTTGCCAGCCACAGCAGCGCGGTGCGGGCTGGCGGGGCGATGCTCCGGGCGAGCGCCTCGCCGCCCAGGGCCAGGGCCCCGACCGTGATGATGCCCATGAAGATCAGCACCGGCGGCCAGGACTGCATGTCGGACGGCGAGGGGGCCATGCTGTTGGCGATGGCAAATACAACGTAGAACCACACCCACGCATCGGGGGCCTGAAAGGCGGCGACCAGTTGCTGGGAGATGGCGCCCAGGTCGCCGCTGCTGAGCGCGGTGTTGAGGCGGGTCGAGTTGAAGATGAGCAGGCTGATCGCGCCCAGGGCCAGGGTCCCGATCAGCAGCGGCGCGGCGCCGACGATGCTGGAGCGCACAACGTCCATGCGATCCATCTCGACAAAACCGAGGCGAATGCGGTCGCCCTCGCGGGCCGGCAACAGCGACATTTTGCGCACCCGCACGCCCAGCAGGCGCGCCATCAGGGCGTGGCTGATCTCGTGCAACGCCACGCCGGGAAAGAGCAGCACGGCGTAGATGATGAGCATGTCCTCGCGCCGCCCGGTTAACAACAGCCCCAGCGCCTGGAGCAGTTGATTCGCCAAACGGGACAGCATCATCAGCAGCCCGAAGGTGACGAGGAACGCGAGCAGCGCGGTCAGCATACTCTGGGCTACGATGACAGGAGTTTTCACCACAAAGGCACAAAGGACACAAAGATCATTTTGTATCCTTTGTGCCCTTTGTGTCTTTGTGGTGAAAAACAGTCCGATCACTGCGCCGCTGCGACGATGGCGGCGAAGTCGGCGACCTTCAGGCTGGCCCCGCCCACGAGCGCGCCGTCGATGTCGGGCTGGCCGAGGATCTCTTTTGCGTTGGCGGCGGTGACGCTCCCGCCGTATTGGATGCGGATCACATCGGCGGCGGCGCCGGCGGCCTTGCGCACCTCGGCCCGGACAAAGGCGCAGCGGTTCTGCGCGTCGGCGGGGGTCGCGGCCCGCCCGGTCCCGATCGCCCAGATTGGCTCGTAGGCGATGACGATCCGGGGCAGATCGGCGACCTGAATGCCCTGCAGCGCGGCGGCGGTCTGGCGGCTCAGCACGGCCTCGGTCTGCCCGGCCTCGTTCTCGGCCAGGGTCTCGCCAATGCAGATGATGGGGGTCAGCCCGGCGGCCAGCACGGCCAGGGCCTTCTTGTTGACGAAGGCGTCGGTCTCGCCGAAGATCTGCCGGCGCTCGGAGTGGCCGACGATGACAAAGTCGACCATCCCGGCCAGCATGGAGACCGAGACCTCGCCGGTGAAAGCGCCCTTGGCCTCGGGGTGGGCGTTCTGCGCGCCAAGTTTGAGGCCCGTTCCGCTCAGCATTTCGCGCGCGACCGCGAGGGAGATGAAGGGCGGGCAAACCGCCACTTCGACGCCGCGGGCGATGTCGGCCGCGATCTGGGGGGCCAGTTCGCCGATCAGCACGATCGTCTCGCTGACGCCCTTGTTCATTTTCCAATTGCCTGCAATGAATGGAGTACGCATGATGTTGGATTGTATCTCCCGGATGTCATGAGGTTGCCCGCTTCGCGCGCAACCTCATGACATCCGGGGATAATTCTGTTTCATGAAGCGTACGAAGGCACTGGATGCGCTGGCGGCGGCGAAGGTCGCCCACGAGGTGCGCGAGTTCGAGGCCAGCGAGTTCACAGCCGAGGAAACCGCGCGCGAACTGGGTCTGCCGCTTAGCATCCTGTTCAAGACCCTCGTCGTGCGCGGCGAGCGGCGCGGGGTGATGCTGGCCCTGGTGTCCGGCGAGCGCGAGCTCAGCCTGCGCAAGCTTGCCCAGGCCGCAGGCGACAAACGGGTTGAGATGGTCGATGTGGCCGAGCTGCCCCGCCTGACGGGCTACCTCAAGGGTGGCTGCTCGCCGCTCGGGATCAAAGTCGGCGGACGGACCGGCTACCCAACCTTTATCGACGCGTCGGCGTTCAGCCATGAACGGATCAGCATCAGCGCCGGGTTGCGCGGGGTGCAGGTGCTGCTCGACCCGCGCGACCTCGCCCGCCTGACGAACGCGACGAAGGCGGACTTGACCGACGCATGACACGTCCCCCTGCCGAGTCGTCTTACAGAAGAAGGAAGAAGGGAAGGATGAAATGAATCTTCCTTTCTTCCTTCTTCTGTTAAATTGAATACCTATGGCACTTTCCAATTCGGCATCTCTCGTCTCCGAGCAGTACAGCACACCGGTCAATCTTCAGGCTCGGATCGCCCTGCACGAGCGCTTCAGCCTAAACCCCTATGACTGGATGCTGTGGGTGCTCGATCAGATCGAGTTGGGTGATGATGCCTGCGTGTTCGAGGTCGGGTGCGGGACCGGGCGGCTGTGGAAGACCAATGCCCACCGGTTGCGCCCGGGCTGGGATATCACGCTTTCCGACCAGTCGGCGGGGATGGTGGCGCAGGCCCGGGCCGCCCTGGCCGGCGTCGCCCACCCCTTCCGCTTTGAGGTTTGCCCCGCCGACCGCGTCCCCCGCGAGGCGGCCAGCGTCGATGTCGTCATCGCCAACCACATGCTTTATCACGTCCCCGACCTGCCGGCGGCCCTGAAAGAGATCCGGCGGGTGCTCAAACCGGGCGGCGCGCTCTATGCGGCCACCAATGGGGCCGGGCATATGCGCGAGCTTGACACGTTGTATTCTGACTTCACCGGCCAGGCGATGAAACTGGGCATGTCGCTGTCCTTCACCCTCGAAAACGGGGCCGACCTTCTGCGCCCCGTGTTTCCGAATGTGTCGCTGATCCCCCACGTGGACGCCCTCGATGTCGATGACGCTGACGCGCTGGCCGATTACATCCTGTCGATGACGGGCGGGACCCAGGCGCGAGAACCGCTGCTGGCCTACATCCAGGCGCGCCTGGCCGCCATGGGCGGGCGCATGCGCATCGGCAAGGACAGCGGGATGTTTGTGGCAAGGGCGTGATCCCCGAATTCAAGCAGGCCCTCGAGGAATACGCCCTGGCGCGGGCGGATGAGCAGTTCATGCTCGGCCCGCGTAGTGCTGAGTGGCAGGGCCGCGGGCCAACCTCCGCCGAACGCGAAGTGCTCGCGCGCATTGCCCAGGATGAACTGGGGCACGCACGGCTGTGGTACGCCTGGCTGGCCGAGATGCGCGGCCAGGATCCGGCCCAGTATCCCGAGCGCCCGCCCGCCGAGTGGCGCTGCTCGCCACTCTTTGCGCTGCCAACGGGCGATTGGGCGTTCACCCTCGCGCGCCAGTTTCTGCTGGACGCGTGGGAGGTGGCCTGGTCAGATCTCGCGCTGACCAGCCCGATGCCGCGCATCGCCGAACTTGCGGCGAAGATCGGCGCCGATGAGCGCGATCACCTGGCCCAGACCAGCACCTGGCTCAAGCGCTTTGGGCGCAATGCCGCGCGCCGGCGCCTGCTGCAGGCCGGCTTTGACGCGACCTGGCCCCACACCGCCGAGCTCTTCGCCGCCACCGAGCTCGATACCTGGCTGCTCGACGCGAAGGTCATCCCCGATCCGGCGATGACGCGCCAGGCGTGGCTCGCTCTGGTCGATCCGCGTCTTCGCGCCGCGGGAGTATTTTTGTCGGAAGCGATGTCCCCCGGCGGAGCCGGGGGATAGCTCTTCCGACATTTATCCTGTTGACAACGGAGAAAACTATGCCCGAACTCACAACCATTGCCGCCGAAACCGCCGAAGGCGTGACGACGATCACCCTCAACCGCCCTGAGCGGATGAACGCCTTCACCGACGTCATGCTCAAGGAGATTACCGCCGCGCTGCGGGCCGCCGAGCGCGATCAGGCGACCCGGGTGGTGCTGCTCACTGGCGCGGGCAAGGCCTTTTGCGCCGGGCAAGATCTCGACGTGTTTGCGGCCTCCGACATTCGCGCGCCCAACCGGTTGTATGACCATCTGATGGCGTACTACAAGCCGATGGTGCAACAGCTCCGGAGCATGGGCAAGCTCGTCATCGCGGCCGTCAATGGCGCGGCGGCGGGGGCGGGGATGAGCCTGGCCCTGGCCTGCGACTTGCGGATCATGAGCGACAAGGCGTTCATGATGCAGGCCTTCTCAAACATCGGGCTGATCCCCGATGCGGGCGGGACCTGGCTGCTGGCCCGCCAGGTCGGCTACAGCCGGGCGCTGCAGCTCTCAGTCGAGGCTGAGCGCATCCCGGCCGAGACCTGCTTGAGCCTGGGGCTGGCCAACAAGGTCGTCGCCCACGACAGCCTGGCGCGGCCGAGGGCGGGCCTAGGCCGCCCGCCTCGCCCAGCGCCCGAATGCGACCCTGGCCCTGACCAAGCGGGCGATGAACAAGGCGATGGAGGTCGGGCTGATGGAGATGATCGACTACGAGGCCCATCTGCAGCAGATGGCCGCCGAGACCGAAGACTTTACCGAGGGCACGACGGCATTTCGTGAGAAGCGGGCGGCGAAGTTCCCCCCCAACGGGCGGTGATGGTCACCCCCCACCCCCCGCGGCGGCCCCCCCCCCCCCAACCCCCCCCCCCCCCCCCCCAAAAACCCCCCCCCCCCCCCCCGAAAACCCCCCCCCCCCCCCCCCCCCCCCCGGAAACCCCCCCCCCCCCCCAAAAAACGCCCCCCCACCCCCAAACCCGCCGAAGCCCCGAAAAAAAACCCCGAAAAAACGGGGGCCCCCCCCCCCCCCGGAAGGCCGCCCCCCCCGCCGCCGGGGCCCCCCCCAAAAACCCCCCCCCCCCCCGCGCCCCCCCCCCGAAAAGAGAAAGAGCCGGGACCCGAAAACGACCCGATGCGTCATCCGCTTTTGGTTCCGAAAAAAATCCCCAGCGGGCATCGGCTCCAACTCCAACTAACAGAAGAAGCGGGAAGAAAGGGAAGATGAACAATGACGGATGACGGATGAGGAGGAAGATCATGGACGTATTCGACGCTGTGAGCACTGTGCTCGCCGTCCGCAGCTTTTCGGACAAGCCGGTCGCGCCGGAGGCCATTCGGCGGATCCTCGAAGCCGGGCGCCTGACGGGCAGCAGCATGAATCTCCAACCTTGGCATTTCATCGTCATCGAGAACCGCGAGACGCTGCGCCAACTGGGTGCGCTGGCGCGCAGCGGTCCCTACATCGCAGGCGCGCCGCTGGCGATCGTGGTGGCGATTGAGAACTCGCGATTCGCCCAATCTGATGCCAGCCGGGCGATCCAATCGATGATCCTGACGGCCTGGTCGGAGGGTATCGGCTCGAACTGGGTGGGTTTCATGGGGCTGGCCGAAATCAAGGCGCTGTTGGGCATTCCCGAGTCGCTTGAGATTCTGGCGATCCTGCCCTTTGGGTATCCGGCGAAGGCCGTGGGCCTTGGGCGCAAGAAGCGCAAGCTCCTCGCCGAGGTCGCCCACCGCGAGCGTTTTGGGCAGGCTTTCGCGTAAATCCGTTATGGATGTGAACTGGGATGGGATCACCCGCGCCGAATCGCTGTCGGATGAGGCCGTCCAGCGCCGCGGCGCCCTTGCCGATGCTGCCAAACGCCACGACTGGGCGGTCGTCCTCGACCTGCTTGCGCAGAACCCCGATTGGATCAACGCAACCCGGCTCGGTGGAACGTCGCTTTACACCCCCTTCATCAGGCCGCCCACGGCGGCGCCCCTGCTGACATCGTTGGGCGCCTGATCGGCCTGGGGGCCCTTCGCACGATTCGAAACGCGCGCGGCGAACGGCCGGTGGATGTCGCGGCGATGCGGGGACACCAACACCTGATCGACGTGTTGGCGCCGCAGATCAAGCATCGCGTGCCGCTCGACGCGCTGCTTGAGATCCAGGCCCACTTCCATGCCGTCATCCTCGATAGTGTCGGGAATCTGGTCAAAGAGCATGCGCTGAGACTGCCGGAACTGGAGCCCTTGCTCGAGCTGGACCCGCCGGAGATGTGGTTCCCGGTACTCGGGATGCATGGCGGATTCAGCTATCGCCTCGCGACTACCGGGGCGGACGCGCTGCTGATTTCCGAGAGCTGGAGCCGGGTGGTCTGGGGATCGGGCCAGCGGCACGAGATCACCTCGGCGGGCAGCCGGCTGGTGGAGGAAGGGTTTGTCTAGCGGTATGCCCGCTGAGGCGCGCGGATTTTTTGCGGCGCTAGAATCTGCGGCTTATGTCGACATCGCGACGCAGGGCGATGACGCCCAGTAAATGAAGGGTAGCGGGGGAACACCATGTACGGACTGATTGGAAAGATGCTGGCCACACCCGGCAATCGTGACACGCTTGCGGCGATCCTGCTGCAGGGGATCGCCGGCTTGCCCGGTTGTCTGAGCTATATCGTCGCTCAGGACCCTGCAAATCCTGACGCGTTGTGGGTGACCGAGGTGTGGACCAGCCAGGCCGAGCACCAAGCGTCGCTTACTCTGCCATCGGTGCGGGCGGCCATCGCCCAGGCCCGCCCGATCATCGCCGGCTTTGGCGAGCGCTTCGAAACGACGCCAGTGGGCGGGCAGGGCTTGGCGGCGGCGTGACGGATCACGCATGACGTATGACGTCTACTTCCCTTTCCATTCGGCCTTGCGCTTCTCGATGAAGGCGGCCATCCCTTCCTTCTGATCCTCGGTCGAGAAGAGCAGGCTGAACAGCCGGCGCTCGAGCGAGACGCCCTCGGCCAGCGCCGTCTCGAAGGCGGCGTTGACCGCCTCCTTGGCGATCCGGATGGCGAAGGGCGCGCGGGCGGCGATCTCCTCGGCCAGCCGCACCGCCTCGCCCAGGCAGCGCTCAACCGGCACAACGCGATTGACCAACCCGTAACGCAGCGCTTCTTCGGCCGAGAGCTGGCGGGCGTTCAGGATCATCTCCATGGCGATGGTCTTGCCCACCGCCCGGGTCAGGCGCTGGGTGCCGCCCGCGCCGGGGATCACCCCGAGGTTGATCTCGGGCTGGCCGAACCTGGCGCCCTCGCCCGCCACGATCATGTCGCAGGCCATCGCCAGCTCGTTGCCGCCGCCCAGACACCAGCCGTTCACCGCCGCGATGACCGGCTTGCTGATCGCGCGCAGGCGGTCCCAGTAACCGATGAAGGGGCTGTTCATCATCTCGACCACGCTGGCCGTCGCCATCTGTTTGATGTCGGCCCCGGCCGCAAAGGCCCGCTCGTCGCCGGTGATGACCATCGCCCCGACCGCCGGATCGGCGTCAAACGCCTCCAGCGCGCTCATGATCTCGCTCATCGTCGGGCCGTTCAGCGCGTTCATCGCCTTGGGCCGGTTGATCTGGACGACGCCGACGCGACCGTCGATGCGGGTGAGGATGTTTTCGAGGGTTGACATGTTTGGTTTGATCAGGTTTGATCAGGTGGGTAAGGTGTGGTCAGGTGGGTTAGGTTTGATCAGGTTTGATCAGGTGATTCAGGTTTGATCAGGTGGATCACGTCCTGATCAAATCATACCTACCTTACCGAACCTTACCGACCTGATCAAACCTTATCCACCTGACCAAACCTGATCAAACCCCCGTCAGGGCGACCACCGCCGCGCCCGTCGCGCGCACGAGGTCGGCGGGGGTGATGAGGATTTCTTCGCCCCACTGGCCCGCACCGACGCCGAGGATCTCCTCGCTCATCAGGCTGGCTTCGATGATGCTGCGAAAGCCCGCGGGCTGCCAGTGAAACGGTGGGATCGAGCCGATCGGGTAGCCGGTCGTCTCCAGCACGACCTCGGGTTTGGCCATCCGCACATCGCGCGAGCCGAGCGCCTTCTTCAGCAGTCCCGACACCGCGTTCTGATCCCCGCCCAGCATGACGAGCACGCGCTCGCCCTGGCCGGTCTCGAAGATCAGGGTCTTGACCATCTGCCGCTCGCGAAAGCCCAGCGCGCGGGCCACCGACGCCGCGCCCTTCTCGATGTCGACCGGAAAGCTCCGCCGCTCGTACGCGATGCCGCGCGCGTCGAGGAAGGTGTGGGAGGGGAGGGACATGTTTGGTCAGGTGCGGTCAGGTTTGGTCAGGTAGGTAAAGTCTGATCAAATCATACCTGCCTTACCGAACCTGACCCACCTGATCAAACCCTATCCACCTGACCAAACCTTACCCACCTGATCAAACCTGACCAAACCGCCGTCTACGCCATCGCGAGCTTTCCGTTGGGCATAGGCGCGCCGTCCCCGCGCCAGAACTGGCTCATGTACAGATCGTAGTAGAAGCCCTTCTTCGCCAGCAGCGCGTCATGGGTGCCGCTCTCCACGATCTCGCCCTTGTCCATCACCAGCAGCTTGTCGGCGTGCTGGATGGTGCTCAAGCGATGGGCGATGACGAAGCTGGTCCGGCCCTTCATCAGGGTCTCCAGCGCGGTCTGGATCAGGCGCTCGGTCCGGGTGTCCACGCTGGAAGTGGCCTCGTCGAGGATCAGGATGCGCGGGTTCGCCAGCGCGGCGCGCGCGATCGACAGGAGCTGGCGCTGGCCCTGGCTCAGGCCGCTGCCGCGCTCGCCGAGCACGGTCTTGTACTTCATGGGCAGGCGCTCGATGAAGCTGTCGGCCCGCGAGATCTTGGCCGCCTCGATCACTTCCTCATCGGTGGCTTCCGGCCGCCCGAACCGGATATTCTCCATGACCGTGTTCGAGAACAGGAAGGTGTCCTGCAGCACGATCCCGATCTGTTGGCGCAGGCTGTCGGTCGTCACCTCGCGCACATCCCGGCCATCGATCTTGACCGCGCCGCCGGTCACATCGTAGAAGCGCGGGATCAGGTTGATGATGGTGGTCTTGCCCGCCCCGGTCGGCCCGACGATGGCGATGGTCTCGCCCGGCTTGGCCTCGAAGCTGACCTTGTTGAGCACGAGCTCGTCGGCCTTGTAGGCGGCTGACACAGACTCGAACGACACCGCCCCGCTGATGCGCGGGAGGGCGCTGGCCGTCGCGGCGTTCACGATCTCGGGCTGCTCATCGAGCAGGTTGAAGATGCGCTCGCCGCCGGCGACCGCGTTCTGCAGGTTGGTCCACAGCACGGCGATCTGCTGAATGGGCTGGTTGAAGCGCTGCACATAGCCGAGGAAGGTGACGATCAGACCGATCGACACCGCCGACCCGAGCAGATTCTGCCCGCTCAGCAGGGCGTAGCCGCCGCCAACCGTGACGATGGCCAGGGCCAGGTAACCGAGGGCCTCGAGGGCCGGCGCGAGCGCGCTGGTGAAGGCGACGGCCTGCACATTGGCGTCGCGGTTGGCCGCGTTGATGGCCCGGAAGTTCTCAATGTTCTCGTCGACCCGGTTGAAGGCCTGCACCTCGCGCATCGAGGAGAGGGTCTCCTGCAGCTCGGCGTTGACGCTGCCCATCTGCTTGCGGCTGCGCCGGAAAGCCTTGCGGGCCTGGCCCGAGAAGAACTGGGTGACAAAGAACATCACCGGCACCACCGCCAGGCTGAGCAGGGCAAAGGGCAGGCTGCGGCTGAGCATGTTGTAGGCCGTCCACACCAGCGAGAGCGCGCCGGTAAAGACGCTGACCAGGCCAAAGCCAAAAGCCTGGCCGATTGCCTCGGTGTCGCTGGTGATCCGGCTCATCAGGTCGCCGGCCTCGTTCTTGTTGTAGAAGCCCTGCGACAGCCGGTGCAACTGGGCGAACAACTGCACGCGCATGTCGCGCAGCACGCGCTGGCCAGTCCAGGACATGAGCAGGAAGGTGAAGCCCGTCATCAGCGCGCTGATGGCGAACAGGCCGATGATGATGCCGATCAGCCGGCCCATGCCTGCGATCCGCGCGTCATTGTCCATCGTGGCCGTCACCGCCGGGAAGCCGCCCGAAGTGTAAACGGCCCGCGCAACGTTCTGAGTGAAACCGTTGGGCGCCTTGTCGGCCCCCAGCCAGCAGTTGCCCGCCGCCTGGGCCTCGGCCGGCGCGCCGGGGAAGCTGCCGCCAGTCAGAGCCGAAGCGGTGGGGGTGAGAAAACAGTCCACCACCTGGCCGGTCAGCTCGGGGGTCGAGACCTGGGCCCAGGTCGATCCCACTGCGAGCGCGACCACCGCGATCAAAAGCACCCAGTGCTTGCGAAAATACGAGCCAAAGCGGGCGAGGGTTTTCCCGGCGTTGACCGCCTTGTTTGCATCCCCGCCGTACATGCGGCGAACATCGCCGCCCATCATTGCCATGATTGATCGTCTCCTTGCGCCTTACGCCGACGCGGCGGCCAGCGCGGGCTGCGTGCCCGCCGCGTTGGCATTCGGACCGACCAGCTGCGAGGTGTAGATCTCGGCGTAGATCGGGCTGTCTTCAATGAGTTCTTTGTGCGTGCCGCGCGCGACGATCTGGCCCTTGTCGAGGACCAGGATCTGATCCGCGTTGAGGACGGTGCTGATGCGCTGGGCGATGACGACGCTGGTGCGGTTGCGCATGAGCGTGTCGAGAGCCTGCTGGATGCGGGCTTCGGTGGCCAGGTCGACGCTGCTGGTCGAGTCGTCGAGGATCAGGATCCGCGGATTGAGCAGCAGGGCCCGGGCGATCGCCACGCGCTGCTTTTGTCCACCGCTCAAGGTCGAACCGCGTTCGCCGACTGGCGTGTCATAGCCCGCGGGGAAGCCCATGATGAAGTCGTGGGCCGAAGCCGCCGTGGCGGCCGCGATGACCTCGTCCATCGTCGCGTCGGAGCGGCCATAGGCGATGTTGTCGCGGATTGTGCCGGAGAACAGGGTCGTCTCCTGCAGCACGATCCCGATCTGGGCCCGCAACGACTCGAGGGTGACGTCGCGCAGGTTGTGCCCGTCGATCTTCACCGCGCCCTCGGTCGGGTCGTAGAAGCGCGGGAGCAGGTTGATGATGGAGGTCTTGCCTGACCCGGTCGCGCCCAACAGGGCGACGGTCTCGCCCGGATGGGCGGTGAACGAGACGTTTTGCAGGACCGGCTTGCCCTCGCCGATGTAGCGGAAGGTGACGTTGTCGAAGGCGATCTCGCCCTTGACGGCGGGCAGCGCCGGGGCGCCCGGCTTGTCGACCACGTCGCTCTTGGCGTCGAGGATCTCGAAGATGCGGGTGGCCGAGGCGGCCGCCTGACCGAGCTGGGTGACGATGATGCCGAGCTGGGCGATGGGCAGGAAGAGGTAGACCAGATACAGGCTGAACTCCTGCCACACCCCGATGGTGAGGTTGCCCAGCACGATGTCGCGCCCGCCGAAATACAGGACCGCGGACTGGCCAAGGTTGGCGACCAGGAAGATCACCGGGAACAGGAAGGTGAACAGCCGCGAGATCTGAAGCTGCTGGTTGAGCAGCTTGTTGGCCGAGGCGTCGAAGCGCTCCTGCTCGCTGCGCTCACGCACAAAGGCCTGCACCACCTTGATCCCGGCCAGGTTCTCCTGCAGCACGGCGTTCAGCTCGGACAGGCGCATCTGGACCTTGCCAAAGAGCGGGCCGCTGACTGCGCCGAAGAACATGAACAGCCCCATCGCGACCGGCAAAAGCGGCAGCACGACCAGGGCGAGTTGGGCGTTGGTGGTGAATAGGATGACCAGCGTGCCGACGATGAGGGCCAGCGCGCCGACGATCTGGAGCAGGCCCTGGCCGATGAAGAGCCGCAGCTTTTCGACGTCGTCGGTAGCCCGGATCATGAGCTGGCCGGTCTGGGTCTTCTCGTAGTAGGAAAAGGACAGGCGCTGGACTTTCTCGTAGAGCTCGTTGCGCAGGTCGTAGGCGACCTGTTGCGAGTTCTTTTCCGCCCAGTAGGCCTGCAGGAAAGCGAACACACCCCGGAAGGCCGAGAACACGACGATGGCGATCCCGGCGGTCAGCAGGGCGCTGGGCGCGCTGGCGACGTTGGCGTTGAGCGTGTCGGTCAGCTGCTGCAGGGTCAGGGTGGCCGGCAGCTTGAGAAACTGGAGCAGCTGCGGCAGCACGGACGAAACCGCGCCGGCCGGGATGCTGGGCAGGCGGTCGAGGACGGCCTTGCCGGCCACCCCGGTGCTCACCGCGTCGATGATGCCCGAGACCAGCTTGGGCACCGCGAGCTGCGAGAGCGTGGCGATGACGAGGAAGATGTAGGGCAGCGAGGCCTGGCGCTTGAAGCGGCCGAGGTATTTGATCGCGCGGCCGATTGCGTCTTTGTTGACGGGTGCGCGCGGCGGGCGGCCGCCGCTGGGACGTTGCATCATGGTGTTGAGGTTTCCTCCGTTGTAGTTTCAGGCGTCAGCCTGGCGCAACCCATTTTCGGAGGCCATATCCCCCGCGCAGCGGGGGATATCGCCTCCGAAAATGGGTTCTATGGCTGGCTCCGGGATTCACGTGGTTCAGCCGCGACGGCGCATTCCTTCATCAGGGCGCCCTCGGGGTCCATCGCGCCAAGCAGTTCGAGCAGCAGGCTGTGCAGGGCCTGGGCTCGAGTCGGGCCCAGTTGGCGCAGGCCATCGACCAGACGGGCGTGGGTCTCATGCAGGGGCAGACTGGCCAGCAGGGCAAGGGCGTCCGGCGTCACGGCGAGCGGGGTCCGGCGCCGATCATTTGGATCTTTCTGGCGTGAGACCAGGCCGAGTTCCTGCAGTCGGTCGACGACCGGCACCAGGGTCGAGGGCGTCACCGTCATGCGCAGGCCGAGCTCGCTCAGGGTGAAGTCGCGCCGGGACAGGATGCGCAGCACGCCGAGGTGCATCCCGGTCAGCCCGGGGTGAACTTCCTGCATGCGCTCTTCGATCTGGCGCCAGGTCAGTTTGGTGATCCCAGCCAGAAGCATGTGGATCGCATGCGCGGTAGTCACATCGGGGGGCATGAGCCCGTGCGCATTGGGATCGGATCCAGCCGCTGTATTCATTCGGATTCGAATGATACTAACCCAAATGATATGGAGCCTGATTTTTCCTGAGCGGAGGATGAATCCGAAAAGGCGGATCACCCTCGCGGGCTAACACCTGGAGCGCGGGCGTCTCGCCCGCGCGTCCGTGGTTAAAAAAGTCCCAGATCAACGCACGCAGAGATCGCGCGGGCGGGGACGCCCGCGCTCCAATTCATAGGCTGCCGGTCGCCCCTACGCTTTCCCGGCCGCCAGCGCCTCTTCCAGCGCATACCCCGCCGCCACGAGCTCCCCATCCTCCAAAAACCGCCCGATCAGCGTCGCCCCCATGGGTTCACCGCTGGCGCGCCGGCCCAGCGGCAGGGTGAACGCCGGCGCGCCGGCCATGGCGAAGGGGATGAAGCTGGCGCTCCCCGTCCCGGCCAGCAGATCGCAGCCGTTCGCACGGAGAAGATCGTCGATCCGAGCCCGGGCGCCAGCCCGGTTGCGGGTTCGGGCCTCGGCGTATGCTTCGGGGGTGACGGTGTGCGCCTCCGAGGCGGCCAGCAAAGTCTGACCCCACGGCACGCGCTTGGCCGGATCGGCGGCGTTGAAGGCGACGATGTCGGCCAGGGATGCCATCGGCGCGCCGGTGGCGGTCAGATAGGCATTGACCCCGCGCTTGAAGTCGTAATGGGCGACCGTCATGAAGTCGTCCCGGAAGCGGGTCTCGCCCAGCATTTGCGGTGGCGTTTCGACCACGCTGGCCCCGGCCGCGCGCAGAGCGGCCGCCAGGCGCTCACGCCACGCCGGTGCGTCGGGATCGAGATCGTGCGTCTGACGGACAATCCCCACCTTTTTCCCGCGCAGCCCAGCGGGGTCGAGGCGGGCCGAGAAGCGCGTCCCCGCCAGCGGGCGGGCGGCCTCGGTCTCGGGGTCGGCCGGATCGAGCCCGGCGAGGACGTCCAGGACCGCGGCCAGGTCGGCGACCGAGCGCGCAATAGGGCCGGCCGTGTCGGTCGCCTCCGTGATGGGGATGATCCGGTCGCGGCTGACCAGCCCCAGGCTGGGCTTGAGGGTGACGACCGCGTTGGCCGAGGCCGGGGCGACCAGCGAGCCCCAGGTCTCGCTCCCGATCGCGGCCGCGCACAGCCCGGCCGCAACCGCGACGGCCGAGCCCGAGCTGCTCCCGCTGACCTCGAAACGCCCGTGCGGGTTGCGGGTCTGCCCTCCGACAGAGCTGAAACCGTTGGGCATCCCGTCAGTGGTCCAGTTCGCCCACTCGGACAGGTTGGCCTTCCCGAGCAGGACCGCCCCGGCCGCGCGCAGGCGGGCGGCCACGGCGCTGTCGCGATCGCACACCGCGTCGCGCAGGGCCCAGGCCCCCGCCGTCGTCCGCATCGGGCCTCGGACGCCGATGTTGTCCTTGAGCAGGATCGGGATGCCGTGCAGCGGGCCGCGGGCGGGTTCGGCGTCGCGGGCCTGCGCGTCGATGAAGGCATCGGGGTTGAGCTCGATCACACTGTTGAGCCGGCCCAGATCAAGGCGACGGATGCGCTCGAGGTAGAGCCGGATCAGACCCAGGCTGGTGATCTCCCTCGCGTCCAGACCTGCCCGGAGTTCGGCCAGCGCGGCGGTCGCCCAACGCGCGTCAGGCAGCGCCGCCGGCGCGCTCGTGTCGATCGGGAAGACCAGCGGGCGCGGGCCGGCCCAGGCCGGCGTGTTGTATTGCCGTTCGAGGTTCTGCGCGCCGCGCTCGCGGGCAGACCGGACGATGCCTTCGGGGGACTGCGGGGTGTTGGACATGGGAGCGGAATGGTACCTTCCCCTGCGATGGGTAGCCGACGGCATTGCCGTCGGCTACCCATCATCACTCTGTGGCAGAAGGCACGAAAGACCTCGCGGGTCTCAAAGACCCGCGAGGTCTACTCCCGCGGCAGCCGCAACACAAACGCGCTGCCGGCCCCCAACACGCTGGCCGCGGTGAGCGTGCCGTGGTGGGCTTCGGCGATCGCCCGGGCGATGGCCAGCCCCAGCCCGCTTCCGCCCTGCGCTCGCGCCCGCGCATCGTCGGCCCGGTGGCAACGGTCGAAAACGCGCGGGAGCGCCTCGGGCGAAATCCCCGCACCCTCGTCGCTGACCTCGACCCGGACCTGATCGCCCTCGGCCGCCGCCCGCAGCGCGATGCCCTTGCCGGCCGGTGTGTGCTTGCGTGCGTTGTCCAGCAGGTTGACGACGACCTGGCGCAGGCGGTCCTCATCCACCCGCGCGCGCAGACCGGCCGCGATGTTAATCGTGAAGACGTGGTCCGCGAGGGCGGGCTCATATCGCTCGGCCACATCCCGCAGCAGCGCGCTCAGCTCGACCGGCTTCAGCGCCAAGGTCGGGCGGGCGTCGAGCGCCCCCAACGTCAATAGATCGTTGGTCAGGCGGGTCAGGCGGGCGACCTCGACATCCAGGTTGCCCAGCAGGCGATCGGCCGCGGCCTCGTCGCCGTCGGCAACGCCCATCCGGAGCAGATCGATCGAGCCGCTCAGCACCGTCAACGGGGTGCGCAACTCATGGGCGGCGTCGGCGACAAAACGCTTCTGGGCCGCAAAACTCGTGTCAAGCTGGGCAACCATGCGGTCGAACGCGCCGCCGAGCTCGGCGATCTCGGCCGGGCCCGCGCTCCCCACCCGCTGGCTGAGATCGCCCGCCGCGATATGGCGCGACGCGGCGATCACCCGCTCGAGCGGGCGTAGCGCGCGCCGGGTAGCCGACACGCCCAGGGCGGTCACCACGATCAGCACCCCGCTCACGCCCAGCAACAACGTAATCGCAAGCGTGCGCAGCGCGTTGTCAATGGGCGCTAGATCCGTGCCAAGCTGGGCGATGGCGACGACGGGTTCGGTTGGCGCGCCGCGGACCGGCATGAGCACCCACATCCGGCCACCCGTCGCGTCGCGGCTGATAAAAGGCCCTTCCAGCCCGCGAATGGCGCTGGCCAATGTGCCCGCGCCAGGCACCGGCAGTGCCAGACCACGGGTGCTGGTCGCGATCAAGGTCGCGTCGGGGGCGTAGATCGCCGCTCCGATGTCGCGCGCGGCCAGATCGTCGGCCAGGCTGACCAACGCCTCGCGCTGGCGCGGCAGGTCGCGGCCGCCAGGTGGCTGGCTGCCACGCGGGCCGCTCGGCCCGTCGACCGCCAGACGCCGGTCGATGATCGGCCGGGCCTGGTCGCGCAGCCGGGCGGCCGTGTCGTCATATAGAAACTGCTGCTGCTGGGCATACAGCAGCGCGCCGCCGCCACCCAGCGCGGCGAGCAGGATCGCCCCATACAGGACCGGGATCAGCCAGCGCAACGGCAAACGGTTCATCTTTATCCGCGCAGGGTGTAGCCCACCCCGCGCACGGTCCGGATCAATTGCCGGTCGGCGTCGCCGATCTTCTCGCGCAGCGACGAGATGTGGACCTCGACGACGTTGGCGTCGCCCGTCCACGAATAGCCCCACACCCGGTTCAACATCTGCTCGCGGGTGAAGACCTGGCGCGGGTGCGACAGCATCAGCTCGAGCAGGCCGAATTCGCGGGGCGTGAGCGCGACCGGCTGGTCGTTGCGCCACACTTCGCGCGTCTCGCGGTCGAGGGCCAGCTCGCCCACGCTCAGCCGCTTGCGGGCTTGCAGGTTGCGCCGGCGCAGCATGGCGTTGACCCGGGCCAGCAGCTCCTGAAAGCGAAAGGGCTTGACCAGGTAGTCGTCGGCGCCCGCGTCCAGGCCGGCCACCCGATCCTCAAGCTCGCCCTTGGCTGTCAGCATCAGGATTGAGACATCGCTCTTGGCCCGCAATTGGCGGCAGACCGAAACGCCGTCGAGCCCGGGCAGCATCCAGTCCAGCACAACCACGTGCGGCTGGAACTGGCCGGCCAGGGCCAGAGCGGCCGGGCCGTCCGCGGCGAGACTGACCTCAAAGCCCTCGTATTTCAGGCCCGTGCTGATGAGGTCGGCCAGCGAGGGCTCATCGTCGACGACGAGCACGCGGATATCGGGGCGAGGATCGGATTCAGTCATGGGGTGGGGGTAGTGTAACGAGTGTTTCTGGAATCGATAGTCCCGGCCCCGGCGTTCGCCGGGGCCGGGACTATCGATTCCGACATATCCGCTTGAGCGCTACGGTGTGACCGGCGCGTTGTTGTTGGCCGGGGGCTGGCCGCCGCGCCCGCCGGGGCCGCGCTGGCCGCCGTTCTGCGGGCCGTTCGGCATCTCGCCGCCGGGGCCGCGTCCACCGCGCCCGCCGGGGCCACCGGGGCCGCGATGGGCCGGAGCGGTGAAGACCGTCTCGCCATTGACCTTGAGGCTCTCCGCCCGAATAACGGTCAGTCCCGACGTGCCGACGTGCTTGTCGCCGACGACCTCGACCGACGCGCCGACCGTGAGCTTGTCCTTGAGGGCGTCGCTCTCATGCGGCGGCACGCGGACCAGGCTCTTGTCGGCCAGGGTGAAGCCATCCAGATCGCCGTTGTCGTTCAGGCTGAGGCTGGCGATCGTCGAGGTCTGGGTTACGACCTCGCGCGCCGGAGGCGTCGGGGGCGTGGCTGGCTTCTCGAAGGTGTAGCTTTGGCTGCCGCTGCTGATTGTCTTGGCCTTGATCTCGGTCCCGCCGTCCCGGCTGGGGTGCTGGAAGCCAACCACCGTCACCGCGCTGCCGACCGCGAACAGGTCCTTGACTTTGACCGCGTCGAGCTGCGGCACTTCGACCTGGGTCTCGTCGGCCAGGGTGAAGCCGTCGTAGTCACCCATCGGGTTGATGGTGTATTCAGCGATCGTCCCGGTGGTCGTGATCGCCTGCCCGCCGCGCAGACCACCCTCACGCGGGCCGCCACCGCCGCGCGGGCCGCCGCGGCCAAAGGGCGCGTCCTGGGGCGGGGCCGCCTGCTGCTGGCCCGACTGCGCGGGTGGCGTGCCGGTCTGGGCCATCGCCGAGCTGGCAATGCCAACCCCGGCCGTCGCCGCGCCCACAACGAGGGCCAGGGCCGCTCCGAGCTTGCCGAACTTCTTGAACGTGTTCATTTCAATATCCTCCGAACTTGTGAAGCCCCCCAAAAACATCCGGCGAAATCACACTCCCCGCGTTTTCAGGATGACTTCTGATCTTTGCCGGAACAAAAGTGTTCCGGCGTGATTGGAGCGTATCGAGAGGGGTTGAAGCTACGGCGGGTCAAAATTGAAGATTGGCTGAAGAAGCGGCGGACGCTACTGGCCGGGCCGGGTGTTCGGGTTCTACGCACTTGCTCAGGACGCTTCTCAGAATCTTCTCGCCCCGAAAAGGTAAACTTAGAACTTCGTCGGCTGCCCGCCCGCGGCTCGAGTGCCGGCCGCAGCGGCGGACGAGGGCTTAATCCCGCGTCACGATTGCGACGCGGCAGAGCGACTGGCATGGCCAAGGAAAAACCCCAACCAGATCCCCATGCCCACGTGGCCGCTCCGGATGATATCTGGGTCACGTCACCGGATGGCGACCTCGCCCAGGGGTTCACGCTGCCCCCCGGCGGGGTTTCGGATGAACCCGCCGATGCGCCAAAGCCTGGCCGCCGGTGGCGTGTGGCGCGCCCGGACTACATCACCGCCGGCGGTCGCGATCTGCGCCTGGATCTCATCCGCGGGTTCATGGTGTTCGTGATGATCGTCGATCATCTGGGCGAAAACTCGCCACTGCTTCTGCTGACGGGCGGAGGTCGCTTCCTAACATCGGCCGCCGAAGGTTTCGTGCTGATCTCGGGACTGATGACTGGCCTCGTGTACCGCCGCATCATCTTGCGCGATGGGTTGTCGGCCGCGCTGCTCAAGCTCCTCCAGCGAGCCGCGTCGCTATATGCGGTGACCGTCACCGCTACGCTGCTCTTTGTCGCTTTCCTCCTGGCCGCCTCGCTGCCGATGTCGCGCCGAATCGAAACGGGGAATCCGGCGGCATTCGTCGCCAGCATCCTCACGCTCCATCAAACCTATGGCCTGGTCGATGTACTGCTGGTTTACACGTTTTTCTTCGTGGGCGCCCCGGCGGTCTTCGTGCTGTTCGAGCACGGCAAAGGCCGGCTGGTGCTGGCTGGATCAGCGCTGATCTATGCCCTGTCTCAATTCATTCCCAATTCGGTCACGATGCCCTGGCCGATTGAGGGCGGATTCTACAATCTTGCGGCCTGGCAGGCCCTCTTCATGGGAGGCTTGTGGATCGGCCGCAGCCAGGCGCGGCTCCCCACGCTTGGGCACCGGGCCACCCGCTACGGGTTGGTTGTCACAGGCGGCCTAATGGCGGCAAGCCTGGGGATATTCGCCCTTCTCAGGCTCGGGGGCACGCCGCCGTTCAACGGCCTTGTCCCCGACTCCGAAGCGCTTCAAAGCGCCCGTTTGTGGGCGGAAAAGGCCCTCTTCCTGAAATCCGAACTTCAATTCGGACGCCTGATCGCCTCTGCCGTCGTCATTGCCTTCTTCTTCTTCGTGGCGACGCGCTTCTGGCGTCCCATCCGGCGCGTGACGGGCGCCCTGCTGCTGCCGCTTGGTCGCCACTCGCTCTACGCGTTCACCGCCCTGATCGCCTTTGTTGGTCTGTTTGCCTTTGCCCGCTCGAAGCTCAACCCGGCCATTGCAAGCGCGCCCTGGCTGGACACTGTCATCATGACCGCCGGTGTGGCGCTGATATGGCTGCTGATCAAGTTGCGTTTTCTCATGCCCACACCGGCAACGCGCCGGTATTGGCTTGTCGCTCCCCTTGCTGCTGGACTTGTGGCCGGCCTGCTGCTGACGGCGCGGGTGGATGAAGCAAATGCCTCCATCGTCCGACTTCGCGAGGATTACAGGCGAATCGCCCAACGTGTGCTGGCCGACCCGAGGCCGGGTGATCGGGTGTGGCTCATCGGGCCGGATTTCGCGGACGCCTACACCGCGCATGACCCCGGCCCAGCCCGGGTGTTCGCGCTGTCCGCCGCTTCCGATAGCAGCGACGATCCCGATGCCGCGGTCAGTCTGGCCGCGGCGGGATCGAGCCGCGTCTACGCGCTGTTTTATGGCGAGCGCACCGCCGACCCCGAGGGGCGGTATGAGCGCTGGCTGGCCGAGCATGCCTTCAAGGCGAGAGAAGAATGGGTAGGTGACATCCGCCTGGCGACCTACGCCATTCACCGCGCGTCTGTCCCGCTTCCCGTCGGCGCGGTTTGGCGGGGAGGGATCACGCTGGCGTCGGCGAGCGTCGACCTGTCTGACGTGGGTGCCGGCGACATCATTCCCATGGCGCTCTCGTGGACGGCCCCGGACGCGCTGTCAGCAAATCTCACGGTCTTCATCCACCTCGGCCCGGCGGACGGGGCGCCGGCCGCTCAAAACGAAAGTGCGCCGGTCGCCGGTTTCCGCCCCACGGCAAGCTGGCGGCCGGGCGAAACCATCACCGACCAGCGGGGGGTGTCTATCACCCCTTCCACCCCGCCCGGGCGTTATACGCTCTTCGCCGGCTTGTACGATTCGGCAACAGGTGAACGTCTCAAGCTTGCTTCGGGAGAGGATCGATTTGCGCTGGGGCAGGTGACGGTGCGCTAACGCGCCCGGCTTCCTAGGTCGCCACTTTGGCGTACGAATCCTTCAGCCCCACCGCTCGATTAAAGACGAGTTTGTCAGGCGTTGAATCCGGGTCGACGCAGAAGTAACCCGTGCGCTCGAACTGCACTGTCGTCCCAGCCTGCGCGCCGCGCACGCTCGGCTCGACGTAGCACGGGGAGATCACCTCGAGCGAGTTTGGGTTCAGATTGTCGAGAAAGTGCCCATCCTCTTCGACGTCGTCAGGGTTGGGTTTGCTGAACAGCGCGTCGTAGAGGCGCGCCTCGGCCAGCACGGCATGCTCCGCGCTCACCCAATGGATGGTCGCCTTGACCTTGCGGCCGTCCGGCGCGTCGCCGCCGCGGGTGGCCGGATCGTAGGTGCAGCGCACTTCGATGACTTTGCCGGCGGCGTCCTTCACCACTCCCACGCATTTGACGAAGTAAGCGTAACGCAGGCGCACTTCGCGCCCGGGCGCCATGCGGAAGAACTTGGGAGGCGGCTCCTCGCGGAAGTCGTCCTGCTCGATATACAGCACTTTCCCAAACGGGACTTTGCGCGTGCCGGCCGCCGGATTCTCAGGGTTGTTGACCGCGTCCATCTCCTCAGTCTGACCCTCGGGGTAGTTCTCGATCACGACCCGCAGCGGGCGCAACACGCCCATCACCCGCGGGGCGGTCTTGTTCAGCTCATCCCGCAGGCTGTGCTCGAGCATGGCGATGTCGACCACGCTGTCGGCTTTGGCCATCCCGATCCGGGAGCAGAAATCGCGGATCGAGGCCGCGGTGTAGCCGCGCCGGCGCAGACCGCTCAGGGTCGGCATGCGCGGATCGTCCCAGCTGCTGACAAAACCTTCCTTGACCAGCTTGAGCAGCTTGCGCTTGCTGAGCACGGTGTAGCTCAGATTCAGCCGGGCGAATTCGATCTGGCGCGGGGCGTAGATGCCCAGCTCGCGGGTGTACCAGTCGTAGAGCGGGCGGTGGATTTCGTACTCCAGCGAGCACAACGAATGGGTGACACCCTCAATCGAATCGCTCTGCCCGTGGGCGAAGTCGTAGAGCGGGTAGATCTTCCAGGCGTTGCCGGTCCGATGGTGGGCGGCGTGCAGGATGCGATACATGACCGGGTCGCGCAGGTTGACGTTGCCCGAGGCCATATCAATCTTCGCCCGCAGGGTGCGGGCCCCCTCGGGGAATTCGCCCGCCCGCATCCGCTGGAACAGGTCGAGGTTCTCCTCCACGCTGCGGCTGCGGTAGGGGCTCTCGCGGCCAGGCGCCTTGAGCGTGCCGCGATACTCGCGCATCTCGTCGGCGTTCAGGTCGCAGACGTAGGCCTTGCCCTTCTGGATGAGCTGGACGGCGTACTCGTAAAGGGTCTCAAAATAGTCCGAGGCGAAGAACAGGCGATTCCCCCAGTCGTAGCCCAGCCAGCGGATGTCGGCCATGATCATGTCGACATACTCCTGCTCTTCCTTGACCGGGTTGGTGTCGTCGAAGCGCAGGTTGCAGACCCCGCCAAAATCGGCGGCGATTCCGAAATCGACCGCAATGGCCTTGGCATGGCCGATGTGCAGGTATCCGTTCGGCTCTGGGGGGAAACGGGTGACGACCCGGCTGAAACGGCCAGACCGCAGGTCTTCGGCCACGGCCGTGCGGATGAAGTCAGAGGTGATGGGGGGCGTGTTTTCGGTCATGACGTTTGTTATCGGAGTATAGCGGGAGGGGTCTCCAGAAGCGATGCGCCGCGGCGTATCGCTTCTATTAAGAACTGAGAGAACCCGGAAGGCAAACGAGAGACAGAGAGCCGATTCTGTAGTAAAACCGTCCCCATGCGCAAATCCCTGATCCTGTCACTACTTATGTCACTCCTCGCGGGCGGCCTGGCGATCCCCCGGCCGGCGATGGCCGCAGGCGCGACCATTGTGGTCAACTCGCTTGAGGACAAACTCAACAACAGTGACGGCAAATGCACCCTGCGTGAGGCGATGATGCGCGCCTTTGACAACGCGTCGACCAACCCTAACAACGACTGTGCCAAGAGTCCGTCGGGCGTCACCACCATCAACTTTGCGGTCGCCGGCACCATCGTGATCAGCAACGGAGTGAACTATGGCGGTCTGCCCGACACCATCAACACCCTCACCCTGATCGGGCCGATCACCATCGACGCCAGCAAGGCCAACCAGATCCTCTTCGATGTTGAAAGCAGCGGCAAACTCAGCCTGGTCAACGTCACGATCAAGAACGCCGCCTACACCGCCATCGACTCGCGCGGCGAGGTCAACATCGCCGGGGGCTCCTTCATCAACAACAGCGCGGGCGGCGCGGGCGGGGCGGCGATCCGGGCGGACGGCAAGACCGTCATCGCCGGAACCACCTTCACCGGCAACAAGGCCGTCAACGCCGGGCAGGAAGGCGGGGCCATCCGGAGCACCTGGGATCTCACCATTGCCGGCAGCACCTTCCAGGGCAACCTGGCCGACAAGAACGGCGGCGCCATCTCGGTTCGGGGCGGGAAGTTCGAGATCTCCGACACCGCCTTCACCGGCAACATCGTCAAGGGCAGCCTGCTTCCCAGCGCGACAGGTGAAGGCGGCGGCGCATTATTCACCGCCAGCTCGAGCAACGTCTACACCATGACGGTCAAGCGCAGCGCCTTCACCGGCAACACCGCCCTCGAGGGCGTCGGCGGCGCCATCTTCCACACCGCTGACACGCTCCTGACCGTGTCGGACTCGATGTTCACCGGCAACCACGCCGGCTCGCCGGGGGCGGGTGGCCAGGGCGGCGCGATCAAGACGATCGAAGATCTGACCCTCATCCGCGACATGTTTATCGGCAACTCGGTCGAGGGCAGCGGCGGCGGGCTGGCCATCCAGCGCAATCAGCCGGTCAAACTGCGCCTGGTCGGTTTCAGCGGCAACAACGCGAGCGATCTGGGCGGCGCGATTCTGTATTCCAACACGCTTGGGGCCAGCGGCGGCACGATGAGCGTTATCGGCGCGCAGCTCACCGCCAACATCGCCGGGAACAAGGGCGGCGGCATCTACAACCAGGAAAGCCAATACGACAAGGCCGAGTTCCGCCTGAGCGTCTTTGGCGGCAACCTGCCTCAAAACTGCCGGGACAAGGATCCCTCAGACGACAAGTATCCCGTCGGGGCAGTCGGGCCGATCGACAGCAAAGGTCAGAACGCCTTCAGCGACGATACCTGTGACGACCCCGATTCGAACAATGATGTCCATGAAACGGATCTCAAACTCGGGCCGCTGCAGTACAACGGCGGCCCGCCTGGGATGCTCACCCAGGTCCCGGACATTGACAGCCCGCTGGTCGACCGAATCGACCCGGTCACCTATGTCGTTGACCCGGACATCGGCAACAAGGATATTCGCGGCCGTCCACGCCAGGCTGATGGCAACGGTAACGGTCTGTACTATTTTGACATCGGTTCGGTCGAGCGCGATGACTCGCAGCCCGAATTCGTCTCGATACCGGCCGCGCCCGGGCCAATCAATCTCGGCAGCGTGGCAATCAACACGACGATCACCAAGACCAACGCCCTGAGGATCTTCAACGCCGGCGACGCCCCGCTCGTGCTGAGCAATGTCGGTTTGGGCGGCTCGTTCCCGGCTGAGTTCGCCGTGGTTGGCGCATTCCCCACCACCATCACGGCCGCCAGCAGCGTCACGGTCGCCATGACGTGCAGGCCCACCGTTGCGGCGGCCCGCAGCGCAACGCTGAATATGAACACCAACGATCCGAACCTGCCATCGCGCAGCTTCAACCTTTCGTGCGGCGGGTTGGCCGCCGCGGTGAACGCCGGATTTGGATCCACTCCGGAATCGCCTGGCCTGCTCAGCGCCGAGACCACCGCCGGCAAGCCGGTTGTGATGACGATCACTGTGCGTGAGACGGGAAATGCCACCCTGTCGCTTGGCGCAGGCACGCTCACCAGCTCGCCGGCCGGCGCCTTTGGCGGGTTGACCGGCCTGTCTACAACGATTGTCGACGGTGGAGCTGACAAGCTCGTCACGGTCCAATGCCTGGCCACCAGCGTCGGGCTCAAGAGCGCGACGCTGAGCTTCAGCACCAATGATCCCAGCCGCCCAACGGCCAACTACACCTTCACCTGCAATGTCCTCAAGGGCAAGGATGACCTTTTCGGATCGACCTACAGCAATTCCTCGGCGCCGATCAACGGACCCTATGGTGTGGCCGTCAGCCCGGATGCCCAGCACGTCTATGTGGCCGATTCGGGCGGTTCAGGCGTTACCCGCTACGATGTGCTCGGCGGCAATTCGCTGTCGTATCAGGCCACCTATGCCAGCGCCAGTCTGTCGGTCAGCAGGCGCTTCACCTCCCCGGAGCAGGTCGCGGTCAGCCCGGACGGCGCAAACGTGTATGTGACCGGCGTGACTGGAGACTCGATTGCCGTCTACGCGCGCGACCAGAGCAGCGGCGACCTCACCCACATGGAGACTGTCCGGAATGGCTCGTCCTATGGCTGCGTCAACACCTTGCAGGTCAACCAACCATCGGCCGGACCGATATGCTCGAGTCTGAGCGGCATGGACGGCGCGTATGGCATCGCCTTCAGCCCTGGCGGCGAGCACGTGTATGTCACAACCAAATACTCCAGCACCGTTATGGTCTTCGGCCGGCAGACCTCTGGAGCTGAAACTGGCTCGCTGGAATACCCCAGCCCGTCCATCCTGCGGACAGCCTTTCTGCAACGCTATACCAACACCCTGCTCTCCGCTGCCTATGGCGTGGCGGTCAGCCCGGACGGCGCCAACGTCTACGTGACCGGATACACCTCCGACGCCTTGATCACCCTCGATCGGGACGCCAGCAACGGGCGTTTGACAACCCGCCAGGTGCTGACCTCCAGCGCCGCAAGCGGGCTGAACGGTGTGTTCCGGGTGACCATCAGCGCGGATGGCAAGCATGTCTACACCGCGGCCTTTGACAGCGACTCGGTGTGCGCCTTCACCCGCAGCCAGGTCAATGGCGCATTGACCCCGATCGCCTGCTACACCAGCGCCGAGCTGAATGCGGCCTCCGACGTGGCCTTGAGCCCGGATGGCAGGATGCTGTTTGCAACCGGCTACAGCGGCAACAGCCTGACGGCCTTTGAGCGCGACATGGACACGGGCGGCCTGACCTTCCGCGATGTCATCACCAAGGGTATCTCGGGCTTCCCCAGGATCGCCGGCGCGCGCGGGGTGGTCATCAACCCGAATGGCCAGGCCGCCTATGTCACCGGCTATACCGACGACGCCACGGTCGCCATCATCTTCAATGCCCCGTCGCCGGTCGCGACCGGGCTGGCCCCGCTATCGGTTGCCCAGGGTTATGCCAGCCCGCTGCCGGTCACCGTCAGCGGGTCGACTTCCAGGCCAACTCGGTCGTCCGGGTGGGCGGGGCCAATCGCGCGACAACGTACAAGAGCAAGACAGAGCTGGCGGCCACCCTGCTGGCATCGGACTTCAGCGCCGCCGGCGAGCGCCAGATCACCGTCAACACCCCGACGCCGGGCGGCGGCACGAGCAACGTTCTCACCTTCACCGTCCTGGCCCCGGGGGCGATTCCCGTTCCCGCCGTTGCGCTGCTCAGTCCGCAGAGCGTGCTGGCCGGCAGTGGCGCGCAAACCATTGAGGTGCGTGGGACCGGCTTCATCGCCAGCGCGGTCGTGCTGTTCAATAACGCGGCCCGGGCGACCACCTGGCTGAGCAGCACCCTAATCCGGGGCGCGCTGTTGGCCGGGGATGTCGCCCAGGCCGGGACCGCCTTGATCTCAGTGGACAACAGCCCGTCGCTTTTGCTGCCCGAGGTGGCCGGGACGACCTCCAACGCCCTGGCGCTCGAGATCACCGCCCCGGAGCTGCCGCCAGCGCCGTCGATCTCGGCGCTGCAGCCGGCCGCCGCCGCGGCCCGCGGCCCGGCCGCCCAGGTGCCAATCACCATCACCGGGCTCAACTTCAGCCTGAACTCGCAGGCGTTGTGGAACGATGATCCACGCCCAACGCAATACGTCAGCCCAACCCGGCTGATCGCGACGATCAGCGCCGCCGACCTGATACTGGAGGGCTCGGCCGGAGTGAGCGTCAATACGCCCGGACCGGGCGGCGGCGACAGTAACGTGCTGGGCTTCACCATCACGCCGCCGCCGTCGTATGTCTATCTGCCGCTGGTGAGGAGGTAGCGCGGGCGGCGCCTGGAGCGCATCCAGAATTGCCGGCGAGATCACCTTCCCGCGCTTCGCGCGGAGAGGTGATCTCGCCGGATGTCTGCGGATAGCTTCTATAATCCTTCCCGTATGTCCAATTTTGCGCTTCTCAAAGACCTGATTCAACCGGCAAAAACAAAGATCGTATTGCTGGTCATGGATGGCCTCGGCGGCCTGCCCCGCGCCTCGGATGACCAGACGGAACTGGAGGCCGCCCACACCCCGAACCTCGACCGGCTGGCCCGCGAGGGCTGCCTCGGCCAGCACTACCCCGTCGATGTCGGGATCACCAGCGGGAGCGGCCCGGGCCACCTCGGCCTGTTTGGCTACGATCCGATCCACTACGAGATCGGGCGGGGCGTGCTCGAGGCGGTCGGGATCGGTTTCCCGCTGACCGGCCGGGATGTGTGCGCGCGCGGCAACTTTTGCTCGTTGGACGCGCAAGGCAATATCAGCGACCGGCGGGCCGGCCGCATCCCGACTTCGACGTGCGAAGCGCTGGTCAAGAAGATCAACGCCGCCAACATCAAGGTCGCCGATGGGGTCGAGATCTTTGTCGAACCCGTTCAGGACTACCGCTTTGTCGTCGTTATGCGCGGCGACGGGCTGCAGGCCAACATCGACGAGACTGACCCGCAGCGCACCGGCGTGCCGCCGCTCACGGCTCTGGCTCGCGACGCTGCCTCGGAGCGCACCGCCGCTCTCTTCAATAGCTGGATCAAACAGGCGACCGCCGTCATCGCCAACGATCATCCTGCAAACGGCATGACCCTGCGCGGGTTCGCCAGCGATCCTGCCCTGCCCAAGTACAAGGACGTCTATGGGCTCAATGCCGGCGTCATCGCCGTCTACCCGATGTATCGCGGCGTGTCATCGCTGGTCGGGATGGATGTCATCCCCCATCACGCCCACTCGGTGGCCGAGGAATTCGAGACCGCCGCAACTGTCTGGAACGACTACGACTTCCTGTTCATCCATGTGAAGTACACCGACTCGCGCGGTGAGGATGGCAACTTCGACGCCAAGGCCAAGGTCATCGAGGAAGTGGATGCGGCCCTGCCCGGGCTGATGGGGCTGAAGCCGGATGTGCTGGTTGTGACCGGCGATCACAGCACCCCCAGCCAGCTCAAGGCTCATTCCTGGCATCCCGTGCCGCTGATGATTTGGGCTCCGGCCACGGTTCGGCGCGATCGGAGCGAGTCATTTGGCGAGCGCGCCTGCGCCCACGGCGGGCTGGGCACGATTCATGCCGCCGATATCATGCCGCTGGCGCTGGCCCATGCCGGGCGTCTGGCGAAATACGGGGCGTAGGCCGATTCCGGGCGAACACCCTAAAGGTGGGCCCCCACGGAGTTACGGAAATGAGACGCGTATGGGGGCCCACCTTTAGGGTATTCGCGCTTGCGGCGCTGATCCTGCTTTCTGGTTGCGTTTCGACTGCGCCGACCGCGCCTGCGCCGACTGCGCCTGCGCCGACCGCGCCCGTGCCGACCGCGCCTGCGCCGACTGCGCCCGCGCCGACGCGCCTCTGCGCCACGCGCCTTGTTCGTCCAGGGCGATTTCATCCCGGAAAGCGGCGCACCTGAATCACGCCTGTTCGATGGCGTGGATGGACCGCTTTCCTTCACCCGCCTGCGTCGCGATGTGCTCGAGACAGGGCTTGGCCTGCGGGTTGAGGAATTCATTCTCACGCCAGCCGAATCGATCACGCCAGCCCGCCTGGCAGGGGCCGCCGTCGTCGTGCTCGGCTCGAATGGGCGCAGACTGAGCGGGGCAGAGGTCGCCGCCCTCAGTGCGTATCTCAGCGCCGGCGGGAGTGTCCTGACCTACGCCGATTTTCAGTACGGCCCGGCCAATTGGGCCAGTGACAATGATTTCCTCAGTCAATTTGGTATTGAGGTGTTCCCGGATAACTTCCAGCCCCGCACGCGGATCATCGACTTTTCCGGATCGCATCCGGTGATTGCGGGCGTGGGCGCGCTCGAGGTCGAGGGCATCTCCCAGTTTCGGATGACGCAAGCCGCCCAGGCCTCGGCGTCGATTCTCGCCCGCTGCGCGCCGCTCACCCGATCGGGGTGTATTCTGCAACCGGCCGAGCTCGCCCGCGTGCTGCCTGGTGACGTCGTCGGCTGTGTCCTCGTGCGCGAGCTCCCCGGCGGCGGGCGCCTGGCGGGCGTGTGTGATCGCAATCTCTTTCACAATGGCCCGCAAAAAGACGGCACCGACCTCGGGCAGGCGGACAATCGCGCCTTCGCGCGCAATCTCTTTGCATGGCTGACCCGCCGCTGATCCCTGTTCGCCTGCGCGAGACCCGCCGGTGGCGGGCGGTGGTTGGCGCCATGCTGGCGGCCTTTGTCGCCCTGGCGACGGTCTACAACCTGAGCCTGCCGGCCTTTGAGGCCCCCGATGAGGCCTCCCATTTCTACTACGCCGGGACGCTGCTGCGCACAGGCGCGCTGCCCGAGCCCGTGTCTGGCGCGACTGGCGACTTCCGTGCCCAGGCTCTGCACGAGGCTTTCCAGCCGCCGCTCTACTATGCCCTGGTCGCGGCTGCGATCGCGCCCTTCGATTTGACCGAACTGGACGCCTTTGTGAACCGCCAGAACGGCGACTGGTACGATCTGCCCGGCGTATCGAATCTCTATTCGCACTGGCCCGCTGAGGCTGTCCGTTTCCCAGGGCCGCTGGCGGCGTTGCGCGCTGCGCGCCTGTTTCTACCCTGCTGGGCGCGCTGACACTCATCGGGGTCATCGCCATCGCCGGCGCGCTTCTACCCGGCCAGCGTTGGACGCCGCTGGTGGCCAGCGCGCTGCTTGCGTTCTCCCCGAAGTTTCTGCACATGAGCGCCAGCGTCAGCAACGATATCGCCGTCACCTGCGCAGCCACCCTGGCCTGCGCCTGGATGCTTACGTCGGCCCGGCGCAGCGCCGACAACGAGATCGGCCGGCGCGGGCTGACGCAGGGCTTTGTCGTCGGCGGGCTGATCGCGATCGCGGTCTTGAGCAAAGTGGGCGGGATCGCCCTGCTCGCGCCAGCCCTGGTGTGGGCGGTGTGGCGCGCCCCGCGCGCCGCGCTGGTTCGTGGATTGGGGGTCATCTTTGGGCTGGGCCTGGCCGGTGGGGCGTGGTTCATCCGCAACACGGCTCTGTATGGCGACCCGCTGGGCTGGGCGCGGGCTGAAGCGGCCAATGCCGTCACGCTGCGCCTGGCGCCGCTGGATGCGTTCGCCATCCTGGCGAGTGTGCCTGTTTGGCTGCAATCGCTGTGGGGCGACTTGGCAATTCGGCAGGCGCTACCCGGCTGGATGGACCTCTTTTTCTGGGTGGTCTTCGCGGTTGGCCTGAGCGGACTCCTCCTCGGTCTGCTGCGCAAGCGCATCACGGCTTCTCGCGAGATCGTCGTCCTGGCAGTCTGGATCGCCGCGCTGGTGGCGGGCTACGTCAGTTGGATGCGCACCCACACCGCGACTGAGAACGGGCGCTTGCTCATGCCCGCGGCGGGGGCGTTCGCGGCGTTCATTACCCTGGGATGGATGGCGCTCGGGGAGGCCCTACCTCTCCGAACGCGTCGAATCGTTGGCGGAGCCCTGGCCGTTGCTGTCGTGATCATGGGGGCGCTCGCGCCCGCGCTTGTCCTCGTGCCCGCATATGCGCCGCCACCGGCGCTGACCGATACAACCGTTCGGGCGGCCTTTGGCCTGCGCCCTTCGGAGCTGGTCTTTGGCGGCGACGTGCGCCTGCTGCACGTGGCAGTCGAGGGCCGGGCCGTCGCGCCCGGGGAGGCGCTTCCGGTCAGTGTGTACTGGGGGGCCGAACGCCCGATCGGGCGCAGCCTGCGGGCGATCGTCGAGCTGATCGATCCGCGCGGCGCGGTGATCGGACGGGTCGAAGCGGTGCCGTTTGGGAATCGCTACAGTACGACCCGTTGGAAGCCGGGCGAGTTCTTTCGCGACGAGTACCGCGTGCCTGTGGATGCGGGCGCGCCACGGGTTGTCGCCGATGTCCGGGTGGGCGTGCGCGACCCCTATGGGCAGCCTGAGATTCTGCGGCTGGATGGCACGGGTCAGAACCGTTTCACCGCCGGGCGGGTCAAGGTGGAAGGCCGCGCGCCTGATCCAGGCCCGCCGGTTGGCGCGCCGATCGACGCGGTGTTTGGCGGGCAGATTCGGCTTCGGTCGGTCGAGGCCCAGATTGGAACAACGATCACGGCGAACTTGCGTTTCGAAACCGTGCAAGCCCCGGCCAAGGACTTCACGCTGTTCGTGCACGCCCTGGACGCGGCCGGCCAGGCGCTGGGCCAGACCGATGGAGAACCGCGCAACGGCGAATATCCCACCAGTTTCTGGAGCGCGGGCGAGGTGATTGTCGAGACCCGCGCATTGCGGTTGGAGCGCCCCGCCGCGCGGCTGGTGGCCGGTTGGTACGACCGCGCTACCGGCGCGCGTTTGCCCGTCTTGCGGGCAGACGGCACGCCCTGGGCGGATAATATGGTGATCCTCTGGGAGCAACGCCCATGAACGCAGCCCCTCGTGTCCCGTCCTCACTCAAACGCGCCGCCACCCGCGGTCTGCTCGCCGTTCTGACCGCCGGGGTGATGCTCGTCAGCTCAGTTGCCGACGCCTGGCAGGCGCCGACGCTTGAGCCATTTTCTTTGCCCGCTGGATTCGAGATCATCACCGTCGCCGACGCCTTTGCCCAGCCCGTTTCGATCGCCTTTCTGCCCCGCACGGGTGACCAGGAGCGGATCTTGATCACCGAGCGGGCGGGGGTGGTCAAGCTGGTCGAAGGAACGACGGTTCGGGCCGAACCCGTCCTCGACCTGCGGGACCAGGTCTTCAGCGCCAACCTCGACCGCGGGTTGATTGGCATCGCCGTTGACCCGCACTTCACCCGAACCGGCTACATCTACGTCAGCTATATCTATAACGCGCCCGGCCAGACCGGTGACGAGGAGGGCCTGCGCTATGGCCACATCTCGCGTTTTGTGATGAAGGGCAATATCGCGCTGCGCGACAGCGAGCGCGTGCTCCTGGACGATCTGCAGTCGAACAGCCGAAACCATGGGATCGGCGGGCTGGCTTTCGGCCTGGATGGCGCGCTGTACTCCACGTTTGGCGACGGCGCGATCTCGGATGTCCTGACCGATTTCTCGCTGCGCGCTCAGGACATCGACTCGCTGAGCGGCAAAACGATTCGGATCGATCCAGCGAGTGGCGACGGGCTGCCCGGCAATCCATATTTCGATCCGGCCAATCCGCACAGCGCGCGCTCGCGGGTGTGGGCGCGCGGGTTCCGCAACCCGTTCAAGTTCGCCATTCATCCCGTGACAGGGCTGCCCTATGTCGGGGATGTGGGCTGGTGGACCTACGAGTGGCTGGTCGCCGCGCCGGCCGGGGCCAACTATGGCTGGCCGTGCGTGGAAAGGGCCGATGTCGACTCCCTATTACACGCGGACGCAATGCGCCGACATTGCGCCATGGACGGTGACACCGCCGGACTACGTGTATCCCCATACCCGCGAGGGCCAACGCTTCCCGGCCTCGCTCACCGCGGGCGACTTCAACACCTACGCGCATTTCCCCGAGGACATGCGGGGTGATTTCTTCTTCGGCGACTATTCGCAGCAGTGGATTCGGCGGGCGGTGCTCGCCCCGGACGGGCGCATCCTGCGGGTGGAGAAGTTCGGGGCCGGGCTGGGCGAGATCGTCGATCTGCATTTCAGCCCGTACAGCGGCGAGCTGTATTTCCTGTCGATCTTCTCAAACGGCTTGCGCAAGCTTGTTTACAAACCCAACCTGGGCAAGGGCTGGCGTGGCGGGCGAGATCATTCGCCCGACCCAGCCGTCGATCGTGCTGCGCGCGCCCGGGGCTGGCGATGTGGCTTTGCCCGGCGCCGTTGTCGCGCTCAAGGCGGATCTGACAGCGCCGCCCGGCGGCGCCCTTGATGGCGGGTGCGCCTGGTCCGTTACCGTCCTCGACGGACTAATGAGCCGGCTGATCGAGCCGACCTCGTCCGGCGATGGGGCCTCATTTGTCATGCCCGTTGATCTCGGGCCCGGGGCGCGGGTTGAAGCTGCGTGTTATGCAAAGGCGGCTTCCGGCGCAACCGCGGTTGCGCGAGCGACGGTGCGGCGGCCCGATGAGGATGGCTACATCCGCAACTGGCTGCTCTCGCGTTCATTCCAGGGCAAGACCTTGAATGACAACGTCTGGCCGGGTGGCGAAGCGGCCTTTGGGCCAAAGCCGGGCGATCCGGCGTTGTGGCGCATCACCAGCCCGACCCGCTACGTCGCCCTCGATCAGACGCTTTCGCCGGGCGAGAATGCGGTGGCATATGCCTTTGTGTGGGTCGACAGCCCGGAGGATCGGGGCGGTTTGCTGGGCATGCTTTCGGATGACGGCATCGCGGCCTGGCTGAATGGCAAGGAAATCTGGCGCAACAAGGTAAGCCGGGCCGTGCCGGCCGACGGGCCCGAGGCGTTGCGTGATTTGGATCTGCCCAAGATCGAGTTGAAGAAGGGCTTGAACGGGCTGCTGCTCAAGGTTGATCAGACCCGCGGCGAATGGCGCTTCAAGGCCCGTATCCTGAACCCTGATGGATCGATCATGCGGGATGTTGGCTTGACGACGGGGATGCCGTAGAGCGCGTCCGGTTGTAGGCGCAGCCTTCAGGCTGCGCTTGCCCTTGCGCGGACTGCAGGCTGCGCACACATATCCAGCTCGTTGCATAGGCTGCGCCGCGACGGCAAGCGCAGCCTGAAGGCTGCGCCTACAGACGCAGCTCATAGCAAATGCTAAGCGGATCCTCGCGATACGGGGGAAAGGGCGGGATGCGCCGAAAACCGTAGGCCTCATACACCTTGATCGCGGTGTGCTGATGGATGCCGGTTTCGAGGCGCAACAGAGGCAGACCGCGCGACCGGGCGTAGCCGGCCAGTTGGTCGAGCATCATTGCGCCGAAGCCGCGCCCGCGAAAGGCCGGGCGGACATACATCCGTTTGACCTCGCCAAAGTCGGGCGTGACGAGTTTGATCCCGGCGCAGGCGGCTGGCGCGCCATCCTCGCGCAGGACAAAGAAAGGCACGTTCTCGGCCAGGAGCTTCTCCACGCTAAATCCATGCCGGCTGGTCGATGGATACAGCGGTTCGAGATGGGCCTCGAGCTCGGTGATCAGGCCGATCGCGTCAGGATGGTCGGGGCGTTCCTCGGCAATCGTTATTGTCACGGCATTCCTCGGATGAATGGGATGGGTGATTCTATCCGCGCCCGCGCGCCGGTTTTCATCCGGCCTTAACCCGCGCTGGTATAGTTATTCAGCGCATCCAGGACCCCAGACGCTCTCGGGAAGCTTGACGATGACCATGGCAGCGAACCTGCCCTGGCTCTGCGAGCACTGCGGATGCGCTCTGCTTTTCCTAACAAGATGCCTTTATCCGGACTTACCACCTCGGACGCCGCAGACTTCCGCGCCGCGCGGGAGAAGGCGTTTCTGCGTTCCATGCTTGGCCTCCTTATCGGCAAGCCGCGCAAGCTCATGGCCTGGGATGATGTCGCCGACAAACTCAAACTGCGCGGCATGGTTTCTCGCGGCGTGCAGCCGGTGCCTGTCGAGAAGGTGATCGGCAGCGTTGGCCGCTATCGCGACTTCGACGATGCATTTCTGCCCGCTAGCAATGACTTGTCCGAGCGCTGGCGCCGGGTCACCCGCGCTTTCTACGATGAGGTCAGCCTGCCGCCGGCCAAGCTCTACAAGGTCGGCGATGTTTACTTTGTCCTCGACGGCAACCATCGCATCTCGGTCGCCAAGGAGCTCGGGGTTCGATTCATCGACGCCGAGGTCACCGAGGCCATGACCCGGGTGCCGGTGACCGAGAACGACATCGACGCCGACAAGCTCGAACTGCTCGGCGAATATGCCGAGTTTCTCGAACGCTCGCGCCTGGACAAGCTGCGGCCCGAGCAGAACATCCGGTTCTCGATCGGCGGCGCGTACGAGCGCTTGATCGAGCACATCGCCATGCACCGCTATTACATGGGACTCGACCTGAAGCGCGACATCGGCGATGACGAGGCCGTCATCGACTGGTACGACCAGGTCTACCTGCCCATCATCCAGGCCGTGCGCAGCCAGAACGTGCTCGAGGACTTTCCGCGCCGGACCGAAGCCGACCTGTATCTGTGGGTGATCGACCACCAGCACCACCTCAAAGAATCGGGAGGCGATCCCGGCGTCACCCCTGCTGAGGCGGCGAGCGACTACGCCGAGCACCACAAACCCCCAGCCCCGGGCCCGATCGCCCGCGCTCGCGAGGCGATGGAGCACTTGGTCGAGCACATCCGCGACGACCTGACCGACTAGTTGTTGTTGCGCATAACCTCGCGGGTAGGCGCTGACAGTTCTATTCGGGCGCGGCTCCAGGGCGCCTACCCGCGAGGTTATGCCCGCCGTCGGGGGTAGAATCGTGGTCTAGGCCACATGTCTACCTTCCGCGTCAGCCGCCGTGCCAGTGAGCCGGTCTTTAAACAGATCGCCGGGCATCTGCGCGGACAGATCGCGGCCGGACAAATGCGCTACGGCGAGGTCATTCCCCCCGAACGCGAGTTGTCTGAGTCCATGCACGTCAGCCGGATGACGTTGCGGGCCGCCATCGACGAACTTGTCCGCGAGGGTCTGCTGGTCCGCCAGCGCCGGCGCGGCACGGTGGTGTCGTCGATGCGGGTGCGCAAGAGCGCCACCATCGCCGGCTTCCTGTCCTTCAGCGACGAGATGCGCCAGCGCGGACTGATTCCCTCGTCGCGGGTGCTGGCCTTCCGGGACGAGATCGCCGATTCCAGTATCGCCGCCCAGCTCGGCCTGCCGATCGGCGCGCATGTCATCGATCTCACCCGGGTGCGGATGGCCAACGGCGAGCCGATGGCGCTCGAGCGCTGCCACCTCCCGTACGAGCGTTTCAGCCGCATAATGCAGTTCGATCTGGGAAAGGAATCGCTCTACGATATTCTGGCGCGCGAATTCGGCACCCGGCCCAGCGCGTGCGAGGAGACCATCGAGGCGATACTGCTTGAGCGCGCCGATGCCGAGGCCCTGTGCGTGCGGGCCGGCGATGCGGCGCTGATGGTGCGGCGCGTCACGCGTGATGAGCGCGGCACCGTCATCGAGGTCGAGCGGACGATCTTTCGGGCCGACCGATACCGGATGGTGTTCTTTCGCCAGCGCTGATTCTGTTGTGGGTGATCGGCGTTCGCCGCGAGGCGGGCGTTGTTTCAATAACGCGTTACGTTCTCTGATACGCACTGAAAGGAGTGAGGAAATGAAAAAGAGACTTCTCAATCTGAGCCTGGTCGCAACCGCGGCCGCGCTCGTCCTGTCGGCCTGCGGCGCGGCCACGCCCGCGCCAACGGCGGCGCCGGCCAAACCGACCGAAGCGCCGAAGCCGGCAGCCACCGCAGCTCCGGCCGCGACGGCCGTGCCGGCCAAACCAACGGATGTGCCCAAGCCTGCCGCGACGGCCGTCCCGGCTGCGACCGTCGCCCCGACCTCCCCGCCGCCTCCGCCCCGTGTGGCCAAGGGCGGGCCGGTGCGCAAGAGTAGCAGCGGCTACAAGGGCACCCTGAACCTGTGGGTGCTGGGCTACACCCCCGGTAACGCGTTTGGCAACCCATTCGACAATGCGGTGACCCAGTTCCAGCTCGAGAACCCGGACATCAAGATCGACATCACCGGCTACCCGCCGAACGATGAGGGCTTCACCAAGCTCAACACCGCGCTGCAAAGCGGCCAGGGCATCGACCTGTGGCGCATGCCGAGCGACCGCCTGCCCGGCTGGGTGAAGGACGGCCTGGCCTCCCCGATCGATGAGTTTCTGACCGATGCCGACAAGGCCGACATCCTGCCCAACGTGCTGGACGTCACCCGGGTGGGCGGAGATGGCAAGGCATACTCTTGGCCACTGTGGGTGGTCCCGATGGGGATCTACCTCAACAAGGATGTCTTCGCCGAGGCCAAGGTCGACATGCCCTCGACCACCTGGACCTGGGATCAGTTTGTGGACGCCGCCAAGAAGACGACCTTCAAGCGCGCCAACGGCGAGCAGGTCTACGGCTTCGCGGGCTTTGTCGATCCCGGCGTGGTGAACACCTTCGCGCTGTGGATGAACGAGGACCCGGCTGTCCGCCCGATCGGCAAGGATGGCAAGTTCGGCTTCAACACCGCGGCCGCGGCCAAGGGTCTGCAGCGCTTCGCCGACCTGGCCCTGGTGCACAAGGTCACCCCGCCCGACTTCGGCAGCATGAAGGACTCCGACGTCAAGGGTGGCTTCCAGAACAAGCAGATCGCCATGATCGTCGACGCCACCGGCGCGGCCCCTGGGTTCAAGGGCGCCAAGGTGAACTTCGACATCTACCCGCACCCGACCGCCAACGGCAACAAGCTGACGATCGGCGCGGTTGGCCTGATCGGCGTCGCGAGCAAGATCACCGACAAGGCCAAGAAGCAGGCGGCGATGGACCTCGGGCGCTACCTGACCAGCGGCGAAGTGCAGGAAGACGTGCCGCCGGCCAGCAACGTGACGACCGGCTTCTATCTTGCGCCGGGCGCGCGCAAGAGCGTGAAGATCGTCGACCCGCTCGACAAGTTCCTGCCCGTGCTGGCGGATATGTACGTCACTCCGCTGGTTCCGGACTGGGCCAAGTTCACCCGCCTGATGCACACCGAGTATCAGAACATCCTCTTCGGCAAGGCCAAGCCCGAGGAAGCGATGAAGCGGATTGAGACCGAGGCGACGACGCTTCTGACCAACAAGTAGTCGCGGCAAGAGGCGCGCTCCGCGCGCCTTGTGTCGTAAGCGGGATCGACGCTGCGCGAAGCGCAGCGTCGATCCCGTTCATTGGAATGGGGCGCGCGCCCCATTCCGCAGCGACCGGGGAGGGCCCATGAGAAAGTTCATCACCAAGCACGGCTGGAGCTACCTCTTCATCCTGCCCAGCATGCTGACCTTCACGGTCTTCACCCTGATCCCGGTGTTATGGTCGTTCGTTATCTCCTTCCAGAGATACAGCCTGGCTCGGGGCGGACAGTGGGCCAATCCGTTCTACGCCAACTACGTGACGGCTTTCACGCAGACCCAGGGTGTGTTTGTGCGGGCGATCAGCAACACCCTGGTCTACAGCATTTGCACGGTGATTGTGAACGTCACCCTCGGGTTGATCCTGGCCAGCCTGATCCAGCCGCTCTCGCACAAGCTGCGCACGTTCTTTCGGGCGGCCTATTACCTGCCCGCGGTGAGCAGCGCCCTGCTGATCGGGATGACCTGGGCCTATATCTACAACGGAAGCTGGGGTTTTGCCAACTATCTGTTGCGCCTGGTGGGCCTGGCGCCGGTGCGCTGGCTGTCGGATCCTGACATCGCGATGTGGAGCATCATCGTCAGCACCTTGCTGACGGTTCCGGCAACGGCGGTGGTGTTGTTCAGCGCGGCGATGGGCAGCATCCCCAGCGATTATTACGAAGCGGCTGAGCTGGATGGCGCTGGCCCGATTCGCAAATGGTGGTCGATTACGGTGCCTCTGATCAAGAGCACAACCCTGTATCTTGCGGTGATCTACACGATCGCCAGTTTTGAAGTCTTCGACAAGATCTACGTGATGGTCCCCAGCGGGGTTGCCAACAGCACCCAGACCATCGTCACTCAGATCTACAACAGCGCCTTCAAGGACTTTGACATGGGCGTCGCCTCCGCCCAGGCGCTCGTGCTCTTCCTGTTGATCGCAACCGTCGCGGTCTTTCAGTTTCGGATCTTCCGGACGGACGTGGAGTATTAGACGTTGGTAACGTTGGTAAGGTTGATAACGTTGATAACGTTACCAACCTTACCAACGTTATAAACGTTATCAACGTTGATGATCAAGACCATTGCCTTGCCCCTGCCCCTTCCCCGGAAGTTCCGGCCCGGCCGCATCGTCGGATGGGCGCTGCTCATCTTCACGACGGTCATCGCGCTGTTCCCGATGTACTGGCTGTTCACCAACGCGCTGACCCCGATTACCAGCACGCCCCCGCTCACGCCGGTGCTGATCCCGGCGTTCAGCCTGGACAATTTCACCCGCCTGGTGACGAACAACAAGTACTACATCAACTGGATGATCAACAGCCTGGTCGTCGCCACGGCCGTGACGGTCTGGCATGTGTTCTTTGACACGCTCTCGGGGTATGCCTTCGCCAAACGCAACTTCCCGCTCAAGAACGTCTTCTTCTGGATGATCCTGAGCACGCTGATGATCCCGCCCCAGGTCACCCTGATCCCGGTCTACCTGATCACCCGCCAATTGGACATCCTCGACTCGCTTCTGGCCCTGATCATGCCCGGCACGGCCGCCGCATTTGGGATCTTCCTGATGCGCCAGTTCATCCAGACCCTCCCGCGCGAGCTCGAGGAGGCCGCCCGGATGGACGGCTGCAGCGAGTTCGGCGTGTTCTGGCGGATCGTGCTGCCGCTGTGCAAGCCCGCCATCGCCGCCCTGGCCATCTTCACCTTTGTCCGCTACTGGAATGACTTCCTGTGGCCGGTGGTCGCCCTGAGCAAGCCCCAAAACTACACCCTCACGGTCGGGATCGCCAACATGCAGGGCGAATTCATGACCGACTGGGGGATCATCTTCAGTGGCGCGGCGCTGTCGGCCCTGCCCATGATCATCTTCTTCCTGCTTTTCCAGCGTTATTTCCTTGAGGGCGTCCGGATGGGCGCCGTCAAAGGCTAACCATTCGTTTTCTCAAAGTCGCTATGCCCCGGCGGAGCCGGGGCATAGCGACTTGAGAAATGATCCAAGACATGACCAATCCACTCAATGTTGCCGTCATCGGCGCGGGCCTGCTCGGCTCGCGCCACGCCCGTGTCTTCCATGAGCAACCCGACGCGCGCCTTGCCGCCGTCATCGATGTCGACCCGCGCCGGGCGGGCGAGCTCGCCGGCCGCTATGGGGCCGCCGCCTACGCCAGCCTGGGCGAGGCGCTCAGCGGCACGCCCATCGACGCCGTTTCGATTGCGACACCGGATCATCTGCACCATGATCTCTTTGTCGAGGCGCTCAGGGCCGGCAAACACGCGCTGGTCGAGAAGCCGCTGGCCACCAGCGCGGCCGAATCGCGCTCGATGGTCGAGGCGGCCGCGGCGAGCGGGCGGGTGGCGATGGTCAACTACAGCCAGCGCTACGTCGCCGACCACGCCTGGATCCGGGATCGTATCGAGGCCGGCGACATCGGCGCGCCGCGCTTTGTGATCTCGGTCAAGTTCGACACGCTCTCGGTCCCAACCAGCATGATCGCCTCATGGACGGCCCGCACATCGCCGATCTACTTCATGTCCAGCCACGATCTCGACCTGACCCACTGGATGCTCAAATCCGACCCGGTCGAAGTGGTGGCCCGGGATGTGAGCGGGGTGCTGCAGGGGCGCGGTGTGGATGCCGCCGACGGGCTGAATGCCCTGATCCGATTCGAAAACGGGGCCAGCGCCAATTTTCACACCTCGTGGATCCATCCGAACACATATCCCAAGATCGCGGACGGCTACATCCAATTCATCGGCAGCGAGGGCGCGATCTTCTACAATAATCGGACCCGCACAGCGGAGATCTTCAACACGCGGGGCGGGCACAAAGTGGAGTTTACCGGCCCGCACACCGCCGACGAGGTGGGAGGCAAGATCACTGGCGCGTTTGTGTCTTCGCTGCGGCACTTCATCGCGTGCATCCGGGACGGCCGCGAGCCGGACACCAGCGCGCGCCGGGCGTTGCCGATGGCCCTGGCCCAGGCGGCGATCCTCGAGAGCGCAGACCGGCCAGCCGGTCGCGCTGTAGCATCGCGCTGTTTCACCACAAAGGCACAAAGACACAAAGGATACAAGAAGCTTTGTGTCTTTGTGCCTTTGTGGTGAATCCCTATTTCTCGGAAAAGAGGATCTTCAGGGCGGTCTCGTTCCGTGGGGCATCGAGGAAGGTCTCAAACTCGAGGGTATAGCCGCCGGGGTCGAGGGCCATGAAACCGCGCACGCCGATGGCCTGGCTGGTGCCGAGCGGGCGAAACATCGGCGCGCCTAATTTCGTCAGGTGGGCGTGCCAGGCGTCGACGTCATCGGTGACGAAGGACAGGATGACCGGCTTGTCGGCCGCGGGTTTGTGCGTGCCGTGCTCGGCGTCGACGAGCCCCACCCAGGACTGGGGGTGATGGCATAGATCTTGCACCAGCCCTGGTCGACGACCAGGGCGAGCCCGAGCGCAGACTCATAGAACGCGCAAGCGCTGGGCAGATCGTTGTAGTACAGAAAGGTGATGCTGGCCT
>JADKDT010000018.1 GCA_016714465.1 Candidatus Brachythrix odensensis | reverse complement strand
GGGAGGTCGGGCGCGGCATCTGCCATCAGGTGCTGAGCGAAGAGGCGGCCGTGCTGCCGGGCCAGATGATCGTTGGTTCGGACTCGCATACCACCCACTTCGGCTGGCTGGGCGCGTTTGGGGCCGGCATCGGCCGAACCGAGGTTGCGGCGGTGTGGGCCACCGGCGAGATCTGGCTGCGCGCGCCCGAAAGCATGCGCATTACGCTTGCCGGCAATCTCGAGCCATGGGTGACGGCCAAGGACCTGTGCCTCAAACTCATCGGCGACCTGGGCCAGGACGGCGGCTTGTACATGTCCGTCGAATTCGACGGTCCGGGGCTGGCCTCGCTCAGCCTGGAGAGCCGGATGGTGCTGCCCAACATGATGGCCGAGTTCGGGGCCAAGAACGCCTACCTCCCCCCCGATGACGCCGTCTTCGACTACCTGCGCGAGCGACTGCGCGCCCGCGACCAGCGCTGGCGCGATGACGGCCGGGGGGGGGTGCCCAACCTCGAGGACTTGCTCTCCGGCCTGAAGGCGCGCGCGCTGTATCCCGATCCAGACGCGCGCTATGCGGCGTCGCATTCATATGACTTGTCGGCGATTGAACCCATGGTCGCCCGTCCCCACCGGGTTGACAACGTGGTCCCGGTCAGCGCCCTGAAGGGCACTCGCGTGGCGCAAGCATTTCTTGGCACCTGCACCAACGGGCGGCTGGAGGACATTGCGGCAGCGCTGACCGTGCTGCGAGGCAAACGCGTCGCGCGCGGCACCCGCCTGCTCGTCATCCCCGCCTCCTCCGAGGTGTTGCAGGAGGCCACTCGGCGCGGCTGGATCAGCGACCTGATGGACGCCGGGGCCGTGATCGGCGTGCCCGGCTGCGGGCCGTGCATGGGCAATCACATGGGCGTGCCCGCCGTCGGTGAAGCGACGATCAGCAGCGCCAACCGCAACTTCCGCGGGCGGATGGGCACCCGCGACTCGGAGATCTATCTGTCTTCACCGGCCGTCGTCGCCGCCAGTGCCGTGGCCGGGACGATCGCCGATCCGCGGGACATCTGACGCCTGGCTGGAGAATAGGGGCGAGATCGCGATCCCCGCGCGAAACGCGGGGATCGCGATCTCGCCAGTTCCAAGCTCACCGCCGCGTCCAATCGCGCCCGCCATCCAGCATTAAACAATCGCCATTGATAAATGCCGGTCCCGCGGCGAGGAAGACGACGCAGGCGGCCAGGTCGTCTGGGCTGCCAAGTGCCTGCATCGGATTGGTCTCGCGCAAGGCCTGCCAGCGCGCCTCGGACATGCGGTCGGGCTTGAGAATCGGGCCAGGGCAAATGGCATTCGTCCGCACGGCAGGCGCCAGTTCAACGGCGAGAAGGCGGGTCAGCGCGAGCAGCGCCGCCTTGGAAAGCCCATGGGCGGCGAACTCGCGGTTGGGCGAGAGGGCGCCCTCGTCGACAATGTTGATGATGGCGCCGGGATCGCCCGCCGGCCGGTTCGCCATTGAACCGGCAATCACCTGGCATAGCGCGTAAGGCGCCTTGACGTTGACGTCAAAGGCCTGGTCAAAATCGGCTTCGCTTGCTGTCGCAAACCGCCCGCGCACAAAGGACGAGGCGCTGTTGACCAGGATGTCGACCCGCCCAAAGGCGTCGATCGCGCGAGCCCCCAATTCGCGCGCTGCAGACCACGACGACAGGTCGGCTTGCACCACTGCCACCCGCCGACTCAGCGCCACGATCTCGTCCGCGGTGCGGCGCGCGGCGTCCGCGCTCGCGCCATAGTGCAGCACAATATCGGCGCCTTCGGCCGCCAGGGCCAGACAGATCGCCCGACCCACCCGATGCGCCCCTCCGGTGACCAGCGCGACCCGATTTGCCAGCTTCATGCCGAGATCATACGCCGAACCGCGGACAATCGTTTTTCACCACAGAGGCACGAAGACACAAAGAATGGCATTTGGAACCTTTGTGCCTTTGTGGTGAACAAGTCACCGGCCTATGGCCCCATCTAGCCTCTCACTATAATCACCAGACCGGAGGCCCGTTTTGACCTTGCCCGATACCAACTTCCTGCTGACACTGCTCCCAATCGCGCTTGCCGCGATCGTGGCCGCCATTGTCGTGGTGGCCGCATTCTCATGGCTGAATACCTCGCGCCGAGCCGAAAGGGCCGAGACCGAGGCGGAGCAACTCCGCCTCGAGAAGGATCAGGAGCATGTTGCCAAGCACCTTGCCTTGTCCGAGCGTGACAATGCCGGCAACGCATTTCGGGTCCGCGACCAGGAGTTCGGCGAGCTCGAAGCGCGTCTGACCGACGCGCGGTCGCTTGCCGCTCAATCCGAGGCGTCGTTTCGAGCGGAGCAACAGCGCCGCATCGAGCTCGAGCGGCTAACCAACGCCCGGGATGGCGCAACGCTTGCCCTGTCGGGCGCGTTGACCGCCACCGGTGAACAGCTGGCGCATTCGACGGGGATGTCCACGGAGAAAGATGAGGCGCTCACCTCGCTGACATCCGATCTGGAGCGGGCGCGGTCGGAGCTCGAGGTCGTGCGGGCCGAGTTGATGCGCAAAGACGTCCGGCTCGCCGAGATGGATGCGCTGAGGCGTCAACTGGACGAGAAGAATGCCAAGCTCATGGATGCCATGGCCGCCGCCCAGAACGAGTCGCGCAAGGTGGCCGATATCAGCGCCGTGGCCGGCAGCGCGCTGTTGCTCGAATCGCAATTGAACGAAGCCCGGGCCCGGGTAGGTGAGCTTGAGCGGCTGGCAGCTGACCGCGAGGACAAGTTGCGCCAGGCCGCGGCCGCGCCATTCACCAGCGCCGGTGACGAGGCGGCCGCGCGCGCGAATGGGCTGCAGACCGAAGTCGCCGCCGCCCACGGGCGCATCGACGCGTTGAACGAGGCGGTCGCGCGGCGCGATGCGCAGCTCGCCGCGCACCAGGCCGAGGTGAGGCGCCTTACGTCTGAGCTCAAGCAAATGGCCCCAGTCGCCCAGATTGAACCGGCCACACAAGCGCCCGCACCCTCCCCGGCATCTCCTGTCGACGCCCTGGCCGCGCTGAACGCCGATCTCGAACGTGAATTGGCCCAAACCAGGGCGGAGCTCGCTGCCGTCCGCGCTGCGCAGGCATCGACGCCCGCAGCGAAGCCGCGCCCGAGGGCGTAGCCCTGCTGGCCGGGCTCGGCGCGATGGCCGCCGCCCCCGATCCGCTCCATCTGGCCGAGCTTGAGCGTGAGCTCAGCGAAGCAAATACGGAGCTCGCCACACTGAAGGCCGAGCGCGGCAGTCTGCCGGATCCCGGGCACGCGGCGGCGCTGGAACGCGAACTGGCCGATGCCCGGGCCGAACTTGCCCGGCGGGGCGCCGAAATGGCCGAACTGCATTCGAAGGTCAACGCCGCCGACGCGGCGCCGCCCGCCATCAACTTGGCCGATGCCGCCGGGCTGGCCGAACGCGACCGGATCATCGCAAATCTGACTTCCGAACTCAACGCAACGCGCCAGCAGGCCAGTGTTCCCCTGATCGCTGCCGGCTCCGAACTGGCGCAACTGAAGAGCGCGATTGAGACCGCCCGGGCCGACGCCGCCGACCAGGACGCCCGCATCGCCTTGCTCCGGGATGACCTCAACAGCGCCCAGTCGAAGATCGCGTCAGTCAACGAAGAGAAATCGGCGCTCGAAGCCACGCTGAAAAAGGCGCTGGAGGACAACCAGAGCGCGGCCGCGCGGGTATCAGCGATGGTGGCGACGGTCGGCGGTCTGGAATTGCAGATCCACGAAGCCCGCGCCCAGCTCGAGAGCGAGCGCGCCCAGGCCCAACGTGCAGAGTCCAGCCTTAAGGCGGCCGAGGTTCGCTTTGTGGAATTGAGCGGCGCCGCGAGCAGCATGGCCGCGCTGAGCGCGCAGGTGGCCGATGCGCGGGCGCGCAGCGTTGCCCTGGAGCAGGTCGTCGCCGATCGCGAGCGCCGGATTGCGGGCTTGAGCGCGGAGGTGGCCCAGGCCGATCGCGCGCTGACCGATCGGGCAGCCGCCCTGGACGATGCGCGCGATCAAGCCCGCCTGGCTCGGGCCGCGATGGAAGCGCCGGCCCCGGTTACTGAGCCGCAGACGGAAGCGGCCAATCCTGTGAGCGCGCGCGCAAATCGACCCGAGGTCGAGCGGCTCGTGGCGGCGGCCGCCGAAAAAGACCAGCAGATTTCCAGCATGCGGCGCCAGCTCGACGAGAGCATGAGCAGCCTACGGCGCGCCATGTCGGAGCTGGCGGCCCGCGACCTGCAACTTACCCGGGCGGCCGTGCGGCTCGAGGAGCACGGCGATGCGGCAGCCAGGGCATCCGCCCCGCCTGACGCGCCGGCCGGACTGGGGACCTTCGAAGCAAACGCGCCGGCAGAAGCGGAAGTCGCCGCCCGCGTCGCGCCGCAGCCAGCCGATGCGCTCGAGGAAATCATCGGAATTGGCCCGACGATCGCCCGCCGCCTGCGGCTCGCCGGGGATCAAGACCTACAAGCAGATCGCGGAGTCCACCCCCGACCAGCTCGAGGAGATCGCGCGCCTGCCGGATTGGCGCAAGTCAAATTTCAAGGCCTGGATCGAGCAGGCCCGCAAACTGGCCGGCGAGAGCTAACAGCAGGGCAAACACCCTAAAGGTTGGCCCGCCTACGCTCTTGGCAAGCGACGGCGTGCAGGGGCCAACCTTTAGGGTGTTCGCGCGGCAGGCCTTATCCGCGCGGCCGCAGCGTGGCGCGCACGCCCGGGTTCACCACGGCTTTGGACCAGCCCGTGCTGATCCAGTCGGTGATGGTCTCGCACATTTCATCGCGCAGGCCTTGCCAGCTCTCCTCGGAGTAGGCGGCCATGTGCGGGGTAACAACGACGTGCTCCATCGTCCGCAACGGGCTGTCGGCGGCCAGCGGTTCGACCTCGAACACGTCCAGACCCGCGCCGCCCAGATGACCGCTTTCGAGCGCGGCGATCAGCGCTCGCTCGTCGATAACCGGGCCGCGGCTTGTATTGATAACGACGGCGCCCTTCTTCATCTTCGCAAACGCATCGGCGTTGATCAGACCGCGCGTGGCAGGCGCGAGCGGCACGTGCACGGAGATGAAGTCCGACTCGGCCAACACCTGGTCATAGCTGCGCGGTTCGGCCTGGCGCGCCCGTATCGCGGTGTCGTCCAAAGCGGGATCGCAGGCAATCACGTTCATTCCCAATCCGCGGGCCCGCCAGGCAACCGCCGCGGCGATCCGGCCAATTCCAATCAGCCCCAGCGTGCGGCCCTTCAGCCGGTAGATCGGATTAGCCCGCGCAGCCGGCCATTCGCCTTTCCGCATGCGCTCGTGAAACCAGCTCACCCGCCGCGAGCAGGCCAGCATCAGCGCGATCGCCTGCTCGGCCACGTCTTCGCTCGCGTATGCCGGCGCATTCCCAACCGCAATACCACGCGCCTGGGCAGCCACTGCATCGATCTGGTCATAACCCACCCCCCAGCGAATCACCAGCCGGAGCTTTGGCAGGGCATCCATGACCGCCGGGGTCACCACCGACTTCCAGGTGACCAGGATAACTTCCGCATCGGCGGCCTGGGCGATCACATCCGCCTCGGTATTGCAGTCGCCGATGATGAGCTCGCCGCCCACCTTGGCGATGGCGTCCCGCTCATAGGCGTAGGGCATGAGCGGGGCAAACGGGTCGGCTTGAAAGACTTTGATCGTCATATGAGTTCTCCTTTGCGCCACGGGCGCGATGTGCGCCCGCAACGCATCACAACAACAAGTCGGCGCCGTTGATGTCGATCGTTGCGCCACAGATATAACTGGCTTCCTCGGAACACAAAAACGCGACCAGGTTTGCTTCATCCTGGGCAGTGCCCAGCCGTCGCAAAGGGATGTTGTTCCGCTCGCGCTCCATGTGTTCGGGCGTCGCTCGCTCGCGAACCATCTCGGTGTCCATGCTGCCCGGCGCGGTCGCGTTCACGTTGATGTTGAACGGCGCAGCTTCGCGGGCGGTGTGCCGGGTGAGGCCGAGCACGGCGGCTTTTGACGTGGTGTAATGCGCGCCGCCAAAAGTGCTGGTGCTCCGCCCCGCCGACGATGAGACGTTCACAATCTTGCCCGCGCGTTTGGCCTTGAGGACCGGCAGGACAGCCTTCGTGCAATTGAAGACGCCGCCCACGTTGATGGCCATCAGGGCCGCCCATTCGTCCACCGGGATGTCTTCGAGCGGACGGGTATTGCCCAGAATGCCGGCGTTGTTGACCAGGATGTCGATGGTTTCAAAGGCGGCCACGACAGCCGCGACCATCGCTTCGACCTCCTCATAGCGACTGATGTCTGCGACGACGGCAATGGCCCGGCCGCCCGCCGCGACAATCTCGCGGACGGTGGACTCAGCCGCCACGGCGTTGACGTCATTGACCGCCACCGCGGCGCCTTGCCCGGCCAGGGTCAGGGCGACCGCCCGGCCCATCCCGCGCCCGGCCCCGGTGACCAGGGCGACTTTTCCGTGAAAACGCGCTTCATGCATTTGGATGACTCCAGCCGGGAACCTTCGCCCGGTCCACCCGACCGCTGATGTCTTTCGGAAGGGGTATTGCCCGGCGGAGCCGGGCAATATCCCTTCCGAAAGAATCCTCTGGAATGTTTCATAGCCAACGCGCCAGCCAGGCATCCAGGGCGGCGGCCCGCAACAGCCGATGACTCGGCGCGCCAATGAGATTCATGAGGTGGCCTTCGCCAGGAATCCGGACCAGCGCCGCTTCGGCCGCGCGGGATTCGAGGACGGCCAGCAACTCTTCGCTCTGCCCAATCGGGCAGGTCGCGTCCTGCTCGGCATGGATCAGCAGCAGGGGCGTATTGATCGCATCGGCGTAGGTGATCGGCGACATTGCCCGATACCGCTCCGGCTGCGTTTCGGGCGTGCCTTCCATCTGCCAGGTCCAAAAGGCTTTGCCGGCCGACCCGGCGAAATTGCTCGCCAGGTTGCTGATCCCGTTCTCGGTGACGGCGCAGCGGAATCTGGCGGTCCGTCCCAGGATGACGTGGGTCATATATGCGCCGTAACTTACCCCGGTGACGGCCAAACGCCCGGCATCCACGCGCGGATCGCGCAGCGCGGTCTCCAGGGTCTGCAGAATGTCGAGATAGTCCCGGCCACCCCACGCGCCGCGAATGCAGGTGGCGTGCGCTTCGCCATAACCCTGGCTGCCGCGCGGGTTGGCAAACAGCACCCCATAGCCCAGGGCGGCCAAACGCTGAAACTCAAAATAGAAACGGTTTCCAATGGCATAGTGCGGGCCGCCGTGAATCTGCAGAATGAGCGGGAACTTCTTGTCTTTGGATGCTTCGGCAGGTTCGAGCAGCCAGGCCTCGATCGTATGGCCGTCATCGGTCAACACCGGCACGGGCCGATGGGCACGGAAGTCAAACTGGCGCACCCAGTCGCCGTTCACATCGGTGGCGCGCCGTTCGCGTTTGCCATTGAGATCGGCCATATGCGCCTCACCTGGCTGATACGGGTGGGAGACGATGAAGGCGAGCGCATCCGCGCTGGCGCTGAAGGACAGGCAGGCCCGCTCGCCATCGACGACGACCCGCACCCGTCCGTCGAGGCCCGCCCACGCGATGTGGCTCGACCCGCCTTCGCAAAAGATAAAGTAGATCCGGGAAATGCCGTTCCGGTCGACCCAGGCCAGATCGGGCGGGGCCATCCCCCGCGCGTCGTCCGACCGAACCGCCAGTCCGACGCTGCGATCGAAGTCGGCGGTCAATTGGCGTGCCCCTTCGCCGGGGCCGAGGGGAAGCACCCACAGCCCGAAGTTCACTCCCTGGGCTGCGCCTCGATCGTGGCCGATAAAGGCCAGGGTTCGGCCATCGGGAGCGGCCGCCAGGGCTCGGATCGGCCCGCCAAACGCAAGAACACAATCGATGGCGGGCATTGTCCCGGCGGACACCCGCCACACCCGGGCGCTCGCCCCGTCAGACGCGGCGGACATGCAGGCAAGCGTGTCCGCGTCCAGCCAGACCGGCAGGTCGACCGAAGACGCGCCGTCAGTAAGCGGGCGCGTGGCGCCACCCGACAGGTCGGCCAACCAAACACGCCCGCCTGAGACGAAGGCAATCCGTTTGCCGTCCGGCGACCAGCGCGGCTGGCTGATGGGATCGGGCTGGGCGGGCAGGTCGCGCGGCGCATCATCGCCGCCCGTCCACAGCCGCAGGCGGTGCTGATCGCCCGAGACGAAGGCCAGCGTTTCGCCGTCCGGCGACCAGCAGGGCGAGCCGCCCGCATGCTCGCGGGCGGACTCGCCCACGCCCACCCGCACCCAGCTCAACATCGCGTCACGATCCCGATCCAGACCCGTCATCGAGTAGGCCAGGCGTCGGCCGTCAGGAGTCAGGCGCGGCTCGTCCAACCAGCGCACGCCGAATAGGTCGTCGCTGGAAAGTCCACGGCGGGTTGAGTTGGTCATGGCCTTTTGCTCAGGTTGGGAAGCATGTGTTCGGAATCGACATACGTCTCTCGCGCAGCGCGCAATGACACATGGCCGTTGCAAAGTACCTGGACAGTTTTCGATTCCCCCGTTGAGCAAGCATCCTGAGCGGAGGGCGGCGCGGTTCGTCCCGGTCGGGCTCTTCCGGTTCGCCGCCCTCCGCTCAGGATGCTTGCCCGGAAAAGGGACTTTTCAACAGCCATGCGCGGAGGCGCGGAGAAAGCGCTCACAGGCCGGGACCAACGCAATATACGGCAGACCTTCTGCGCGACTCCGCGACCTCCGCGTAAGATCAAGCAACCAAATTGGCGGGTCACTCGAATGCTGAACGTCATGCGAATCTGTCAACCCGTTTTGTCCCGCTTCTCGTAGAACCGGAGCTTGTCTTCGTCAATGTCGATCCCCAGCCCTGGCCCTGTCGGGACGGTAATGAACCCATCCTTGACTTCGAGCGGCTGGGTGAGCAGGTTTTCGCGAAAGGGGTTCTCAACCATATCAAATTCGAGCATGGGCGGCTCGGTGGTCCGGGCCCACGACGCGTCCGGTAGCAGCGAGAGCAGATGGGTCGTCGCCGCAATGACCGGCCCGCCCGCCCAGCAATGCGGCATGCACGGGATTCCCCACAGCCGGGCCATCTCGGCCACAAACAGGCATTCGCCAATGCCGCCGGCCAGGCTCACATCCGGCTGGACGATGTCCATCGCCCGCCGGGTGATCGCTTCCTTAAACTGCCCGCGCGACGTCAGGCCTTCGCACGCCGCGATGGCGATGTCGAGGGTCTGGGCCAGGGTCTCGTAAGCGGCGTACTCTGGCACGCTCTGGGGCAGAGGCTCCTCGAACCAGTAGAAGCCAAGCCGCTCGAGTTCGCGGCCCATCTGGATGGCGCTGGACAACGTATACGCCCCATTCCCGTCGGCCATGAGCTTGATGTCGGGCCCGACCGCCCTGCGCACCGCGGTCGCGGCGGCCACGTCCTGGCGCAGCGGCTGGCCGCCCAGGCGCATCTTGAGCGCCTTGAATCCCTGAGCGACGAGCGCCTCGGCTTCGCGCGGGTATTGCACGGCCGGGTCCTCGCCTTCGATGTAGTTCATCGCCGAGGCGTAGGCCATCACCCGTTGGCGCAAGCGGCCGCCGTAGAGCTCCGCCACCGGCAGACCCAGGATTTTGCCGCGCAGGTCCTCCAGGGCAATGTCGACCCCGCCCAGGGCCAGGCCATTCCCGAAGTTCGGCCCCCACAATGCCCGCCATAGCGCGCGATGCTCGAGCGGGTCGCGCCCGATGAGCACCGGCGCATAAACCTCCTCAATCAGGCTGCGCAGCCCGCCAAACGCAGACGTCTCGCCCCACCCGACCAGCCCGCCATCCGTCTCGATCCGGATGATCAGCGTGTTGCGCGAATGGTAGTAGTAGGTCGACGGCCCTGTCCCGCGCGGAAGCGGGTGATGCAGGGCGTGGGTGCTGATGCGGGTGATTTTCATGGGTCAGGACGGCAGTTGGCTATCATCTATCCGCAGATTTCGCCGATTCCCGCGGATTTGGATACCCTCCGCGCGAATACGGAAAAAGAATCGGCGGAAATCGGCGAAATCTGCGGATAGATCCCGCACTCCAAATGCGCGGATACTGAATGGTCTCATTCAGGGTTCAATCCGCGCGCCGGTCTTCCCGTCGAAAATATGCAGCTTCGGCCGCGCCAACTGGACGACGACTTTGTCGCCCAGCCCGATTCCGCGATCAGGCTCGGTCCGGGCGGTGATGCTGACCTTGCCGTTGGCAAGTTCGACATAGGTATCCGAACCCAGCGGCTCGAGGAGATTGACTTCGCCGGTCATCGTGCCATCGCCATCGGCGCCGGCTGCGAGGATTTTGACGTCCTCCGCTCGAATGCCCAGGCTGACATCGACTTCCATCGCCTTCGCCGGCCGGCCAGGCACACCCGCCCAGGCGATGCGTACGCCATCGGCGCTAAACGCCATGCCGCCCGTCTGGCCATCCACCGTCAGCCGGCCCTCCATGATGCTCATCCGCGGCTTGCCAATGAAGGTGCCGACGTAGATGTGATTCGGTTTGCGATAGACCTCATCAGCCCGGCCATATTGAACCACTTCGCCGTCCCGCATCACGGCGATGTAATCCGACAGGATCATCGCCTCCTCCTGGTCATGGGTGACGAAGACCGAGGTCGCGCGCAATTGCTGGTGCAGGCGCTTGATCTCGATCCGCATCCGGGTGCGCAGGGCCGCGTCCAGATTCGAGAGCGGCTCGTCGAACAGAAAGACCTTGGGCTCCTTCACCATCGCCCGAGCCAGGGCCACCCGCTGCTGCTGTCCGCCGGAGAGTTGCGAGATGCGGCGCTGCAAAAGCTTCTCCACCTCGAGCGCGGACGCCACCCGCCTGACCCGCCTGTCGATGTCGGCCTTGGGCACCTTTTGCAGCTTGAGGGCGAAGGCGATGTTGCCGTAGACATCCATGTGCGGATACAGGGCGTAGTTCTGGAACACCATCGCCATGCCGCGCTCATGAGGGGCCCAGTCCGTGATCGTCTGGCCGTCCACCAGGATCTCGCCGCGGGTCACTTTCTCCAGCCCGGCGAGCATATTGAGGGTGGTCGTTTTGCCGCAACCCGACGGGCCGAGCAGGGTGACAAAGGCATGGTCCGGTATTTCAAGCGTGACATCCTTGACGGCCTGGACCGGGCCGAAGGATTTGGCGAGACCGCGTAGTTCAACTCGGCTCATGATTACATCTTCACTCCTTCGACGAGACCGCGAACGATATAACGATTAAGGACGATCACCAGCACGACCACGGGGATGATGGCCAGCATGCCCGTCGCGGCGACGAGCGAGGTGTCCGAATGAAAGGTGCTGCTTACAAGGGCCGAGATCTTGACCGTGATTGGCACGACCTGGCGGGTGGTGAGAATCAGCCCAAACAAAAACTCGTTCCAAGCCCCGATAAAGGCGAACACCGCGGTCGCCACGACCCCGGGGCCGGCCGCCGGGATCATCACCCGGAACAGGGCGCCCAGGCGGGTGCAGCCATCCATCCGGGCCGCGGACTCGAGCGCGACCGGGACCTGCTCGAAGAAATTCTTCAGCATCCAGATCACATACGGCAGCAGAAACGCGCTGTAGACGATGACCAGCGCCGCATACGAATCCAGCAGGCTGGCCGCCCGCATCAGCAGGAACATCGGGATGATCAGGACCATCGAGGGGATCATCCGCGAGAACACGCTGATCCCCAGCAGCAGATTCTTGCGCGGCATGTTCAGCCGGGCCAGGGTATACGCCGCGAGCGAGCCAAACACCAGACAGACCACCATGGTCAAAGTCGCCGTGATCACGCTGTTCCGGAGAGCGGCAGCCACATCCGGCTCCGACAGCATCTCGTTGCCCAACGCAAGCTGAAATCGCTGATGCTCAGATGCGGCGGAACGGACACGTAGTTGATCTCGGGCTGCACGCTCATCGTGCCGATCCAGACGACTGGGGCCATGGTCCAGACCACGAAAAGGGCCACCAGCGCGTAAAGCAGGCTGGGGCGAAGCCAGGTATGCAGGAAGTGACGCATGATTTGGCCTCAGGCCTTTGGTTTCCGGGCAATGGTCAGGCTGAGCGAAAGACCGCTCAACACGACAATCAAGAGCGCCAGCAACAAGGCGAGCGATGTGGCCGAGCCCAGGCTGAGCCGCTCGAAGGCGTTGACAAAAGTCAGGTAGTTGAGCACCACGGTGCCCTGCCCGGGTCCGCCCCGGGTGAGGGTGAAGATGACATCAAACGCCTGAAGCGACGCGATGATCTGCAGCACGACCACGAAGATGACGGTAGGCCGGATATGCGCAAACGTGACAAACCAGAACCGCTGAATGGCATTGGCGCCATCCATCTTCGACGCCCGATAGAGCGATTCTGGGATGCTCTGCATCGCCGCCAGCAGGATCAACGAGGCGAAGGGAAGCGCCTTCCAGGCCGTGGCGATGCTGGCAATGCTCAGCGCCACCGTCGGGTCATCAAACCAGACCACGTACTTATCGATCACGCCAAGTCCGCGCAGCAGGGCGTTGATCAGGCCATAGCTTTGATGAAACATGTAGCGCCACATCACGCCGCTGACAACCGGCGCAACCGCCCAGGGCAAGAGAATAAAGACGCGCACCCATTTGCGGCCCTTGAACGGCTCGTTCAAGACAAGAGCCATGATCGTCGCCCCGCCGGTCGTCAGCAGGACGTTCAGGGCGGCGAAGAAAAGAGTGCGTGGCACGGCTGCCTGGACCTGCTTATTCACCAGCAAGTCCGCATAGTTCTTCAAGCCCGCAAAGTCCCAGTCCGGCGAGATCGTCAGCTCGATGCGATTCAGACTCATAACAAACGCATAGCCGATCGGCACCGCCAGGACAAACAGCATCACCAGCGCGGTCGGGGTAATAAGCAGGGCCCCAAACCGGCCTTCGTCCATCCGGTTGAAACGTTGCCAAAGGGTTGACCTGGGTCGTGCGTCGTTCATGGATTCCCGGTGAGTGGCGCGGTATCGGACCCATCCTGGTGGACAGGCGCGGCACCGCGAAACGAGCTGATTCAATCGGGTGGCAGGCGTTTCCGCCTGCCACCCGGCACTGTCCAGTGGGATCTATTTGACTTTGGCCCAGTAGGCGTCGATCGCCTTCTGCGCGTCGGCCTGGACGCGCTCGCAAGCCTGCTTCGGCGTGCCTTCGCCCTTGAGCAGCTTGTTCATGTGATCGTTGAAGGCCGTGCCCACATCGAAGTAGAACGGCGACCCGTAGCGCGGCGCCGGATACTTGACCTGCTCGGCCACCGCGGCGAACTGCGGCGCCGCCGCCTTCACCTCAGCGTCGTTGAAGGTCGCCGCGAGCGCCGGCGCGCGTCCCCACTTCAGCGCCACGAGCTTCTGCACTTCAGGCGACACAGTGAACTCGAGCCAGGCCATGGCCAGTTCCTTGTTCTTCGAGAAGCGGTTCATCGAGTAGCCCTCGAAGCCGTTCCCGGAGCCGCTGCGCAGCTTCAGGCCGGGGATGATCCCGGTCTTGACCTTGCCCACGATCTGCGACTGGGTCGCGTCCATGGCCAGGCCATAGTGGTTGGGGAAGGCGTAGTAGTGGCCGATTTTCCCGCCGCGGAAGACCTTGCCCTGCTCGATCGAGCTGTTGATCGTCAGACCAGCCGGGTCAATCCACTTGTCCTTGACCACGCCGTCGTAGAACGCCGTCATGGTCTGCAAGCCTTCGGGCGTGTCGACCATGATCTTCTTCTGATCTTCGCTGAGCAGCAGCGCGCCGGTCGAGTTGAAGATCGAGAGGAAGGTGAAGAAGCTCGAGTTCCCATCGCCCAGGGTGAACAGGGTGCCGTAGTTGCCATCCTTGGTCAGCTTCTTGCTGTGTTCGGCGAACTGGGTCCAGCTCTCCGGCGGCTTGTCGGGATCGAGGCCAGCCTTCTGATACAGCTCTGTGTTCCACATGAAGATGGCCATGTTCGAGTCGAACGGAATGCCATACTGCTTGCCCAGACACGTCAAGGCCTTGACCGGGACCGCATTCAGCGAGTCCAGGAGGGGCTTCTTGAAGCCGCTCAGGTCCTCAAACAGGCCGCGGCCATACTTGGCCGTAAAGGTCTCCCAGCTATACAGCACGTCCTGCGACCCGTCCTGGCTGGCCAGGAACACGGCGTACTTGGCATCCGCGTCGCCGCCACCGATCGAGGTGTAGGTCACCTTCGCGCCGGTCTTCTCCTGGAACAGCGGGATCCACAGGTCACGCACGTTCGTGTCGTGATGGTTGCCGGCAAAGACGGTCAGTTCCTTGCCCGCAAAGGGCTTGGCGATTACGGCCGGCGCGCTGGTCGCCGCCGGAGCGGCCGGCTTGGCCGGGGCGGCGGTAGGAGCAGGCGCGGCAGCCGGCGCGCATGCCGCGCTCACCGCGGCCAGGGCGGAACCGGTGCCCGCCAGCTTCAAAAAGCGCCGCCGCGAAAGGGGCGACTTCATTGGGTTCGACATGTGTTCTTCTCCTGTTGTATTGGGCGCATGATTCGCGCCCGAAATCGTCCAGTAACTCGCCGGATCGGACACTCGGCGAACTCGCCGCGCATCGTCCTGGTGATTTGATGTGGCTTGGTCGATAGTCCCTCCTGACGCAAATTTAAGCCGGTTACGCGTATGTCCCGCGCCAGTCGGCTTCGATTTTTTGCGCCTGCCCGGTCCGAATGGACTCAATCAGTTTGACCATCATGGTCGTTGCGATGCGTCCCTCGCGGGCCCGGCACTCGCCCGGCCTCCCGCGCAAGGCGTTGTCGGCAAAATGGCGGAGGAGCGCCACGTCCCCCTCGATATCCGCGCGCTCCTCCGGCGTGAGATCCTCCGGCCCCAGCCGGGTCTGATCTGCCCCCCAGGGTTGCCTGGTGAAAGCGATCGCGCAGGCACACGCCCTTGTCCTTGCCAAAGACCTCACAGAAAAAGGTCGAGGCGTACGGATTGCGGCCCGGATCGCCCTGGATCAGGCTGGCGATGGCGCCGTTGGCGAACTTCACCGTCGCAATCGCGCAATCGACAATCTCGGGGTTCGGATGGGTGATCGCCCCGCCGACCCCATACACTTCGACCGGATCGGATCCAGCCATGTAGCACAACAGATCAGCCAGATGGCACCCGGCCCCAAGCACGCTCCCCCCGCCCACGCCGGGCTGCAGCGACCACGCGTCGTCGGGGATGCGGTCGTTCATCATCTGGGCCAGCATCATCAGCGGCTGGCCGACGATCTGCTTGGCCCGGCGCACCATCGGCATGAAACGCATCTTGTGCCCGACCGTTAAGGTCACGCCCGCCCGGCGAACAGCCTCTTCGATCGTCCAGCACTCCCCAATCGTCAGCGCCATTGGTTTCTCGATCAGGATGTGCTTGCCGTGCGCGGCGGCGGATACGGCCAAGGCCGTGTGCGTATCGTGCCAGGTGCAGATGAAGACCGCGTCGATGTCAGGATCGGCCAGCACCCGTTCCGGGTCATTGGTCGCGTAGCCGCCGCCGTACTTGGCCAGAAATCGATCCGCCGAGGCCTGGTTGACGTCAGCATAGGCCCGTAATTGCACGGCCGGTACCCGGTCCACGCCATCGCAGTACACGGCCGCCCGCAATCCGCACCCGATCACCCCGATCCTGAGCGCGCTGTTCATCTAGCCTCTCCATAGGTGAAGACAACGGTGGGCGGGCGGCCCGGCGCGTCGAGCATCTCATAGGCTCGCGGCGCATCGGTCATCGGCATCCGAACCGACCCGAGCGAGGCCACGCTGACCTTGCCCTCGGCCAGCAGGCGCAGAAAAGCGCCCTGGTTGCGGTTCTCGGTCCAACGGGCGTAGCCGATCGGATAGTCGACGTTGCCCTCCTCGTAGACCGTGTCGTAACGGCCCTGGCCATACGCGATGGAGGGCTGGAAAGTGACCTCGCGCGAATACATCCGGCCGCGATTGATGTCCATCCCAAACGCGCCCACGCCAACCACGGTGCCCTTATGCCGGCATAGATCGAAGGCCAGGTTGATCGGCTCGCTCGAGGGCGTGACCACGCACAGCACCACCCCGTCCGCGCCAAATCCATCGGTCATCGCGAGACACGCCTCGATCGCGTTGTCCTTGTTCGGATTCAGGGCCCGGTTCGCTCCGTTGGCAAGGGCCTCGGCCACTCGCCGCTCGTCAATGTCAAGGCCGAGCACCTGCATCCCCGCCGCCCGGGCGATCTGAACGGTGAGCTGACCGAGCAGGCCCAGGCCAAAGGCGACGACGGTCTCGCCAAACTGGCAGCCCGTCCGGCGCAGACCGACCATGGCGATGCAGCCCAGGGTGACGAAGGCGGCCTGGTCAAGCGAGACGCCCTCGGGCACCTTGGCCACGAGGTTGCGCGGCACGGCCACCCGCTCGGCGTGGATGGCGCATTGGTTGCCCGAGCAGGCCACCCGGTCTCCCGGCTTCAGGTCGGTGACCTCAGGCGAGACGGCCAGCACCCGCCCGGACAGGCTGTAACCCACCGAGGCCGTCTCGGGAATCTGGCCGCGCGGCTCGGGGCCTGCCCAACGCACGCCCCGCGAGCGCAATTGGGGCGGGGCCGGGTACTGCAGGCTCGGCTTGCGCGGATAGGTGTCATCGCCCAGCGTCTCCGGGTTGGCGGTGCTGTGGATGATGTGCATCTCCGTGCCGCTGCTGATGGCGGAGAAGGCAGTGGCGACCAGGACTTCGCCCGGCCGAAGTTCGGGCTCGGGCACATCGATGATGATCGCCCGGCCGGCCTTGGCAACAACTCGCTTCATGAATTCCCCCGGCTTTCGCCAACAACGAGGCTGTTCGAAATACGCGCCTGGGCCCGCACGATGTGGGCGGTCATGGCAGCGCAAAGCGCAACGACATCCCGCGCAAGAATCCCCTGCATGATGGCGTCGTGCTCGACTTCTGTGTAGGTGCGGTAGTCCGACGCGGAATACCGGCTGAAGATCCGGGCCATGTGCAGCGGCCCGCCGATCGTGCGGTAGATCTCGACCAGGCGACGATTGTGGGCCAGGCTGATGATCTCGACGTGGAAGTCCTGATCGAGCAGAATGTACTGCTCGACCACATTCGCGAAGTCAGGCGCATCCAGGAGCGCGCCCATCCGGCGGCGAATCTCATTCAGTCGCGCGATATCCGATTCGGTGACCTGGTCGACGACGGCGTCAGCTGCATATCGCTCCAAGGCCAGGCGCACGCCGTATCCGTCGGAAATATCGGTGGCGTCCAGGATGGTCACAAAGGTGCCGCGCCGGGGGAAAATATCGACCAGCCCTTCGCTTTCGAGGCGGTGCAGCGCCTCCTTGACCGGCGTCCGGCTGATCCCGAGCTGAGTCGAAAGATCGTTCAGGTCGAAGCGGTAGCCAGGCGGATAGTCGTGGCGCAGAATCCCGCGGCGCAACACGGCATACACATCGTCGCGGATGTTGCCATGGTTGATCGGGAGAATGCCCGCCGGAGCGCTCTGTTGAATCACAATTTAGTAAACAATCGGAAGTATTTTAGATTTCAGTGATTCTAGTCGATGGAACAAGGATGTCAAGTGAGAGAGTTTTTGTGCGGAAACGGTAGGCGGGGCGCTACCCCACCTACCGTTTCCGCAGTAATGCTTCCAAGCGCGGGACAATCGCCGACCAGTCGTAGCTGGCCCGAACGAATCCATGACCGCGCTCACCCATGGCGGCCCGGCGCGCCGGATCGGCCAGCAACGCAAGCACGCCCCGGGCAAATGTCCCGGGCGTGTCCGCCACGATCATCTCGCGGCCCCCTTCGACCTCAAAACCTTCACAACCCAGGCCCGTCGTCACAATCGCCCGGCGCATGGCCATGGCCTCGAGCAGCTTGAAGCGTGTGCCGCCGCCAACCCGCAAGGGCGCAATGTAGACCGCAGCCCGGCCAATTTCTGCCCGAATGTCGTCGACGGTGCCGGTGATGATGACCGATGCGTCTCCTCGCAGGATGTCCAGACGCGGGCTCGGCCTCTGCCCCACAATCCACCAGCGCGTGTTCGGCCGGGCTGCCTTGATGCGCGGCCAAACCTCAGCCCCAAACCACAACATCGCATCGATGTTGGGCCGGAAATCCATTTTGCCCGTGAACACGATCGCGTCGCCCTCTTCACTCACCGCAAAACCATCATAGTGCGCGGTGTCAATGCCGTTTGGGATTTCGTGCGGCCGAAGGGCCGGATCCAGGCGCTGCAAGGATGCCCCGTCCTGACGCGACACGACCAGGGTCACCTCCGCGTCGCGCGCGGCGTGACGTTCGAACGCGCGCAGGCGCAGGGTCTGGACAAACGAATAGGCGGCCGCATGCCAACGCCGCGGATTGCGCAGGTCGGTCTCGGCCGAGCGTTGTTGCAGCAAATACTCGCAATTGTGGTCATCAAAGACCACCCGCCCGCCGCGCGCGCGCAACTCGGGCCCGACGGCCAGGCCATATCGGGCAAGCTCAATGCCTTCAACCTGCAGCGCATCGAAGGCCGTCTCGCTCAGCCAGGCCCTTAACTGGGCCAGAAACTCGGGCGACCACAGGCGCCAGGCCATGTCGGGCAGCGTCGATGTCGCGAGCCGGCGCAACCGGCCGGAGGTGCTGCGCACGGGGGGCGGAAAGGTGGCGATTCGCGCGCAAGCCGCCGCCAGCGTCGGGTGCGCCGTCTCACCCGGCTCGGCAAAGGACAAAAGCCAGACTTCATGCCGACGGGCCAGACCGGACAGCAGACCCCAATTCCGAAGAGCCGTCCCTTGGCGGGGCGGATAGGGCAACTGGGGGGTCAGGATAAGCAGGCGCATGGGGTGCGGAGCCGATTCTAGGCCCATACCGGCGAACTCTCAGGATTTATCCGCCGATTACGCAGATTTCCGCCGATTGGATCGGAAAACGAATCTGCGCGAATCTGCGTAATTTGCGGATAGATCCCGTCGGCCTGCGCAACTCACGCAGCAGCGGCTCGCTTGTAATCGAGCTCGCCAAAATCCACATCCAGCAGGTTGGGCTGATCAAAGCGCATCTCCGTGACCACCGCCTTCGATGAGAGCGGGAAAGTCACCAGCCCGGGTGGAACATACGGATCGCGCCAGTTCGCGCGGAAGGTGTCGAAGTGCCAGTGCTCCAGCTCGGCGCTGAAGCAAGACGCGTGGTCAAAACGCAACACAAGGCGGCCCTCCTCGAGCGCGACGTGGGCATCGCCCGCCGCCGCGTCACGATACCGGCCGGCATACCCCTCCAAGGGAAGGGCAGAGGCGGTACCGCGCACACGGGCAGCAACGACCGTGTCGCGCGCAGCGCGTTGCTGCGCGCGCAATGTCGCCCGCCGCGCCTGAAACGCGCCGATCCAATCCATCCGCGGCCCGCCAAGGTAGTCGTCAAGGATTCCGTAGCAGATCGCCGTCGGCAGCGGCTCTTCCTGATTCGCCAGCACGACCACGCCCAGGCGCTCGTCCGGGACCATCGCCGCAATGGCCCGCATCCCATCGACCCCGCCGGTGTGAACCACCACCCGCCGCCCGCGATAGTCGCGCAGTGACCAGCCGAGCGCATACGCCTGAAAATTCGGCGTCAGAGCGCTCAGCTCGTCCGGATACGGATCGATCGGGACGACGGTCTGGGCCCGGATCAGCTCGGCAAACGGGGCGGGCGCGACAAGCGTCTGCCCGGCATAGGTTCCGCCGCCGAGATACAGGCGCAGATACTGGGCGAGATCGACCGCGCTGGTATTCAGCGACGCCGCCGGCCCAACATTGTCATGGTCGCGATAGGGCACCGGCCGGGGGACGTCATCGATCCGCGCATGTGGCATCGCCACGTTAACGTTTGCGCGCAGCTCGGGCATGCTTGTGTTGCTGTCGGGCATGCCCAACGGGTCGAACAATCGATCGCGCGCAAACGCGTCCCAGGTCTTGCCGGTCAATGCCGGGATCAGCTCGCCAGCGACGAGATACATGACGTTTTGGTAGGCATAACGCTCGCGAAAGCCCGCGACGGGGCGCAGGAAGCGCAGCCGGCGGATGACCTCGGCCCGGTCATAGTGGGCGCCATACCAAATCGTGCCGCCGCTGACATCGCGCAGGCCGGAGCGATGAGCCAACAGGTCGCGGACCGTGAGTAGACGGGTGGCAATGGGATCCGAAAGCTGAAATCCAGGCAGGTAGTCGGTCACCCGATCGTCCCAACCCAGCTTGCCCTCGCCCACCAGGATGGCGAGACAGGTGGCGGTGATCGATTTCGAAATCGAGCCGGCCGCGAAAAGGGAGTGCTCGTCGACCTGAGCCGAGCCGCCCAGATCCTTCGTCCCAAAGCCGGCGGCGAAAACAAGCGCATCGTCCTTAACCACGGCGACCGCTGCGCCAGGAACATCGAAGACGGCCAGGGCACGCGTAACGTTGCGGGAGATGGGATTAGTCATGAGCGGTCTCGTGAACGCAGGATCAGGAGAGCATGCGCGCCATGATCTCCTTGAGAAACTTCGCCGCGACCATGCCCGTCATGGCGTAAAGGTCGGCCGGGTTGAAGCGTGCGCATCCTAAATCCTCAGCGCGGCGTCGATCTCGTCGAGGTGCGCATCGCGGTGCAAACCACGCTGCACCCAGCGCGGGTTGCCACTCCGGAGCATCTCCAGCACACGCGGCGGGAGCGCCTCGAGTCGCCTGTCGAGCGCTTCGGACGTCTCGAGGGCGATCCGGGCCGCTTCGCGCGGCGGGAGAGCCGCCCAAAACGGCAGCGACAGATCGTTGACCGACACGTCGATGTTCGGCACATCACGCAACCCGTCACGCTCGGCAATTTCCAGAAGTCGCAGAACGCGCCGATCCCAGAATGCCAGGTGGGCGAGCGCGATGGCGACGGTCCAGTGTTCGCCGACGGGCTGACGCAAGGCATCGTCGCCTAGACCGGCGACGAGGGCGCGGATGCGCGCGGTGGATGCGCGGTTGGTTTCAATATGGGTTCGATCAACAGACATGGATTTGCCTCTCGATGAGATCAACCTCGCGGGGGGGCCCTGGAACTGCGCCGGGGCCCCCCGCGAGGTTGATCGCTATTGGCCTCGTCCCTCGCCCGCGAGGTGTATCACCGAAGCCCCATGGCCGCCCGATATACCGCGGCGGTCTCGCGCGCGGCGCGAGCCCAGGAGAAGCGCGCGGCCTGGGCGAGCCCGCGCCGGGCCAGATCGGCCCGCAGACCGGGGTCGGCCCATAGCTCGCCCAAATGATTGGCGAGGGCCGCTCCATCAGACGGGGCGTGCAAAAGCGCTGCGGCGCCGGCGACTTCCGGAAGCGCGCCGGCCGCCGCGCACACCACTGGCACACCCCGGGCCATCGCCTCGAGCACGGGCAGCCCAAAGCCCTCGGACAACGACGGCATCACAAAGCCGCGCGCACGGGCGTACAACGCATCAAGCTTACTATCGTCGACCCGTCCTGCGAAGCGCACCCGCCCTGCCACGCCGAGCTCATTCGCAAGTTCGGCCGGCCCGCCCGCCCGCCAGCCTGGCTCGCCAGCGATGACAAGGTGCACGGCGCTTGCCTCGGGCCGGGCAAGCGCGCGCAGCAGCGTATCCAGATTCTTGCGCGGCTCGAAGGTCCCGACGAACAGGACATAGGGCTGGATCGCATCCTCGGACCGCGCCACGAGAACCGGAATTGCCCCCGGCCTCATGCACGACAACGGTCTTGTCCGACGCAGCCGGGCCGAGATGCTGCCCGATATCGGCGGCAGTGTGGGCGGAGACGGCAATGATGCGGTGGGCTCGCGCGGCCGAGTCGGGCGTGCGGGCATAGTATCGCGCGCCATCCACGCCCATGACTTCGGGGTGCTCCATGAAATACAGGTCGTGCAGGGTGATGACCTTTTTAAAACGCCCGGCCGGCGTGATGAAATCGGGCGAATGCAGCAGAGCGAGACTGGGGAAACGCGCGGCCAATTCCAGCGGCCAGACCCAGGGCTCGAAGCGGTGATGGGCGGGCGTGACCGTGCGGCGCACGGTCACGCCCGCCGGTATCCACTGAGTGTCGCGATCACGTCGATCAAGCAGCAAGACCAGATCGAAATCGCGCGCAGGCAATTCGGACAGGGCGATGGCGAGCCCACGGGTATATTGCGAGATGCCCGCCCGCCGATGCTTCATCAGTCGGCAGTCGATGGCGACCGTCGGCCGGCCCATCTAGAACATCACCGCCCGCTCATGCTTCAGCAACCATTCCTTTGCAGCCAAGCCAGCCCGGTATCCGGTCAGCCGCCCGCGTGTGCTGAGCACCCGGTGGCAGGGCACGATGATGAGCACCGGGTTGGCCGCATTGGCCCGCCCAACCGCGCGCGGGGCGGACGGCGCGTGAATGCGCCGGGCGAGTTCGGCATAGCTGATGGTGGACCCGAAGTCAACGGCCTGGATCTCAGTCCACACCGCGCGCTGGAAATGCGTCCCATCCAGCGATACGGGCACGTCGAACAATCGGCGCTTTCCCGCAAAATTTCGCGCAATTGCCGCCTGGCCATGGTCGGCGCGCCGCCCGACCGGAGGACCGCCTGGGTATCGGGTGGCACAACATTGATGGCCGTGACCGCATCGCGCGTGCCTTCAATGAGCAGTCGTCCGATCGGTGTATCCAAGGTGACCTGAAACATAATACGTCAATCCGTCCACACCAGTCCGCCCCGCGGAATCCTGCACGGCGATCTGCAGGAAATTATAGCGTCGCTGACTCCCTCGAGGACCGAGTTATCCCCAAAGCCTCCTCCTTATCCCCAGAAAGGTATGCACTTGTCCACAAAACGGAATTGTTATGTAAGAGCACGTGTCGATTATTGTCAAATTTAGGCCACTATTCAGTTATTCTTAACGCCACCCGTAGCGTGAAAACTGCATACTTCCCCATATGTGGCGGTCGGATTTAGCCGCCGGCGAGGATTTGGCATAACAAGATGGGGACACAACGGTGGCACAAGATGTGGATAAAGGCGCGGGCGGCGAGGCGTTTCGCTCGCGCGCATGTGGCCCCTGCCCTGCGCAACTGGTGGCGGCACGATTTTCCCCGTCTGGCCCTGGGCGTGCTGCTTCTGACATCGCTACGGTTTGACGTGCCACAGAGCTCCGATCGAGGCGCCATGCTGGATCGGCTGCTGGCAGGCCAGTCCTTCGATTTCATCGCCTGGATCGCCGATGCCGTGGCGGGCAAACTTGGGCACGAGTTGATCGCCCCACAGGCGGGCATGTCCGAAAGCCAGCGCATCGCCTTCGTCCGCGACTATGTACGCCGCATCTCAGACCAGCAACGCCTCGATTTAGAGATCAATCGTCTGTATGTCGATCCGACCATTCCCGATCCCGCGCTTGTTTCGGCCGAACTGCGGGCGCAGCGCGACCTGGCGCGGGCTGACCTGGTGGCGCGTCAGGAGCTGGCTGAGTCGATCCTGCAAGAGCAAGTCGAGGGCGCCTTGCGGGACGAGGGGTTTGCGCTGGGCGGCCAGGTCATGCCTCCCTTGCGCTTCAGGATGACCCAGCTTCCACACGTCCTGATTGTTTCGCGCCGTGATCGAATCGAACGGATTGATCAGCGCGAACTGCAGGTTGGCCTCACCGTCGATCAGTTCGACAGCATCGAGCGCAGCACCGAAAAACGGTTCAACATCTCGTCCTTTGTCACCGCGATCGGCGGACTCGGGGCGTACCCGACGATGTTGCCCGAAACCCCGTCATTGCCCTTCATCATTGACACGGCCGCGCACGAGTGGGTGCACAACTATCTGCTCTTTCGACTTGCCCCGGTTGCGGTGTCGTATGGTGACGATCCCGTCGCCCGGGTCATCAACGAGACCGCCTCCGTGATCGTGCAGCGCGAGATTGGCGCGCGCGTCTTGAAGCGCCACTATCCGGACACCGCGCGCGACCTCGAATTTGGCCGTGCCGAAGCCGTGCTGGCCTCTGATCGGGCGGCCCAACCCGCGCCATTCGATTTCAACGCCGCCATGCGCGAGACGCGTCTGCGCGCCGACGACCTGCTGGCCGCCGGCAAGATCGAGGAAGCTGAAGCCTACATGGATTCCCGCCGGGCGCTGTTCGTCTCAAACGGCTACGCCATCCGCCGCCTGAACCAGGCCTACTTCGCCTTCTATGGCGCATACAACGCCGAACCCGGTGGCGCGCCAGCCGCTGGCCGCGATCCAATCGGCCCAGCCGTGCAAGCCTTGCGCGAGCGCAGCCCGAGTGTGGGCGATTTTTTACGCACGATCGCCGGGGTGCGGACGCTGGACGACGTCATGCAGGCTGGGAGATAACGCAAAATCGAAGGCGCAGCCCGATCCTGCCCAATCGGCGTTCTTGCTAAGGCGCTGCGGAGGACTTTGCAACAACCATGGTCCCGCCGCCTATCCGGGTTGACGCAAATGCGCGGCCCGGCCACAATACGTCCGTCATGACGAACCCCGAGCCACGACGCTCACAATTGCTGCCGGCCCTGCTGGCCGCCCAGGCCGCAGACGGCTGGATTTCAGAGGCCGCCGCCGGGCGGATCGCAGCTGGTCTTGGTGCGCCGCTGGCCGACGTGCACGGCGTCATCAGCTTCTACGATCTCCTGCGCGCGACCCCTGGCCCCGAGGTCGTCCACCATGTGTGCGTCGATCCAGCCTGCGCACTGGCCGGCAGCGCCGGGTTGCGCCAGAAACTGCTGGCCGCCGGCGCGGATGTGCGCGATTCGCCCTGCCCCGGCCTGTGCAATCGCGCTCCGGCCACGCTGATCGAAACACGCGGGGTCCTCACCGCCGCCGAACCGGATGCGCGCGATCACGTGGACGGCGACGTGCGCTGGCTAACGGCGTTATGCGGGCGCGGGCGCCCGGCCAGCCTGGCCGAGTATGTCGCCTCAGGCGGGATGCGGGCCTATGAACGCGCGCTTCGCGAACCCGGCCAACAGGTGATCGATGAGATCCGCAAAGGCGGCCTGGCCGGCCGGGGCGGCGCGGGCTTTGCCACGGCTGCCAAGTGGGAGGCCGTCGCGGCTGCTCAAGGCCCCGCCAAATACGTCGTCGTCAACGCCGATGAGTCCGAACCCGGGACCTTCAAGGATCGCATTCTGCTCGAGCAAGATCCGTGGCGGCCGCTCGAGGGCGCGCTGCTGGCCGCCTATGCCGTCGGCGCAAATCGCGTTTACATTTACATCCGGGCCGAGTACCCGCTCGCACTGGCCCGGACCCGCGGGGCCGTCGATGTGCTGCGCATGGCCGGCTACCTCGGCCCCAACGCGTTCGGCTCCGGCTTCTCAATTGAGATCGAGGTCCGCTCAGGCGCCGGCGCCTACATCTGCGGTGAGGAGACGGCCCTGATCGAGTCGATCGAGGGCAAGCGCGGCTTTCCGCGCCTCAAGCCGCCCTTTCCCGTCACCCACGGCCTGTTTGGCGCGCCGACGGTGGTGAACAACGTTGAGACCTTGGCGGCGGCCCGGACCTTGCTCGAACGGGGGCCGAAGCGTATTGCGCCTATGGCACGCTCAAGTCGCCCGGACCCAAGCTCTTCTGCCTTTCGGGCGATGTCGCCCGGCCAGGACTGTACGAGATGCCGTTTGGCATCAGCCTGGGCGAATTGCTCGAGCGCGCGGGCGGGGTGAACGGACACCTCCAGGCCCTCCTGGTGGGTGGCGCGGCGGGGGCCCTGGTCGGCCCTGAGGCGCTTGGCACCCGGCTGAGCATGGAAGACATGCGCGCAGCCGGCCTGCCGCTTGGGTCAGGCGTCGTCATGGTCTTCAACAGAACCCGTGATCTGGGCGAGCCCATCCGCCGGATCGCCCGCTTCTTCGCCCACGAATCGTGCGGCAAGTGTTACCCGTGCCAGCTCGGCACCCAGCGCCAGACCGAGATTCTTGAGCGCGCGGCCGCGGGCGCGGCCCTGCCCGGCGACCGGCAGCGCCTGCTCGACGTGGGCTGGACGATGACCGACGCCTCGTTGTGCGGACTTGGACAGACCGCGGCTTCCGTCACGCTCAGCGCCCTGAAGCGCTGGCCGGAGCTCTTTCCAAATGACTGAGACCGTCCATCTGACGATCAACAGGCTGACTGTCGAAACCACCCGGGGCGCGACAGTGCTCGATGCCGCGGGCGCGATTGGGATAGACATACCAACGTTGTGCTATGACCCGCGCTGCGCGCCCAACGGCTTGTGCCGGATGTGCGTGGTCGAAGCCACGGGCGCGCGCCTGCTCCAGGCTGCCTGCGTGACCCGAGCCGTGGAAGGCATGACGATCACGACCGAGAGCCCGCGCATCACCCGGGCCCGAAGGACCGTACTCGAGATGCTGGCCGCCTCGACCGACCTGAGCGAGACCCCGGATGCGCTGGCCCAGATCGCCGAGACCGGGGCCGACATTGCCCGCTTCGCCGGCGGGCGCGAACGCCGTCCGCCTGTCGTCGCCGACAACCCGATGTTCGTCCGCGACTACGCCAAGTGCATCCTGTGCTGGCGCTGCGTGCAGGTGTGCGCCGAGGACGCCCAGTACGCTTTTGCCATCAACTTCGACGGGCGCGGGTTCGACACCCAAATCGCCACATTCTTTGGCAAACCCCTGCCCGAGACCACCTGCGTGTTCTGCGGCCAATGCGTCGGCGTGTGTCCGAGCGGCGCGCTTAAACCCCTGCGCGCGTGGGAGCTGGAGCATCCCGACGGCCCGGCGGCCTGATCCCGAACATGGTTACCCCCGATCGAATCACCACGACGACCTGCCCCTTCTGCGGGGTGGGTTGCAAGCTGCAGTTGCATATCAAGGACGACGCGATTTATCAGGTCACCTCGCCGAGCGACGCGGTGGTCAATCACGGCAACTTGTGCGTCAAGGGCCGCTTTGGGACCGACTTTATACATCACCGCAAACGGGTGACGACGCCCCTGATCCGGCGCCAGCCCCAAACGCCCGGCGGGCGGACCCAGGCCTTCGATCGGGCAGCCTGGCGTGAGGCAACCTGGGACGAGGCGCTCGAGCTTGTCACTGATCGGCTGACCGGAATCTATGCCAAGCACGGACCGGACGGGCTGGCGGCTTTCTCGTGCGCCAAGGCGACCAACGAAGACAACTATCTCCTGCAGAAACTCTTCCGCGCGCTGTTTCGGACCAACAACATCGACCATTGCACCCGGTTGTGCCACGCCGGCTCGGTCGTCGCCCTGATGGACGCGCTGGGCTCGGCGGCGATGTCGAACACTGCGGCCGAAGTCGCGCTGAGCGATGTCTTCATCGTGACCGGATCAAACACCGCCGAAACGCATCCCATCATCGCCCTGCAGATGAAGGCGGCGGTGCGCAAGCGCGGGGCGAAGCTTATCGTCATCGATCCCCGCCGGATTGAGATGGTCGACTACGCCGCGCTATGGCTGCCGCTGCGCCCCGGCACAGACGTGCCGGTCTTCAGCGCCATCGCCCACGTCATTGCCCGCGACGGCCTGGCCAACAACGGTTTCATCCAGGCCCGAACCGAAGGGTATGCCGAATTCCTGGCCTCGCTCGGGCCGTTCACCCCGGAGTATGCCGAGTCCGTGTCGGGCGTTGATCGCCGCTTGATTGTCGAGGCGGCCCGGATGTACGCCGGCGCGGCGAATGCGTCCATCTATTGGGCGCTTGGCATCCCCGAGCACACCCATGGCACCGACAATGCCGCCTCGCTCATCCACCTGGCCCTGATGACCGGCCAGATCGGGCGGCCGGGAACTGGGCTCAATCCGTTGCGCGGACAGAATAACGTGCAGGGCGCCTCGGATTGCGGGGCGATGCCATGGCATTACCCGGGTTACCAGTCGGTGACCGACGAGGCGGTCGCCCAGATGTTTGACCGGGCCTGGAATGTTGAGCCGGGCGGGCTCAACCGCGCTCGCGGATTGTCGACGACCGAGATCGTGGGCGCGATCGGCGCGACGGTGCGCGGGTTGTACGTCATGGGCGAGAACCCGATGATGTCCGAGCCCAACCTCAATCACGCCCGGCATCAGTTTGAGCAGCTCGAATTTCTGGTCGCCCAGGATCTGTTCATGAACGAGACGGCCGCCTTCGCGGATGTCTTTCTGCCCGCGGCCTCGTTCGCCGAGAAGGTCGGAACCTTCACCAACACCGATCGGCGCGTCCAGCGGGTGCGCCGGGCCATTCCGCTGCGCGGGAATGCGCGGGCCGACTGGACCATCGTGTGCGATCTCGCCCTGCGGATCGAGGCACGCCTTGGCCGGCCAACGGCGGGTTGGGCGTATGCCCACCCAGCCGAGGTGATGGCCGAGATCGCCCAGGTGCTGCCTGACTATGCCGGCATCCACTACGAACGGCTGGAAGGCGAAGGACTGCAGACCCCGGTCGATGACACCTCCCACCCCGGCACCCCGTTTCTGTTTGCCGACGCGTTCCCGCGCGGGCGCGGACTATTCCGGCCGCTCGAGTACATCCCGGCGGTCGAGCCAACGGACGAGACCTACCCACTAATCCTGACTACCGGACGGGTGCTCGAGCATTGGCATGGCGGCTCAATCACCCGAAACAGCCGCCTGGATGAGTTGTTTCCCGAGGCGCTAATGGAGCTCAACCCGGTAGATGCCGCGACAACCGGCGTGGCGGATGGGCAGCCCGTCCGAGTGTCCTCCCGGCGCGGCACGATCACCCTGCGCGCAAAAGTGACCGACAAGACCATTGCTGGTGTCGTCTTCATCCCGTTTCATTTTGTCGAGGCGGCGGCCAACCTGCTCACCCTCGATGACGTCGACCCGCGGGCCAAGATTCCCGAGTACAAGGCCTGCGCGGTGCGGGTCGAGCCACTGCAGGAAGCGGCGCGGCCGTCCAAGCGGGGACGGCGCTGAATCCACTCTTCCCCAGGCGCAATGCTTGACTACCTCAGCTTTTCACCACAAAGGCACAAAGACACCAAGAAGCCAGTATTTCCTTTGTGCCTTTGTGTCTTTGTGGTGAAAACCTGGCGCAGCCACGCGTTATCCTTGGCCCCATGAAATCCATCGCCCTGCTTGGCGCCTCGCACATCCACGTCCCCGGCTTCATGAAACGCTTTCGCGAGCGTGAGGGCCTCGCCATCAGCCACGTCTGGGATCACATCCCCGACCGGCGCGCCAAATGGGCGGCCGAGATGGGCGCCCAGTCCATCGCCGACCCGGCTGAAGCGCTGAACGATCCGTCCGTGGACGCCGTGATTGTGTGCTCCGAGACCGTTTTGCATACTCCCCTGGTGAGCGCCGTCGCGGCCGCGGGCAAGCCCGTCTTTGTTGAGAAACCCCTTGGCATGGATGGCGCGGACTCGACCGGGATGGCTCAGGCGATCGCCGCCGCGGGTATCCCTTTCCAGACCGGCTTCTTCATGCGCGGCGCGCCAGTCAACACGTTTCTCAAGGCCCGTATCCAGGACGGCAGCTTTGGCCGGATCACCCGGGTGCGCCAGAGCAATTGCCACGCCGGCCTGTTCGCCGGCTACTTCGACACCGACTGGCGCTGGATGGCCGATCGGGGCCAGGCCGGGGTCGGCGCCTTTGGCGATCTGGGCGCGCACGCCCTCGATCTGCTGTTGTGGTGGCTGGGGCCGGTCGAGTCGGCAGCCGCCGTATTGGGGTCCGCCACCGGCCGCTTCGGTGACATCGACGAATACGGTGAAGGCCTGCTTCACTTCGAGAGCGGCGTAGCGGCGACCCTGGGCGCGGGCTGGGTCGATCTGGCCAACCCGGTCACGACCGAGATCAGCGGCACGGCCGGGCATGCCGTTGTCATCAACAAGGAACTGTTCTTCAGGAGCCAGCATATTACCGGCGCCACCGGTACTGCGGCGTGGACGGCGCTGCCGCTCGCGCAGCCTGCGGGCTTCGACCTCTTCCTTGACTGGCTGCAGGGCAGCGCCTCCACTCAGAATTTCGTTTCCGCCGCCGAGTGCGCCGAGCGCGACACGGTGATGGAGATGATGTACGCCGCAGCGTAACACGCCTGACTGCATACTTTTCCTGACAGAAGAAAGGGGAAGAAGAAGGGGGTCTCCTTCTTCGCGAAACCGCATGCCAGACTGATGTTTGGCCCAACGCCAATAAGTGACACAATGAACAACCCCAAGCTCAATATCGCCGTGATCGGAACGGGCGGGATCGTCCACGCCCACATGCCCGGGTGGATCGATTCGCCCTATGCCCAGGTCGTCGCCGGCTACGACGCCCACACCCCCACCCTGCAGGGCTGGGGCGAGAAGTACGGCGTCACCCGCCTGGCGACAAACCTGGACGATATCCTGGCGGACAAGAGCATTGACGCCGTCGACATTTGCGTGCCGAACCGCGCCCACGCCCCGATTGCCATCGCCGCGCTCAGGGCCGGCAAGCACGTGCTGTGCGAGAAACCGCTCGCCCCCACGCCCGACGAGATCCGCCAGATGATCGCCGCCCGCGACGCGAGCGGCAAGATGCTGATGACCGCCCAGCACTTTCGCTTCACCGGCCATGCCCGAGCGCTCAAAGCAGAAATCGACGCCGGCGCGCTTGGCCCGATCTATCATGCCCGAAGCTGGATGCTGCGACGCAATTTTCTGCCCACCCGGCCCGGCTTCATTCAGCAGGCGCTTTCGGGCGGCGGGGTCACGGTCGACATTGGGGTGCATATCCTTGATTTGACGTTGTGGATGATGGGGCATCCGAAGCCCGTGTCCGTCAGCGGCTCGACCCGAACCGTCCTGGCCCGCCAGCCGGGCGCGTTTACAGCCTGGGGCGAGAATCCACGCATCCCGGCCGAGATCGATGTCGAGGAACTGGCCACCGCCTTCGTGCGCTTTGATAATGGCGCGACCCTGATCCTGGAAGTGAGCTGGATGCTCCACCATGATGTTGCGGCCGGCTCGGCCGAGGACATGCGGATGTGGCTGTATGGCGAGCGGGCCGGGGCGGCCTGGCCGGCCAACGAGATTCTATCCTCGAACAACGAAACGATGCAACACTACAAGTCGACCCTCCAGATTGCGCGCCAGGAGCGAAAGCCGCATGCCCAGGAGTGCCTCGACTTTGCCAAGGCGATTCTGGACGGCGCGCCATCGCCGGTCCCAGCCGAGCAGTCGCTGCAAGTCATCACCCTCCTGGACGCGGTGTATCGGAGCCAGCGCGAAGGCGCCGAAATCCGGCTGTGACGGATGTCCTCGCCCGTACCGCGCGCCTGCGCGGCGGGCCGGAGGCGCTGGCCCGGTTCGCCGTCGCGCGGCTGACGGGGCGCGTTGCGGGACTGTGGCTGACCGATGCCACGCCGGAGGAACGCGCGTCCGTCGCGCGGCACATGGCGCTGGTCGAGCCGCCCGGGCGCGTCAACGTGGCGCCGATTCCAGCCGCGCTCAGCGGCGCCGATGCGCGCGTGATTGGCGACTGGGCCCGCGGACAAACTGACCGCACAAGCGCCTGGCTCGTCATCGATTCCGCAGCCGCGTCAGCCTGGCGCAGCGGACTTGGCGGACGGGAGGCCGAACGCGCCTGTGCGGCCCTGGCTGGTTGCCTTCTTTCATTGCCCGGTGTGCCCGTGCTCCCCCTCAGCCTGGTCGGCGGCCTGCATGGCGACCCCGACGAAATTGACGTAAACCGTTGGGCAATCGATGAGGATGAAGGCCCATCAAGCCAGACCCGGGTGGGCGCTGCGGTCGAGCGGCTCTTGCGCGCGAGGGCAGGTTTGCCCGGGTTTGCCGCGGGCGGCGCCAGTCAGATTCCGGATGCGGGGCCGGGCGTGCTGCTCGTCATCCGCGACGCGCCGGCGGAGATGGCACGCCCATGAGCGTCCAGCGTGGTCGAGTCGTCTGCATTACCAATCTGACCGGCGACGAACGCCTGGTCAGTCCAGATTGGCGGGCCCTGCTGGGCACACGAAATGCAATTCGTGATCAGGTCACCGGTGTGCGCTTCAACGTGCATGGCCCCTCGCTCGGCCTCGCGCCGTGGCAGACCGTGTGGGCAACCATTTAGTTGAGTTCCGGAATCGACATGCCCCGGCGGAGCTGGGGCATGTCGATTCCGGAACTTATCTGGGAGCCATGCGAATCGCGCCATCCAGCCGCACGACCTCGCCATTGAGGTAGCCGTTCTCGAACATGTGCCGGACAAGGGCCGCGTATTCGGCCGGGTCGCCCAGACGCTGGGGGAACGGCACTTGCTGGGCGAGGGAGAGTTGGGCGGGCTCGGGCAGTCCGGCCAGCATCGGGGTGCGGAAAACCCCCGGTGCAATCGCGAGCACCCGAATGCCGTAACGGGCATACTCGCGGGCCAGCGGCAGGGTCATGGCCGCCACCCCGCCCTTGGAGGCCGCATATGCCGCCTGGCCGATCTGGCCGTCAAAGGCGGCGACCGAAGCTGTGCTCACAATCACCCCCCGCTCGCCCGCTGGCTCTGGCGCCTGGCTGGCCATGGCCGCCGCGGCGAGGCGGATCATGTTGAAGGTCCCAATCAGGTTCACCGCAATGACCCGCGAATAGCTGGCCAGGCTGTGCGGCATGCCCTTACGCAAGGCGAGCTCGGCGATGGCGATCCCGGCGCAATTGACCAGCCCGCGGAATGGGCCAGGCATCCCCAATGCCGCCTTGATGCAGGCCTCGGCACTCGCCTCGTCGGTGACATCGGTCCGGACGAAGAGCGCCCGATCGCCCAGCTCGGCGACGACAGCCCCGGCCGCGGCGGGATTGACCTCGGCCAGGACGGCATAACCGCCGGCACCGACGATCATCCGGGCGGTCGCCGCGCCCAGGCCCGAGCCACCGCCCGTGACGATGAAGGCGTTGTTCTCAATTTTCATGGTGTGTCCTTTGTTCGTTTGCCTGGAGGCCACCCAAGACATCTGGCGAGATCACCCTCCCCGCGCTTCGCGCGGGGAGGGTGATCTCGCCCGGAGTCTTCGATGAATACTAGATCCGTTCAATCAGCGTGGCATTGGCCATGCCGCCATATTCGCACATGGTTTGCAGGCCGTAGCGCCCGCCGCAGCGCTCGAGTTCGTGTAGCAAGGTTGTCATCAGCCGCGCGCCAGAGCAGCCGAGTGGATGGCCGAGCGCGATTGCGCCACCGTTGACGTTGACCCGGTCCAGGTCAGCGCCGAGCTCACGCTGCCAGGCCAGCACCACACTGGCAAAGGCCTCGTTGATTTCGATCCGATCGATGTCCTGTAGCGCCAGGCCGGCCTTGCTCAGGACACGGCGGGTGGCCGGGATCGGGGCGGTCAGCATCAGGATGGGGTCATCCCCGCACACGGCGAAGGCGGTGAAGCGCGCGCGCGGGCGCAGACCCAGCCGCTCGGCGACGTCGCGGGCCATGATCATCACGGCGGCCGCGCCGTCGCTGATCTGCGAGGCGTTGCCGGCGGTTATCAGCCCATCCGACTGAAAGGGCGTTTTGAGGCTGGCCAGCTTCTCGAGGCTGGTATCGCGGCGGATGCCCTCATCGACCGTCACCTGCGCGCCATCCGGACCGACCGGCACGGGCACAATTTCATGCGCAAAGTGCCCTGCGTCGGTGGCGCGAGCCGCCCGTTGGTGACTCTTGAGGCTGAAGGCGTCGACCTCGGGCCGGGTCAGCGACCACTTTGTGGCGACGGCCTCGGCGCTCAGGCCCTGACCGATGAGCCCGCCCGTGTAGCGCGCAACCAGGCGCGGGCTGACCGGCTGCCCGGGGCCCACCGTGCTGGACCCCATCGCTACCCGGCTCATGCTCTCAACCCCGCAGGCGACGACGACGTCATAGGCTCCGCTCATCACCCCCTGGGCGGCGAAATGGATCGCTTGCTGGCTGCTCCCGCACTGGCGGTCGACGGTGGTCCCAGGCACGCTCTCGGGGAAGCCCGCCGCCAGCGCGGCGTTCCGGCCGATGTTCATGCTTTGCTCGCCGATCTGGCTGTAGCAGCCGGCGATGACATCATCGACCATGGCCGGATCAATTCCAGCCCGGCGGACGAGCTCGGCCAACGCATGGGCGAGCAAATCAATCGGGTGCCACTGGCTCAAGCGCCCGTTCCGTTTTCCGATGGGCGTGCGGACGGCTTCGACGATGACGGCTTCTCTCATGGTGGGTAACGAATACATCCCTCCGGAGGCGACACCAGCGGCTCCGCCGCTGGTGTCGCCTCCGAGCAATCAAACGATCGTTTGGTTGATGCTAAGATTCAAACGCTGTCTTGTCAAGCTCGGTGTTTCCTGCCGGATCGCCCTCCGTGGCGGAGCCGGTGGCGGGCGATCCGGCAGTTTCTGTCGATAATCCTCGACAATTCATGGACATCTTCGAATCCAAAATCGACACCGGCTCCGGACAATTCAAAGCCAACGCCGCCCACCACCGCGGGTTGGCCCGGGCCCTGCGCGAACGGCTGGTCGCCGCTCAGCGCGGAGGCGACGAGGCCGCCCGCCAGCGCCACGCCGAGCAGGGCAAGCGCTTTGTCCGCGATCGTATCGACGGGCTGATTGATCCGCAGGCGCCCTTTCTCGAGCTCTCGCCCCTGGCCGCAAACGATCTCTACGATGACGATGCGCCCGGGGCTGGGATCGTCACCGGGATCGGCCCAATCCATGGGCGGCAATGCGTCATCGTCGCCAACGACGCGACGGTCAAAGGCGGGACCTACTACCCGATCACGGTCAAAAAGCACTTGCGCGCGCAGCAGATCGCGCTCGAGAATCGGCTGCCCTGCATCTATCTCGTCGACAGCGGCGGCGCGTTTTTGCCGATGCAGGATGAGGTTTTCCCGGATGCCGACGACTTCGGGCGGATCTTCTACAACCAGGCCACCCTCAGCGCGCGCGGCATCCCGCAGATCGCGGCAGTCATGGGGAGTTGCACAGCCGGCGGCGCGTACGTTCCGGCGATGAGCGACGAGACCATCATCGTGCGAGGAACGGGCACGATTTTCCTGGGCGGTCCGCCGCTGGTGAAAGCGGCGACCGGCGAGGATGTCAGCGCGGAGGACCTCGGCGGCGCAGACTCCCATACCCGCTTGTCCGGCGTGGCCGATCACCTGGCCGAAGATGATACGCATGCGTTGGCGCTTGTGCGCGGCATCGTCGAGACCCTTGGCCAGTCTCCGGCTGCCGGCCTCGACCAGATCGACCCTGAGCCGCCCCTGCATGACCCCGAAGAGCTCTATGGTGTGCTGCCCGACTCATATCGGGTCGCCTACGATGCGCGTGAGGTCATCACGCGCCTGGTCGACGGCAGCCGCTTTCGCGAGTTCAAAGCCCGCTATGGCGTCACCCTTGTATGCGGCTTCGCCCGCATTCACGGCTATCTGGTCGGGATTCTGGCCAACAACGGCGTGCTATTCAGCGACAGCGCGCTCAAGGGTGCCCACTTTGTTCAGTTGTGCGCTGCCCGCGGCATCCCGTTGCTATTCCTGCAGAACATCACCGGGTTCATGGTCGGGCGCGAGGCCGAGACCGGCGGGATCGCCAAGGACGGGGCGAAGCTCGTCAATGCGGTCGCCAACGCCCAGGTGCCCAAGCTCACCGTCATCATCGGCGGGTCGTTCGGGGCCGGCAACTATGGCATGTGCGGGCGGGCCTATCAGCCGCGTTTCTTGTGGACCTGGCCCAATGCCCGGATCAGTGTGATGGGCGGCGACCAGGCCGCCAATGTGCTGCTCACGGTCAAGCTGGACCAGAACGCCCGGCGCGGTCTGCCGCCGATGACGCAGGCTGAGCAGGACGCCTTCCGCGCGCCAATCCTGGCCAAATACGAACGCGAGGGGAATCCTTACTATGCGACCTCGCGGCTGTGGGACGACGGCATCCTCGATCCGGCCGACACGCGGCGAGTGTTGAGTCTGGCCCTGGCCGTTTGCGCCGGCGCGCCCGGCGGTCCGACCGACTACGGCATCTTCCGAATGTAGATTCTCCGAAACAATATGCCCGGCTTCGCCGGGCATATTGTTTCGGGGGTTCTGTCTAGCGTATGGTTACCCACATTACGCTCAGCGGACCCCAAATGCCATCCGCGTCGCGGGCTCTGACATATACCGTGTGCCGCCCGCGCGCCCAACCACGTGTGTTGACCACCCCCCGGGCGGTCTCACGCGGGGCATTGTAGGCGCCGTCGGCCGGCAGCATCGCCAACTGACGTGCGCCGGGTCCTGGTGGCGCGTCGATGGTCGCTTCAACCTGGGCAATATTCTGGACGGCCGGCCGGCCGTGGCTGCCCGGCGCGGCGCCGAAGGCATCGTCGTCGGCGATGACCGTGGCCGTGAACGACGCCCCGGCGGTCACGGTTAGGGTCAGCGCGCCAGAAATCGTCACTCGCGGGCCGAGGGTCAGCGAGTAGGGCTGGGTGGCAAGTTTGGCCGCGTAGATCAAGGCATCCCGATTCTGCGGCCAAAGCACGGTATCGACGCAGGCATAGGCCGGCGAAAACCCGCCGCACACGCCGCGATACGGCCCGAGCTCAACGGTAAACGCCGGCACGCCGAGTTGCCCATACAGCCAGTCGTCGGTTGTGCCACTGGAGGCATACAGGACTTCCGCGCTTTGTCCGACGAGATAGGAATTGAAGCCCGCCATCCGGAACGCAAAGGCTCGCAAGGCGACATCGTTGGGCGCGCGCAGCTCTCGGGGCAGGCCTTCATCCGGCACTCGGTGAACCCCCAAGGAATCATGATTGAGTTGCCGTACGCGTGCAGGGTGAGCATCGCGCCGGTCGTTGTGATCAGTGCGGGATCGGTCAGGGCGGGGCCCTTGCGATCAGCGTAGAGCGCCGTCATCAGCTTCTCGAGAGCCTGCTCCTCGGGCTCCGAAGCTGCGGCCGCGCCGTGATAGAACTGCGAACAGGGATGCCCGGATGAGCCTGGAGCAGCCCACAAAAAGTTGGCGTTGCGGTTGAGATCGACCCCGTTCTGGTTCCCAGCCGTCGGTGTCGTCGCGCACACCCCGGCGCCGGCGCTGTTATTCGCGTTCTTGCGCTGCATCAACGGCCGATCCCCGCCCTGCTCAACGATGGCGCGCCCGTCGGGATTCGCGACCGGGATCACCCACATTTCAGTCGTGTCGAGCAGGCGAGTGATCTCCGGGTCGATACCATCTCCCTCGAGCAGCGCATCAATCCAGCGCCAGGCGATTTCGCTGGTGGAGAGTTCGCGGGCGTGCACGGCGGCGATGATCAAGAAGCGCGGCTTGGGGGCCCTGGGATCGAGGGCGCAGTCACCGCGCTGGCGGCGGGTGATGCATAACGCTCTTAAAATGTATCCCGTTTTTGAGTCCTGCACGCGTTTCCAGGAGCTCCCGAAGTCAACGGCCTGAGCGAGCTTCGGATAGCGGGCGACGACATCACGCAGGTGGGCCTCGTGCTCGGCGACAGTGCGATAGCCTGCGAAGTAACTGGCCGAACGAAGCCGGCCGGCCGCGTCATCATCCTGCGTGTAGCGAAAGCCCGCGGCCGCAAGCGCTTGCGCGGTGGCGTCGTCGCCCAGCACCTGGGCTGCGCCGTCCTCAATGTGTTCCTGCACATCAAATCCAAGGGCAATCAGCCGGCTGGCATCATCGGGCGTCTGGAGCGGGACAGTGATGAGCCGAAGCCCGATTCGCGTGGTCGTCGCTTCGGCGACCAGCCCCGGGGCCGCGGGGACAGGCTCCTGCGGCGCGCGTGACACGCCCAGGGCGATGGCGGCGGAGGCAAGCAAGCCGAGACCGGCAAGTCGGAAGATCGGAGCGCGGGCGCGAAACGACATGCTACCGGTTATAACGCATGCGCGGGGCCGATATACTTGCCGCGGGCCAACGTATGTTTACCAGCGTCCTGATTGCCAATCGAGGGGAGATCGCCTGCCGCGTCATTCGGACGTGCCAGGCTCAGGGCATCCGCGCGATCGCGGTGTATTCCGATGCCGACGCGAACGCGTTGCATGTGCGCCTTGCCGACGCCGCTTACAACATCGGGCCGGCGCCCGCCCGCGATTCATATCTCAACATCGCCGCGATCGTGCTGGCAGCTCGCAAAGCCCACGCCCAGGCCATCCACCCAGGCTACGGTTTTCTGGCCGAGAATGCCGTTTTCGCCGAGGCGGTGACTCGGGCTGGTTTCACCTTCATCGGCCCGGGCGCGGACGCCCTGGGCAAGATGGGCCGCAAGACCGCCGCCCGGGATCTCATGCGGGCCGCGGGCGTGCCGGTCGTGCCGGGGTTTCACCCCGCCCACGATACGTCCAACGCCGTATTCCAAGCCGCAGCCCTGGACATCGGCTTTCCCGTGCTGATTAAGGCCGCGGCCGGCGGCGGCGGCAAGGGCATGCGCCTCGCCCAAAACGGCGACGATTTTGAAGCGCTGCTCGGCGCCGCGCGGCGTGAGGCTCTGGCGGCCTTTGGCGATGACACGGTCTATCTCGAGCGCTGCATCGCGCGCCCGCGCCACATCGAATTCCAGATTTTCGGCGATGGCTTCGGCCAGGTCATCCACCTCAATGAGCGCGAGTGCTCGATCCAGCGCCGGCATCAAAAGGTCGTCGAGGAGACGCCCTCGCCGTTTCTGACGCCTGCGCTGCGCGCTCAGATGGCGGCCTCGGCCGTAGCCGCCGCGCGCGCGGTCGGCTACGTCAACGCGGGCACGGTCGAGTTCATCGTCGACCCAGGCGGCGCTTTCTACTTTCTCGAGATGAACACCCGCCTGCAAGTGGAGCATCCGATCACGGAGCTGACGACGGGGGTTGATCTGGTCGCGTTGCAGCTTGCGATCGCCGCCGGCGAGCCGCTGCCCGAAGCGCTCCTCGAAGGCGCGCCAAGCCACGGGCACGCCATCGAGTGCCGGGTGTGCGCCGAGGATGCCGCAAACGGTTTCCTGCCCGCGACCGGCGTCATCGCCGCTTATCGCGAGCCGGAGGGCGAGGGGATCCGGGTGGACTCGGGCGTGGCGCGCGGCGATGAGATCGGCCTGCGGTATGACGCGCTGCTGGCCAAGCTCATCGTCCATGCCCCCACCCGGGCCGCGGCGATTGAGAAGATGACCTTCGCGCTCGACAACTTCGTGATCGAAGGCCTCGTCACGAACCTGGCCTTTCTGCGCGAAGTCATCACCCACCCGGCCTTCGCCGCGGGCGAGACCACGACCGATTTCATCGATCGGCACTTTGGGGGCGAACCGGCTGCAGGGGCCACTCAAACGATCACAGCCGACCCAACGGCAGCGATCCGAAACCCGTGGCAGATCGCGGATGGGTATCGCATCGGCGCCGCCGCGCCGCGCGCCGCGTCAACCCGCGCGCCCACCGCCCGCAACACCGCGCCGCTGCCCGCCCACCCACCCGCCCGCGCCTCGCAGATCGTTTCGCCCATGCCCGGGCTGGTCGTGGACGTGCCGGCCACGCTGGGCGCGCGCGTAGCGCGGGGCGCCACCCTGGTCGTCCTCGAGGCGATGAAAATGGAATACCGGCTGGTGGCGCCGGCGGACGGCATCGTCAACCGGATTGGCTGCGCGAAAGGCGAGACCGTTCAGCGCGGCCAGATTCTGATCGAGCTTGGCCTTGAGAATTCCTGACATAACCGCCATGCGAAACCTAATTTTCCCGTGTCTGGCACTCGCCCTGTGCGCGTGCGCTGCGGTGCCCGTCCTTCCGCCAACCCCCATATCCACCCCCACCGCGATTGTCCCGCCACCCACCCCAACCCTTGCCCGCCCGGCTGCCCGGGATGTTTTCGAGACGAACAGGCGTCTCGGGCGCGGAATGAATATCGGCAACGCTCTCGAGGGGCCGCGCGAAGGGGCGTGGGGGGTGATGATCCAGGACTACTACTTCCCGCTCATCCGCAAAGCCGGTTTTGACTCGGTCCGCCTCCCCATCAAGTGGTCGGCCCACGCAGAGCTGAATGCGCCCTACACCATCGATCCCGAATTCATGGCCCGCATCGACGCGGTCGTCGACCAGGCGCTCAAGGCCGGCCTGGCGGTGGTCGTCAACATCCATCACTTCGAGGAAATGGACAAGGCGCCGCTCGAGCATCGGGCGCGCCTGGTTGGCCTGTGGCGCCAAATCGCGAGCCATTTCAAGAATCGGCCCGAAGACGTGGTCTTCGAAATCCTGAACGAGCCCAACACGGCCCAAACTGCGGCGTTGTGGAATGAGACGCTGCTGCTGCCGTTAAAGGAGATCCGGACGGGCAACCCCACCCGGGCGGTCGTGGTGGGCGGAGTGAACTGGAACAACGTTACGACCCTGGCAACGCTCGATCTGCCCGCCGATGACCGCTATCTCATCGGCACATTTCACTACTACAACCCCTTCCATTTCACCCACCAGGGCGCGGAGTGGGTCGAAGGCGCGTCGGATTGGAACGACACCGCCTGGGAGGGCACGCCCGCGGATTTGGCGGCGGTGCGGGCTGACTTTGACCTGGCCGTGGCCTGGGGAACTCAGAACAAGCGTCCCATCTTCATGGGTGAATTTGGGGCCTACAACAAGGCCGAGATGGAAGCCCGCGCGCGCTGGACGGCGGCCGTTGCGCGCGAGGCCGAGCAGCGCGGCTTCAGCTGGGCCTACTGGGAGTTCGCCTCCGGCTTTGGTGCCTGGTCGCCAGGATACGGCGAATGGCGCGAGCCCTTGCTCCGCGCGCTCGTTCCCTCGGCAAAGTAGAGATGTTCTCAAAAGCGACACCCCCCCGGCTTCGCCGGGGGGGTGTCGCTTTTGATGGATATCTCTACTGAGACGTTTCAGGCGGTCGCCGTGCCGATCACATTTGCAAGAGTGCGGACCGCGATGTCGGCCTGGTCGCGGGTGAGGATCAGCGGCGGGGCCAGGCGCAGGGCGTTCGGCCCGGCCGAAAGGGTGAGCACGCCCTGCTCGAAGCACGCCTTCATCACCTGATCGCGCAGGGCCTCATCCTCGCGCTTCGTCTTCGGGTCAGCGATGAACTCGAGCCCGATCATCATCCCCCGGCCGCGCACGTCGCCCAAGCGTGGAAACTCCGCCGCGACTTCCTTCATGCGCTCGATCAGATAGCCCCCGGTAGCGCCCGCGTTCGACATCAGCCCGGCCTCGACGAGATCGAGGGTGACCATGGCGGCAGCGGCCGAGACTGGATTGCCACCAAACGTTGTGCCGTGCGCGCCGACCGGCCAGGTGTTGAGTTTTTCCTTGAACAGTGTGGCGCTGATGGGGTAGCCCGACGCCAGGCCCTTGGCCAGGATGACGATGTCGGGCGTCTCCATCGCCTCATGCTCGAAGGCGAAGAATTTGCCGGTCCGCCCAACGCCAGTCTGAACCTCGTCGGCGATGACGAGGATGCCATATTCGGCCATCAGCGACTGCAGGCCTTTGAGAAAGCCGCGCGGCGGGACGATGTATCCGCCCTCGCCCTGCACGGGCTCGAAGACGATGGCGGCCACATCCTCGGGCGGCAGGCTGGTCCGGAAGAGATGGCGGATGTGCTCGAGAACCGCGTCGCCAACCGTTTCCGCGCTCGCGCCAAAGACCGGCCGGTACATGTTCGGATACGGCACATGGGTGACCGGATAGGCCATCGGCCCGAAGCCCTTGCGGTATTTTGTCGACGAGGCCGTAAGCGAAAGCGCGCCGACGCTCCGCCCGTGGAATGAGCCGGTAAAGGCCATGAAATACGGGCGATGGGTGTGATAACGGGCGAGCTTTAGTGCTGCCTCGATGCCTTCCGTGCCCGAGTTGCCGAAGAAACAGCGATACCCGCCGCCCAGTTTGTTCACCAGGCGCTCGGCCAGGGTCGGGAGCGGCTCATGCGGAAAGAGCGTCGAGCAGGTATGCATGAGCTTTTTGCTCTGCTCGGTGACGGCCGCCACAATGGCCGGGTGGGCGTGCCCGGTCGTATTGACGGCGATGCCTGCCATCATGTCCAGGTAGGTGTTGCCATCAACATCACGTAACCAGACCCCCTCGCCCGATTCCGGCACAAGCGGGATCGGATGCGAATTGGATGTGGAGCTGAGCTTGCGGTCGCGCTCGATCAACGCGCGGGCCTTTGGGCCCGGGGGAGGGGTGAGGATTTCAGGTCGCATCATGGCGGGTTTTCACGCCGACTTGTCGGGCCACGCCCGCGATAGCGCGGGTGCGGAGACGAGCCCGCGGGAGCAGGGGAACCTTTTCGCGCGGTGGAAACCGCGTGGGGAGTATTGTAGTCCGCTGGTGCGGCGGCAACGGCACCTTTTTCCAGAAACGACATCCCCCGGCTTTGCCGGGGATGTCGTTTCTGAAAATCGCGCACGCGCGCGAGTTAGCGCAGGCCCAGCGCGTCCCGTATCTCGCGCTCGATGATGCGGGCTGACCCCAGCTCGGGCCGGGTCGGCGAGACCAGCCGATTCTTCGTAACCGCCAGAGCGAAGCCGCTGTCCGGATCAGCAAAGCCGGTATTGCCTCCCGCGCCCGGATGGCCAAACGCGGTTGGGCTGACGCTCATGCCAGAACCGGGATAGCCGCCAAACCAGCCCAGCAGCTTGGGCGTGGGCGTGCCAAGCGCCGCGTCGACCTCAGCGGTCTGGACCTGGGTGGCCACCGCGATACGGATACCAGGCAGGAGACGCGCCCCACCGTCCACGGGCGCGCCGATCAGGGCCGCATATCCGGGCCAACGCCCGGGCGCTCATCAGCCCGCCCGAGGCCGGCAACTCGGTCACCCAGGCATTCGGGTCGTTAGCCCCGATAAACATGGGCTGGAGCTGCGGCGGGATGGCCTTGAAGATCAGCGCGTCAAGCGGCGGCATTGGCAGTTCGGGATTGGGCGGCGCGCTCTCGTGCCGGGCGATACGCCGGAATACATCCCGCCGCGCTCCGATAAAGAGCGAATCCGAGACGCCCAGGGGCCGGGCGATTTCTTCGGCCACGATCCGGCCGACTGTGCGGCCGTCGATGCGGCGGATGATCTCGCCAAGAATATTGCCAAACGTCACGGCGTGGTAGCCCGTTATGGCGCCCGGCGCCCACAGCGGCTCAGCCTGCTCGATCCAGTTACGCATGCGGCTGCCATCAAGGAGCCCATCCCGGGTGATCCCGGGCGGCAGATGCGGCAATCCGGCGGTGTGGCACAGCGCCTGACGCACCGTAATTGTGGCCTTGACCGCGGCGGCCGGGCCCGAGGCAAATTCAGGCCAATAGCGGGCGATGGACTCGTCGTAGTCGAGCTGGCCGCGTTCGGCAAGCAAATGCACAACGGTCGCAGTCACGCCCTTTGTGCATGAGAAGGTGACAAAAAGGGTGTCGCCGTTGACCCCGCGGCCGGTTTCGGGGTCGGCGAGCCCGGACCACGCGTCAACGACGAGTTCACCATCCAGGTAGGCGGCGACCTGAAGACCGCGCTCTATGCCCCGTCCGGTGAGGTCGTCGATCACCGCCTGGGCCCGCGCTTGGGCGTTGCTCATGGGGCTATCCTAGCCCAAAAAAGGGCGGGGCACGCGCCGCGGCGCGTGCCCCGCCCTCATCAATCCTGACCAAACAAAACCCTTAAGCTGGCGCCGGTCCAGCAAGCTGCAGGCGGTTGCCATCCGAATCCCAGAAATTGGCATAGGTGACCATGCCCGGGATGCCAATGGGATCCTCGCAGCGCACGCCCTTCGCGCGCAGCGCCGCGACGGCGGCAGGGCAGTCCTCGACGGTGAGGACGACGGTGCCGCCGCCTTCGCGCGAGGGCGGGGTCGGGTCGTTCCAACGGTTGAGCGCGAGATGGGTCTCGCCTTCGGCCCCGAATTCGCACCAGCCAAACTCGTCGGCGCAGAAAGACGGCACGCCGAGCCCGAGCGTCTCCGAGTAGAAACGCTTGGCCTCGTCCCAATTCACGATGTGCAGCGACACGTTGTTGATTCCCTTGATGATCGACATGACTCCACCTACTGGCCAGCTGGCCGCTACGGAATGAACGCCGATGGCGATATGCCCGGCTTCGCCGGGCATATCGCCATCGGCATAATCTCACACGATTTTGTAGTAGAACACCGTATCGTGCAAGTCCCCGCTCGCGCTGCGGGCGTAGCGCGGCACCACGCCCGCCTTGACCCAGCCCAACGACTGATACAGCGCCTCAGACGAATCGCCCCGACGCGTATCGAGGACCAAGGTGCTGCGCCCAAGGCGACGGGCCTCATCCTCAAGCGCCAGCATCAGGCTGCGCCCCACCCCGCGCCCGCGCCAGGCGCCCAAAGTCATCACCTTGGCGACCTCGGCCCGATGCCGGCCATTCGCGCGCTGGGCCAGGTCCAACTGGCCCGTACCGATGACGCGGCCGTCCATCCGCGCGACCAGCAGCACGCGCCCACCGGCGGCGACTGCGGTGGCCACACCTCGGGCGTACTCCAGCGCCTCCGCCCGGCTCAGGGGCGGCAGAAAGCCTACCGACGCGCCGCCATCGACGGCGTCGAGCAGTAGACGAGCCAAATCGGGGATCAGCGCCGAAACCTCCTCACTGTGGACGCGCTCAACCCGGCAACCACCCTGGCCCGGGAGCGGCAGACCGCAGGCGCGCAACGCACACAGGGCATCGAGGGTCAGCCGGACTGAGGGTGCCCCGTCCCGTTCCCAGGCACCGGAAACGCCGCGTAACCCCATCAGCCGCGCGACACCCGCCTCGGCCAGACTGCTGAACGCGGGCAGGCCAGCCGCCATCAGCGTCTGCAACATCCAGGCCAGATCCTCGGCGTAAAAACCCGGCAGGGAATCGCCCAACGTGTCGAGATCATGCTCTCGGGTCTCCCGCCCGAGCAGCCGCCAGCGCAAGGCGGCCCGCAGCCAGCGGGTCTGGGCATAGGCCTCGCCGGCCGCTTCGCGCGCCAGGGCACCCTCGGCTCGCGCTGCCCCGGCATGCCCGCCCAAAATGGCCAGCCAGAAGCCGGCATTTGCGGTGAGATATGCGCGAGCCAGTGGATTGCCGGGTTTCAGCCAATCTGGCGCAAGAGCGGCAACAGTGATGTCCTCTTCGAACGCGCCGTGCTCATATTGGCGCGCGACCAGGAACCCCAGGGCAGACCGAATCTCAGGGGTGTCCATTGGAATGCCGCAGGCCCAGGCCCTCGCCAGCTGATGGCAGGTTGCGCCGATGCCGGAGTAGGACTTAACGCTCGGGTCAACCCAAGGCGATGGCCATCCGCCATCCTCACGTTGACCAGCCAGGAGCGCGCTGCGCGCGTCGTTCGGCAACGGCGTCCCGCGCAGGAGATAGGCCAGCTCGGCCCGCTCGAGTGGCGTTCCAGATTGCTCAACAAATGCGATGGCCCGGGCCAAACCAGTATCAGATTGGGTCATGGACATAGGATACAGGCCGATTGACGCTATAGACGATGAGCGCGCGCGGGCGCCCAATGGCAATTCCTGCGATTCCAGCGACGCTGGGCGCAGCCTTCGTCGCGAGACGGCCGGCCCCGTTGGGGACGGCCGTCGATAGCGGCCTCAGGTTCGCCGCTTAACTTAATGCCATTGGGCAAGATGACCGCGCCCCAGGCAGATGCGCGACTGGGAGCGCAGGCGGATAGCCTCGTCAGCCGCCGGCGCTGGCCTCTTCGAGAAAGCGCAGCACCAGCGCATTGAACTGATCAGGCTGCTCAATGCTGGGCAAGTGCGCCGTATCCATTTCTTCCAGCCGACCCTCGGGCGCCTGCTGGGCCAGATACGCCATCGAACGCTGGCTGCCGATGGTGTCGTAGCGGCCCGAGATGGCCAGCACGGGCACCCGCACATCCCACAGGCGCAGGGCCGCCTCGGGCGACATGGGCAGGCCGCGGGCCTGGTTGTCCTGGCGGGTGAGGTTGACCCAGTTCAGAGCCATCATGCGTGCCCGCATCGCGGCTGGCAGGCGCGTCTCGGGCTGGCCCGGGCCGTCGCACCAGAGTTGGGTCTCGAGCTCCCACAACCGGCGCACAGCGGCCGGTTCCTTGAGCCCATCGACCTTCTCAATGGCGTCAAAGAGCGCCATTTCGGCTTCCGGCACATCCGCGCCGGTGTACGCGTCGAACCCGCTCACCCCCCCGCACACCGCCACCAGGGCGGTGAAGCGATCGGGGTAGTCGATGACCGTATCCAGCGCGATCTGCGCCCCGCGCGAACAACCGATCACGGCCGCCCGCTCGATCCCGGCGAAGTCCATCACATCGAGCAGGTCCTGCCGATTGCTGAACGCGACTGCCTGGGTGCGCGAGCCGCCAAAGCCGCGGGTGTCATAGCGCAGACAACGAAACCGAGAGGTGAAGGCCGGCCATTGCTCGTCCCACATCCCGAGATGGGCGACCCCGGCGTGGACAAAGACAAGGCCCGGGCCCTCGCCCGCGACTTCGTATAACAATTCGCCATCGCGAACCGGCGCATATCCAAAGCGATCTTGCATGTGACCTCATCCGCGCACAGGATGGTCTATTCTCGCTCAGGCTGGGAAATATATCCGCAGATTCCGCCGATTTACGCAGATTCGGGTTGGCATTGCATCCTAGAAAAGAAGATCGGCGTGAATCGGCGGAATCGGCGGATCAAATTCTGACGCTCGATCAGGCCCGGCGGATGACGCACATGACCCGGCCCTGGATCTGGGCAAACCGGGCATCGACGTAGAAGGGCTTGAGGGTCGGGTTCTCGGGCTTGAGCTTGAGGCGCTTGCCTTCCTTGTAAACGCGCTTCAAGGTGCTTTCATTCTTCTCAGTCAGGAATACCGCCGCCAGTTCGCCATTTTTGACGTCGGTTTCCTTCTTCATGATGATGATGTCACCGTCATGGATGAGCGCGTCGATCATCGAATCGCCGCTCGCGATCAGGGCGAACAAATCGTCGGTGTCCTTGACCAGGCTGCGCGCGATTTGGATCCGATCATCGGCGCTGCGCAATGCGTCCGCATCCGGGGTCGGCACCGGCCCGGCGCCACAGGTGATGACCCCAACCAGCGGCACGCTCACCATATCGCGGGCGACGACCCGGCCTGGATCGTTGATGACCACGCCCCGCGAGCGCCGCTTGTAGCGGTCGAGCATGTTGGCCTTCTCGAGATCCTTGAGGTAATAGCTCACCATCGAGGTGGAACTGATCTTCGCCCCAGCCTGAATCTCACGGATCGTGGGCGGCACGCTGTTGTCGTTGATGTACATCGTGATGAAGTCCAGCACCCGCTGCCGGCCTTCATTTTGCGAACCATGCGCCAATCGCGCCATAACGCCTCTCCTGGCGCCGGAAGCCCGCGACACGCGCTTGCCTGCTGCGCCCTTTAGAACCCTTGTTCTAATTGTAGTCGAACATGCGTTCTATTGTCAAGGGTAATGGTGCGGAGGTTTGTGAGAATCACACTTCCCGCCTGGATGCTGTTGCGAAGCTCAGCGTGATATATGGATCAAGCCAAGCTCGACGACATCCGTTCCATCCGCGGCGCGCAAGCGCGCTGGTTATCCGTCCGGCCAGCCCGGCGATCAGGCGATACTCGCCCGGCGGGAGACCATCGGGCAAGAGCACCGAGTGTTCGTCCTGGAGATACTCGCCGGGTAGCCAGCCCTCGGTCGGACAGGCGCCCGCGCACGGGTCGCCATCGTGACCGGCCCGCCGCTCGCCAGTCGCGTCCCAGAGCTGAACGAAGGCCTTGAAATTCCGGCCGGCCTCGCTGGCCGCGCGCCACAGCACGCTGACCGTGATGGACTTGCCCGCCTGAATCGGCTCGGATAGGCGCAAGCCGGCCGCCTCGGCGAAACCGCCCAGAACCCTCGGCGCGGTTATCGGCGCAAAGCCCGCTGGCAGTTCCAACCCATGCGCCCGCGCGCTGAGGATGAGATCGAACAACGGTTGAGGCACACCCTCGCCCAGGCGCGCCCGCAGGACATAGGTCCCGCCCGTGGCAGCCACCGGAATCCGAAGACTGGCCGAGGCCCGCCAGACGTCGCCGGCCTGCCATTGGGTGAGCGGGAAGCCGGGGGTCGGGGCCTGGCAGCCCAGATCCACCCGGCCGGGGGGACCCAGCAGATCGAAACAGACTCGCGCATCCACGCCCGGGGTTTGATTCGCCCGCCAATACAGCGGGACGACCAGGCTCTGACCCGGCTGCGCGCGGGCAAGTTCGCCATCGATGCCGATGATTTCGACCGCCGCCGACAACGCCGCGGTCAGCCTGCGCCCGGGCCGAATATCGGCGGCGGCCACGCTCGCGGCCGGCCTGCCCAAGGTCACCGTCATCACTCGGGCCAGCGAGGCCTCGAAGCTCACCCCCTTGCTTTGCCCGTCGGCGTCGAGGATCGGCACACGTTGCTGCGGCACGCCCTTTGGATACAGCCCAGCCCGCAGCACATAGTCACCGGGCGGAGTGAGCGGCATAAGCGGGAACGTCCGGGTGTCGCGGGTGTACTCTTCCGGCGTCCAGCGCGAGGTGGGATACACCCCATCCGGGTGGGGCGTGTCAAGGCGGGCGATGGTCATCCCGTTGGTGTCGACCAGATCGGTGAACACGGCGTAGTCCCGATCCGGTTGAGGCTGGAGGGCGCGCCAGAACAGATCGACGCGCACGACCTCGCGTCCCGGCGCGACGCGCGGACGGTCTGCCGCGATTAACTCGAGGGCCCGATTGAAGTTGGCGTTGACGGGCTGGGCGCCGGCCACCGCCGGGCCAGCCAGGCGGGTGCCACGCAGGGCATTGGTCGATGTGTCCAATGCGCTGGACTTGTAGGCGCTGAGACCTATGCTCAGCACGACAACCAGCCCGCCCAGGAGCCAGGTGCCGGTCCATTCCGGCCCCGCTGTCGCGCGCCGGTCGCGGCGCCGGATCGCAACAATCACGAAGATCACTCCGCCGATCACAAGGCTGGCCAACGTGATGCCATCCGCCAGGTCCCGAATGGGGGTCGAGCCGAAGATCACCCTCAGACGATGGACACCTTCCGGCAGAACGATCTGAATCAACCCTTCAGGTTTGCTCGGGGTGATTGGAGCCGCTTTGCCGTCGATTGCGGCGATCCAGCCCGGAAGTAGAACTGGCTGAACACAATCGGCATCGCCGCCGGCGTCGTAAGCACCGCCTCATATCGAAGCGGGCTGGCGATCTCAACCCGGCTGCTGGCAGCCAGAGCAGGGCTGATCGGGGCCATGGCGCGCAACGCCAGACTTGGGGAATCCACCGGCGGGAAAACGGCCGCATCCCGCGGAAGATACTCGCCAATGGACGTTGTGCCGACAATGCCCAGGCGCCGCTCGGCGGCGGCGATGTCGGCGATCGCGGCCGGCGGATCCGCCGGAAACCGGCGCGCGTATTGCCAGCCAAAGCCGTAGGCCATCGTGGCGCCGATCAGCAGCGCGGTGACGACGGCCTCACCCACCTGGGGCGACCCACGCAGGCGCTCGAGCAGCCCTGCGCCAAGACCCGCCAGGACGGACATCCCAGCCCCGGCCAGCAGCGCCAGAAACAGGCTGGTCATGCCCAGAAAGCGCGAGGGATACAGCACAAAACGCAGGAGCGGGATCGCCTCCCACAGGGGTGTCGAGATGTCCAGCGTCATCAGCGCGCCCACGAGCGTTCCCGCGCCGAGAAAGCCCGCCCAGACCAGCATGCTCGACCGCTGGCCACGCTCACGGACAGCCCGTCCAACGAGACCTGCCCACCCAAGCATGCCCAGCAGCGCGCTCAGCGCGCTGAGGCCCAGCGGGGCGGTGTCGTTGACCAGGCGGAAGTCGAAGCGGACCGGCAGCGCGATCAGCCCCGCAAGGGGCAGAAAGGCGGTGTGAAAGTCGTAGGCGGCCGACAGCGCCTGGTCAAGCTGACTGAGGTCGCGTTCAAGGAAGGCCGGCAGCCAGAAGAAGGCCGAGAGCCCCAGCCCGAGGGCCAGCACGGCCGCGGCCCGAGAGGTGTCGCGCAGCCAGCGACCGCGTCCCGCCTGAACCGCCAGCAGGAGCGCCCACACGGCCAGGAGCGGCGAGAACACCAGGGCGGTGATGTTGTGGCTCAGGGCCAGCCCGGCATAGCTCAGGGCGGCCAACAGGCCATGGATGGGCCGGCCCTCGCGTTGCAAACGGGTCAGCGCCCAAAACACCCAGGGGACGATCGCCAGGGCCAGCACCTCGGCCAGGGCGCTGCGGGCCATGACGTCGAGCAGCACGTACGGCGCAAACGCATACGCGGCTGCGGCCCCGAGCCCGCCGGAGTCGCCCAACCGCTCGCGCGCCCAGGCGAAGGTCCCGGTCGCGGCCAGGAACAAGGTCAGCCAAAGACCAGCAGTGTCGCGGGCCCAATCCCGGCCCCAAGCGCATGAAAGCCCGCACCCAGGTAGTGGGCAAGCGGCGCGTAATACAGCAGGATGGGATAACCATATCCGCCGGCCAGAAACGGAAACCAGCGCGAATATAGAAACCCCTGCCCAAGCATCTCCACGAGCGCCGCAATCCGATAGTAGTGGAGCAGAATATCGGCCCCGCGCGGAAGCAAGCCCGCGAAAAGGGGTTGGGCGGCCGCAAGACCGATCGATCCAGCCCCGAGCCAGGGCGCTATTGCGCGTAGCCCGCGCGCGAGCGAGAGAGGGGGGGCAACATCGGATGGCACAGCGTCTGGCATGGGGCACGATTGTCAGCGAAGGAACCTGCTGTCGCTGTTATTATCGCCGCATGACTTCGCCCGCCCGCGACCCCGCCACGCCAGCATCTGCCCGTGGCGCGCGGGATTTCGGGCCTTCCACCGCCCATCTGGCCCTGGTTTTGCTCGGATTTATCGCGTGCGCTCAGGCGCTGTGGTTGCCGTTTTCGGCGTCCGACCTTGCCTGGGTCTCGGGCGCCGCCACGCTGCCAGCGCTGACGCTGGCGCCTGATGGAATGCTCTTTCCCGGGCTCATGTCCAGCGACGCGCCCGTGATGATGCGCCTGATCCGCATCGGCGCTCACCTCATCGTCGCCCTGCTCATCGCTCAGTCCCTCCGCGGCCGCTGGCGCCAGGCAGCCGCCCTGGCCGTGCTGCTGGCCTCGCCGGTGGCCTATCGGGTCGTGAGCTGGATGCCCGCCCTTGGGTTGCAACTATCCGCCGCGATGTTTTTCGCGGGGGCATCCCTGATCCGACGCCGGCGCCGGGTCGCGGGCGGCGGCATCGCCTTCGCCGGCCTGCTCTGGTTTGGGTTGGGAATATTCGTTGGTCCACCCGAGCTGCGCGCGCTGGCCGGCTCGGCCGGCACGTGGATGGCTTTCGCCCTGGCGGCCACTCTCGGCATCGACGCGGTCCGCATCCACCGATTGGGCCGCCTGTCCCGCCCCGCCCACGCCCTGGCGGCCCTGGCCGTCCCAGCTCTGGCCCTCAGCGGCGCGCTGGCTTCGGCTGGCTGGTTGCGCGGCGCCACGCTCGCCCTGGCGCCTGTTCGGAGCGCTCTCGGCATAGCGCAGGGTCGCGAAAAAGCCTCAACCGTTATGCTTCTCAACTCTCCGACCTGGCTTGCCGTGCCAAACACGGATCCCGCGGGTCCGGCATATGGCGACTGGCTGCTGCCAACGGAGCCGCTGGCCCGCGCGCCAGGCTCCAGCAATTTGACCCTGCGCGTGGCCCGCACCCCCGACCTGATTCTGACCCGCCACTACGCGCTGGGCGGGTTGATCGCCCACTATGATGGCGCGATCGTGATGGAAAGGAGCCAGGTACTGACCGAAGCGCTGGGCGCCGACGCCCTGGTCCTTTCGCCCTATGGCGCAAAGGCGGACGAGGATGCGGCTGTGGTGTGGCGCAGGGTCGAGCCTGCCCGCCCAGCGCTGGCTCGCTTCGAATCCTCCCAGGGCGTGGTGACCCTGCTGGACGCGTCGGCCTGTCTCGACCCGGCCGGCGCGCTTTGGGTGCGCACGGCGTTTCGGGTGGATGCGATCTCACCGGCCGCCACCGGCAAGCTTTTTCGGCATGCCCTGGCCCGGGCCGATTCCGACGCGCAGTTGGCCGGCAACGACGCGCCGCTGATGGGCGGTCTCGCCGAGCTGGCGGATCTCCCCATCGGCGTCGCCTTTGAAGACCTGAACCTCTTTGAGCCAAAACGCATTCCAGCCAGCGCGGTTCGCCTGGGGATTTACGATTGGAAGACGGGTGCCCGTTGGAAATCGGCTTCGGGCGATTTGGCCGGAGGCGCGCCGCTGCCGGGTGATGCCTGGGTCGTGCCGGTAGACTTCCGGGCCACCTGTGACTCGCGATGAGTGTCTCAACCTCTCCCCCCGCGCTCCCCGCGAACCCCGCCCTGCTTGCCGTCCCGGAGGCGCGGACCGACGCGTATGTTTCCTCGCTCACCGGCATTCGGGCGGTCGCCTCGGGCATCGTAGTGCTGTTTCATTACCTTCTGGCGGCGAAAGCGCTTCGCGCTGCGGATCTGCCCGCGCTGTCCTGGCTGTTTGGGAACGGCCAGACCGGCGTGTCGATCTTTTTCGCGTTGTCGGGTTTCCTCATTACGTTGCGCTATCGCGACAGTTTTGCCCGCGGCACAGTCCGGTTTCGCAATTACTGGCTTCGGCGCCTGATCCGGATCTACCCCGTCTACGCCTTTACCCTGACCTTTGGCGCGATCGTGCCAGCACTGCTCGAAGGGAGCAAGGACTATGCCAACCCGCTCACCTGGATCGGACTGTATGGCATGGGCCAGGCCCTGTCGTTCTCGATATTTGCGCTGGGCATCCCGGTTGGCTGGTCGCTCACAATCGAGGAAATTTTCTACCTCATTGCGCCACGCCTGGGCCGCTGGCTTGACAGCGGACGCGGGGGGATTGCCATCGTCGTTGGGGCAGGGGCGATCATCGCGCTGGTCAGCGCCGGCATATTTGCCTTGACCGTGCTGCTGCCAGTCGGGCCGGCCAGAGAGGCCCTCGGTCCGTGGCTGTCCGGGATGCCGCTTGACCTGTTCTATAACGCCAGCCTCTTCGCCCGCATCCCCGAATTTGCGAGCGGGATGGTCGGCGCGATCCTGCTTCTGCGCTTCCGCACCCGTGTCGTTCCACGCGCTCGCGCGCTGGTCCTCGGCGGGACCGCCGCAGCCGTGCTCTTCATGTTCGCTCAAAACGTGGCATTTGGAGCTGGCCAAATCGGCTTGTACGCCGTATTGCGTTTCCTCTCGGCGACGGGCGGCGCCGCGCTCATGCTCGGGCTGGCGAGCGCCCCACCCAATACCGTGATCGCACGCTTTCTCAGCCTGCCGCTGATGGACTACCTGGGCAAGACCTCTTACGCCCTGTATCTTGTTCACCTGAGCATTCCAGTGCAGCGGATCTGGAGCGGTCTGGTCAGTCTGCCCATCCATCCCCTCTACAGCGTGCCCATCATCTATGTCATTGCGGTGGGGGCCAGCATCCTGCTGTATGAGCTGGTCGAGCATCCTGCGCACACCTGGCTGTCGAAGCGCCTTCGGTAATCGCGCAGAAGCCTGCTCTTGCGGCCTAAGTCCGCCCAACCCAAGGCAGAAAGTAAAGCCTCGGCGCGGGCCAGAGCCAGGTCGCCGCCCCCCACCACCCGCCCAAACCATCATCTGCGCGGGCAGAGGCCAGCCAGGGCACAACGTTTCCGCTCAAGTCACGCACCCAGAAGTCGATCCGCGACGCAACCGTGACGGTGGCGGATTCTCCTGGCCCGAGTGCGCCCCGCCACGCCACCCGGGGGGCGTTGGCCCCGGGCGGACCGGCGGTCAGCGTCCCTGGGCCGTCCAGCGCCAATGTGCTCGTGATCAGTTTCAACCCGAACGGGACAGCCGTCGTCATCGATCCGGACGCCGTCAGCACGCCAAGGTTGAGCACCCGGACCGTCCACGTGATCGACTCGCCTGGGCGTGGCCTTTCCGGAGCAAGGTCAAGGGTCACCGACAACTCCGGAGTGGCCATGCGGAGCGGCCATTTTCGAGTGAAGCGCAGGCCGAGATCGGGCAGCGCGATGTGGGCGGTCACTGTCATTGGCGCGCCAGGGTCCGGCATGCCTGGCGCCTGAACCGCAAATGGAAACGAGATGATGTCCCCGGCCCCGATCTCGCCCGTCCATGCCCCGCCAAATGCGGCGCCGGCGCCGGCAAGGGTGGTTGTCAGGGCGGCCAGCCCGCCTTCGAAAGCCACCGACACCTGCACTGTTCGGGTCAGCGTTCCCGCGGGCACGAAGACGTCATCGGCCCGCAGGGTGAGCGTCATCGCGGCTTCATCGCCGGCTCCGACGACCTCCCGGCCGCCCGCCAGGTTCGATGCGCCCAGCGGGCTTAACCAACCCGCAATCTGCTCGATCAGGGTCAGCCGGACGGTCGGCGTGTAGGCCTCGAAAGGATAGGGCATGAAGATCGTCCGCCACGGGGCGACAGCCGGACTGGCCCGGCCCTCGCGAGCCAGCGCGGCCGGCTGTCCACTCTGACCGCGCGCGATCACGTGGGTGGCGGACATCGGCACAAGCGCGCTGCTCAGGTTCCAGTTGTAGCCGGCCGGCCACGGCAGCAGCGATCCGCCGAGAACGCGCGCAGCCCGACGGGATTGCCGGGCTCGGCGACTGTCCGCGAGATCGTGTCGTCGAAAAGGACGCCCGCCACGCCAAGATAACGCTGGCTGAAATCATCGACGCCGGTGTAGTACAACGCCGCCTGGCTGGAATAGAACAGCCGCCCGCCGCCATCGAGATAGGCGGCCATCGTCTGCTCCTCGCCCGGCGTAATGGGGTCAAACCAGTCATATCCGTTGAACCACATGACCATCTGATAGCGCGCCAGCATTTGGGCGGAAGGCCGGGGCACCGGCGTTTGGGCGGTGACTGATCGGCGCCAAAGTGTGCTCCACAGGTCAAAATCGATTCCTGCGGCGCGCAGCGCGTCCATATAGGCGACCTCGCGGTCATACCAACGGTCATCATCAATCAGCAGCACGCCAGCCGGCGTATGGGTCAGATAGTCCAGGGTCGCCGTTGTGGTTGGGGCATCGTCGGCCATGGCGGTGATCCGCGATAGATCGGCCGCCCGGCCGGTAACCGTCAAAGGGATGCGCATTGTGGCGGTCACAATCGCGGTTTGACACGGAGCCAGCCGGACAGTGTTTGTCGACAACTCGGTCGGCCAGAGATTCTCCGAGATCGTAAGGCGGAACGTCTGGGTGATGCCCGCCTCGCCCGTGTGGCGCACACGAAAAGGCCGCGTAATCACGGCGCCAGGCATATCCACCGCATCGACTGTCGGCAACGAATCCTGCGCGGCCAAACCGACGCCGAGCGTTGGGCTGGGCGCGGCCAGCAGGTCCAGGCTCCGGCCAAGCGCTTCGGCCCGGCCCGCCGCAGTGGCGATGGCTTCGAGGCCGAACCCAAAATACGCCAGGCGATAGTTCAGGCATTGTCCGGTGAACACCCCGGCCGCGTCGGAATTGCTTAAGGCGGGGGCCTCATAGCGGCCGAGCACCTTTGAAAAGTCGCCGTCCGAAACGCGGAATTGGTCTGGGGTGAACTGATTGTTCGCGCCTGTGCCGCCGGCGATGGTGTAAACGGATCCGGCCCAAGCGGTTCCAGTCTCACCCAAAATATGCTGTGTGCCTGCATCATCGCCTTCCCAGACCACATTCAGCAGCCGGAAGTAGGGCACAATTCCAAACCACCCGCTATCGTAATAGCCGATATCCTGACCCGACAAGATCAAACGCCGCCCTGTCCCGAGATAGCTCGACAAGGCCGGGCCCGCGCCGATGATGCCGGGCGAATCGAAGGGTGCAGACCAGACCACGGCGTCATAGCCGAGCAGGCGGGTGACGGTCGGTGTGTCACGCGGGACTTGCTTGACGACGATTTCGTCCCAGGTGTGACCGAGCGCGCTGAGCGCCTCGCGATATTGGCCGATGGCGCTGCCATAGTAAAAGGCGCCGCCGTCGACCAGCGCCAGGCGCAGCGTCGGCGTCAGCGCGAAGTCGGCGTCGCTCAAACCGCCGTCGGCGATGGTGACGGTGCGGGTCTGGACAAAGTAGCCCAGTGCGCGCGCCTCCAACGTGTAGACGCCAGCCGGCAAATCCAAACCGTATCGGCAAGGCGCGCAGCCAAGATTCGACGGACTGCCGCGGGGCGTGTCCAGCGCGCGCACAGTCGCGGTGATGTACGCGCCGCTGACTGCATTGACCACTGAACCACGGGCCATCCCGGACGCGTCCGGCGCCAGATCGAAATCGACAATCACACTCTTGCTCGTCAGCAGCAAGCGCGGCCCGCTCTCGGATGAGGAAAAACCAAATGCGCTGACCGAGATCGTATAGATGCCGGCCGGCCCAGGCAGATAGAAGCGCCCCGAAGCGTCCGTCGAGATCGAAGATGCGACCAATCCGCCGCCGGTGTCACCGTGAGCGGAAACCAGCGCGCCGCTGATCGGGACACCCCCGTCGACGACGGTCCCGCTGAGCAGCCCGGTATCCATCACCGTCAGCGCCGCGGCAAATGCATCGATCCGCCCCCAGCCCGAGTCATTGTTGGGCAGTGTTGTGGACAGCGGAATCGCGGTGCGGGTCAGTACTTCAAGCGCGGCAGCGCCGCCGAGACCGGGATTCGCGCTGAGCAAGAGCGCTGCGGCGCCAGCAACATGGGGGGCCGCCATCGATGTGCCGTTGTATTTCCTGTAGACCCCTCCCGGCGTCGCCGAAAGCACACCCACCCCAGGCGCGCTGACCAACGGTTTTGTTTCATCCCACACCGACGGCCCGCGGCTGGAGAAGTAGGCGATGTCATCGTCTTCGTCGCTGGCCCCGATCGCGGGCACGCCCGGATTGCTGCCAGGGGATCCAACAGTTCCGGCCCCGGGTCCGCTGTTTCCAGCAGAGAAGATGACGAGGATCCCGGCGCTCTGCAGGGCGGCAATCTCCTCGCCAAAAACCGCCGAGGCGCCGTCGCTGCTGCCCCACGAGTTGTTCACGATGTCGGGCGCATTACCAGCGTCTCCGCCGGGCGCAAGGATGAACTCCATTGCGGCGATCAGCCAGGTGTCATAGCCGACCCCGGCGCTGTTGAGCCCGCGGGCGGCCATCCAGCGTGCGCCGGGTGCGACCCCGATCCCTTCGCCACCGACCATCGTGCCCATGGTGTGGGTGCCGTGGCCGTGTCCGTCAAACGGATAAATGGCGCCGTCATCGGTGGTGTCGATCCAGTTGCGCAGGTGATCGAAGACCAGACCATTCCCATAGCCCCGGTAGCGGGCCATCAGCGGGGATGGGTCCACTCCACACCGCTGTCGATATTGGCGACCACGACGCCAGTGCCGTCCACACCAAGACCCCGCCGGACCAGATCCGCCCGGATTTTGGAGATGCCCCAGGTCGCGCCAGCCGCGCCCGGGGGATCAAAAACGGCATTCGCGCCGATTACGGCGGCCCGGGCCATCATCGACGCAATCGCGTCGGCGGCAGGCGTGGGCGCGTCGCTCAGGTACTGCCGCGCTTCATCGAGGGCGACCGATCGCACATCGGGACGGGCAGCGAGCTCGGCGATGGCGCCAGGCGTGGCGCGCAGTGCGACAGCGTTTGAAATCCAGAACCAGCGCTGCCGGCTCACCCGGCCTTCGGATTCTGCCTTGGCCAGGGCAACCCGCGGCGCGGCCTGCGCGGCATCGGCGACGGCCCGCAACACGGCGACCACCCGGGCGCCTCGCACGGCGCGGCTGGCGCTCTCAGCGCCGGCCAGAGCAAGCGGCAGATCGGCCTTCGCGCCAAAGCGCACCAGAATGGGCAATTGCTCATCCGGCGCCGCAGCATCCAGCGCTTTCGCAAGCGCGGGTGAAAGCTTGAGCAGCGGATACTCCGGCGCAATGCGACCGGCCGCGGCGGAGGGGCTGGCCGGCATGACGCACACGACCAACACAAACGCCAATACTGCCCGGTAGAAATCACGCATCGGGACATTCTACAATTCGGGACTTTTCATGAACCATCCTCCTCAACGCCGGGCGCTCTCCGGCTACCTGATCAGTTTCCTGGCTGCCGCGGTCTGGGCCGGAACGGCGCCCGGGATTAGTTTTCTGCAAAGGCAGAACGTGCCCAGCCTCACCATCGCCTTCTGGCGCGACGTTGTCATCGCCGTGGCCCTGATGGCCGGAATTGGGCTGATCCGCCCGGCCGCCCTGCGGATCGACCGCTCGAGCATGAAGGGGATGATGATCGCCGGCGCCATCTCGATCGGGCTGTATCACGCGTTGTGGGTCTATTCGGTGCTTCTCAATGGCGCCGCCGTCGCAGTCGTGCTCGTCTACACCTACAACGCGTTTGTGACGATAGGGGCGCGGATTGCCTTCAAGGAACCCATCACTCCGATCCACGCGGTCGCGCTGGTCCTGTCTTTTGCGGGTTTGTTTCTGGTCGTGCGCGCTTACGATCCCGAGATATGGCGGGTGAGCTGGGTGGGCACATTGATCGGCATCGGCTCGGCCTCACTCACACCGTGTATGTGCTCTACAACCAGCGCTTTATGAAGTCAATCAGCCCACTGGTCTCGCTTGGCTACATGATGACATTCGGGTCGGTCGCGCTGCTGGTGATTACGCTGATCGCGGCGCCGGCCGCGTTGCTGGCCATCGACAGCCCGGCCACCGCCCTGACGATCGCCTTTCTGGGCATCGGCCCGACCCTGGGCGGCTACGGGCTGTTCAACCTGGCCTTGCGCTACATCCCGGGCAAAGTCGCCGGGCTGATCACCGTCATGGAAGTGCCGATCTCGGCACTGATCGTCTTCCTGCTGCTCGGCGACACGCTCGAGCCGCCGCAGTTGGCCGGGATGGTGCTCGTCCTGATCGCAACGGTCCTGCCCAACTTGCGCGGGTTCCGCGCGCCGGAGTTGGCGGCATGACGGCATTCACCCTGCTCGATGGCGCGCTGGGGACCGAACTCACCCGGCGCGGGTGCGACACCCGGCTGCCGCTCTGGTCGGCCCGGGCCCTGATGGACGCGCCTGAAATAGTTCGGCGCATCCACGCCGACTACGCCGCGGCGGGGGCCGAAGTGCTGACCGCCAACACCTTCCGGACCAACACCCGGGCGCTCGCCCGGGCCGGGCTGCCGGGCCAGGTCGACGCCCTCACTCGTGTCGCGGTCGGGCTCGCGCGCGAGGGCGCGGCCGGACGGGCCCGGGTAGCCGGTTCGATGGCGCCGGTTGAGGACTGCTATTCGCCCGATCTGGTCCCCGACGACGCGGCGCTGGCGCGCGAGCACACTGCCCTCGCCAACGCTCTGGCCGAAGCGGGCTGCGATCTGATCCTGGTCGAGACGATGAACATGGTCCGTGAGGCGACGATCGCGGCCGAGGCCGCCGCGCGGACGGGCTTGCCCTTCTGGGTGAGTTTCACCCTGGGTGGCGACGACCGGCTGCTCAGCGGCGAGACGCTGGCCGAGGCGGTTCGGGCCGTGCTGCCACTCGAGCCCCAGGCCATGCTGATCAACTGCATCCCGGTCGCCCAGGTGAGCTCGGCCTTGCGCGCGCTGCGACTCGCGGCAGGCGACGATCGCCTTCGGATAGGTGCCTATGCGAATGTGGGCCATGTCGATGATGAGGTCGGCTGGACGTTAACCGACGCGGTCTCGCCCGCCGCCTACGCAACGGCGGCCCGCGAGTGGCTCGCCCTCGGGGCGAGCCTCATCGGCGGGTGTTGCGGGACCACGCCTGCGCATATTGCAGCGCTTAGCGCGGACAAGGTCTTCCGCGATTTTTCACCACAAAGGCACAAAGACACCAAGAAGTTTGCGACCCCTGGGACCTGACAAGTTAGAAGTCATCCTAAAATGATTTGCGAGATCGCAATCCCCGCGCTTCGCGCGGGGATTGCGATCTCGCAGGACATTTTTAGGACGGCTTTTAGACCAGGTCAGGGGTTGCCATGACCTGTCAGGTCGCGCCGTTTTTCCCGTTCGGGCTGCGGCCAGGCGGGGCCAGCATGGCAGCTTCGATCAACGCCCGGGTTTCCTCGTCCACCCGCCCTTTCAGATCGTCGAGCATCCCGCTGGTGAGGGCTTCGACCTCGGCCGGCAGACCCGGCGCAATCAGTTCGGCTTCCACGGCGGTGGGCCCGGTATGGACGGATTTATGAAATGCGCCGTCGGGGCCCATTTGAATCAGCCACATCCGATCGCCGGCGGCGTGCCAGGTGCTCACGAGCTGTCCGCCCGTCCAGGTGGCCCGCACAACAACGTTGGCGGTATTCAGCCGGCTGCACTACAAATCAAGGTCGGGGCCGCCGCCAAACGCGACGGCCGCCCAGCCCTCATCAGCCGGCGGCGCGTCCCGACCCTGAGCGCGTACGTCTCGCAAACGCTCCACCAGGTCGAGCAACCCGTCAAAATGCTCGGAATCTGATCCGTTCAGGTCGCTGAGTTGGTCAAGTTCCCGCTCAAGCGACGAGACATCCACCAAACGTGGGGTATTGTTCATCCTTTCCTCCATGCGCAAATAGCTGCCCCATCTTAGCGCGACAATCCGGCCCGCCAAATAGTTTGGTAGAATTCGAACCCTGTAATACAACGGAACGCCGCGCGCCGTCGAGGCGCGTGTTTTATGTCACACACCCGGCCCACAATGCCGGGGCACGCAAGGAGTATCGAGTCATGGGTCCACTGCCTAAGCGCAAATTCTCGGCCGGCCGCACACATCGCCGCCGCGCGCACGACTTCCTCACGCCGACCGCCCTGGCGGCCTGCCCGACCTGCGGAAAGCCGAAGCCGCCCCACATCGTATGCCCGAGCTGCGGCGAATACCGCGGCAAGGCCGTCGTTTCCGTAGCCCGCCCCGAGGCTGAAGAAAGCGACGAGAAGAAGTAGTCGAACGCAAGGGTGACGCGCGCGCGTCACCCTTTTCTTTTTTCACATGGCCACCGCCTATGTCTTCCCGGGCCAGGGTTCGCAATTCGTCGGGATGGGCGCCGAGTTGGCCCGCGTGCGCCCCATCTTCCGGGGCACCTTCGATCGCGCCGATGCCGTCCTCGGCTTTCCGCTCAGCAGGCTGTGCTGGGACGGTCCCGAGGCCGAACTGGCCGACACGCTTAACACCCAGCCCGCGCTGTTCACCCACAGCCTGGCCGCCTTCTACATGGCTGAGTTGTCGGGCGAGCTCGAGGCGCCAGCCGTTGTGGCTGGCCACAGCCTGGGTGAAATCAGCGCGTTGTGCGCGGCCGGCGTCATTACTTTCGAAGACGGCGTCGCCCTCACCCGCGAGCGCGGGCGGCTGATGAAGGAGGCCGGCGCGCGCGTGCCCGGCGCCATGGCCGCCGTGCTGAACGCCGAAACGTCGCTGGTTGAGGCGGTCTGCGCAGAGGTCTCTGCCCAGCTCAGCCCGGGCGTGGTCCCGGCCAATGACAATTGCCCGGGCCAGCTCGTAATTTCGGGCGGCAGAGAGGCCGTCCAGGCCGCCGTCGCCTTGCTCAAGGCGCGTGGCGCGCGCCGGGTGGTGGTCCTGAATGTCAGCATCGCATCGCACTCGCCGCTGATGGCCTCGATGAGCGATGCCTTCGCCGCCGTCGTCGAGCGCACCCCGATGTTGCCCGCCCGCATTCCGGTAATCGGCAACACGACCGCGCGCCCGATCACCCACCCCGACGACATCCGAGCCGAGCTCAAGGCCCAGCTCACCTCGCCCGTGCGCTGGACCGACAGCGTGCGCGCCATGTCTGCCATGGGCGTCACCCGCTTTATCGAACTCGGCCCCAAGGACGTGCTGTCCAACCTCGCCAAACGCATCGTGCCGGATGCCGAAACGATGGCGATCGGGTAATTCTCTAGACATCATCCATCCTTCTTCAGTCGGCACGGGTCTTTGCAGGAGAACGAGAGAACGGGAGGACAACAAAAGGCCACCCTCCCGTTCTCCCGTTCTCCTGCAAACGGCGTTAAGGTGTTACGCAATTGCGGATGACGGGTGAGTCGCCCCCGCATACGCCATAATCACCCCCATGAATTTGACAAACAAGATCGCCCTTGTCACCGGCGCCTCGCGCGGCATCGGCCGCGCCATTGCGCTTGACCTCGCGGCGCGCGGCGCGACCGTGGTCGTCAATTACAACGCCAGCGCCGCGGCCGCCGACGAAGTCGTTGCCGCGATCACCGCCGCGGGCGGGAAAGCGTCGGCGATGCAGGCCGACGTCTCTAAATATGAGGCCTCCCAGGCCCTGGTCAAATACGTTGTCGACACCTATGGCCGGCTTGACATCCTGGTCAACAACGCCGGCACCACCCGCGACACGCTGCTCATGTCGATGAAAGAGGACGACTGGGACCACATCATGGCCACCGACCTGAAGAGCGTCTTCAATTGCTGCAAGGCAGCCTCGCGGGGGATGATCCGCCAGCGCGCCGGCCGGATTGTCAATATCACCTCGGTGGTCGGCCTGGCCGGCGGGGCGGGCCAAACCAACTACGCGGCTGCCAAAGCCGGTGTGATTGGCTTCACCAAATCGATGGCCAAGGAAGTGGGCTCGCGCGGGATCACGGTCAATTGCGTCGCGCCCGGGTTCATTCCCACCGCCCTGACCAACGTGCTCACCGACGCGCAGAAGGATATGGCCATCAAGGCCACCCCGCTTGGGCGCTTTGGCGCGCCGGAAGAGGTGGCCCATGCGGTATCATTTCTCGCCAGCGACCTGGCCGCTTACATCACCGGCGCGGTACTGTCGGTGGACGGCGGTCTGGTGATGCAATAGGAACGAATGGATAGCACGGTCACAATCTCCTCCGACGTTGTTCGCGAAGTCGCGCGCATAACGACCCTGGCCACGCCCGGTGTGCTGGCCCTAGTCGACAAGCCCGGCGCGCAGCACGCGTCGCGCGACGCATTCCGCGGCGTTGAGGTTGCCGTGCGCGACAGCCGCGCTCATGTGCGCCTGCGCCTTGTCGCCGCCGCCGATGTTTCATTGATCGAACTTGGCCATAGACTGCAAACCGATGTCGCCAGCGCGGTGGCGGAGCTGGTTGGCATGGACGTCACAGCGGTCGATGTGACGTTCGAGGATGTCCGGAATCCAGCGTGACCGGGTCACCGAATCCCAAACGGCGTGAAGCGCGCACTCTTGCCCTGATCGCGCTGTACGAATCCGACCTCGCCCATCATCCTGTGGGCGAGGCGCTTGGCCGCCTCATCGCCCAGAATGCGCAGTCCGAGGATGCGGCCGGGCCGGATGCCGGACTGATCGACGACGAGGCGGACAACGCCAATCTGGCGCCCGGCCCCGATGCCATCGCCTATGCATCGCAGCTCGTGAGCGGGGTAACGGTCAACCGCGAGAATATCGACGCGCTGCTGGGCGTGTGCGCGCCCGAACACCCGATTTCAGATCTGGCCGCCATCGATCGGAACATCCTGCGCATCGCGGTGCACGAACTCGTGGCCAAACTCGCGCCGGTCAAGGTCATTGTGAACGAGGCTGTTGAACTCGCCAAGATTTACGGCTCGGACGCTTCACCTCGCTTCATCCATGGGGTGCTGGGCGCGGTCACCGCCCGGATTGCCTATCGCGGCAATCCGACGACCCCCACTCCTGCTTCACCATGAACGGAACTCTTTTCGGGATGGGTGTGCCGGAGCTCCTTGCTATCGCTATCCTCACCCTGCTCGTGTTTGGCCCGGATCGTCTGCCCGGGCTGATGCGCAATTTTGGCCGGGGTGTGCGCAAGATGCGCGAGGTCTATACCGCCCTCTCGTCCGAGGTTCAGAAAGAGCTGGGACCTTACGCCAAAGAAATCGACGAAGCGACCCGCGACTTGCGCAAGGACATCAATTCGATTCGCGAGATCACGGACGTGCGCAACCTGATTCCACCCATCAGCCTGGCCGCAACCGAGGTGTCGAAGACGGATCTGCCAGCAACACCCGCCGCCCCGACGATCGGGGGGGTCCAGATGGCCACCGTGAACGAAACGCCCATGTCGTTTCCGCCGTTTGATCCGCAGCCGGGCCAGCCGGCTTCGGCTGCCTCTGATACGCGACTGAGCCCGCCGCCTGGCGATACCGCCGTGGCGCCGACGGCGGCCATAGAGGCTGCCACCCTTCCGCAGTCCGAGAAGAGCATCGCCCCTCCCCCGGCACCCGCAGGCGTCGCCCTGAGCGACGACAATCCATGGAAGAGCTGAGCCCGCAAGCATGACAACACCTGCCAAAACCATGGACACCGAAGAACCGCAAGAAGAGGCGATGAGCCTGCTTGATCATCTGCGCGAGTTGCGCGATCGGCTCTTTCGGGCCGTGCTGGCGCTCGTCGTCGGCACCGTGGTTGGCTTTTTGCTGGCCGAGCCCGCGCTCCGAGCCGTGGCTGAACGCGTCCCCGGCCAAAAATTCTTCGTCATCAATCCGACCGAAGGGCTGACCAACTACTTCATGATCTCGGTCACGATTGGGGCGGCCCTGGCGATGCCGATGATCCTCTATCAGATCATCGCCTTTATCATGCCGGGTCTGCTCCCGCGCGAGCGGCGCTGGCTGCTCATTGGCCTGCCGATGGCGTCGCTGCTCTTCATCCTGGGCATGGCTTTCTCCTGGTTTCTGTTTCTGCCAAACGCCATCGACTTTTGTCGAATCTGCTTCCCAGCGTGTTTCAGGCGCAATACCGGATCGATGAAACCCTGCCATTCTTCACCAACGTCATTTTCTGGATGGGCGTCGCTTTTGAGATGCCGATCTTCATCTTCCTGCTTGCGAAGTTGAATGTGATCACGGCCCGGGTGCTGATACGGCATTGGCGCTACGCGATTCTGGTCATCGCGGTCTCGGCGTCACTGATCACCCCCACGCCCGATCCGGTCAACATGCTGATTGTGATGCTGCCGCTGCTGGTGCTGTATGTGATCAGCATCGGGCTGGCTGCCATTGCGCGCAGAGGCGCAACCACGCCAGCGATGCTTGATCCCGACGGGAAATAGAGCATGATCCTTCACCTCGTAACCACCGACGACTGGCGCGCCGCCCCGCCAGATCAACCGTTCACGCCGAAAGCCTATGCCGCGGATGGTTTTATTCATTGCACGTTTGGCGACGCCTTGATGCTGGGTGTGGCCAATCGCTTCTACAAATCTCAGCCGGGCGAATTCCTGGCCATCGGAATCGATGAAACGCGCGTCACCGCGCCGGTTAAGTGGGAGGCCCCCGCAGAGCCGGGGGCGCCCGCAGAGCCGGGGGCGCCCGCATCGCCAGAGACAGTCGCCGCCGCGCTGCCGCCCGAGGCCGAGGCCGAATTCGGCGCGGCGCCAGTTGGGATGCCGGCCGCGCCCTTGTTCCCGCACATCTATGGGCCCCTCAATCGGGATGCCATCCTCGGCGCGCGCCGCCTCATCCGCGAACCAGATGGCGCGTTCATCGGCTACGCGCCGATTGAGGCGCCCGCCGAAGCGCAGGCCACAGACCGCCCCGCGGATCCAGGCAACCCATTGAATTTGAAAACCGCCAGCCAGCTCGCCAATGAGCTCGTGGATGCGACCGACGAGTTCTCGAAGTCCCTCGACCGCTACAAGGATTCGATCGAGGCGCGCATGGCCGAACTCGACAAGAAGATCAAGAAGCTGTGAGCAAACGCCCGACCCCAGCCCGGGTGAACCGCATCGCCTATGTCAACCTGGACGGCCAGGTCATTACGATGGCCCCCGACGGTTCGGACCAGCGCATGCTGTCGCGCGACCGCTTCTTTCAATTCCCAGCCTGGTCGCCCGACGGCCGGCACATCGCCGCCATCGGCAGCAGCCGAGCGAGCGCCGGTATTTTCGTATTTGAGGATGAGGACGCCCTGTCGACCCTTCCGCCGCCGGTGTATGACAGCCGGGGTGGCCCGCCGATCTACTTGTACTGGGCTCCCGACAGCCGGCATCTGACTTTCCTGGCCGGCCTGCCGCCCCAACAGACCATGGGGCTGCGCCTGGTGTCAATCGAAGGCGAGCACACCGGGCATCTCATCACTACCGGACGTCCCTGTTTCTGGCAGTGGGCGCCGGAAGGCGACCGCATCCTGCTGCATCAGGGCTTTGCGGGTGACAATGAAGGCCGGCTCGGTTTTGTGGATCCGTTCAAACCGGGGACCAGCATCGCGTCTGAGAATCTTGACCAACCCGGGCTGTTCCAGTCGCCAGGCATCGCCCCAAGCGGCGAACACTGGGCCTACGCGCGGATCAACCTGGCCGGAGAAACGGAGATTGTCATCGATGGGCGACGTCTCGATGAAGGCGTCACCGTCGCCCACTTTGGGATCGTCGCGCTGGCGTGGAGCCCGGCCCGCGACCAGCTCGCCTACATCAGCCCGCCCGGACCTGCCCGCGCTTCGTATGGCCCGCTGCGCCTGCTCGAGCTGGACGGCAGCGCGCGCCAGATCAGCGACGAGTTGGCTCTGGCGTTCTTCTGGTCGCCGGATGGAAACAAGATCGCTTTCATGACGGTCGCGACCGCCCTCGCCACGGCCCAGCGCGCGCTCGGGCTGAATCCGAAACCGGATCCGGGCGGCCTGCGCGCCGCGCCCGAGGCCGCCGCTGACCGCACCTTGTGGCTCAATCTCTGGGTGGCCGATCTTGCGACAGGACGCAATCGGCTTCTCAAGACCTTCAGGCCGTTGGACGTCTTCATCGGCCGTTATCTCCCATTCTTCGATCAGTATGCCCACAGCCATCAGGTCTGGTCGCCGGACAGCGACGCCATCATCTTGAACGAAATTCGCAACGACATCGCCCGGATCACGGTGGTCCCCATCGACCCGCGGGCCGGCGGTCCGCTGGAACTCGCCAGCGGCATGATGCCGGCCTGGAGTTGCGCATGACGATACAACCCGAGTTTGCCCGCCATGCCCGCCGCTGGGCGCGGCTGCTGGCCGGCCTGGTCGCCTTCGGTGTTGGCATTGCGTTGATGAAGCACTCGGATCTCGGCCTGGGTCCGTGGGAGGTGCTCAATGATGGGCTGAGCCGCATCACCGGGGTCTCGCTCGGGACCGTGGGGATCGTGGTGGGCGTCCCGATTCTGCTGCTGTGGCTGCCGCTTCGCGAACGGCCCGGCATCGGCACGATTCTGAACATCATTGTCATTGGGGTGGTCATCAATGAGATGTTGCGCCTGCTGCCGCCCCTGGCCGTCTTTCAGGCGCTGACGCCTGGCGCGCCGTTCCTGCCTCAGGGTCTCGAAATGGCGCTTGGGATCGGGGTGATCGGCTTCGCCACCGCCCTGTATCTGGGGGCCAACCTGGGTGCCGGGCCGCGCGATGGGCTGATGATGGGGCTGACCCGCCGAACCGGCTGGAGCCTGCGCCTCACCCGCACCCTGATCGAAGTGGTTGTGCTGGCGATCGGCTGGCTGCTCGGCGGCAGCGTCGGCGTGGGCACGCTCGCCTTTGCGCTGTGCATCGGCCCGGTCGTGCAGGCCATGTTCGCCCTCACCCGCACGCCCGACCCGCGAAAACGCCCAACCCAAGATGCGTAGCGATCTCGAAGCCATCCTGCGTGCCGCGCTGACCGCCGCCGACCCCGGCCGGGCGGTGCGCCAGCATGCCCGTCGCGACGGCGACACCCTGATCCTCAGCGACGGCGCGCGCTACGACCTGGGCGCCTGCCCGGCGGTGGTCCTGATCGCCGCCGGAAAAGCCGCCTGGTCAATGGCCCAGGCCGTTATACCGCTGGTCGCCGATCGTTTGCGCCGAATGGTGGTCGTGACCAAGTACGGCCATCTGCCGGCGGATGCCGCCGCCCGCGCGCCGGACTTCGCGGCTCTGATCGAATCCGGCCACCCCAATCCCGATGAGAACAGCGTGCGCGGCGGCACGGCCGTCCGGGCGGCGCTGACCGATCTCGCGCCGGGCAGCCTGGTGATCGTGTGCGTGAGTGGCGGCGCGTCAGCCCTGCTGCTCGCCCCGCACCCGGGCATTTCGCTCAGCATCGCCCGGGCCATCAACGACACGCTGTTGCGCAGCGGGGCGGACATCACCGAGATGAACGCGGTGCGCGGCCGGCTGGATCGATTGAAGGCCGGCGGATTGGCCCGCCTGGCCGCGCCGGCGGCCGTTGTCGGGTTGGTCGTCTCGGATGTCATCGGCGATTCGCTCTCGGTGATCGCCTCCGGGCTCACCCATGACCCCGCGGCGCGCAATGTGCTGGTGGCCAATAACGCCCAGGCCTGCGCGGCGGCAGCCGCAGCCGCAACCGCCCAGGGCTACGCCACCCGCATCGTTACCACCGCGCTGAGCGGCGAGGCCCGCGACGTGGCCCCCCGCATCATCGCCGACTTGCGGGCCGTGCCGCCGGGCACCGCTCTGATTTACGGCGGCGAGACGACCGTGACCCTGCGCGGGAATGGCAAAGGCGGGCGGAATCAGGAGCTGGCCCTGGCGGCGGCGATCGCCATGGCTGAGAGACCGTCCGCCGGGATGACGATCGCCAGCTTCGGCACCGATGGCACCGACGGGCCCACTGACGCCGCCGGGGCCTGGGCGGATGCCAGCACGCTCGCGCGCGCCGCCGCGCTCGGCCTGGATGCGCGGACCGCCCTCACCCGCAATGACAGCTACCCGTTCTTCGCCGCCCTGGGCGATTTGATCCTGACCGGCCCGACCGGGACAAATGTAGCGGATGTGGTTGTGGCGTTGCGCTCCGCGTGATTAACCTCGCGGGTAGGCGCTGACAGTACTATGCGGGCACGGCTCCATTGCGCCTACCCGCGAGGTTAATCGGCCTGGGCATTGAAGCCCGCCGCGATCGTGCGGAACCATGGTCCGCGTTCCACTTCGGCCAGGCGGGCGTTGAGCCCGGTCTCCGAGCGCAACCCCCGCTCCATCACCTGCTGAATCATCGGGCTGCCGGTCGCCGTGCGGGCCAGCAGCGCCCCGCCTGGCGTGAGAGACGCGCGAGCCGCGGCGACAGCGTCGCCAAACTGGGCGTCAGTCATCCAATCGGGAATATTCGAGAGGCTGATCAGATCGAACGGGCCAGACGCGCTGGCCAGGAGCCGCATCTGCTCGAGAACGTTGCCCGCCACCAGCCGCAGCCGCGAGCCGACCCCAGCCGACGCAGCGCAGCCTGCCCTTGCATCTGAAGATACAGCGGTAGGCCAGCCTCGCCCGCAGCCGAAGCATAGGCGTTGGCGAAGACCGTCGTCACGAACGGGTTGCGTTCAGGCCGCGGTTGCTGCAGCGCGCGGAAGTGGCACTCGCCCAGGATCCGGGAGATCCCGGCGATGCGGGCGGCCAGGGCTTCGCTCGGCAGGCCAAACATATCGCGGATGTAGGCGGGCGTCATCAGCGCAGCATAGACATCGGTCCAGGCCCCGAGTTCCGCATCAATTACCGGGCGGCCCAGCGGATCGAAGCCCGCAGCCCGCAGATGGTCCTGAATGTCGTGCATCAAGACATCATTTCGGCCGACATGCTGGACGCCAAACGCAATTTCTGCGTCCCGACGGGCCGACCAGAATAACCGGGACGCCTCGGGGAGTCCGCCGGAAACGCGGTCAAAGAGCGCGAGTCGATCTTCGGCCCCCGCAGCCCCGACCCGGTCCGGATCGGACCCCAGAAAGCGCAGTTGGTCGTCTCGTGAAAGAGCGGAAACCGCGGCCGCGCGGAGCTCGCACAAATGGATTTGGGCCGGATTGAGATCGACGGCCCACACCTCGCCGACACGATCCTGGGTCAACACGCTCAGCGCGTTCTCGCCCGACGAGGCGACCAGCAGGACACGCAACGGCGCAGCACGATCCATTCGTCGAATGACTTCCAGCTCCGTTTCATAGTCCTCATTCTGGACTGAATATGCGAGCGCGCTCTTGAAGGGTGGATTATGTCCGTTCACTGGAACCTCCGCAGGCTTCCGGCGCATCTGTGGCCGACAGCCACGAGAAGTCATCCAAAAAACATCCGGCGAGATCACAATCCCCGCGCTGCGCGCGGGGATTGTGATCTCGCCCCCATTTTCAGGATGGCCTCTACGCAATTGAGTGATTCAGATCTTAGGGCAGGGCGCCAGACATGTCAACGCCAAAGCGTGCTCGCCAGCCCGATCAGCGCCCCGCCGGCCACCAGCCAGGTCGCATTAACCTTGAAACGCGCCAGCAGGATGAACGACGCGAGGCCGATCCCGATAGTCAGCGGATCGACCAGCGAGGCCTGACCGAGCTGAACCGTCACGGCGGCCATCAAACCAAGCGAGGCGGCGTTGACGCCATCCAGAAGGCCGCTCACCCAGGGCGACTTGCGCAGGCGCGGGATGAAGGGATTGCTGATCGCGACAAAGACAAAGGCCGGCAGGAAGATGCCCAACGTTGCTAGCAGCGCACCTGGCGCGCCGGCCAGGACGTATCCAATAAAGGTGGCGGTCGTGAAGACTGGTCCCGGAGTGACCTGCCCAATCGCAATGGCGTCGAGAATTTGGCGATCCGTGAGCCAGCCTAGTCCCACCACAAATTCGGAACGCAGAAAGGCCAGGAGCACGTAACCGCTTCCATACAACACCGAGCCGATCTTGAGGAATGTGAGGAAGAGAACTCCCAGGCTAATCGGCGCTACGGCAGCGGCTGCCGACACACCGAGATTCGCGGCCGTCCACGGAAACAGGACCGCCGCTCCGCGGTCGATCCGGGCGCGCCGCAGGTTTAGGCCGATCATCACGATGAGGCCGCCCGCGAGCAGCAAGGCGATCTCGCTGATGTTCAGGAAGTAGGCCAGCGCGACGCCCAGCCCGACCGCGAGGGTCAGTGATCCCTTGAGGGCTTTGCGGCCCAGATCCCAGAGCGCAAGCGCGACAACAGCGATGATGGCAGGCTTGACACCATAGAGCAGCCAGCCCGCGGCCGGCGTCGCGCCGTATTGCGCATAGACCCAGGCCAACCCCATGACGATAAGCATGGCCGGCAGGATGAAGCACACGCCCGCGACGATGAGGCCGGGCCCACCCGCCCGGAGGAAGCCGATGTGGATGGCCATCTCGGTCGAGTTTGGCCCGGGAATCAGGTTTGTCGCCCCCAGCAGGTCCAGGAACTCCTGGTCGGTCAGCCACTTGCGGCGCTTGACCACCTCATCGTGCATCATGGCGATGTGGGCGGCCGGCCCGCCAAACCCGGTGATGCCGAGGCGGAGGAAGAGCGCGGCGACGTCGAGCAGGCGATGGCGCAGAGGGGGAAGGGATGTATTTTCTGCGTTATTCATGAAGATGCTGCAGCTCGGAGGCCGGCGCTCGACGCGATTAACCTCGCGGGTGGGCGCCGTAGCGTCGTGCCTGCACAGAGCTGTAAGCGCCCACCCGCGAGGTTAATCCGCCAGCGGCTCCAAATCTTACGCGATACTCAACCAGTCCCCACGCGTCCAGCCTGGCTCTCTTCCCTACACCACGACGGCAGCGATCGCTTCGTCTCGAATCTGCACCCGGCCCTCGGCGAACGCGTCACCCTGCGGCTGCGGGTCGACGTCGACGCCCCCGTCCGGCGCGCCTTTCTGCGCAGCTTCCCCGACGGTGAGCAGCGCTTTAGCCCGATGCGCCGGGCCGCAACGGACACCGTCAGCGCGTGGTGGGAGGCCGAGTTGCCCATCTTCGAGCCGAGCGTGACCTATCGCTTCATCGTCGAGGCCGACGACGGCGTATGGTGGCTCAACGGCGAAGGCGCGACGGCGGCCATGCCCACCGACGACGCCGACTTCCGCCGGCTGGCCGACACGCCTTTCCCAGCCTGGGTGATCGGGAGCGTGTTCTATCAGATCTTCCCCGACCGCTTCGCCAATGGTCAGCCCGCCAACGATGGCCTGCTCGACGCGGTCGAATATCGCGGGGTGAAGCCGGTGCACCCAGCCTGGGGCGAGCCCCCGCCGGCCGGCGCGCCGCCGTATGCGCTCTTCTACGGCGGCGACCTGGCCGGGGTTGCCCAGGGTCTGGACCACATCGCCAGCCTGGGCGCTAACGCGATCTACCTCAACCCGGTCTTTCACGCCTACAGCAATCACCGCTACGACGTGGCGAGTTACGAGCAGGTCGACCCGCGCCTGGGCGGGGACGACGCCCTGATCGCCTTACGGACTGAGCTCACCCGACGCGGGATGCGCTATCTGCTCGACATCGTGCCCAACCACTGCGGCACGCGCCATCCCTGGTTTCTCGCCGCCCAGGCCGATCCCAACTCGGCCGAGGCCGGGTTCTTCACCTTCCGCCAGCACCCCAACGAGTACGAATCCTGGCTCGGGGTGCGCTCGCTGCCCAAGCTCAACTACAGCAGCCTCGAGTTGCGCCGGCGCATGTTCGAGGCGCCCGATGCCATCTTCCGGCGCTGGCTGCGCCCGCCCTTCGGCGCGGATGGCTGGCGGGTCGACGTGGCCAACATGCTCGCCCGCCAGGGCGTCGAGCAGCGCAACGGCCAGGAAATCGCCAACGGCATCCGGGCCGCGGTCAAGGAGGCCCGCCCCGACGCGTATCTGCTGGGCGAGCACTTCTTCGACGCCAGCCCGCACCTGCAGGGCGATCGCTGGGACGCGACGATGAACTATCTCGGTTTTGCAAAGCCGGTCTGGAACTGGCTGCGCGGCTTCCGCCAGGGCGCGTTTGGGTCGCGGGACGAGATCAGCTCGCCATTGCCGTGGCCGACCGAGGCCCTCGAGCAGACCTTGCGCCACACCCGGGCGGCCATCCCTTGGGCCATCGCGCTGCAGCAGTTCAACTTGCTCGGCAGCCACGACACGGGCCGGATCCTGAGCCTGCTCGGCGGCAACGCCGGGCTGCTGCAGCTCGCCGTCACGTTGCTCATGACCTATGTAGGCGTGCCATCGGTCTACTACGGCGACGAGGTCGGCCTGAGCGACGACCCCGATCTCGGCTCGCGGGGCTGCATGCCGTGGGACCCGGGACGCTGGAACGCCGACATCCTGGAGATGTATCGCGGGTTGATCGGGCTGCGCCGGGAATCGGCG
>JADKDT010000017.1 GCA_016714465.1 Candidatus Brachythrix odensensis | reverse complement strand
ACACCACGCCCGATCCACTGTGCGATCTGGACTATGTGCCAAACGAGGCGCGCAAGGGCCGGGTCAACTACGCCATCAACAACTCCTTCGGGTTTGGCGGCCACAACAGTGTGGTCGTTTTCAAGCGCTTCGAATAGTCAGGGCCTGTGCTGCCGGAATTCAAGGATCTGCGCCTGCTTACCCGGGCGCTCACGCATGCCTCGTGGGCGAACGAGCACGATGCCGAGCTGGCCCCCGAGTCGGCCGGGGCTGGGCCCGGGGACAATGAGCGCCTCGAGTTTCTAGGGGATGCGGTCCTGGACTTCGTGGCTGGCGCCTGGCTTTTTCAGCGCTTCCCGGAGTTTGAAGAGGGCCGCCTGACCCGGGTGCGGGCAGCGTTGGTGCGGGCGACGAGCTTGGCCCGCTTCGCCGAGGCCGCCGGCCTGCCGAGCCGTCTGCGGCTTGGCAAGGGCGAGGCTGAATCCGGGCGGACACGGACGAATATTCTGGCCGACGCATTTGAGGCCCTGCTCGGAGCGCTGTATCTCGACCAGGGCACTGATGCGGTGCGGTTGTTTCTGGAGCCCCTGCTCGAGGCCGCCATGCCGGCCATCCTGAGCGAGAATCTCGACCGCGACTTCAAAACCCGTTTGCAAGAGTGGAGTCAGGCCTATTTCAGTGTCACTCCGCGTTACAAGCTGACCTCGACGACCGGGCCCGACCATGCCCGCGTTTTCACCTCTGAGGTGTGGCTGGGTGATCTGCTGGCCGCAACGGGCGCGGGCCAAAGCAAGCAGGTGGCCGAACAGATCGCCGCGCGTGAAGCGGTCGCGCGTGAGGATGCCCTGGCCCGCGAATGGCTCGCACTGCATCCGCCCGCGCCGCTGCCGGGGGCGGCGCAGTAGATCGCACAACATGGCGATTCAACTTGGCTGCGCCCTGATTACCTGGCGGCGTTTCCCCGACTTCAGCCCGGAGCGTGCCCTGGCCGAAATCGCCCGGGCTGGCTATGCGGGCGCGCCTGTGCCGTTTCTGCCCGAGTGGGACACGTCTCACGCCCGGGCCGTCTTTGAGCGGGTCGCGCTCAAACACGCTCCCGGCTACTACGGCGGGCGTTTCTGGCGCGCCGACTTGCGCGGCGCGTTGCTCGAGGATGCCCGGCGCTGGGCGGCCTTCTCGACCACCCTCGGATTGACCGAGATGTTCGTCGCCCCGTGGGTGGGCGACTATGCCACCCCGCGCGGCGACCGCAAGGCGGTTGCGGGCCGGCTTGGCGGGCTGGCCGGCGCCCTCATCCAGCCCGACGACCTGGCCCGGTTTGCGGATGCGCTCAATGCGTTTGGCGCGGCGACGCTCGCCGAGGGTGTGCGGGCCTGCTTCCACAACCACGCTGGGAGCGCGATCGAACACGAGGAGGAAGTCGAGGCGCTGCTGGCCGCGACAGATCCGGCGCTTGTCTTTCTGGGTCCTGATGCCGGCCACCTGGCCTTTGCCGGGGCGGATCCGGTCGCTTTCGCCCGCCGCCACGCCGGCCGCATTCTGGCGGCCCATGTGAAAGACATCGACCTGGGCGTGCGCGCGCGCGGCGTGGCGGAGGGCTGGGACTACGACACCTTCGAGCGGAACGGCCTCTTCACCGAGCTGGGCGAGGGCGGCGTCGATGTCGCCGGATTTGTGAATGCGTTGACCTCATCCGGCTTCTCGGGCTGGCTGATCGTGGAGACCGACACCACCCGCAAGCCAAGCGCCTTCGACAGCGCGCTTGCCAACCGGCGTTTCTTTTTGGCGAGATGACCATCCCCGCGCTTCGCGCGGGGATGGTCATCTCGCCGACATATTCCGAAATCATGACTGAACTGAGAATCGGCATCATCGGCTGCGGCCGCCCACGCGGCACGCCCGGGGCGACGGGCGGTGGCATCGCCCACGCTCACGCCAAGGCCTATCTCGCCTATCCCGGTGCCCGCATCGTCGCGCTGGCTGACGTTGTCCTGGCCAACGCCGAGGCCTTTCAGGCCGATTACGGCGCGGATCGGCTGTACATCGACTACATCCGGATGCTGCGCGAGGAGAAGCTCGACATGGTCAGCGTGTGCGTGTGGCCGCATCTGCACGCCGAGATGGTGATCGCCGCCGCCGAGGCAGGCACACGGGCGGTGTATTGCGAGAAGCCGATGGCCGTGACCTACGCGGACGCCAGGCGAATGGTCGAGGCGTGCGCCGCCGCCGGCACGCAGCTTGGCTTCAATCACCAGCGCCGGTTTGGCGCGCCATTCACCAAGGCGCGGGCGTTGCTGCGGGATGGCGCCATTGGCAGGCTTCAGCGCATGGAGGCCGTCTGCCCGAATCTTTATGACTGGGGGACGCACTGGTTCGACATGCTCTTCTTCTTCAACGAGGAAACTCCGGCCGAATGGGTTCTGGGCCAGGTCGAGGCCCCGGGCGGGCCGACCGTTTTTGGGGTGAAGATGGAACGTCAAGCGGTGAGCTGGGTCGGCTTCAGGAACGGCGTCACCGGCCTGGCCCTGACCCGGGTGACCGACCCCTTTGAGGCTTCGATTCGTTTGATCGGCGCCGACGGGATGATTGAAGTCGGGTTGCAGTTCAAGCCGATGCTGCGGATGTGGGGTAGGGGCCAATCCGCCTGGACGCCCGTCGATGCGCCGACCACCGAATGGGAAGGCTTCGGAGCGACTGTGGCCGTGAGCATTGCGGATGCGCTGGACGCGCTCAAGGAAGGCCGCGAGCCCGAGACCTCAGGCGCGCGGGCGCTCAAGGCGACTGAGTTGATCTTCGCCACCTACGAGTCTGCCCGGCGCGGCAGGCGAATTGACCTGCCGCTCGTGCTCGTGGACGATCCAAGGGCGGCGGTGTTGGGCGGATGACCCAGGCCTTGGTTACTGGAGGCAAAACACTCGCCCCGCGCTTTGCGCGGGGCGAGTGTTTTGCCTCCAGACGGGTTGGGTTGGCTCCTATATCTCGCCGCGGAACTTTCGCGCGCCTTCGCAGTCGCAGTGCTTGACCTTCTTGCCCGAGTTGCACCAGGGACACACGTCGTTACGGCCGACCTTGACCCCGCCCTTCGCGACGGGCTTGGGCGCGGCCGCGGCCGAACTACCGCCCGACGCGCGCAGCTGCGATGGCGCCGGCCGGGGCTGTCCGCCGCCCAGGGGCGCGCTCGTCCGGGCCGGCGTGGCACGCTGCTGGGTGGCGGCCGGGGCCGCGGCGGCGGCAATCTGCACGCTGAAGATGCGCTGCACGACCGTCTCGCGGATCTGATCGAGCAGCTCGGCGTAGGTGTTGCTGGCTTCCTGGCGATACGCGACCAGCGGGTCGCGCTGGCCATAGGCCCGCAGGCCGATGCCCTCGCGCAGCTCGTCGAGGTCGGTCAGGTGCCGGATCCAGTACTGGTCGACGGTCTGAATCATGAGCGAGCGATCGCGATACAACCGCACGCCATTTTGGAAGGCCTCGGCCACCTCGTCGCGCATTGATTCGGGCAGATCGTTCAGCCCGGTCTTGGCCGCCTCGAGATCGCCAACCACCTTCGCGTCAAGCGTCTTGCGCAGCCAGACGTCAATGCAACGCAGCAACATCTCACGCGAGGACTTCATATCCGTCAGGGTGAGGTTGGCCAGCTTGACCTGGGTGTGAATGTTGGCGGCCGTGTCGCGCAAGCCGGCGTCATAGCGGCTTACTGAGATTTCGTCCAACTGGTCGATGATCTCGTCGCGGGTGCCCTTGGCCCAGGCTTCCCACTTGAAGTCCTTCGGGAGCGGCAGGATGGTCCGCGCTTCGTTGGCCAGGCCCATCAAGTCCCAGTTCTCGGGCAGATCGCCCTGGGTGTGCTCGGTCACCATGGCTTTGATCTGCTCTTCGATCATCTGCATGACGTCATCGCGCAGATCGTCCTTCTCCAGGATCGTCCGGCGCTGGTGATAGATCACCTCGCGCTGCTTGTTGATGACGTCGTCGTACTGGATGACGTGTTTGCGCACATCGAAGTTGTAGCCCTCGACCTTTTCCTGAGCCTGCTCGATCGACTTGCTCAGGATGCCGTATTCGAGCGGCACATCGTCTTCGAGCTTCATCCGGTCCATCAGGCCCTTGACCCGCTCGCCGCCGAAGCGGCGCATGAGCTCGTCGTCGAGTGACACGAAGAAGCGCGCGCTGCCGGGGTCGCCCTGGCGGGCGCAGCGCCCGCGAAGCTGGTTGTCGATGCGGCGGGCCTCGTGGCGCTCGGTCCCGACCACATGCAGCCCGCCCAGCGCCACGACCTTCTTCTTGTCCTCTGCGACCTCGTCTTCGGCCTGCGCGAGTTCGGTCTCCCAGACTTCCTTGGGCGCCTGGGTCAGGTCAAGCCCCTGCTTGCGCAACCGGTCGCGGGCGATGCCCTCGGCGTTGCCGCCCAGCAGAATGTCGACGCCGCGTCCGGCCATGTTGGTGGCGATGGTGACCGAGCCGTAGCGCCCGGCCTGGGCGATGACGACGGCCTCGCGCTCGTGCTGTTTGGCGTTGAGCACCTCGTGCTTGACGCCCTTGCGCTCGAGCAGCTTGCTCAGCATTTCGCTGGTCTCGATCGCGATGGTGCCAACCAGGACCGGCCGGCCGGACTTGCTGATGCTGATGATCTCGTCGGCGACGGCCTGAAACTTGGCCGGGGTGTTCTTGTAGACCAGGTCCGGGTAATCGAGACGCTTAAAGTATTTCCGTTGTGACTTTGGTTCGACGTAGGTCGTAATCGGCGTGCCGTCGACGAACTTGTCGGGCTGCGGGATGAGCTTCTTCTGCTGCGCCATGTACTCGATGTTGGTGGGCAGCGGCACGACTTCCAGGTTGTAGATCTTGAAGAACTCTTCCGACTCGGTCATGGCCGTGCCGGTCATGCCGGACAGCTTGTCATACATCCGGAAGAAGTTCTGGAAGGTGATCGTGGCGTAAGTGAAGCTCTCGCGCTGGACCTTGACGCCTTCCTTGGCTTCGATGGCCTGGTGCAGGCCCTCGCTGAAGCGCCGGCCGTACATCAGACGTCCAGTGAATTCATCGACGATGATGATTTCCTGCTTGTCGCTGACGACGTAGTCGCGGTCCTTCTCGAAGATCACATGCGCGCGCAGCGCGTTGTCGAGATACGGGGTCATGTCCGAGTGCTCGGTCGCGTACAGGTTCGAGATGCCCAGCCACTTCTCGATCCGGTTGACGCCTTCCTCGGTCAGGGTGACGTTCTTGGAGCGGGCTTCGACGATGTAGTCGCCGTCGGCTTCCTTAAAGTCGTTCTTGACGCTCGGCGTGAGGCGGGTGACGAGCTCGGCGAAGCGCTTGTAGAGCGGCGAGGGCTCGTCGGCCGGCCCGGAGATGATCAACGGGGTGCGGGCCTCGTCGATGAGCAGGTTGTCGACTTCGTCGATGACGGCGAAGTGCAGCAGGGGCTGGCCCGTTTCGTCCACCCGCTGCGAGCACTCGCTCAACTCCTGGGTCATGTTGTCGCGCAGGTAGTCGAAGCCGTATTCGTTGTTGGTGCCGTAGGTGATGTCGCACAGGTAGGCTTCGCGGCGGCGGACCGGGCGCAGGCGCAGGAAGCGATCGTCGCGGGACGGGTACTCGGGATCATAGACATACGTCGAGTCATCGGGCCGGCCCTCGCCTGAGCTCTGCAGGATGCCGGTGCTCATGCCCAGGGCGTGGTAGACGGCGCCCATCCACTGCGCGTCGCGCTTGGCCAGGTAGTCGTTCTGGGTGACCAGATGCGCCCCAAGGCCGGTCAGGGCGTTGAGATACAGGGGCAGGGGGGCGACCAGGGTTTTGCCTTCGCCGGTGCGCATCTCGGAGATCTTGCCCTGGTGCAGCAGCGCGCCGCCGACGAGCTGGACGTCGTAGTGGCGCATCCCGGTCACGCGCCGGGCGGCTTCGCGCACGGTGGCGAAGGCCTCGGGCATGAGCTGGTCGAGGGTCTCGCCCTCATTCAGGCGGCCCCGAAACTCTTCGGTCTTGGCCTTGAGTTCGGCGTCGGTCAGCTTCTGGAAGTCGGCTTCGAGGCGGGCGCAGGCGTCGGCCAGGCCGCTCAGTTTGGCCAGGGCCTTTTCGCTTTCGGAGCCAACGATTTTGGTGAGTAAGTTTTTAAACATAGCAGCGTGCGCGGCCGCGTGTGCCTGACCCGGACTGGGGGCAGGACAAGGCGGTTGGAATTCGTTACGGTAACCGTTGGATTATATCGGGCAGCATTAGCGCAGGCGTAGAGAGGATTGGCGCAGGTGGGGCCCACCTCCATGGTGGGCTCCACCTGCGGAACCATGGAACGCGGGGCCCTGAGCTTGTCGAAGGGCCCCGGGATGATTGCGCTCCGGCGCGGATTGCGATTTCCGGGGTGTCGCTTCGCTCACCCCCGGCTACCCGCTGGCACCCCTGCCGGGGTGCTGGGCAAGGGCGGATTTAGGCGAATAACCCCATGTTCGTCGGCCTGCACGGCCGGGCGAATCTGGCCCAGGGCCAGGTTTGGCCGGCCCGCCGGCGCCGAGGTGCGAGACGGGTGGGGCCGTCCGCGAGCCTCCCCTACCCAACTTCCGGTATGCGCCATGCCCGCGCCGTCGGCGCGGCCGTCGATTGCCCAGGCTGGAACGAAGTGGAATCCTGGGCGCCGAGAGGTTCGTCGCCCTCATCCGCGCATGACGCGCACTATCCAACGTACGGAGTACCCTGGCTGGCTAAAGCCTAAGCTCCAACGATGTACTTTCGCCCATGGAGCGTAGGCTTTGGCCGGCCAGGGTCGTCATTACGTAACCCTGCCAACCGCGGTCTTCCCAAAATGACCTCGCGGGTTTCAAAAACCGCGCGGTCTCATCAGTCTGAAAGCCCGCTCGATCAGCCCTCCGGCTTCGGCTCCTCGCGCTTCACAAGCTGCATGACCTTGTAGTCCTCGGCTGGGACCAGGCCCTTGCCCGACTCCATCGCCCAGCGGTCGACCATCTTGACCGCCTCGTCGTCGACCTGGCTCTTGTGCAGGCGCAGCGCCTCGCGTTTAGTCTCGATCGTCTCGCTGATGTCGACCCAAGTGTCGTTGTTGCCGTTCATCATCAGCCACACCTCGTGCACCTTGTGGGCCTCGCCCAGCTCGGGGTACATGAGCGGCATCGACGCGACCGGCGCGATGGCATCCAGGGTGGCTACGCCGACCGCCCGGTGATCGGGGTGGTTGATATAGCCATTCCCGTAATACATCGTGGTCGGGTCCATCGCGATGACGACCTGCGGCCTGTGCTTGCGGATCATCCGCACAAAGTCCTTGCGTAGCTGCAGGCTGGGAACAACTTCGCCGTCGTTGTAGCGCAGGTATTCGACTTCGGTCACGCCGCACAGCGCCGCGGCCGCGCTCTGTTCCTGCTCGCGATGCGCGCCGATCGTGTCGCGGGTGTACTGGGCGTCATGCGTGCCGCCATTTCCGCTGGTCGTCAGCACATACACCACCCGGCAGCCTCGGCGCGTCCACTTGGCGACCGTGCCGGCGCAGCCGAACTCGATGTCGTCCGGGTGGGCGACGATGACCATGGCGGAGGAGGGGATGAATTCGGGCATGTCGTGTTTTCTCGTTTGTTCGTTGTCGTTTGATCAGGTTTGATCAGGTGGATCAGGTTTGGTCAGGTGGGTAAGGTTTGATCAGGTGGATCAGGATTGGTCAGGTGGGTGAGGTTTGATCAGGTGGATCAGGTTTGGTCAGGTGGGGTCAGGTTTGATCAAGTGGATAAGGTGGATAAGGTTTGATCAGGTGGACGGCGATGATAACCTCGCGCGCGTGATATGCCTGACCACACCTTACCCACCTGATCAAACCTTACCCCACCTGATCAAACCTTATCCACCACCCCTTTGCCGGCGAAAAGTCCTACCCGCTTCTCCTGGCCCTTTGCAAACCGCACGATGTTGGGCCGGAGCGCGTAACAGATGATGGCGACGATCCCCCAGCCGAAGGCTGCGTAGGATGCCGGTACCGCGCCCGCGACCGCCGCGAGGGTCAGTCCGATGGCCGCGGTCAGGGCGGCCAGGATCGAGGCCATGAAGGGATAGCCGACGATGACGAGGAAGAACACCCCGACCACCAGCGCGGCCAGCCCGGCCGCGGGCAGGTAGACCAGGGAGGTGCCCACCGCCGTCGCGCCGCCGGCGCCGCCGGCGAAGTTCAGGAAGATCGAGGCGTTGTGGCCGAGCACCACCCCGATGCCGGCCATTGCCTCGGCCCAGCCTTGAGTCGCATCGCCCAGGCCCAGGGCGCGGATGATCAGGACGCATACGACGCCCTTGATCGTGTCCAGGATCGCGGTCGCGATTCCGGCCGGCAGGCCCGCCGCGCGATAGGCGTTGGTCCCCCCCGTGCGCCCGCTGCCGACCGAGCGCAGATCCACGCCCTTTACGGCCCGCACAATGAGATAGCCAAACGGGATCGAGCCGACAAGATAGCCGGCCAGGGCGCACACGACAACGATGAGGATCGACATGAGAGGTGGCATTATCGTGGAAACGGATTCGCGATAATACAACCCCATGTTGTCCGAGTCGGTGCAGAACTACCTGAAGGCCATTTACGCGTTGCGCGAGGATGGCACGCGCGCCACGACCAACGCCCTGGCCGAACGCCTTGGGGTGGCGGCTGCCTCGGTGACCGGCATGCTCAAGAAGCTTGATGAGATGAAGCTCATCGCCTGGGAGCCGTATCAGGGCGCCTCGCTGACCATGAATGGGCGCAAGATCGCGCTCGAAGTGATTCGCCATCACCGCCTGATCGAGCTGTATCTCACCAGCGCCATGGGCTATCCGTGGGACAAGGTCCACGATGAGGCCGAGAAGCTCGAACATGCCATCAGCGAGGATTTCGAAGAGGCCATGGTCCGGATGTTGGGCAATCCGACCCGCGATCCGCACGGCGATCCGATTCCGGCCAAGGATGGCACCGTCGCCGCGGTGTCGCGCCGGTCGCTGTCCGAAACGCCGCTTGGGGAGGATGCCCGTGTCGAACGCGTGCGGGATGCCGACCCTGAGGTTTTGCGCCGGGCAGCCCGGCTCGGTCTGCGGCCCGGGGTGCGCGTGCGCGTCGTCGCCCGCAACGCCGAAGACGGCACCCTTACCGTGTCGATCGTGGCGGATGGCAGTCTGCGCGCGGAGCAAATCCTCGAACGCGCCTTTGCGCAAGACGTCTTCGTCGTCGCTGCGACCTGATCGAAAACACCGGCGAGACCGCAATCCCCGCGCGAAGCGCGGGGATTGCGGTCTCGCCGATGTTTCTTGGACAGCCTCTGGTCGGGCATAATGTCAATGTGCCCAAACGAGCAGTTCCTATCGCCATCGTCCGCGGGGCCGGCGACCTCGGCACCGGCGTCGCCTACCGGCTGTGGCGTTGTGGCTTCGAGTCCTTTGCCTGGATCTCGAGCGTCCACTGGTCATCCGGCGCAGCGTCGCGTTTGCCTCGGCCTTGTATGAAGGCCGGATTACCGTCGAAGGCGCCCAGGCCGACCGGATTTACTTCGCCGACGAAGCCGTTTATGTGTGGGGAAACAACGGAATTCCAGTCATGGTCGACCCCGAGGGCCGTGCCATTTCCGCCATTGGCCCCGACGTGGTTGTGGATGCGATTCTGGCCAAGACCAACACCGGCACGCATATCACCGATGCGCCGGTCGTCATCGCCTGCGGCCCGGGTTTCAGCGTGGGTGTGGATTGCCATGCCGTGGTCGAAACCCAGCGCGGGCATGATCTCGGCCGGGTGTTGCGCCAGGGCAGCGCCCAGCCCAATACGGGCCTGCCCGGCGAGATTGGCGGCGAGAGCGCCCGGCGTGTCGTCCGCGCGCCCGAAGCCGGCATCGTCGTCAGCCGGCGCGCGATCGGCGATCGGGTCAAGGCCGGCGACTTAATCGCCGAGATCGAGGTCACCTCAGTGGCGCGCGACGGGGCCCGCTCAGGCGAGCGAAAGGCGGTCCGCCACGCCGAGGTGCGCGCAACGATCGACGGGATTCTGCGCGGCATGATCCATGATGGGATCGAGGTTCCAGGCGGGCTCAAGATCGCCGACATCGATCCGCGGGCCGATGTCAGCCACTGCTACGCGATCTCGGACAAGGCCCTGGCCATCGGCGGCGGGGTGGTTGAGGCCGCCCTGTCGATGCGGGCAGCGTACAACTAAATGTCTGTCATCAGCCACCACGAACCTCCCGCCCGCGCCCTGCGCCGCATGCTTGCGGCGCAGGGCCTTATCGTCGCGCCAGGAGCGGCCGACGCTCTGACCGCCCGCCTGATCGTTGAGGCCGGCTTCTCCGCCGTGTACGCCTCGGGTGCCGCCATTGCCAATACGCTGCTCGGCGCGCCGGACATCGGTCTGGTGAGTTTCAGTGAGTCGCTTGAGGCCGTTCGGCGCATCGCCGAATCCGTCCCGGTCCCGGTCATCGCCGACGCCGACACGGGCTATGGCAACGCGGTCAATGTGCTGCGGACCGCCCGCGCGTTCGAGGCCGCCGGCGCGGCCGCCATTCAGCTCGAGGACCAGGTCAGTCCCAAGCGCTGCGGCCACTTCGACGGCAAGGACGTTATCGACCCGGGCGAGATGGCCCACAAGATTCGGGCGGCCGTCGACGCCCGGCGGGACCCGGACTTCGTCATCATCGCCCGCACCGACAGCCTGGCCACCCACGGGTTCGACGAGGCGGTTATGCGCGGCCGGCGCTATGCCGAAGCGGGCGCGGACGTGATCTTCGTCGATGCGCCGACGACGCGCGAGCAGGTCGCCGCGCTTCCGGCGGCCGTGGGCGCGCCGATGCTCTTCAACATGGTCGAGGGCGCCAAGACCCCGCTCTTCACCCATGCAGAGCTCGCGGCCTTTGGCTATCGGATCGTCATTCATCCGAGTTTGGTCCTGCGGGTGGCTGCCAAAGCCGGGCTCGAGGCGCTGCGCGAGCTCAAACGGGATGGCGACTCGCGGGCCGCGCTTCCGCGCATGCTCGACTGGGATGAGCGTCAGCGGCTGGTCCAGTTGCCGGAATATCAGGCGCTTGAGAAGCGCTACGCGCAATGACGCACCGCCCCTATCCCAAGCCTGCCACGCCCTGGGTCATGCGCCAGTCCTGGCATGACCTGCTTTTCATGCATTGGCGGGTGCCGGCCGACGTGCTGCGGCCGCTCATCCCGCCCGGGTTGGAGCTCGATACGTATGATGGCAGCGCCTGGATCGCGGTCGTGCCGTTTCGGATGAGCGACGTGGCGCCCCGCTTTGTCCCCGCGATGCCCGGTCTGTCGGCTTTTCCCGAGCTCAATGTGCGTACCTACGTTGTGCGTGATGGCAGGCCTGGAGTTTGGTTCTTCTCGTTGGACGCCGGCAATCGTCTGGCGGTTTCGATCGCCCGCGCCTGGTTTCACCTGCCGTATTACCACGCGGCGATAGCCCTGTCCGAGACGTCAGAGGGGATCGCCTACGCCAGTCGGCGCATTCATTCGGGAGCTCGCCCGGCTGAGCTGCGCCTGCGCTATCGGCCGGCGGGCCCGGTTTTCAACGCCCAGCCCGGTTCGCTCGAGTGGTTTCTGACCGCCCGCTATTGTCTATACATACAAGGCTTGCCGACCAACGATCAGACCTACATCCGGAACGCGCCCCTGCAGCGGGCTGAGATCGAGCATCCGGCCTGGCCGCTGCAATTGGCCGAGGCCGAAATCGAGATGAATACGATGACGAACCCCGTTGGCATTGCGCTGCCGCACGCGCCGCCGTTGTTGCACTTCGTCCGGCGGATTGATGTGGTGGTTTGGAATCCGGCCTAGAAGCAGCCGGCGAAATCGCAATCCCCGCGCTTCGCGCGGGGATTGCGATTTCGCCAACGATTTCCAGGACGACTTCTAGGCAATCAGCGTCTGCTCGCCCGTCCACCGCGCACCGGGCGGGAGTGTGATCGGCGTCCGCACGGCCGCGGCCTCGACGCACACGAAGTGGCGAAAGCCGTCAGGCTCGAGATTCTTGACCGCGCCATTCCAGGGCGTCCACACCACTGCGTCCGGGAATCCCGTGGCCTCGATCCAGAGTTGTCGTTCCGGTTCGCGCACAACGATGGCGCCCGGAACGGCGTAATAGATCCGATCAACCGGGCCGCTGAATCCGACTCGTGGTTCAGACTCCGTCCGCACGACGTCGCCGTTTTGGTGATCAAGGTAGGTCAGGCCGGTCAGGCCCTCCAGCGTGGTCTGGACGAGATCGGCCACCGGATGCAGGTGCAGGGCGGCCGTAAAGCTGAACGGTTGGGCGCCGGCGTTCGTCACCCCGAGCGCCACCCGCAGGCGTGGGCCGCCCGCGTGCACGCTCAGCGTGGCGCGGAAGGCGTGCGGCCACAGGGTCCGAGTCGCTTCGTTATCGCGCAACGCAAACTCGGCCATCGCTTCGCCGTCGCCCGGGCCATGCGGGCGGCCGTCGTCGGGGTGGCTGGCGGCCGCGACGAGGTCCCACACCAGCCCGCGGGCAAAGCCGTGAAAAGGCAGGGGGCCAAACCCGCCAAACTGCGGAAAGATCACTGGCACGCCCCCGCGCAGGCCGCCGGGCCCGCCGCTGGGGTGTTGGCTGAGAAACAGGCGCTCGGACCCGCCCGCCGGTATCCACGAGGCCACCTGCGCGCCCTGCGGCCAGACAATGGCGCGCGCCCCACCCGAGGCGGTGAGAGTGATGGGTTGCGCAGCCGAGGGGCCTGAGCTTGTCGAAGGCCCCGCCCCAAGCGTGACCTCCATCACTGCGCCCCCGCGGGCCGCAAATGCGGCGCCCACAATTGCCTGAGCCTCCTCAAACACGCGCTCGAGATGATTGGCGCTGCTGAAACTCTCGGCATAGATCTTGTATACGTTCTCGGTCCCGGACGGCCGCGCGGCGAACCAGCCGTTGCGGGTGACGACCTTGAGCCCGCCGATCGCGGCCCCATTGCCGGGCGCGTGGGTGAGTTTGGCCGTGATCTTCTCGCCCGCCATGGATTCGGCCCGCACCAGGTCGGGTGAGAGAGTCGCCAGGATCTTCTTCTGAGCCGGGCTGGCCGGCGCGTCGCGGCGAGTATAGAAAGCGGCCCCGAATTCCTTCTCCAGGTCGGCGTAGTGCTCGCCCGGATCGCGCCCGGTGACAGCCAGGATCTCGGCCGCGAGCATATCGAGGATAAAGCCGTCTTTGTCGGTCGACCAGACCGTGCCGTCCTGGCGCAGGAACGAGGCGCCGGCGCTCTCTTCGCCGCCAAAGCCGAGGGTGCCGTCGAGCAGCCCGTCGACGAAATACTTGAAACCGACCGGCACCTCGCGCAAGCGGCGGCTCAGCCGCGCGGCCACCCGGTCGATCATCGCGCTCGAGACCAGGGTCTTGCCGATCGCCACGCCGGCTCCCCAGCCGGGACGATGCCCGAAGAGATACTGGATCGCGACGGCCAGATAGTGATTCGGATTCATCAGCCCGGCGCTGCGGGTGACGATGCCATGCCGGTCGTAGTCGGGGTCGTTGCCAAAGGCGATGTCGAACCTGTCCTTCAGCCCGATCAGCCCGGCCATGGCATAGGGCGATGAACAGTCCATCCGGATCTTGCCGTCGTGGTCGACCGACATAAAGCCAAAGGCCGGATCGACGTAGCGGTTCACGACCTCGATTTTGAGGTTGTAGGTCTCGGCGATGACATCCCAGTAGGCCAGGCCCGCCCCCCCCATTGGGTCGACCCCCAGCGTAAGGCCGGCTTCGGCGATCCGGGCCAGGTCAACCACCTTTCCCAGGTCGTCGACATAGGCCCGGGCGTAGTCGCGGGCGTGGGTGGTGGGCGCGGACAGTGCCCGTTCGTACGATATGCGTTTGACATCGCGCATGCCATTGGCCAGGATCGCGTTGGCCCGCGCCTGGATCTTGCCGGTGATGTCGGTGTCGGCGGGGCCGCCGTTGGGCGGGTTGTACTTGAAGCCGCCGTCTTCGGGCGGGTTGTGCGAGGGCGTGATCACGATCCCGTCGGCCAGCCCGGCCACGCGCCCGCGATTGTGGGCGAGAATCGCGTGCGAGATGACGGGAGTGGGGGTGTAGCCGCCGCCGGCCTGGATGATCGTGTCGATCCCGTGCGCGGCAAGCACTTCCAGCGTTGTGCGCTGGGCGGGCTCGGACAGGGCGCGGGTGTCCTTGCCAAGAAGAGCGGGCCGGTGATCCCGCTCGCGGCGCGGTGCTCGCACAGCGCCTGAGTGATGGCCAGGATATGCTGTTCGTTGAAGGCGCTTCCGCTTGAACTGCCGCGATGGCCGGACGTGCCGAAGGACACCCGTTGTTCGACGACGTCGGGGTTGGGTGTGCGGGTGAAATAGGCGCTGATCAGCTCGGGGACATTGATGAGCATCTCGCGCGGCGCGGGCTTGCCCGCCAGGGGGTGCGGTGACATGGTGGCGGAATTGTACGGCGATTGGAGGAATCCATCCGCAGATTACGCCGATTCTCGCCGATTGGGCTGTCTTGGGGATCACGAAAAAATGCCAATAATCTGCCGAAATCTGCGAAATCTGCGGATAGATCCTTCCGCGAGGCTGCTACGCGCTTCGCTCAAACACAAACGAATTTCCCCGTTTGTCCCCTTTCGTTAGCGCCCCCATCGCGGTCAGGCAATATGTGGCGCGCTGGGCCAGCCAGATCGGTTTGTCCCAGGCATCGGCCAACTCGCGGTTTGTGAAGGCTGGTGACAGGCCAGGCGGGAGCAGGGTGAGCAAATCGGCCGGCTCCTCGAAGATCCGCCTGTTTACGATGTCCAGCAAACGCCGCTCGATTGAGCGGTATGGTTTTGCCCAGCGCCGCTTGCGTTTCGGCGTCTGCTCTTTGCGAATCTCTTCCTCGCGAGTGAGGACAACCTCGAGGGTGAGGTTCTGGCGGGTGAAGACGTGGGGAAAGCTGACCAGCTCATCGAAGATCATCGCGAAGTGGCCGCGCTGCGGCGATTTTCGGCGCGAGACAACCTGATTGTTGCCGTCAAGGCGGACCAGCCACTTTTCAGCCGGGATGGGGTGCACGATATGCAGAGGATATCGCTCGGACAGGTCAAGGACCTTGTCCTTCATCGCGCTGAAGTTACGGGTCTGAATCTCGATCAGCTGGTCGGCCCCAAGGGGTACCGGCCGGCGGATGTCGATCCAGTAGCCCTCGACCTTGGCTTCCAGCTCGTCATCCGGCTGGGCGAAATACGCCTTCAGCGCAGCGTGAAGGGGGCTCTCGCGCAGGGTGCCGATCGGGCCGCTGGGCATTGGCCGTATGGTATCGCGGGTTCGAACGGGTAGGCGACGTTAATGCCGCCGTCCACCCGTTCGATCCCGCGCTATTTGTGAAACATGTCACAATCAACTCGGACGAGTCACATCGTGTAGTCGCGGGGGGAAAGGAAGAAGTCCCATGTCCTCGAAGTACAGGGTCGGTGTTTGCAGCCTTGTTTGCGCGCTCGTGGTGTGGGGGTTGAACGCGGGGATCAGCCCGACGAACGCATCCGCGTCGGCCGACGACCGGATGGCGAGTCTCAGCCTCGCCCTGCCGCCAGAGGCGCCGAGCGCGCCTGAAGTCGCCTACGCCAAGACCATCACTGTAACAACCGTCGCGGACCTGACGACCAGCATGTCCGAGACCTGCATTGCCTCGCCACCGGCTCAATGCACGTTGCGTCGGGCCATCGTCGAGGCCCGCGCGGCATCGTCCGGCCAGCGCCCGCTCCTGATCGCCTTCAACCTGCCGGCGGCCGAGTCGGACAGTCCGCCCAGCCCGCACTTCTGGACGATCAAGATCACCGAGACCGCCAGCAGCGATCTGCGCGATTTGGCGGGTGGGCAGATCACCCTGGACGGCAGCACCCAGCCCGGCGGCCGGAGCAGCGGCCCCAAGGTCATCCTGCACGGCTCGGCGGTCGCCGATCGCCTGATCGTCAATGACGGCTTCAACACGATTCGGGGGATCGCCTTTCAGTATCTCTCGGTGCTCTTCAACGCCAGTGACAACGTCTTCGAGAACAATTGGATGGGCCTGACCTCCGACGGGCAGAGCGTCTTTGTCATCAACAACAATCCGTCGGCCGATCCGCGGGCCAACGTGGGCGAGGCCGAGGCCAGTCGCCGGAATATCTACCGGAATAACACCATCACCGGCTCGCGCACAAATGCCATCACCCTGCGCGGACAAAGCGGTCTCGCGCAATCGAATCAGATCGGCACGCGCGGCGATGGAACCGTGCCGACGATCGATCCCGCCCGCTGGTGCAAAGCCAACGCGCGATTCAACAACTGGTTTGGCGGGGCCGGCATCGTCGCCTACAACGGCTTCAACGTCATTGAGAGTAACCGCATCGCCGGCCTGCTCTCGGCCAGCGACGATCCGCTCAACACGCCGCTGACCGCCATCACCCTCGAGGACGGTGACAACATCGTTCGCAACAATGTGATCGGCGTCGACAGTGCTGGCAAACCCGTCGGCACCTGCGGCAACGGGATCGTCCTCACCGACGCCCGCAATCAGGTGCTGGCCAACCGCATCGTCCGGGCGGGCATCACCAATGGCGATACCGTGATCGCCCCGCCGGGCCAGGAAGCTGATACCGGCGCGATCGGGCTGCGCGGTTCCACCCTCATCACCCAGACCCTGGGCAACAACCTGATGCGAGGGAACATCATCAGCCAGTCGGTCGAGGCCATCTACTTCTACCCGTCGGTCGCCGACGGATACGCCTACTTCAACCCGGCCAAGATCACCTTGATCGTCAGCCGGACCGTAATTGGCGCGGCCGGCGATCCCGGGCAGCCGCCCGCGCCCGGGTTGCCGGTCAATAGCGCATGCAACGGCTGCGTGATCGAGCTCTTCCTCGACACGCTTGATGATCACGACGACGCGCTGAAGTCGCTGGGCGTCATCACCGCGACCAGTACGGGCGCGTTCACCTTCACTCTGGCCGCGCCGCTGCAGGCCAATCAGGGCATCCGGACCAGCAGCACAACGGTCGCCGTCAATCAAATCCAGGGGTTCCCGGCTGGCACGACGACCCGCCTGTCGCTGCGGATGTACACGCCGTATGGTCCGATGGACAACACGGCCCCGCCGGCCGTCACCCCGCAGACGCCGCCCGCCTACCCAACCCTTGCTCCGCGCGCGATACCGGCGTTTCCATCGCCGGTCTACAAAACCGTGATCACGGTGACAAAGACCAGCGACCCGAGCACAAGCCTGTCGCAGACCTGCTATACCACGCCCGGGACGGGCCAAACCGCCTATCCGGGCGAGTGCACCCTGCGCCGGGCGGTGGTCGAGGCGCGCACGGTCCCGGCCGCGGCGCGCCCCGTGCTGATCTCGTTCAAGATCCCAACCACCGACACCGGGTATCTTGCCGCGCAGCAGGCCTGGCAGATCAACCTGACCAACAACTCGACCCTGCGCAATCTCGAGGGCGGTGACATCAGCATCGACGGGCACACCCAGCGGACCAACATCGGCGGCCGTACGACGGGCCCGACCATCATGATCTCAGGCACGGCCTCGACCCAGATCCTGGTGGTCGACGATGACCGCAACATCCTGCGCGGATTGGGTCTGATGGGCTTTGGCATCGTGCTGAATGACAGCGACAACTTCGTCGAGGCGAACTGGCTCGGGTTGACCCCCGACGGCCTCAACGTCTACTTCCACAACGGCAACAAGACGGCCGAGAACGACGCGACGATCCAGGACGCCGCGGCGTCCTTCCGTAACGTGATCCGCAACAACCGCATCGCCGGCTCGCGCGCCTCCGCGATCACACTGCGCGGCGAGGACTCGTGGGTTGTCGGCAACTACATCGGAACGCGGGCCGATGGCACGATCCCGGCGCCGCCGGATCCGAACAACCCGTGCGCCTTCGCGCCGGGCAGTGGCAACTGCCTGGGTGGGTGGGGGATTCAGGTCTTCGGCAAGCGGCATCAGATTGGCGGGCCAAATGCCGCCGACCGCAACATCATCGCCGGGCTGCTCATCGAGAGCGCCGATCCGAATACCACCCAGGGCATCGCCCTGCAGTTGGGTTCGGTCGGTGACTTTCTGGTCCAGAATAACTACATCGGTCGCGACGCGCTGGGGGCCGACGCCGGCACCTGCGGCGAGGGCATCCGCAACAGCAGCGAGTTCTCAACGCTTCGCGACAACGTGATCTTCACCCGCCGCGCCGCGGCCATCAATCACCTTCAGGACATCATCGGCGGGAATGGCAACACCTACCGAGGCAACCTGATCCTGAACAGCGCCTCCCCGATCGTGTTTGGGCCGACCGTGCCGAATGCGCTGGCCTACTTCAATCCGGGCCGGGTGACATCGATCCTCGGAACGGCGGTGCAGGGCACGAATGGCATTCCGGGGTTTCCGCCGGGCAATCTGCCCCCGATCGACAGCACCTGCCCGTTCTGCCTGATCGAGGTTTTCCTGGAGGACCGCGATGGCGTGACTGAAAGCCTGCAATCGTTGGGCGTTGCAACCAGCACCGTGACGGGCGACTGGACGTTCACGTTGCCCGCGGCCTTGACGAGCACGCAGGGTTTACGGACGATCAGCACCAGCCGCAACTACGGCACGATCGCGCAGTACGAGGCCGGGACAAGCACTCGCCTGTCGCGACTATATGCCGATGGCGGCGTGGCCAGTGTCGGCCCCGTCACGCCGCCGCCTGCCCAGATTGCCAAGGGCAAGAGCGTGACCATCACCGTGACGACGGGCTTCTCGTTCTTGGGCAAACTACCTGACGTGACGGCCTCGGTCGATTACGTCTGGTCTGCCACCAGCCTCGCCCCACCCGCGGACATTGGCGGCGGCACGACCTCCACCCGCGTCCTGAACTGGGCCTCACTGACCGGCGAGAAACGGGTACGGGTGGTCGCCTCAAACTTCGGCGGGGAGGCGATGTGGGAGACGACGATCCAGGTGGGCGGCCTCAAGGCGTATCTGCCATTCGTTTCAAGATAGGCCGCGCGGGCCAAGCGCACAGCGCTTGACCCGCGTGGCCACCGCTATACGCTATAGTCGCCCGTCCCATGCAGACCGGACTCTATCTGCACATCCCATTCTGCCGGCACCGGTGCAGTTACTGCGACTTCAACACCTATGTCGGCCTGAACGATCTGTACGAACCCTATACCCAGGCGCTGGCCCGCGAGATCGTTGCCCGGGCAGGTGGCGCCCGCCCCGCCGCGCACACGATCTTCTTCGGTGGCGGCACGCCCTCGCTCTTGTCCGCCGAACAACTTGGCCGCCTCATCCAGACCTGTCATGACGTCTTCGACATGCGGCCCGGAGCCGAGACCACGATCGAATGCAACCCGGGCACGGTCACCCTCGAAAGCCTGCGCGCGCTCAGGGATGTTGGCGCCAACCGCCTGTCTTTTGGCGCGCAGAGCGCCGATCCGGCCGAGCTCGCCTTGCTGGGGCGTGAGCACGGCTGGGCTGAAGTCGCAACCGCCATCGATTTGGCCCGCGCGGCCGGATTTGACAACGTCAGCCTCGATCTCATCTTTGGCCTGCCCCATCAGGGGCTCGAGACGTGGCGGCGCACCCTCGACGCGGCGCTGGCCCTGGCGCCCGATCACATTTCGTTGTATGCCCTCACCATCGAGCCGGGCACCCCCTTGCAGGACCTGACCCGGCGCGGCGCGCTGCCTTTGCCTGATCCCGACGCGGCGGCGGACATGTACGACCATGCCGAGGCGCGCATGGGCGAAGCGGGCTACGCGCACTACGAGATCAGCAACTGGAGCCGGCCCGGCCGGGCTTGCGCCCACAACCTCATCTACTGGCGAAATGAGCCATACTATGGGCTCGGCGCGGGCGCGCACTCCAGTTCGATCGATCGGCGCTGGTGGAACGCCCGGCGGCCGGCCGACTACATCGAACGGGCTAGCCTAAGCGCGGAGGCCATCCGGGCCGGCGCGGTCGAGCAGTCGCATGAGGACATCGACCCGCGCATGTCGCGCGGCGAAACCATGATGCTGGGCATGCGCCTGCTGCAAGAGGGCATGACCCATGCCCGGTTCGAGGCGCGCTACGGTGCGCCGATGACGACGTTCTTTGCCGACGCCCTGACAGACGGACAGAAGCGGGGCCTGGTGACAGTGGATGCGGATGGCGCGCGCCTGACCGAAAAGGGCCGCTTCCTCAGCAACCATGTCTTTCGGATGTTTGTGTGATGAGACGCGCACTGTCAATTCTTCCTGGACTGATGGCGGTTACCGCAATCGCGATCTTTATTCTGAACGGATCAGCTCGCGCATCTGATGCCGATGTCCCGCGCGGCGAGGTGGCTGCGATTGGTCTTGGCGCTACTCAGGCGCCCTCGCGCACCCTTTACCTGCCGGTGTTCGGCGCCGTCGGGCCGATTCCGACCGGGCCGACCACGTCGCGCTACGTCGACTCGTTGATCCCCTCGCGGCTTAACGCGTGGGGCTGCGCGGCGGGCCAGGCCGCGACATCGGGGATTATCGTCCTGGCGTTCGGACAACCGTACACCGTCACCCTGGGCGGCGGCGTACAGGTCCCCGGCGTCTACTACTTCGCTGCGGAGTTGGCGACCCTGGGCCAGGTCGAAATCGCGGCCCGCAACTTCATGACCGGCTACGCGAACTGCGTCCCGCCCGGGATCCCGATTACGGTAGGGCTGGGAACAAACAACTATCGGGGCGCGACGGGAAGCAATCACGGCCGCGAATGGGGTCTGATGGTCAATCGGGTCGCGGACTCGGTTGCGGCGGCGCCGTATGCCAGCGTCATCAACGTCGTCGGCGCGATTGACGCCGAGCCGGGTTTCTACGGGCCGATCCCCACCCGGGCCTGGGTCGATGGGTATGCCTCCGTGGCACGGCGTCCGCTGCTCAACTTCGGCTCCTGCGACGGCTGTCCGACCAGCGGCGCGCCGGCCCTGAGCACCATCACAGGTGGAGGCTGGACGATCGGAGATATCTGGTATGTCTCGGGTGGCAATCCCATCGCGACCGCGCTGCCCGAAATCTATCTGACCAGCGGCACGAATGCCCGGCAGTGGAAGACGGTGGCGCTGTCGGTCAAGACCTGGACCGGGAAGGATATGCGCTTTGCCGGGGTGATGACCCAGTGGCAGGCCTGCAACGAGCGCGGCAATCAGGCCGAATGCGAGGCGATCAGGATCGACAACACGCCTCAGGAAGGTTGGGAGCAGATGAACACGGCGCTGGCGAGCAATCCGTTGGTCGCGCAACCGATTGGCCCGCCCACGGACATCTCGTGGGAGGCCTGGGATACGTCCTTCCGGGCCAGCGCGATTCCCAAGACGAGCTTCGCCCGACCGTCCGGCCGCGCGCTGGGCTGGGGCTATCTCCTGGCCGAGGCAACGCCGCCCCTGCCGGCCAGCCAGTTCATCGGCAACAATGCCTGGCAGCGCCGCATTGGCGCGATTCGGACCATCGTCTATGCCGGCACGCGCCGGGATGAGAGCGGCGCAAAGGTGGCTGCGCTGGCCGTGTTCCGCCGGGATGATTCGCGCGGCGTGTGGCAGCCTTTCTCTGGCGGGGAGCAGTTCAAGGTTTTTCGGCCGGCCGGCGCGCGCGGGTCACTCCGCATCGTCTCAGCCCGCGGCGCGGTGCTTGAGCTGCGTGATGCCGCCAACGTCCGCTTCCGCTTTGACACCTATTCGCTGCGGTTTGTGCGTTAACGAAACAGTTTCTAGAAGCGAAATGCCCCGTCCCGGCTATGCCGGGACGGGGCATTTCGCTTCAAAGGATCAGTTCGACCAAGCGATCTTGGGCGGAAACCGGTAATCCTCAGCCGTTTGCTTCCAATTGGTGACTGCGAAACTGTGAAATCGTGAAAATGTGGTAATATACAACGATGAAGAACATAACGGTGGCCATCGACGAGGAAACCTATCGCAAGGCGAGGATCAAAGCGGCCGAAAAGTCAACGTCGGTGTCTGCGCTCGTGCGAGATTTCCTGTCGCGACTTGACGACGAAGAAGGCGAAGCGGCGAGATTTGCCCGGCTGCTCCAGCAGCAAGACGAACTCGTTGAACGCATTCGCGCCATGCACACGGGTTTCAGCGCTGCGGACAACCTGTCGCGTGAGGCCCTGCACGACCGCCATGCGCTTCATTGACACCAACGTCCTGATCTACGCCGTCAGCCCGGCGCCAGCGGATCGCGCCAAGTCGGAGATTGCGTTGCTGGCGCTGCGATCAAGCCAGTGTGCCCTGTCCGTGCAAGTTCTTCAGGAGTTCTACGTCCAGGCTACTTGGCAAACCCGTGTGATGGCTCTGACGCATGACGAGGCGATGTCCTTCATCGTGGCGCTGAGTCGGTATCCAGTTCAGGAGATCACCCTGGCGGTCTTTCATGCGGCAATTCAGGTGTCCAGGCAGTTCCAGATATCGTATTGGAACGGGGCCATCATCGCGGCTGCGCAGGCTCTCGGCTGCGATGAATTGCTTTCAGAGGACTTGAACGCGGGCCAGAGTTATGGCGGGGTGACGGTTGTGAATCCGTTCGCCTCTGTGTAGCGTCATCCTGAAAATCATCAGGCGAGATCACCATCCCCGCGCGAAGCGCGGGGATGGTGATCTCGCCCATGTTTTTCAGGATGACGCTAATCTGTGGCAAACTCGGCCGCATGCCGATGCCGCCAAACACAAACGCGCTCGTCACCGACTGGATCCACGCCCACGCCGACGAACTCGTCGCGTCGCTGGCCGAGCTGGTCCGCATTCCCAGCGTGGTTGGCCACGAGGCCGATGCCCAGACCTGGATGACCCAACGCTACGCCGCCCTCGGTCTCGACCTGGACGTCTTTCAACCTGACAAAGCCGCGCTGTTGAACCATCCGGCCTTTGTTGATTCCGAGATCTCGTTTGAGGGACGCAACAACGTCATCGGCACGCTCAAAGGCCGCGGCGGTGGGCGCTCGTTGATTCTGAATGGCCATGTCGATGTGGTCTCGGCCGAGCCCGCCGGCGCCTGGACCCGCGCGCCATTTGGCGCGGCGATCGAGTATGCCGCCGGCTCGGGCCCGCACGCCTACGTCGGCGCGCGCATGTACGGGCGCGGGACGATGGACATGAAGTCGGGCGTCGTCGCAAACCTGTTTGCGGCGCGCGCCCTGAAAGAATGCGGCATCCCGCTGCGCGCCGATTTGATCCTGCAAAGCGTCATCGAGGAAGAAGCCGGTGGTGGGGGTGGAACGTTGGCCTGCTTCGCGCGTGGCTATCGCGCTGACGGCCTGATCGCCACCGAACCGCATTGGATCGATGTCACCATCGCCCACCCCGGCATTCTGTACTTCCGGGTGACGGTGGAGGGCCGCAGCGCCCACGCCGGTCGGGCCCACAAGGGCGTCAACGCCGCGGTCGAAGCTGCCCCGATCATCGCCATGTTTGGCGCATGGGACCTCGAGCGGGCCGAGACCCTGCACGTCGAGCTTCTTGAGCGCCCGGACCCGGCTGCCCGCCGATCCTGCCACCTCAACGTCGGCGTTGTCCGCGCCGGTGACTGGCCCAGCACCGTGCCCGGCCGCTGCGTCATCGAGGTCCGCATGTCTTTTGTGCCGGGCGAGACGGAGGCCAAGATCCGGTCCGAGATCGAGCGGCGGGTTGCCGAGGTCGCCTCCCGCAGCGCCTGGCTGAGCGCGCATCCGCCGCAGGTTGACTATTTTGGCTGGCACGCCGAACCCTGGCTGCAGGATGAGGCCCACCCCTTTGTTCAGGATTTCCTGCGGGTCGTCCGCGCGGCGCGCGATTCCGAGTTTGGCGACCCGCTCCCGCTGGCGATGGGAAATACTTCCGGGCTGGACACGCGCTTCGCCGCTTTCTATGGCATGCCGGCCCTCGCCTTTGGGCCCAAGGGCGCCAACCTGCATGGGGCCGACGAATACGTCGAGCTTGATACCGTCGTCGAGACCGCCCGCTTGCTCGCGCTCTTTGCGGCCGAGTGGTGTGCCTGAATACCGAAAAGCGACTGACCCGCCCCGGCGTACGCCGGGGCGGGTCAGTCGCTTTTCAAAGATGGGTGAAAGTGCCTACGGCATCTTCATCCCCGGGCCTTGCTGCACGGGCGCGATCAGTTCAAGCGTCTTCCCCGATTTGAAGGCGAGCTTGAGCGTGACATTGCTGCCTGTCTTCAAGTCCTGCTTCAGCCCCATGACCATGACGTGATAGCTGCCGGGCTTGAGTTCAACGCTGCCATTGGCCGGGATCTTGAGCCCTTGCGCGAGTGGCCGCATCTCCATCATGCCGTTTGCGGCTGCGGCGGTCTCGTGGATCTCGACCATGTTCGCCTCGGCGATTGTCGCGGACACCAGCGTATCCTCCGCTCCGCCGTTCTTGAGCGTCATATAGGCGGCGGTGTTTCCGCCGGCGGCCGAATTGCGGATCCACACGCCGTCGGCTGTGATTTGGCCTGCAGCACCCTGAGCGGCAGGCGCCACCGGCGTCGCGGCGCCTGCGCAGGCGGACGCAGCACGGCGATCACTGCCGTCAGCGCGATCGATATGCGGGTGAATGAAGAGCGTCTGTTACTCATACTGGTATTTTATCCCCGCGCCTCCGTCGAACTGGACAAAGCGCGATGGCGCTGTTCACGGATTCATCCGCAGATTAACGCAGATTGACGCAGATTGACGCAGATTGGAATAGGATCTGCTCACAGCCTGACAAGACAAAATCTGCGTCAATCTGCGTTAATCTGCGGATAGATCTTTCCCCGCCACGAGGCCCGCGGCAATCATGAATGCGCAGGCCAGGTCGGGCAAAAAGTACGAGTGATCGACGATCCCATGCGCCGCGGCTGCGGCGGCGAGGCCAAACGCGCCGATGACCAGCGGACGTGATGCGAAGTCGCGCAAGGCCGCCCGCGCCCGGGCGACAAACCCGGCTGCCACGGCCGCCAGTGCGAGCAGCCCCAGCGCGCCAATCCGGGCCAGCGGATCGAGGATGAGGTTGTGGGCATGCGACAGCTCGGGCTCCTTCCAGGCCGCGGGCAGGATGTAAAAGCTGCGATACGCGTACAGGAAGTTGTCCGGCCCGACTCCGAGCAACGGATGATCCAGCCACATCGCCCAGGCGCTCTGCCACAGATTGACCCGGATGAAGCCGGAGCCTGCGCTGAGATTGAGGGCCGCTGCAAGGCGGGTGCCCTGCAGCAACGTCGCCGCCGCGCCGCTGAGGAGCAGGGCGGCTCCGGCAGCCGTGACCGCAAGTATGGCTGCGCCCAGCCAGCGCCAACGCCCGCCCGCCGCGAAACACATCGCGACCAGCGCGGCCGGCACGCCAAACAGGATCGCCCCACGGGATTGGGTCAGCGCCAGCGCCACGCTGATCACCCCAAAGCCGAGGATGGCCGCGCCGCGCGCCGCGCCGGGAAGCCAGTCCGCGCGCAGGATGCGCCCGCCAGGCAAGGGCAGGGATCGGAGAGCCCAACGTCCAAAGACGACTCCTGCCAGCGCCATCGCCCAGGCCCGCTCGAGATACAGCGCGTCGTTGTTGGCCGAGCCATACACGCTCTGGATGCGAGGCAGGCCGAATTCGGCCTCGAAGCGGATTCCACGGGCGTAATTCCACAACCCGACGGCGGCGATGCTGATGCCGCCCATCACGAAGGCCGCGGCGATGCCGTTACGGCGCCCTACGCTCAGCCCGGCGCTGCGCAGCATGAAATACAGCAGGGCGGGCTCCACCACGACCAGCCGCCACTCGCGAAAGGCCTCGACCTTGAAGTCGGACTGCAGTGACGAGAGCAGCCCAATCCCAACCAGCCCGAGGATGCCCATATCGAGGAGTGTTGGCTTGAATTGCGGCAGGGCTGTGCCGGCCCGGCGGGCCTGAATCAAGTTGATGGCCAGGGTCGCCACCCAGCGCGCAACACATATCAGGGTGATGAGTTCGGCCATTGAGAAGGCCCGCTCGAACAGCCGCTGGGGGACGAGATAGAACGGCGCGAAGAAGGCGGCCAGGGCCAGCCCGATGTCCAGGCGCTGCCAGATCAGGACACACAGCGCGAGCAGGGCCGCGACACTCAGCGCGAAGACCGGCGCCCAGAAGGCCAGGGCCGAGGCCCCCGCGCTGAGCGCAACGTTTGCGGGCGTGCCGAGGTTGCGATAGGCGGTTGCGGCGTCCTGGGCCCAGCTCAGCCCCGCCGTCGCCCACAGCGCGAGACCAGCCGCGATTGCCTGCAGGGTGATACCTCGCGACGCCTGGATCCGGCCGCCGATCGCGCGCGCCAATCCGGCCAGATCGGCCCGCGGCGCAGCCCGCGCAAGGCCGGCGGCGGAAACCAGCGCCAGCGCGGCGCACAGCCAGGCAAGAACGTCGTAGTTCGGCGCGCTACGCGCGGTCCGGCTCGACCAGCCTTGCATCGTCCACTGCCCCCAGCCGCCGTCGGCGAAAATCGTTGCGACGTGCTCGCCCGGGCCGAGGCCCGACGCGACGGGGATAGTCTCAATCCAGGGCACATTCCGGGCCGATGTCATCGTGAGGTAAGCGCCCTGATTGGGCCCGCTCGGGTCGCGCGGGAGCAGATTGGCCGGCCGGCCGTCGATGGTGACATACAGATAGGCTCGGAATCTGAACTCGCCCCGTTTGACGATCAGGGCCAGATCATCGCCGGTGAAGCGGATATCAACCCGCGCGTCGGACCGATCGGGAACATCGGCCCCAACTCGCCAAAGCGCCAGCCGGTAGAGAAGGCCGCATTCGGATTGGCCCGGTAACCGGACGGGCCCGCCTCATCTTTCGGCCGCGCATTCGGCGGCAGGGCGAACGATTGCGCGCGCGGCGCGGGCAGGCGCCCCGTCCGGATGTCGGCCACAACGGCCTGCCAGGCCGTCCACAGCGGGCGCGGGGCGCCCTCTGGATTCAACAGGGCGAATCCCCAACGTGGATCCCCGGAGGCTTGCGCGCTCGGGCGCGGTTGCAGGCTCTCGAGGTACATCCCGCCCAGCCATGGCCATTCGGCGGCGGCGCGGGTCACCGCATCGCGGGTGTAGTCGACTTGTTGAGCGCCCGTGACGCCGCTCCAGACTGATTTGGCGCCAGCCCAGTCGCCGGGCAGGGCGTTCCATCCGAACTGGGTGATCCAGATGGATTTATTTGTTTCGTTGTGCAGTTCCATCTCGCGGCGCAGGAGCAGGGCATGCGAGAAGTTGAGAACGCCCGGATCCACCCGCCGATCCGCGGGCGGGAAATTGAACCCATACGGCTTGGCCGCGACGACATCAAAGGCATCGTGCCCGCCCAGCTCATACAGCTGACGCAGATACGCCTGTGGGGCGAGGTTGACCTGGCTTTGTTCGGCGGTCGGGGCGAGCGCGCCGAGGACCAGAATCGCCTGCCGATCCGCGGCCCGGATCGCGACCCTGGCGGCCTTGAGCACACGCAGGTATTCAGCCGGGTTGATCAGGGCGTTGCCCCAGGCCGCCGAGAGATTGGGCTCGTCCCAGATTTGATAGGCCAGGATGGCGCAACCGTTTCGGAGCGCGTCACAGTTGGGGGTTGCATAGCGCGCTGCAAAGTCCCCGGCGAATGCCGCGAAGTCGGCCGGGTCGGCCGGCGGCGCCGTCTCAATGGCGGGGAAGGCCGTTGACCCGCTGCGTGTGCGGGCCCAGGATGGGGTCGTCCACAGCACTGCGAGCACTTGTACGTTGTGCCGGCCCGCCGCGGCGACGATGCGGTCGGCGGCGCGCCAATCGCGTGCGCCCTTCTCAGGTTCGATCTCTGTCCAGCGGAACTCCTGGCGGACATGGGTGACGCCCGCGGCAGCCAGATCGCTCAGCCGCCGCTCGAGGGTGGCGTCGTCGTATTGCTCGAGGGCGACGTTTACGCCCAATCGCAGCGTTGCGGCATGTTGGACAGGCTGTGGAAAGTCCGTCGCGACGGCCCGCGCTTCAGCCTGCGCGGCATCCCGGGCGGCGACTGCGAGCGCGCCGAAAACGATCAGCAGCGCCAGCGCGATCGCGGACAGGACGCGCGAACGATGGACCATCCGGTCACAACTCGATGTCGCCGTTCAGCGCTTCCCACGCGTCGAGGGCTTCCTCGGCGGCCTCGGCGATCTCCTCTTCCTCCGACGCGGCCGCCCGCTCGAGGGCGCGCTGGGCTTCGGTCGTGCTGATATACGACAAGGCGTCGATGGCTGCCAGGCGCGCGCCGAGCGCGTCGTCGCGGTCGATGAGGGTTGAGAGCCGGCCCACGGCTTCAGGCAGCTCGATTTCACCGCAGGCGGCCGCGGCCGCGATGCGCATGTCCTCGCTCTCACTGAGGAGTTCCTTCAGCACGATCTCCTGATAGGCGTTGTCGCTGCTGTGGCCCATTGCCACCACGGCGCTGATGCGCAGGTCCTCATCGTCCGACTCGTAGGCCTCATTCAGGATGACCTCAACGGCGGGATTCGACACATACCCGAGCGACTCGAGCGCGCACCGGCGCACATCCGTAAAGTCGCGGGTCGCAACCCAGACTCCGGTCAAGGCCGAATACACCTGGTCGCGCCGGGCGGCGCTGATCTTGCCCAGCTCGCCCAACGCAAGATACGAGCCGAGGGCCAGGGTGGCCGCGGCCCGGACCGTTTCAGAAGCATCCAGGCGCATCAGTTTGACCAGCGGATCGATATTGGCGACGCTCTCGTCGGTCTGCAAACCGCTGATGCCGGACAAGCGCACCCGCGGGTCTTCGTCGGTGAGGAACGCGCGGAAAAGCGCGCTGTATTCGACATCGATGTCCTCGGTCATGAGCGTGTCGAGCTGGTCGGCAACGTCGGCGCGACGGTCAGCGTTGAGGTCGCGCCAAACCTGGAGCGTATCGCTCAACTGGATTTCGTCCAGATCGCTCAGCGCCTTGAGGATGCGCTTGGTAACCGTTTCTGGCGCCGCCAGGGCAGCCAACGCCTCTGCAAGTGTGACGGGTTTTCGGCTTTTCTCGGCCATGCCGCCTATTGTCGCAGAAGTGGTTCTGGAAAGAGACCTGCCCCAGCGAAGCTGGGGCAGGTCTCTTTCCAGAACCATCCACTACGGCAGGCGAATTGGCCGAATGATGTCAAACAGGGCGATGACCGCGGCCAGGGCAAGGACGAAGATCATCCCAACCGCGTGAATCCATTGCTCGCGGACCGGGTCGATCCGCCGGCCGCGAATCCACTCGATCAGAATAAAGAGAATCCGTCCGCCGTCCAGGGCAGGAATTGGGAGCAGGTTCGAGATGCCGATCAGGATGCTGAGCAAGCCCGCGAATTGGACGAACGGGAAGGGCCCTTGCTGCCAGAGCGATACCCCGATCTGAGTGATGCCAATCGGGCCCACCGGCCGGGCGATCTCAGGGGCGAGCCGGCCGCGGAGCACATCTAGCGGGATGGTCACCATCGCCCCAAGCGCGCGCCCGACGTCGAAGGTCATCTGGTCAAACGCTTCGCCGAGCGTCAACGCGACTCGCGCCGAGCGCACCAATTGGGCCTCCAGGCTGACGCCCAGCGGCACTTTGCTGTCGGCGGTGGCCGGCAACGCCCCGCTGACTTCCAGCTGGCGCTTGACGCCGTTCTCCTCGCGCAGCACAGTCACGCTGAAGGGTTTGCCAATCGAGGCCGAAGCTTGCTGGCGCAACACCGAGTCAGTCGCAGGCGCGCGGCGCAGGCGTTCGAGTTCGGCCTTGCTGATGGTGGCCGGGGTGTCTTTGGGCAACAGGTAGTCGGTCGCGTCCATCCCATTGGCGGCCAGCACGATATCGCCGCTGCGCATGCCGATCTTCTCGGCATTGCTCCCGGGCGAAACGGTGATCTTGTATTGAGTGGCAACGGGTTGGGCGTAGAGCAGGAGATAGGCCAGGAACAGCACCGGGATGGCAAACAGGAAGTTCATGACCGGGCCGGCCAACAGCACGATGAGGCGCCAACGTTTGCTCTGCGCGCCAAAACTGCGCGGGTCAACGACGGCGGCCCCATCCTCGCCCGTCATCTTGACAAAGGCGCCGATCGGCAGCCAGTTCAGGGTGTAGGTGGTTTCGCCGCGCTTGAACAGGGTCAATGCGCGGGGCGGGAAGCCCATGCCGAACTCCTCGACCCGTATTCCCGCGCGCTTGGCGGCGATGAAGTGCCCGAGTTCGTGCACAAACATCAGCGGCCCGAGCAGGATGATGAAGATCAGGATGGGGAACAGTACGCTGCTAAAGAGGTCCATAGATTGTGCGAAAGATTATAGGCGTGGGGGTGAGAGGCGAGTGAGCGGCCCCGCAAGGCCTACAATTCCCCCTATGAACTACACCCAACTTGGCCGGACCGGCCTCCAGGTCAGCCGCCTGTGCCTCGGCACGATGAACTTTGGCCCGCTCACGACCGAGGCCGATTCGTTCGCCATCATGGACAAGGCCCACGAATTGGGCATCAACTTCTTCGACACCGCCAACGTTTACGGGCGCAAGCCTGGCGAGGGCGTCACCGAGCAGATTGTCGGGCGCTGGTTTGCCCAGGGCGGCGGCCGGCGCGAGAAGACCGTCATCGCCACCAAGGTCTACGGCAAGATGTCGGAGTGGCCCAACGGTTCGCGCCTATCGGCTGCCCACATCAAACGGGCCTGCGAGGAAAGCCTGCGCCGGCTGCAGACCGACGTCATCGATCTTTATCAGATGCATCACGTCGACCGGAACACGCCCTGGGAGGAGATTTGGCAGGCGATGGAGCAGCTCGTCAGCGAAGGCAAGGTGATCTACATCGGGAGCAGCAACTTCGCCGGATGGCACATCGCCCGCGCCAACGGCATCGCGGCCAGCCGGCATTTCCTCGGCCTGGTCTCCGAGCAGAGCCTGTACAACCTGAACGCCCGGATGATCGAGCTCGAGGTCATCCCGGCTTGCCAGGCGCTTGGCCTGGGCCTCATCCCGTGGAGCCCGCTCGCGGGCGGTTTGCTCGGCGGCGCGCTGAAGAAGGCGGAGCAGGGGCGCCGGGCCAGTGAGCAGGCCCAGAAGGCGCTCGACAAGCATCGCCCGAAGATCGAGCAGTACGAGGCGTTTTGCGAGACGCTGGGCGAGCATCCGGCCGATGTCGGCCTGGCTTGGTTGCTGCATCAGCCTGTCGTGACCGCGCCCATCATCGGGCCGCGCACGATCGAACAGCTCACCGGCAGCCTGCGCGCGCTCGAGCTCAAGCTTTCGCCCGAGTCGCTAAAGCGCCTGGATGAAATCTTCCCGGGTCCGGGTGGCGCCGCGCCCGAGGCGTACGCCTGGTAGCGCCAGTTTTCAGGGTCGATATCCCGCGCCCCGGCGTGCGCCGGGGCGCGGGATATCGACCCTGAACATTCCCCATCAGTCCCGCACCCGCCACAACCCGTAGCGCGGCCGCTCTCGGTCGGGGATGAATTCGAAGACCGCGAAACCGTCGGCGAAGAGCGACTGGAAGCGCTCGCGCAGGGCCATGCGCAGCGACCAGGCTTTGTCCATGTTCATCTTTTTCATGGCCTGAAAGTTCGACGGGATCTCGACCTCGACATACGGCCCGTTGATGTCCGGCCTGGGGCGCGCATCGTCCAGCCACCATTCGACTTCGAAGCGGTCCGAAGGCAGGCCGCGGTTGAGCTCATCCTCCATCAATCCGTACAGGTTCTCGATGAAGGTCCGGCACACGCAGCGCAGCTTGCCGATGTTGAGCCAGGCGTTGCGGGCCTCGATCGGGTCGTAGGTCCAGGTGATCAGATTGAGCCCCTGCCCGCGCACGAATTCGGCCTGGGCGCGCTTGAGCGCCTCGCCGATGCCGTGACCCTGCGCCTCAGGCAAAACCCCGGCGATGTGCGAGTGCTGGGCCAGGCCGCGGCTGGCGCCGGGGTGATTTGAAAAACGAAGGAAGCTCATCACCCCACCAAGCAAGCGACCGGACTCGTTCTCGAAGGCACCCAGCACGCAACCGTCGTGATGGTCGATGGCGATGGCGATGGGCGAGGCCACTTCGGTGCCTGAGCCCCAAATCCGCGTCATCAGCATTTCGAGTTCCGCGTACTCGGCGTGGCTTTGGAAATGGCGAATGCTGTAGTTCATAGCGTGGTTATGGGCACCCGCTCGCTGAGCGCGCAGGTGACTTCGTAGGGGATGGTCCCCAGCCAGCCCGCGACTTCTTCGACCGTGATCTGTTCGTCTCCCTGCCGGCCAAACATCACCACCTCGTCCCCGCGCGCGACGCCGGGGATGTCGGTGATGTCGAGCATGCAGTAGTCCATGCAGATCCGCCCGACGATGGGGACGCGCTGCCCGCCGACCAGCGCCTCGCGCCAGGCCGGCACGCGCCGCACGCCGTCGGCATACCCGATGGGCAGAGTGGCGATCCGTGAGGCCCGGCCCGCATACCAACGGCGTCCGTAAGACACGGAAGCGCCGGCGGGCAGGTCCTTGATCTGGGCCACTCGGGTGATCAGGCTCAGCGCAGGCTTAAAGTCGGCCGGCTTGGGCGTGTCGGGGTCGGGATCGAGCCCGTACAACGCGATGCCGCAGCGCACGAGGTCATAGCGCGCGCGGGGATGGCGGAGCGTCGCGGCGCTGTTGGCGGCGTGGACGAGAGGCGGGCGCAGCCCGGCTGCGGTCACCTCGGCCAACAGCGCGTCGAAGCGGTCGATCTGCTCGCCGGTATAGGTCTCGTCCGCGCTGTCGGCGGTGGCGAAGTGGGTGTACAGGCCCTCGACCGTCAGGCCGGGCATGCCGGCCAGCGCGCGTAAAAGGGGGAGAGTGTCCTCCGGCTGGGCGCCCAACCGGCCCATGCCGGTGTCGACCTTGACGTGGACGACGATCTCGCGCCCCATCGCCCGGGCGGCTTCGGCCAGTTGCGCGCCGACCTCGGCGTCGAAGATCGAGCAGGTAACCGCGCGCAGGGCGATGGCTTCGGCATTGTCCGGGTCGGTGTAGCCCAGGGCGAGGATGGGCGCGTCGATGGCGGCGTCGCGCAGGCGGAGCGCCTCGCCGACCGTGGCCACGCCCAACGCCGCAGCGCCACCATCCAGCGCCGCCCGGGCCACCATCTCGGCCCCATGCCCATAGGCATCAGCCTTGATCACCGCCATGAGCGGCACGCCCGCGATCTCGGCCAGCCGCCGCGCGTTGTGGGTGATGGCGCCCAGATCAACCCGCAATTCGGTCGCCCGCCCGTGGCCGGGGTGAGGCCGCTCAGCGATTTGATCGCTCATGGCTGTGTGAATCACCAACAGAAGAAAGGAAGAAAGAAGGGTACCACTTGTTCCCTTCCTTCTTCCCTTCTTCTGTCTAGATTGCTCCGATCAGCTCCGGCACCAGTGTCCCCTGCATGCTCCACGGCCCGGTCCAGGTGATGCTGATCGTGGCAAGTTGGCCGCGCCAGTCGCGGGTGGGATCGTCGAAGAACACCAGCTTGTTCTGGGGCGTGCGGCCGCGCCACTTGCCCTTGTGGGTGTCCTCGACCAGCACCTCGACCGTTTGGCCCAGCCACGTTTGGTTGATCCCGGCGACGATGCGTTCCTGCTGATCCTCGAGGATGACCCTTCGGCGTTCCTTCTCGGCCTCGGGCACGTCATCGGTCATGCCGCGCGAGGCGAGGGTGTGCGGGCGGGTGGAGTATTTGGCCAGATGCACCACGTCCAATTTCAACTCCTCGAGCAGGTCGTAGGTGTGTTGGAACTGGGCGTCGGTCTCGCCGCAGAAGCCGACGATCACGTCGGTGGCGATCCCGGCGTTGGGAACCCGGTCCCGGATGCGCGCGATCAGCCGGCGGTAGTCGTCGGAGCCGTAGCCGCGGCGCATGCTGAGCAGCACCTCGTCATCGCCGGCCTGGACCGGCACTTCGATGTGCGGCATGACCTTGGGCAGTTCCCGAATCGCGTCGAGCAGCTCGTCTGTCATCCAGTTCGGGTGGCTGGTCAGGAAGCGGATGCGCAGCAGCCCCTCGATGTCGCTGAGCGCCCGCAGCAGTTCGACCATCGGCGACCTGACCGCCAGGGTTTGGGACGGATGGCCCGAGGCCGCGCCCGGGTTGTAGCTCCGAATCTTGAAGTCGTCGCCCAGCAGATCGTAGCCATACCGGTCGACGATCTGGCCAAGCAGAGTGACCTCGCGCACGCCCTGGGCGACCAACGATCGCACTTCATCCACGATTTCGTCCAGCGGGCGGCTGCGCTCGGCCCCGCGCCGGAACGGGATGATGCAAAAGGCGCAGGCATGCGAGCAGCCATACACGATCGGGACGTGGGCGGTGACGATCTTTCCGACCTCGTCCTCGGGCAGCTTGAGCGCGGCAGGGCCGGCCTCGCCGTCCTGCAGGGCGAAGCGGTGCTGGGTCTCGCGCTCAGCGATGCGCCGGCCCTCGCGCTGGAGCAGATAATCGACCATCGGGCGCGGCTCGCTGGGGGCCATGAAGACATCGACAAAGGGGAAGGCCTTCTGCAGCGGGGTATTGCCGCGCACGCCGACCATGCAGCCCATCACCCCGATTACCATGCCTGGGCGCAGGCTCTTGAGCGGCTTGATCATGTGCAGGTAGCTTTGGGCCTTGTCCTCCGCGCTCTGGCGCACCACGCAGGTATTGAGCACGACCACATCCGCGTCTTCGCGGTTGGGCGTCGAGCGCATGCCGAGCTTCTCGAGCTCGCTGGCCAGCCGCTGCGAATCGGCCTCGTTCATCTGACAGCCGAAGGTCCAAATGTGGTAGTTCATGGCGAGCGATTGTAATGTCGTCGCAGTCTCGGCTTTGGCTACCGCTCAGGTTCGGACCGGTACGGAAGTTTTTTGTCCGCAGATTACGCAGATTTCCGCCGATTATTCTTTGTATGCGTGGCCCGGAAAGAGCCAATCTTCGGGCAAATGAAAAGAATCGGCGGGAATCTGCGTAATCTGCGGACAAATCCGTAAGCCCGGGCGTACCTTGGCTACGCTGGCGCGGTTTGGTTCACCGCCATCACCATCGTGCGCTTGGCCGAAACAAACACGGTTGATACCGAGGCCGGCGAGGCGCCAAGGCGTTCGTAGTTCTCAAATGGCATGCCCAGGAAATGGGCCAGGGCAGCCTGGACGACGCTGTTGTGCGCGACGACGGCGACAACGGGCGGGGGTACGGGATCAGCCTTGGGCGGGTCGGGAAGCGCCGGTCCCTGAGCTGGTTCCTGAGCTTGTCGAAGGGGTCGAAGGGCCGGCGATTCGTCTTTGGGAGCGTTATCGGGCGGCGGCTCGGGATCGGGAAAAGCGGCGACGATGCGCTCGAGCTCGGCCACCACCCGGTGCTGCATGTCGAGCGGGGACTCGCCATTTGGGAAGCGCCCGACGAGCGGGGTCTCGACGATGGCCTTCCACGTCTCGCGGGTGTCCTCGCCTTCGGCCAGTTCCTTGATCAGCCGGCCGGTGTAATCGCCGGCGTCGGTGTCCGCCAGCCCCGGCCGGATCTGCAGGGCCAGGCCGCGCGGGCCGGCCACGCGCCAGGCCGTCTCGATCGCTCGCTCGAGGTGGCTCGAATATATGGCCGTGATTGGGCGCTTTTCCAGCATTTTGGCCAGCGCTTCAGCCTGCTTCCGGCCTTCCTCATTTAAGTGCAGGTTTGGGCCCTGCCCGGGCAGGCGCCCCGTCTTCACAAAATCGTTGGTGGCGTGGCGGATAAGGAGCAGGATCGGCATGAGGGCGACAGTGTACGGCACTTCCGACAATCAAACTTACTCCGAGATTTGCATCCCCCGGCGAAGCCGGGGGATGCAAATCTCGGAAAAACACCTTTGTGGGCGCTTGGCGCGCGGAGCCATCGGCGATGTCGCCGATGTTGCTCCAGCGATAATCCAGCCATGAGTTTCGACAGCGACCTGGATGCCGCCCTGCGCGCCCGCTTCAGCCTCATCCTCGCCGTTACGTCCGAGGAGGAGCGCGTCCTGGCCCTGATCCGGGCGGTATGCGAGCGGAGCAATCGGCCGGCCCTGATGTGGGACGCCGCCGACGGGTTTCGCGTGTTGGCTGGCCGGATCGGCGCGCCGGGTGGGACGGATCCGATGGCGGCCCTTCAGGAGATCGAAAAGGCCGAGGGCAACCCCGTCTTCGTTCTGCGCGACTTCCACGAATTTATGAGCAACCCGCTTGTCAAGCGCAAGCTGCGAAATGTCGCCCAACGTCTCAAGACGACCTCCAAGTCGATCATCCTGACTTCCCCCACGGGCCGGCTGCCCGACGAGCTGCGCGATGATGCCGTGCGGCTCGACCTGGCGCTGCCGGCAGCGGGGGAGATCGAGCAGATCCTGGCCCGGGTGGCGGCCCTGCCTGGAGTACGGGCCAATCTCACGCCGCTCGGGCGCGAGAAGCTCGCCCAGGCCGCGGTCGGCCTCAGCAGCGCCCAGGCACAGCGCGTCTTTGCCCGGGCCGTCACCGCCGGCGGCACGCTCGACGATCGGCATATCGACCTCGTCACCGACGAGAAGAAGCAGATCATTCGCGAATCCAATGCCCTGGAGTACTACGCCGTGACCGAGACTCCCGACGCGGTTGGCGGCTACGGCGCGCTCAAGCAGTGGCTGCGCCTGCGGGAGCGGGCTTTCACCCGCGAGGCGCGCGACTATGGCCTGCCGACCCCGCGCGGCGTCGCCTTGATCGGCATCCCTGGCACGGGCAAAAGCCTGACCGCCAAGATGATCGGCGGGCTGTGGCGCCAACCGTTGCTTCGGCTGGACATCGGGGCGTTGTATGGCAGCTTTCTCGGCCAGTCCGAGGAGCGCGCCCGGCGCGCGCTCGAGCTGGCCGCCGCGGTTGCGCCGTGTGTGCTGTGGATTGACGAGATCGAGAAGGGCCTCGCTCACGGCGGGGCGGACGCTGGCACCAGCGCCCGCGTCTTTGGCACGATTCTGACCTGGATGCAGGAGAAGTCGGCCCCGGTGTTTGTCGTCGCAACCGCCAATGACGTCACCCGGCTCCCGCCCGAGCTCATCCGGCGCGGGCGTTTTGACGAGGTTTTCTTCCTCGATCTGCCCACCCGCGACGAGCGGCTGGAGATCTACGCTGCCCATCTCACCCGCCGCCGCCGCCTGACTGTCGATTTCGACCTCGAGGCCATGGCCGGGGCCAGCGACGGTTTTGTCGGGGCCGAGATCGAACAGACCGTAATTGAGGCCATGCACGTCGGGTTCAACGAAGCGCGCGAGTTCACGACTGAGGACGTGCTGGCGGCGGCCAAGCGCACCGTGCCGCTCTCGATCTCCCAGCGCGAGCGCATCGACGCGCTGCGATCCTGGCTGCGTGAGGGCCGGGCCAAGAGCGCGTCGGACATTTGAAAAATCTGCGACTGGGAGCGCGGGCGTCTCGCCCGCGCAGTCGCGGCTTGGCATGGCTTCACTCGGTGTTCCCCCCGGACCACGCGGGCAAGATGCTCGCGCTGCCGCGGCTTTGCATGGCCTGGCTCGGTGTTCCCTGTGGCGCGCGCGGGCAAGATGCCCGCGCTCCAAGCGCTCAAGTGGGAGCGCGGGCGTCTCGCCCGCGCGGCCGCGGCTTTGCATGGCTTCACTCGGTGTTCCCCCCGGACCACGCGGGCAAGATGCCCGCGTTCCAATCGCTCCAGTGGGAGCGCGGGCGTCTCGCCCGCGCGGCCGCGGCTTGGCATGGCTTCACTCGGTGTTCCCCCCGGACTACGCGGGCAAGATGCCCGCGTTCCAATCGCTCCAGTGGGAGCGCGGGCGTCTCGCCCGCGCGGCCGCGGCTTGGCATGGCTTCACTCGGTGTTCCCCCCGGACTACGCGGGCAAGATGCCCGCGTTCCCAGTCAGCGCAAGGCCGCGCAGTCGCGGCTTGGCATAGCTTCACTCGGTGTTCCCCCCGGACCACGCGGGCAAGCTGCCCGCGCTCCAATCCCCGCTCCAATACAATCGGCCCGATGCGAATTCAGCCGCGGTATGTCGATAGCGCTCGCTGCTTAGGAGGCCCGTCATGAACGGCCGCCTGGCCATTGACTTTGGCACATCGACCACCCTCCTGGCGACGTGGGACGACGCCCTGCGTCAGGCGCGGATCCTGCCCGCGCCGGAGTACGGACGGTTTTACACCGCCCCCGGCGGGGACGTCTCGGCGATCCCGTCGCTCATCCATTACGCCTCGGATCGCCGTCAATGGGTGGGCGAGCAGGTCGCCCAGCTCGGCCTGGCTGAGTCCGCCCGAACCTTTCGCTGGATGAAGCGCTATATCGCCAATCGCAGCCCGGTGACCCGCCGCATCGATGATGGCGACATCTCGCATGCCCGGGCCGGGGCTGATTTCCTGGGCTCGGTCCTGGTCTATGCCGCTGGCGAGCTGGGGCTGCGCGACGAGGAGATCGCCCTGACCGTGCCGGTCGAAGCCTTCGAGCATTACGAGAACTGGCTGCTTCGCTCGGCCGAGGCGGCCGGATTTTCGCGCTGCCGGCTGATCGACGAAGCATCGGCGGCCGCGCTGGGTTATGGCGCCGGCGTTTCGGCCGGCCAGGCGCTGCTCGTTTTCGATTTTGGCGGGGGCACCCTGGATGTGTCGGTCGCCCTGCTGGACGAAGCTGCCGAGGGCGGTCCGCGTCGCTGCCGCGTCCTGGGCAAGGCCGGCGCCGATCTGGGCGGCGCCAGCGTCGACCAGTGGTTGTATGAAGACGTTGTGCGGCGAAACGGGCGCGATCCATCCGACCCGCTCATCCGCCGAAACGGCCGCCGGCTGCTGGCTCAGTGCGAGGCGCTCAAGATCGCCCTGTCGACCCAGTCTTCTGCGCGACTGACCCTTGCCGATGATGAGACCGGACTTGCCCTCGCGGCCGACTACACCCGGGTCGACTTCGAAGCGTTGCTCGAGCAGCGCGGATTCCGCTCCCGCCTTGATCGTGTGATGCGCAGGGCGCTCAATTCGGCCCGTGAGCGCGGCTACGACGAAGACCGGATCGGGGCCGCGTTGATGGTTGGCGGCGGCAGCCTCATGCCCGTGGCGCAGAGCGTTGTGCGCCAGATCTTCGGCCAGGAGCGGGTGCGCCTGGACCGCCCGCTCGACGCGGTCGCGCGCGGCGCCGCTGCCTTTGCGGCCGGCGCGGAGGTGTCCGATCACATCCAGCACAGCTATGCGCTGCGCCACGTTAATCGGGAAAAGGGCGACTATGCCTTCAGACCACTTGTGGCGCGCGGAACCTCTTATCCCACATCCGAGGCGATTGCGCGGGTCTCGATCAAGGCCAGCTATGACGGGCAAACGCGCCTCGGCCTGGCCATCTTCGAAATGGCGGAGCAGCGGCCTGGCGAGCGCGCCGCGACCTTCGAGTTGATCTTTGATCCAACGGGCGCGCCGCGTATCGCCGAGGTGGCGCCAGCCGAAGACACCGAGCGCAATGCGTTTTGGATGAACGAAAACACACCGACGTTTCTGGCCCTCGATGCGCCGGCAAAGCAGGGCGAGCGTTGCTTTGACCTGTCCTTCCGCATCGATGCCAACAAACGCCTGACCCTGACCGCTGTCGATGTGGGCACGGGGCGGACCACTCTCCGTGACTTTCCTGTGGTGAGGCTGACTTGAGCGGCGACCAGAGTACCGGTCGCGGGCGCCGGAATACCGGTCGGGGGCGCATGAGCTTTATTCACGCCTGCCAGTGCTCGGCCCGGCCCGTCGCGCGGCCGCCATCCGCGCCCTTGCGGTTGATGGCAGTGCCGCGGCGGTGGACAGCCTGGCCGAAGCGGTGATGAGCCATCCCGTGCCTGCCGATCGAACAGCCTGCTTCGACGCGCTCGCCGCGCTCGGCCGGGACGGCAATGGGCAGGCCCGCGACGCCGTCCTGCGCCTGGCCGTCCAACGGGATTTTGCACCCGCGATCGACCTCGCCCGGGCTGAGGACTGGTTTCCCCGCGATCCGCGCCAGCGGGCAGTGTATTTTTTTATCACGGCCCAATGGTCGCGCTATGACGATGCAGATTTCGACCACGCTCTGATTCGGGGCGCCTATGACCTGGCGGGCCCGGACCTGCGCGCCCGTATGACGGCGGCAGCTCGAGCGGGTGGTCGCATGGAATGGCTGCTCAACGCCGCCAATCCGCGTGGTGGCGTGGGGCGCCGAGCCAGTGCGCTGAGCCCAGGTGAAGGCCGGGCCATCGTGGACTGGCTGGTCGGCGAGCGGCGCTGGGAAGATCTCGCCCGCCTGGCGATGGCGTTGCCGCCCTTGATTGCCGCCGAAGCGCACGCTCGGCTGACGGCGGTGGGGTGGGTGGCTGGAGACCCGGATACGGCCGTTGCCATATCACGCCTGGGCGCGCTCGCGCGCGTGGCCCGTCAGCCAGATGCCGATCCGCCGCCCCCATTTTCGCAAGTCGCCGAATTCGCGCTCTGGCACAAGGGCGACTTGTTCGTTCTGCCGCAGCCGTCTGGCCGCCATGGCTTCGGGTTCAGCCGGGATGGGCAGAGCCTGGTCTCGCCTTCGCCTCAGCCCGATCGGGTGGCGGTGTGGCATTTGCCGTCCGGGCACTGGCGCGAGTATCTGTGCGCTCGCAGCGCGGTGAGCCCGGATGGGGCTTCGATGGCAACAGTCGAAGAGGCTCGAGTCTCGATTCGCAATATCCCGGCTGACTTTGTCTTTGGCGTCTGGCAGCTTGACGAACCTCCCATCTGGCTTCGCTACAGCGCTGATGGCGCGTGGCTTGTCGCCATGATCCGAGGCAAAGTCCTGGCCCGCCGCATGGCGGCCGGCGCGAATGGCTATGTCGAGGAGATGGCGCTCCCAGCGGGCGTTTCAAGTCAGGGGGTGGCTGTGTGCGCGGATGGGCGGGTGCTGGTCACCGGCGGGCTCATCCGGGGTTTCGCCCAGGCCTGGCGCATGCCGGCGGGTGATTCGCTGGGGAGCTGGGCCTGCGCCCTCGCGGCCACGCCTGAGATACCCGCCTGGGTTGCCCATCCGGACGACGGCGGGCTGGTGCTCGCGCAGGAGGCGCCCGGCGGGCTCAAATTGCAGTTCATTCGCCCAACGGATGGAGAGCATCTGCGGGCCTTTGACTGGCCGGATGCAGGCCCGGCCTTCTCGGGGGCATTTTCGCGCGACGGGCAATGGCTATCCGCTCGCGCTTGTAATTCTAGCGTTGTGCGCGCGGCGATCTTTGACGCGATCAGCGGACGCGCCGCTCATGCGTTCGAGGCGCCGCTTGTCCGGGAGTCTGACCGGCAGTGGTTGCTTACGAGCGCCGTCAGCGCCGATGGGCGCTGGCTGGCTGTGCGCGAACAAGATACTGAGCGCGCCCGCGCCGAGGATCTGCATCGGGGCGGTTCGATTTCGCTCTGGCGCCAGGACGACGATCAGGCCCGGCTGAAAACGCTGCTGCGCGCGCCCCTGGCTCGGGCGGGCTGGTCAGATCTGGCCTGGCTGCAATCTGGGGTGCGCGCCCGCTTGACGCCCGGCGCAGCCGCCTGGGCCGACTATCTTGAGGCGCTGCTCAGACGGCGGCATGAGCACGACATTGAGTTGGCCGACACGCCCCGCCACATGGATGTGGGTGAGTTCGATATCGAGTTGGACGGCTAGACGCCGCGGGCGCCGCATCCCCCGGCCACGCCGGGGATGCGGCGCCCGCAAACCCTTTACGGCATCGCCACGAACTCGAGTTTGAGCTTGACCTCGTTGTCAGCTTTCAACGTCCCGGCAATGTCGGGCGGGTTGAACTTGAAGTCAGTCATCTTGACTTCGGCGCTGGCCGTTCCGGTGAGTTTTCCGGTGGCGAGCTTGGTCGTCACATCAAAGGTGACGGGGATGGTGGTCTCGCGCACCGTCATGTCGCCCGTCATTTTGAACTTGAGCTCATCGCCTTCCTTGTACGCTGCGGGCAGGCCGGTGATGGCGGTGGGCTTGAAGCGGGCCCGCGGGAACTTCGTGGATTCGAGGCCGTTGCGACGGATATAGTTGTCACGTTGGCCGCTGTCGCTCGCGAAGGCCGAAATGTCGATCGTGATTTCGCCGACCTTGGTTTTGGAAGGATCCGCTGCGTCGAGCTGGATCTCTCCGTTGACGATGGTCGTGACACCGATGGCGGTGGCAAGGATATTCCCGCGGTTGATGAACACCTCGTTCACGGTATAGGATGCCTTGCTCTGGCCGGGCACGATCTTGTAGACGCCTGGGCTGGCCGGCTTGGGCGCATCGGTTGGTTTGGCCGGTGCCGCGGTCGAGGCTGGCGCAGTAGTTGCGGCGGGCGCCGTGGTCGCCGCGGGCTTGGGCGTATCGGTGGGTTTTGCCGGCGCCGCTGTCGCGGCCGGGGCGGCGGTTGCGGCCGGCGGCGTGGCCTGGCCGCCGCACGCTGCCAGCGCGAACGCGCCGGCGATAAGCACGGAAAGGGTGGCAATTCGGTTGAACTTCATGTTTTCTCTCTTCTCCCCCAGGAGTCCGCCGGAGGCGGACACTCGCCTGTTTACGAAGCAATCGTTATACACGCGGCGTTTGGCGATTCAGTTGATTCCTGTGAGAAGAGACCAAGAAGCAGGGCGCCTGCGCTTCTCAGAGTCTCGGAGGATCTTGATAACTGGATAGAATGAGTGAGTGGACGATTTTCCCGCGCCCGTTCGGCCGGATCGACTGACGCCTGATGTTGTGCTGCCCCTAACCTGGCGGATCGATCGGCTAGAACTTGCGTCGGCGGACCTCTCGGCCAATCCCAGAGACCTGGTTGGGCAAGCGCTGGACCGGCCGTTGGCGTCGCTCCCGCTCTCTGAGCTGGTCGGCTTGGGCAGCCGCGTGACAATCGTCGCCGGAGGCGCATTCAGCGGTAGTCCCGATGTGTTGATGATCCCGCCGATTGTGGAGCATCTGCGGCGTGCCGATGTTCGGGCTGACGACATTTCGATTCTCATCGCCAATGAATCAGGATCCCCGGCTGCCGCGCGCGTCTCGGCCGAGGCGTTCGGGCTCGTCGAGTCCGCCATCGGTCGGATCGAAGTCAATGATCCCGGCGACCACGCCAGCCACACCTCGCTGGGTAGCGTTGAGGGCTTTATCGTTCGTGCCCATCATCTGGCCGTTGAATCCGATTTGTTGATTGCGACTGGCGCAGTCGCACCTGACGAATACACGGGCTACTCGGGCGGCAGCGATGTGATCGCTCTCGGCTGCGTCGACGATGAAGCCCTGCGCGCGCTTCGGAGCGCTCGCTTTCTGGACGATGACGGCGTGCGGGCCGGAAAAATTCGCGACAATCCGTTCCAACGCACTGTGCGTGAGATTGGCCGGCGCGCCGGGTTGCTCTTTGTCGTCAATGCGCTGTTGGATCCGGAGTCTCGCGCGCCTGTCGCCGTTGTCGCCGGGGCGCCCGTCGCCGTGCACGATGCGCTTGTGGCGCTGGCCGCGCCTCTGTACGAGTCGGAGGCGCCTGGCGCACGCTACGACGTGGTGGTGTTGACCGAGGACGACGAGCAGCACCGCACCCTTTTCAATGCCAGCACTGGCATATCGGTGTCGACACTCGCCCCTCGGCCGGTCTTGCGCGCTCAGGGTGTGTTGATCGCCCAGGCCAAATTTTCGGATACGGTTGCGGCAGTTGACGGGCGGATCACAATGCTGCGCCCGAGTTCTTCGCAGGGTTTTTATCGCGCCCTGGAGGGTGCTGTCAGTGCCGATGTGCTGCTGAGACAACTCCGCAGCCGAGGCCTGGCGGCGGGTGAAGAGCGCGCCTATCGCGTTGCGCAGGCCATGTCGGCCGGGGCCCATCTTGTACTGTGCGACCCGCACTGGAAGGGCGGCCAGGGGTTTGGGTTTTCAACTGCCCGGACCATCGCCGAGGCTGCCGAGATCGCCGAGTCGTATGTCGGACGCCGTCCGCGAGCCCTCATCATCCCGCAGCGGGGTGGGCGGCTTCCCGTGCCGACAGAGCGCCCCATGGACCCCTCCGACAATCCGTTTGGCGACTGGGCCGCCGATGACGCCTAGATGTCATCCTAAAATGATTGGCGAGATCGCAATCCCCGCGCGAAGCGCGGGGATTGCGATCTCGGCGGACATTTTCAGGACGGCTTCTAGTATTCCGAAAAGCGCCTCCAGCATCGACTCCGTTTGGCGTCGTTAACCCGATACAATACAACCCTATTTAGACAAGGAGTCTCATCGCAATGAAAGTATCGGTCATGCAGGAAAACCTGGCCAAGGGCCTCGGTGTCGTCAGTCGCGCGGTCGCGGGCCAGCGCGCGCCGTTGCCCGTCTTGACGCACATTTTGCTGTCGACCGACAATGGCCGGCTCAAGATCGCCGCCACGAATCTGGAATTGGCGATTAATTGCTGGATCGGCGCAAAGGTCGAGGGCGAGGGCGCCATCACCGTGCCGTCTCGGACCTTTGCCGAGTTGATCACGCTGTTGCCGTCTGATGTGGTCAATCTCGACTTGAATGTTCGCACCCAGTCGCTTCGCATCCTGTGCGGCCGGACCGACAACAATGTCAAGGGTATCGACGCCCAGGAATTCCCGATCATCCCGACGTTTTCGCCCAATAATGTGGCCTACGTCGACGCCGCGGTGCTGAAGAAGATGATCGCCAAGGTCGTTTTCGCGGCGGCAACCGACGAGAATAGCCCGATGCTGACGGGTGTGCTGACCAAGATCGAAGGCTCCAACCTGACTCTGGCCGCCTCGGATGGCTTCCGGGTCAGTGAGTGCCGCGGTCAGCTCAAGTCGCCGGTGGGCGAGCCTATCGCCATCCTGATCCCGGCCAAGGCTGTCGCCGAGGTGGGCCGCCTGATCGGCGAGCAGACCGAGCCAGTCGCCATCACCGTGACGCCTTCGGGCGCCCAGGCCCTTTTCCACCTCGACAACATTGACGTCGTCGCCCAGCTCATCGACCAGCGTTTCCCTGACTACGCCAACGTCATTCCGCGGGCCTACAACACCCGCACCATCGTAAACACCGCCGAGCTGCTCAAGGCTTGCAAGCAGGCCAGCATCTTCGCCCGCGAGTCCAACAACCTGGCCCGTATTGCGATTGAGCCCTCCGAGGATGGCGCCGGACGAATACGGATTACCGCCCAGGCCCAGGAAACCGGCGACAATCAGAGCGAACTGGAAGGCGTGGTGGTCGGCCCCGCGGTTGAGATCGGCTTTGACGCGCGCTTCCTGGTTGATGTGGCGTCAGTCATTGACACGCCCCAGGTTGCGATTGAGACGACGGCGGCCAAGGCCCCCGGCGTGATTCGGCCCATCGGCGACGACAGCTTCCTGCATGTCGTCATGCCGATGCATCTGTCGCGCTAGCGTCGCTTTTGTCCGAACGCGAAGGAGCCCGCCCCGGCGTACGCCGGGGCGGGCTCCTTCGCGTTCGGTGACTACATGCGCTCGCCGGCCTCGATGGCCACCGGCAGAATGTTTTCGGGGGGCGGCAGCGGACACGTTGCGAAAGGCGTGAAGGCGCAAGGTGGGTTATAGGCCCGGTTGAAGTCCAACTCAACACGTCCATCTGCATGCAACGGCGCATTCAGAAAGCGGCTCGATCCATATGTGCTCGTGCCGCTGGTCGCGTCGCGGAGCACCAGAAATAGACGATCCTTGCCGCCGTCGAAGGCCTCGATCTCGTGCTGGCGCCCGCCCAGTTCAAACGCCACCCGGCCCGGATTGTCGATCATCTCGGTGATGCCAACAACATTGACGTTGGGTAGTTGGCGCGGGCCCGGATGCGGGACAAAGCGGCCGGTGACGCGAAACGAGGGGTCGGGGGCGAACCATTTGCGGCCGGCAAAAGACGCCCGGGCCGGGCTCTGGGTGTCGCGCACCCGGATGCCGGTCTGATCGCCGCGTCGAATGACGAAAAACGACACCGTGCCAACCCGGACCAGCGACGGTTTGCGGCGCTCGCCATCATCGACGAGCTTCGCCACGGTGACCGGCTCCCCGTCCACGCTGACTGATATGCCGTCAGCCACCGTCAGGGTTGCCTGTCCGGCGTGGAAGTCAATCACCCCCACCCGCGGCGGCGCGCTGGTCTCGGGCAGGGCGATGTCGGAGTCGGGGTCGCCTCCGACGGTGTTCGCCCCTTCATGCAGCCAGAAAAGGCCTGCCAGCGCCAACCAGCCATCGTCGGCCCGCAGGCTGGTCTCAAGCCTGTCGCGAAAGTCCTTCAGTTCGCTTTCGTAGGAATTCATTCGGCCGATTCTAAGCGCTGCCGCGCGGGCGTTTTCTCTGTGCGCGATGGGCTCGGGCGAAGCCCGAGCCCATCGCGCACAAACCTAATTTGAGAATTGTTGCATCACATCGTAGTCGCGCTCGGCCATCTCGAAGTTGCCGCCCGTGTAGTCGCGCAGGACCTTCAACCAGAACTTGCGGGCCGCGTAGTTGGGCGTAAGCTGGTACAGCACCCAGCGCCCATGCCGCGTTTCAAAAGCCAGCCGGGCGGCCTGGCTGCCGATGCCGTGCCGGCGAAATTTGGGCGTAACGTAGAAATCCATCAACTCGTGCTGGCATCCCGGCGGCAGATAGGCGCTGTCGTCCATGACGAAGACAAACCCAGCCGGCGTCCCATCGGCTCGGATCAAATACCAGTCCATCCTGTCGCGAACCCATTTGTTGAATTCCCAGCATTCAGCGGCCGTTCTCGGTCCCACAGCGCCATCCGCCAGCGCCGGTTCCCAGCAAGGCAGGCCAAAGTCGTTGATGATGAGATTCGGATCGTAGGGCGCAAGGTCGTAGAAGTACGCGACGAACATATTCCGGACGGCTTGCCGGTCATCGTCTGACAGGGCGGGGCTGAGCGTGATCTCCATCGTTGGCGCGGCAGTTTGGCGCGCCCAAAGAGTATACTCATTCGAGTCTGTTCCACGAAGAGCAAAACATGAAAAGCTATATCACCCACCTTGAATGCACCTATTGCGGTGCGACGTTTTCCTGTGACGAAATCCACAACACCTGCGCGAAATGCGGCAAGGTGTTGTATGCCCGCTACGACCTGGTCGCGGCCCGGAAGGAGTTCAAAAAAGACGACTTGTTGCGCCGGCCCGGCAACATGTGGCGCTGGTTTGAGATCATGCCCGTGCGCGATCCGGCCAACGTCGTGACGTTGGGCGAAGGCCACACCCCGCTCCTGCCGGCACTGCGCCTGGGCAAGCCCTACGGCGCCAACCAGATCTTTTTCAAGGAGGAGGGCCTCAATCCAACGGGCAGTTTCAAGGCGCGCGGCATGAGTGCCGCCGTGTCGAAGGCGAAAGAGCTGGGCGTCAAGGCCATCGGCGCGCCATCCGCCGGCAACGCGGCCAGCGCGCTCTCAGCCTATGGCGCCCGGGCCGGCATGCAGATCAACGTCTTTATGCCCACCGATGCCCCCGAGATGATGAAGAAGGAAAGCTTCATGTTCGGGGCGAATGTCTACCTGGTGCGCGGCCTGATCAACGACGCTGGCGCCATCGTCCGGGCCGCCTCGCCCTCGCGCGGCTGGTTCGACGTCAGCACGCTCAAGGAGCCGTATCGTCAGGAAGGCAAGAAGACCATGGGCCTCGAGCTGGCCGAGCACTTCAACTGGGAGCTCCCCGATGCGATTCTGTACCCAACGGGCGGCGGGACCGGCATCGTCGGGATGTGGAAGGCCTTTGACGAGCTCGAGCAGCTCGGCTGGATTGGCAGCAAGCGCCCCAAGATGATCGTTGTGCAGGCCGAAGGCTGCATGCCCATCGTCAAGGCCTGGCGCGAAGGCAAGCGCCACGCTGAACTCTTCCCCAATGCCCAGACCATCGCGGCTGGCCTGCGCGTGCCGGTGGCGATCGGCGACTATCTGATGATGGACGCCCTCAAGGCGAGCGGCGGCACCGCCATCAGCGTCACCGACGATGAGATCCGCCTGGCCATGAGCGAAGTCGCTCGAAGTGAGGGCATCTTCGCCTCACCCGAAGGCGCCGCAACCTGGGCGGCCTACAAGCTGCTGATGGCGCAGAACTTCCTCAAACCCGAGGAGAAGGTCGTGCTGTTCAATTGCGGCTCGCTGCTCAAGAACGCCGAGCTCATCGACGTGTCCGGCCTGCCGGTCCTTGATCCGAAGGACCCTGACCTCCTCGCCAAAATAGAGTAACCCTCACCGTCGGGGCGGCCCGCGCCGCCCCGACATGTTTCCCGCATGCGCATCCTCATCTCTGAACTCAACTGGCCGCGCGGCATCAGCCTGCTCGAGGCCGCCGGCAATGTCACCTACGACAAGACCATCTTCAAGGATCGCCCGCGCTTGCTCGCCGCGCTGGCCGATGTTGACGCCCTGATCGTCCGGAATCAGACCCAGGTCAACTCCGATCTGTTGGGCGCCGCGCCCAAGCTCAAGGTGGTTGGACGGCTGGGGGTGGGGCTTGACAACCTCGATCTGTCCGCCCTGCGCGAGCGCAATGTGACGGTCGTCACCGGCGGCACCGCCAACGCGATTTCGGTCGCTGAGTACGCCATGGGCGCCTTTCTGGCCATGGCCCGCCGCCTGGTCCCCGCCGACGCCAGCACCAAAGCGGGCGGGTGGGATCGGGCGGCCTTCACCGGTTTCGAGTTATGCGGCAAGACCCTGGCCCTGGTCGGGCTGGGCGACATTGGCGCGCGGGTCGCCCGGCGCGGCGCGGCGTTTGGCATGCGCGTCATCGCCTACGACCCACTGATCACCGCAGCGCACTTCAACGCCGCCGAGCATGGTGTGGCACTCCTGCCGTTGGACGAGGTGTTGCGCCAGGCCGACTTTATCTCGCTGCACGTCCCGCTCCTGCCCAGCACCGCCAACCTGATCAATGCCGAGCGCCTGGCGACGATGAAGCCGGGCGCCTATCTGGTCAACACCAGCCGGGGCGGCATTGTCGACGAAGCCGCGCTGGCGGCCGCCTTGCGCGCGGGCAAGCTGGCCGGGGCCGCGCTCGACGTCCGGGTCAACGAGCCTCCCGGCGCTGGCGATCCGTTGGCCGGCGCGCCGAACCTCCTTCTCACCCCCCACGTGGCGGGGATCACCGACGAGGCCCAGGATCGCATCTCGGTGGCTGTCGCCGAGGACGTTCTGCGCGTGCTGCGCGGTGAGCGGCCTCTCTTCGCAGTGAAGTGAATCCATTTACCCAGTCCCTGACCCGGGCCCTGGCCGATCCGGCCCTGGATGCCTTCGTCGCGGGCTGGGATGGGCTCGAGGCGCTGGTGGTGCGGGTGTATCGCGGCGGTGTGGCGACACCGGCAGATGAGACCGAGTGGGCGGTTCTTCGACCTGCGCTTGCGCGGGCGTATCCGGCTTGGGCGAAGGCCTTGGCGTCGCATTGGCCGCAGACGCGCGCGGGCGGCCAGCCCGTGACCGCCGACCCGTTTGCGCGCCTGATGTCGTTCGCCCGGGCCGCCGAAATCGTCGGGGACTGGGCGGCCATGCAGACCCTCCCCGCCGCCCGCGAAGCGTTGAATCGCATGCTGGTCGCGCGGTTGGACGCGCGAAAACCGCCAATGCGAACACCCTAAAGGCTGGCCCACTTCAGCTCGCGACAGGGCAAAGCTTATCGGGGCCAACCTTTAGGGTGTTCGCCGCGCCTGAGCGCGTGCTCCGGGTCGTATCTATGGCCGCGCCACGATCGGCAACCATGCCCGGGCTGCGGGCGCCTGACGCGCCTGACCCGAGTCCACGTTGACCATCAGCCCGGCCTGGTCAACAACCTCGAAGTCGCTCCCGCTCAGGTCTGAGAACGCGCTGACCAGCAGGTCATCGTCCCAGCCCATATCGTGGGCGCCGGACACATACCAGTTGCTGCCGTTGTCGGCCAGAAACATCCCATAGCGCTTCAGGGCCGTGAAGATGACCTGAATCTCGGGCGCATAACCACTGATGTCGACGCTTGCCTTGAGCCGGAAGCGCGCCCCCATCGGCGGCCGGTCGGGGTTTGTGTTGTCGCTCGCATCATGCCGGGCCGGCCACAGGTGGGCCTTCTGGGTAATGTTGGCGGTGAAGCGCAAGGCGTGCCGGATCTCGCCGGCCTGGACCTCGTCGCGGCGAACCAGCAGCGGCAGAATCGGCAGGCCGGCCGCGTCCGCGCTGGTCCAGGTGTCCGGGCGCAGGGCGTTGCTGTGCAGGTCCCAGCGCGCGCCGCTCCCGGCTTTCCAGGTGCCGTTCGGTTGGGGATACGCGGCGTAGAGCTCGTTCAGGACGCAATTTGGCGCATCTACCCACAGCACGTGCCGGTCGCCGCTGCTCGCAGGTCCGCCCTCGATTGGCGGGTCGGGTGGAATGAGGTAGGGGCTCGGGTCGCTTTCATTGGTGTAGATGAAGGTGACCGTGATCGGCGCAAGGGCCGTCAGCGCAACCGTGTACGGGATGCCGATGGGCGCGCCTTCCCAGACTGTGCCGAAGTCCGGATGCAGGCCCGTGCCCGAGCCGATCGAATTCACCCAGGCGCCGGACATCGCATGAACCGACAGCGTGTCGATCCGGGTGTTGAATACGCTGTCAGACGGAAGGAGCGCGCACCCTCCCAGCGTCGGCGCCTCGGCGCGCGCGTTCGACCCTCCGATCGCGGCCAGGAGGATTAAGAGCGGCGGCAGGAATCTATCCACAGATTTCGCCGATTTACGCAGAAGGCGTTCGACACCGACCCACCACCAATCTGGGTGAATCGGCGAAATTTGTGGACGCATTCCTAAATCATGGCCTCAATCAGCCGTGGTCCCTTCTCGCGCAGCCCAATCGCAAGCGCGGCGTTGAACTCGGACTGGGTCGTCGCCCGGCTCGCCGGCACGCCCATTCCCTGGGCCAGGCTGACGAAATCCAGCGTCGGTGAGTCGATGCGCAGCATGTCGTGGGCCTTGGGCCCGATGGCCAGCCCGATCGCCTTCATCTCGCCCTGCAGAATCGCGTAGATGCGGTTGTTGAAGATCACCGTCAGCACATCGAGCTGCTCGCGGGCCTGAGTCCACAGCGCCTGCAGGGTGGCATCGCCGAGCCGTCGGCCTCCATGTTGATGACCTTGCGGTCGGGGCAGGCCACCGCCGCCCCCGTCGCGACCGGCATGCCCTGGCCAATACTCCCGCCCGTCACCGCCAACCACTCGTGCGGGACCGTTGTGCCCATCCAGTCGTCCGAGGCCCGGCTGCTGGTCACCGCCTCGTCGGAGATGATCGCGCCTTCCGGCAACAGCGACGCAAGGGCCAGCCAGATCTTCTCGACGCTCAGCTCGCCGTCGGGCATGCCGGGCCGGGCCAGCCGATTGACCGTGGGCGGTTCACCCGGCGCGTCGAGGGCGTCGGCCAGCGCTTCGAGCGCGCCCAGCACGTCCTGTTCGGGGGTGGCCAGGGTATGCAGCGCGCAGTCGGGCGGCTGCAGCTCGCTGGGCAGATTCGGATAACCAAAAAAGCCAACCGGCTGCGTTGTTCCGGCCATGACCAGATTCTTGATCCCGGCAAGCTGGGCAACGGCCTGGGGGACCGGATAGGCCAGCCGGGTGATCTGGGCGATGCCTGCTCCGCGCGAACCCTTGGGGCTGAAGCGATGCCCGAACACCCGCGCCCCGACCGCCGCTCCGATTCGGGTTGCGAGGGCCTGGCCGTGGGGGGACCAGGCCGGCCCGCCGACGTAGAGGGCGCTGGTCTCGCCTCGCGCCTGGGCAGCCCGCAGCGTGCGCGCAATCGTGTCGACGGCCTTCGAATCGACGGGCACGGGCCCGCGCAGCGCCGGCGCGCCCAGCGGCTCGGGACCGTCGTTCCACATGCAGTCGCCCGGGAAGATGATCGTGGCGACCTGGCCTGGCGGCGCGCAGGCGGCGGCGATCGCCTCGACGGCGTCCTGGGCGACGCTCTCCGGGCTGGCGCAGGTCCGGATCCAGCCGCTGACAGCGCTGGCCAGGGCCCGGATGTCGGCCTTGAGCGGCGCCTCGTACTGCAAGTGCCAGGTGGCATGTTCGCCCACGATGTTGATTAGCGGGCTGTTGGCCCGCCGGGCGTTGTGCAGGTTGGCGATCCCGTTTCCCAACCCCGGGCCGAGGTGGAGCAGGGTGCAGGCCGGTTTGCCGGCCATCCGGGCATACCCGTCCGCGGCCCCGGTCGCCACGCCTTCGAAGAGGGCCAGGATGGTTCGCATCCCGGGCACGCGGTCGACCGCCGCCACAAAGGCCATCTCCGAGGTGCCGGGATTGGTGAAGCAAGTGTCTACCCCGCCGTTAACGAGGGTTTGGATCAGGGATTGGGCGCCATTCATCGTGGGCCGATTATCGGCCCTTGCGCCACGCACCCGATACGCAAGAAGCGATATGACCCGGCGGAGCCGGGTCATATCGCTTCTTGCAGTATTTAGTAGCGCGTCGAGAGCGATGCGATGACGACGACCGAGCTCTTGTCGGTCGGATCGGCCATTCGGAAGACCGCCAGGGTCTGGTTGCCCTTGCTGTAGATCGTGTTCTGGAACGCGTCGTTCTGCGAATTGACTTGGTTCAGCACGCTGTTGGCGATGGCGCCGCCCGGCCCGCCAATCCCCTCGCTCCAACCGGTCGCCTTCAGCTTGTCGGTGTAGAACGTCTTGACTTTGTCCCAGCTCGCGTCAGCAGGGAATTTGAAGCCTTTCTGCTCGGTTTTGCCCCCTGAGCCCGCAGCATTGCGGATCTGGGCATCCTGCTCCATGTTTTTCTGCAAGGTTTCGGCGATCCGGCTTTCGCCCGGCTTGAGCTCGCTCGCGCCGGGGTAGACCGGCAGGTCCTTCATCTCCATCGCCGCGCCGCCGCCGGCGCAGGCCGTCATCATGGCCACGCTCAGCGCGGCAATCGCCAGGGACTTGATCTTGGTCAGGGTGTTCATTTTCATTTCTCCTTTTGTGGAATGTGCCAACATCCTGCGCTCAACGACGGCCGGCGAACTATCACGATTCGACCTGGATCTCTCAAGCGCGCCACCGCGACCTGTATTGATGGGAACGACATCCCGCCCCGCCCCGGCGCAAGCCGGGGCGGGGCGGGATGTCGTTCCCATCACAATCCTGCAATTCCATCCGTTAGAATCACCCGCGATGGATCGCACCCTAAACACGATCGGCAAGCTCAGCCCCTATGCCGCGCTTGTTGTCGCCACGGTTGCCATGGCTGGCAGCCTCTTCTTCAGCCAGGTTCTGGGCTGGCTTCCCTGCGAGATGTGCTGGTATCAGCGCATCGCCATGTATCCCCTCGTCTTCATCCTCTTCATCGGCATCCTGCGCCGGGATGAAAAGATGTGGCGCTATGTCATCCCCATCGCCCTGGTCGGGGCCGCCATCTCGACCTATCACATCCTGTATCAGAAGACCGACTGGTTTACCGCCTCACCCTGCGAGCTCAATAGCGGCGTCTCGTGCAAGGGCGACTACCTGAACTGGCTGAATGGCCTGATCACCATTCCGACCCTCGCCCTGATCGCCTTCGTCCTGGTCATCCTGTCCGGAGTGGCCTCTCGCATCTCGTCGGACATCCCTGCCATGGACGATGATGAAACCGACACGGAAGAGCCTGTCGTCGTGCCGGCAGTTGCGATCGAGCCACGTTCGGCCTTCTTGGTTCGCCTGGCTGGGGCCGCACTTGCCATTGGGGCCGCTATCGTCCTGGTCTTCGCTGTCGGCGCCGACCTGCGCGCGTCGCGCCCGCCCAAGACGACCGAACTGCCCGGCGCAAAGCCCACATCGCCGTTTGCCACGCCCGCCGTCAGCATCGCTGGCGGCGCGACGTTTTTCCGCGACTACTGCGCGATGTGCCACGGCTCAAACGGCGACGGCATCAACGGCCTCGCCCCGACCCTGGCGGGCTCGACCCTGGTCAAATTTGGGACCGAGGACGAGCTGCTGCGCATGATTCGCAAGGGCCGCCTGCCCACGGATGCCGACAACAAAAGCGGCCTGCAAATGCCCCAGAGCGGCGGCATGGCCAGCTACACCGATGACGAGCTGCGCTCTGTCATCCGCTACATGAAAACCATCGTCCGTTAGGCGCCGACGCATGACAAACACGCCGGCCCCAAAGTCCTCCTACTCCCGCCGATGGGCCTGGGATGGCAAGGCCCCGCTGCGCGGCTTCTTCAACGCCGCGCTCCGGCTGATCTTCCGCGCGACCACCCGCTTTGAGGTGATCGGGCGCGAGCACGTCCCGGTGAGCGAAGGCTTTGTGGTGATGATCAATCACATTCACGCCCTCGATCCGCTGGTCGTTATCCCCTCGCTCGGGCGCAGCGTCACGCCGATGCCCAAGGTTGAAGCTTTTGAAAGCCTGGCGATCCGCTTCTTCATCATCAACTATGGCTGTATCCCCGTTCACCGCGGCGATGTCGATACCCAGGCCATCCGCCTGGCGACCGACACGCTCAAGTCGGGCGGCGCGGTGTTGATCGCCCCGGAGGGCACCCGCAGCAAGACCGGCGGTCTCATCGCCGGCCAGGAGGGGATGGCCTTTATCGCCACCCGAGCAAACGCCCTCATCCTGCCGGTCGCCATCCAGGGCACCCCCGACGTATTTCCCGCCCTCAAACGCCTGCGCCGGGCACGGGTGACCCTCACCCTGGGCGAGCCCTACCGCATGGACACCGGCGGCGGGCGGGCGAGCCGGGCGATGCTGCAGCAACTCACCGACGACGCCATGCGCCGCATGGCCGCCCTGCTGCCCGAATCCATGCGCGGGGTATACAAATGACCGGCGGTCTGGTCAAGGCCATTACCCCGGACAGCGTTGCGGCCGTGGCCGGCCTGCAGCCCGGCGATGAGGTCGTCGCCATCAACGGCCGTCCGCTTCGGGATGTCATCGACGCCCAGTTCTACGCCGCCGAGGATGAAGTGACCTTTGATCTTGTCCGCGCTGGGGCCGCGCTATCGGCCCGCGCCGCGCGCGAAAACGGGCAGGAGCTGGGGATTGAGTTCGAACATCCGACGTTTGACATTGACATCCGGCGCTGCAATAATCTGTGCCCGTTTTGCTTCGTCCTGCAAAACGCCCCCCGCATGCGCCGCACGCTCTACATCAAGGACGATGACTATCGTTACTCCTTCCTGTTCGGCCACTTTGTCACTCTCACCAACCTTGTCCAGGAAGACTGGGATCGCCTGGCCGAGCAGCGCCTGAGCCCGCTCTACGTGTCGGTGCATGCCACCGATCTCGACATGCGCCGGCGCTGTCTGCGCAACCCGACCGCCCCCGACGCCATTGAACAACTGCGCTGGCTCGCCGCGCATGGCATCCAGGCCCATACCCAACTCGTCATCACCCCCGGCCTGAACGACGGCGCCTATGTCGAGCAGAGCGTGCGCGAGCTCGCCGCGTTATGGCCGTCTGTGCTATCCATCAGCGTGGTGCCGGTTGGGCTCACTAAACACCACAAATACGGCTATCGCGCGCACAACGCGCAAGAATGCAAAGCCATGGTCGAGCGGGTGAATGCCTGGCAGGCCGAGTTCATGGCCCGCTTTGGCCGGCGCTTTGTCTACGCCACCGATGAGTGGTATCTGGTCGGCGGTATGCCGCTCCCGCCCAAACGGGACTACGATGGACTTGCCCTGCATGAGAACGGCCTCGGCATGGTCCGCGCGTTTTTGAACGAGTGGGCGCGGGTTAAACGCAAAGAACTTCCCGCATTCGCGGCATCAACAGCATCGCGCGCCTACGACAGCGCCATCCTGGCGACGGCGACACTCTTTGCCCCGACCCTGGCCCGCGCCGGGGCCGAGTTCAGCCGGGGGTCCGGCGTTCCCATCACGACCTTGCCGATCGTGAATGAAAAGCTGGGCGAAGGCATCACCGTCGCCGGGCTGCTTATGGGCGAGGACATCATCAACCAGGTGCGTGCCGCGCGCGCGGGTGCCGGAGCGGCCGCCGGCTTCAAGAACCCGGTGCTGGTGTTGCCCCGGATCACCTTTGATCACCCGCAGGGCGTTGCGCTGGATGACATCGGGCCGATGGAAATCGCCCGGGCCTTGAACATGCCCATCGCGCTGGCCGACTGGATGGGCGATGTCATCGATGCCCTGAATGGCGAAAACAAGCTGTTTTTCCGGCCGGGTGAGAATGCGCTTGAACTGCCCATTGTGCGCGAGGGCGGCTGGGCGGTCGAAAAGTACCTGTAGCCCGAAAGCAAACAGGCCCCAGCGGAGCTGGGGCCTGTTTGCTTTCGGCGTTCCCTATTCTTTCAAAAAGTCGCGCAGGCGGCGGGCATGGGCCGGGTGGCGCAACCGCGACAGGGCCTGAGCCTCGATCTGGCGCACCCGTTCGCGGGTGACACCCAGTTTGCGGCCCACTTCCTCGAGGTGTAGGTCTCGCCATCGAGTAGCCCGTAGCGCAGCTGCAGAATGCGGACCTCGCGCGGGGGCAGGGTGCCCAGAATGTCGGACATCTGCTCGCGCAGGACCTGGCTGGTGACCAGTTCGGTCGGCGCCGGACTGTCCTCGTCCGGGATGAAGTCGCCCAACACGCTCTCTTCTTCGTCGTCGGTCGGGGTTTCCAGGCTGATGGGCCGGCGCGCCACCTGGATCATCTGCTCGGCCTTGCGGACCGTGACAAGAAGCGCCTCGGCCAATTCGGCCACGGTCGGATCGCGCCCCAACTCCTGGGTAAGTTGATGGCTGGCCCGGAGCAGGCGGTTGATCTGATCGCCCATGTGCACGGGCACCCGAATGGTGCGGCCCTGGTCGGCGATGGCCCGGGTGACGGCCTGGCGAATCCACCACGTGGCGTAGGTGCTGAACTTATGGCCGCGCCGCCAGTCAAATTTCTTGGCAGCTCTTATCAGTCCAATATTCCCTTCCTGAATCAGATCCAGGAACGGCACGCCGCGGCCGATGTACTTCTTGGCCACGCTAATCACGAGGCGCGAGTTGGCGTTGATCAGATGCTCGCGGGCGAGCATCCCGTCCTCGACCAGCTCTTCGTGCTTCTCGCGGAAAGGCGGCGTCACCTTGGGATCCAGGGTGATCGCCTCGCGCGATGCCCGGCCGCGCTCCATGCGCTGGGCAAGGTCGACTTCCTGCGGCGCCGTCAACAGCGGCACGCGCCCGATCTCCTTGAGATACAGGCCGACCGTGTCGTCGGCTTCGATGGCCTCCAGCAGGTTGTCGTTGTTGCGCTCGTTCCACTCGTCGTCGTCCTCGTCGTCATCGTCTGGCGAGAACTGATCGGCGGCTTCCTCTTCACTCGGCACGACTTGGATGGTCGCGTCGTTCAGCGAAGTCAGCAGCTCTTCGAGCTGGTCGGCGTTCTTCTCTGCGTCGGGGAAGAGCCCGAGGATATCGTCATAGGTAACGTAGCCACGGTCGCGGCCGAGGTTGATGAGCTGCTCTTCAATCGAGAGCTCTTCCACCACGTTCTCTTCGATCGTGGTGCTGCTATGCGTGGTGCGCACCGTGTCAGTGTTCTCAGCCTTGACCTTTGCCGCGCGCGCCTTCAACTGGGCAAGCGGCGAAAGCGGTACGACAACCGGGCGGCCATTTTCCTTGGGCGCCTTGGCGGCTTTTCGCGCACCGCCGGCTGAATGATCTCCGTGACCGCTGGCGCGGGCTTGGGCGGCGCAACAGGCGCAACCGTTGCGCTCGCCACGGGCGCCGGCGCCTTCACCTCGGCTTTGGCCGCCCGAACAGTCTTTTTGACCGCAATTTGCGCTTTGGGTGGCGTATGTTCGACGGTGGTGGAAGAGGCCTTCGCTGTGGCGCGTGGCGGAGGTGTCGTTGACTTCCGGGGTGCCGCCTTTGGAGCGGCTTTCTTGATGACCATCAGACCCTTCACTTTAGGCGCGTTGGCTAAGAATCGGATGAGTTCGCCCCGCGCTATTGACGCGAAACACGACCTGACGACCCGAGGCGGACCTGGCGCACCTGAGAATTGGGAAGCAAACGTTTCGCGATCCCAAAAGAATCTTAGTGGTTATGGTAACAATGTCAAGTGGCTGGTACCGAATCGACCATGACGGATGTCACTTGACGGATGACCACTATCGTGGATACGCGTATTCATCCGCCAACAACGACGACAAGTCCAGAAGCTGCAGGGTATCCGAATCATTTGGCCAAAGGTTCTGGTAGTTGCCGAAGCTGATTGGACCGCAGCTCTCGCCCGAGGCCTGCGGGGCGGTAAATATGCGGCAGATTTGACCCGGAGTAACGTCAGCGCGGGAATGACCACGACGGACGAGCCCTGTCGGTGGCGAATCGACCAACCCTGCACCGCAACAAAGGTGCCCCCGGTGTTCTCAAGTTCCACGTATTCATCGGTCTCGTCAAGCGCGGGCGTGCCGAGGTACTTGACGCTGCGAATGACAACAACCCCGAAATACAGCGACTTGCCTATCGATGACGTCGCTGTTGGCGTGGGCGTGACCGTCGGTGTCGCAACGGCGGGGGCCGCGGTTGGCGTGGATGTGGCGGTGTCTTGCAGCCCGGGTTCTGGCGACGCCGTGGCAGTCAACACCTCGATCGCAACGGTTACCGTTTCTGCTGGCGCGATCGCGGTTGCGGTCGGCGTGAGTGTCGTCGCCGGCGAGGGGAGGGCGACTACTGGGGTGAACGTGGGCGGCAGGACGAATGTGGGGAGCGCCTCCGTTGGACTTTGGGTTGGGACAGCCGCTGGACGGCTGGGCGTTCCCGTGGAGGGCTGCGCGCGCGTCGCCGTCGGATTGGGCAGGTCGCTGGCGCGGCTGGGCGTCGGCAAGGGCGAATTGAGCGGGCCGGGGGCGGTAGGCGACGGGCTGCGCGTCGGCGTGCCCAGTGCCCCAGTGGCGCCAGGCGCCGGACCGAAGGTGGCTGTGGCGGCTGTTGTTGGGGTCAGGGTGAGCGTGCTGGTAATGCTGGCATTGGCCTGCGCGATGCGGGCCTGGCTGTCCCGGATCCCTGGCGCCAGCGCAAACGCGCCGCCAAGCGCGCAGGTGAAAAGGGCGATCGCAGCGATGGCGCCGGCGGAAACGATCACCAGCCAGCGCGCGCGTCCCAGAGTCAGGGTCCGCCCCACCTCCACAACTTCGGCGCGTGTCAGCCAGGAACCGCTCAGACGCGATTCGAGCGGCCGGTAGGCCGCCGAAACACGGGTGTAACGAATTCTTCCCGTTGCGAGATCGGATTCAAATGCGCTGTCGCATCCGCCGCAAACGATGCCTTCATCGCCGAAATCCGCAAGCGCGCGCCGCCCGCACAACGGGCAGGTGTTCGTACCAACGGTCACATCAACCTTCTGGCGCAAGCATTCTCACGCCCCTGGGCTTCCGGTCGATTTCCCACGGGTATACGACAAAGGCGTCCGTCAGCGCGGCGTGATAGGTTGGGCGATGATTTGGGAACAGCGAGGCCGACGGTTTGTAGTGCAAGACCGCCATCTCGGGCCGGGCATTGAACGCCTCGAGCCGGCCGCGCACGGTCATGATATGGCGCCCGTGCGTCCACACGTCGTCGACGATCAGAACGCGCCGGCCGCGCACAAGCGCCTCGTCGGGGAATTGCAGGAATGTTGGCCAGGCAAGCAGCCGTGGCGCGTTGCCAGCCGGGAATTCGACTGCGGCCGTAAGGATGTGCTTGATATCGAGCGCCTCGGCCAGCATGCCGCCGGGCACGATGCCGCCGCGCGTCACCAGCACCAGGGCGTCAAATGCGCCGCGGATCTGCGGCAGCAACTGATCGATCAAGGCGTCGACGTCGCTCCAACTGAGGAGGATTCGTTTTGGCTGTTCTTGTTCTTCCATCATGGCGGCTCTGTGAAACTGGGCTATCATTGTATTCGACACAGGAGTAACGCATGAAAACCTTGCATGGCAACGCGCTTCAGCGCATGGCCGCCCTCATCCTTGCCGCTGCCGCGATGACTGCGTGCATACCATCCGCCAGCGCCGGCATCCCGACGCCCGTCTCGTCAGGCTCGGGCGTCCTGCCTCAGGCCGCCGCGACCTTGCGGCCGGTCGTGCCACAAGAGGTGTTGCCGACGGCCACCCCGGTGCCGCCTCCGGCACCCGCGCCGACGCCGATCCCGACCATTGCGCCGACTGCGGTGCCGCCAATTCCGACTGCCGTCCCTGCGGCCCCTGCCCCCGCCCCGCCCCGGATCCGGGCTACGTGTATGGCGGCGGCGTATGCCGAAATACGACGTATGTCGTGCAGCGTGGCGATAACCTGTTTCGGATTGCCCTGCGCTATGGCACGACCGTGGCGTCAATCGCACGTTTGAATGGCATTTCGAACACGGCCCTGATCAACTCCGGCCGGCGCCTGGCAATCTATGCGTGTGGTCAATGGAGCGGCGGCCGGGTTTACGTCGTTCAACCGGGCGACACCTTGTATCGCATCGCCGTCCGTTTTGGAACCACCGTCCACGCCATCCAGCTTGCCAATCGGCTCTCGTCGAGCTTTATCGCTTCCGGTTGGACGCTGGCGATCCCATAGCCTCTCCGCGAAGGCAATTCACTTAATGTCGGCGAGAACACAATCCCCGCGCGAAGCGCGGGGATTGTGTTCTCGCCATACTTCGACCAGGTCGCCTTCTAGGGCTTCGCGTCGATCTGCATGTCGAGAGGGACGAGCTCAATCCAGGTGTTTCCGGGCTTCAGCGGCAAAGGCTTGTCATCGGATACCAGATCGAAGACGCCATTTGGCGTTGGGCGCAGCCAGGCCCCGTTCTGGAGCTTTCCATCGCGCAGGAGTTTGAGCGGACCGCGGTCCCACAACTGCACCTGGATGGACTTGGCGCCGGTGGCGTCCTCGACGATCAGGGTGTTGATGTGATTGGCGTAGACGACCAGCACATTGGCGGCGCTGAGTGTCTTGCCGGTGGCTTGATCTGTATGGGGTTGCCCCCCCATCGAACGCAGCCACAGACCCGTGGCGCTGTCGTAGCGCCACGAAACCACGCCTGAGGTATAGGGGATGTTGACAACCCCAGCATCGGCCATGGCCGACACGCTGGCGGGCGCCGGGCTGAACGTCCATGACTTGAACGGTGATTTGTCGTTCTTGCCTCGCCGGACCAGTTCTTCGCGCAAGCGGGGCACGCTGGCGAAGAGGTTGTGCGGCGGCACGTTCGTGTTAGTCCGATAGAACATGCAATCCTCGCACTCGGGCATACCGAAGTCGGGCGAGATCAGAGTGCTCTTGCTCAAGTCGGTGCTGCCTTTGTCGAAGAGATAGGGCGAGGCGCGCATCTCGAGCTTGACCCCGCCGCTCATCCCAGAACAGGCGATCGCGCCGCCAAACAGCGGGGCGAGCTCGAGGTCGGTCAGGCGGCAACTCCGCACCGATCCAATCCGGGTTGGCGCGTTAGTCTGATACAGCGCGGTGAAGCGCATGATCCCGCCTTCGGCATAATGCTCGACGACCACATCGGCCTCGGCCAATCCGGATTGCGGGCGCACCCCGGGCTCTGTGCCGTTGGCGACCTTGACCAGCATTGGGCGCTGGGCGAGCGTTGCAGGATCCCTGGCTTTGATGCCGGTGAACGGGTTGATTGTCCCGTCGACGGGCGCTACGGTTGGCGGGAGCACGACCGTGGCGACGGGCGCGGCCGTGGCGGGCGGGCGCGTCGGCGGCGCGGGGGTCGGAGTCGGTTCAACGGGCGCGTAGATGGTGACCCGCGGCTGGAAGACCGTCGGGGTAGCGGCCGGAGCCGGGTTGCACGCGGCCAGCCCGAACAGGGCGACTGCGGTGATGGCGAAGCGGGTGCGTTTGGATCCTAACAAGAAGGCGTCCTCCTCGGACTGCGTGTGACTATTCCCGTCGAACGTCTGGCAAGCCATTTTTCGGAGGCGGGGGTTCCGCCTCCGGGAAACGGTTTGATAGTGGTTCTGACGGGCGGCGAAGGATTATAACCGGCGCATCTCCGCATGGTAGAATTTTCTTTCGCGCGCGCTGGGATGCGGCGCAACGCCCCCATCGTCTAGTGGACTAGGACGCGGCCCTTTCAAGTCCAAAACACGGGTTCGAATCCCGTTGGGGGCACCTTCGTATCTTCCATCTCCGAGGTGATATCCCCCAGCGGAGCTGGGGGATATCACCTCGGAACAGCCGCATTTTTAGCTCTCGTGGTCGCGGTTCAATTTTCGCATCACGCCGAGCAGGACCAGCGATACCGCAATCAGGACGATTGACAGGGCCACCGCCACATCCAGGTTGCGTTCAAAGCCGAGGTAGATGGCCAATGGCATCGTCTGGGAAACACCTTCCAGATTGCCCGCGAAAAGGATGGTTGCGCCAAATTCGCCCAGGGCCCGCGTCCAGGCCAGGATCGCGCCGCTCAGGATGGCGCTTCGGCACAAGGGCAGCATCACCCGGGTGAAGACCTGCCATTGGCTGGCGCCCTCGGAGCGGGCGGCTTCTTCGAGTTGACTGTCGACGCCCGCAAATGCGATCCGCACCGAGCGCACATACAGCGGCGCGGACACAAATGTCTGGGCGATGATGACCGCCGCCGTGGTGAACGGCAGGCTGATGCCAAACGTGGCAAGGAAACCACCAAACAGGCCCTGGCGCCCAAATGCGATCAATAGCGCCAGGCCGGCCACCGACGGCGGCAGCACCACCGGCAGGTCGACGAGGAGTTCCAGGGCCGCCCTGCCAGGGTAGCGCCGACGGGCCATCGCATACCCCAGCGGCGTGCCAATCAGCAACGAGATCATGACGCTGGTCAGGCTTGTGACCAGGCTCAGCCTGAGCGCCGACAGGGCCGACTCCGACAGGGCAACCGAGAAGAAGTCCCTTCCAGGCTGCGCGCAGCACCAGGGCAAGCAGGGGCAGGGCCAGCAGCCCCACCAGCAACATGCCCGGAGCGGCGAACAACCACTCGGCCGGCCGGTCCGCGTTCGCTTTGCGCGGCCCGTCTGAATTTCGAGGTGGCATCGCTTATCGAATGGGCGAGAATCCCCACCGTTGCAGGATCGCCTGGCCTTCAGCCGACAGGACGGAGGCGACAAAAGACCGGGCGAGTTCGGGGTTTTTGCTTTGGGTCAGGGGCGCGAGCGGATAGCGGGCCAGCACGTTACTGTCGACGGGGATCTCGATCTTCTTGAGATCAGGCGCGGCCACGGCGTCGGACGCGTACAATTCCCGCATCGGCTTCACCGAGCTGGACTTTGACCACGACCTGCTTAACATCGTTTTCGTATGACACGACATTGGCCAGGACCCTGTCCCTGAATCCCGCACCGAGCGATGCGTCGAGTTTGCCGAGCGACTGGGCGGCATAGTTGCCCACCGGCACTTCTTTTGCGGCAAGCACGACTTTCAAACGGGGTCCCGCCAAATCGGCCAGGGTGGCAAGACCGGCGGGGTTCTTTGCTGGCATGACGACCACCAACTGATTGGTCAGGAAGATCTTGACACTCTCCGACACGACAAGCTTCCCGGCCACGAGTGTGTCCATCTCGGCGGCATTTGCAGAGGCGAAAATGTCGGCCGCCGCGCCCTGTTCGATTTGGGTGCGCAGGGCTTGTGATCCGGCGAAGTTGAATTGGACCTTGATCCCCGGATGGGCGGATTCGAAGCGTTTGCCGATGTCGCCAAAGGCGCCCGTCAATGAGGCGGCCGCGAAGACGGTCAGCACGGTTCCCGGCGGGTAGGCCGCGGGCGCCGTTGTTGGCGCGCCGGCGCCGCAGGCGCTGAGGATTAGGGCCGCGCTCAGCGCAGCAGGCAGGTGGGCCTTCATCATGTTTCCTTTTGTTTGGGGTTCGGGTTGAGGAGCAGACTTGTTCTGCAATCGGCCAGCCATCCCAGCACAACTTCAAGCTGCCTGATTCTGAGGTCCAGGCTCATCCAGCTGTAGACCTGTTTGGAGGCAAGCGCCGCGCGCGCCCCCCTAAGGCGCTCGAGATGAAGCGCGGCCTCGCCCGTTTGCTGCGCAATTGCGGAATCGACCCGGTCGGGCATCAGCGCCTGCAGAAAGTACAAGCGGGTGACAAACTCCATGCGGATGCTCCGAGTACTCCCGCCATTGGGCGTTGCCAGCCATTTCAGAAAGCGCCTGCGGCCCTGCGCGGTCATGCGCAGTAGTTGGCGGGCGGGCCGCTTTGCCTGTTGGATTTCCTTTGCCGCGATGTCACCCTGGGCTTCGAGGCGCCTCAGGATCGCGTAGGCCTGGCTCTGGCTGAGGTGCCAGACCTCACCCAGGTCGGCGATGACGGTCCGGTGAAGGTCGTAACCGTGGCCGGGTTTGCCAAACAGCAGCCCCAGCAGCGCCATCTCGGGTGAGAGCGTTCCAACGTGGTGCGGCTGCTTGATTCCCGAATTACTCACTCGGTGAGTATATCAGGGAACCTGCCACGCGACCAGTATCGCGGCCGCGCCAAGAATCGCCGCCCCAGCTCCCAACTCGATCAACAGGGTCCGCCGGATCAACCCCAGGGCGGCCGGCGCGTCAGCGCCCATGCGGCCGCGAAGGGTGGCGAGCCGCGGCGCAAGCGCCATTTGATGCAGCGCTCCCAGCCCGATCAACCCGGCAAACAAAACGATCTTAAGCAGGAGAGTCCTACCGTAACCCGTTCCCAACAAGGCATCCAGATCTCCGATCACGAGATTGGCCTGAGCCAGCCCGGTCAAGGCGAGGACGAGGACGGAGGCCATTGCCAATGGCGAGAAACGCCGGATTGCGGCGCCGACGCCCCCGATCAGCTCCGGCCCACGCGCAGCCGCCGGCGCCAGGGTCAGGCCCAGCCTGGCAACACCGCCCAACCAAACGGCCGCGGCAGAGAAGTGCAGCAGGTCGGCGATCAGCGGGATGGCCGCATCCGGCAGTATGGCAATCCGGCTCGACGGGATCTGCAGCGCGAGCAGGGCGCCTGACGCAATCACGACCGACCCAACGCGGCCCGCGCGGATCAGGCCGAACACCGCCAGCAGGCCGATGAGCCTCGCGGCGCCGACCCCCCAGCGCGCAATTGCGCTCAGTTCGCGGGGCGGGGCGAGCATGGCCAGGAAGGCGGCCAGGACGCACGCGACGATCGCTGCCTTGTTGAACTTATTGCGTGAGGCATCCGTCGCCGCCGCCAGACCGCGGGCAGCCGGGTCCCGCAGACAGATGGCATCAAAGCACAGACCGCCAAAAAGGGCGCTCTGGGCCAGGAGGGCCAACCATTGGACAAGCGTCTCGAGTGCGGGCATGGGCAGGTGGGCCTCAGACCGCGGCCAGGCGAATGAGCGCGGCCACGCCGGCACCGGCCAGCGACGCCAGGAAGTTCACCCAGTCGTTGCTCATCCAGCGCCAGCCGCGCGCAAGCGGATGAGGCTGGCCGTCGGTCGCGCATGCTTTCTCAGTCAGCATATCGCGAGCAGGGTCGCGGTAGATGCCCTGCGCCGTCGCGCCGAGCACGCTGTCAAACAGCGCGCCGGCCAGCCCGCCGACTTCAGCCGCGGCAATCACGGTCAAGGCGGACCCTGCGGATTGCCAGCCTTCCGGGTCAAGGTTCAGGCCGCGCAGTCCAACAAAAGTGAGTCCGATCAACATCGCCCCGGCCAGGGCGGCGGCCGTGCCCAACCCGGTCACCCCACCGCTGGTTCCCGGCGCGACCTGCCTCCATGGGCGCGTGATCAGGCGCGGGCGGGTGCGGCTGAGCGCGCCGATCTCGGTCGCCCAGGTGTCGCCATTGCTGGTCGCCAGCGCCCCCAGCATGGCGCACAGCAACACGCCGGTCAGCTGGCCGTCCCCGGCTGCGTGGGCGAGCGCGGCAGCCACGGCCAGCCCGGCTGCGGCGCCGCCATTGGCCAGGGCCTGGCCGAAATCGCGCCGCGAACCCTTGGCGTACTTTTCCTGCAAATCGCGCTTTCGCCCTTCGTTGAGCCGGCTGAGCAGGGATGAGGTGACAAAGAAGACGATCAGGCTGAGCCCCGAGGCGAGACCGCCAAAGCCAAACATCGCGGTGCCGATCAAGATCGCCCCGAGCACGCCGCCGCGCGAGAGTGACTGCCGCCGCCAGGCCAGCCAGCCGATGCCGGCGCTGAGCGCAAGGCCGGCGCACAGGCGGAGGAGGATGGCGGGCGGCATCTCAGGCGCTGGCGGCGCGCAACGCGCGAACGCCATCCGCGACACTGGTCTTGTCCGAGAACACGGCCGACCCGACCACCACAACGGTCGCGCCCGCGTCGCGGACGGCCCGGATTGTCGATGAATTGACGCCCCCGTCCACCTCGAGCTCAGCCGGACTGCCTATGTCGTCAAGCATCGCCCGAACCCGCGCGATGCGGGCGAGCGCGCCCGGGATGAACGGCTGCCCGCCGAAACCCGGCTCGACCGACATGATCAGGACGAGCTCCAGATACGGGAGCGCGTCTTCGAGCACCGTCAGCGGCGTCAGCGGGTTGAGGGCCAGTCCGGCGCCCAGACCCAGGGCGTGGATGGCTTCCAGAGTTGAGTAGAGGTGCGGGCACCCTTCGGCATGAACAATCAGGCGCGACATGCCCGCCCGCTGAAAGTCAGCCAGATGGCGCTCGGGCGCTTCGATCATGAGGTGGGCTTCGCAGGCCAGGCCGGTGCTGCGTTTCGCCGCGGCGCACACGGCCGGGCCAAAGGTCAGGCTGGGCACAAAGCGCCCGTCCATGACGTCGAGGTGGATCAGGTCGACGCCGGCGCGCTCCGCCGCTTGAATCTGTTCGCCCAGCCGGGCAAAATCAGCGGTGTAAATCGAAGGCGCCAGCTTCATGGCTGCCTACTTGATCATGCCGACCCGGCGCATCCAGTCCACCCGACCCATCAGGTAGTCCAACGCGATGTGCTGTTCTTTGGCGATCGCTGGCCAATCCGGCAGGCCAAGCCGCGCCGTGCGGATGGACTCCATGATGAGCTTCTCGATCTTGGTGGGCTGCAAATCAAACTTCGTCGTCATTGCACTGATCATAACGGCATTTCGGGAGCGACCGGCCCGCCCCGCCGTACGGCGGGGCGGGCCGGTCGCTCCCGAGGGGCCTGGGGCAGTGGTATTCTCGGCGCGAATCGCGATGCGTGATTTCCTTGAGACCCAGCGGCTGCGCTTGAGGCGGCTTGAATCGGACGATCTGGAGGCGATGTTTGCCTATCGCAACGACCCCGAGGTCGCTCGCTATCAGACCTTTCGCGCCCGCGCCCGCGACGAAATCGCCGAGATGATCCGCGCGCAGGCGGACCTGCAACCGGGCGCGCCGGGAGCGGAATACCAGTTTGCTGTTGGCCTGAAGGCCGACGACATCCTCATCGGAGACGTCTATTTTGGCGTGGAGCCGACCGGGCGTCAGGCTGAAATCGGTTATACCCTGGCGGCCGAGTTTCAGGGGCACGGCTATGCCACCGAAGCTGTGCGGGGGGTGCTTGCCTACGCCTTCGAGCGGATCTGCCTGCATCGCGTCACCGCCGGCGCTGATCCGCGCAATCTGCCCTCATTGCGCCTGCTCGAGCGACTGGGGTTCAGGCGCGAGGGGTATTCTCCCGAAAGCTACTGGGATGGCGAGGCTTGGACGGACGACGTGCGTTATGCGATGCTGGCCCGCGAATGGCGCGCGCGCCCGCGCTGATTTGGCGAGCCCACCCCCTGCTCTGCAGGGGGTGGGCTCGCCAATGGCCTGCTAATACAGAAACATCGGCTTGCGGTCGACGACCTTGACCCTTGGCCTGTAGTTGGTGCTGTCGTAGAGCTCGTCCACGTCCACCGGGCGCGATCCGCCACCCACCTCGGTCAGCGGCACGTGGTTGTAGATGCCCTTGTTCAGGGCCACCATCCGGCCGGTCTTGCCCGCCAGGATCAGATCGGCGGCCAGCGTGCCGTAGTTGCGGCCGACCATCATGTCGACCACATCCGGCGCGCCGCTGCGCATGAGATAGGCCACGTTCTGATAGATCGTGTTCTCGCCGGTGAGGCGTTTGACCATCTCGGCCACGTAGTCGCCGACACCGCCGAGTTTGCGGTGGCCATAGGCATCTTCTTCGCCGCGTTCAAGAGTGCCGGCGCCGGTCTGCTTCGCGCCTTCAGAGATCGTCAGCATCGCGTAGTTGCTGGGGCTCTTGTCCTTGTCGCGCTTCAGGAAGTCGCACAGCCGGTAGATGTCGAACGGCACTTCGCTGATGACGGAGCGGTCGGCGTCGGCCAGATAGGCCGACACCAGCGAGGTCTCGCCCGAGTTGCGCCCGAACAGCTCGACGACGGCGATGCGCTCATGGCTGCCGGCGCAGGTGCGCAGGTTGTGGATGAACTCGACCGAGCGGGTGATGGCTGTGCTGAAACCGAGGCAATACTCGGTCCCGCGCACGTCGTTGTCCATCGTCTTGGGAATCGCCACGATGGGCAGTCCTTCGTTGTGCAGGCGCAACGCGTAGCTCAAGGTGTCGTCGCCGCCGATGGCGATCAGCCCGTCGATGCGGAGCATCTTGAGCACGCTGAGGACATGGGTGGTGAAGTCATAGCGGTCGCTCAGACCCGCGCCGAACACCGTCCCGCTGCGCAGAAAGGCCGGCACGTCTTTGGGCTTGACGTTGCCCGGGTTGGTCCGGCTGGTGTGCAGAAAAGTGCCCCCGGAGCGGTCGATGGTCCGCACGACGTTCAGGTCGAGCGGGAGTGTCCATTTGTTCAGGCTGCCCTCGTCGGCCATGTCGAAGTTGAGCAGGCCCGCCCAGCCGCGGCGAATGCCGATGAGCTCGTGGCCGCCTTCGAGCAGGCGATCCACGGCGGCCTTGATGGCCGGGTTCAGGCCGGGGACATCGCCGCCGCCCGTGAGAATTCCGATGCGCATTGCGTTTGACTCCTTGGTTTCAGTCTATCAGCCATCCTAAATGTCCTCGGCGAGACCGCCGTCCTCGCGCGAAGCGCGGGGACGCTGGTCTCGCCAGGACCGTTTGGATGAGTTCTAGAATGCTCAACAAAAAAGCACAGACAATCGCGAGCGTGGAACTCGCGGCGTCTGTGCCATCCTGGGCATGCCGCGCGCATTTCGCGCGCAATTCAAGATTATATGTCGTCAGACGGGCCATTTTCCGAAAGCGATATGCCCGCCCCGGCGTACGCCGGGGCGGGCATATCGCTTTCGGAATGATCCAGCTATGCGAGATCCATCTCCGCCCGGGCCAGTCCCTCGTGGAAGCGGATCTTGAAGCCGAGCTTCTGAGCCGCGCGCTGCATGCCGGTGTTCTCCGGCAACACATCGCCGGTGATGCGCTTGCGGCCCTCGCGCCGGCCGATCTCGACCAGCCGCCGCAACAGCTCGGTGCCCAGACCGCTGCGCTGATGGTTGTCGGTGACAAGGATAGCGAACTCGGCCTCGTGGGTGGCCCGAATCTGATTCAGACGCCCGACCCCGATGATGTCGCGTTTGCCGTCGATATCGCGCTCGGCAACCAGCGCCATCTCGCGGGCGTAATCGATGAAGCAGATCCGCGACAGCCGGTCGTGGGCGACTCGAACGTCGAAGGGCAACGCCGAGAAGTAACGCAGGTAGACGCTGCTGTCGGAGATGTTGCGATGGAATTCGACCACCGCGGGCTCGTCCTCGGGCCGGATCGGCCGGATGGTCACTTTGGTGCCGTCCTTCATCGTGAAGGGGGCGACGTAGCGGGCCGGGTAGGGGCGAATCGCCAGGCGCGGGAAGTCCTTCTCCTCAATCGACGGGTCATGCATCACCACCCGTCCGTCGAGGGCGATGATGCCGTCGGGCGAGACCAGGAGCGGGTTGATGTCGATCTCGCGGATCTGGCGTTGCTCGGCGACCAGCACGCTGAACCGAACCAGGATGCGCTCGATTGCGTCGAGGTCGATGGCCCGCCGCCCGCGCACACCCTTCAGGGCTTCAATGATCTGAGTCCGCTCCATCATCTGGCGGGCCAGGGTGGTGTTGAGCGGAGGCAGCCCCAGGGCCGTGTCCTTGTAGACCTCAACCAATTGGCCGCCCGAGCCGAACAGCAGGGTCGGCCCAAACTGCGAGTCGAGCGCGCTGCCGAGGATCAGCTCGTACGAGTCAGCCAGCTTGACCATCGGCTGGACGGTCACCCCGAGGAAGGCCGATGGCCGGGTGGGCATGGCATTCCGCACGTTCTGCTCGATGAACTTGAAGGCGTTGCGCACGCCGGCTTCGGTGCGCAGGTTGAGCTGCACACCGCCCACATCGGTCTTGTGCGTGATGATCTCGGAGTGCAACTTGAGTACAACGGGATAGCCCATCCGTTCGGCGAGTTGCACGGCCTCGTCCTGGGTGGCCGCGAAACGCGTTTCAGAGACGGGGATGCCGTAGGCCGCCAGCAAGTCCTTGCTCTCGATCTCGGTCAGCAGGGTCCGCCCGGTGGCGCGGATGGCCGCCAGCGTCTGGCGGGCGGTCTCGCGGTCGCCGCGCAAGGTGGCCTGCTTCATCGCGACGTCGAAGTCGATCCCGGCCGACTCGGCCGCCTCGGACCGTTCCACATCGTCCTCGGGGGTGTCGTAGAGCGCCTTGAGGTTCTCGCTGAAGGCGGCCATATAAGTAAATACCCGGGCAGCCGTGTCCGGATAGTTAAAGGTCGGGATGTTGGCCTGGCTGAGGATGCGATCGCCTTCCTCGACCATGGGCCCGCCCATGAAGCTGGCCAGGATCGGGTTGGGGAATTTCCCGGACATGGCGGCGAGTTGATTGGCCAGCGGGGTGGGGTTGGTCATCGCCTGGGGGGTGAGGATGACCAGCAGGCCGTCGCTGTTCGGGTCGCGCGCGGCGATCTCGACCGCCTGGGCGTAGCGGGTCTCATCGGCGTCGCCGAGCACGTCGATGGGGTTGCCATGGCTCCAGGCGGCCGGCATGACGGCGTTGAGCTTCTCGATCATCTCGGGCGAGACCGGCGCGAGCTGCCCGCCGCTGGTGATCAGCGCGTCGGTGGCCAGCACGCCGGGTCCGCCCGCGTTGGTGATGATGGTCAAGCGTTTGCCCTTCGGGCGGGGCTGTTTGGCCAGCACTTCGGCCATGTAGAACAGGTCGGAGATGGCGTTGACCCGCAGCACGCCGCAGCGGTTGAAGGCGGCGTCAAGCACGGCGTCGGAGCCGGCCAGCGAGCCGGTGTGCGAGGCCGCGGCCTGAGCGGCCTGCTGCGAGCGGCCGGGCTTGATGACGATGATGGGCTTGGACAGGGCCGCTTCGCGGGCCGCGCTCATAAAGGCGCGCGCGTCGCCGATCGTCTCCATGTAAATCAGGATGGCGTCGGTGCCCGGGTCGGCGGCCATCGTGTCGATCAGGTCGCCCCAGCCCACATCGAGCATGCTGCCGATGCTGACGAATTTGCTGAAGCCGACGTTCTCTTTGAAGCTCCAGTCCAACACGGCCGTGCACAGGGCACCGCTTTGGGAGATGAAGGCGATCTTGCCCGGCCGCGCGATCGCGCTGGCGAAGGTCGCGTTGAGCCCGATCTGAGGATTCATCACCCCCAGGCAGTTCGGCCCGATGATGCGCATGTTGCCCCGGTTGGCCTGTTCCATGACCTGAGCCTCGAGCGCGACACCGGCCGGACCAATCTCCTTGAAGCCCGCTGAGATTACGACCGCCGACTTGACGCCGGCGTCGACGCACTCTGCGATCAGCCCGGGGACCATGGCCGCCGCCGTGCAGATCACGGCGAGGTCGACCGGCTTGGGCGTTGCTTTGACGTTTGGATAGGTCTTGACGCCGAGCAACTCGGTGTATTTCGGATTGATGGGATAGACCTCGCCCTGGAAGTTCGCCCGGGTGAGGTTCTCCACCAGCGCGCGGCCGACGCTGCGCTCTTTGGCCGTGGCGCCGATGATGGCGACTGTTTTGGGGTTAAAAAACGCGTTCAGGGCCCGCCGGTTGGCGCGCAAGGGATCAGAACGCGCGGGATCAAGTTTTCCTACGCTCATGGTCCTGTGATTGTATTGCGAATTGCAAACCGGTTAAGGGCCAACTGGCTAGTTTTGGCCTGGCGTGGCGGACAGGAGTATCCGAGATCGATGATCCGGGGCGAAGCCCCGGATCATCGATCTCGGGGAAGTTCTCAGCCAGCGCGGCGAAAGCGAAGAATACTGTCAACAATCACGCCGGCGAGCAGTCCCCAGAACGGCGCGCCGATCCCGAGCAGGGCGATATCGGAGACGGTCAGCATAAAGGCGACCAGGGCGCCGTCGCGATGGGCGGGCGTGTCCAGCCCGGTGACCAGCGAATTGGTAATCGCAGAGAGCAGAGACAGCCCGGCCACCGAAGCGATCAGAGCCTTGGGCACCGCGGTGAACAGCGCGACGACGGTGCTGCCAAACACGCCAAAGAGGATGTACCACAGGCCATAGGCCACGCCGGCGCTGTAGCGTTTGGTGGCGTCCGGGTGGGCCTCGGGGTTCACGCAAATCGCGGCGGTCAGGGCCGACAGGTTGATCCCGTGCCCGCCGAAGGGCGCGGTGATGAGCGAGGCGATGCCGGTCAGGGTGATCGGCCCGTCCGGAGGTGTGTCGTAGCCTGCGTTACGCAGGACCGCCACGCCGGGCGCGTTCTGCGAGGTGTGGGTGAGGATGAAGAGCGGCAGGCCCAGGCTGATGATGGCTTCCAGACTGAAGACCGGGGCGGTGAAAATGGGCTGGGTCAGCTCGGGCCGGATCTCGCCGAGTTTGATGTCGCCGGCCAGCCCGGCGATGAGCAAGCCGATTGCCAGGGCGCCCAGGCTGGGCGCGCGCATGCCGGCCCGTTTGAGTATGAAGAAGGTGGCGATCATGGCCAGGACCAGCAACGGGCTGGTCGGCAGGCTGGAGAACAGGCCAATCGCGAAGCGGAACAACACGCCGGCCAGCATCCCGCCCACGATGGCGCGCGGGACGTAGTTCATGATCCGGGTGAAGACCCCGGTCAGCCCGACCAGAATGACGGCGACGGCGGCCACGATGTAGGCCCCGATGGCCTCGGGCAGCGGGAAGTGGGTGAGCCCGGTCACCATGAGCACGGCCCCGGCGCTCCCCCACGCGCACAGCACCGGCTGGCGGTACCACAGGCTGAGGAGGATTGCGCACAGGCCGCATCCAACGGTCACCGCCCATATCCAGGAGGACAGTTCAGGCTGGGTCAGGCCGCCTTTCTCCGCCGCCTGGAAAAGCACCAGCAGCGGGCCCGAGTAGCCCACCAGCACGGCGACCAGGGCCGACAGCACGGCCGAGGGCGAGACGGCTTTGGGCAGGTCGAGCAGGTTGCGCAGCGGCTGGCGGGGGGTCTTGGCGAGCATGAAGCGGAGATTCTATCGGAATGCAGAAAGGTGAGCAGTTGGGCCCCACCTCGAAGGTGGGGCCCAACTGAGCGGACGCCACCTACGTTGTGGAGTCCAACTGGGTAACGAGCGCCTGGCCAACCGGCTGATGCCAGACACACCGCTAGACATATACTCACTCTCGAACGCGTTCCGGGTCAGGATTGGGTGGGGGACAAAGGAGCCGCGTGGCTGTCGATGCGCTGTTTGTTCGGCGCGCGGCAAGCATGTTGGCGACAAGGAGCGATGATGTCCCACCGAATCTTGGTTGGTATTGCCTTGGCGCTGATGATGGCCGCTGCGTCTAGTGCGCCGGTGCCCATCCTCGCAAGCCGGGCGCCCCCGGCCATTGAAGACCGTAGCGCCTACGGTATTGTTGGCGATGTCCTTGTGCTGGCTCCACAGGGCCCGGTCACAGACGCCTGCTATACCGAGTACACCGGCGACGGCGCGACTGACTTCAGCAGCCCGGACGCTCAGGCGCTGCGCGATGCGGTGGCCGTGGCCGCGCCGGGCACCACAGTTAAGGTCGCTGGCGCCTGCGCGGGGGCGATCCTCGAGGGCGGGTCGACCCAGGTCGCGCTGGTGACGACGACGTTGACGCTGATCGGCGGCTACACGCCGACGGACTGGGCGAATAGCTATCCCCTCACCCAGCCGACGACGCTGGATGCGCTTGGAGCGGGGCGGGTGCTCTACTTCTCGGGCGTCGACGGCGAGTTGGCCAACCTCGCGGTCCAAAACGGCAAGGTGTCCGATGGCAATGGCGGCGGCCTTTACGCGTCCAGGGCGATCACGCTGACGCAAGTGAGTGTCATCAGAAACACCGCTCAATACGACGGAGGCGGTCTATTTGCGGCTGGCTCGGCGGCGATATTCTCCTCGCTGTTTGTCAGCAATACCACGACCCCGACTCCAAATGGTTACGGCAGCGGCGGCGGCGCCTATGTCAAGGATTCTGCCGTCGTGGAGCGTGTGAGGTTCGAACAAAACCAGTCGGCCTATTTTGGCGGTGGACTTGAAGTCTTCACGGGCACGACGGTCATTAGCGACACGGCATTCTTCACCAATGCCACGGTCCTGGCCGGCGGTGGCGTCTATGTCAACCGAGGCGTCGCGCATGTGGTCAACGCGCTGTTCACGAACAACCAGGTTTCGGAGTATGACGGCGGGGGCCTGCAGTTTTCCGGCAGCGCGCTCACAATAACGAACAGCTCCTTCTTCAGCAACACTGCCCACGAAGCTGGCGGAGGAGCGTTTAGCGCTGTATATGGCGCCGCGACGGTGATTGGCGGACGTTTTCAGGGCAATGTGGCAAGCACGGGAGACGGAGGCGGCTTATGGGCTTTTGGACTGACGATGCGCGGCACGGAGCTGATCGGCAATACCGCCCAGCGCAGCGGCGGCGGCGCGCGCGCGTACGGCGCGACCGCGATCTCAGACGGGCTGTTTCAAGATAACCGAGCAGTGACGTGCGTTGGCGGAGGGCTTCTCCAAGACAATCGCTATCACACTTGCGATAACAGCTTTCCGCCCACGATCAGCACGCTTGCAATGACCGACACGCAGTTTGTCGGAAATGCCGCCGGCCAGGATGGAGGGGGTCTGTTTGCTGAAAGCGCCGTAACGGCGACAGGGACACAGTTCATCAGCAATACAGCCCAACGCAATTCTGGCGGCGTGTGGGCGATCGGCGCGATAACGCTCACGGGCGGGCTGTTCTCGAACAATGTGGCTCGAAACGGCACCGGCGGCGGGCTGATCGCTCACAACGCCCTGACCCTCAAACGGACGCAGTTTCTGTCGAATACGGCGCAATATTATGCCGGCGGCGCTGTCGCCTATGGTCTGGCAACCGTTGAAGGCGGGTGGTTCGAAAACAACTGGGCACGGGTAGGCGGGGGCGGATTGTTGGCGGCGAACGGTGTAGCGCTGACGGGCACTCGCTTTCTGGGCAACCTGTCCGGCATCGGCGGCAGCCTGTACCAGACCCGCGGAAACGGGCGCATTGTGAACGCGCTCTTTGCCCGCAACGTCGCCAGCACGACGCTGGGCTCGGCGATGTATTTCAGTTCGACGGGGGAGGTGAATGTGCTGCACACCACCATCGCCAGTCCAACGGTGGGGGATGGCGCGGCTATCCACGTCCTGGCGGGCACGATCAGGCTGACCGACACGCTCATCGCCAGCTACACGGTCGGCATCAGCAACGCCGGCGGGACGGTGAGCGAGAACTACACCCTGTTTGACAGCGTGTCGACGCCCCGGGCCGGGGCGGTGGGCGCGGGGGCGAACTCCTTTACCGGCACAGCACTGTTTATGGACCCGGCCGCCGATGACTACCATCTTGCGTTGGGCAGCGCGGCCATCAACGGCGGCGTCAATGCGGGGGTGTTCCTGGACTTCGAGGGCACGCCTCGGCCTTTCGGGGGCGGCTTCGACATTGGCTATGACGAGTGGGGGACGCCGCTGCAGGCGTTTTTGCCGGCGGCCTTGCGCTGACGCGAAAGAGCGGTCAGGTGGGCCCCACCTCGAAGGTGGAGCCCACCTGGCTGGCGCGCTGATCGCCTGCTCATCACCCGCCGGCACTGGCTGCCAGCGTATACTCCATTGGACTTCGCTATCGGGTCAGGGTAACTCGGGGGGGCACAGCAGCCGCGTGGTTGATGGCGATCGCGTTCGCGGCAAGGATCGTTGATGTCCCATCGAGCTCAAGCGTGTCTCGCCCTCGCAGTTTCGCTGGCATGCGCCCCGTCAGTGCCGTTCCCCGCGCTGGCCCTTCCTCTGCCCGCGCCCACGGGCCTCAATGTTGGGCCACCGCCCGGTGACACGCCTGTCGCGAACCCGCCTGGGCCCGCCACAAACGGGTGTTTCACCGAGTACACCGGCGATGCAAGCACCGATTTCAGCAGCCCGGATGCCCAGGCCCTGCGCGATGCGGTGGCCGCGGTCGCGCCCGGCGGGACGGTCAAGATCGCCGGGACCTGCGCGGGCGCGATCGACGAGGGCGGGTCAACCCAGGTGGCGCGGGTGGCGATGAAGAGTCTCAGCCTGGTCGGCGGCTACACGCCGACGAATTGGTCGACGAGCTACCCCCTCACCCAGCCCACGACGCTGGACGCGCTTGGGGCAGGGCGGGTCCTCTATTTCGCGTCCGCCGACAATGAGGTGGCCGCCCTCATTGCGCAGCATGGCGTGGAGGCCAGTGGCGACGGCGGGGCCATCTTCGCCGGTGGCACGCTTGCGTTGACCGACGTAACGGTGATCTCCAACACCGCCAGGAGGAACGGCGGCGGGGTATTCGTGTCGAGTGAATTGACCCTGCGGCAGACGCAGTTCATCAGCAATACGGCGGGCGACTATGGCGGCGGCGCCTATGCCAACGACGCAGTGATCCTGGAGGGCGGGCTGTTCCTGAACAATCATTGCCTCGGCCACGATGGTGGCGGGCTGTATGCGGCCTACACCCTGGTCATGAGCGCGACCCAGTTCATCAGCAACACGGCCCATAACTGGGGCGGCGGCGCCCGCGTCTATAACGCCGCCGCCCTGACTGGCGGGTTGTTTCAGGACAATTGGGCGCGGACCCTCGGCGGTGGGTTCTTTGCGGTCGGGACCCTGACCCTGACGGATACCCAGTTCATCAGCAATACCGCTCAGCAATACGGCGGTGGCGCCTTTTCGATCGGGGCGGCGTCGCTAAACGGCGGACTGTTCCGCGAAACAAAACCCTCACGTTTGATGGCGGCGGTCTGAACGCCAATAAGGCTCTGGCGATCAGCGGCACGCAGTTTATCGGCAACGTGGCGGGGCAGTCCGGCGGCGGAGCGCGGGCGGGTGGTGGCTCCGCGACGCTATTCGGCGCGGTGTTTGAGGGCAATCGCGCAACCGGAGGTTCGGGAGGCGGCGTGGTGGCCGACTATCCTCTCGGAACCCTGATCATTACCAACACGCGGTTCGCGGGCAATGTCGCGCCGGTCAACGGCGGGGGCGTGTATGCGGCTGGGGCGCTCGAGGTAAGCGCCGCCCAGTTCATCAGCAACGCCGCCCAGTTCGGGGGCGGTCTGTACCACGGCTACAGCACGGCGCCGGTGGTCAACTCGCTCTTTGCCCGCAACGCCGCCCTTGCGGGAGATGGGCTGGCCCTGTATCTAGGCAGCCCGGGCAGTGTCGAGATCATCCATACAACCATTGCCGCTCCGATCCTGCAGTCCGGCTCGGCCATCGCTGTCGCGGCGGGTGACGTCAGCATCACCGATACGCTCATCGCCAGCCACACGTTCGGCATCAGCAATACGGGCGGGACGGTGAACGAGAACTACACCCTGTTCGACGGCGTAATCGCCCCGCGAGCCGGCAGCGTTGGCGCGGGCGCGAACTCCTTCACCGGCACCGCTCTGTTTGTGAACCCGGCTGCCGATGACTACCATCTTGCGTTGGGCAGCGCGGCCATTGACGCTGGGATCAATGCGGAGGTCGCCACGGATTTCGAGGGCACGCTCCGACCGTTTGGGCCTGGCTTCGATATCGGCTTTGACGAGTGGAGGGCGCCGCTGCGGACGTATTTGCCAAAGGTGTGGCGATAGCTGAGGCCACCGCCAACACAAACGTCATCCCGCGCAGGGTAGGGGCGACCGGTGGTCGCCCTTACCCACCCAAACACTGTCATCCCGCGCGCACGCGCGGGACCCATACCGCGGGGCATGACCACCGCGGCGCGCGATGGGTAGGGGCGACCGCAGGGCGCCCGTACGCGGCGGCACCGTCATCGCACGCGCGGGACCGAATCGGCATGGGTAGGGGCGGGTCGCGACCCGCCCCTACCGACCCGACCGCCCGACATCGCGTGCGGGACCCATGCTGCGGCCACGGTGGGTCGGGGCGACCGCAGGTCGCCCCGGATGCGCCCGTGCGAACGCGGCGGCCACGCGATTATCAACATGGGCACCGCCCGTCATCCCGCGGGGGACCGAATCGGCATGGGTAGGGGCGGGTCGCGACCCGCCCCTCTTGCCCCCCGTCATCCCGCGCGGAAGCGCGGGATCCATACCGATGCAAGATAGAAACCAGCGTTGGGCCGCGCTATTGCCCTGCCTTGGTATGGATCCCGGCTTTCGCCGGGATGACGGTGTTGTGGGTGACGCCGCAGTCGTCACCCCGCATTCCCCCGCCTCCAATCGCCGACTCATGCCCCGCTCACCCAGATGGTTAGTGTGTATACCATCTTTGTTTAATCTTTGCACATAATGACAACCCAGGCCCTTCCCCCACTTTCCCAACCCAAGATCGATCCTTCCCGCCCGGCCCTGGCCCAGGCGCTAGACAACCCACGCTGGGGCAACCTCGCCCTGATTGGCGGGATCCTCTTCGCCGCCGTCTTCACCTTCCTCATTTGGGCGCTGGGCGATCGCTTGGCCGCGTTCGTGAAACCCGCCGACCAGGGCCCGGCCTGGTACTACTGGCAGTTGGCCGAGCCGAGCACGCTCACCCGGCTGGTGGCCTGGGGGTCATACGCCCTGCATCAGCTCGTGTCGTGGGGGCTGATCTACTACGCCCAGACCCGGGTCAAGACTTACACCAAGGGCCTGCACCCGGTCAACCTGGTCGCCCTCGGTTTCAATGCCCTGATGATTGCCTGGCACGTCGCGCAGTCGCAGTTGACCTACGATGGGCTGGCCCAGGACACCTCAATCTTCGCCTCGCAGGGTTCGGTCATCATCATGCTGGTCTGGATTCTGCTGATGGAGAACCGCCGGCGGGGGATGTTCTTTGGCAAGCGCCTGCCGATCGGGAAGAGCATCATCGACGCCGCCAGACGTTATCACGGCTACATCTTCTCGTGGGCGGTCGTCTTCACCTTCTGGTATCACCCGGCCGAGAACACTCAGGGCCATCTGATCGGCTTCTTCTACATGTTCCTGCTCATGCTGCAGGGCAGCCTCTTTCTCACCCGGCTGCATGTCAATCGCTGGTGGATGATCGTGCAGGAGGTCGTTGTGCTCATCCACGCCGCGCTGGTCGCCGTGCAGCAGATGACCTCGGATATCACGACCGGGATCTGGCCGATGTTCTTCTTTGGCTTCGCCGTCATTTTCATCGTCACCCAGCTCTATGGGCTCGGGCTCAAGCGCTGGCAGACCCGCGCGATCACTGCGGCATTCGTGGTCGGCACGATCGTCTTTTACGGCGTGCGCGGCTTTGACCAGCTAAACGAGATCATCCGCATCCCGGCGGTCGAATACCTCGCCGCGGTCGTGCTGGCGCTGCTCATCGGGGCCGTGGTGGGCATAGGGCGGCTGGGGCGGCGTTTCGCGCGTCTGCAGACGGAGACTTAACAGAAGAAAGGAAGAAGGAAGGCGTATCGATATCCGTTTCCTTCCTTCTTCCTTTCTTCTGTTGAACGAGCCAGAGCCCGCTGAACAATGACGGATGACTCATGACGGATCACGTCGGCGCAACCGAATAGAATAGTCGGATGCTTTGGTTCGATCAGATCGCCGAGAAACTGGACCCGTCGCGCCCCATCATCGTCAATGACAGCAAGACCCCCTCCGGGCGGGTGCATGTCGGCGCCGTGCGGGGCGTCATCATCCACGATGTCGTGTATCGCGCGCTCAAGTCGCGGGGCTTCAACGTCAGCTACCGCTATGGCGTGGATGACTATGACCCGTTGGACGAAATCCCCAAGGGCCAGGATGAGTTCTTCCGCCAGCACCTGGGCAAGCCCCTGTGCAACGTCCCGGCACCCCCCGGCTCGCCGGCCGCTGACGTGGCCGAGCACTTCATCTCCGAGTTCTTCCAGGTGTTTGCCGAGCTGGGGGTGGGGGCCGAGCGCTACTACATGCGGGACAAGTACCGGAGCGGGGCCTTCAACGAGGTCATCGACACCATGCTGCGCAATGCGGCGACCATCCGCCGGGTGCGCTTTGAGATCAGCGGCTCGAAGCGGGCCGAGAACTGGCACCCCTTCCAGGTCATCTGCGAGAACTGCGGCCGGATCGGCACGACGGAAGTCGTCGCCTACGACGGCAAGGAAGTCGAGTACCACTGCCGGCCGACCCTGGTGAAATGGGCCCAGGGCTGCGGCCACCACGGCAAGATGTCGCCCTTCAGCGGGAATGGCAAGCTGCCCTGGAACATCGAGTGGGTGGCCAAGTGGGTGACCTTCCCGGTCGGGGTCGAGGGCGCGGGCAAGGACCACAGCACCGCCGGCGGCAGCCGCGAGGTGAGCGAAGCGACCATGCGGGCGATCTACCCCGGCTCGCAGCCGCCCTTCAACATCCCCTACGAGTTCTTCCTGGTCGGCGGGCGCAAGATGAGCAGCAGCAAGGGCGTGGGCGCGCTGGCCCGCGATATGGCCGATTTCCTGCCGCCCGAGATCCTGCGCTTTGTCATGCTGCGCTCACAGCCGCAGCACCCGGTCGACTTTGCCGCGGATGAAGAGTTCATGGTCAAGCTCTTCAACGACTACGACCGGGTGCATGCCCGGGCCTACAGCCCCGAGGCGGCGGCCGGCGACCCCAAGGCCAGGGATGACAAGCGCACGTTTGACATGTCCCAGGTCACGGACGAAGGCGGCTACTACGACGCCAACTTCCAGCTCGTCACCGCCCTGACCCAGATGCCGCATCTGGACGTCGAGGCCGAGATCGAGCGGCGCAAGGGCACGCCGTTGAGCGAGGTCGAGCGCCGTCATCTGCGCCGGCGCATCCAGGCCGCCCGGGTGTGGCTGGACACGTATGCGGCCGACGAGGAGAAGATCATCGTCCGGCAGACCCTGCCCGAGCGGGCCAAGACCCTCAGCGCCGCCCAACGCGCGTTTTTGCGGGCGGTCGCCGCCCAGTTGCCCGGCGCGCCGACGGATGATGACGGGCTGCAAGGGCTGATCTTCGACGCGGCCCGGATGACGCCGCTGCCGAGCGGGGACGCCTTCAAGGCCATCTACCGGGTGTTGCTCGACCGCGAGTCCGGGCCGCGGGCGGGCAGCCTGCTGGCCTTTCTCGAGCGCGACTTTGTCATCGCCCGCTTCAACGAGCTCGACTATGACCGGGATGCGCTGATGCGCGAGACCGCGGTGACGCCGGCGGCGTTTGCGACCTGGCTGCGCGACCCGAAGAGCAAAGTCGCCACGATTCAGTTGGGCCAGGACGTATTGAGCGCTGAGCAGGCCCTCGTCCGCGCGGGCGAAGGGCCGGGGACGCTCGACTTTGTGGTGACCGCCGCGGATGGCAAGACCCAGCTCAAACGGGTGGCGGCGGGCGGGCCGGCGGCGTGACCGGCGCCTTTACGATTCGCGAATCGACGGCCGAGGATGCGCCGGCCTATCGTGAGATGCGTCTCGAGGCGCTGTTGGCCCATCCCGAGGCTTTTGGCAGCGACTACGCCGAGAGCGCGACCCGCCCGCCGTCGCACTGGCTGGAGCGGGTGAGCCTTCCGCATGGGCGCGAGCGCAACAACCTGTGGTTTGCGGTCGGGCCGGATGGGGCGCTGGCCGGCGTGCTGGGGGTCTACACCGAGAGCATGGCCAAGCTCCGGCAGGTCGGGACGGTGGTCAGCGTCTACAGCCGCCCGGCCTGGCGCCGGCGGGGTGTGGCGGACGCGCTCCTCGGGCAGGCCATCGCGTGGGCCCGCGCGGCCGGGTTTCGGCGCCTGCGCCTGGCGGTGGCCGCGACGAACGTGGCCGCCATCCGGACCTATGCCCGGGCCGGGTTCAGTGTGTACGGCGTGGAGCCCGAGGTGATCTCGACGGGCGGGGTGTACTACGACGAGTTGTTGAGGGGGCGGGCGGTCTGAGTACACCCGGATAAGTCGAGGGCCCAGA
>JADKDT010000016.1 GCA_016714465.1 Candidatus Brachythrix odensensis | reverse complement strand
ACCTCAATGATCCGGCCTTCAGGAAACCCAGCAAACCCATCGGATCTTTCATGAGCGAGGCTGACGCGCGGGTCAAAATGGCCAACGACGGCTGGACGATGGTGGAGGATGCTGGGCGCGGTTGGCGGCGGGTCGTTGCCTCACCTCGACCCGTCAGAATTATTGAGCGTGACGCGATCTGGGCGCTTATCGATGAGGGTTTTGTCGTGATCGCGGTCGGCGGCGGCGGGGATTCCGGTCATGGAAACCGCACAGGGTGACCTGGTGGGTGTTGAAGCCGTCATCGACAAGGACTTTGGGGGCGCGTTAATCTCGAGCAGCTTGCCAACTGATGTCTTTCTGATCGCTACTGCCGTCGAGAAGGTGGCCATCAACTTCAACAAGCCCAACCAAAAATGGCTGGACGCGGTCACCGTGGCCGAAGCAAAGCAATACCTGAGTGAAGGGCACTTCGCGCCAGGCAGTATGAAGCCGAAGATCGAAGCGGCCATCGATTTCGTCGAACGGGCAGGCAAGCCGGCCATCATCACCAGCCTGGAGAACCTCAGCCGCGCCGTGCGCGGCGAAACCGGCACGCGGATCGTGCCATGAACACTTCAGAAGCGTAATTGCCGGAAGCCATGCCCCCGGCTTTGCCGGGGGCATGGCTTCCGGCCGCGAATTGGTAACGGAGCCCATGGCCAATAAACCTCTTTTGATCACCAACGCCACCCTGGTTACCTGGGGTGACGAAAACCGAATCCTGCCCGGTCACGCCTTGCGAGTCGTTGATGACCGGATCGGCGGGCTGGGGCCGGACGCCGAGATGCGCGCGCGCTATCCGGAGGATAAGACCCTAGACGCGGGCGCACAGCTCCTCATGCCCGGAAACATCTGCGCCCACACCCACTTCTATGGCGCGTTTGCGCGCGGGATGGCAATTCCGGGTGATTCGCCAAAGGACTTCCCGGATATTTTGGAGCGCCTGTGGTGGAAGCTGGATAAGGCCCTGTCGGTGGAGGATGTGCGGGCCTCAGCCGAGATCTTCATGGTCGACGCCATCCGAAACGGCACAACGACCCTGATTGACCATCACGCTTCGCCAAACGCCATCGCGGGTTCGCTCGATGCGATCGCCGATGTGGTGGAAACGGCCGGGCTGCGGGCCTGCCTGTGTTACGAAGTCAGCGACAGGGACGGTCCTGACAAGCTGAAGGCCGGAATCGACGAGAACGTGCGCTTCATCCGCAGGTCCGTTCCGAGCGCCCGGCCCGTCTGGCGGCGACATTTGGGCCTGCACGCCAGCCTGAGCCTGTCCGACGCATCGCTCGAGGCATGTCGCGCTGCGCTGCCCGAAGGCGGCGGCTTTCACATCCACGTGGCCGAGCACGAGTCGGACGAGTATGACAGCCTCAAGCGGAGTGGCACGCGGGTGGTGGATCGCCTGCAGCGGCATGGCATCCTCGGGCCACGCTCCATTGCCGCGCATTGCGTGCGCGGATGCGCGCGAGGCGGAGATCCTGGCCGAGACCGGCACGTGGGTGACCCACCAACCGCGTTCAAATATGAACAATGCGGTCGGAGCCGCCGACATCGAGGGCCTGACCCGTCTTGGCATCAAGGTCTGCCTTGGCACCGATGGGTTCTCGCATGCGATGTGGGACGAGTGGAAGGCGGCCTACTTCCTGCACAAGGCGGCTCACCGTGATCCCCGCCGCGCAAATGGGTCGTTAATCACAGAGATGGGCGTGACCAACAATGCGGCGCTTGCCGGGATGTTCTTCCCAAATGCGCGCCTTGGCGCACTGGAAGCAGGCGCCCATGCTGACCTGATTCTGGTGGATTACCTCGCCCCTACCCCTCTCAGCGCGGGTAATCTCCCCTGGCACATCCTGTTTGGCTTTGGAGCCCAAATGGTGACGATGACGATGTGCGCTGGGCGAATATTGATGCAGGATCGCCGGATTGTCGACCTTGACGAGAAGGAGATCGCCGCGCGTGCGCGGGAGCTGGCGGTCAAGGCCTGGGCGCGGTATCAGGCCTAGGGGATATCTCGAAACAGAAATGCCCCGAAATCGGTGGGGCATTTCTGTTTCGAGCTGGTATGTGAGCTGCCTCGGTCCCTATTCTTGGCAAAGGCAAACGAAATAGTGGTGAAATTAGACAGTGCCTATGCGAAATGGACCGTATTGACTGGACGGGCCTACGGCCTGGGCGCCGAGGTCAGCGGCGTTGATGCGGCTGGAACCTGGCCGCCCGCAAAAAAGGCGTGTGTGCTTCGGGTGACCGACCCGATCAGGGCCGAGCTGTCCGCCCAGTTCAGGGCAGCCCGGGACTGGGAAAGCGCAACCACCAGAATGTAATCGGCATCGCGCGTGGTCACCAGCGCCGCGTCAGCATGGGTGTTGGCGTCCCAATTTTGGCGGTGAAAAACCGCCGCGCCGGCCACATTCGCGTCGATCAGCCCGACGTTGGAATTCCGGGCAAGAAGGTTCAACATCGCCTCGCACTTGGCCGGGGTCATCCCCTTCGGAAAGGCAACAGCAAAGGCGCCTCCGCCCGTTCGGCAGGCCGCCAGCGCCTCGAATACCGCCCCGATCTCCGACGCCGTTGATTGAGCGTTCTTATCAAGCGCCGCATCCCCCGGAGCGCGCAGGTTGGCCGGCGTGACCACAGTCGCGGGCGCGGATTGCTGATCGAACGGCTGAGCGAGGAAGGTGCTCAACAGCCCGAGCTTCCGGAGGGTGCCATTCAACTGCTGCACGCCGGATTGAGCCTCCCCGGCCCCCGCTGATCGCAATAACGCGTTGGCGGCGTTGGCGCTGCCATCCACGATCGCGCTGACCGCGCTGTCGGCTGCCACCCCGCTCAGCGGCGTGTCGGCACCCCGGATTGCGTCCAAAACCACCAGAAGTCTGAGCCACCCCTGGGCCGACGTTGCAGTGTCGGCATTGATCGATAGCTCGTCGCCACCGCGCAAATTCTTGATGTAGATAGAGGCCACACCGCCCTGCCCGACAAAACTCGCAAGTTGTTGGCGCAGGGCAGGTTCGAGCGAACGCACGGTCGCCGGGCCGCCCCCTACCACGTCAATCGGCAAGGTAAGCTGGCGATCCGAGGAACGGGCCAGCACACCAATCAGAGCATCGCGGGCCTCAACGAAATTGAGTTGACGCCCGGCCGAGGCCGCTGCCGCCGACCCATCCGTACCGGCCGGCGCGAGGCCCGGTTCTCGGTCAAAGCGAGCGGCCAGGCCGAGCAGGAAGGTCGAAAGGCGGCTCTCCGAGTACACGATCGGGGCCGGGATCCGGCTCTGACTGGTTCGGCGCAAAATGTGGCCCGGGAACTGGTCAAGCGACTGCTTCTGGCGGAGTATCTGGTCGATTTGCAGGCGGGCAACCGCCTGATTCAGGCGGACTTCGACTGATCCTGGGTCAAGGCTAACGGCCTCGCCGGCATAACTGAGGGCGACGGGCTCGCTGAGCGCCCGCACAGTCCGGCTGATGGCATCGTCGGCGCTCAATCCCGACGCGTCAATGTCGGAAATATAAGTGTTCGCAGGCAGGCGGTTGCGATCGGCAACGAAAGACAGCGCATTCCCGCCCAGGAAGATGGCAACGATCGCCAACACCGCTAGCGCAGCCAGCTCAACGCCCTGCCGAGCGGCGATTCTTCGTTTCATCCAAACGAGTATATCGCGGCTTGATTGGTATACTCACCAAGGATGCGCGTTTCGCTGCGTCACACATCTCAAGGAGAACCTCAATGAACGTTTTGGAAGCCATGCAGGCAATGACCTCGCGCTTCAATCCCGCCAAAGCCCGCGGCGTCAATGCCACGGTGCAGATCATGGCCGCCGGTGACGGCGGCGGTGACTATATCGTCCAGATCAAGGACGGCGCCGCCACCTTGACCGAAGGCGTGATCGAGAACCCCAATGTCACGGTAAATGTCGCCGCAAAGGACTGGATCGACATGCTCTCGGGCGAACTAGATCCGACCATGGCGTTCATGGGCGGCAAGCTGCGCATTACCGGCGATCTGGGCCTGATGATGCGCTTCCAGCAGATCTTCATGTCCTAAGCCGGCATGAAGGGCCTTATTCTCAGCGGCGGCAAGGGGACTCGGCTGTATCCCCTGACGTTCACCAGCGCAAAACAGCTCATCCCGGTCGCCAATATGCCGGTGCTCTTCCGGGTGATTCAAACGATCCGGGATGCAGGCATCGTTGATATCGGCATCGTGATCGGCGACACAGGCGCCGAGATCCGGAACGCCGTGGGCGACGGAAGCGCATGGGGCGTGCGTATCACCTACATTCCGCAGGAAGCCCCGCTCGGCCTCGCCCACGCGGTCAAGATCAGCCAGCCATTTCTCGGCGACGACAAGTTCGTGATGTTCCTGGGAGACAACGTCATCCAGGGCGGCATCCACGCCCTGATCCGCCAATTTGACGGATCGCGCTACAACAGCCAGATCGTACTGACCCGCGTGAAGGAGGCCCAGCATTACGGGGTGGCGGTGCTGCGTCCAGATGGCTCAATTGAACGCCTGGTGGAGAAGCCAAAGGTGCCGCCAAGCGACCTGGCCCTGGTCGGGATCTACATGTTCGATGCAAGTGTGTTCAAGGCTGTCAACGCCATTCAGCCTTCGGCCCGCGGCGAGCTCGAGATCACCGACGCCATCCAGTGGCTCGTGACGGCGGGATATTCGGTGTTTCCGTATATCCATAAGGGTTGGTGGGTGGACACTGGCAAGCCGATAGACATGCTCGAGGCCAACAGCCTGGTCCTCGACGAGCTCACCCCAGCCATCCTGGGAAGCATCGACGCGGAATCTACGGTGGACAGCCGGGTGACGATCGGGGCCGGGGCCCAGATCATCAACAGCGTGGTGCGCGGCCCGACGATCATTGGCGAGAACACCCGGATCGTGAACAGCTATGTCGGCCCGTTTACGAGCATCCACCATGATTGCGTGGTGGAAAACGCTGAGATCGAGCGCAGCATTGTGCTCGAGCATGCTCGGATCGCCGATGTGCCCGCCCGGATTCAGGACAGTCTGATCGGCCGGCGAGCGACGATTACGCGCGCTACCAGCCGGCCGGCCGCCTACAAGCTCACACTTGGCGACTACAGCGCTGTCGGACTTGTGTAGATACCCGCTCCACACGCAGCATGCCTAACCAAGCGATTGCGAACTTCATCGCCGAGCGGATACCGGCGGTAGAGGCTAACATGCGGTCTGTCGTCGACTCGGCAGGCGTTGAAGGGCTGCGGACCATGCTGCGGTATCACCTTGGATTTGCGGACGCCCAAGGCCGATCCGAGCGCGCGCCGGGTGGAAAACGTATTCGGCCGGCGCTGGTGTTGCTAAGCGCCATGGCGGCCGGTCAACCCGCAGCAATCGCAGCGGCCACGCCCGCCGCCGCCGCGGTCGAACTGCTTCACAACTTCTCGCTGATCCATGACGACATTGAGGATGGAGACACATTGCGGCGAGGCCGCCCAACTCTTTGGAAGGTTTGGGGTATCGCCCAGTCGATCAACACCGGCGATGCGATGTTCGCGATGGCGCACCAGGCTTTGCTTGGATCAGTGGCGCCGGCCGAGCGAGTGTTGCGGGCCATGCATGTGTTTGCGTCCATGTGCGTGGGGCTGACCCGCGGTCAACATCTCGACATCAGTTTTGAGCAGCGCACGGATGTTACCGCCACCGAGTATCTCGATATGATCGCCGGCAAAACCGCGGCGTTAACTGAGGCCTGCTGTGAAATCGGGGCGATCCTGGGCGGCTCAGATGATGCGCAGATTGCCGCCCTGGCGCGCTTCGGGCGCGACCTGGGAGTCGCATTCCAGATCCAGGACGACGCCCTCGGAATCTGGGGGGATCCGATCCGAACGGGCAAAGCCGACAGCGACCTCGCCCACCGCAAGAAAACTTACCCCGTGCTGGTCGCGGCAGAACGCGATCCGATTTTCCGGGCGCGCTATTTTGATGGGGATGTCGAAAGTCGCGATCTGGCCTCCCTGCGCGAGATGATCGAGGCAACCGGCGCACGCGAGGCGACCGAAGCAGCTGCAACAGCCACGTATGACCGCGGACTGGAATCCTTGTCGGGTTGTGGCGGCGCGCCGGAAGCTATTGGGATGCTGAGCGCGCTCGCCCATTCGCTGTTCGCACGGGCAGCATAAAGCATTAAGGGTCGGCGCCCTATTCTGATCGCTCATCCTCGCCGCATCGCGATGACGCGAATGCCAAACAGGCGCGCGAGTATGGCGAATCCGGTCTTGAGCTTCAGGGTGCGCGGCCGAGAGTGATAACCTGCATAGACGAATCCGAATCTGGCGTAAAAGGACTCGAGGCGATCCCGGCAGACCAGCCAAACGACTCCTTTTTCTGCATCGACGAGCTGTCTGATGAGGGCGGCCGCCACGCCCTTGCCCTGCCAGGACGGCACGACCACCAGGCTGCCGAACTCCCGGCAGTCGCGATACGGCTTGACCTGCGCGATTCCGATAATGCGTCCGGCATCGTCGCAGGCGCAGGTGAAGTTCTGCCAATGCAGATTCGTCGGGTCGAGGCGCGCGGCACGGATTAGCCGGCGGATGGCTGCGTCGTCGGAGGCGTTGGCAGGGCGGAAGGAAGGCGTCGGCAACTACAACAATCCCTTGAAGCGCGGGTCGGACAGGGTTGTATCGCGGTCGGAGACGTTGGTTTCAAGACGCAGGTATTCCGCCATGGCCTTGCGCGCGCCAGCCTGATCGCCACGCGCGACCAGGGCGCGCATGAGGTTGTAAGCGATATCGGCATCGGTCGGGGCGAGCGCCTGCGCGCGCTGCAAGGCGTCGATCGCCGCGCCGGTGTCTCCGACGTCCAGATAGGCCAGACCAAGGTCATTCAGGACGTCCGGGCGATCACCCTCGATGAGTAGACGGTTGAAGTAATGGCCCACTCGTTGAGCGGGGGTGGCATCGACATCCAACGGCGGAAGTCGAGCAGATTCAAGACTAGCGGGCATGGCAAACGTTGCGGGGGGCGGAGGCGGTCGAACAAGCACCGGGGGACGCGGCGCCGCCGGGGCGAGGGCCACTGCCTCCGGCGCCTGGGCGGACAGCCCGACCAGAGACGACGGCGCGAGCGCGACCAGCGGGGCAAGCTGCGGCACGGCGATCATTTCCGGAGCCGGCTGTCGTTCGCGCAAATCGAGATAGGAGGCCGCATAGTAAATGGCGTTCAACGGCCGGCCGAGCACAAACAACACGCTTTGCAAAAGCAGGCCAAGCGCATACAAGGCGAACATCCCCGCGACCGGCCCCGAAGCGCCTCGCGCGCCAATCGCTCCGAGGACCGCCACGATCTGCAAGATGGCGCCGGGCAGGCTGAGCAAGCCCCAGGCAAGCACCAGCGCGGCCGAGCGCCAAAACATACGCATGCGCGAGCCGCGGGTGAGCGCGACACTCCGGCCCAACGCGGCAAACCCATCAACCCCTTCTGCGACAGCGGCTGGAAAGGCAACGCTCCACACCGTGCCGAGGGCGAGGGCCAGCCCCTTTCCGACCAGGGCAACTGGGAGACAGAATATTCCGAGCAGGGCCGTCGCGATCGCGACATTGGGTCCTCTGCTCGTCACGCCCGCTGCAGCGGCGACAATGAGGACGGGAATCGCCGCAAACGTCCAGGCCGATCCCATCGCCGCAACACGCAATACGTGGGTGGCCCACAACGCCCCCCACTGTGGGCGGGTCGCCCGCCAGGCAGCCCGCGCGCCTGTGCTCCTCCCGAGCATACGCTCGATCGCAACATACGTCAGGGCACCGTCCATCCACGGCCACAGTACGCCCAGCACACCGACGATGATCGACCCGCAACACAACAGCGCGGTCAGGAGGAAGCCCGTGTTGCCAGCCTGGGGCCGGCTCAGGTTGGCGAGTTGCGCAACCAGGCTTGGCCATTGGACCAGCGTGCTGAAGAAGACAAAGACCGCCATCGGCAGGATGAGCGGTGCGGCAGTGGCCAGAAACGCCTTGGGATGCTTGAAAAGCAGGCGGAAGGATGCGCCCAGCGACGTACTATTACCCGTCGTCGGGCGCTCAGAATTCGGGTTTTGGAGCACGCGGTCAGTATAATGCGCAGGCCGTAAATAGGCTGTGATCGAGGTTTATGCAGGAACAATCAACCCTTCCAGATAACGTGCTGACCGGAACTGCGCCGGGAACCACTCGCCGAATCGGCCTGCTTGCGATCGCCCTCGTCGGATTGGCCCTGGTGTTGGTTTTTGGGGTCGCCCCCCGCGCTCAGGAGTCGGCCGGCGGCGAGGCCCAACGGATCTTTTACTTTCACGTGTCCTCGGCCTGGCTTGGGTTTGGGGCCATGGCACTGTGCGCCTTTGGCGGCTGGCGCTATCTGCGCACGCGCAACCTGGGCTGGGACCGCTTCGCCCTGGCCAACGCCGAGATCACCGTGCTGTTTCTCGCGCTTATGTTGCTGAGCGGGATGTTGTGGGGCCGCCCGACCTGGAACGTGTGGTGGACGTGGCAAGAGCCAAAGTTAGTCGTGAGCGCGCTGCAATTCCTGCTGTATGTCGCATACCTGGTATTGCGCTCAGCCATCGACGATCCTGAGCGGCGAGCTCGCCAGTCGGCGGTATTCAGCCTGCTGGCCGTGATTCTTGTGCCTTTTAACTTCCTGATCAGCCGGGTCATTGCCGATGGCGTGCATCCGGTCGTGTTTGGCCCGGCAGTGAACGTGGAAGCGGCAGGCAAGGTCGGCATCGCCGCGATGATGGTCCCTGCCTTGCTGGTCTCACTGGTCGCATTCAGCGTGGTGTATTTGTTCCTGATCCGTTCGCGGACGGCCCTTCAGGCGCGTATGGATACGATCGAGGCTCGGAAGGCCTCTCTGCAATAGAGTTGTCATGTTTGCCGACAAAAATGCCCCCTTTATGTTTGGGGCGTACGCCATCTTTCTGGGCGGGATGCTCTTCTATGTGATCTCGCTTTTGACGCGGGCGCGGGCGGCCACGCGAGACGAAAAGCGCCTGGACGAACTCGAAGCCGAGGATGCGGAGAACTGATGACCCAATCGATTGCAAACACGGCGCCCCGCGCACGTTGGAACACCGTCGTGCAGAGCCTGTATTTCGTGCTCGGCTTTGCTGTCTTCATTGTCGGCGTGTTTGGCGCTGTGGGCGTGCTGGCCGACGCAGTGTATGGGCTGAAGGACATCATTCGGATCGCCGGCGGGGTGCTCATGATCCTGTTCGGGCTGTTCACCCTGCGCATCATCAACATCCCGATTCTGTATTCGGATACCCGGCGCGGGCTGACCGCAACCGGCAAGCGGGTGGGTGCCGCCCAATCGTTCTTGACCGGTCTGTCGTTTGCGGCCGGGTGGACGCCCCGCATCGGCCCCTTTCTGGGCGCGATCCTGACCCTGTCGGTTGACAGCGCGGGCGCGCTGCGGGTGTTTCTGTTGGCGGCCTATACGATCGGCCTGGGCTTGCCTTTTGTGCTGGTGGCGCTGCTGGCTGACCGGATGACCCCCCTGCTCCGCTTTCTGCGGCGCAACATGCGCGCGGTCGAGCTGATCAGCGGAATTCTGCTGATCGTGGTCGGTGTGCTACTCATCGCCGGGCTGATGACCGAGCTTAGCCGCGCGTTTGCAGGGGTTGAATCGGCGCTCGAGAGCGACTTCGCCAAGTCCATCGGTTTCACCGGGGTTGGCGCGCCGAGCGTGCTCGTCGCGCTGGTTGCCGGCTTCTTGTCCTTCGCCTCGCCATGCGTACTGCCGCTGGTTCCGGCCTATCTCGGTTTCATCTCGGGCTGGGCGGTCAACTCGGCCGAACGCCCTCAGGCTTAGGGCGTTATGCGCTGGCTCAAACTTGCCCTGGATATCGTGATCGGGGCGGTCATCCCGATCTGGCTGCTCGAGAACATGACCGAGGTCTGGGGCAGCGTGCCGACCTACCTGGTTGCGGCCCTGATCCCGGTTGGCTATGTGCTGATTGACACGTTCTTCATCACCCGGCGCTTCAACGTGATCACAAGTTTTGGGGCAGCCGGGGCGTTGCTGCGCGGCGCGCTGGCGTTCTGGTTTGTGGATGGCGCATTGTTCGCGCTGAAAGACAGCGCGGGGTTTGTGCTGAACCTGCTGATCTTTGGTGGCTCGCTGCTCATCGGCCGGCCGGTCATGCGATTCTTCCTGGTCCAGGCCCTCGGCCCGGACTCGGCCGAGAAGACCCAGGCCCTGGATGACGTGCTCGGGCTGCCCACAGTAGTCAAGGCGATCGTGCTCGCGAGCGTGTTGCTGGCAGCGGAAGCAGTGATCACAGGCGTCGTGAACTACTTTCTGAACCTCGGGATTGTGGTCGCTCCGTTTGGGGATGGACTTTTCGTCAAGCAGGGGGTCCAGGTGATCGAGTTTACGTGGATTGCATTCACTATCTGCAATTTCGCCGTTTTCGGGCTGGGCTTCACCCTTATCTATCGGGCGCTCATTGCGGCTCTACCCGAGGCAGGGCCGGACGAGAAGACGTTGAGATGTTTGAGTTGATCGTGAGGAGGCGGTGGAAGGCGAAGCACGCCAACCCGTAGGGGCGAAGCGGCGGGATGACGGCAATGGTGTTCGCGCGGATTTGGCAATCCGGTTCATAATCCCGCTCTATGTTCAGAATAGCCTTGGGCGCCATCTTCACCGAATGCAATGAGCTGGGCGGCGTGCCCATCGACCTGACCTGGTTCGAACGCTTTGATCTGAAACACGGCGCCGAAATCCTCGAAATGCGCCACGGGGCGGTCGGCGGCATGCTGCAGACTGTGGCCGAGCGCGGGGGCGCGCCCATCCCATTGTTGTATGCCAGCACCTGCCCTGGCGGCTATATCACCGCCGACTGCTACACCCAGCTCAAAGGCGAACTGCTCAAGCGGCTGAGTGCCGCCCTGCCCGTCGACGGCGTGCTGCTCCCCCTGCACGGCGCGGCGGTGGCCGAAGGCGTCGGCGATCTTGAAGGCGATCTGATCAGCGCGGTCCGGCGGATCGTGGGTCCGGGGGTTCCGATTGTGGCCACCCTGGATTGCCACGCGCACGTAACGCAGGAGATGGTCAAGGGCGCTGACGGGTTGATTGCGTGGGAGACCTACCCGCACCGGGATGCTTTCAGCACCGGGCAGCGGGGCGCCCGGCTGGTGCTCGATATGCTCGAAGGCCTCTGCCGCCCGGTCATGGTCATGGCCCGCGTGCCGGTGATCACCAGCGCGATTCACGGCTCGACCGATGGCGACGATCCCTTCGCCGTGATCATGCGCAGGGCCAAGGCGCTCGAGGGCCACGATGGCGTGCTGTCGACCAGCATCTTTCTCGTTCAGCCCTTTCTCGACCAGCCCGAGATGGGCAGCGGGGCGCTGGTCATCACCGACGGCGATCGGGCCCGGGCCGAAGCGCTTGCCCTTGATCTGGCCCACGAATACTGGACCCGCCGCTTCGACTTCGAGGGCGATATCGTCGCGCCGGCCGATGCCATTCGGCGCGGGCTGCAGATTGATGGCGGCCCGGTCATCCTGGTTGAAACCGCCGATTGCTCAGGCGGCGGAGCGGCCGGCGACAGCGTCGCGACCCTGGCTGCCTTGCTGGCCGCCGAGACAGGAGAATCCGCGCTCGTCCCAGTCGTGGATCCCGCGGCCGCGGCGGCGTGTCATCGGGCGGGCCTCGGCACGGTCGTCACGCTCACCGTTGGACACGCGTTGGATCCGCGCTGGGGCAATCCGATCAGCGTCACGGGAAGGATCGGGCATTTGAGTGATGGGCGCTTTACCTACACGGGCGGGGTGTGGGATGGCCTTGAAGGCAAGATGGGCCCAACCGCCGTTCTCGAGATCGGCGCGATACGTCTGATGATTACCAGCTATGCAACCTATGACTGGATGGACGAGCAGTTCCAATCGGTCGGTTTGGATGCCCGTGCGGCCAAGTTCGTGGTGGCCAAGAACCCGATGAACTATCGCCAGGCGCATGGGGGCATCGGCCCCGCCAGCCCCCAACCGGATTCTTGCCAGCGGCGCCCCCCGCGGGCCCCGGAAAGTGGTTGTCTTGGACCACAGCAGGCCCCACCCCGCCGACCGTGCGGCGATGCCCCGTTCCAGACGGGTGCGCCCCGGCCGGATGCCTTCCCCCTACACAGGATCTGGACATTCACCGCGGCGTCAGGCCGACCTGCAGGCCCTGGGCTCGTGACGCCGAGTAAGGTCGATTGGCCAGATCCGCCATCCCGCGCGCTCGCGCCGGGGACTGGCGATCGTCCTGCCCGCAATGGGAACCACGGGTGTTGCAGATGGGCGCAGCGCTACCCTGCCACGAAACAGCCGCTGGCGACAACTGGACGGCATGCCGCCTACACTCAAGAAATGATCACCAGAACGACAACAATCAGCATCTGGTCTATCTGAACGGGAACCTGGTCCCGCGCGAGCGGGCCATGATCTCGGTCTTCGACTCGGCCGTGATGCTGGGCGACACCGTGACCGAATCCACCCGCACTTTCGCCCACAAGCCCTTCAAGCTCGAGCAGCACGTCGAACGGCTTTACAAGTCGCTCAAGGTCACCCGGATCAACCCGGGCATGACCCGCGACGAGATGATCGCCCTTTCATTGCGGGTGCTGGAGGCCAACCTCCACCTTCTCGGCCCAGAAGATGATTGCTGGTTGGTCCACAACATCTCGCGCGGGCTGTCGGTGGCCGGCGCGGATCCGACCGTGCAGCGCTCGCCGGCGACCATCATCATCTTTACCTCGCCGATGATCCTCACTGACTGGGCGCGCTTCTACGTCGAAGGCTGCCATGCCGTCACACCGCCGAGCCGGGCAATGCCGGCCCAGGCGCTGGACGCGCGGATCAAGAACCGCAGCCGGATGGCCTACACCCTGGCCGAGATCGAAGTCAAGCTGGTTGACCCCAAGGCCCAGGGCATCCTGCTCGATGTCCATGGCAATATCGCCGAGAACAAGGGCGGCAACTTCTTCATCGTCGCCGACGGCATGCTCAAGACGCCGGTCACCAGCAACGCCCTGGCCGGGATCAGCCGGGCGACCGTGATCGAACTCGCGGCCGACCTGGGAGTGCCGGTGCGTGAGTGCGACCTGCAGCCGTATGACGTCTACACCTGCGACGAGGCCTTTTTCACCAGCACGCCCTACTGCATCATGCCCGCCACGCGCTTCAACGGGCTGCCGGTGGGCGATGGCCTCGTAGGTGATGTGACAAAGCGCCTGCTGGCGGCCTGGAGCACCCGGGTCGGGGTCGATATCGTCGGGCAGGCGATGCGCCAACTCGGGCCACAGCCGTGACCAGCGATATCAAGGTATTTGTCCACCGATTTCGCAGATTCTCGCCGAGATGTTATTCAACGTGGTCCATGATTGAAACAGGTCTGATCTACCGAAATCCCAAGCCGCATCTCTATAGCCGGCAGGCGAGCTTTCCCTCGCTTGCGCTGTTGCCCAACGGTGAGATGCTTGCCGCGTTTGGCGTCGGAGCCGGCTTCGAGAGCGCCGACAACCATACCGAGCTCTCACGCTCGCTGGATGGCGGGCGGACCTGGACGTTGGCAGGCGCCGTCTTCAATGAGGGGACCGCGCGCCCAACCTCGTCCAATGTCCGAATCAGTCGAATGCCCGACGGCGAATTGGTCGCGAACGGGATCAGGGCCGCGCGCTGGCGCGAGGACGAGGGCCTGAGCAACCCCGAGACCCAGGGCTTCGTCGAGACAGAGCTCATCATGTGCCGCTCGGCGGACGAAGGGCGCACCTGGATGGGCCCTGCCGTCATCGCCCCGCCGCTGGTGGGTCCCGCCTTTGAGGTATGCAGCCCCATCCTCCCGCTCAGCGATGGGCGCTGGCTGTGGCCCACCTCGACCTGGAAGGGCTGGGACGGCCACAACCCGTCTGGGATGAAGGCGATCGCGCTCGTCTCGCACGATCGCGGGCTGACCTGGCCCGAATACGTCGAGGTCATGAACGGCGTGGCCGAGCGCGTGCTGTATTGGGAGCAGAAGCTGATCGACCTGGGCGATGGCCGACTGCTCGCTGTATGTTGGACCCACGATCTGACAGCCGGAGCGGACCGCCAGGTGCACTACGCGCTTTCCTCAGACAACGGGCGAAGCTTCGGACCACCCCGCCCGACCGGTCTGCATGGCCAGACCAGCACGCCCGTTGTGATGGGTGACGGCCGGTTGGTCTGCGTCTACCGCCGCACCGACAAACCTGGACTATGGGCGGCCTACGCCCGGATCTCGGGCGATGCATGGGTCAATGAGGGCGAATTGGCCCTGTGGGGGCATGTTGAAGCGGGCGCGGCAAATATGGTCGGCGGTGAGAACCTGAGCCGGGCGTTTACGACGCTCAAGTTCGGCCTGCCGGCCGGGCTTGTCTTGCCCGATGGCCGGGTTTTTGTAGCGTTTTGGTGCGTCGAGGAATGCTTGTATGTGATTCGATGGATTTGCATTGACGCCCAGATTTCTACCTAATCGCTTTTTGGGTGGTCAGCATGCCGTGCCGCTTGCGCGGATGCTGACCTCTTCCTGATCTTTCATAATTCCTCTAGAATCATCACAGAGGAGAGGCGCGGCGGCCATTGATACCCTGCGGCGCCCGAATCACATGAACATCGCGCTGATTGGTCCGACCGGGGTTGGCAAGGGCACCCACGCGGCTGAACTGCGGGCCCGCTTTGGCCTGCGCCACAACCTCAGGCGACCTGCTAAGGCTTCAGCTTGAACGTGGCACGGCGCTCGGGAATCACGCCCGGCACTACATGGACCAGAACGAACTTGTGCCGGATGAGCTTGTCAATGCGATGATCGAGGCCTCGGTGAGGGCCATCGATCCCGACGTGGGCACGCTCTTCGACGGTTTTCCCCGAACCGCATACCAGGCTGTGTTTTTGGATGAGTTGCTGGCATCCGCCGGGCGCGCGCTGGACGCGGTCATCCTGCTGCATGCTCCTGACAATGTCATCGTTGAGCGCCTGAGTGGCCGTTTGGTCTGCCGGGTCTGCCGGACGCCCTATCACATTGCGCTCCGCCCGCCGAAATCAGCCGGGGTCTGCGACGTGTGCGGCGGCGAGCTGTATCAGCGCGCCGAAGACTTCGAGGGCAGTGTTCGGCGCAGGCTTGGCCTGTTCCGCCGCGCGACTGGCCCCTGCTCGACCATTACGCGCGGGCCCAAAAGCTCATCGTTATTCCCTGCCGAGGGCCCAATCGAGACAGTGAGCGCGCGTCTGCTCGCGGTCCTGGATGAAGTCATCGCGGGTGAGCATCACTTTGCCAATCGCGAGACAGCCATCCGGGCGACGGAGTTGCTCGGCGTCGCCGCGTCTCAACACACTTCGGCGGCTAAAAGTCTGGACATCATGCTGCTGGGCGGTCCCGGTTCAGGCAAGGGCACCCAGGCAGAGCAACTCCGGAGCCTTTTTCAACTGCCCCACATTGCGACGGGCGATCTCTTTCGCGACAACCTCAAGAATGACACCGAACTTGGCCGGCTCGCAAAGTCATACATGAACCGCGGTGATCTCGTCCCCGACGATGTCGCCGAGGCGATGGTTGAAGAGCGGCTGGGCCGGCAGGACACGCGGAACGGCTTCGTCCTGGACGGTTTCCCGCGCACGGTGCCCCAGGCGGAGGCGCTGGATGAAATGCTCAACCGCCTCGAGCGGCGCCTGGCAGGCGTGCTGTACATCAATGTGTCAGACGAAGCCATCATCGAACGACTGTCAGGACGCCTCGTCTGCCGCGCCTGCCAGGCGCCCTACCACGCAGCCTTCAATCCGCCGAAAATCGCGAATGTGTGCGACTTATGTGGCGGCGTCCTCTACCGTCGCGACGATGACAATCCGGACACCGTCCGGGCCAGGCTCAGGACCTTCCATGGCCAGACCGAACCGCTGATTGACTACTACAGTCAGGCCGCCCTGCTGCACGAGATCGAGGGCGAAGGCGAAGTTACCGTGGTGACAAAGAAAAGCATCGAGGCCGTCCGTCGACTGGCCCGGGGGATATGAAACATGCTCTGCATTGATGGACATCTCGACCTGGCATACAACGGACTGTTCTACAACCGCGACATCAAAAAGACCGTGGCCGAAGTGCGCGCCTGGGAATCCGATATGAGCGGCAAGGGTCGAGGACGCAACACGGTGTGTCTGCCCGACATGCGTCAAGGCAACATCGGGCTGTGCTTCTCGACGATTAACGCTCGGCATGCCACGGGATTCAAGACCCCCATTGACTTCAGCCCGGAGGGCGCCTGGGCGGCTGCCCAGGGCCAGCTCGCCTTCTATGACCTGCTCGAACGCCAGGGCGTGCTGCGCCGCATCCGAACCCGCGGCGAGCTGGATGCGCACCTCGCAGACTGGGAGCGCCGGCAGGACACGGCGCCGATCGGACATGTGCTGTGCATCGAAGGCGCCGACTGTCTGCTCGAGCCCCACGAGGTATTTGCCTGGTGGAATGCCGGGTTGCGCGTCCTCAGCCTGGCGCATTACGGGACAAGCAAATACGCGCATGGCACCAACACCGAAGGCGGTCTATTTGCCCCCGCGCGTGAACTGCTCGGCTATATGGAACGACTGGGAGTCATCCTCGACCTGACCCATACCGCGGATGGCAGCTTCTGGGAGGCGCTGGAGGTCTTCAGCGGGCGGGTGATCGCCACCCACAACAATTGCCGCGCGCTTGTGCCGCGCCAGCGCCAGTTCACGGACGACATGATCCGAGCGATTGCCGCCCGTGACGGGGTAATCGGGGTCGCCCTCGACGACTGGATGCTCAGCACCGAGTTCCAGATCGCCAACCCACGGCCCGAGCTCGTCACGCTGGCGACAGTCGTCGATCACATCGAGCACATCTGCGCGGTGACCGGAAGCGCGCGGCATGTCGCCATTGGCACCGATTTGGATGGCGGCTACGGCACGGAGCAGAGCCCGAGCGATCTGGACACCATCGCCGACTTGCAGAAATTCCCGGCCCTGCTGAGGGCGCGCGGATTTGCCGAAGCCAGCGTCATGGCCTTCATGCATGGAAATTGGCTGCGACTTCTGAATTCGGCCTTGCCGGCATGACCGTTATGTGCGAATCTGCGCCAATGTCGAAAACCGTAATAACTGTTGACACAAACAGATGGTACAGTCGCGCAAGGTCGTCAATACTGTGTGACCACGCGTTTGAGATGCTACAGGAGAAAACCTATGGAAAAGTTCGCATGCAAGAACCTCGGTGTAGATTGTGACTTCGTCGTGACCGGCGAAACCAAGGAAGAGGTACTTCAGAAAGCGATGGAACACGGAAGCGTCGTCCATGCTGACCTGATGAAAACCATGACCCCGGAGCAATTGGCTGAGTTCGGCAAGGCATTGGCCGCGTCTATTCAGGCGGCCTAGACGGGAATCGCCGACACCGAACAACGCCCCAGGCTCTTGCCTGGGGCGTTGTTTCATTTGCAAGAACTCAATCGGCGCCTGACTCATCCGTAGCGGATCCGCTATTCGTTGGGCTGCGACGGCTCCCACTTCAGCACGACGCTTCGCAATTGGCGTGAGGTGTGCGTCCATTGCAGACCGATTTCGACACCGCCCTTATTGAAGTACTCGGTATCAGCGCCCTCGGGCGGGATATCGGGATTGGGCTTGAATCCGCGGCGCTGACCCAAGTCAAGCAGGTCAATGTCAGATGATTTGAGCCCGGGCGGGTTACGCGGCTTCAGGTTCAACAGTGCGCGCTCACCCGTGACACTTAATCTGAGTTCACCCCGGCAAAGTCACCCTGCTCCAGCTCAAACGTGAAGAAAAGCCAGTGCGCATTGGCGGCGCCAGGAACTAGAGGCGCGCCCAGTATCTCGGCAAAACGCCCCGCATTGAGGGGATGACATTTTCTGAGCTGCTCAATGGTCAGATTGATTGGGGTCGTCATGGGGTTCCCCTCGTTGGCGCAATATTGGTGTCCCAGTATTCTCGGTATGAATCACCATAGTAGTCAAGGTATCGCTTTTTCGGTGGCACGCTCGTTCTCTCATTGGCAACAAGCGCGCCCATTCGTTCAGCGGCCTGTTCCTCGCTAATGGCGCCAGCTTTGAAATCCTCATAGACCCGCTGGTAGGCGGCGGTTTGGGTGCCGGAGATTTCGATATCGGCGCCGCCGCCGGCAATGATCTCGGCTCGCACCTTCGCGTTGTTCAGCGTCGCGTCGCCCTCGCTAAGCATATCGTTCGCGACGCTCAGGCGCACGAACTCGTCACGCGTCATTCCGTCCGTGATCGGAATGGACACAGGCCGGTTCCCCGTGGCGTGACCCGCCTCATGGGAGAGGGAGCGCACCAATTTGTCGTCGCTGCGCGGCGCGGCAATGGTGATCGTCTTTCCAGTGGAATCAGTCGCCGAACCCTCCCCGGCGGGACCCGTCTGAATTGTCCAACCATCACGCTCCAGGCGCATCATGTCCGAGCTCAATGTTGGTGACAATTTCACCATGTCGCGGACCGACGGTTCAAATGCCGCCAACATCCGATCTACCGATCCAGCTTCGAGCGCCTTTGTCACGGCGTCGACGACGGCGGCCGGCGCGCCGCCGGACTTCAAGCCGTCCAGTATTCCCGCGGCCGCAGCCGCCGCGAGCTGTGAACCACCAAATGACTCAGCCGCACCGACGACGCTGTTGGCAACTCCGATCATCTCCGCGACGGCCAACGCGCCTTCCCCATCCAGAGGCGCGGGCCTGGAGCCCGAACCGCGCAGAATGCGGGCCGCATCGGCCTCCGCCCGCGCAACAATCTGGCTGATTTGAGAAATGGCCCGCTGGCTCGAATCAAATGCCGCCGCCAGACGCTGCAGTGTCGGCACAACCTGCCCACTCATCTCCAGATAGAAGGCAGTCGCCCCCGGGCCCACCCAGTCACCGCCTTGCAGTGAATCAACATGCTGCTGGAGAGCCTGCAGCGTTTGGCGTGTGTCCTGGGCGAGCCCACCAAACTGGCTGGCGGCGTTCTTGAGCTGGTCGTAGTCTGCGCGTATTGTGGAAGCCGGCATGCGTCCTCTGCTGGAATCTCGACGACATCACGAAGCGCCTGAGCCAGCTCCGGTTACCGAAGAATTCTAGGCGCCGGCTTAGGTTTGTCAAGCGCCTTTAGGCGCATAGTCTGCCCTCAGAAAACCGATATCGGCGTGGGCGGGATTGGGCTCGAGCGTCACCGTGAATCCATGTGCGCGAAGGAAATCGGCCAGCCACGCACCCGAGCCGTCCGTGATGCCATCGTGATACTCCATTGAGATTCGCCTTACCCGATGAAGAGTGCCGTCCGCGGCGGCCTGGCGCAGGATCGCGTATTCAGCGCCTTCGCAGTCGAGCTTCAGGAAATCACAGCGGGATACGTCCGCAGCATCGAGCGCGGCGCCCAAGGGCATTTCATCCACGCGCTCAGCACGGCCCGGGTCACTCGCGCGAGCCGTGCTGTGCTGCACGGCAACACCGGTCCCCAGACTGAGGCGTGCCACACCTGCTACGCCACCGATTGCCAGCCGGCGCGCGGTGACGTTTGGCACTTCGTTCAGCGCGATATTGCGCTCCAGCAGGGCGAACGATTCGCCAAACGGCTCGAAGGCCAGCACCCGTCCGTTGGGGAAACGGCGCGCAACGGATATGGTGAAGTCACCCAAGCCGGCGCCAATATCGACGACCGTCCAGCCATTCTGGATCGCGAAGCCGTCCCGCTCATAGTCGCGATCGAGACAGGTCTCCTTGATCACCCAGGCGTCCATCGCAGTGCGCGCGGCGAAGCGATCCCCCGAGCGCAGTTCGGCGATGAACGGCTTCCCGCGCAAGGCCGCAACCGCGATCTCAAGTGGATTTGCGAAACCGGACAGCGCAACAGGGATGGATCGGGCGTAATAGCCGAAGCGTCGGAGCAGGCTCATTGGATTCGATATTCTATGCGGTCGGGCAGCCGGCCACGCAATCGCGCCATGGCGCGTCTCTACCTCGGCAGAACCCATGCGGGCCGCCACGCGCCCCAGCCAGAGGGGGCGACCCGGGGAATGATCGGCGCAGGGTCTGCCACCACGGCGAGCGCGGCACGGGAAGCACGCCGTCCTTGCCCGCAATCAGCCAGCTCGCCAGATTGCCCAGCGAGTACGTGCCGCGCACTTCGATCCTCTTGAGCCGGTATAGCTGAGACGCGCGCTGTATCGGATTGGCCTGCACGTCAACCGCGGCGACATATCCGGCGGCCCGCGCCAGCGCTTCTGCGCGCGCATCGATCGAACCCAGCGGATACGCGAATATCGTCGGCGGCCCGCCCAACTCGCGTGAGATCGTATTCCGGCTCTGGATGACTTCGTAGGCGACCACTTTGTCGGTCTGCTTTGCGGCGGCGCCATGCGTAACAGAATGGGATCCGACCCAGTGTCCGCGCGCGCGCAGGTCGCGCAACTCAGCCCAGGTCATCAGGGTGCGCCCTCGCCCCACCCAGCCCGAGACCACGAAAAAGGTCGCCTTGAAACCGAATTCCTTCAGCAGCGGTAACGCGATGTCGTACTGGTCGCGCCAGCCGTCGTCGAAGGTGATGGCAATTGGCTTTGGCGGGAGCGGCGGTCCGCCCTGCGCCGCAGAGGCAATGTCATCGATACTCACCGATCGGTATCCCTGGTCGCGCAACCAATTGAGTTGTTCGGCAAACTTGGCCGGGGTAACGCTGAAACGGCCTGCACGCGGCGCGCCAATATGGTGATACATCAGGATTGGGGCGTAAAGCGGCGCCACGACCGGCATCTGACGACTCGGAACCTCGGCCCGCGCCGGTCCCGGCAATGAGACGCTTACCGAAACCACGAGCGCCAGCATCCATTGGAATGTGACGCGGGCAATCATCTACACTCCCCAATCGCGCGGGTAGAGAAAGTCCGCCCCGACTGTGCGTCCGCTGACCTTGGCGATGAGCGGGTACCGGCGCTTAAACTGATTCCGTGAAACCATGCGCCAAATCCGCCTGACATAGGCCGGATCAAACCCCAGGTCAATCGCTTCTTCAGTGCTATAGCGCAGATCGACCAGCACATGCAGAAGCTGATCGACCTCGTCGTAGCTCAGTCCCATCTCCTGCTCGTCGGTCTGGCCTTCCCACAGGTCGGCCGAAGGGGCCTTGTCGATGATGACACGCGGGACGTTCATTTCCGCCGACAAGGCGCGGATCTGGGTCTTAAACAGATCGCCGATCGGGTTGAGCGCGCAGCCCTGATCGCCAAACAACGTGGTGTATCCCAACATGAGCTCGGTCTTGTTGCCGGTGCCGACAACCAACCCGCCAAACACAGAACTCCGGTCATACAGGGTGATCATCCGGCAGCGGGCCATGATGTTGCCGGCCCGCAATGGCGTCATGTCCGGACTCAGGCGACGCCAGCCATCGACCATGGCAGTGATCTCAACCGTTTCAGACTGCACCCCGAGCTGGTCGATGACGAGCTGGGCGTGGTCGAGGCTGCCCTGCGACGAGGTGCGATACGGCATACGCACGGCCAGCACATTCTCCGGTCCCAGCGCTTCAGCAGCGATGAAGCAAGACAGGGCCGAGTCAATCCCGCCAGAAAGCCCAAGAACGGCCCTGTTCAGGCCAACCTTGCGGATCTCGTCGCGGACAAAGCCAACCAGCACCTTTCGGGCGACGGCGGCATCAAGGGTCGGAAGTGTTATGCGGCGCATAGGGTAGGCCAATGCTACCAACAAACAACGTCAGTTTCGCATCGACGCTGGCAGAAATACCGAGATCGGCGGGCCCATCTCAAAGGCGCGGCAAGACGCAGCCGCGCAGGTCGTCATGACCCGCAACCAGTTCGCCAGCACGGTCCGAGTCAGTCCGCCGGTGAATTCGATCAGGTTGTTCAGCTCGTAGGGGTCGGTCTGAAGATCATAGATCTCAAGGTCGCAGGCATGGTGCTCAACATACTTGTAGCGCACGCCGCGAAGACCCGTGTAGATCGGCTTTGGTGTTGTCGTCGCAAGACAGGCCGAATCGGGCTTCTCCATCGCCTTCCAGGTTTGATCGGGTTCGTCCGGTTCAAGGAGGCCGCCGCGCAGGGTTGGGTCGTCAAACTGACTGGAGAACGGGTACTGCTCCAGGAAAAACACCTGACGCCAGGGCGGCGTTGCGCCAGTCAACAAAGGGAGCAGCGAGCGGCCATCGGCAAAGGTCGGAACCGTGGTCTGGCCAATCTCGGCAAAGGTCGGCAGCAAGTCAATCGTGCTGACAAGGGCGCTTGATGTCTGACTGACGGGCACGCCTGGCCCACGCACAATCAGTGGGACGCGCAGGTCCTCCTCGTAATTGGTGTATTTGCCGGCCGGGAAGCGATGCTGGCCCATGTGATAGCCATTGTCTGACGTAAAAATGATATAGGTATTGCTCAAGATTCCCGTGCTGGCCAGGGCAGCGACGACACCGGCCACCATCTCGTCGATCGCCTGCATCGACCGCAGGCGCAGGCGGTATTTGACGTCGAGTTCGGCAATCTGAGTCGCCGTGAGCAAGGGCAGGGTCGAGATGAGAGGCGGCTTGTCGCTGATATCCGCCTCGTTGAACGAAGGCGTCCGCGGGGCAATGACATCGGTGAACAGGCCGGAATGACGCGGCGCGGGCGTAGCCGGGCCGTGCGGCGCATACGGGTTGATATACAGAAAGAGAGGCGCGCCCGCGCCGGCGGTTCGGGTGATGAAGTTCACCGCCGTGCGCGACAGCACGTCGGTCATGTAGTCTTCGGGCGCACTGCCGTAAGGCACAAGCGTGCCGTTCGCGTTCAGGGTGTAATTGAAACCGAAATATGCCGCGTCGCTGGAGGGACTATAGAACTCGTTCCAGCCAGGTGGAATATAGGTAAGGGCATCCGTGAAGGGATAGCCATTTAGGTATTTGCCCATCAAAGCTGTTCGATATCCCGAATCCTGCAGAACCGTCGCGATGGAGGTTTGCTCGAGATTGAGCGCGGTCGCTTTCTGAAACCCGCCATCGGGCGGCCCGTTGCTCAGAACCTGATGGTTGTGGACATACTGGCCGCGCAACAAGGAAACCCGGCTCGGGCAGCACAACGACACTGGAACCAGGGCGTTTTCGAAGGTCATGCCCCCTTGCTCAAGCAGTTCTCGGATATTCGGCGTGTAGTCGAGGGTATCCAGTCGGGCATCAAGATCATCGGCCATGATGAGGACGATATTTGGGCGGGTGTCGACTGCAGGTACCGCCACAGCCACGGAACTGGCCGACATCGCGGGTGACCCAGGTTCGAGCGCCGATGGAACTGTCCGCGCCGCGAGTGTGGACGGAATCAGAACAGAACCAACCACCAACATCGCGGCCAGACGATGGCCCGACCAAGTTCGATGTTTCATCACGTACTCCTATGGAACGCCGCGCCTTCGACCAAACCCTCACATGGTCTTCAAGCTATTTTCACTTTGAGAGATAGGATAGTTTGTCAGATCAGGATCAACTGTCAAGCGCCCTCTGCGCACCTCCTGGCGAGAAAACTCATGGCCAACACCACACTCATCATCGGCGCCGGTATCGGCGGGCTGACCACGGCAGCGCTCCTGGCCAAAGCAGGCCACGATGTCACCGTCCTTGAGGCGCATGTGTACGGGGGCGGTTGCGCGGGCACTTTCTATCACCAGGGCTATCGTTTTGATGCCGGGGCGACCCTGGCCGGTGGGTTCAATCCCGCCGGCCCGCATGATCAGGTCGCCCAGCGGCTCGGTATCGCGTGGCCCATTGTGGCGGCTGAGCCCGCATGGCGCACCCATCTCCCTGACCGCGTCTTCACCCGTTTTGGCGACCCGACCCGCTGGCAGGTCGAATTGAGCCGCGCCACAGCCGGTCTGCCCGATCAAGCCGCGATCCTGCGCTTTTTTGAAAGGGCAGAGACCGTCAGCGATGCGGCCTGGGCATTTGCTGGCCGCCGCCCGGCCTGGCCGCCCTCCTGCGTCGCCGACATGGTCCGGCTGGCTGGAGCACTCCGGCCCGATACCCTGATCACCCTGCCCCACGTCTTTGAAAGCATGGGAACCTGGGCAAGCAAATCGGGGGTAATGAGCCGACCCGCCCGCGCCTTTCTGGACGCCCAGTTACTGATAAGCGCCCAGACCACCGCAGTCAACGCCAACGCGGTGTTTGGCGCGGCCGCAATTGATCTGCCGCGCAAGGGCGTCAATCATGTCCGAGGTGGCATTGGCGGTATTGCCCAGACGTTGGTGGACGCCATCCGGCGCGCCGGGGGCAAGGTCCTGTTTCGTCAGCAGGTGACGGCGCTCGAGACGAAGGGCGGGCGGATTGTGGCAGCCACAACCAACAAGGGCTTGAGGGTCGAGTGCGAGCGTTGTGTCGCGAATCTCACCCCATGGGATCTGGCCCGCCTGCTGGGAGAAGCCGCGCCGGCGCAACTGGCTCGCGAGACTGCTTCTCGCCCCGAGCAATGGGGCGCGTTCACCCTCTACCTGGGCGTTGAGGATTCCGGTCTGCCAGAGGATTGCGACCACCATCAGGTCGTCGGCGACTACGATCTGCCCCTGGGTGAAACGAATTCGGTCTTTGTCTCGCTCTCGTTGCGGGGTGACCCAGGCCGCGCGCCGCCGGGCATGCGCGCGATCACCATGAGCACTCACACCAAGGCCGGGCAGTGGTGGGCGCTCCGCCAGGCGCCCGGTGGCAAGCAGGCCTATGCCGAGAGGGTGTCCGCCTACACCGAGCGCATGCTCGACCGGGCCGAACGAGCCATTCCGGGCCTGCGTCAGAAGATCCGTCTGCTAAAACCTGGCACACCTGTCACGTTTCGGACGTTCACACGACGGCACCGCGGCGGCGTAGGAGGATTCCCGTTTACAAGCCTGCTCACGGCACGCGGACCCGGGGTTGGCCTGACAAACACCTGGCTGGTCGGCGACAGTATCTTCCCAGGCCAAAGCACCGCCGGCGTGACGATGGGGGCATTAAGGGTCGCGGATGCGGTTGAACGCGATAGCAGATGACACCGCACACCAATTCTGAAACTACACATACGCCATTACCCGGGCGAGTTTCGCGGCCATCTCGGTCCAACCGAGTGGCGACAGACCAAAATGGGCCTGCAGCTGTTCCTCGCTGAGCTCGCGCGAACGGTACAAGCGCAGCGCGCAGGTCCACCGCATCATTTCAAATGTCAACGCCGGCACTCCGGCCGCCGGCGCCACACGCCCGGTGAGCAGGTATTCGAGATTGCGCCCCGTGCAGTCAAAAACCCGCCCTTGCCCGCCATAGCGAGTGATGTGCTCGTCGAGGGTGGCGAGGCACGCCGTTGAGACTGCCAGGTCTCGTTCCTTGAATCGCAAATGCGGCTTGTCATACCGAATTCGAATGAACGCCGCGCCTTTCTCGCGCTTGATGTCGCCAACATCCAGATTCAGGCACTCGCTCTTCTTCATCCCCGTGTCCAGCACGAGCCGAATTGCGGTGAGCGGCCGCAGCTCAAGCTTCTCGCTGTCAGCCAGCGCCCGCGCCGATCGAATCACCATTTCGGCCTGCGCATCAGACAAATACTCCGGCAGCGGATCGACAAACGGGCGATAGGCAACGCCCTCGGCGGGATCAACCGTGATATAGCCACTATCGCGAAGCCATCGGAAAAGGACCTTGAGCGAGGTCAACCGCCGCTCAATCGACTTCGGACTCCCTGCCCGGGTGGAGCGCTCCTGCTCCGCCAGAAAACGTTTGATCCGCTCGGCCGTAATCGCCGTCGGGGCCACACGCGCCTCGCGACCACCCTGCATTTCACGGGCAAATATGCGCGCATCGCCGATGAAAGCCTTGCGTGTATTGTCCGAAATAGGCCGTCGGGCGAGGCTGCGTTCAAACGCCTCAATCGCTTCGTCCAACGTTGCGCGCGCGAATCCACTCATCTGCGCGAGTATAGCACAAATGTTCGATTAGGCATATGGTTTAATGTCCGAATGGGCTCGTTTCCGACTCGTCAACAGTGGCTGATCGTCATCCTGGTCAACATTCTGATTTCGGCCATCACCACCATCCTGGTTGTCCGCGTTATGACCCGTCCGGCTGATGGCGTGGACGCCTCCCCTCGACCCGCAGTGGCAGGCACCGCGCCCGCGCCGGATGCCACGCCCCGTGCGCAGATTGCGGCACCCTCACCGGCGCCGCCACAATCGACGCCGGCGGCTACACCAGTTCCGCCAACGGCCACGCGGCCGGCGCCGACGCCGACAACCGCGCCTGTTTTAGCCCCCGAGAAGATTGCGATCGTGATCAGCAACATAAACTTCCCGGGCCAGCGTCAGCGCGAGTCAGTGGTCATCGCCAATGAGGGCGACACGCTTGAGCTTAAAGGTTGGACGCTTGCCTCGCCGCGCGGCGTCGTTTACACCTTCGGCAATGTATCGCTGTTCAAGGACAATTTCATCAACATTTACACCACGACCGGCGCCGATATCGCGACCGACTTGTTCATGAACCGCGCCGATGCGGCCTGGCAGGTCGGCGACGTCGTCACACTCGCCCGAGATGGGCGAGCGCAGGCCACTTACACGATCAAGCCGTAAATGCTCACACCCACTGATCTGCGCCGGCTGACCGGCGCCGGGCCAGGGCCACGGATAGAGGTGCTTAGCCCAGGCGCGGCATCGTCCGAGCGAATCTCCCGCAGTTTGGTGGCGCTGGCCAATGCCCAGGGCGGAGTGCTCATTGTGCCGCTTAAGCTCTCTCGCGGCGCCAAACCCGTGAACGGCGACGAGGTCATGGAACAAGCGCTTGAGGCCCTGATGGCCGTTCAACCGCGCCTGATCGTCCCGCTGCCCTATCTTCTGCGGACAGCGCCAGAGTTGGACCCAGAGGCGCTGGTCATCGAAATACCCGAAGGTTTGCCCAACGTATTCCACGTGGACGGCCGTTACTTGATACGCGACGCAGGCCGCAATATTGCACTCAACGCGCGGGCATTGCGCGAGCTTTTGCTGACCCGCAGCGAGAGCACCTGGGAGGCCACCACGCCAACCGGCAGCAGCAAGGACGATCTGGACTGGGGCAAAGCCGAGACCTATGCAGGCGCCTCCGGGATGCCAGACGCAACTGTCGAGGACTTGTTGCTGCGCCGCGGATGCGTGACACGCCAGGGTCGCAAGCTGCGGCCAACGTTTGCCGGACTGCTTCTTTTTGGGCGCCAGCCACAGCGGTGGGTGCGCGGAGCGGAGCTCCTCGCTGCCCGATTCAGCGGAACCGACCTCGAGGATGCATTCACCCGTCAGACCATTTCTGGCGCGCTGCCGGAACAAATCCGGAAAGCCGAATTCTTTGTGGCGGAGAACACCGCTGTGCGCTCGCGACTGCGGGCCTGGCAGCGCAACGATGAAGGCGCCTATCCTCCCGGAGTCTTGCGCGAGGCCGTCGTCAATGCCATCGCCCACCGCGATTACCGCTTAACGGGCGCCCAGATTCATGTGCTTGTCTTTGCCGATCGGGTCGAGGTGAAGAGCCCAGGCCGGTTGCCGGGCCACGTCACCCTGAAGAACCTCATCCGCGAACGCTACTCGAGGAACGAGGCGATCGTGCAAGTTCTGGCTGATATGGGCTTTATCGAGCGCCTGGGGTATGGCATCGACCGGATGGTCCGGGCGATGAAGGAGCGCAACCAGACTGCGCCAGCATTTGCCGAAGGTGAGGCCAGCTTCGAGGTGACGTTGTATGCCCGCGCCAGCGACGGACCCGCGGCGCCGGCGGCAACACCGCAATCGGGGCGCCTGGAGAAACTGCTGGCTTTCGTGCGCAAATCCGGCCGGATCACCAATCGCGAATACCAGGATCTCTGCCCAGACGTGAGCGCTGAATCGCTGCGACGGGATTTTGTCGAGCTGGTCGAGCGTGGGACATTGATGCGGGTGGGCGACAAACGTGGGACGTATTACATGTTGAAGTAAGTTCTTCGGAAGCGAAACCCCCGGCTGCGCCGGGGGTTTCGCTTCCGATACAATCTCAAGAGCATGCCACCCGCCGCGCAAGAAGCCACGCCGATCCGGCGCCAGTATCTCGACCTCAAAGCGAAATACGCCGACTGCATCCTGTTTTTCCGCCTGGGCGACTTCTACGAGACCTTTGATTCGGACGCCGAGTTGGTTTCGCGCGAACTTGGGGTGGTGCTCACGTCCCGGCCCGTCGCAAAAGACACCCGCATTCCCATGGCGGGCGTCCCCCATCACGCTGTCGACGGATATGTTGCCCGTCTGATCGAGCGCGGCTACCGGGTTGCGATGGCCGATCAGATTGGAGACGAGACCGTAAACGGACTGGTGCCGCGCGAAGTGCGGCGGGTGATCACCCCGGGAACAGTCGTTGAGCCCCGCATGCTTGACGCGGCGCGACCCAGTTTTCTGGCGGCGCTGATCCGAAGCGCGCCCGCTACTCCCGACAGCGCGCCGGGACCGATCGGGCTCGCGTATTGCGACATCACCACGGGCGAATTCTGCGCCGCGCAGCTGGACAGCGAAGTCGACGTGGAGCGCGAGTTCGGTCGGCTGCAGCCGCGCGAAGTACTGATCCCGGACGAAGGCGGCCTGCGCCCCATGTCAGTCGAGAGTTCGCAGCGACCCGACGGTGACGCGCCCTCAGTCGAACGCGCAGCCCGAACACCCTACCCGGCCTATCGTTTTGAGGCCGGCAATGCTCGTCAAGCCCTGTTGGCTCATTTCAAGGTCGGGACGCTGTCCGGATTCGGGCTTGATGACAAACCGCTGGCGATGCGGGCGGCGGGCGCGATTCTGGCCTACCTGCGCGAGATGCAGCCCGGCGCGCTCAGGACGCTGACCGAATTGCGCGCGTATTCGACCTCGCGCTTTATGGCGCTGGACCAGACCACCCGGCGCAACCTGGAACTGTTGGAGGGCTTGCGCACGCGAGGCAAGCTCGGCTCCCTGTTGGGCGTATTGGACAAGACACAGACCCCGATGGGCGCGCGTTTGCTGCGCGCGTGGGTGGCCCAACCGCTGCTTGATCAAGCCGAGATCGAGCGACGCCTGACCCGGGTCGAGGTCCTTTACAGCGATACGGTTTTGCGCGAAAAGACGCGCGAGGCCCTGCGCGGGTTGCCTGACTTGGAACGGCTGGCGACCCGGATTATGGGCGGGCTCGCTTCCTCCAAGGAACTGCTCACGCTCAAGGCCGGGCTGGCGCAGGTGTTCAGAGTGGATGCGGTTGCCGCTGATCGCTTGCCCGCCGAGGATGATCTAGCCAGCGAACATGCCGGACGTCTGGCCGAAGCCAGCGCGAAGATTGCGGCGGCGCTGCGTGACACGGGTGACGAGGATTCGGGCGAGGGCTTTATCAGGCCAGGATATAGCGCCGAGCTCGACGGGATCGCGCTTGCGGCCCGTGACGCAAAACTGTGGGTGGCTAACCTCGAACGCACTGAGCGCGAGCGGACGGGGATTCGATCGCTCAAAGTCAGTTACAACAAGGTTTTCGGGTACTACATCGAGATCACTCACGCCAACCGCGAAGCTGCGCCCGCCGACTACATCCGCAAGCAGACCCTGACAAATGCCGAGCGCTATATCACCCCGCAACTCAAGGAGTACGAGACGCTCATCCTCAACGCCGACGACCGGATAGCGGCTCTCGAGCGCGAACTTTTGTCCGGCCTCCTTGACCAACTTACTGCCTATGCGAAAGACATCTTGGCGGCGGCGGCGCGGGCAGCCCGCCTGGATGTCGCCGCCGGGCTGGCCGACTGCGCGGCGCGGAACGGATACTCTCGCCCCGAGATGACCTCCGAGCCCGTCATCGATATTCGTGAGGGGCGGCACCCAGTGATCGAACAGCTCCTCAACGAAATCCCCTTCACCCCGAACGACTGCCAGCTCGATGACGATGCCCGCATCCTGGTTATCACCGGGCCGAACATGAGCGGCAAGTCCTCCTACATGCGCCAGGTGGCCCTGATCTGCCTGATGGCCCAGATCGGCTCATTTGTCCCGGCCCGCAGCGCGCGCCTGCGCCTGGTTGACCGGATCTTCACCCGCATCGGCGCCCAGGACGAACTCACCGCCGGCCAGAGCACGTTTATGGTCGAGATGGTCGAGACCGCGTCGATTCTGCGTCACTGCACCCCCGCGAGCCTGGTCATCCTCGATGAAATCGGGCGCGGAACCAGCACCTATGACGGACTGGCAATCGCCTGGAGCGTGATCGAGTATCTGCATAACCATCCGGACCGACGATCCAGCACGCTCTTCGCCACCCACTATCACGAGCTCATCCGGCTGGCCGAGAAACTGCCCCACGTGCGCAACTTCAATGTCGCGGTCAGCGACGAGGGCGGCGCGATCGTCTTTTTGCACAAGGTTGTTGCAGGCGGAGCGGACCGTTCGTACGGCATCCATGTCGCGCAGCTGGCTGGGCTGCCCTCCGGCGTCGTTCACCGGGCCCAGGACATCCTGCGCGATCTCGAGGACGGCAAGGCCCGCGGCCGAGCCATCGAGGCGGCCCGCAAGCCCATTCCTCAGACTCCCTCTCTATTCGCGCCGGAATCGCCGGCGCTCGCCCGCCTGCGCGAGCTCGACCCAAATACGCTCAGTCCCATCGAGGCGCTCACCGCGCTGTTCGAACTGAAGAAACTCAACTGACCCATGAAACCTACCCCTGAGATTGAAGCCCGTCTCACGTCCGAACGCAACATCTGGCTGGCGACCGTGCGCGCCAACGGCAAACCGCACCTCGTTCCAATCTGGTTTGTCTGGTGGAATGGCGGGGCCTGGATTTGCACCAGCCCGAAGAGCGTCAAAGCGCGGAACATTGGCACGCAGTCGAACGTTATGTTTTCGCTCGAGAATGGCGACAAGCCGGCCCTGGCCGAGGGCGCCGCAGCGCGGATGGAGGGGCCGTTTCCCGACGCGCTCGTCGACGCATTCAAGGCCAAATACGGATGGGACATCAACGCCGATTCGGACTACGGCGCGGTATTCGAGATTCGCGTGACGCGCTGGCTGAGTTGGAGCACGGACAGCGCAGCCTGAAGGCTGCGCCCACAACGTTATGCTGTTCGGGACATCGGCGGTCGCGGCCAAGGCCGGGCCTCCTCGAACGCGGCGGCGGCGCGCAATACCTGTGCATCTGCCCAGCGCCGGCCCACGATTTGCAGCCCGACGGGCATTCCGGATGACGCGATGCCGCACGGCACACTGGCCGCGGGATGCCCGCTCATGTTGAACGGAAACGTAAACGGGGTGTAGCGAAACTCGGCCGTGGACCCCCCGGCAATCTCCACCGGAATCGGGACGCCGGCCTTCCAGGCTGTGGTCGGCATGGTCGGCGTGAGCAACAGGTCATAGCGCTCAAAGAAGCGCCGCAGCACGTCGTAGAGCTTCAGTCGCTCCGCGTGGGCGCCGGCAAGCTCCGCCGCAGAGGCGCCGTCGTATTCGCGGACCATCGCCACAAGCCCGGGATCCATGCGCTCGGCCCAGGCCGGGAAGTAGTCGCGCACCGCCGCGCCAAGGCCGCACGCCCAAAGAAGCTTGAAGAATGGGGCGGGATTGGCGAAACCTGGATCGGCCTCTTCCACCACGCAACCAAGCTCATCCGCAAAGACGCGGGCCGCCCGTTCGCATAACGTGCGCACCTCAGGATCAACCGGGGCATAGCCGAGGGTCGGGCTCCAGGCGACCCGCAGGCCTTGCGCACCGCCGTCGCAGGCGGCCAGATAGTCCGTCCCGTTGGCGGGCAGCGAGAATGGATCGCGCACGTCGGCGCCGGTCATTCCGTTCAACATCAATCCGGCGTCCCTTACCGAAAACGCGATCGGACCGACATGCGACATCACCCCAACGGCGCTCGGCGGGAAAACCGGGACGCGCCCAAACGATGGCTTGAGCCCGAACACGCCTGTAAAGGAGGCGGGGATGCGAATAGAGCCGCCTCCATCGGTGCCCACTGCCAACGGGCCCATGCCGAGCGCGACCGCAACTGCGGCGCCGCCCGAAGAGCCGCCGGGAGTCAAGTCCAGATTCCAAGGATTGCGAGTGACACCGGTTACCGGGCTATCGGTCACGCCTTTCCAGCCAAGTTCTGGGGTAGTGGTCTTTCCGATCACAATCGCGCCCGCAGCCTGGATCAGGTCGACGGCGGGCGCGTTCTCCTGCGGAACGAAATCAGCGTAGACGGCGGACCCCCGCATGGTCCTCACGCCTCGGGTAAGGAGCAGATCCTTGATTGAGACAGGGACGCCATGCAGCGGGCCGAGTGGACTGCCTGCCGCAACCTGGGCCTCAGCCGCGCGGGCGTGAGCCCGGGCAGATTCCTCGGTCAGCGCGCAAAACGCATTCACCCTGCTATCCAACGTCTTGATGCGGTCATAGACGGCATCAAGGATTTCAACCGGGGATACCTCTCCGGCCCGAACCATGCGGGCAAGATCGACAGCGGAGGCAAGGGCGAGGTCGGTGGTCTGCCGGGAATTAGTCATCAGGCACCTGGTACTTGAGTCGGTCACCCCGATACACCGCCCGCATGAACTCAACCGGCGCACCATCGGCGCCGATGACGGTGCGTTCGATCATGAGCATGGGAGAGCCCTTGCGAGCCTGCAAAAGTCGCGCTTCTTCCTCGCGAGCCGCAACGGCCTCAATCGCGCGTGTGGCGCGCGTTTTCAGCATTTGAGGAAGATTACGCAGGTAATGCAGCGATTCTCCCTGGTTCAGCGCGGCCGTGTCAATCGCCCGCGCAACGGATTCTGGCAGCCACGAGGTCAGCACACCAATTGGCTGGTCATCGGCCAGGCGCAGCCGACGAATACGATACGCCCGCTGTCCGGCCTCAAGTTGCAGCGCCGCGCGCACCGCCGCCGGTGGTGGCGACCAATCGGCGTCCAGCACTCGCAGGCCCGGGGTCAGCCCCTGGGCGATCAAATACTGGCTGATGCCTCGCCGGCGCAACGGACTATGCTCAAATTTTGGCTGGGCGACGAAGGTGCCGCGTCCGCGCTGGCGGACCAGATGTCCCTCTGCCACAAGCTCAATGAGCGCCTGGCGCACCGTCGTTCGACTCAGTTGATGGCCGACTTGCAGTTCCTGTTCACTCGGAACCAAATCACCTGGCTTCCAGGCATGGGAGGTGATTTTCTCCAAGAGCAGCCGCTTGAGCTGGAAGTACAACGGCATCGGGGACTTTCTATCCACGCTGGTCATATTGTCATGACATTATAACGTTTTGACGGGCAACGCGGGGCGCAAGTCCGGCGTACCTGACCGGTGTTCCCGGGCACGCCTCGACCTGACAGGTCGACCTCAGCGTCTCGACTTTCCAACTAGAATCTGGCGTCATGCAAAACGCGCAGGGCCGCCCTGTTTTCTACGGCTGGTATGTTGTCGCGGCGACCATCCTGCTTCTACTGGTCGCGGCCGGTGTGCGCTCGGTTCCGGGGATCATGCTCGTGCCAATCATGCAGGACACGGGCTGGGATCGCAGCGCGGTCTCGCTTGCGATCTCGCTCGGACTGATCGTTTTTGGGCTGGGATCGCCGTTTGCCGGGGGGCTGATCGGACGTTTTGGGCCGCGGCGCGTCGCAGTCGCGGGGATCGTGTTGATGGCGCTATCGAGCGCCATCAGCGCCGCCATGCGCGAGATTTGGCAGATGGACCTGGTCTGGGGCGCGCTGAGCGGCCTCAGCACCGGCCTCGGGGGCGCTGTCATTGGGGCAAGCGTCGCAAATCGCTGGTTCTACACGAAGCGCGGCCTGGTCAGCGGGATATTTGGCGCCGCGACCGCAGCAGGACAGCTCATCTTCACCCCCGCGCTGACGGGACTCGTCCTCGGGTTGGGATGGCGGACGACCTCCCTCATCGTGGCCGGCATCGCCGCAATAATCGTCGTCCCTGTCTGGTTGATCATGCGCGATGAGCCGGCCGACAAGGGCCTGCTTCCCTACGGCGCCCCTGCCTCGGATGTGGTCGCGCCTCCAGCTCGGTCTCAATCCCCTACAGGCAGCGTCATGTCGGGCGCGCTGCGATCGCCCACATTCTGGATGCTGGCGGGCACATTTTTCGTGTGCGGCTTCTCCAGCAATGGCATCATTGGGACGCATTTCATGGCCTACGCCGCCGATTGCGGGTTGGGCGCGCTGACTGCGGCCGGTTTACTTTCGGTCATGGGCGTGATGAACTTCGCCGGGACCATGGGTTCGGGATGGCTTACGGACCGGGTCGACCCGCGCAAGCTCTTGCTGGTTTACTACGTTTTTCGGGGCGCCTCGCTTTTGCTTCTGCCGCTTTTCACCGAGGAAGTCGGGCTGTCGTTCTTCATGATTCTGTTTGGCCTCGATTACATCGCCACAGTGCCGCCCACCCAGGTGCTGGTGGCCGACAATTTCGGCCGCAAGAACGTGGGGCTGGTTTACGGCTGGGTGTTCTGCGCCCATCAACTTGGGGCGGCATTGTCCAGCGCGCTGGGCGGCGCCATTCGAGAACAATTCGGCGCGTATGGCTTCGCCTTTGCCGTGACCGGCGTGATGGCAATCGTCGCGGGCGTTGTTGCCTTGCGCATCACGCGACCCGCGCCGCTCGCCTTCCCCTCGTCAGGCTAAGTGAATTCCTGCTTTACCAGACGTCACCGAGTCTGTGCTTGAAACCTTGCAGGCCGTCGGGCCGGCGACTGGGCGCGAGGAACCACTCCAGGGCCGCGGGGAAACGGCGACGCCAGTCGGCTTCGGTGTGACGTCCGTTCTTATCCTCAACGTAGGCAACCACATGCCCATGCTCGGTCAGAACATCGCGCAGATGGCGCGCGTCCTTGACCATGGTCGGCACGCCACTCTCGGCCTTCCAGCGGCCCTCCTGACCCCCGATGTCGACGTAGAAGCGCGCATGCCGCGCGCGTGGCCAGGCCGCGAACGAAAATCTCGCCGAACGAGAACCACAGCGCGGGCGACATGGCGATGCAATAGCCGAACACATCCGGATGGGCGAGCGCGGCGTAGGCCGAAATCAAGCCTCCCAAAGACGACCCGCCAATGCCTGTGTACTCGGGCTCAGTCCGAGTGCGAAACGACAGGTTTACGATGCCTCGGATTGTGTTGGTGAGGAGGGCCAAATAGGCCGGCCCTTTGGCCTCGCCTGTGCCGAACTTCGAGGACGAGCGCGGCCAGGGGTTATATTCGCTCATTCGTTGGCCGCCTGCGTTGGGCACCGCCACGATGATGCAGGGCAATCCCTTTGCGGCCAGCGCCTCTGCGGCGTCATCAGCCCCCCACTCGCCGGCGAACGCGAGCGCGTCATCAAAGGCATTCTGCCCGTCTTGAAGATACAACACGGGATACCGTTTGCGAGTGTGTTCATACCCGGGCGGCAAATAGACATACACGTCGCGCGGTTCGAGACCTCCGCCGCTGACTCCGCGCAGCACGCGAACGTCCCCGACAACGGTGTGGGGACGAACAAAGGGCGGCTGGGGATAGCGCTCCCAGTGCGTCTTGACACGTGCGGACATTCGAGGATTGACGATCGTATCACGCGCAAACGGCGCATCAACGCATGCCGGACATCACTTCGGCTGCAACGCGCCAGCCCGATTCTATGGCGCCGTGCACCGTGCCGACATGACCATTTATTGAGGTCGCCTCGCCCGCAAAGAAAAGCGTCGAGAGCGGTTCAGCAAGATCTTCCCGCGCCGAGCCGGCGCCCACAGGCGTGTAACTGTAGCCGCCCAGAATCCATGGCTCGCTCGGCCAGTCCATAAGCGCACCGCGCAAGAATTCGTTGCGCGCATCCGGACCAAACAAGGCCGTCAACTCCGCCAGCGCAATCTCGATGGCAGCCCGCTCTCCGAGCTCGCCAAGTCGAATCGCGTCCGGGCCCCCGGCGAATCCCACCAGAGCGGTCGCTTCAGCCGCACGCCACCAGCTCGGCAGCTGCCGGTCCGCGCCCAGAAAGCTAAACGCCGGCCAGAAGGCGCGCCGAAACCAAAGGATCAGCTTGGACGCCGGGCCCATCCGCAATCGGCCAATGGCATCGCGCTTGCGTTGTGGCAGGGCGGGATCGAAGCGAATCAGACCACGTTGCATGACGCCCAGCGATGCAGTCAGGATAACGGCCCGCGCCGGCAGAGTCTCACCCGAGGCGAGCGTGACCACGGCTCCGGCCGAGGCCCATGACACCTCGGTCACGGGGGCGTTCAGGCGAATGCGGGTGCCCTCAGCAAGCGTGGCGGCCACAGCGTCGTAGCCACCGGGCAAACGAAAGTTTTCCCATCCGGCAGTATTGAGCTGGCGCTCGCGCGCCACCGCGAGCGCGCTTAAATCGTCGGGCGAGGCTGCCTCAATCCGCGCGATCCGATTGCGCGCCAGGGTTGCGGCAGGATCACCGAGCCGGCGCAATTTGCTCGAACCACTCGGTCAGGCTGATATCGGGACCGGCATATTGCTCGCCGCGCGCAACGTAGGCCTCGATCTGATTGGCCAGGGCCCAGTCGACGGGCTGCAGCGCGCCGCCGTATGAGAAGCGACGGGGGGTAGCGTCATCGACCTCATATGGCCGCGTCTTGAGGTTCGCCCTCTTGAGGACCTCCCATGTTGCGGCCCGCGCGCCATGGATGAACTCGGCCCCCAATTCCACCACCCCATTCGCCCGATCGGAGCGCACCCGGCCCCCGATTCCATCCGAGGCCTCGAGCACAAGCGGATGGAAGCCGGACGCCCGCAGGCGCTCAGCTGCAGCCAGACCGGCCATCCCCGCGCCAATAATGATGATCGGGTCGGAGCTTTGCAATATAGCCAAATTAACTCGGCACCCACTTCTGCAGCAGGCTTGAGTAATCCGGTTGTTCAGCGGTCGTCGTCATCGGGCCCGAAAACTCATCAAAGACCGCTTGCAGGCCGCGCGCGGCGGTGGTGGGATCTATGTCGGCCTCCGCGGCGAGCTCATCGGCAAACCCAACCATCTTGATGGTGCGGCGGTCGATCCGCTGGCCCTGGCCGAGCGTCTGCAGAATATCGTTGATGTTGGGGGCTGTGCCCGCTTGAGGTTGGACGGCGCTGCCAGCCGAGGGCTGAGCGCGCTGCTGGGCGGCGCCGAGGACCAGCTTCTGCACGGCAAACGCCACAATCGCCTGGGCCACAGACGGGGGCAAACCCAACTTGGCGGCGATCTTGTTGACAATCGGCGCGAGGAAGGCGTTGGCCGCAACCGAAATGCCGATGCTCTTGAGGTCGCCACCGCCGGCGGCGCCTCCGCCAATGACCGCCCCAAGGATGCTGCCCAAAGGTCCAAGGCCACCCTGCCCGGCACTCGGCATCTGCTGTTGCTGGGGCTGGCCGCCCATCGCGCCACCCAGGATCGAGCCCAGGATGTCGCCCATCCCGCCCTGCCCGCCACTTGGCATCTGCTGTTGCTGTTGCTGGCCGCCCATCGCGCCACCCAGGATCGAGCCCAGGATGTCGCCCATCCCGCCCTGCCCGGCACTTGGCATCTGCTGTTGCTGGGGCTGGCCGCCCATCGCGCCACCCAGGATCGAGCCCAGGATGTCGCCCATCCCGCCCTGCCCGGCACTTGGCATCTGCTGTTGCTGGGGCTGGCCGCCCGTCGCGCCACCCAGGATCGAGCCCAGGATGTCGCCCATCCCGCCCTGCCCGGCACTTGGCATCTGCTGTTGCTGGGGCTGGCCGCCCGTCGCGCCACCCAGGATCGAGCCCAGGATGTCGCCCACCCCGCCCTGCCCGGCACTTGGCATCTGCTGTTGCTGGGGCTGGCCGCCCATCGCGCCACCCAAGATCGAGCCCAGGATGTCGCCCATCCCGCCCTGGCTTTGCGGCGCAGACGGAAGCTGTGGCGCGGCAGTCTGCCCGCCGCCGCCAGCGATGCTCGCAAGGATGTCGTCAATGGACACGCCCTGCTGTTGGGCACGTTGCTGAACCGAAGGATTGCCGCCGAGAATTGCGCCAAGCAATCCATCGAGAGGGTCCGCGGCACTGCCAGATTGGGGCGCAGATTGCCGCTGCGCGGGAGCGCTGCTTTGCTGCCCGCCCGCGAGCACGGCGCCAAGAATTCCATCAAGTAGTCCCATGTGATGCCTCCAAGTCTCGCGCTTATTGTTGCGATGCGACGATTGTTATCATCGGCAGCGCCAAGAAGCCCATTCTATGTCGAATTGAGTCAGCCCTTTAGTCGGAGTCTCGCCTGATCAATGCGGCGTACGGGCTAGAATCGCGCCAGATGCTGAACACCTGAGGTGAAAACAATCATGCCCTTTGTACCCCTGGCTTCGTTTGAGCGACTGGGTTCGGAAGAAATGCAGCGCCGGGCCCGCGCGTTCTACGACATGGCGCGCCTGCGACGAACCGTCCGGATGTTCAGCAACGAGGCCGTGCCGCGCGCGGTGATCGAGGACTGCATCCGCGCCGCCGGCACCGCGCCAAGCGGGGCCAACCTGCAGCCGTGGCGCTTCTGTGTTATTGCCGATTCAGCGGTCAAGCACGAGATCCGGGTTACCGCCGAGGAAGAAGAACGCGAGTTCTACGCCGGCCGGGCGCCTCGCGAATGGCTGGACGCGCTGGCCCCGCTGGGCACTGACGCCAACAAGCCGTTTCTGGAGACCGCGCCCTACCTCATCGCCATTTTCGCCCAGAGTTACGCCGCACTGGCAGATGGGCGAAAGGTCAAGAACTACTACGTCAGCGAAAGTGTTGGGATTGCAACCGGCATCTTGATCACCGCCCTGCATCAGGCCGGCCTTGCAACGCTGACGCACACGCCGAGCCCAATGGCGTTCCTCAATCGAATCCTGAAACGCCCTGAGAATGAACGCCCGTTTCTGCTCCTGGTCACGGGTCTGCCATCGTCGGATTGCGTTGTGCCGGACATTGGCAAGAAGCCACTTGAGGAGATCGCGACGTTCTACTGACGACGATCTGCCGTCAGCAATCTGTCAGGTCCAATCCGGCTTTCGCCGGGTAAGATCGCAGCAATGGCCTCTCGATTTCGCTACGGATTGACATTCCTGATCACGCTGTCTCTCGCAGCCTGTTTGACCGATACGCCATCGCAACAGGGAGATCGCGCGATCGGCGCGCAGAATGTCCGGCTATTTGTGTATCCGGAGGAGTCTGAGAACACGCTGCTCGACGCGATCAAGGGAGCGCGTACGCGGGTCTATCTCACCACGTATCTGCTGACCGATTTGCGCGTCATCGACATGCTCGCCCAGGCGCGAGCCCGCGGGGCCGAAGCGCGGGTGCTCCTGGAGGACGCCCCTTATGGCGGCGGAGTGGCGGCAAAGTCGTCGTTTGAACGACTGGAGAAGGCCGGCGTCCCTGTCAAACCTGGCAATCCGGCCTTTCGCTTCACCCATCAGAAAAGCCTGGTCATTGATCAAACCGCCTACGTCCTGACCGCCAATATGACCCGATCCGCATTCCAGGCGAACCGCGAGTTTGGTCTGATCGTCACCGAACCCGCAGATGTGGCGGAAATCGTGGCCGCATTCAATGCGGATTGGGAACGCACGCCTTTCGTCCCGGTCAGTCCGCGCCTGATCTGGAGCCCGGTCAACTCGCGCGCCCGCATCAACGCCGTCATCGCATCGGCGACGGCGACCCTGGACATATACGCCGAGGTCGTCCAGGATAACGATCAAGTGCGCCTGATGGTCGAAGCTGCCCGGCGCGGCGCGCGAGTGCGCCTGATCGTCCCGCCGCCGGACGGCGGCGTCGCTGCGACGCCGACCGACGACATGGCCCGGCTGCGGGCCGGTGGTGTGCTGGTTCGCCAGTTGCGCTCGCCGACCCAGCACTCAAAGGCCATGCAATCGGACGGCAAAATCGCCTTCGTCGGGTCGCAGAACGTGACCGCAACATCGCTCGATCTGAATCGCGAACTGGGGATGCTGGTGTCGGATGCCGCGGTATTGACCCGCCTGGCGTCGATCTTCGAAACAGACTGGGCCCGGGCGAGCGAGAGGTAGCCTCACACCCGTACTCCTGACGCCAGAGCCACCAGCCAGGCAACTACGACACGAATCTCGTGTCGGTTCAGGCATGGGTGGCACACCAGGCTGAAGCTCGCGGCGCCGTTTCTGGCGGCCCATTCGCCTTAAGCCTAAAGAATTGGACGAAGGCTAGGCGCCGCCAGCGGTTTGAAGGGTTGCCACGGAGCGGAGAAATCTGTCCATGTCCGCTTGAGCGATGCCGCAACGAAAGGCGGCGTCAATCACCGCGAGGGCCAGAGCGCACTCTGTATCCCGGCCCTCCCGTGCGCCGTAACCTTCAACGTCCAAGTCGCTCAAGTAGACGCGCGCTTCTACAATCGTCCCGTCTTCACTCGTTATGCGCCCAAGTTGTACCAATGGACCATGAGGCCTCTTCGCAATCAGATTGCCGTATTGGATGACATCGATTGCCCCGACCTTTGGCCGCAGGGTTTCCGCGAAGTTCTTCAAACGTTCGGCCGGGGCATTGGCCAGAATACTGAGCGGATGTTCATTGCATTTCATGGGTTCAGACTGTGTATTGCAGTTTCTCCTGAAGCAATACTAGGCGCGGCTCGTTAAATCCACGGGTCAAAGTGACTAAGCCCGCGTAAAGCCGCCGCCCGTCGATCATCCCCCCCGGCCGGTCAACTTGGCAATCTCGCCTTTCCAATCCGACCAGGCCGCGCCACCTGAGACCAGCGCGTTCAAGACCGAATCCAGTCTTTCGTTCACTGGGGTTGGAATGCCCAAGCGTTCGCCTGCGGCGAGGACTGCGCCATTCAGCCAGGCCACTTCGCTTCGCCCGGTGGCATTCGCAAGATCGTAGTACAGCGACGGGCGCTTGTCACCGCGCGCGGCCGAGAGCGGCGACGCAAAACCACCTTGAGCGCTACGTCGGGCAACCAGCGCAATGCCCAGGCCAGGCTGGCGGCCGGCGCGCCCGGCAGCGACACAGCCTGAATGCCTGCCGCGTCCATGACCCGCACGGCCTCGCGCAGCATCGCCATCTCGAAGCCAAAAAGCTGCGCGTCCGCAAAGAGGCGCTCTGGCGGCAGGTCAAGAATGGCGCCGGAGGCGTTACCAGCGAGGTTCAACAATAGCTTCGACCATTTGAGCGCGCGGGCGTCAGCAACCTGGACACCACAACCCGTCGCAACAAGTTCGGCAATGCACTTTCGCGGAGCGGTCGCAGCCGGATCGTGGGCCGCCCAGGCAATACCGCCCCCGGCCCGATCAACCCTCAGACGGGCCGGGCCGACCAGACTCACCGGCGTTGTTGTGGTTGCGGCGATGGCGCGCGTGACGCCAAAGCGAGCGGCGACCAATTCCTCGGCCCCCACCCCATTCTGAAACGCTGCAACAACAGCGCCGGATCCAACCGGGATCAATTGGGCGGCGGCGATCTCGTCCAGCGCAACAGCGAGATCGTAGGCTTTGGTCGTGATGCAGATCAAGTCGCTCGATCCAAACGCGAATGCGTCAGAGGCACTGTCATAGACCGCCGGAGTGGCGACATGCCAATTGCCGCCAGGCGTCTCAACCGCGAGACCCGCCGTCCTCAGAGCCTCGGTCACGCGCGGGCGACCGACAAATCCCACGGCGTGGCCGGCCCGAATGAGATTCGCGCCAACCCACAGGCCCACGGGACCGGCGCCGATGATGAGCACGCGCATGAGGCGGAAGTTTAACCGCGGGAGACGCGAACCAGCCAACCCTAAGGGTTAACCGGTTCAGCGTTCGAGGGTAGCGATCCGGCTCTGCAGGAAGGCGCGCTCAGCCGCATTTCGGCACAGATCGAGCGCCCGGCGGTACTCCGCCAGGGCGTCGCCGCGCATACCCAATCGGCGCAGCAAATCCGCCCGGGCCGCGTGATACAGGTGGTACTCGGCAAGCGCGATATCAAGGCCCGCGCGATCGAGCTGCATCAGCCCCGCCAGCGGTCCGTCGGCCATGGCGACGGCGACCGCGCGGTTGAGCTCGATCACCGGAGAGGGCGTCATTTCGGCCAGTGCGGCGTAGAGCGCGGCGATTTGGCGCCAATCCGTGTCCGCGGCCTCGGGCGCCTGAGCGTGCAGAGCGGCGATGGCGGCCTGGAGCTGATAGGGGCCGGGCTGGCGCGCTGCAAGCGCGCGATCCAGCAACAGCACCGCCTCGGCGATCACCTCGCGGTCCCACAGCCGACGATCCTGCGCCTCGAGCAATACCAGCGCGCCCTCGGGGCTGACCCGGGCGCGGCGACGGGCATGATGCAGGCGCATCAGCGCGAGCAGGCCCATCGCCTCGGGCATAAAGAGTCGCACTGTTGCGCTTTCCGCCAGATCATCCAGAAGCGACACCAGGGTGCGCCCTAAATCGATCGCCTCCTCGCACAGGTGTAGACGCATGAGGTCGTCACTTTCACCCGCCTCATATCCAGCATTGAAAATGAGGTAAACCACGGCCAGAACCGAGGCAACCCGTTCACCAACGCCCAATCGTTCCGGGACCTCGAAGGGAATTCCGGCGTCGCGGATCTTGCGCTGGGCGCGAACCAGGCGCTGGGCCATGGTGGGCACAGGGGGTGAGGAACGCCCGGGCGATCTCCTCGGTGGAGAGTCCGCCGAGCGTGCGCAGAGTCAGGGCCACCTGGGCTTCCTGGGCCAGGGCCGGGTGGCAGCAGGTGAAGATGAGCTTGAGCCGTTCGTCAGGATAGATCATGGCATCCATCTCATCCGCGACCACCTCCGGCGCAGGGAGGCGAACCAGCTCCTCGTCGCCGCCGGCGACCCGCCGGTCACGGCGCAGCTTGTCCACCGCGCGATGACGGGCGGTCGTGGTGAGCCAGGCGCCCGGATTACGCGGAACGCCATCGACCGGCCAGCGCTCGAGAGCGGTGACAAGCGCGTCGTGCAAGGCATCCTCTGCGATCTGAAAATCACCGAACACGCCGACGAGCGCGGCCAGAACCCGGCCGCGCTCGTCGTGGAAGATGCGCTCGACAGACGCGCGTGCCGCCTCGTGCGAAGCGTCGCTCATTCGCCGCCTACATCTCCATAACCGGGCGAAGCTCGACCGATCCGTACTTCGCGCCGGGGCACATGCTCGCGGCCTCGATGGCGCCATTCAGATCCGGCGCCTCGATGATGAAAAAGCCCCCCAGCTGCTCCTTGGTCTCGGCGAACGGGCCGTCGGTGATGGCCCGCTTGCCGTCGCGAATCCGGACCGTCGTCGCCATGCTGGTTGGCATCAACGCTTCACCACCCTTGTAGGCATTGTGATCGTGCAACTGCTGGGTATAGGCGCGGTATTCGGTCATAACCGCCATCTGCTCCTCGGGGGTGGCCCCGGCGTCGTTCGCTTCGTTGGTATAGATCATCAGAAGGTATTTCATTTGGGTGTCTCCTCGTGCGGATTGCGCTTCCTTGGTTGTTGGCCGATATCTGGCCGTTGACAATACGACGAACGAGTTCGGTCGTTTTCGACAGCAAACTCAAATGGGTTTTTCACGGGATTGTGACTGGTACAGCCACAGAGTCAACCCACGCGCCATCTGGCACTCGCACGCCGATCCCAGCCAGACCCGGGAATTCATAACTGCCTATGCGAAGAAGAAGCTTGTCCCCGCTGGCGATGGAAATTTGACCGAAGTCAAACAGCAATCCAATCGTGTCTCCCACGCGCCAATCACGCGGAGGCACCCCTGCGATGTCCCGACTTGCGATCCGGCTGCCCCCGGATTCCAAACGGGCAAACCAGTGGACATCCTCCCGACCGGTCACGTCACGCGACACCCGCAGGGTCGCCGTCGCCCATGCGCTCCCTGTCGCACTCAGGCCAGCCCCGACCAGTTCTATCCCATTTGCCCACTCACCCATCGGCGCGCCGGCCTGGGGCGGCGTCACGCGCCGGACCCCATCACCCACCACCCCATATGCCGTCAAAGCGGGCCCGCCTCCCTGGGCGATCACCCAGATTGCGCATCCGGCTGGCGCGAGAATCACCTCCCGGCTATCGAACAACCGAGGCCGCCGGTCGGCGAGAAGGGTGCCGAAAACGGCCGCTGCGTCATCGATCTCGGGGTTCGCTCCGGGGACGCCGATCAGTATTTCGCCAGACGGGCATTCGGCCGCCAGCGTACGCGCAGACTGGGCAATCCCCAGGGCGGCCGCAATCGGCCGATAACCAGCAAATGGCCCCGCCCCGGCCGCCGCCCCATTAAGCGCGCTCCAATATGCCAATTCGAACCCTGCCACACCCAGCAGCGCACCCGCCAGCGCGAACTGGAGCCAGATCTTGCGCCTGCCCACCGCCCATTTCCAGACCGCCGCAGCGGAATAGCCAATTAACGCAAATGCGGCGGGCATCGCCAATTGCACGTAATGAGGCTGGGGCGGGCCAACCGTCCGCAACTGGACCAGGACTATGCTCACCCAGAAACCGGCTGCGACCAGGGCCGCGCGCGCCTTCAGGTTCGTCCGGTCGCGCAGGGCGGCCACAACTGACAGGCCTATTCCAAACAGGGTGAGGGCCTGGGGCAAGACATTCACAAGATCAAGAACAGAACCTTCGGGCGCGAGCAGCGCCGGCAGGCCACAAATCTCGGCAAGTTTTGCAGCCGATGTCTGCCACAACGCGAAATTGAACGCCGCGATGTTCATTCCGCCAACATTCTGGGCGCGCAACAGGGCCTGCAGATTGCCAAAGCCTGTCGGCGCATCCGCCACCGCATAACCGACGCCGACAATCACCAGAGGTATCAGACCTGCCAGAAAGACCGTGGGGTTGAGCCGCCGCCAACCCAGCAGCAACACCAGCGCAAGCCCGGGAAGCAGATACAGGCCGGACAGGTGGGCGCCAATGGCGAGGGCAACGCCAATCGTCGCAATCGGCCAACCCCGGGCGCGCTGCTGACCCACGAGCAGAAACGCGCCCATCAGCGCAAGCATCCCAAACAAGCCGATTGGCGACACCCATGTTTTGCGGGCGAAATATATCGCCCACGGCCCCGCCGCATAAGCGAGCGCGCTGACGAACCCGGCCACCCGACCCAACGTCCGCGAGACAGCCCACGCCATCACCCCGACCGCGACGACATCCAGCGCGGCCCGAAACCCGGCCACCCACAAGACGTCGCGCGCCAGCAAGGCGGGCAGCGCCATCACATAGAGCGTCAGCGGCGGATGGGTGGCGATGCTGCCGCTGTGCGGCGCAAGCGTAAGCAGCCGCCCATCGGCAATGCCAAACGCAAAATGAACGCCTGCAGCTTCGTCATAGCGGTAGTCGATCAAAGTCAGGGCCGCCAGACGGGCAACTGCCGCAAGGACGACGACCAGAATAAACGGCCACGGACCCGCGCGAAGTCGTGACGTGAGCGCCGAAACCATGGGCGCGATCGTAGCATGCGCTCAAGGAAGCACGACGAAGCGGGCGGCAGCGGTTTCGATCATCCGCCCATCGGCAAGCCAGATCCGGCCCACCACCGTATGCGACCCGGGCCGGAGCGTCCACAGCCCGGCATAGGGGGCCGAATCTAGCGCCGGCACGATGTCACCATTGATGCTGTACTCCGCCCGGTGGACCGCAAGCCCTGGCGCGGTCATTTCGAGCATCATGCGCTGGGCGTCGGCAGGCAGCTCTGACGAAAGTCGATACTGCGCGCCATCGAAGGGCCTGGTCAGACGGAGCGATGAGCCGGCTGCATCCGCTTCATCGGCCAGCGTCCAGCCCTGCGCTCGCGCCCAATCCTGGGCAAGGTCGGGCAGGCGAAAGACGGTGATCCCGCCAATGCGCGCCGTCCACGTATCGGGCCGGGTTGGGGCTGTTCCGTATACAAACCACTCCGTGCGCCGAGCCGGACAGCTCGGTGTTGGCAGCATGCCTGAGAGGGCGCAGATTTCCACCCGGGTCAAATCGGCCGGTCGCTCAAACCAGCCGGGCCTTTGGTTTTCGTGCGCGGCAAGCATGACATCGCGCCAAATCGGCGCCGCGCCCGTGACTCCGCTGATCCGGGTCATTGACTCTCCAGTGGCATTCCCCACCCATACACCCACAATCGCGCGAGGCGTGTATCCCACGGTCCAGTTATCACGCCAATCGGTCGTGGTGCCCGTTTTTGCGGCAGCCTGGAACGGTAGGCGAAGCGCGCTGTGCTCGCCAAACGCTGGCGCGCGAGCGGCATTGTCGGACAGGATATCTCCGATCAGCCAGGCCGTCGACGGCGACATCTGGGCCGGCTGTCCGATCGCGGGCGCGCGCTGATAGATCACTCGGCCGGCCGCATCGCTGACCTGGAGGACTGCAACCGGCTCAAGCGGCACGCCGGCCCGGGCGAAAGCGCCAAAGGACGCAGCCAATTCCAGCAAGCGCACCTCGCCGCCGCCCAAAGTCAGCGACAAGCCATACTCGGATTCATCCCCAAGGGAACGCAAGCCGAGTGCGCGTCCAAACGCGAGCATATTGGACACGCCCAGTTGCTCGAGCGTCGCGACAGCCGCCACATTGTTCGAGGTTGCCAAAGCGGCGCGCGCGCTGATTGGGCCGACATGCCGGCGATCGTAGTTTTCAGGGACATATGGCAATCCCTCGCGGGTTGGAAATGGACGCTCGACATCGATGATTGGGGTTGCCGCCGTGAATCCAGGAACCCGCTCAAAGGCAGCGGCATAGGTCAGCGGCTTGATCGCGCTGCCGGGTTGCCGAAGCGCCACGGCTGCATTCACCGCGCCGCTGATTGCGCGGTCAAAGTAATCCGGGCTGCCCACCATGGCCAGGATGTCCCCCGAACGGGGATCCAATACGACCACCGCCGCGTTGTTGGCGTTGTAGCCATACGGCCGCTGTTCGGTCACCTGCTCATCGCGGAGCTGCCCCAGGCGATCTCGCGCGGCGCGGGTCGCAATGTCGTTGAGGCCGATGTCCAGGGTGGTCGTGATGACCAGTCCGCCGCGTGACACGGCCTCGACCCCAAAACGCTCCTCAGCCCAGGCCCGGGCATACGCAACCATGTGGGGTGCGCGGATGCTGGAGGCCGACCCGGCGAATTCGAGTCTGGTTTGGCGGGCAGCCAAGGCCTGCTCCTCGCTGATCATGCGCTGGCGCATCATCAAGTCCAGCACTACGCCCTGCCGCTTATGGGCAGCTTCGGGGTGGTTGAGCGGGTCATAGGCAACCGGATTCTGAAGCAGGCCGGCCAGCAAAGCGCTCTGCGCCAGGTCAAGCTCACGCGCACGTTTGCCGAAGTAGGCCTGTGCGGCGGCCTCGGCCCCATACGCGAGATTGCCAAAATAGGCCTCGTTGAGATAAAACGCCAGGATGGCATCCTTGGGATACCGGGCGCCCAGTTGCAGGGCCAGTAGCGCCTCACGGGCCTTGCGCAGCAGTGTGCGCTGCTGGCGCTCGGTTTCGTCAAGCAGGGTGAGGCGGGCGAGCTGCTGGGTGAGCGTGCTCCCGCCTGCCAGGGTTTCACCGCCCTCGAGATTGATCAGCAGCGAGCGAGCGATTCCGCGCAGATCGACGCCTGGATTCTCGTAGAAACTCGCGTCCTCCACCGCAATCACGGCCCGGCGCAGGTCGCCACCCATGTCCGCAAGCGCAAGATGCGTGCGCCGGCCTCCGGAGGCCAATTGCGGATCGACAACCTCGTACAAGAGAACCCCGTTGCGGTCCAGGAAACGCGTGCTGGCAACGTGAATCCGGTCCGGCAGCGCCTCCACTGAAGGCAAGGTGATGAGCAGGCCAAACACGCTGACGGCTCCCAGCACGGCTGTGCCGATCGCGATTCGCTTCACCCAGAGTCCCACCCGCCGATGCCCGTGCATGCCTGCATTGTGTCACGCGCGCTGCGCCGAGCTTGACGAACGCCCAACAGCGCGCCTGCGGCTCCCCCACTATGCCGCGTCCCGCCACATTCGGGCCAGGCGGCGGTACATGTCAAGGGAGTACCAGGCCATCAGCGCGCTCAGACGCAGGCCATGCGCGCCGTCGCGATAGCCGCCCAGGCTGAAAAAGCGCCGTCGAAACTCGCGCAACGGCTGCAAGACGAAATTGCGCGGCTTGGGGCGCACCCCTTGTTTGAACAGGATGCCCGCGTCGTATTCGGCGTAGCGCCGTTGCTTGTCGTGGAATTGGGCCACGCTGTCGTAGTTGAAATGATCGAGGGTGGCCCGCAGCCGCCCCAACTCACCCTGGTGGCGAGCAACCTCGTGCACAGCCCGCGCGGGTTCAAAATCGGCCTTGCCCACCCGGAACAGACGGGCCTGGAAATCAGGAAACCAGCCCGCCCCGAGCGTAAGCTTGCCAAAGATGAAATTGTGGCGCGGGACCGCCCACACGTCGCGTGTCGGGTCCTCGGCTACCGTGCGCAGTTCAGACGCAAGTTCGGGCGTGCAGCGCTCGTCGGCATCCACAAAGAAAACCCAATCGGCCGGGGGCGTCTGAGTGGATGCCCAGGCCAGTGCCTCGTTTCGCTGTTGGGCGTAGTTCACAAAACGGTTCTGAACCAGAATCGCTCCGCTTGCCCGGGCCAGGTCCGGCGTGGCATCGCTTGAGAAAGAGTCGAAGACCAGCCGCAGGTCGGCCCAATCAAGCGTATCGAGACACGCTGAAATGTGGCGCGCTTCGTTCAGGGTGAGGACCACCGCGGCAATCCGCGGTGTTGGTTTCGCAGGGCGAGGTGTTGTCAGGCTCATTTAGGTTGACCTGCGTCAAGGAACCCAGGCCGGCAGCGTCGCATCACGGGCAACGCTGCGCGCAGCGCCTCCGTCCGGCCGAATCAGCCACACTTCGGGTATCGGATTTATCGTGCGCAGGTTTGTCCGTACCAACGAGATCCAGCGCCCATCCGGCGACCAGGTCATACCGGCATGGCTGTATTCGGTATCGGTTGTCAGGGCGCGCGGGTTGAGGCCATCGGCGCCGGTGACCCATACCTGGGGCCCATAAAATGCCACCCCGCTCGAGGCCGAAAACGACTCCGCGGATTGGCGGCCAAAGACAATCTCATCTCCGGCAGGCGACCAGGCAGCCCCATAGTCGTTCGTATTGGTGAGTGGCATTACTGGGGAAAGCGTTACGGTCGCGTAGTCGAAACGTAAGAGCTGCTGTAAGCGCCCTTCGTTGCCCGACACGAGATCCGACAGAAGAAACGAGCCGCCATCGGGCGCCCAGGCGGGCGCGTCCCCAAGCACGCTCGGGACCTCGACGGTGGTACCCGCACTCAAATCAAAGACCGTGAGAATGCTCTGAATGGTGTCATAGTAGGTCAGGGTCTCTCCGGCCGTCGACCAGCGCGGAGCAGAAGCAACATACTGCGTATCCGTGAATAGTGACGAAGCCTGGCCAATATTGATGTCGTAGATGTAAGGTCGGGAGGCGCCAGGGATCACACCGATAGCGCCCTTCTCGAGGTTGCGCCGCTCAAAGACAATGCGCGAGCCATCCGCCGACCAGGAAGGGGACTGACAGTGCTGCTGATCGCAGCTCACAATTCTCTTCCGATCATTCCCGTCAACACCAACGAGATACAGATCACGACTGCCCCCGCCGTCGCGATTGGCGCTGAAGGCGATCCGCCGGCCATCCGGACTCACCGCAAAATCGTAGACGCCAAAGGGCTCCGAAGTCAGTTTCCGCTCCTGGCCCGAACCGCCAACGTCGGCGATCACCAGATCCGAAATACCCGTCGCCGGGGCAAGGTAAACCAGGCGTGGGCGATGGGTGGCAAACCGCACAACGACATCGTCGCGGGTGAGCCGTCCCCGCGCGCTTTCAGCGCCAGCACGAATGGTGAGTGTATAGGCCGTGTCTGCTGCCAGGGGCGCGGCCGGCGTGAACAGGGCGGCATTGCCCGACCAGCGCAGCGTGCCGGTGACCGGCGGGCTGAAACTGAGCCGGCCCTCCAGTGCGGTTTGGCGCATCTGCTCGCTGAACGTCAGCCCAATCACGGGCCGCAAGCCGACGTCGCCCGCACCATCTGCCGGTTGGGTTTGGGCAATACGAACCCCAACCTGGTCGCCCCGCAAGAGGACGAATACCGCGAGAACCAACGTCACGGCGATGGCGGCAGCAACTGCCCTATCCAGCCGGTCAACCCGCATTGGCGGCCCTTTCGGCAAGGCGGCGCAGTGAGGCATGCGGATGCGCCAGCATTTGCTCAATACTCACCCAATTTGCGCCGGCCTGGGTCGGCGCCGCGCGATCAGCCTCAAAGAGATAGCGTATGTCATAGTGCCAATGCTCGGGGACATCTCGCCGAGCCGGAATGCGATGCGCGTCAACATCAAAGACGCCGACGCCTACTTGTTTCAACTGGGAGGAATCCAACCCGGTTTCCTCCTCAATTTCTCGCACAGCCGCAGCCAGCGTCGATTCGTCGCTTTCCTCGCAGTGCCCGCCCGGCTGCAGCCAGCGAGCCAGCTTCTCATGCCAGACGAGAAGAGTGAACAGGTGGGTTGGGTCAACGATGAAGGCGGACGCCGTGATGTGGCCGTCGAGTGTGTTCCGGCTGAACGGCGCCGACTGGGCGGCCACAAATGCCAAAATCGAGGCAAGATGGCCTGCCTCGGTGGCATCGATCGTCGCATGGGCCCGAAGTGAATCAAGGAGCTTATCCCGGTAAGAGGTGATTGGCACGCTGGCGATAATACAGCCTTCATGGCCGAAACCGCTGCGCAGCCACCTCGCCTTGCCGCCTTCCAACACCGCGATTTTCGCCTGCTGTGGGCGGGTCAATTGATCTCGCAAACCGGCACCCAGATGCAGCTCACCGCCGTGAACTGGCACATTTTTGACCTGCTGCAGGGCCAGACATGGACGTTGAATGCGCTTGGCGCAACAACCACCCTCGACGCGCGCGCATTGGGCCTTGGGATTCTCGGGCTGGTCCGCATCGGACCGATCGTCTTCTTTGCGTTGCTGGGAGGCATGATTGCCGACACGCATGACCGTCGACGGGTGATGATGGTGACGCAGTCGATCGCCGGACTGTCAGCCGCGCTGCTCGCGCTGGCAACGTTCGCCGGAATCGATCAGTTGTGGGTGATCTATGTTCTGACCGCTGTCAACGCATCCGCGATGGCATTTGACAATCCTTCCCGGCAGGCCCTTGTCCCCAGCCTGGTACCGCGGGTGCATCTGGCCAACGCGCTCAGCCTCAACACGACCCTGATGCAGGTCGTGTCAATCCTGGGACCGGCCCTGGGCGGGCTGGCCATTGCAACGTGGAATCTGGGCAGCATCTATGCCGTTAATGCGGCGTCCTTCGCAGCGGTCATCCTTGCGCTTGCGCTGATGCGCCATCGGGCCGCGCCGGCGGCCCCGCGCAGCGCCATCACCCTGAGCGGCATGCTCGAAGGCGCCCGATTTGTCTATCGCGAGCGCATCATCTGGAGCACGATGCTGCTGGATTTCTTCGCCACCTTCTTTGCCTCGGCCCGGACTATGTTGCCCCTGATCGCCAAGGACATTCTGGGCGCCGACGTCATCACCTATGGGCTGCTCTCGTCCGCCCAGGCGGTGGGGTCGCTGGTCGCCGGGGTGGTACTCTCGCTCCGTCACAGCATTCCAAAGCAAGGGCCGGTCCTGCTCGTCAGCGTCGCGCTGTACGGGCTGGCCACGGCCCTGTTTGGCCTGTCGACCAGCTTCCTGCTGTCCTTCGTGCTCTTCGCAATTTCGGGCGCAGCGGATACGGTCTCAACAGTGATCCGGGGAACAATGCGCCAGCTTCTCACCCCCGATCATCTGCGCGGGCGGATGGTCGGGGTGAACATGATGTTCTTTATGGGCGGACCCCAGCTGGGCGAACTCGAGGCCGGCGTGGTCGCCTCGGTCTGGGGCATCGTCGCCAGTGTCGTCAGCGGCGGCCTGATCACGTTCGGCCTGACGCTGTGGGTGGCCTGGCGCTACCCGCGTCTGCGCGAGTACGACGGCGTCGGCGTTACCGGTCCGCCAACCCCAACCCCGGCCGCATAACGGATGGAATAGCCGCACCGCGGCGGGTCGCGATGATGTCGGCCATAATGCTTACGGCGATCTCCTCGGGCGTCTCGGCCCGAATCTCGAGACCGATCGGCGCACGCACCCGGGCCAGATCGGCGTCGCTGATGCCCGCCTCACGCAAAGACTTGACGGCCGTCAGCCAGCGTCGCCGGCTGCCAATCACCCCGATATAGGCGACCGGGGCGCGCAATAGCACGGGCAGCGCTTCCACATCGATGGCATACCCACGGGTCACCAGGGCGACATACAACCGGGGCGAAAGCGACATCCTGCCGAGCTGCTCAAGCAACGGGCCAGCCAGATAAGCATCCGCGCCGGGCGCAATGGCCGGCGCGCACAACTCGACCCGATCATCGCTGAGGACGGCCCGAAACCCGGCGAATGTCGCGAGTCTTACGAGGGCCCGGCCAACGTGCCCGGCGCCTACCACCAGCACGGTCGGCGGCGAGGCCAAGGGCTCGATAAAAACCTCCATGGTGCCGCCGCACACGCCCGCGTCACCTTGCTCCGGGTCGCTCAATCGGAAAGAACCGGTCCGCGCTTCGCCATCGGCAATGGCCTCGCGGGCGAGGTCAATTGCGCGGCCTTCCATTGCCCCGCCGCCAATCGTGCCAGCCAGGATCGCGCCGTCGGCGCCGACCAGCATCTTTGATCCCGGGCGGCGCGGCACCGATCCGCTTGACTGAATGACGGTGCACAACGCGCAGGGCGTGCCAGCGCGTGAAGTGGCAAGGGCATGTTCCAAGACTTCCAACGACATTGCAGCCAGATTATAGAAGGCATCCAGGCACTTGCGATCCCGGCGCTGTTTGCAGGCAAACTTACAGAACCCGCAGATTACAATCGCCGGATGGAATATCGCAAGCTCGGCCGCACCGGCCTCAAGGTGAGCGAACTCTGCCTGGGCACAATGACGTTTCTATGGACGTCCGACGAGCCGTCCTCGCTTGCGGTGATGTCGGCATTTACCGCCGCGGGCGGGAACTTCATCGACACCGCCGATGTCTATTCGCGTTGGGCGCCGGGCAATCCGGGGGGCACGGCTGAAATTCTCATCGGCAAGTGGCTTAAGACCGCCGCTCAGCCGCGCGCGTCTCTCGTCATCGCCACCAAATGCCGCGGCGCCATGGGGAGCGGCCCAAACGACCAGGGCGCCTCGCGCCACCACATCATCAGCGCGCTCGACGCCAGTTTGGGCCGGCTGCAAACCGACTATGTCGATCTGTATCAGATCCACTCTGCCGATTTTGAAGCGCGGCCGGACGAGACGCTTCGGGCGCTGGACGACTTGACTCGGATGGGCAAGATTCGTTATGCGGGCGCGAGCAACTATCCCGCCTGGTGGCTGATGAAGTCGCTGTGGGCGAGTGATGCGCGAAATCTCGTGCGCTTTGAAAGCATCCAGCCGCACTACAACCTGATGGTTCGGGCCGAGTTCGAGCGCGAACTCGCCGCGGTCGTTGCCGATCAAGGATTGGCGGTCATTCCCTATAGCCCGTTGGCCGGCGGATATCTCACCGGCAAATACGCCGGGGGCGCAGCGCTGGAGGGCACCCGCGCCTCGGTCAGCAAGCGCATCCAGGACTATGTGACGAGCGGGCGCGGCGCGCCCATTTTGGCCGCCTTGAATGAGATTTCGACGGCTCGCGGACGCAGCCTGACCGAAACCGCCCTGGCGTGGCTGCTGAGCAATCCGCTCGTTACGGCGCCCATCATCGGCGCGAACACCGTGGAACAACTGAACGCCTCACTCGGCGTCGTCGGGTATCGGCTGAGCGAGGCCGAAATGAAGGCCCTCAACGACGCCTCGAAGTGGGACTAGGAGCAGATCAATATGTGGTTTTTCAGATCGCCTACCGTCGTCTTTGGCGAGGACGCCGTATTGCATATCCGCGAACTTCGCGGGAAGCGGGCTTTCGTCGTCTCCGACAAAACGCTCAGCCAGAAAGGGCATCTCGCGCCGGTCTTGTTCCAACTCGAACATGCGGGCATGCAGGTGAAGACCTTTCTGGAAGTCGAGCCCGAGCCCGCGCTTTCGACGGTTGAGGCAGGCGCCGACTTGTGTGAGGCCTTCGGCCCCGACTGGATCGTCGCCGTCGGCGGCGGCAGCGTCATGGACGCGGCAAAGGCGATCTGGATCCTGTACGAAAACCCGGACATTGAGGTCGACGAGATCAACCCGCTGGACACGATAAAACTGCGCGAAAAAGCGCGCCTGATATGCGTGCCAACAACGGCCGGCACCGGCAGCGAAATGACCTGGGCGGTGGTGTTGACCGACAATCGCGGCGACACGCCCCGCAAGCTATCGACCGGGCACCCGCTCGCCACGCCCGACTATGCCATCATCGACCCGGGCATGTCGGCCTCGATGCCCCAGGAGTTGACGGCAGATACGGGTCTCGACGCGCTGACCCAGGCGATCGAGGGTTACCTCGCCACCTGGCGTAATGACTTCAGCGACGGGCCCTGCCTGACCGCGACCAAGTTGTGTTTCAACTACCTCAAGCGCGCCTGGGACGATGCCGACTTGTCGACCACTGAGGATCTTGAGGCGCGCGAGGCGATGGCGAACGCGGCCGCCCTGTCGGGGATGGGTTACATCAATGCGATGGTAGGGCTGGCCCATTCGATGGCTCATGCTGCCGGCGCGCTGCTCAAGATTCCGCACGGGCGCGCCTGCGGCCTGTTCCTGCCCTACGTCATTGACTTCTATGTTGCCCCAGACGCGCCGCCGGACACCCAGACCCGCTTTGTTGAGCTCATGGCCAGCCTGGGAGAATCGCACCCCACCGAGAGCGCGGCGGCTGGGCGGCTTGCCAGTCTGGTCCGCGGGCTTGTGACCGAGGTCGGCGCGCCGCTGACCCTTGAAGCGGCGGGGATCGAACAGGATGACTTTAATCATGTGCTCGACGCCCTGGTCGACACGGCCGCAAACGACAGCGTCATCTTCACCTCGCCGCGCCAGCCCAGCACAGATGAATTGCGAAAGTTGTTCATTCGCGCCTGGCAGGGTTGAAAGGCATGCTCAAGCGGGTGGCCTTTGTCAGCGTCCACACCTCGCCGCTGGCGACGCTCGGAGGCAAGGACACGGGCGGGATGAATGTATTCGTGCGCGAAACCGCGCGCGAGTTCGCCCGGCGCGGCGTTGCCGTCGATGTTTTCACCCGCAGCGCAAGTCCGGGCCAGCTCCGCATCGACCCGCGGATCGCGCCGAATGCCCGGGTGATCCATGTGCCAGTCGGCCCCGAAGGTCCGGTCGCCAAGGGCGATCTGCCCGGGCTCCTGCCGGCGTTTGCGGACTGGGTCACCGAATTCGCCAAGGCGGATGACAGCTCCGGCTACGACATCATTCACGCTCACTACTGGCTGTCGGGGCTGGTGGCCGAGACACTTGGCAAACGCTGGGGGATTCCATTCGTCCAGACCTTCCACACCCTGGCCGAACTGAAAAACCAGATCGCGCAGCGGCCCCAGGACTACGAGAGCGATGAGCGCACTGCGGGCGAGTGCCGGGTGTGCACGACGGCCGGGCGAATCACCGCCGCCACGTCAGTAGAGTGGGATCAGCTCGTCCATGTCTACGGAGCGGGTTCCTCGCTGATCCGGATCGTGCCGCCCGGCGTTGATACAGCGCGCTTTCATCCCCTTGAACAGTCCTATGCGCGCAAGGTGATTGGCGTTCCTCGCGATCAGAAGGTGATTCTCTTCGCCGGCAGAATCGAGCCCCTGAAAGGCATTGACACGCTATTGCGGGCAATCGGGCTGCTGCGCGAGCGTCGGCCCGAATTGTCGCCCCGACATCTCACAGTCCCAATCATTGGCGGTGACCCGAGCGACGAGGGCGTGCGCGCCAACGAGGAGATGGCGCGTTTGCAGGCGCTGCGGGCCGAGCTCGGGCTGAGCGACCTGATCACCTTTCTGGGCGCGCAAGACCAGGATTCGCTCAACTTCTACTTCTCTGCCGCCGACTGTCTGGTCATGCCATCGCACTATGAGTCGTTTGGCATGGTGGCGCTGGAAGCCATGGCTTGCGGCGCGCCTGTGATCGCCTCGGATGTTGGGGGCCTGACCCAGCTCGTCCGGCATGGCGAGACCGGGCTTCGGGTGCCACCTCGCGACCCGGAGGCGCTTGCAGATGCGATCGATTACCTGCTCAGCGACGAGCCGCGCCGGCGTCGGATGGGGCCACAGCGCAGCCTGTTTGGCTGAAGACTACGACTGGTCCAAGATTGTTGATAAACTTGCGTCGGTGTACCAGGAGTTGTTGTAAACGATGCCGAACCAGATCAGCTATGTCGCCATATGGTCCAAAGACCTCGAAGCCAACCGGCATGTCTTTGCCACCTTGCTCGGGATCCCAGTCGCCTACGAAGACGACAACGTTGTCGTGTTTCAAACGGAGGGCACCCAACTCGTGCTGCAGCGGGCCATTGGCGCGGACAGCGCGCTGGCGGGCACGGTCGGGGTTGGGTTTGATGTCGGGGACGTTGAGGAGCTCAGCAAACAACTCCGGGACGATGGGCAACTTCTCGATGTGGATTTGGAGCGCTTTGACAACCAGCAGCGCGTGACGGCGCTCCGCCTGGCCTCGGGACAGCTCGTCGAGTTTGTCGGCGACTAGCCTATGGGCCGGAATCATCGTTTTTCGCTGCTCGTCGCGCTGTGCGTCATGCAGCTGTTTGTCCTCGCCTGCGGCTCATTACCTCTGCCCGCGGGCCTCAGCATTGTCGATGTGGCCCGCATCGGCGCGACGCCCGGCCCGGCGTATGCCGCACCGTCCCCCACCCCGCCACCGGCTAGCCTGAGTGCGGCCGGGCTTGTCCGAAAGCGCGGGAAGCTCATCGTCGGGGTGCGCTTTGACGCGCCGCCGCTGTCCTCGGTCAACGCCGCCGGCGAGCTCGAAGGTCTGGATATTGATCTTGCGCGCGAGTTTGCCCGGCGCTGGCTTGGGAGCCCGGACAAGGTTGAATTCAGTCAGGTGACGTCGGCCTCAGCCCTGCGCCGGGTCGCCAGCCGCGAGATCGATATGGCCATGGGCGGACTTGTTCAGACCAGGGCCGGCGAACTGCAGGTTGACTGGAGTCTGCCGTATCTCGTCGACGGCGATGCGCTGCTCGTTCGGACAGGAGCGATCACCAACACCGCGGGTCTGGCCCGCAAGAACGTCGTCTACATCGACCTTGAGAACACCGCCTCGTTGCGCACGGCGCCAGCGACGTCGGGCTTCACTGTGTCGCTCAAAAGCCTGGCTTCGTATCCGGCCGCATATCAGCTCTTGCGATCGGGAGGCGCCGACGCGGTTATTGGCAAATGGCGCCGGCTTCGCCTCGAGGCGGCCACGAACCCCGGCGTGTCCGTCCTCGACGTCCTGCTCCGCGAACCGGTCGCCGTGGCCCTGCCCCAGGGCGACCTGGATTGGGCTGCCCTGGTGAACGCCACTTTGAGTGACCAGATTGCGGATGGAGGATTTGGCTCGCTCTATGCAAAGTGGTTCAAGTCGCCCCCGCCAATCAGTCAAAGACTGGAAACGGCTCAAGTGACCTTCGCGGGCCTGCCCGACACGTTGGTAAAACGCGACAGCATCCCGACCCTGGCCCAAACGCGCAAAATTCGAGTGGGCTACGTCAGCAATGCCGATCCATTGGCCTACGCCATCCGCGAGCAGGCGAATGGATTCGAGGTTGATTTGCTGCGTGAACTCGCCCGGCGCTGGTTTGACGCGGAAACCGCCGCGCAGTTTGTGGCCTACCAAACCGCCGATGGGCTGGCCAACGGCCTGCAGGCGGGTGCGGTCGATGTCGGCATCGGCGGGCTGCGCACGAATCTCGCCAATAGTCGCCGGCTTGATTTTGCGCCTCCGTCATTTCTGGGCGGAGTGGGGTTGCTCACCCTGGCGTCGAACAAAGGCACGACATTTGCCGATTTCGGCGGCAGAAACATCGGTGTTTTGCGAGAGGGCGTCGATCAAAATACCCTTGCCGGCTTGAAAAGCGCGCGCGGTGTGACCTTCAATGAGGTTGTCTTTGCGGATACCGGGAGCGCGCTTCAGGCCCTGCGCGGCAATCAGATTGCCGCCATCGTCGGCGAACGGCTGACGCTCTTTGGGCTGGACCGGGTGAATCGCGACACGAAGATGATCGGCGATCAGCTCAGTGTCGCGCCGATCGCGATCGCCGTCGCCGCCGGCGATTCCGGGCTGAAAAACGCGATATCGCTCGGGCTGCAGGAGATGCTGGCCGACGGGACCTTCGCCAAGGTATATCGGAAGTGGCTCGATGAGCCCTACAAGGCGCCCTTTGAAACCGCGCCAGGTGAAGCAGTCCCGAGTCGCTCGCTCATCGTCGCGCCCTGATTCCTCCGAAACTGCACGCCCCGGGCGCGCCGGGGCAAGCGGTTTCGGGCCATTCAGGTCTTCTCGATCACAAGCACGTGCGAGATGCCAAATGCCCGCAGAGGCGTGCGCTCGAGTCCCTGCCAGAACGCGCGGAGCGCCCGGCCCGCCCCGCCCAGGCGGCGAACCAGATTGTCGAACCCGCCGTAGATCTGGGTGTGCGAAACGATCCGCGACGGCGTGCCCTCGAAAAGTTTGCGCAACTGTCCGGCCGTATAAGCCCGCACATGCGGCGCTAACCGGTTACGGGCCGCATCCGGCAGCCAATTCACAAACGGCTTGTTGCCAAAGCGGTACTGTCCGCGCCAATAGATCCCGTGCGTCTCAAAAAAGTAGAGCCGGTTGGGCACAAAGATGATCGCTCGGCCGCCCGGCCGCAGCACGCGCACGATTTCGCGGGCCGAAGCGCGATCGTCATCAACGTGCTCGAGCACTTCGTTGCTCAGGATCACGTCGACGCTGTTGTCGGCATACGGCAGGCGCTCGCCCACGGCGGCGATCATCCCATCGATGCCGTCCCGGCGACCTTCCACCAAACGTTCAAACTCAATATCAAACCCAAATGTCAAGGGAGTGCGCTTGCGGATCGCGCGCATATAGGCGCCGATCCCGCAGCCGGCGTCGACGACGACCTTGCCGGCCAGCGGCGCGGCGGCCTCGACCATGGCCAGGCGGCGCTCCTGCCCGGCCCGCCAGACAAAGGACGGGTTGCCGCGCTCGGCGGCCTTGTCGGCGAGGGGCGCGGAGGACGAAGGCGAATCTGGCATGGAGAGTGGATTATGCCGCAGCCAGGCGCGGCATCGTCAGCATCACGGCGTCTAGCACGAGCTGCGGCCGGGCGTTCTGCTGCAAGCGCTGCATCGCCTCGCGCACACCGCAAGCGGCGGCATACGCCGTGGCAGCATCGACCCGACCGGCAATCCCAGCAATATCTGATAGGACATCGCTGTTGCGCACCGACCCCGCGCCGCCAACAACGCTGGCCCGGGCCACGTCCCGCCAAAACGACTGCCAGGTCTCAAGCGCCGCCATGCGCGCCTCCTCGGCGTCGGCCCGGCTGAGCTTCTCGGCATAGATCAGGCGTTCCGTCCGCGAGGCCGACAGCAGAAACATCAGATCGCGCATGCGCTGGGCCCGCGGCAAGCGCGTCCTCATCGGCCAGCGCAGTGATCGCCCATCCGGGCCGGCCGCGCGACAAGCGGGCCAGCAGCGCCGCCCGCTCAGGGCTGGCCCCGCGCCCGGTCAGGGCTGTCTCGATCTCGACCCGGGGCACCGGACGCAGATTCAGAATCTGGCAGCGCGACGCAATCGTCGGCAATACCCCGTCCACGTTCGGCGCAATCAGAATGATGACCACCGACGGGTTGGGCTCCTCGAGGGTCTTGAGGATGGCGTTCTTGGCGCTCTCGGTCATCTCGTGCGCGTCGTCGATGACGGCCACCCGCGCCCCGCCCTCAACCGGCGAGAGCGAGAGCGAGTGCAGCAGCTCGCGAGTGGTCTCGACCTTGATCGAGCCCTCGTCGGGGGCAAGCCAGGAAAGGTCGGGATGCTTGCCGGCCAGGGCCAGCGACCGCGCGCGGGCAGGATCTTTCGCCCGTCCGGCCAGCGCCTCGGCCGCCAGCGCCCGAGCCAGGGTTGCCTTGCCCACGCCGGTTGGACCGGTGAACAAATGGCTTTGGGCCAGGCGTCCTTCGGCAATGGCAGAGGCGAGTTGGCGCTTCGCCCAGGCGTGGCCGATGATGGCGTCAAACGCGCTTGCCGTCATTTCAACTCAGGCCGCATCAACCGCGCGGGCGGTCCGCCGGCGCTGCATGCGGCGCCAGACAACATAGCCTATCAACAACACAATGATGAGCAGCAGTGGGGGCAGGAAAATGGCGAGCAACGAGGTGGTGGCCGAGGTCACATCCTCCAGCACGCTCATGACGGGCGCCCCAATCCCGCCTGTCGACACGTTGACGACCGGCCGGGCGGCTGCCCTGGCCGCGTGCGCGCCAAAGGCCAGGACCAGGCCCAGACCCAGGGCGACGGTAGGGTCGATTCCCGTCACGACGCCGGTATTGGCCGCGAAGAGAATTGCGCCGGCCGCAGGTCGCACGAACGTCTGAACAACATCGTTGACGTGGTCGGCCCCGGGGATCTTGTCAACGACAAACTCAATGATGAGCAGGACGGTCAGGATGATGATCGCCGGCCAGGTGGTGAGAATGTCAAATGGCTCGCTGAGCTTGAGCAGCCCAAGCTTCCCGACAACGGCAACGATCAGCAGCGGGATATAGGCGTTGAGCCCGGCCGCGCCGGCCAGCCCGAATGCGGTGATGATGTTGGTGAGCGCCATGGTTTCCTCCTTTCGCTCGCGCTGGCGCGCGAACGATGGATCATAGCATTTCCTGCGGCGCGCCGCCAAACCACTGTATTGTCTGAAACGAAATCCCCGGCGGAGCCAGGGATATCGTTTCAGACCTGGTCGCCGCTGAGGCGAAAAGCACACGGGGCGGATGCCGTGTTCGGCATCCGCCCCGTGTGTCGATGGAGCAACAGTCCGCCGTCTAGCCCTTTGCGGCCTTGACGATTTCGGCAAACGCCCCGGCGTCACGGACGGCGAGGTCGGCCAGCATCTTGCGATTGATGGCGATCTCGGCGCTGTTCAGCCCGGCAATCAACCGGCTGTAGGTCATCCCGTTCAAGCGCGCAGCCGCGTTGATGCGCGTGATCCACAGATTGCGGAGCAGGCGCCGGCGGTTGCGGCGATCGCGGTAGGCATAGGCCCATGCGTGCAGGCGCGCTTCGGTCGCCTTGCGAATGTGCTTGTGGCGGGCCCCGAACTGCCCCTTTGTTGCCGCAAGAACGCGATTGTGGCGTCGGCGTCCTTTGACGCCACCCTTTACTCTTGCCATTTCTCTATCTCCTTTGAACCAGTTGGAGGCGGGTTGTTGGTCAGTGTCTGACGCTCAACCTCTTGTGTGCCCATCAACTTACTTTGCCGCCGGTGTCCGAAACGCCGCTCACGCGGATTCCGGCGCTTTTGCCGCGACCGGACGACTGGATTTGGTCAAGCCGATTTCGACCTACTTCTTGTCGAGATACGGCGCCAGCTTGTGGATGCGCTTGACCTGCGTCTTATCCACCTCATGCATCTCGGGCAGGTCGGCCAGCAACCGGGCGGAACGATTCCGCCGGAAGTGGCTCTTCCCCTGCCGAGTCCGCATGAGTTTGCCCGTGCCCGTCACGCGGAAGCGCTTGGACGTGGACTTGTGCGTCTTTACTTTTGGCATGGTCCTTTTCTTCCTGTCCGAGAAGAAATCCCCGGCTGCGCCGGGGATTTCTTCTCGGAAAAGACCGTTTGTTAAGGCAGATTGAACTGCTCCATCGACAAATCTTTACGGCGTTTGTGCCGGTTCTTGAGCTTCTGCTCGCGCAGCGCGGCATCATGCGCCTGGGCGGGCGGCGGCCCGAGCGGAATCTCGCTGCCCGCCTGCTCGAACTTGAGCGCCGTTTCCTCGTCCAGCACGTCGTCGTTCTCGTCTTCCGTGCCGGTGTCCTCGACATAGCCCACGGCCTTGTCTTCCTCGAGCTCGCGCTCCACCCGGTCCTGGGTGGTCTTCAGGTGGGCATTCGCCAGCGTCGCCTGGGTCGGGGCCAGCACCACCAGCATGGTCTTGCCCTCCATGTTCGGGGCAGCTTCCAGAAGCGCCAGATCGGCGCAGCCCTCCGCCACCTTGTCCAGCATGCGGCGCGCCACGTGCAACAGACGGTCTTCGCGTCCACGGAACTTAAGAGTCACTTTGACCTTGTTCCCCTGTTCCAGGAAGCGCCGGGCTTCCCGCATCTTGAAGTACAGGTGATAGTCCGTGGTCTTCGGCCTCAGCCGGACGCCCTTGAGTTCGAACGTGCGCTGGGTCTTCTTCGCCTCGCGTTCCTTCTTCTCGCGCTCGTAGCTGAATTTTCCATAGTCGAAAATCCGGCACACAGGCGGATCAGAGTTCGGCGCGACCTCGATCAGATCGAGATGCTCGCGCCGGGCCATATCCATGGCTTCTCGCGTGTCAATGACCCCCAGGTTGGTTCCATTGGAGCCAATCAGGCGGACCTTGGGCACGCGGATTTGATTGTTAATGCGAAAACCGAAGTTGGTTGGTTGCGGGCGTGGCGGTGGTATAAGGCTTCCTCCCCTGCAGCGCAGGACTTAAGACAGAATTGAAGCGCAGATTATAGCGCACTGGCCGCCGAATCGCCCTGCCGCGCCCCGTATAATTCCGAGGTTATGCAAAGCAACGAGATTCGTCAGCGCTTTCTGGACTTCTTTGCCAGAAACGGGCATGCCATCCTGCCCTCGTCCTCGCTCATCCCGCATGGCGACAAGACCATCCTGTTCACCAACGCGGGGATGAACCAGTTCAAGAACGCCTTTCTCGGGCACGAAAAGCGCGACTATACGCGCGCCGCCACCGCCCAGAAAGTGATGCGCATCAGCGGCAAACACAATGACCTCGAAAACGTGGGGCCGAGCAAGCGCCACCACACGTTTTTCGAAATGCTGGGCAACTTCTCGTTTGGCGACTATTTCAAGGTTGAAGCCATGAAGTTCGCGCTGGACCTGCTCGAAGGCGAGTATGGCTTCAACCGCGACCGGCTGTGGTTCACCATTTACAAAGACGACGACGAGTCGGAGCAACTGTGGCAGAAGGTGGGAATTAACCGCAGCCGCATCCTGCGCTTTGGCGAAAAAGACAACTTCTGGTCGATGGGCCCGACCGGCCCGTGCGGCCCAAACAGCGAGATCCACTACTTCACCGGCAAGGCCGGCGACAACGATGCCCGCTGGGTGAACAACGACGACGACGTGAACGAGACCACGGTCGAAGTGTGGAATCTGGTCTTCATGCAGTTCAACCGGGATGAAGCCGGCGTGCTGCATCCCCTGCCCCAGACCGGCGTTGATACCGGCATGGGCTTTGAACGGCTGTGCCGCTTGATCATGGGCGGCGACTCCAACTACGATACCGATTTGTTCCTGGGGATGATGGACCGCACCCAGCAAATCGCGCGCCAGACCAACGGCCAGCGGGCCAGTAACGATGTCGCCTATCGGGTCATCGCCGACCACGCCCGGGCCGCCGCCTTTCTGATTGGCGATGGCGTGTTGCCGGGCAACGAGGGCCGCAACTACGCGCTGCGCATGATCATGCGCCGGGCCATGCGCTTCGGGCGGATGATCGGTCTCGAAGACCCATTTTTGAACCAGATCTGCGACGTTGCGATCTCAACGATGACATCCGCGTATCCGGAACTCGAGGCCGGGCGCGCCCGGATCGTCCGGACTGTTCTGCACGAAGAAGAACGCTTTGAGCAAACCCTCGACCAGGGACTCGAGCTGCTCGAGAAGAGCTTTGGCGGACTCGACGGCAAGACTCAATTGCCGGGAGACGTCGCCTTCAAGCTATACGACACCTTTGGCTTGCCGATCGAAATCACCCGGGATGTCGCGCGCGAACGCGGGCTGAGCGTTGACGAGGCCGGATTCGCCCAGGCCCGCCAGGCGGCCCGCGATCTCGCCCGGGCCGCCTCCAAGGACAAGTTCGTTGCCAACTACGATGTGGCCCGCCTGATGATTGAGGCGGGGGATACGCTCAAGGCTGACGGCGCACTGCCGGCCTCGGGGGTCGCCCACGATCCATATGGTCCATTGACTATTTCCACGCGCATCGCTGGTCTTCTGCGCGAGGGTGAACTGTCCGGCACGGCAATCACCGGAGAGCGGATTGACGTCATCCTGCCGGCCACCCCGTTCTATGTCGAGGGCGGCGGTCAGGTGAGTGATACCGGCATGATCGAGGCCGCGGATGGGCGCTGGTCGATGCGGGTGCTGGATACGCGCCGCCCGGTCGCCAGTTTGATCGTGCATACCTGCGAGGTAGTGGCGGGCGCGCCGGCCGCCGGCGACGGGTGCGTGGCCGCCGTTGACGCCGTTCGCCGGGCCGACATCATGCGTAAATCACACGGTCACCCATTTGCTCCAAAAGGCGCTGCGAACCGTACTCGGCAGCCATGTCGAGCAGCACGGCTCGCTCGTCGCTCCGGACCGCATGCGGTTTGACTTCTCGCATGCCGGAAGCCTGACGACTGAGGAAATCGCGCGCGTGTCCAGCCTGGTCAACGAAGCGATCCTGGCGAACATGCCCGTCGGCGCGGAGACTGAGCGCTACGCCGACGCAATCTCGGGCGGGGCGATGGCACTTTTCAGCGAGAAGTACGGCGACGTGGTGCGGGTGGTGCGGGTTGGTCCGCCGGGGGAACAGCCCTACAGCGCTGAGCTGTGCGGCGGCACGCACGTGCGCGCAACCGGCGAGATCGGCAGCGCTTTGCTTCTCAGCGACGGCGCGGTTGCGGCCGGTGTGCGCCGCCTGGAGGTGGTCACCGGGCGTGGGGCGCTGCAGGTCGGGGCGGCCCGCGCGGCCGAACTGGCCGCGATCGCCCAGACGCTGAACGCGCCACAGGACCAGGTGGCCGCCCAGGCCGCACGCCTGACCCAGGAACTCAGCGAGACTCGCAAGTCGCTCGAAGCCGCTCAGCGCGATCTCTCGCGCGCCCGCTTCGAGGCCATCATGACGAAGACACAAACCCGAGGCGGCGCCGCGGTCCTTGTCGCCCAGGTGGAAGCGGCCACGCCCGACATGCTGCGCGAAATGAGCGATTGGTTTCGCGAGCGCCAGCCAAGCGGCGCGCTCGCTTTGGGCGCCGTCATTGGCGACAAGCCGGCGATTGTGGTCGCCGTGTCAGCCGATTTGAACAAGCGCGGGCTGGACGCGGGCAAGATCATCCGCGAAGTTGCCGGGATCGTGGGCGGCGGCGGCGGCGGGCGGCCAACCTTTGCCCAGGGCAGCGGGAAAGACAGCGCCAAACTCGCCGACGCGCTCACGCGCGCAGACGAGCTCATCAGCCGAGCGCTCGGCGCCTGAACTCCGCATGTCCGGAACCATCATCACAATCGCCCCTGAGGACGACTCGGCATCGATCGCCGATCGCCTCGAATGGGCCAACGCCAGCCGGGTGGTCGCCGAGCTGCCGCCACGTTTTGCACTCGACGAAGTCGGTTGGATGCGGGTCAGGCGCGCCGCGGAGAAGCTCGGCTGCGCCCTCGCCATCGCCTCACCAGATGCCCGCCAGCGCTCGGCGGCGCACGAGGTTGGGCTGCCCGCCTTCCCCAGCGCCGATAAGGCAGCCGCCTCAGCCTGGCTCGCGCGCGAGGACATCACGCCAATCGTTCGGATTGGAAGGAAACCACGCCGCTTCCGACCCAATTCGCTGCGGAGGCTCTTTCCCGCGCGGAATTGGTTTTCGATCGGGGCGCGCATTCTGGTGGCCCTCGCCACCGTCGCCATCTTGGCCGGGTCCGCGTTGGCGATGATCCCGACCGCCAAAGTCACGGTGTCGGCGTCCAGTCAGGTGGTCCAAACCATCGTGCCGGTCTCCCTCACCCTGCAGCGCGACACGGCCAGCATTGAGAAACGAGTTGTGCTTGCCAAGCGGGTGGATGTCGTCATCGAGGACACGTTGGGCACGCCAACCTCGGGCGAGAAAACCATCCCCACATTCAAGGCCCGCGGCGCGGTGACGTTCTTCAACGTGCTGTCAACGCCCTACAAGGTGCCGCGTAGCACAGTCCTGCGCGCCTCCGCCTCCAGCAGCGCCGCCCGCTTTGTCACCCTGGCCGAAGTAGAGGTGCCGCCCGGCGGCCAGGCCAGCGCGCAGATCGAAGCGATAGACGTCGGCGGCGAAGGCAACGTCTCGCCAAACACGATTAATGTCGTCGAAGGCGTGCCGGCGATCGCCGTGCGCGTCTCAAACGAAGTAGGCACGGCCGGCGGTGGCGGGACGACGGTTCGGGCCACCACCCAGGAGGATTTTCGCCGTCTGCGCGCCGAACTTCGCCGGCGCCTGCTGTCGCGCGCGGCCGCCGAAATGCTCAAGGAGCCCGATATCGCGCAAGGCGGCCTGTATGTCATTCCAGAATCGGTCTACATTGCGGAGGTGCAGGACGAAACCTTTGACCGGTTTGTCACCGAGGAGGCGACCGAGCTGAAGCTCACGCTCCGGATGCAAGTTGCGGGACTCGCTGTGTCGACCGACGACCTCGACGCCGTTGCGCGGATCGCTCTCGTGGACAAGGCTCCGCGCGGCTTCGAGTTGCTTTCGGCCAGCGCCGAGCGCGGCGACGTCGCCGAAGAGGGCACCGGCACACGGGTCGAGTACTACATGGTCGCGCGAGGTATCGTCGGCGCCGCCATCGACGAGACCGCTCTAAAGCGGCTCATCCGCGGGCAGACGCCAGACGAGGCCAGGCGCGCATTGCTTGGCGCATACCGGCTCAACGGCGCCCCGAGCATCGAGATCTCACCCGAGTGGCTGCCCGCGGTGCTTACCCGCTTGCCGCTGGCGCCCATGCGGATCGACGTCACGGTCAAACGGGAATAGGATATGGCGCGAAGCATGGGGCTAGATATTGGCGATCGAAGGATCGGCGTCGCAGTCAGCGACTCGGCGAAACTCATCGCCCGCCCGCTCGAAGTGGTCGATCGCGGCCGCGACGGGAACCACGACCAGACGGCTCTGGATCGCCTGGCAGCGCTTGCCGCCGAATTCGCGCCCGACGAGATTATCGTCGGCGAGCCGAAGCGCACGGATGGCAAGGCCAGCGCCCAGACCGCCCGGATGACCGTGTTTCTGGAGCATATTCGAGAACGTGTCAGCGCTCGCTTCATCCTCACCGACGAGCGCTATAGCACGCAGGAGGCCCGCGCGATCATGGCCGCCCGGCGCGGGGGCGCGGGCCGGGAACATGACGATGCCGTCGCCGCGGCCGTGATTCTGCAGCGCCATTTGGATCTGGCCCGGCCGGAGCCGGAAGACCCTTGCGATCCGGTGTGAGTGTTACGATTCGTCCCATGCGAAAGCTCTTAAAGCGCGTCCTCAGCGTCGCGCTGTTTGCCATTGCGCTTGGCGTGCTGGTCTTTGCCGGCGGGACGCTTTTTCAGCGGGTCAGCGTGGCCGGATCTGGAAGTGCGCAACTCACCTCCTTTGACCGCACCCTGGTCGGCACATATATCGATCTGCTGCGCGGCAACGAGATCAAGCGGCCGTACAGTAATGACCCCGCCCCCCAGCAGTTCGTCATTCAGCAGGGCGAAACGGTGCGAAGCGTGGCTGACCGCCTGCAGAAGCAGGGGCTGCTGCGCGACGCCGAGCTGTTCCGCCTGTATGTGCGGATGAGCAGCCTCGACTCCAGCATCAACGCCGGCGTATTCACCCTGCGCCCGAGCATGAGCATGGAGGAGATCGCGCAAACCTTGCAGCGCGGGCGGGCGGCCGAAGTCAGCCTGACCATCCCTGAGGGCAAGCGGATGGAGGAAATTGCCGAGTTGCTGAGCAAGCAGCTTGGGGTGAACGCGGAAGATTTTAAGACGCTCGTCCGGCGGGCCGAGTTCGACTATCCATTTCTGCAGGAACTGCCCCCCGGGGCAAGCCTGGAAGGCTATCTGTTTCCCGACACCTATCGCCTGCCTGCCCGGCCCAGCGCGCGGGATGTGATTCAACGCATGCTGGACAACTACGCGGCCAAGGTCGAACCGCTGATGGCCCAGGCCCGCAGAGACGGGCGCAAGCCGCGCGATATCCTGGTAGTCGCGTCGATCGTTGAGCGCGAGGCGGTCAACGAGATCGAACGCCCGATGATCGCCAGCGTCTATCTCAACCGGCTCAAGATCGGGATGAAGCTGGACGCCGACCCAACCACCCAATACGCGCTCGGTTACGACGAGGCCAAAAAGACCTGGTGGCGGACGTTGACGGTCGAAGACTACAGGTTCAACGATCCGTTCGGCTACAACACGTATGTCAATCCGACCTTGCCGCCCGGGCCGATCGCCAATCCGGGCTTAAGTTCAATCGAGGCAACGCTCCGGCCGGCGACAACGAACTTCTTTTTCTTTGTCGCCAACTGCAACAACGACGGCGGCCACCAGTTCTCGGCGACCTTTGCCGAGCACACTCGCAAGCTATGCCGATAGCGCGGGCGCACTCCGGACTTGTGTCGAATCGCCCGCCCAAGGCGCGTCGATTTACGCTCGCCCTGATTGCCTGTATCGCGTCGCTGGCCTGGCCTGCCCAAGCCTCAGGCGCGCCTGAGCAGGCGTCTGCCTCGCCCCGCACCGATCGGTTCATCGTGCGCTACCTCGGAGACGGCGGCATCGGCGGGGGCGCGGTGACCGTCGCAACGGCCCGTGAGCGCACAGCGGCGATTGGCGTGGCCTTCGCCCGCAACGTCTCCTATGTGCGAGAGATGTCGGGCGGTGCGCATGTCATCATGCTCCCGGAGCGCATCCCGATCGAACAAGCCGAGGAATTCGCGCTGCGGGCGCGGGCCAACGCCGTGGCGCTGGGCATTGAGAGCATCGAGCCCGACCGCATCTTGCGGGCCTATTTCACGCCGACCGATCCGCAGTTTGGAAATCAGTGGCACTTGCAGACCGCGTCATCCGGCAACGCATCCGCATCACTTCCGGGCGCCTGGGACGTGACCACCGGCGATCCCGACCTCGTCGTCGCCATCATCGACACCGGGGTGCGCAAAGACCACCCCGATCTCGCCGGCCGCTTCCTCGACGGCTATGACTTTGTCACCGACCCGTCGGCGGGCAATGATGGGAATGGGCGCGACCCCGATCCGAGCGATCCTGGGGACTGGGTCACGTCGGCAGAGAACGCGACGCCCGGCTCGCCATATTTTGGCTGCGGGGCGGCCGACAGTTCGTGGCATGGCACCCACGTCGCCGGCATCGTCGGCGCGTCCGGCAACAACGGACTGGGCGTCGCAGGGGTGAATTGGAAGTCGAAGCTGCTGCCGGTGCGGGTGCTCGGCAAATGCGGCGGATATACATCCGACGTGGTGGATGCCGTACGTTGGGCAGCCGGGCTGAGCGTGCCGAGCGTGCCGCTCAATCGCACGCCGGCGAGGGTCCTCAATATGAGCCTGGGTGGCCCCGGCACATGCGGCGGCCCCCTCGAATCCGCCGTGCGAGACGTCACCGCAGCCGGAAGCATCGTGGTGGTGGCGGCCGGCAACTCAAACCAAAACGCGAGCGGAGAGACCCCCGCGAATTGCCCCGGTGTCATCGCTGTTGGCGCGACGGACCACACGGGCAATCGGGCGTTTTACAGCAATTACGGCAGCCGGGTGACAATCAGCGCGCCAGGCGGCAACACCCGCGACTTCGGTCAGGCAAAGGGCATCCTGTCGACGTTAAACGCGGGAAGACCACCCCGGGCGGTTCATCTTACGCCTACTACCAGGGCACGAGCATGGCCACACCGCTGGTCGCCGGGATCGTATCGCTCATGCTCTCGGCCAATCCCGGGCTGAACGCAGAACGAGTTGCAGACGTTTTGCGCCAGACGGCGACGCCGTTTGGATCGGGCACCCCCTGCGGAGCCAATCTGTGCGGAGCGGGGATTGTCAACGCGGCCGCCACAGTCGCCAGCGCAAGTTCCCGTGCGGCGGCCCCGGCGGTCGGGAATGGGGACTTCGAAAGCGGGCATGCGGCGTGGCGAGAGTCTTCGAATAACGGCTACGCGCTAATCAGTCAAATCCCAGACGGATTGGGCGTCGCGCCTCGAAGCGGTTCGCAGGCCGTCTGGCTTGGGTACATTCACCGTGAAATCGACACATTGGAACAGACTGTGCGCGTCACCTCCCAGGCCCCGTACCTGATTTACTGGCAATGGATTCAGAGCGAAGAGACCAACTGCAAATGGGACAGCGTGACCATCCGCGCAAACGGCAATTCCGTGCTCGCCTATGGACTGTGCGCGGCCACCCGGACCGACGGATGGCGCCAACAGATCGTTGACCTCAAGGCCTATGCGAATCAGTCGGTAACGCTCAGGATCGAGGTTGCCACAGACGCCAGCCTGCGCAGCAGCCTCTTTATCGACGATGTCACGCTTGGGCCCGCGCCCTACAACTGATACCTCGAAACGAAAATGACCACATCCCAAGAAATCGCACCCGAAATCCCCGTCCTGACCAGCCTGCCCGTCGGTTTTAGCGCGTCCGGGGTCGCCGCCAAAATCAAGAAGAACGGCAAGCCCGACGTGGCGATGATCGTCAGCGATCTGCCCTGCGCGGGCGCGGCGGTCTTCACGACGAACCGGGCCAAGGCCGCGCCGGTCCTGCGCGGGATGGCCCAGATGGCTGCGGACCCGAATGCATTTCGGGCAATCGTCATCAACGCCGGCTGCGCCAATGCCTGCACCGGCGCGCAGGGGAAACGCAACGCGGAAACGACGGCCCGCCTGGCGGCGAAGGCGCTCAAAGTGAAGGCGTCGCAGGTGCTGGTCATGTCAACCGGGGTGATCGGGGCGCAGTTGCCGATGGACAAAGTCGCCGCCGGCGTCGCCGAAGCGTCTCAGGCGCTCTCGTTGGACGGACTCACGGCCGCGGCCGGCGCCATCATGACCACCGATCTGGTCCCCAAAACGGCCCGGGTCGACCGAGACGCCTTCAGCATTGTCGGGATCGCCAAGGGCTCGGGGATGATTCATCCGAACATGGCCACGATGCTTGGCGCGATCGTCACCGATGCGGATGTGCCGGCGGCGCTGCTGCAGCAGATGACCCGCCGGGCGACGGTCCGTTCCTTCAACAGCATCAGCGTCGACGGCGACACCAGCACAAATGACACCCTGCTGGTGCTGGCCAATGGCGCCAGCGGCGCGAAGATACGGCGCGGCCCAACGGCGGTCGCGTTCGAAGCCGCCCTGACCGAAGTGTGCGTGAGCCTGGCCCGTCAGATCGCGCGGGATGGCGAAGGCGCGACCAAGTTCATCACCATCGACGTCACGGGCGCAAAGAGCGAGGCGCAAGCGCGCAAGGTCGGGCGGACCATCGCCGTGTCGCCCCTGGTCAAAACTGCCTTTTACGGCGGCGATGCAAACTGGGGTCGGATCGTGGCCGCAGCCGGCTACAGTGGCGAGGACGTTGATCCGGACAAGATGTCACTTTGGTTCAGCGGGGTCAAGGTATTCCGCAACGGCACGCCCACCGCCTACTCCGATGCCGAGGCGACCGAGGCCATGCAACCGCATGACGTGTCCATTCGGCTCGACCTCGGCCTCGGCAGCGCGCAGGCCACGGTGTGGACCTGCGACATGTCCCACGATTACGTGACGATCAACGGCAAGTACAGGACCTAGACATGGCCAGCACAGAGGTCGGGGCGATCATCGGAATCGTCATCGTTGCGCTCGTCGCGGGCTTCCCTGACCGTCCATGAAACAGAAGCACTTCATCGACAGCCATAAAATGGCGACCGGGCTTTTTGTCCTGGCGATGATGGCCGTGTTCGGGCGTTGGACCAGCGTCACGTTGTGGGTCTATCTCGGGTTGCACGGCACGTATGGCTTGCTTTGGGCGCTCAAGAGCCGCGTCTTCGGTGACCGGCAGTGGGAGCAGCCGACCGGGCTTGGCTACGGACTCGTTATCTGGGGCGCGCTGTCGCTGTATTGGATCGCGCCCGTCCTCATCGCCTGGCAGGATGTCCAGGCCCCGGCCTGGCTGCTCGGGCTGTCGGTGGCGCTGAATGTCACGGGCACCATGCTGCATTTCGCATCGGATATGCAGAAGCATGTGGCCCTGGCCGTGCGGCCAGGTGTGTTGATCGAGGACGGTCTGTTCGCACGGGTGCGGCACATCAACTACCTGGGCGAAGGCATGATCTATCTCGGCTTCGCCTTGCTCGCGATGCACTGGCTGCCGGTGCTCGTCCTGGCCGCCTTCATCGTTTTCTTCTGGGTGCCCAACATGCGCCGCATCGCGCGCAGCCTGGGCCGCTATCCTGCCTATTCCGCCTATCAGGCGCGGACAAAAGCCTTCCTGCCGTTTGTTCTTTGAGACAATCACCTTAGTCATGATCATCCACGTCAACATCAACGGCCAGGTTCGCGATCTGGCCGTCTCCCCCGGCGAGTCCCTGATGACGGCCCTGCGCCGCGAGGGCTACTTCAGCGTCAAGCATGGCTGCGAGAGCGGTGATTGCGGCGCGTGCGGAGTGCTCATGCGCTCGGCGACCGACGTCCGCGCGTCGATCACCAACACCTGCGTCATGCTCGCCCCCCAGGCCGATGGCGCCGAGATCACCACCGTCGAGAGCCTGGGCAACCGGCTGCAGCTCAGCGCATTGCAGGATGCCTTTGTCGACAACGGGGCCATCCAGTGCGGGTACTGCACGCCCGCCCAGATCCTGGCCGCCAAGGCCCTGCTCGACCAGGTGCCCGACCCGACCGAGGCCCAGGTCCGCGACGCGATCTCGGGCGTGCTATGCCGCTGCACCGGGTATCTCAAACCCGTGCAGGCCATCCTCAACGCCGCCCGGGCCATGCGCGGCGCGGCCGAACCTGGTGATGGCGGATTTCCGTTGTATCACCGCGTCATTGCCAACCCGTCGGTCGGTGACACAAGTTGGGGGCCCGGCCCCTCCGCCAATGGGGGGCAGGATGGAACGCGCACGGCGACCCAGACCCGGGTCGAGGTGGACCTCACGGTGGCCGACGACAGCGCCACCTCGGTGGTCGGCAAGCCCGAGCGCAAGGTCGACGCCAGCAAACTCGCCCAGGGCAAGCCCGCCTTTGTCGACGACATGGTTCTGCCCGGGATGCTCTACGCCGCCATGCTGACCAGCCCGCACGCCCATGCCCGGATCACCGACATCCGGACCGACGCGGCCCTGGCCCTGCCCGGCGTGCACGCGGTATTGACCTACAAGAATGTCAAACGTGTGATCTACGCCAGCGGTGGGCAGTCCTACCCCAATCCGCCGCCGTGGGATCAGGTCAGCCTGGACAACAAGGTCCGTCATGTCGGCGACCGGGTGGCGGTCGTCGCCGCCGAGAGCTATGACATCGCCCGGCAAGCCTGTGCACTGATCGAGGTCGACTACGCCATTCTGCCGGCCGTCTTTGACGCCGACGAGGCCCTCGCCCCCGGCGCGCCGATCATCCACGACGAGCCGGATGCAGTCGCGATCCGCGACGCCAAGCGCAATCTGGTCGCCCAGGTGCACGGCAAGGCCGGCGACCCGGACAAGGCCTTCGCCGAGAGCGACTTCGTGATTGAGCGCGAGTATCGGGTGCATCAGGTGCAGCAGGCCAGCATCGAGCCGCACATCTGCATGACCTGGTTCGATGAGGACGACCGACTGGTCGTGCGGACCAGCACCCAGGTGCCCTTCCACGTGCGGCGCATGCTGTCGCCGCTCATCGGCCTGCCCGTCAAGAAGATCCGGGTGGTCAAACCCCGCATCGGCGGCGGCTTTGGCGGCAAGCAGGAGATGCTGATCGAGGACTTGTGCGCGCTTCTGACCCTGGCGACGAGTCGGCCGGTGCGCTTTGAACTGACCCGAGAAGAGGAGTTCACCTCAGCCCGCTCGCGCCACCCGCAGCGAATGGTGTTCAAGATCGGGTTCAAGCACGATCCAGCCGGCGGCGCGCCGCTTATGCATGGTTTCCGACATACGGTTGTCGCCGACACGGGCGCGTACGGCACCCACGGCCTGACCGTGCAGTCGGTCACCGGCCTGCGCGGGAGCAGCTCGTATCGTTGCTACAACGCGGAATACAAGTGCGATATCGCGTATACGAACAAACCCGTGCCGGGGGCTTTCCGCGGGTATGGCGCGCCGCAGGCCCTATTCGGGCTGGAGTGCATCGTCGATGAAGCGGCGATTCAGATGGGGATTGATCCGATCGAGCTGCGGCGCAAGAATTGGATCCGGGTCGGGGATGCCCTGCCCCTGGCCAAGGCGCTCGGCGAGGGCCGCGAGGGCTTCGAGCAGACGATCAAGAGCAGCGCAACAGAAGAATGCTTCCAGCAAGGCATGGCCGCCATCGGCTGGGACGGCCGCGACGCGCGCCGGCTGGATTCGGACCGCCCGCATATCCGGCGCGGGGTGGGCTGCGCGTATGTGATGCACGGGACTGCCATCGCCGGGCTCGACATGGGCGCGGCCTCGATCAAGATGAACGACGACGGCTCGTTCAACGTCCTGGTCGGCGGGACCGATATCGGGACGGGCAGCGACACCGTGATCGGGCAGATCGTGGCCGAGACGTTGGGCGTGCCGCTCGAGGACGTGATCATGTACTCGAGCGACACCGACTTCACCCCGTTTGACACGGGCGCCTATGCGTCATCGACGACCTATATCACCGGTGGCGCGGCCAAGAAGGCCGCCGAGCAGATCGGCGAGCAGATTCGCGCCCACGCGACGGGCATGTTCAACGCTGGCAAGCGCAGCGATGGCGATCGGCTCGTAGCGGAGGCCGCGGGCGCGCCGGTCGAGGCGGCCGCGCTGACCCTGCGCGGGCGCGAGGTGATCGCGCCGGACGGTCGCCGGCTGTCGCTCGCCCACGTGGCCCTCAGCGCGACCCATCAGGAGAACCAGCACCAGATCATGGCGACCGCCTCGCACATGAGCTACGAGTCGCCGCCGCCCTTCGCCGCCCAGTTTGTGGAGTGCGAGGTCGACATCCGGACCGGCGAGATCGCCGTCACCCGGATGGCGATGGCCGTTGACTGCGGGGTGGCGATCAATCCCGCCACGGCGACGGGTCAGGTTGAAGGTGGAAATGTACAAGCGTTGGGCTATGGGCATTCGGAGGAAATGGTCTATAACGCGGAGGGGCGCCTGCTGAATACGCGCCTCGGGCCGTATCGGATCTACGCCGCGGATGAGATCCCGGAGCTGCAGACGATCCTGGTCCAGACCTATGAGCCCTCAGGGCCATATGGGGCCAAGGCCGTGGCCGAGATCCCGATTGACGGGGTGGCCCCGGCGCTGGTCAATGCGCTCGCGCATGCCACCGGCGTGCGCATGCGCAGCCTGCCCCTGACGCCCGAGCGGGTATGGCGGGCGTTGCACGAGAGCCATGCGCGAACGGTGCATGGGGAGAGTTAACGCTTCATGCGTCTCTCAATACACCTCGGCGCCACCCTGCGCGCCGCCCCGGCCGAATCCGAAGTCGTCTCGCATCAACTCCTGCTGCGGGCCGGCTATGTCCGCCAGCTCGGCGCCGGCATCTTCTCCTACCTGCCCCTCGGGCTGCGCGCCATTCGCAAGATCGAAGCCGTGGTGCGCGAGGAGATGAACGCCATTGGGGGCGAGGAGTTGCTGATGCCCGTTGTCCACCCGGGCGAGCTGTGGCGGCGCTCGGGCCGCTGGGCGACTGTCGGCGATGAGCTGCTCCGGGCCGTCGACCGGCGCGGGCACGACCTCGCCCTGGCCATGACCCACGAGGAGCCGATGACGGCCATCGCCCAGACCGACATCACCTCGTATCGTCAGCTCCCGATGCTGGCCTATCACATCCAGACCAAGTTCCGCGATGAGCCCCGCCCGCGCGGCGGTCTGATCCGGACCCGCGAGTTCACGATGAAGGACTCGTATTCATTTGACGCGACCTGGGAAGGCCTCGAGAAGCAATACGAAGCCCATCGCCTGGCCTATCACCGAATCTTCGCCCGGCTGGGGCTGCCCGTCATCGACGTCAGCAGCGACGTGGGGATGATGGGCGGCAAAGTCGCCCACGAGTTCATGTATCTCAGCCCGATCGGCGAAGACACCCTGGCTGTCTGCCCGGGCTGCGGCAAGGCCGCAAACCGCGAGGTGGCCCAGTTCAGGAAAGACGCGTTCGCCACGCCTGGTGGCGAGCTGATAAAGGTGGCCACTCCGCGGCGAAGACGATCGCCGAGCTCGCCGCATTTCTGGGCATCGACGCACGAGCGACCGCCAAAGCGGTCTTCTACTGGGCCGACTATGATGCCGGCCCGGGCAAGGTCGTCATGGCCCTTGTGCGGGGGTGACCACGACGCCAACGACACCCAGGTCCAGCGCCTGGCGGGCGCGCGCGCCTTAGGACCGCTACCACCGAGGAGATCACCGCCGCAGGCGCGGTGCCGGCTACGCCTCACCCATTGGAGTCGATCGCGCCCGAATGGTGGTTGTCGCAGACGATCTCGTCGCCGCCGCCGATGGGCTGGTGGCCGGCGCCAACGAGGCGGGCCATCACCTGCTGAATATGCGCTGTGGCAGGGACTACACCCCCGACGCGGTCGGCCCGGTCGCCGTGGTCTACGAAGGCGCGCCCTGCCCCGTCTGCGGCCAGGCGCTCGAGCTCAAGCGCGGGATCGAAGTCGGCAACATCTTCCAGCTCGGCACGCGCTATAGCGCGGCCATGGGCGCGACGTTCACCGACGAAGCAGGCCAGCAGCAGCCGCTCATCATGGGCTCGTATGGGATCGGGATCAGCCGCCTGCTGGCCTGCCTGGCCGAGCGCTTCCGCGATGATCGCGGGCTGATGCTCCCGCCCCAGGTCGCCCCATACGCCGTGCACCTGGTCGGGCTTGGCAAGTCAGCCGAGGCGAAGGCCCACGCCGAAACTGCCTATGCGAAACTCATTTCGGCGGGGATTGAGGTTCTTTTCGACGACCGCGAGGCCAGCCCGGGGGTCAAGTTCGCCGACGCCGACCTCATGGGAATGCCGATACGGCTCACCGTGTCAGAGCGCTCGATTCAGTCGGGCGGCGCCGAGCTTCGTCTTCGGGCGACGGGCGAGACGCGGATCGTGCCCCTTGAAGCACTGGTAAATGAACTATCGAATCTGCGCGAATCTGCGTAATCTGTGACAAACAGCGAAAGCCCGTGCTGATCCAGGAATGTCTGCCGCTTCAGCGCAGGATTTATCCGCAGATTACGCAGATTTCCGCCAATTCGAATATGGGCCGCACGAACAGGTAACAGGAATCAGCGGAAATCTGCGAAATCTGCGGATAGATTGCGAATTCGTGAGTCAGACGCTTTCCCCCATTTCCCACAACTGCAACCCCGTCGCAGCGTCCAGCCCGCGGCTGACCGGCGCGCCGTCGTAGGCGGTGAGCACGAACTCGACCGCGAAGGCGCGGGCGGAGGCGCAGTGCCCGCCGATCACCGCGATCCCATGCGGCGCGTCCGGATCGCGGAATGACAGCGCCAGATGGATATGAACGTGCGGCTTGCCGTCCAACAGCGAGACCGTTGCATGCCCGTTGACGATCTCCATCGCCCGCTCAAACCGCAGGGCCGGCCGGCGGCTTTCATTTACGAAGTCGTATTCGGTGAACTCGACCTCGCTCAGCCCGCCCAGCATTTCAATCGTCGCGGCCTTGATCCATTTGGTCTGGACGATCTCGGTGAATGCCTCGTGCAGACTCTCACCGCCGGTGAGCGTGCCGAAGAACACTCGGGTGCCAGAGGGGTTGACGTGTTGAAGGGTCCGCATGGTTGTAAGGTATTGGGAAAGGATCGGCTCCGGCTTCGCCTGGGCAGATCCTTTCCGGTGACTATCGGCTAGATCGCCCCCAATTCGCGCAGCCGGGACAGCTGCGCCTCATTCTTTCCCAGCAACGTCGTCAGCACCTCGTCCGTGTCCGCCCCCAGCCGAGGGGGAGGTGAATACGTTTCTGCGTTGGTCTCGGACAGCTTGATCGGGTTTCCCGGCATCCGAACCGTTTCACCAGTCAACAGGTTCACGTCGACCATCATGTTGCGGGCAAGTGTCTGAGGCTGCTCGACGGCGTCGGCGACCGTGTTGACCGGCGCGCAGGGAATGCGGGCCGCGCGCAGGCGCTCGAGCCAATGCGCCTTGGTCCCGGTCTGAAAGACCTCGGCCAGGCGCTGATTGATCCGGGTCCGGCTGCGCCGCCGGCCGGCCGCGGTGTGGTGCTCCTCGGTGTCCAGCTCGGGCAAGGGCACAACGGTCATCAGGTTTTCCAGAAGTCGTCGGTGATGATGGCGATGATGATGTGCCCGTCCTCCGTGGGAAACGTGTTGTAGGGCACATGAACCGGATGCTCGTTTGCGTCGGCGGCCGGCACAACCCCCGACATTGCATACATCGTTGCCACGTAGTTCTGCAGGCTGAGCTGCGCGTCGAGCATCGAGACATCGACGTGCTGACCGCGGCCCGTCGTCGCCCGCGCGACGACCGCGCTCAGGATGCCGATCACGCCCATCAGCCCGCCGCCCAGGTCGCCGATGGGGATGCCGCTGCGTTGGGGTTCGCCCGGCTTACCCGTCAGGGTCATGCCGCCACCCATGGCCTGGGCGACCATGTCGAAGGCCGGCCAGTCGCGGGCCGGCCCGCTCTCGCCAAAGCCGGTAATGGTGCAGGTGATGATGCGCGGGTTGATCGCGGCCAGATGGGCGTGCCCGATCTTGAGTCGATCGGTCACCCCGGCGCTGAAGTTGTCCAGTACGATATCGACGTCGCGGACGAGCTCGTAGAACAACGCCAGCCCTTCGGACGACTTGAGATTCATCGTCACGCTTTTCTTGTTCCGATTAAGGGTGAGAAAGTAAGCGTTCATGCCGTCCCGGTGGTAGCGCGCGTCTCCTGCCAGCAGCCGACGGGTGCCCTCGCCGCTGCCAGGCGGCTCGACCTTGATCGTCTCCACCCCCAGGTCGGCCAGCAGCATGCCGCAGTACGGCCCACTCAGCATGTGGGTCAGGTCGATCATCCGGAGTCCGTCAAGTGCTTTCATAGTTTTCGTCGTTCGTCATGCCTCATCGTCATTTTTCAGCGGCCCAAGCTTCTTCCACAACACGACCTTCCCAGTCGCGCGGGGGATCGACCTCGAGCAGCTTGGCCAGGGTCGGGGCGGTGTCAAGGATGCTGACGGGATCGCCCAGCTCCTGGCCGATATTGATCCCAGGGCCCGCCAGCATCCACGGGATCAGCATGTCCGCATCAAGCTCGGTGCCATGACTGCGATCGTGGCCGCCGTGATCCGACTGCAGCAGCACATGGCCATCCTGCGGCAAGGCTGCCAGCACCGTCGCCAAGCGCCATATCGGTCAGCTCGACCTGGCGCAGGTAACCGTCGTGCATCCAGCCGTGGCGATGACCCATCTCATCGACCATCCCAAGATAGACAAAGGCAAAGTCAAGGTCCTGGCGGGGGATCCACACCGCCGCGGCATCAGCCACAGCCTGATCCGAGTGCGGGTCGTAGTTGTGATAAGTGAAGAACGAGAATGCCTGCTTCTCAGGGCGGGCGAGGTCGCGCAGCGTTTCCCAATTGAAGAACATCGCCGACCTTCGCCCAAAGCCATGCGCCGCGTCGACGATGCCCGGGATCGGGCGGGCCATCGGCGACCAGGTGTTTGTCGTAATGCCATGCCGCGTCGGCGGCACCGAGTGAAACAGGCTCATGTGGCAGGGCAGTGTGATCGATGGCATGACCGTGCGGGCCTGCATCGTGCTGGCGCTGCGCGCGCGCAGCCCGCGCAGATTGGGGCAATCTGCCGCATCGATGGCGTCGGGCCGCAGCCCATCAATGACGATCAAGGTGACGATGGCAATGCCTCCAACCAGGCGAGCGTCTCCGCGCGCGAGACCACATCGCCATACTTCGAATTGATGTCAAACAGATTCGCCTCGTGCGGTTCCACGCGCCGGTCGCCGACGCATTCGCGCGGGACGATGACTCGGAAACCGTATTGCATCCCGTCCACCGCCGTCGCCCGCACACAGCCACTGGTCGAACAACCGGTGATGATGACGGTGTCCACGCCCTGGGCGGTCAGCATCGCCGCCAGCGACGTGCCGAAGAAGGCGCTGGCGTACTGCTTGTTGAGGATGACGTCCGTCGCAGCTGGCGGCAGTTCGGGCACGATCTCAGCCAGCGGTTCGCCCTCGACCATCGTGCGCAGCACCGGCACCTTCTGCACGAAGATGCCGCCGTCGATGCCGCTCGGGCTGTAGATCACCCGGGTGTAGACCACCAGCAGCACCCCGTCGCGCCGGGCAGCCGCCAGCACGTCCACGGTCTCACGCACCGCCTCAACCACCGGGGCCGCATACAGCGGCGCTCCGGGCGTAGTGTAGGCCCGGATGAAATCGATGACGAGAATGGCCGCGCGTTTGCCGAAGCCGATCCGGCCGTCGAAGACGCCAGCGTAGTTATGAAGAAGGGATTCACTCATGGGGCTCCTCGCGGACAATCAGGTATTTCACCACAAAGGCACAAAGGCACAAAGGCACAAAGAAAGCAAGTGGAGTCCTTTGTGTCTTTGTGCCTTTGTGGTGCAAACGCGCAAAGGGGGCGCTCACGCGCATGGCCGCTTGAGATAGCGCCCGGACATGCCGCCCGCGATCTTGCCGCCATCGAAGACCTTGCGCCCACGCAGGAAGGTGGTCTTGACTCGCCCCTTTAGCGCCAGCCCTTCAAACGGCGTATAGCCCTGCTGCGAGAGCGAGTCCGCCGCGCGGACCGTCCAGGTCTCGTTCGGATCGAGCAGCGCCAGGTCGGCGTCAAAGCCCTCGGCGATGTCGCCCTTGTTCAGCACCCCAAAGCGGCGCGAGGGTACCCAGCTCACCAGCTCGGCCACCCGATTGGGCGACAGACCGCGCCTGGTGGCCTCGCTGTAGATTCCCGGCAGCAGGAATTCCGTCCCGCCAAAACCGGCCTTGGCCTTCCACACGTTGTCTGCGTCGGCGGCGTCCACCTTCTGATCGAGCGGGCAATTGGCGTGGTCGGTGATCACCCATTCGAGCGTGCCGTCCTTGACCCGCTCCCAAAGGTACTCGACATCGGCCCGCGATCGAATGGGCGGATTGACCTTGGCCAGCGCGCCCTGAGCGCAGTCGGTGTCGAGCAATAGATGGCCGGCCGTCGTCTCGAAACCAAAGTCCACATCTGGGTAAGCGGTCCGACAGGCCAGGGCGGCATCCATCGCCTCGCGCGAGGTGATGTGCAGAATGTTGACCCGCTTGAGCCCGGCCGCATGGGCCATCGCCCCGACGATCGAGATGGCAATCGCCTCGCTGTGCGGTGGCCTGGCCGCGCTATAGCCCTTCAGCCCGTCCAACTTCGCCTCGGTCCTTATGCGGTGTTCATAGGCCCGCAGGATCTCCGGCGTCTCGCAGTGAAAGCTGACTTGGATGTAGGGCGCAAGCGCCGGGTATTTGTCCTGCAGGCGGGCAGCCTCGCGGCATATGAAATCGAAATGGGCGAGGTCATAGTGATCGCCCTCATTCAGCATCAGCCAGCGCGACTGGGTGTCGCTCACGCCGTGCAGCCCGTGCAGGCCGTAGAACATGAATACTTCGCCAAAGTTGGGCGCGCCCTGCTTGAGCAGGTAATCCATCTCGGCGATCTGCCCGCCCTCGATCGGCGACACGTGATAGCCATAGTCGACGTGATAGCGCCCTCGCGATTGGCGCAGCAACTCCGGGAAGAAAGTGCGCTCCGAGCCGCCCATGTTGAGATACAGGCTGCCTGTCCGGACATAGGTCAGCAGCGCCGTCACCCCGCCGGATGCGGCTGCCGCCGACTCGCTCGGCGCATCCTCGTGCGGATGCCGGTAGATCCCGACATGGGTGTGGGCGTCGATGGCGCCGGGAAAGCCGAGCAGACCGTGCGCGTCGTGGACGCGCTTTGCATCGCTATCGGGGATGGCAGGTTCGATCCGGACAAAACGGCCACCCTGGATTCCAAGATCGACTTTTTTGAGCCCGCGCTTGTTGGGTCGCGCGATGCGGACATTCTTCACCAGCAGATCAAGCATGTTGCCTATTCTCCCCTTTCAGGACTGGCCTGATCGCCTGTCACCCTGATTGCCCCACTTGCAGCCAAAGCATCGATTGCCTCAACGCCGTAGCCCAAGCTCGCCAAGACATCGCGCGTGTCAGCGCCGATCCCGGGCGGGTCGCTTCCGCGGTCCGGGCGTTGCGCCGCCATCGCCATGGGCAGGCGCGGCAATTTCGCCCGCACACCCTCGGCCACTTCAGTCTCCACGAGATACCCCCCCGCGTTCAAATGCGGGTCGTCGAAAAGGTCTTCCGGCCGGGCGACCGGAGCGAAAGGAATGCCAGCCCGCCCGCAGGCTTCCAGCGCCTCGGCACGGGTCATCGTCGCGAACAGCATTTCGATCCTGGGCAACAGCCACGCCCGCTCGCGGATGCGATCGTTGTTGCTGCTCAGTCGCGGATCCGCGCCCAGGTCTTCCTGACCGAACACGCCGCAGAACGCGCGCCAGTGTTTGTCGCTCGTCACCCCGACAAAAATCTGCTCACCTCCGGCACAGGCGAAGACACGGTAGATGCTCCAGGCGCTCACCCTGGCCGGCATGGGCGGAATCGGTTCGCTCGACAGCGCGGCATAGGCCATGTGATGGCCCATCACAAATGCGGCGGTCTCAAACAGCCCACTTTGGACAAGCTGCCCCTGGCCGGTTGTGTCGCGTTCGCGCAGCGCCAGGATTACGGCCATCGCCCCATACGTGGCGCCCATGATGTCGATCACCGACGCGCCCGCGCGCAATGGCTGGCCGACCGGCCCGGTCATGTAGGCCAACCCGCTCATCATTTGGGCAACCTCGTCCAGGGCCACACGCGCCTCGTACGGACCGCTGAGGAAGCCCTTGAGGGCGCAATAGATCAGGCGCGGATTCACGGCGCGCGTCGCGGCATATCCCAGACCAAGACGATCCATCGTTCCGGGCGCGAAGTTCTCAATCAGCGCATCGGCGGACAGAACCAGGCGTTCGACGATCTCGCGGCCGCCATCGGACTTCAGATCAACCACCACACTCTTCTTGTTGCGATTGAAGAATGGGTAGTAGCCCGTGCCAAAGCCTTTGAGCCGGCGGGTGTCGTCGCCGTCCGGGGTCTTCTCGACTCGGATTACTTCAGCCCCGAGATCGGCCAGAACCAGGCCGCAGGCAGGGCCCATGATGGCGTGGGTGAACTCCAGCACGCGGAGTCCGCTCAAGGGCAGCGTCATTGCAGGCGCCCCTACCCCACCCGCACAAAGTCCTGAATTTGAAAGACCGTTGTCTTGCCATCCCGCAGTTTGTGGGTCATGATCCTGCGCGTATTGGCATCCAAAAAGTAGTGGTTGTTGTAGACCATGCTGCGAGTCACGGCGCTGTCGATGATGAAGTTGTAGTTGTAGGCGGTGATCCCCGTGCCGATCACCTTGATCATGGCGTTTTCGGCAAAGCAATTCTTGCCGACAACCTTGAAGTCACTGTGATAGACCTGCGGGCCAACGCCGTACAAATTGTCAAATTCTTCGTGCAAATGCCATGTGTCCGGACCCGACCAATGCACGTTCATATGCACCGCTGTGGATTCGAGAAACACGCCTTCCGGGCTGAAGGTCTTGCAAAGGCCCTCCCAGCGGCCCATAAAGACTTGATACGGCTTCACCCATTCACGCATGCCGGGGATGGGCTGGCCGTAATCGAACGTGCCTTGCATGTCACTAACGCTGCTCATGAATCCTCTCCTGGCTGCCCAAGCAGCCGATAGTTGCCATACTTGACCAAATAGTTCACCAGTCCGCCCCCGCGCAGAATGTCAAGCATCACCCGCGGCAATTGCGAGGCGGAATACGTCATACCGTCGCTGAGATCAGAGATCCTTCCGGCCTCCGCATCGACCTCAAGCGTATGCCCCGTCGCGATTGCGTGGGGGCGGTCGCCAATTTCAAGCACGGGGAGCCCGATGTTGATCGCGTTGCGATAGAAGATCCGGGCGAACGATCGCCCGATCACCAGCGCCATGCCGGCCGCCTTGAGCGCCATCGGCGCCTGCTCACGCGACGAGCCGCATCCAAAATTCCGCCCGACGACCAGGATGTCCCCGGCTTGCGCACGCCGCGCGAACCCCGGGTCAAGGTCCTCGAGCGCATAACGCGCCATATCCGCCACCACCAGGGTCTTGGTTCGTTTCCCCGGGATGATCCGATCGGTGTCGATGTCGTCGAGGTCATAGACATGCGCGACGCCACGCAACGCGGCGTCGCCGGATGGTGGCGCCGTCATGGCGCCACCACGGCCGGATCGGCAATGGCGCCGGCTAGCACACTCGCGGCGACGACGGCCGGCGAAGCCAGATAGATCTGGGCATTGGGGTTCCCCATCCGACCCTGGTAATTCCGGTTGGCCGTCGAAATCACCACTTCTCCGTCGCCCGGCACACCCTCATGGGTGCCGACGCAGGGCCCGCATCCAGCCGGGATAAAGGTCGCGCCAGCCTCGCTCAAGGCCGCGATCGTGCCATCCGCCAGCGCATGGTTGAAGACCCGCCGCGATACCGGAGCAATGATCAGGCGCACACCGGCAGCCAGACGGCGCCCGCGCAGAATGCGGGCCGCGGCGCGCAGATCATCCAGCCGGGCATTGGTGCACGATCCGATAAAGCCCGCGTCGATCCGGACTCCAAGCACATCATCGATCGGGCTCACGTTCCCGGGCGAATGTGGCCGGGCCACCTGCGGCCTCAGATCGCCAATGTCGACGGAATGAATGACGCAGTATTCGGCGTCCGGATCTGGACTGGTCGGCACGAAGTCATAGGGCAGCGTTAATCCGGCCGGATCCACCAGCCCCGTCTTGGCCCCCATCTCGCTGGCCAGGTTGGCCAACGTCATGCGCGGCGACAGGCTCATCTCCCGGATCGCCGGTCCGGCGAATTCGACCGCCCGGTAATTTGCGCCCTCCGCGCCGATCAACCCGACCAACTTCAGCGCGACATCCTTGGCCGTCACACCCGATGGCATGCGGCCGACCAGGTTGATTCGGATGGTTTCCGGGACCTTGAGCCAGGTCCTGCCGGTCAGCAGCGCGCCGGCCAGATCGGTGCTGCCCACCCCGCACGCGAAGGCGTTGAGCGCGCCATAGGTCGGGGTGTGCGAGTCGGCGCCAAGGAAGAGGTCGCCCGGGCGCACATGCTCGTTCTCGACCATGAGCTGGTGACAGATCCCTGCGCCGATGTCGTAGAAGTGGCAGCCTTGTTCGCGGGCGAATGCCCGCATCATGCCGTGCAGATTGCTCACCCGCTCATTGGGCGCGGGGGCGGCGTGGTCGAGGATCAGGGATACCTTCGCCGGATCCCACACCCGTTTGCCGCCCATCTCGCTAAAAGCAACAATGGCCAGCGGCCCGGTCGCGTCTGTGGCCATCACACCGTCGATGCGCGCGATCACGAGCTCGCCGGCGCGCACGGCGCGGCCCGCATGGGCCGAAATGATCTTCTCGGCCACGGTCAGACCTCGCACGGCGCCCGATGGATTTGACATGCTTTAGGGCGCCTCCGGCTGCAACGCAAGATGATTCCGTTTGCCTGGCAGCGCCCGGCCCAACAACAGCGCCATTCGCGCTGACACCGCGGCTACAGCCGCCAGGCGCACACCCGTCGCGATTTGCATCTCCGCGAGCATATGCAGGGTGTCCTCGGTCGCGATGTTACCGCTCGCACCCGGGATAAACGGACAACCGCCCAGCCCGCCAAAAGCGGTGTCAAACCGGGAGACCCCTTGCTCCAGTGCGGCCATGACGTTTGCCAGTCCCATCCCGCGCGTGTCGTGCAGATGCAGCACCAAGGGGATCTCGCCGAGAATCGGAAGGGCGGCCTCGAGCATCCTGCTGATCTGGGCCGGGTTGGCCATCCCCGTTGAATCCGCCAGGAGCACCTCCTCAACCTCGCAGGCAACGAGCCCACGGAGGAGATTCAGCACGCGCTGGGGATCAACCCCACCCTCGTAAGCGCAGCCAAACGCGCATTGCACGCCTGCGCGGACGCGCAAACCGAGCGCGCGTGCCCGCGCGGCCATCGCATGCACCTCGCGCGCTGCGTCTTCCAGACCCATTCCTGTGTTACGGCGGCTGTGAGTGTCCGACGCGCTCGAGCTGATGTCGACTTTGTCAAGCCGCGCGCCAGCGGCGCGCTCTACGCCGCGCAGGTTCAGGGCCAGGCCGGAGTATTCGACGCCAGGCCTGCGCGCAATGCCTGCGCAGACCGCTTCGGCATCGGCCATTTGCGGCACGCGGACCGGGCTCACAAACGAGGTGACCTGAATGGCCCGTAATCCGCTCGCCGACAATCCGTCGATCAGGGCGATCTTGTCCGGCGTTGAGATTAGGATGGACTCGGCCTGCCAGCCGTCGCGGGGACCGACCTCAATCAGGGTGACGCGTGCGGGAAAGTGCATGGTCGCCAAATGTCATGACATTATAACATTTGGCCGATTCGCTCGAAAAGCTGGTTTCGCGTTCCGGATTTGAGCACCGGGCTTGGCAACTCACGGCCCAGAAAGTTCTGCAGCAGCCGGGCGGCGGCCTGAATTGCGCCGATGTCGATGCCAGTTGCGACCCCAAGCTCCTCGCATAAGTTGACCACGCCCTCGGTTGGGATATTGCCCGTGCCCCCGACCATGATCGGGCATCCACCCAGCCCGCCCAGCGAAGCGTCAAACGTATCAATCCCACACTCCAGCGCAGCCACGACATTGGCCAGGCCCAGCCCGCGCGTGTCATGCAGATGAAGAGAGATGGGCGCGCTCGCCGACTTCCGCCTGCAGGCGCGTCATCATTCGCCGCATCTGGCGCGGATTCGCGACACCGATCGAGTCGGCGATGCAGATTTCCCGCAACCCCATCTCGGCAAACGCGCGCGCCAGCGCCACGACCCGCTCTTCGGGCACAAAGCCTTCAAATGGGCAGCCAAAGGCCAGGGCCAGGGTCACCTCGGCCCGCACGCCAGCGCCGGCCGCGATCTCGAGAATCTCGCGGGCCTGTTCAACCGACTGGCCCACGCTCATCCCGACATTCCGCTGGTTGTAGGTCTCGGTGCAGCACACCACCAGACGCAGACTTCCGACCCCAGCCTTGATCGCCCTGCGCGCGCCGCGCGCATTTGGGATCAAGGCGGCATATTCGACTCCGGGAAAGCGCTCGATCCGGGACATCACTTCATCCGAATCGGCCATCTGGGGGATGACCTTGGGATTGACAAACGAGGTGGCTTCGATTTTGCGTACCCCGGCCCGCGCGATGCGGTTGATCACGTCAACCTTGAGGTCGGTCGGGATGAAGGTCGTCTCCATCTGGAACCCATCCCGCGGGCCGACCTCGACGATGGAGGCCATAGCAGGCATTCCTGACGTCATTCCTGCGCCGCCAAACGCGCTCGCAGCGCCACAATCGCGTGGGGTTCAAGGCCGATTTCGAGGAGATAAGCTTCCACCCCGCCGTGTCCCGCGCGCAGGTGCGCCAGCGTCGCGTGGACGGTCTCAGCCCGGCAAGGCATGTCGGTCTCAAGCCGAGTGCGCTCGGCCGAGCCAGCCGGGTATTGGGCCAGGATCTCGGCGTAGACGTGCTTGAGGTTCTCGTTTGAGGCAACATAGTCGTCGGCGATGGCATGGTCCTCGACACCCACCAGCGACTCGATCAGGATGGAGAGCAGACCTGTCCGATCCTTCCCGGCGTGGCAATGGTAGATCGATCCGCCCGGGCTTGCATACGCCAGGGTGCGCAGAATGGTCAGGATCTGCGGCCGGGCCAGACGCAGCATTTCAACATTCCAATCCAGCCAGGGCAGGTGCTGCCGATCGAGGCTGACGATCGCAGCGTTGTCCATGTCCATCATCGAAGCGTGCACGAGCGTCACGCCACCGTCCGAAAGCGGGCTGTACGGATTCGGCCGGCGGGCGAGCTCGTCGGGGTAGCGCAGATCGATGACCGTGCGGATGCCATAGGCGCGGACTTGCTCAAGGCCAGTCGGGCTAAGCCGGAACAGCCCATCGGCCCGCACAATTGCTCCAAAGCGCGTGCGACCACCGCTCACGAGAGGCAAGCCCCCAAGGTCGCGGACATTCAGACAGGACGACCAGCGCAGCGTGCGCGCCGTCATGATCGTTGAGAGTGATGCAGACATCGCGCCTTTATACCCCAGCGGCCGCTCGCGCCTCTTTCAACAGGACGATCTCGACCAGGCGGAGCGCCTCGTCGCGCGACCAGCGCCGCACACTGATGACGTGACCGCCCAGCGGGTCGAAGACGTCGAAGAACTCGAGCATATCCGGCCCGGCCACACCTGTGCCCTCGATCATCCAGCCTGAGCGCTTGGCAATGCCCATGACTGTGCCGCCAATCTCAATTCGCGGACCCCGCGCAAGAAGGGAAACCTCGAAATCGGGCTCACGATAGCCTGACGAACCATCGTAGTCACGCGCAACGAAGGTCTCATCGAGCAGCGCGCCCGAGCCGTCGATCCGCCGGCGCAGTCCACACCACTGGCTCGCCATCTCTGCCGGCCAGGTCGGGCCTTCAAAAGTGGGATAGTCCGCGCCGTCGGTTTCCGGTACGGCAAGGCCCATGATATTGGCGATTCGCTCACCCGCATTGAAGAATTGCCCGCCGGTGATTTGCCGGTCGGGGGCCGGTATGACCGAAAAAGACGTGAAGTTGTGGCCAAACCGCGGCCACACGCCGCGGCCCGTCAGCGCGCCCGCGCCCCAGCCCAGGCCGGAGCCGATGACATCGGGACCAAGATAGCGCCTGAATCGACCCTCCGTGCGCAGCAAAAAAACGCGCTCGCCGCTGAACTCCCCCATCGGATGCCCGGCCAACTCCGGGCCGGGCACGCAATGCTGAACGACATCCAGATCGCCATCCTGCCTGCGGCGCAGCTCGCGCCGCTGCCGGACAATTCCAGCGAAGGCGCCGTCGGAGTTGTAAACATACTCGCTTACGAGCCAGGCCCCGCGGAATGCTGATTGGTTTGTCATTTTGTCATAGATAGCGTTGAGAGCGTTGATAACGTTGATAACGTTGATAACGTTGATAACGTTGATAACGTTACCAACCTTATACACGTTATAAACGTTCAACGTTATCAACGTTTCAATCCGGCGCCAAGAACCGTAACACCCCGAACTCCGCCCCGACCCGGGCGTTGCCGCGGTACCAAACACGGACAACAGCCTTCTGCGCGCCGTCATGGGCGACGACTTCGCGACGCCACACGCGCAGCCCCGCCTCGAGGTGATGGAAATGGCCGGACGAGGCGCGCCCACCGCTCAAGCTGTAGCTCCCGGCGACGGCGGTTGAGCTCACGGTATAGGCCTCCCAACCATTGCAGCGCATCGTCCAGGCACGCGGATGCGGGTCGAAGCGCGAACCAGATGTCGCCATTGCGAGATCCCGGCCAATACTTTCCTCCACCGCGAGCGCCCCAAGATCGGAGCGGTCGGCGCCGACGGCCGCCAGCGTGCCCGTCCACACGCCCGGCCGATGCAGCAACAGACTCCCCCGCCCGGCCGCCGGATCGCCCGCAAAGTCGTAAGACGAACCGCTCACCAGCGAAGGCGAAGGCGCGGGACCTTCATCCGACACCCGGTCGTTCTGGCCCACGACAACATACAGCAGCCGCTCGCCTCGGGACATGAGAGCCAGCGAGAGTTGGGTTTGGCCGTCAGGCAAGTTCATCAGAAAGAAGCGCTGGCTCATTCCGAGGTCCGGCCAATAGGCGTTCGCATCCACAAGACCGGGCGCCAGCGCCTCCGCATAACCGACATTGCATGGGCCCTGATAGAGTCGGTGATCACCCCGATCGGAAATGAAGTAATGGCCGCTATGCTTGAACGGCCCGACAAACGACACATCGATACGAGTCCGCCCGTCCTCGACCTGTCGCACGAAGCGGGTGTCGGCGCCGTTGCCCAAAAATGCGCCTTCGCCCGAGAACACCTCGGCCGTCCCCGCCCAGCGGCCAAAGCCCTGAAATCCTGATGTTGTCATGTGTCAGTCGCCCAAAGGATCCCCTCCGAAGTTGTCATGACATTATAACAATTGGCGCAGTCAACCCGCCGGAGCTGTCTTGCGCTTGTCGCGGTACTGCACGAAAGTCAGAACCGCCATGGCCTCCTGAATGTCCTCCAGGCTCACCAGGCCAAGATACTCGCCGCTGCGCCATCACCAGCGCTACGCGAGCGCCCTGCTCATGCAAAAGGGTCCGGGCCTCGTCGAGGGACTTGTCTGCGTCAAGCGAGACCATTTCGCGCTTCATCACCTCGGTGACGAAGGCATCGTAGTCGAGTTTGGCCAGGGACCGGATGACATCGTCGCGGGTAACAATACCGATCGGCTTTGCGCCCTGCAGCACGACGAAATCAGGCTGATAACTGGTGAGGATGAAGTCAACGACCGCGCTGACTTTGTCACCCATCGCCAGGGTGAGGGCATGCTTGTTGTAGGCATCCCCGATCTTGCGCGTGTCAAAAATACCGCGCGAGAGTTGCGCCCGGCCCGACATCACCTCCTGCCCCGCGCCAAAGAAGATGAACACCGCGATGAGGGCCAACACCAGATTGCCGCTGAGAACACCGAACACGCCCAAACCGATTGCAATTGTCTGGCCAATCGCAATGGCGATGCGGGTTGCCCGCGGATAGCCAATGGCCAGGGCGAGCAGCGATCGCAGGATGCGGCCGCCATCAAGTGGAAAGGCCGGAATCAAGTTGAAGACCACCAGGCTGATATTGGCCGAGAAGAGCCAGAACAGCAGGGTGTTGAGGGACGGATCATTGACGGTCTCAGGGAGCAGACCACGCCCGTCCAGGAGGGGACATTCGGACCTGGGCCCCGACTGGGATCGCCAACAGCAGCGCAATCACAACATTGACAAGCGGACCCGCAATCGAAATGAGGGACTCATGGATCGGCTTTTCCGGGCTGTTTGTTCATCACCGCCACGCCGCCGAGCGGAAGCAGAACAATCTCGCTTGCGGGACGCCCAACCGGTTCGCAACGATGCTGTGGCCGAGCTCATGCAGCGTCACACAGGTGAACAGAAGCAACATGAGCACTACTCCAAACAAGGCGCCATCCAGCCCGCCGCCCTGCCCGCCCCATTGGATCGCGCCAAGGGCGAGGATCAGAAAGAAGGTAACGTGAACCCGAATATTGATGCCGGCGATCTGAGCAATTCGAAACGACCAAGTCATGAGTTTTCTCCTGAAGCCTGTAGCCACACACAACACTGACTCCCGAGTTGATTTCCCCGCCCCGGCGTATGCTGGGGCCAGGCGATATGAACTCGGAAACATTCCCTTCATTCGGGTTGTATTGTTTTGAGAGCCTTAAATGTACAGCGCATTAGATCACGCAGAACGCTCAGCAGATCCTGAGCGGGCGCTCACCTTCAGGCCGAAATCCGATCGATTTCGCGCTAACATGGGCCTATGAAAATCGCCCTCATTTCTCTCCCCTACTCAAACGATGTGGCGCGCTGGGGCGGGGCTAAGGGCCCCCAGGCATTCCTTGACGCGGGCCTCGAGACAGCATTGCGCTCCCGCGGGCACCGCGTCGGAAAACCGATCACGGTCGAACTTCCGCGGGCCAAGCGCGAGCGCGACACGATCAACAACCTCGGCTACCTGTCGGCCCGTGTCAGCGACGCGGTGGCCGACGCGATCGGCCGCGGGGAATTTCCCATCGTGATGGAGGGAAATTGCACTGGCTGCGTTGGGCCCTCTGGCGGCGTGGCCCGGGCCCTGGGTTCGGCCGGGATCGTGTGGTACGACGCGCACGGCGACATCCACACGATGAAGACGACCGGGACGGGATTGCTGGGCGGGATGCCCTTTGCCGTCTGTCTGGGCTGGGAGTTTGACGATTGGCGCGAGCGAGCCGGTCTGCGCGTTCCCGTCCCGCCGGCTGCGGCTGCCCTGATCGGCGCAAGCGATCTGGATCCCGAGGAGGTCGACGCGCTCACGGCCCACAAAATCGCGCGGCTCGACGCGGCCGACATGCTGCGCGACAGCGGACGCAAGACCGCCCGGCTGCTCAAAGCGCACGCCAAAAAGGCGGCCGGCTGGTATCTGCATTTCGATATGGACGTATGCGGCACCGACGCCGTACCAGGGGCGCATACGCCGGCTCCTCATTGGCCGCCCACCGCGGAGTTGCTGGCATCCGTTGCGGCTACTGCAAAGAGCGTGCCCGTGCGCTGTTTTGGCCTGGCCGCCTACGACCCCACCGGCGATCCAGAACGCAAAGGCGCCCGCCTGGGGAGATCGGATCGTGTGCGCCGCGCTGTCTGACCCTTGCCTGTGATGTATGCGCTGGCTGTCAGCGCTATCACATTCTGCATGTAAAATAGAACGTCTGTTCGACTAACGGACAACCAACAGAACATTTGAGCAGATCTGCCGGCGGCGATCCGTTTCGCCGGGGATCTTCTTCTGTTGGGGTTCGCAACGGAGGGATGCCAATGACTACCCATATGCCCGCCGCCGACGATCCAATCGTCGTCGAGGGGCTGGCCAAGACCTACCAGGTGACCGATCGCGAAGGCGGATTCGGCGCGGCCGTCAAGAGCTTTGTCAAGCGCAAATACAAGGACGTCAAAGCCGTCCAGAACGTCAGTTTTCGCATCGGCCAGGGCGAGATCGTCGGCTTCCTCGGCCCGAACGGGGCTGGAAAGACAACAACATTGAAGATGTTGTCGGGATTGCTCCACCCAACCGGCGGCAAGGCGATCGTCCTGGGTCACACCCCCTGGAATCGCGAGGCGGGCTTTCTCAGCGCCATGACCCTGGTGATGGGCCAGCGCAATCGTCTGTCTTGGGACATCCCGGCCGCTGATTCGTTTCTGCTCAATCAGGCAATCTATCGGATCAGCGACACCGATTACAAGTCCGTTTTTGGCGAGCTCAATGATCTGCTCGATCTGAAGGACATCATGCGCAAGCCCGTGCGCCAGCTCTCGCTTGGCGAGCGCATGAAGTGCGAACTTGCGGCCGCCCTGCTCCACCGGCCCAAGGTGCTCTTCCTCGATGAGCCAACCATCGGGCTGGATGTCGGCGCGCAGGTTCGGATCCGGGCCTTTCTCAAGGAATACAACCGGCGCAGCGGCGCGACCATCCTGCTGACGAGCCACTACATGGCGGATGTCACTGCGCTGTGCGAGCGGATCATCATCATCCATCATGGCCAGCTCAAGTACGATGGCGGGCTGGGCGACCTGAGCCGCCGCATCGCGCCCTACAAGATTATTGGGGTGGCGATCGAAAACTGCGAGGCCTGCGATCTCAGCGCGTATGGCCAGGCCGTGCCGAATCCCAACGAGGACGGCAAGCAATATATTCAGGTTGCGGCAACCGAAGTCTCGGCCGTAACCGCACGATTGCTCGCAGAAAACGACATCCAGGACCTCACCATCACCGATCCGCCCATCGAGGACGTCATCGAGCGGGCATTCCACGAGTAGTCATGCTGAACATATACAAGCGCTTCTGGCAAGTCAATTGGGCGGAACAGTGGCAATACCGGGCGAACCTGTTCAGGTATCTCGCCTATTGGCTCGTCTCTCCGATCGTCTATCTGTCGGTCTGGACGACCATCGCCAACGCCCAGGGCGGCGTGAACGGCATGTCGGCCAATGACTTCGCTGCCTATTATCTTGTGCTCCTGCCGGTCGACATCGCCACGGCCGCCATCACCATCCACTTGTTCGCCAGCAAGATTCAGGATGGCACACTCTCGAACAACCTGGTCCAGCCCGTGCATCCGGTCTTGGTCAACACGCTTGTCAACACAATCTCGTTCAAGGTATTGCAGCTAATCATCTTTGTGCCGATTTGGATCGGCTCTTTCTCCTCTTTCGCCCGCCCTGACCATCACGCCCGAAAGCGCGCTGCTGGCGATCCGGGCCCTCCTTCTCGGTTTTATGCTCAGCTTTCTGGTAGACAGCACGATTACGCTGATCGCGTTCTGGACCACTCGGGTTTGGAGCATCCATCAGTTGTATTGGGCGATCGGGGCGATGCTCGGCGGCTCCTTTGTGCCCCTGTCGTTACTGCCCGGGGTCTTCCAGACCATCGCCCGGTTCTCGCCCATGCAGCTCTGGCTGTATTTCCCGATCCAACTCATTCTCAACAAGCAAACGCCCGCGGACATTGCGCTGAACTTCGGGTTGCAGGTCTTCTGGCTGGCGGTCATGTTCGTGATCTTCCGCGCGACGTGGACCGCGGGGCTGAAGAAGTACTCGGCGGTGGGGGCCTGACATGAATACCTTTCGCGTGTTCCGAGCCTTCTTCCAGGCTAACCTGCAACAGGACCTGGCCTATCGCGCCGACACTGTCGTCAACATCGTGGTCAGCATATTCTGGCTGGGCTGGGATCTGGCCGGCCTGGCCATCATCTTTGCCAACACCCAGGACATCAACGGCTGGCGCACCGGCGACTTGATCATGTTGCTGGGCGTCTTCCGGCTGATCAACGTGTTGGCCCAGATGGTGATCTGGCCGAATACCGAGCTCTTCAACCGCGGGATTCGCGAAGGCACCCTCGACTACACCTTCCTCATGCCCGCCAACAGCCAGGCGCTGGTCAGCATCAGGCGCATTGTCGTGTGGCAGGCCTTCAACATAATCGTCTCGATCGCCCTGCTGGCGGGCGGGTTGGTCATGGTGGGCGGGAGCGTGACCGCCCTGTCGATGCTGTCCTTCGTCGTGCTGGTCATCTCGGGAATGGCCTTGATTTACAGCCTGTGGATCGTGCTGATCTCGCTGACCTTCTGGTTCACCAAGTTCGACAACAACGTCACCTTGCTTCAGGCCCTGCTCGACACGGGCCGCTTTCCGGCGACCGTCTACCCGATCTGGCTGCGGATACTGGTCACCTTTATCGTGCCAATTGCGGTGGCGACGACTGTGCCACTCCAGGCTCTGCGCGGCGAGCTGGAGCTGTGGCAGATCCTGGCCTACCTCGCCGCCGGCGTGGCAGGGTTCTGGTTTGCCACCCGGGTTTGGAAAGCCGGTTCGCGGAAGTACTCCGGCGCCTCGGCCTAGTATTTCTCTCTGACGCGATGGGCCCCGGCTAAGCCTGGACCATCGCGTCGGAACCACGTGATATGGGGCCGGCCACGTGTAACTTCCTTGCGATTTCGTTCAGTTGACGGATAATAACGTCCGATGGACATTCAGCACCTGCTCCGCCGCCTCGAAGAAATCCTGCTCGAGGGCCGCCGCGTCCCAGGCACGAAGATGCGACTGGTGGACACCGAACGCTGTTTTCAATTGATCGATCAAATGGTCCTGGCCATCCCTGAGGAAATCAAGAAAGCGCAACGCATCGAGCAGGAGCACGATCGGATTCTCGCCCAGGCCAAGGAGGAAGCCGATCGCATTCGCGACCTCGCTCGAGACGAGGCGTCGCGGCTGGCCGACGACACGGCCATCATGTCAATTGCTCAGAGCCGCGCTGGAGCGATCGAGGACCGGGCCCGCCAGAATTCGGAACGCCTGCGAACCGAGGCGGACACATACGCCCTTGACACGCTCAACCGGCTGAAGGAAGAGGTCGACCACATTATGGCGGTGGTGACGAACGGGGCCGCCAAACTCGAGCGTGACAATGCGGCCCGCGCGGCAGCCGCGGCTTCCGCGGCTGCGCTCGCAGGCGCCGATGGTCAGGGACCGGCATAGTCGCGTCGCCACTGCCTGATGCATGCAGCGATGACCGAAAGGCGCTGGGTCGCCGTCCTTGCGCTTCTCTCTTTCTTCCTCTTTACCGCCTACAGTCTTGCGACGCCGCTGTTTGAGGCCTCGGACGAGCTCTGGCACTATCCATTTGTTCAACGGCTTGCCACCGGCGGAGGATTGCCCGTTCAGCGACCTGATCAAACGGATGCCGACGCGCCCTGGCGTCAGGAGGGCAGTCAGCCCCCGCTTTACTACGCATTTTCGGCCGCCCTGAGCGCACCCTTCGATTCGAGCAATTGGCGTGAATTGAGGCGGCTGAATCCGCACGCTGATATGGGCGTGCCCACACGGGACGGCAACAGCAATGCCATCCTGCAAACTCCGGCGGATGCATTTCCGTGGACGCGCGCGGCGCTCGCCGTGCGCGCCGCCCGCCTGGCATCAATACTGTTGTCGACGGCAACAGTCGTCCTGGCATGGCTCGCCGCATCAGAGGTATTTCGCGAATCGTCGCCGCTCCGCCGGCTGCTGGTCATGGCCTTTGTCGCCAGTGTGCCGATGTTCGCCTATATCAGCGGCGCGATCAACAACGACAACGCCGCGGTAACGCTCAGCACGGCCGGCCTGTGGTGGGCGCTCCGCCTGATCCGGCTCGGGCGCTGGGATGCGCGATCAGCCGCCATCGCCGGAGCCGTGACAGGGCTCGCCGCGCTGAGCAAAGTTTCCGGGCTCGGCTTGGCTGGCCTTTTCGCCGTCGCCGGTGCGCTTTCGGCCTGGCCGTCCGAAGGCGATCTAAAAACCCGGCTGCACGGATTTGCCGGCGCCCTGCCCAGGCTCATTCGCTTCGGCGTCATCCTGGTCGGCGTGGCCGCCGCGATCTCCGCCTGGTGGTATATCCGCAACGTCGTTCAATACGGGGGCGACGTCCTGGGCTGGTCAGCCTTCCTCGACGCGGTGGGACGGCGCGAACCGCCGGCAGACCTGACGAAACTCTGGAGCGAGCGCGAGGGCTTCTTCTGGGCGTTCTGGGGCGTGTTTGGGGGGTTGAACGTGATCATGCCGCCCTGGATCTACGACGTGCTTCTGGCCTTGACCGCCGCATCCGGGATTGGATTGGCGCTCAAACTGGTCCGACCCCGCAATAGCCGACAAGCGACCCCGCCGCCCCGCCCTGCCGGCTGGAAAACGCGCCAGGCCTTCGCCATGGCTGCATTTGCCCTGATCGTCTTCATCGGGCTGCTGCGCTGGTCGGCATTGACCCCGGCCTCGCAGGGGCGACTGATGTTCCCCTGCATCGCGGCATTTGGCATGGCCTGGGTTTATGGCCTGGGGTCGCTGCACCGGCGCATGCCATTGATCGCCACGTCCGCACTCGCCTGCCTGGCCCTGGTCGTGCCAACCTCGGTCTTGATCCCTGCCTATGCGAAACCCGCTCCGGTCTGGACTGAGCGCCAGGCCGTCCCGGTTGGCGCCGTTTTCGCCGGCGCGATCGAATTGGTCGAGGCCGGCGCAGAGACGGCTGCCGAGCCAGGCGCTGAAATCACCCTGCGCTTGAACTGGCGCGTGTTGGCCACCCCCGCCGTCAACTACAGCGTCTTTGTCCATCTCGTCGACGAAGACGGCGTCATCGTCGCCCAGCGCGATATGCACCCGGGCCAGGGATCGCTCGCCACCGCCGAGTTGCCGCCCGGCAGGCTATGGTCCGACCGTTATACTCTCAAGATATCCGGCTTCGAGCGCGCCCCGCGCAACACGCGCTGGGAAGTCGGACTGTATGACGCCGCTTCCGGCGCCCGGGCGGCCCTTTCAGGCGTTCCGGGCCGTGAAAACGCCGTGCAGTTTGGCGCAGTGCGGATCATGCCGCGGCGCGATCCACCCGCCCTGCTTCAGTATGAGCCCGGCATCGTTCTCGCTCGCTACGCGATCTCGCCATCGACGATCGCGCCCGGCGAGGCGCTCCAGGTCGACCTGGAGTGGTCCGCAAACCGGCTCGTCGACGGCGATTTTGTCGCTTCCATCCAGCTCCTTGACGCGCGGAGTGGAAAGGCCGCCCAATCCGACATGCCGCCCGCCGGGCGTACGACATCGGGCTGGCGGGCGGGGGAAACGCGCGCCGATTCGCGGTCGCTCGTGATTGATCCGGGCACACAACCGGGCGCTTACCGCCTCATGCTTGTCGTGTATCGGCCCGAAACGTTTGCGCGCGCGGGCGGGTATGACGCCCGGGGAATCTATATCGGAGACCAGATCGAGCTGACCCGGATATGGATCAAGTAGCGCAGCGCATCAATGCCCGCAACGACAGCTCGCGCGCCATCGCCCGCCTGTAGTCGGCGCTCCCGAGCCAATCCCCGGCCGGAGCCAGACCTTCCAGTCCGTGGCCAAGCGCGTGCTCAATGTGATCGGCAATGCGCTTTTTCTCCAGGCCAAATTCAGCCAACTCGATCCGAATTGGCGCTGCCGCCACGCCCCCGAGGGCGAGCCGGACATTTCCGGCGATCCCATCCCGAGTCGCGCAGCGCGCAACCGCGCACACGATGGGATAGTCGCGCGGCGTCCGGGCCACCCGCTCATAGGCGGCGCGGGAATCCGCGCTCGGCACGCCGAGCCGGATGTCTGTGATCAGCGCGCCTTCTTCGAGCAGGTTAGCCCGATACCCGAGAAACGCCCGCAGACCGACCCGCTTCATCACCAGATCGTCATTTTTGAGTGTCGCCACGGACAATTCGGCATCGCAGGCCAGCAGGGCCGTGACGAGCGGCGAGACGCTATCCGCCGTGGCGATTGCGCCGCCAAGCGTCGCGCGGTTACGCAGGCTGCGGCCAGCCATGGCCATCGCCGCCTCACCCAGCACGCCGTTGCATAAGGTCGTTCCCGCCGGCGATTCAATGAGCGCCTGCAGGCTGGCGGTCGCGCCCAGGCGCCAGAACGCGCCCTCGAGGGTAATCGCGTTCAGGGCCAGCCCGCCAATATCCACCACGGCTTCAAGATCACGGGGCGTCTCGGCGCTGACCCACGTGCCGCCGGCGACGATACGGCTTCGAGGCGATGCGCGGCCAATGAGACGCAGCGCTTCTTCGAGATGGGTCGGTCGCAGGTATTCCTGCAGATTTGACAATGACATCGTTGTTTTGTGTCCTGGAGGCCATCCTAAGGTATCCGGGCAGGCCCAACCCCGCGCTTCGCGCCGTTGGAATGCCCTTAAAGACTCCTAATCCGTCAACACGCGGCTGGAATAGATCATAAGCCCGATGCCCGAGGGTCCGAGCGCTTCGCTCAGGTAGTAGCCGGCCTGCCTGAGGCGAACATCGGCGCCGCCCGGAATGGCCTGCAACTGGCGGGCCAAACTGCGCGATCGCGCGTCCGGCTCGCGCGCCGCATGCAGCACAACGGCCTCTTCGAGGGTCTCAAACTCGGCCCCAAAATCGCACAGGCGCTCGAGGGCGCGCTCGATCGAGCGCACCTTTTCGGTTGCCGCCAGGCGCCCATCCTCGATCGTGATGATCGGCACAACGTTGAGCAGACGGCCCAGATGGCCCTGCGCCGGCCGCAAAATGCCTGACGCCGAGAGCGCCATCAGGTCCTCGCTGGCGAACGCAGCGTAGACGCGCTGACGCAGACCGCGCACCCGCAGCGCAATGGCCTCGGCGTCGGCGCCCTGCTCGGCCAGTTCGGTGGCTGCCCGCACCAGAATCTCCACGCCGAGCCCGACATGGCGCGTGTCGACAATCGTGATGGCCCGCGATCCGTGCAAGGGCGCGGCGGCCTTTCTCGCCCGGGCCACCGCCGGGCTCATCGCGGCCGAACTGAGGATCGCCACGATGTCATTGGAACTGCTCGCCAATTGTTGAAACGCGCTCTCATAGTCCTCGAGCGGCGCCGCATCCACCCGCCCGCCCGCGCCCGCCCCGCCCTGCGCGGGCACGGCCAGCCCCGGCCACGGGTCGGCGCCATCCAGGAACGTCGCGCCATTGCGGATTACCCGATGCTGCATCACCGTCACCCCGCGCTCGCGCGCCCATTGCAGATCAATCAGCGCGGCGCTGTCCGTGAGGATCCGGGTATTGGGCTTCGACACGCCCTATTCGACTCCGATCACAAAATCGTAATGCGGCTGGCGCCCGGCAAAGAGTTCGACGATCTGTTCGGGGAATGCCGCGCGAACCATGTCGGCGATGGCGCCCGCCTCGGTCTCGCCCATCCCATTGCCAAAGTACAACGTGATGAGCTCATGCTTGCGAGACTCCGCTTTTTCGAGCAGCGCCAGCACCGTCGACGGCACATCGGAACCCGCAACCGCGAGCTTGTCATCGATCAGGCCAATGGTCTGCCCATCCGCCACGCTGACACCGTTTACGGTTACGGTCCGGGTCGACTTCGTGATCTCGCCGGTGATGATCCGGCGGGCGGCGGACAACATCGCCTCGGCATTGTGGGCGAGGTCCTTCTCAAAGTTGAATGACAGCGCCGCACCGATCCCCTGCGGGATGGTCTTGGTGGGGACGACCTTGATCGGAAACTCGGCCAGCTCAGCGGCATGATTGGCCGCCATGACGATATTGCCGTTGTTCGGCAGCAGCAGGACGCTTTTCGCGTTCGCCCGCTGCGCGGCATGCAGCAAATCCTCAACGCTTGGGTTCATCGTTTGGCCGCCCTGGACGATGATGCGCACGCCGATATCCCGGAACGCGCGCTCGATGCCGTCGCCGGACGCGACCGCGACGATGGCGATTTCGGCCTCCGGGAATTCCGGCTCGGCTTTGGCCTGACCCGGGATGAAGCCCTCGGACTGGGCCTGCATGTCCTCGACCACAACATCCCGAAGCGATCCCAGTTTGGCGCC